>MOEB01000055.1 GCA_001939945.1 Aerophototrophica crusticola | reverse complement strand
GCCGGGGGCGGTGCCGCCGGGGTGGTGGCGGGCGCGGTGGCAGCGGGCGGCGGTTCCGGTGGGGCGACCTCCGCGGGGGCCTGGGCCACCTGCTCCGGCGGCGGCTCGGCCTTGGGGCGCTCCAGCGGGGTTTCCGGCGGGGGCAGCAGGCGCTCCACCTCCGGCTGGCCGGGGTTGCCGCCGGAGGTCAGCCGGTCATAGACCAGCTTGTCCTGGTGCGGCACGTCCAGCCCGCCCGGCTGCTCCGGCTTCACCTTGGTGGGGGTCGGGTCGGCGCGCAGGATGGGGGCGACGCTTTCGGTGCCCGCCCGCATGCCCTGGCTGTAGGCGTAATAGATGATCCCGCCGAAGGCGCCGACGCCCAGCAGCAGGATGGCCGCGCTCGTGACGGTGCGCTTGCGCGGCCGCTCCGCCGAGACGGCGTAGCCCTGCTGATCATAGCCGTCATAACCGTGCTGCTGGCCATAGCCCTGCTGCCCATAGCCGTCATCGGCCGGCGGGGCCGTGCGCGGCTGGGCCCGCGGCGTGGCGCTCAACCCCGCGCCATAGGCGGCGCGGGGGTTGTAGCCCGGCTCCACCCGCAGCCCCTCGTTCCGCTCCCGGCCATCATCCTCGTCGTGGAAGGACATGCTGCTTTCCCTCGCGCCTCAGCGCATCTCCTCGACGGGCTCCACGCCCATGATCTGCAAGCCCGCGGCCACCACCAGCGAGACGGACTTGACCAGCGCCAGCCGCGCCCGGGTCAGTTCCGGGTCCGTCTCGATCAGGAAGCGCAGGGTGGTGTCGTCCCGCCCCTTGTTCCACAAACCGTGGAAGGATGAGGCCAGGTCATACAGGTAGAAGGCCACCCGGTGCGGCTCATGTGCCTCCGCCGCCGCCTCCACAAGGCGCGGGAAGGACAGCATCTGCCGGACCAGGTCCACCTCCTCCGGCGCCGACAGGCGGGTAAGGTCGGCCTTGGCCAGGGCATCGCCGGACAGATCCCAGCCGGGATAGGCCTCCGCCGCGTGGCGCAGCACCGACTTGCAGCGGGCGTGGGCGTACTGCACGTAGAAGACCGGGTTCTCCTTGGACTGCTCCGTGACCTTGGCCACGTCGAAGTCCAGGGTCTGGTCGTTCCGCCGGGTCAGCATGATGAAGCGGACGACGCCGGCGGACACCTCCTCCACGATGTCGCGCAGGGTGACAAACCGCCCTGCCCGCTTCGACATCTTCACCGGCACGCCGGCATCCATCAGGTTGACCAGCTGGCAGATCTTGACGTCCAGGGCGCCCTTGCCGCCGGTGATGGCCGTGGTCGCGGCCTGCATGCGCTTGACATAGCCGCCATGGTCGGCGCCCAGCACGTCGATCAGCTCCGGGCTGCCGCGGCGGAACTTGTCGTAGTGGTAGGCGATGTCGTTGGCGAAATAGGTCCAGGACCCGTCGGACTTCCTCAGCGGCCGGTCAACGTCGTCGCCGAACTCACTGGCCTTGAACAAGGTCTGGGGCCGCGGCTCCCAATCCTCGGGCTTCTTGCCCTTGGGAGGCTCCAGCACGCCGACATAGATCAGGCCCTGGTCCTCCAGCGCCTTCAGCGCCACGTCCACCATGCCCGCATCCACCAGCGCCTTCTCGCTGCTGAACACGTCATGCTTCACGCCCAGCAGGGCCAGGTCGGACTTGATGCCTTCCATCATGCGGGCGACGGTGAACTCCCGGAACACCGCCAGCCATTCGGCCTCATCGGCTTCCAGCCACTTCCTGCCGTCCCGCTCCGCCAAGGCCTGGCCCACGGGTTTCAGGTAGTCGCCGGGGTAGAGGCCGGCCGGGATCTCCCCGATCTCCTCCCCCAGCGCCTCGCGGTAGCGCAGGTAGGCGCTGCGGGCCAGCACGTCCACCTGGGCGCCGGCATCGTTGATGTAGTACTCGCGCGTGACCGAATAGCCCGCCTTCTCCAGCAGCGCCGACAGCGCGTCGCCCACCACGGCGCCGCGGGTGTGGCCGATATGCATGGGGCCGGTGGGGTTGGCGGAGACATACTCCACGTTCACATGGTGGCCGGCGCCCATGTCGCTCTTGCCGAAATCGGTCCCGGCGACCAGCACGTCCGCCAGCCGGGCCAGCCACCAGTCGGCAGCCACGCGCAGGTTCACGAAGCCCGGCCCGGCCAGCTCCGCCGCCGTCACCTCCGGCAGCTCCCGCAGGCGGGCGACCAGCGCCTCCGCCAGCACCCGCGGGGGCTTGCCCGCCGGCTTGGCCAGCACCATGGCGGCGTTGGTGGAGACGTCGCCGTGGCTGGGGTCGCGGGGCGGCTCCACCGTCACGCGGGACAGGTCCAGCCCGGCCGGCAGCTCGCCGGCGGCTTCCATGGCGGTCAGGGCGGCCCGTACCTTGGCCTCGAATTCCTTGAAGACGTGCATCTTGTTCTTGCTTTGCCAGCGGGGGCCGGTGCGGCCCGCCGATCCGTTCGACGGCCGCACCCTAACGCATTCCTGTTGCGCCGCACAGGGGCGAGAATGGGGCGGCGGAGCCGCCCTACCCCGCGATCAACTGCGCCTGCCTGATGGCGAACCGGTCCGTCATCCCCGCGATATAGTCCAGCAACGCCCTTACCCACCCGGCCCGGTCGTACGGGACGGCGCGCACCTGCGGCACCGTCTCCAGCAGGCTGGAGAAGCGGCGGGGCAGCTCGCCGTAGGGTCCCGCCGCTTCCCGGGCCAGGAAGGCCTCGCCATAGGCGTCCAGCAGGGTGGTGATGGTGCGGGCGGCTACGATGTCCGTCTCGCAGCGCTGCTGGCCGCGGTAGATGCGGGTGTAGCTGACCTCCTCGATCTCCTTCAGCGCGTCCACCCGCTCGATCATGTCCAGCAAGGCGGGGCACGCCTTGCCCTCCATGATGGCTGGCAGGCGCTCCAGGAACATGGCGGCGGCGTCGTGCACCAGCTTGTCGATGGCGCGGGCGCGCAGATAGATCAGCTTGCGGTCCTCGTCGTCGATGGACCGGTACTCCCCTTGGTCCAGCTCGTCGATCACCGGGCGCAGCAGGTCCTCCGCCTCATCAAAGGACAGCATGCGCATCTTCACCGCGTCCTCGATGTCCACGATGCTGTAGCAGGCGTCGTCCGCCGCCTCCACCAGATAGGCCAGCGGGTGGCGGCACCAGGCGTCGCGACCCAGCGGCACCAGCCCCAGTTCCCCCGCAACCCAGCGGAACAGCTCCGCCTCGCTGCCCAGGAAGCCATATTTGCGCTTGTGGGGGCGTTGCTCCCCCGGCGCGGCGGGCGCGCTCCAGGGATACTTGCTGTAGGCGCCCAGGGTGGCGGCGGTGAGCTGCAGCCCGCCCGTGGGCCGCCAGCCCTGCAACCGGGTCAGCACGCGGAAGCCCTGGGCGTTGCCCTCGAACCGGGTCAGCTCATGGCACTGCTGGTCCGGCAGCCCGTCCAGGATGTCCCGGCCCAGGTCACTGGTGCGGAACCAGTCGCTGACGATGTCCTCCCCCGTATGGGCGAAGCAGGGGGTGCCCACGTCGTGGGACAGGGCGGCGGCGGCCACGATGTCGCCGATGTCGAAGGGGGTCGCCCCCACCTCCTCCGCACCATACCTGTTGATGATCTCCTGCCCCGCCCAGGCGCCCAGGGAGCGGCCGACACGGGACGCCTCCATGCTGTGGGTCAGGCGGGATCGCACATAATCCGACCCGCCGATGCCGTGCACCTGCTGCTTGTCCGACAGGCGGCGGAAGCTGGTGGAAAAGGTGATGCGGTCGATGTCGATCTCGAACGCGCTGCGATAGGGCAGCTCCGGGTCGCGGCCCGGCTTGGCCAGCCGCTGGCGCGACAACAGGCTTTTCCACCGCATCATGGCACCCTCCCGCTGGCCCCGCTTTGACGGACCGTCCGTGGCCGCTTACATAGTGAACAGGCAAATGTCCAGCCCGCGCCCGGGCGGACGCCAATTGACCGAGGAACCGACATGGCCACCACCGCCGTACCCGAGGCTGAGACCACCGCCATGGTGCCCGCCGGCCGTGCCGTGGGCCTGACCGCCTCCGCCGCCAAGCGCATCCAGGATTTAGCGGCGCAGGAAGGAAACCCCGCGTTGATGCTGCGCCTGTCGGTGACGGGCGGCGGCTGCTCCGGCTTCCAGTACAACTTCACCTTCGACGACACCACGAACGAGGACGATCACGTCTTCGCCGCCCACGGGGCCAAGCTGGTGGTGGACGACACCTCCCTGGACCTGCTTGCCGGGGCGGAGCTGGACTTCGTGGAGGATTTGATGGGGTCCTATTTCAAGGTCGGCAACCCTAACGCCTCCTCCTCCTGCGGCTGCGGCACGTCCTTCGCGGTCTGACGTGGCGGGCAAGCGGCGGAAGCGTTAGCTTCTGGCGCTTGCAGGGCCGCGACGGCGGCCACGCGCACAATTGTGCACGCAAGCCAAGGCCGCGGACGCGGCCGCAAGCCTGCCCCGGCTCCTGAGCCGGGGGCGCCTGAGGGAACACGAATGAGAATAGCCACGTGGAACGTGAACTCCGTCAAGGCGCGTCTGCCCAACGTGCAGGGCTGGCTGGAAACCGCTTCCCCCGACGTGGCCCTGCTCCAGGAGATCAAGTGCGAGACGGCCAGCTTCCCCGCCAAGGATTTCGAGGCGCTGGGCTATGAGGTCCATGCCGTCGGGCAGAAGAGCTACAACGGTGTCGCGTTGCTGTCGAAGCACCCGGTCACCGACCTGCTGACCCGCCTGCCCGGCGAGCCGGAGGATGAGCAGGCCCGCTATGTGGAGGGCACCGTCCAGGGGGTACGCGTCGCCAGCCTGTACCTGCCCAACGGCAACCCGGTGGGGACGGAGAAGTATCCCTACAAGCTGCGCTGGATGGACCGGCTGAAGGCCCACGCCAAGGGCCTGCTGGAGTCGGGTCAGCCCGTGGTGCTGGGCGGCGACTACAACGTCATCCCCGGGCCGGAGGACGTCTACGACCCCAAGGGCTGGACCGAGGATGCCCTGTTCCGGCAGGAGACGCGGCTGAAGTTCCGGGAAATCCTGCACCTGGGCTACACGGAGGCCTTCCGCGCCCTGCACCCGGACATGGCCCACGCCTATAGCTTCTGGGATTACCAGGCCGGCGCCTGGCCGCGCGACATGGGCCTGCGCATCGACCATTTCCTGCTGAGCCCCCAGGCCGCCGACCGCCTGACGGTCTGCGCCATCGACCGCGGTCCCCGCGGGCAGGAGAAGGCCTCCGACCACACTCCGGTGATCGTCGAACTAGACGTTTGATAACGCGTGCGAGTTCCTAGGTCGGATTGGCCGCATAGCGGCGGCATCCGACATCCCAAGCTCACAAAGTCGCGTACTGCCCCCGGAAATACAGCAGCGGCCGCCCGTCGGCCCGGCTCTCCAGCCGAAGCACCCGACCCACCAGGATCAGGTGGTCGCCCCCTTCATGCACCGCGTGCAGGGCGCAGTCCATGGCGGCCAGCCCGCCGGCCAGGATCGGGGCCCCCGTGTCCCAACTTTCCGTCGCCACCCCGTCCCAGAGCCCGTCAAAGGGCGGGCGGGCGAAGCGCATCGAGAGGTCCTGTTGCGCATCGGCCAGCACGGTGAGAGCGAAGGCCTGTGCGGCGGTGAAGGCCGCCAGCCTGTCGCTGTCCTTGTCCAGGCAGAACAGCACCAGCGGCGGTTCCAGGGAGACGGAGCTGAAGGAGTTCACCGTCACCGCCACGGGCCGCCCGCCGGGTACCGGGGCGGTGGCCACGCAGATGCCGGTGGCGAAACAGCCCATGGCATCGCGGAAGGCTCTCGGGTCGATGCTCATGGGAACTCCGGCAACTCCAGGCAGGTCCCCATCCCTAGCCGCCACCCAGGCCCGGCGCAAGTCACAGCGAAACCCTGGCTTACCCGTTTGCGCCGCGGCAACACCCTGTTACTCTCAATAAAGTTCGATCGAGTACGGGGACGTCCGTGGCAGGCGGCGGCGGGGCCGGTGAGAAGGCCCCCATCATCATCAAAAAGGTCAACAAGGGTGGCGACGCGCACCATGGCGGCGCCTGGAAGGTGGCCTACGCCGACTTCGTGACCGCCATGATGGCCTTCTTCCTGCTGCTCTGGCTGCTGAACGTGACCACGTCCGAGCAGAAGATGGGCATCGCCGACTATTTCGCCCCGGCCAGCGCCTCCAAACAGGAAAGCGGCTCCGGCGGCATCCTGGGCGGTCGGACGATGTCCGTGCCCGGCTCCCAGATGAACGCCAGCTCGCCGGAAACCATCGAGGTCCCCACCCCCGGCCCGCCCGCCACCGGCAAGGGTGATGGCGACGCCGACGGGGAAAAGGACGAGGCCAAGCAGTTCGACAAGCTGGGCGGCAAGCACGCCATCGATGCCAACCGCGACGGCAAGGTGGACGAGAAGGAGTTGCAGGAAGCGCTGGCCAAACATGAGGCCCAGCAGTTCGAGAAGGCGGCCACCGAGTTGCGCCAAGCCATCCAGCAAGTCCCGGAACTGCAGAGCCTTGCCCAGAACCTGGTCATCGACCAGACGCGGGAAGGGCTGCGCATCCAGCTGGTGGACCAGGAAGGCTATTCCATGTTCCCGGGCGGCAGCGCCAAGATGTTCCCCCAGACCGCCCAGCTCCTGGCCCTGGTGTCCCAGGCCGTGGGCAAGCTGCCCAACAAGCTGTCCATCAGCGGCCACACGGACAGCACTCCCTACGCCCCCGGCAGCAGCTATGGGAACTGGGAGCTTTCCACCGACCGCGCCAACGCCAGCCGCCGTGCACTGGAAGCCGCGGGCGTGGATTCCGGCCGGATCGAGACGGTGGTGGGCAAGGCGGACAAGGAGCACCTGTTCCCCAACGACCCCCGCTCCCCCCGCAACCGGCGCATCAGCATCGTCCTGTTGCGGGAACAGAATGCCGCCGCCCCCGCCGCAGCCCCTGCGCCGGCCCAGGCGGCCCCGCTACCCGGCAGCCTGCCCACCATCCCGGCGCCCCCCGTCCCCGGCCCGGCCACGTCGCGCTGACCACTCCGGGGTGCGTCGTTCCGCCCGTGGAACTATGTTTCGCGGGATGCCCAAGGCATGAACGTCGCCCTGTTCAAACGCCCTGCATCTGGTAAGCTCCTTTCGCTAGTGCGAAGACGCCCGGGCCGGAACCGCCCCCGGCCCCGGGGTAACCATGACAGGGCGCGGGGGGCTCCGTGATCGGTCCAGGCAGCGGTGTCGGCCACCTTCTCTCGGCCTACCAATCGAACGGCTTCTATGACGAGCTGTTCGGCAGCGCATCAAACCCGGCCCACCATGCGGAGGCGGTCCGGCGACGGCTCGGCAGCCTGGAATTCGCGGACCTGAAGCGCCGCGCCTCCGATGCGGAGCGGGAGCTGTACAACCTGGGGATCACCTTCCTGGTGTACAGTGAGGCGCAAGCTATCGACCGCATCCTCCCCTTCGACGTCATCCCACGCATCATCTCCGCCGCCGAATGGGCGCGGGTGGAGGCCGGGGTGAAGCAGCGCATCGCCGCGCTGAACCTGTTCCTGAACGACGTCTACCACGACCAGAAGATCCTGCGGGACGGCGTGATCCCGGCGGAGCTGGTGCTGGGCAACGCCAACTACCGGGAACAGATGGTGGGCGTGGACCTGCCCCACGGTACCTATATCCACATCATGGGCGTGGACCTGGTGCGCGACGGCGAGGGGACGTTCCGCGTGCTGGAGGACAATGGCCGCGTGCCGTCCGGCGTGTCCTATGTGGTGGAGAATCGCCACATGATGCAGCGGGCCTTCCCCGACCTGATGCAGGACATCGGCATCCGGCCCGTGGACAATTACGGCATGAAGCTGCTGGAGGCCATGTGCGAGATCGCAGGCCCCACCCCGTCGGGCACGGACCCGCAGGTGGTTCTCCTCTCCCCCGGCCCGTACAACTCCGCCTATTTCGAGCACATCTTCCTGGCGCGGGAGATGGGCGTGCCCCTGGTGGAGGGGCGTGACCTGGTGGTGCAGGACGACCGGGTATACATGAAGACCACCGGCGGCCTGGCCCGGGTGGATTCGATCTACCGCCGGGTGGGTGACGACTTTTTGGACCCGCTGGCCTTCAACCCGGAAAGCCAGCTGGGCGTGCCGGGCATCTTCGAGGCCTACCGCAAGGGCAATGTTGCGCTCGCCAACGCCATCGGCACCGGCGTCGCGGACGACAAGGCCGTCTATGCCTACGTGCCGCGCATGATCAAATATTACCTGGGTGAGGATGCCATCCTGCCCAATGTGGAAACCCACATCTGCCGGGAGCCGGAGGCCCTCCAGTACACCCTGGACAACCTCGACAAGCTGGTTGTCAAGCCGGTGGGTGAGGCCGGCGGCTATGGCATCACCATCGGCCCCCGTGCCAGCAAGGCGGAGCTGGAGGCCTGCCGCGCCAGCCTGCTGGCCGACCCCGCCAACTACATCAGCCAGCCCATGGTCCCGCTTTCTGTCTGCCCCACCCTGGTGGAGGAAGGCATCGAGCCGCGGCACGTGGACCTGCGCCCCTTCGCCATCACCGCCAAGGACACCTGGGTGCTGCCCGGCGGCCTGTCCCGGGTGGCCCTGAAGAGGGGCACGCTGATCGTGAACTCCAGCCAGGGCGGCGGTTCCAAGGACACCTGGGTCCTGGCGGACGACACGACCCTGGCTCGCTGCGCCGCCGAACGGCAGCAGGCATTCCTGCAGAGCCAGTCCCAATCCCAGTCGCAGTTGCCTTGAGCGGAGGACGAACCCCATGGCTGCCCTCCTCCTCTCCCGCTATGCCGAGTGCATCTTCTGGCTCGCCCGCTACATGGAGCGGGCGGAGAACCTGGCCCGCATCCTGGACGTGAACGAGACCTTCGCCCGTGATGGCCAGGGCGCCACCCACTGGCGGCCCATCCTCCAGCTCAATGCCGACCAGGAGCGGTTCTTCCAGTCCTATCCCGCCGCCACGGCGGAGAACGTGCTGAACTTCTACATACTGGACGGCCAGAACCCGACCAGCATCCTGTTCGCCGTCCGAGCGGCGCGGGAGAACGCCCGCCAACTGCGTCCCCTGATCAGCACGGAGATGTGGGCCCAGCTCAACGTCTTCTACAACCGGCTGCTGGCCCTGGGCCCTGCGGACATCTCCCTGCCGAACCTGCAGCGCCAATGCGCCTTCATCAAGGAGGCATGCCAAGCCCATGCAGGCATCACGGAAGGCACATTCTTCCGTGACCAGGGCTGGTACTTCTACCAGCTGGGCAAGTACCTGGAGCGGGCGGACCAGACCACCCGTTTGCTGGACATCAAGTACCACACCC
Organism: Aerophototrophica crusticola; assembly: GCA_001939945.1. Lineage (GTDB taxonomy): Bacteria > Pseudomonadota > Alphaproteobacteria > Azospirillales > Azospirillaceae > Niveispirillum > Niveispirillum crusticola. The sequence continues at coordinate 18,475 of MOEB01000055.1, read as the reverse complement.
TGCTGCCCCAGTCGGGCGGGGTGGGTTCCCCCATCGACCTCAGCCAGTGGAACGCGCTGCTGCGCTCCGCCGCCGGCTACCACGCCTTCCGCCGCATCAACCCCCGTGGGATGACCCCCGCGACGGTGGCGGGGTTCCTGCTGTTCAACCGGTCGTTCCCGCGGTCGGTCGCCCTCTGTACCCACGAAATCCAACAGGTCCTGTCGGGCCTGACGTCGAAATACCGGCTGCGTCGTGGTAACCTGGTGTTGGAGAAGGTGGATGAGCTCCAGGATCTCCTTGCATCACAGTCCATCGAAACCGTGATCAACCATGGGCTTCATGAATATCTGGATGGCCTGCAGGTCTGTTTCGGGACGTTGTCGGACGGGATCAGCCGGGCCTTCTTCGGGTTCGACCAGCCTGTGGCCGTCACGGCCTGACCGCCCCGTACCGCCCCTGACCGCTGGCATGCCCGCCCATCCATGAGCATCATCCCGCCGAAGTTCCAGCCTTTACAGCAGTTCTTCCGGTCGGGGCCGATGCCCTGCCCCTATGTGCCCGGCCGGATCGAGCGGAAGCTCTTCACCCGGCTGTCGGGGCCGCAGGCGGCAGAGGTGAACGCCTCCCTCTCCCGCGCCGGGTTCCGGCGTAGCCACGACATCGTCTATCGCCCGGTCTGCCCGGGCTGTTCTTCCTGCATCCCCGTGCGCATCCCCGTGGCCAAGTTCAGCCCTGGTCGGGGCATGCGCAAGATCATGGCCCGCAACGAGGATTTCCACACGAGGCTGGTGCCCGCCGCGGCGACGCGGGAGCAGTACCAGGTCTTCGCCGCCTATCAGAGCGCCCGGCACGCCGACAGCGACATGAGCCGGATGAGCCTAGCCGACTTCTCCGCCATGGTGGATGAGGGGCGGGTCAACACCCATCTGCTGGAGATCCGCGATTCGCATGGCATGCTGCGCGGCGGGCTGCTGGCGGACCGGCTGGATGACGGCTTCTCCGCCGTCTACAGCTATTACGACCCGGATGAGCCGCGGCGCTCCCTGGGCACCTGGCTGATCCTCCAGGCCGTGGCGCAATGCCTTCGCCTAGGGCTGCCCTACCTGTACCTGGGCTATTGGATCGAGGGCAGCCGCAAGATGGCCTATAAGGCCCGCTTCCAACCGCTGGAGGCGCTGGGCCGCGACGGCTGGGTGCCCATGGTCTTCAAGGATTAAGTCCGGCCGTCCCTTCGTCCGGGGCGGGGCAATAGAGGGCGTACAGGGTCCGCAGCACCTGAGCCGCTTCGTCACTCGCCAGGGAATAATAGATCGTCTGCCCGTGCCGACGGTTGCGTACCAGCCCGTCCTTGCGGAGCAAGGCAAGTTGCTGCGACACGGCCGTGTCGCGCATGCCGATCAGCCCGGCCAGCTCCCCCACCGACCGCTCCCCTGCGGCCAACTGGCACAGGATCAGCAGCCGGGAGCGGTTCGCCAAGGATTTCAGCAGTTCGACCGCCCGGTCGGCGGCCTGTTCCAGCTCTTGTATCTGCATATTTCTGAATATATGTATCTGTGCGGAGGCAGGAGATAGAGGCTAGCATGGATTTACCGGTTTCCATCCCCCTTCTCGCGGCCGGGCTGGCCGGCGGGGTGCTGGTCGGCGCGGCGGCCACTTGGCTGCTTCTCGCCACCGGCAGGATCGCGGGCATCAGCGGCATCCTGGCCGGGCTGCTGACGCCGGTAAGCGGGGACGTGTCCTGGCGGGTCGCCTTCCTGGCCGGGCTGGTGCTGGCGCCCCTGGCCCATGCCGCCATCCTGGCCCCGCCCGAGGTGGCGGTGAGTGCCAGCCCCGTCCTGCTTGTGGCGGCGGGCCTGCTGGTCGGGTTCGGCACCCGGCTGGGGTCCGGCTGCACCAGCGGCCACGGGGTCTGCGGCCTGGGGCGGCGCTCCGCCCGGTCCCTGGCCGCCGTCGCTACCTTCATGGCGGCAGGCCTCGCCACCGTCTACGCCACCCGCCACCTGTTCGGGGGCTGAGCCATGCGCGCCCTTGCCGCCCTGATCGCCGGCCTGCTGTTCGGCCTGGGCCTGACCCTGTCCGGCATGCTGGACCCCGCCAAGGTTCTAGGCTTCCTGGACCTGGCCGGCGCCTGGGACCCGACCCTGGCCGCCGTCCTGGCCGGGGCCGTGGGCGTGACCCTGGCCGCCACGCCCCTGGTGCTGCGCCGCCGCTCGCCCCTGTTCGCCCCGTCCTTCCAGCTCCCCACCCGCCAGGACATCGACGCGCCCTTGCTCCTGGGGTCCGCCCTGTTCGGGGTGGGCTGGGGGCTGGTCGGCTTCTGCCCGGGCCCCGCCCTCGCCGCCCTGTCGGTCGTCCCCGGCAAGGCGAGCCTGTTCGTCCTTTCCATGCTGGCGGGCATGGCGCTGCACGTCGCGTGGTCCGCATGGCAGCGACGAACGCACCGGCGCGCCCACGATCCGGGAGGGATTACGCCAGGTTTGACCGGGCGACCTTGATCCAATCCTTCTGCGCGTCCCGCACATGCTTCGGCGCCCGGTCGGCCGTGCGCACGATCTCCTCGAACAGGCTGCGCGCCGGGCCCACCTGCCCACGGCGCTGCAAGGCCAGGGCAAGGCGGCAGCGCGGTTCCAGCCCCGGATAATAGCCGGCGAGGGCCTGGTACTCCTCGATGGCTTCATCCGTGCGGCCCACGCCCTCCAGGGCCCGCGCGAGCACAAGGTGCGCCTCCGCGGAATGGTAGTCCGGGTTGTGCTCCCGCAGGCGGGTGATGGAATCGAGTGCGCCCTTATGGTCTTCCCCCGCCAGTTGAGCCCTCGCCAGATCTTCCAAGATGCCGGGGTCGTTGGCGTACATGCCTTGCAGCGACTCCCGGTACAGGCGGACGGCGCCGGCCGCGTCGCCCCGGCCCACAAGCACCTGGGCAAGCCGGCGCTTGTTCTCGGTGGTCGGCACCTCGGCATGGGCGGCCATTGCTTCCCGATACTCCCGGTCCGGATCGACCAGCTTGCTGGCCCCGGCGACCACAGCCGCCGCCGCGCGGCTGTTCCGCATGTCCGGGAGGTAGATGGTGATGAAATAGACCAGGCTTCCCAGGAAAGGGAACATCAACAGGATGAGCAGCCAGAACATGGGCTGGCCGGTCCGAACCACATGGACCGCGAAATAGATGGCGATGGCGAATGACAGCAGGAAGATTATCGGCATGATGCCCCGCCCCATAATTGAAAGGGGAGCCGAGAAGTCTCACAACGCTAAGGGGCAAACAAGATATTCGGGCAGCCCCTGGCGGAGAGGCTGCCCGGCACCAGGGTCACGCCCGCTTCCAGCTCGTCCCCTGCGGCCCGTCCTCCAGCACGATGCCCTGGGCCAGCAAGTCGGCACGGATGCGGTCCGCCCTAGCGAAGTCCTTGGCCTTGCGCGCGTCCTTGCGGGCCTGGATGGCCGCCTCGATCGCCGCCTCGTCCAGCCCGGCGCCCTTCGGCGCCCAGCGGAACCAGGCCTCCGGGTCCTGCCCCAGGAAGCCGAGCAGCCCCGCCGCCGCCTTCAGGTTCGCGGCCGCCACCCACTTTTCGTCCGCATTGGCCGCCCGGTGGAACGCGCCCGCCAGCTCATGCAAATGGCTGAAGGCGAGCGGCGTGTTCAAATCGTCCTGCAGCGCCGCCAGCACCTCCGCAGGCACAGGGACTGCCTCCACCCCGTCAAGCCCACGCAACACTCCGTACCACCTGTCCAGCGTCTGCTTCGCCTGCCCGATCTTCTCCTTGGTGAAGTCCAGGGGCTGGCGGTAATGGGCGGTCAGCAGGGCCAGGCGAATGGCCTCGCCCGGGTACTCGTCCAGCAGCTCCCGCGCCGTGTAGAAGTTGTTCAGCGACTTGGACATCTTGTCGCCGGCGATGGTCAGGAAGCCGCTGTGCATCCAGACGTTCGCCATCACTGCCGTGCCATGGGCGCAGCGGCTTTGGGCGATCTCGTTCTCATGGTGCGGGAAGATCAGGTCCAGCCCGCCGCCATGGATGTCGAACACCTCTCCGAAGTGGGCGGCGGTCATGGCACTGCACTCGATGTGCCAGCCAGGCCGGCCCTTCCCCCAGGGGCTGTCCCAGCCAGGTTCCCCCGGCTTGGCCGGCTTCCACAGCACGAAGTCGGCCGGGCTCTGCTTGTAGGGCGCCACCTCCACCCGCGCGCCGGCGATCAACTCATCCTGGCTGCGACGGGAGAGGCGGCCATAGTCGGCCATGGCCGGCACGTGGAACAGCACGTGCCCCTCGGCGGCATAGGCGAAGCCCTTGTCCACCAGCGCCTGGATCATCGCCACCATCTGCGGGATGTGGGTGGTGGCCCGCGGCTCGATGTCCGGCCGCAGCAGGCCCAGCTCGTCCATGTCGGCGTGGAATTGGGCCGTGGTCCGCGTGGTGACGCTGTCGATCCCCTCCCCTGACTGGTTCGACCGCTCGATGATCTTGTCGTCCACGTCCGTGATGTTCCGGGCGTAGGTCACCTTGGGATAGAGGTGCTTCAGCAGCCGCGCCAGCAGGTCGAAGGCGCTGAAGGTCCGGGCGTTGCCCACATGGGCATAGTCATAGACCGTGGGGCCGCAGACATAGAGCCGGACATTGGCCGGATCAATGGGGGCGAATTCTTCCTTGGCACGCGTCAGCGTGTTGTACAGGGACAGGGCCATGGGTCGGGCACTCAAGGGCAGCAGGGACGGTCACGGGGTTTGGGGCCGGGCGCAAATCCAGTACGCCCCGCCGGCAGGCGACAGCTAGCGACAACAGCTATGCACGGCCTGGAAACCCATGGAAAGCATTCCCTACGCGGTCTGACCGGACAGGCGCGCCAGCGCCCGTTCCCGACCCACCAACGGTAGCAAGGTTTTCAGCTCGGGTCCATGATCCCGCGCGGTCAGCGCCCGGCGCAACGGCAGGAACAGGGCCTTGCCCTTCGCCCCCGTCGCGGCCTTCACCGCCTCGGTCCACTGGCCCCAGGTCTCCGGCCCCCAGGGCTCCGGCGGCAGCAGTTCCGCCGCCTTGGCCAGGAAGCCCGCATCGTCCACCAGCGGGACCACGGGGTCGTGGGTCACCTCCCACCAATCCCGCGCGTCGGTCAGCTTGCCCAGGTTGGGCCGCACCGCCAGCCAGAAAGCCTCGTCCGCCGCCATCCCAAGCGCCGCCAAACGGTTCCTCACCGCGTCGAACGGCAGGGCATGCAACACCTGGGCGTTCAGCCGCAGCAGCTCGTCCGGGTCGAACTTGGGCGTGCCGCGGCCCATGTGGGACAGGTCGAAATGGGCCACCAGCTCCTCATGGCTGGCCCGGGCCACGATGGCGTCCGACGTGCCGAGGGCCGCCATGTAGCTCAGCAGCGCCAAGGGCTCGATCCCTTCCTCTTCCCGCAGGGATCTCAGGCTTAAGGACCCCAGCCGCTTGGAAAGCCCCTGCCCGCCGGAATCGGCGATCAGCGGGAAGTGGGCGAAGGTGGGCACCGCCCCCCGCCCCTCCGCCGCCATCAGGGCCTCGAAGAGCTGGATCTGCACGGCGGTGTTGGTGACATGGTCCTCCCCCCGGATGATGTGGGTGATGTCCAGGTCCAGATCGTCCACCACGCTGGTCAGGGTATAGAGCGGCCGCCCATCCTCCCGCAGCAGCACCGGGTCGGACAGGTCGCGGCCGTGGAAGTGCTTCTTCCCCTGGATCAAATCGTCCCAGCCGATGTCCGCATGCTCCAGCTTGAAGCGCCAGTGGGGCTTCCGTCCCTCCGCCTCCAGCCGCGCCCGGTCGGCATCGGTAAGCTTCAGCGCGGCGCGGTCGTACAGCGGCGGCCGGTGCTGCGCCAGCAGGGCCTTGCGTTTCAGCCCCAATTCCTCCGCCGTCTCATAGCAGGGGTAGAGCCGGCCTGCCTTCTTCAGGGCCTCCACGGCCTCGGCATAGCGGCCGTAGCGGTCCGACTCGCGGGCGAACCGGTCCCAGGTCAGGCCCAGCCAGCGCAGGTCTTCCTCGATGGCTTCAGCGTATTCGGGCCGAGACCGCTCCTCGTCCGTGTCATCCAGCCGGTACAGGAAGGTGCCGCCTTCCTTGCGGGCGAACAGCCAGTTGGTCAGCGCAGCGCGCAGGTTCCCGATATGCAGCAGGCCGGTGGGGCTGGGCGCGAAGCGGACGGCGACGGTCATGTCTCATGCTCACCTGGAGGGGTGCGGAGCGATAACATGGGGCCTTCCCGCTGGAAAGCCTTGCCCCCTCAATCCACCCCGAACACCGGCTCCGGCTTCGACAGGCCCCGTAGCTCGTGCGTGCCCAGGGGCGTGAACTCCCGGCCGGAGCAGCCGGCGAAGGCTTGGCTCACCACCACGCGGCGATTCAGCGCCTTGGCCACGTCCATCAGGCGGCTGGCCACGTTCACTGCCGGGCCCACCACGGTGAAGTCCAGCCGCCGCGGCCCCCCGATGTTGCCGAAGGCCACATAGCCGAGATGCAGGGACAGGCCGTAATCCATGGGCACCTGCCCTTTGGGCGGGGACTCGTTCCAGGCCGCCACCGAGCGGGACAGGTCGGCGCAGGCGGCCAGGGCATGCCCACAGGCTACCCGAGGGTCCATGGCGTCGGCGGGGAAGATGGCCATCATGCCATCGCCCATGAACTTCAGAACCTCGCCCCCATGGGCCTCCACCGCCTGCACGGCCAGACCGAACCAGCAGTTCAGGCGACGGATCACGTCCTCGTTCAGGTTTTCCTGGGTGAAGGCGGTGAAGCCGCGCAGGTCGCAGAACCAGACGGCGGCGAAGATGCTCTCATAATCCCCGCGGACGATGGCACCATCATACACCCGGGCCCCCACCCCATCGCCCAGGTAGGTGGACAGCAGGTCCTTGGCGATGGTCCGGACCACCCGCGCCTCCACCGGGGCCGTGAAGGCGGCGACGAACTTGGTGATGTCCACGAAGTCCGCGTCGGAGAACCCACCGGCCTGCTTGGTGGCGAAGGTGATGGCGGCGGTGCGCTGGGTATCCTGGAATCGGAACGGGTGGGCGACATAGTCCGTGTAGCCCTCCCGCTGCAGCCGTTGCAGCAGGGGCATGACCGTCTCCTCCCGGTCCAGGCGGACGCGGTAGGGCTGGCCGGTCTGGTCCACCACATAGATCGGGCTGTTGACATAGTCTTCGATGTTGCCATCCGCCCGGTTCACCCGGTGGTGGCGCATCTCCTGGTCGCGCAGCCATTCCCGGCCTTCCCCCGACACCTCCGGGTGCAGGAACTCCAGGTTCAGGGAAACGCGGTCCAGCGGCAGGCCGATGCTTGCCAGCCGGTCCACGCTGGCCCGGAACAGCTCGTCCAGCCCGGGGAAGGACGCGCCGGTCAGCACCAGCCAATCGGCCAAGCTGCGGATGCGGGGCGACAGCGCACAGTCCACGGTCAGCGGCTCCAGGGCGTCAGGGTACCCGAAGGTATGGTACTCACCTCCCGCGGGGGCAAGGCCCCCCAAGGGAATAGGCCGGGCGCGGGCGCCTCAGAAACGGCTGCAACGCTCGATGCCCAGCACCCGATATCCCTGCGAGGCCAGGAATTTCAACTCGGCCCGCTTGCGCGCGTCCCGCTCGCTGGGCGCGGCCACCAGATAACGCCGCCCTTCCGCCCAGGACAACACGAACTCCGGCTCGCCGCAGTCGCGGAAATAGGTCTCGTTGCAGACCACGACTTCCCACAGCGGCTGCCCGGGGGCGGAGGCCCGTTCCATGGCGAACAGATTGTCTTTGCGCCGGTTGCGCAGCCGGTCCAGCTCCTCCGCGAGATGCACCTTTTCCTGCTTGTGGCGGGTGATACTGGCGGCCAGCCGCTCCCCCTCCCGCTTCTGCTCGGCGATCTGGTTGGCCACCTGGGCCTTAAGCGCGGCCAGTTCCTTCGGCTTGGCGGCGACGGCGGCGATCTCCTTGACGGAAGCCGCATAAAGCCTGTTGGCCCGCAGCATCATGGCCATGGCCTTGGCGATGAGCAGCAGCGCGACGACGAAGACGGCACCTTCGATCATGCGCCGCCCTCTTCCGCCCCGACCACGGTGCCCGGCAGGCTCTGGTAGCCGGGTGTCAGCACCCTCGTCACCACATAGCCGTAGCGCGACGGGAAGGCCCGGGCGGCCATGTGCAGCGCCTCCGTCGGGCCGGGCGCCCAGATATGTGCCACGTTCTTCCAGGCCCACATCCGCGGGTCCACCTGGGCCGCTGCCGGGCCCTCGTTCAGGGCGGCGGCGCTGATCACGATCTCCACGTCCAGCCGGCGGTTGCCGCCGGTGGGGGCGCCCAGCTCGTGCACCACCTGGAACGTGTCCTGGGCCGCCACGGCGCAGGCCTTGCGGAGCTGCATGGCCTCCGTCGCCAGGGCCTTGTCCTCCGCGTCCAGTTGGCGGTTGCTTGCCTGGACCTTCCCCAGCTCCTCCGCCAACGTCTCGCATTCGCCGGTGAGCTGCCGGGTCAGCAGCTTCAGCCGCACCGTGTGCCGGGCGGTATGGGTGCGGGCGGCCCACCCCATGCCCACGGCCAGGATGACCATCAGCACGGCCACCAGCATGATGGTGGCCGAGAAGGCCATGGCGTCGGTGATGTGCCCCATGCCCGGCGCCCTAGTGCCGGCCTGGCGCGCGGGGACGGGTCAGGCTCCTGCCGGCCGGCACCTCGTCCAGGTATAGCAGCAGGTTAACGGCGCCGCCGATCACCTCCACGAACTTCCGGCCGCGGTTGGGCAGGCGGATGCGCCGGTCGATGCAGTAGCTGACCAGCGAGGCCGTCAGTTCCGCCGCGTTCCGCTGCACGTGGCTGACGGCCCCGTAATCATCCTCCACCACCAGGCTGGCCCCCACCGGGTCCTCCCGCAGTTCCAGCCGCAGCACCCGCCCCTTGGGCAGCGGTTGCCGCTGCCGCTGCATCAGTTCGATGACCGCGCGGATGGCTTCCTGCTCGCTGAAGCTGATGCTGCGCATCTCCCTCACGGCTCGCCTCCCGCCGGGCCCGTAATCCGCGCCCGCTTCTCCCATTCAAGCAGGATGGCTTCCGCCTGGTCGGGGCCGGAGATGATCTCCACCAGCCGCAGCAGGGCCACCACCTGAGTATCCGCCGCCCGGGGGTCCATGGCGGCTCCCGCCTCCAGCGCCTCCCCGATGTTGTCGGCGGCGGTGCGGGCGGCAAGGCAGATGGCCGAGGTCTTGGCCTGCAACTCGTTCCTCAGCCCCACCATGGGGGCGATGCGGGCGCAACGGCGGTAGGCACGGGCGAACTCCTCCGCCTTGGCCAGTTCCTTCGCGTTCACGGGCGGCTCACCGGGCCGCAGCGGCGCCAGGGCGGCATCGGGCAGGTTGCAGATGGGGGCCAGCACCTCCTGGTCAGCCGGGCCGATCACCCGGTCCAGGATGGCATCGGCGATGATCCCCCGCGCCCGCTCCACCCGCCCCAGGGACTTGCGGTGGTCGGGATCCTGCAAGGTGGCCCGCATGCTGTCCAACCCGTCCAGCAGCCGCTCCGCCATCAGCGCCACGTCCCGGGCGGACACGTCGCCCTTCAGCAGGGTCGGCATCTCGCCGGACTGGCGCAGCAGGTTCTCCAGCGCGTGGCCGCCCACCTCCTTGCCGACAGCCTCCTTCTCCCGCTGCATGCCATCCAGCCGGGTGTCGGCCAGGACCGCCAACAGGTCGCCCGGCCGAAGCATCCGGGCGGTCAGGACCAGCAGGAAGGTGGTCACCGCGGTGATGTCCCGCGCCGCCATCCCGCGGATCGCCTTGCGCAGCTCCTCCACATGGAAGTCGGCAAAGGACTCGATGGGCGCATCGGGCAGCTTGGCCTTGATGGCCTCGATCTCCTCCCCGATGGCTGCGGCGTCGGCCACCACCTGCACTTGGCGGAGCACGTCGTCATCCCGCCCGAACAGGGCCACACGCCGCTTGTGGTCGGCTCCCGCCTCCGCCAGGGCCTCGTGCAGCGCCGCCGAGCCTGCCTGCCACAGGGCCCCGCCCAGTTGCGCACGGGCGGCGCCATGGCCGATGGGGGTGGCCAGTTCCCGCTCGATCCGGCGCATCTGCCGCTCGGGCACCGCCTTCCCCACGATCTCCCAACAGACCGCCAAGGTGGAGCGGGAGACGCGGGACAGGCGGCGTTGGTAGCGGGCCACGTCGTCCAACAGGTCTTCCACCGGCAGGAAGAACAGACGTGACGCCGTCATCCGCCGCGGCGGCCGCAGCACGGCCATGCGCGGGCGCAGATGGCTGATGGCGATGGGAACGCCGGGCCGGTGGCGGATCTGTTCCAGCAGCTCGACGATCCGCAGGAACTTCTCGTCCGTCAGCGACGCCGCGCTGTCCGCCAGGTCCTTCCATTCCGACGAGGGCGGCATGGTCATGCGATGTTGGCCTTCGCCGCCTCGATACGGCGGACGGCGTCATAGTCCAGCCCGCCGGTGCGCCAGTCCTGGTTCCCCCGTACCCAGCGCCGCTGCACGGTGCGCAGCGCCTCGATGTCCAGGTTCTCGTTGCTGGCCAACTCCTCCATGGGGATCACGGGGGCGATTCGGAACAGTTCACACAGGGTTTGGCGCTGCAGATCGTCCGACTGCTCGGCGGCGTCCTGCCAGACCTGCACCATGTACTCCCACCCGTCCAGCAGCCAGGACAGGGTCCCGATCAAGGATGCCGCCTCCTTGCGGATGGCCGGGTCCACCATCAGTGCCCGTGTCTTCACCAGGATCCTGTCCAGGCTGGACAGGCGCGCCTGGGCGATGCCCAGCGTCTCGTCCGCCACCTTGGCCAGGAAGGTGGCCAGTCCAGCGGCTTCCGTCGCCTCGGTCCCGGCCCAGCGGTTCATGTCGTCCCGGAACGTTGCCAACCGGCGCACAAGCTCGCGCAGCCGCCCCGGCGTGGGCCCCTGGGGGAAGCCTACCGGGGCGAGTTCATTGGCCACCGCCTCGGCCCGCGCATACATCTCGTCCGCCGTCATGCCATAGCTGTCGGCGATCCATTTCAGGGCGTTCTTGGCCATCTGGCGGGCCTGCTCGGCATCCGCCATGGCGCGGATCAGGTCCGGGGCGTTGACCCCGGCCTCCCGCAGCAGTTCCAGTACCAGCACATAGTTGGTCACCACGGCAAAGCGCTGTTCCTTCTCCAGCGCCTCCGTCGCCACCACGGCGGCGGCGATGCCGGCCAGACCGCGGGCAGCCACGGACAGGGCGGCCATCCGCATGGCGTCGGGGGTGTTGGCCTTGCGCTCCTGGATTTCCCGGTGCAGGGCGCGGTCGTGCAGGGTGGTGCGGAACACCTCCGGCACCGTGCGCCAGGCGAATACATAGGTTCCCTTGCCGCCGGAAAAGCCGGGCAGCAAGCATTCCAACTGCCCGTACCGGTCCATGCGCAGCCGGGCCTGGGACAGCAGCGGCGTGGTGAACGGAACGCAGACCCCCCGCTCCAGGAAGGTGGACGGGCGCCCATGCAGGATGCCGAGGTGGGGGGAGGTCTGGAGGGGCTCAGCCATGATCCCTGCATGCCCGCGGCCACGGGGTCACCCTGTGGCGGCGAGTCAAAGACGTAAACCGTGTATGAACAGAATTAATTGGTTTCTGAGTTTAGCTTTGCACCCGTTTGCTTTCAAGGACCTAATATTCGTAAACAGGTTCAAAGACATGAAATCATTCGGGAGTAAAAACACTTCCATGCCTGCGCAAGTCTATGCCAAGGCCGGCCGCTAGCGCCCAAAAAGAAGGCACCGCCCCTGGTGCCAGGGGCGGTGCCGTTGGGATGTGGAGGAGAAGTCGCGCGCCGGATTTAGCTGAAGGCCTGCAAGCCCGTCTGGGCGCGGCCCAGGATCAGGGCGTGCACGTCATGCGTCCCTTCATAGGTATTCACCGCCTCCAGGTTCAGGACATGGCGGATCACGCCATACTCGTCGCTGATGCCGTTGCCGCCATGCATGTCGCGGGACACCCGGGCGATGTCCAGGGCCTTGCCGCAATTGTTGCGCTTCAGCAGGCTGATCATCTCCGGCGTCCATGTGCCATCGTCCATCATCCGGCCCAGCCGCAGCGACCCTTGCAGGCCCAGCGCGATCTCCGTCTGCATGTCGGCCAGCTTCTTCTGGATCAGCTGGGTGGCGGCCAGGGGGCGGCCGAACATCTTGCGGTCCAGCGTGTACTGCCGGGCGGCGTGCCAGCAGGCCTCCGCCGCCCCCATGGCCCCCCAGGAGATGCCGTAGCGCGCCTTGTTCAGGCAGCCGAACGGCCCCTTCAGCCCCTTCACGTTGGGCAGCAAGGCATCCTCACCCACCGGAACCTCATCCATCATGATCATGCCGGTGACGGAGGCGCGGAGGCTGAACTTGCCATCGATCTTCGGGGCGGCCAGCCCGGCCATGCCCTTCTCCAGGACGAAACCGCGGATTTCCCCGTCATCGGTTTTGGCCCAGACGACGAAGACGTCGGCGATGGGGCTGTTGGTGATCCAGGTCTTGGACCCGCTGATGGAATAGCCGGTGGCCGTCTTGCGGGCCCGGGTCTTCATGCTGGCCGGGTCGCTGCCCGCGTCCGGCTCGGTCAGGCCGAAGCAGCCCACCCACTCGCCGCTGGCGAGCTTCGGCAGGTACTTCTGACGCTGCTCCTCCGTGCCGTAGGCGTGGATCGGGTGCATCACCAGGCTGGACTGCACCGACATGGCGGAGCGGTAGCCGCTGTCCACCCGCTCCACCTCCCGCGCTACCAGCCCGTAGGCCACATGGTTGACGCCGGCGCAGCCATAGCCCTCGATGGTCATGCCGAGCAGGCCCAGTTCGCCCATCTCGCTCATGATCTCGCGGTCGAACCGCTCATCCCGGAAGGCGGACTGCACCCGCGGCAGCAGGCGCCCCTGGCAGTAGTCGCGGGCCGTGTCCCGGATCATGCGCTCCTCCTCGGAGAGCTGCGCGTCCAGGTTCAGCGGGTCGTCCCAGGTGAAGGTCCCGCCCTTGGCAGGCTTGGACATCTGCGGGAGCGTGGCGCCGTCGGCCATGACTGGTCCTCCTCGGAAGGGCGGTGGTCCCGCAGGATCGTTTCAAACGAAACATTCTGCGTGGGACGTAAACTGTCAAGGGGGCGGCAGAAGGCCCGCCCCGTCTATGCGAAGATATGTACATGCCCCCTGGGCTGTTGATAACCCCCGCCGTTCGCAGGAAACTCCCGCACAAGCCGAAGAAGCTGCGTGGGGGACGCATGGCAGGTCGAAGGTATCGCAGCCGGGTCGCGCTGACGCTGGCTTGCGCCGTGGCGACACTCACCGCCTGCGGGGGTGGTGGTGGTGGCGGGGGAACCGCCACGCTGCCGACCCCTGCTCCGGTCGCGCCGCCCGTCTCCCCCCCGCCACCGCCACCCCCGCCGCCCCCACCGCCGCCTGCCACCGGCCCGGCTCGGTTCGAGACGCCGGAGTACTTCCTCAGCGGCGGCATCGCGGCCCTCAACGCCTCGGCCGCCTATGACCGGGGCGCCACCGGCCAGGGGATCACCGTGGCCGTGGTGGATACCGGCATCGACACCCAGAATCCGGAATTCGCCGGTGCCGTCAGTGCCGCCAGCATCAACATCCGCACCGGCAACCAGACGGGCTTGCGCGAACAGTCGGAGCACGGCACCGGCATCTCGGCGGCCATCGGCGCGCGACGGAACGGCACGGGTCTCCAAGGTGTCGCCTATGACAGCACCATCCTGGCCATCCGGGCGGACAACCCGGATTTCCGCGCCCAGTCGCCGGCGGAATGCCGCTTCGGCTGCTTCACCAACGCCGACCTTGCCGCGGCACTCGACTATGCCGTGGCCCAGAACGCCCGGATCGTGAATCTCAGCCTCGGCGGTGGAGACACCTCCGCCATCCTGAACGCCGCCATCGCCCGGGCGACGGCGGCGGGGCTGCTGGTCGTCGCCTCCGCCGGCAACGGCACGCCCCCTTCGGCCAACCCGGAACAGCCGGCGGGCTTCGCCACAGATCCGAGCGTTCGCGGCCGGGTGATCGCCGTGGGGGCAGTGGACGCCACCAACCAGATCGCCGCCTTCAGCAACCGTGCCGGTGTGGCGGCGGCGTATTTCCTGGTCGCCCCTGGGGTTAGCATCACCACGGCGACGCTGAACAACGGTCTCGCCGTGGTCAACGGCACCTCCATCTCCACGCCCTTCGTCACGGGGGCCGCGGCGGTCGTCTGGTCCGCCACACCCTTCCTCCGGGCGGACCAGGTGGCAAGCATCCTGCTGGAGAGCGCCACCGACCTGGGCGCCCCCGGCACCGATGCCGTCTATGGCCGTGGCCTGGTGAACCTCGCCCGCGCCCTCCAGCCCCTGGGCACCTCATTCATCCCCACCAACACCGGCACCACCCTTCCCCTCGATGGCACGGGCCTGCGGACCGGCACGGCCTTCGGCCACGCCTTGGCTGCTGCCCCCGGATTGCGGGACGCCGTGTTCCTGGACGGCTTCGGCCGCCCTTTCCCCGCCCGCCTGGACCGGCGGGTCCTTGCTGAGCCGGATCGGGAGTCTGGCATCGCCGACTGGCTGACGCCCGCCTTCACCGCACCTGTATCCGCCGACCTGTCCCTGTCCGGCATCGGCAGCCTTCACTTGGCCGCCGCCGTCCCGGCCCTGGACCGACCCGGCCCCGACCGTGGGTGGCCCGGGGACACGGCCCGCCCGGCCAGCCGTCGGCTGGCGGAACGGGCGGATGACGCGACGCTGGACGTCCGCCTGCGCCTGTCCGGCGGGGCGGAGCTGGGTTTCCTGTCCGGTCATGACCCTGGCAACGCCCTGGGCCTGACCGGCACGGCGGGCCTGCGTGCCGCCGGCACCCCGGCGGACGAAGCGCTTTCCACCCCCTACCTGGGTTTCGCCCGGGGCGGCAGCGTTGCCCTGGGCAGCATACCCCTGCCCGCAGGCTTGTCCCTGCGCCTGGCCCTGGCCCAGTCCGAGGAGGGGGAGCGCCGCTCGGCCCGGACCTCCCAAGACCGCGTCACCATTGGCGTGGCGGAGCTGTCCGGTCGCGCCGGGCCCTTGTCCCTGGGCCTGCAAATGGGCAGCACGACGGAGCAGGACCGCATCCTGCGCAGCCAGGGCGACGGTGCCCTTTCCCTCGGTGAGGCTGCGGAGACCGGCTTCGTCGCCGGCCACCTTGCCCTGGAGCTTGCGGGCCTGACCCTTTTCGGCACGGCGGCCTTCGGGGCGACCCGGGTAGACGAATCAGCAGCCTCCCTGCTGGTCACGGGGGGCCGGATCGGCACCACCAGCCTCGCCGCCGGGGTAGCGGGCGGGGATGTCTGGGCCGGGGGCGACCGGCTCTCCCTCACCATCAGCCGTCCCTTGCGGGTCACATCGGGCTCGGCCCGCCTGACAGTGCCGGTGGGCCGTTCCGACGACGGGGAGATCCTGTTCCGGGAAAGCCGCACCTCCCTCGTGCCAGACGGGGCGGAGATCCGGCTCGACCTGGGCTATGGCTTGGCACTGGCCGGCGGCAGCCTGGAGATGGCGGGCCACGTCCGCGTCCAGCCGGACCATGTGGCGGACGCGGCCCCGGCCTATGGCGTGGCGGCCCGCTACAGGGTCAGGTTTTAGAGCGTGTTTACGCTGACCGTAGACACGCTCCGGCGGCGACTGCCGCCGCGCCCGCCCATGCGGGCGAAGCCAAGCCGCGGATGCGGCGCCGGCGAGTGAGGAACACAAAGGGCTAGAACCGTTTCCCGTCTATGGGAAACGGTTCTAGAACAGCTCGCCCTTTTCCAGGCAGCGATGCTCCACCGACTGCGCCGCCAGTTCCTGGAAGCGGGACATGTAGGTGCCGTCCAGGGCGATGCCGGGATTCCGGATGGTGTCGGCGTTGAGCTGGCGCATGTCCTCCTTGATGCGGTCGCACGGGCTGGCGCAGGCGCCGAGGGCCAGCAGTCCGATCAGGGCAAGGGGGAGGCGTCTGGGCATGGGGGCACTCACCGGGGGCATCATCATGCCGCCGACCTGACCATCGCGCACGGGCGAAACCGGGGCGGCCCCATGGCCGGATTGCGGCGATGCCACGCCTGTTGGGGGTAGCGCCCCCCTACCCCCGCAAGGGGCGGAAATAGCGCAACAGGCCCTGCAACTCGGCCCGCAATTGCTCATCCTCCCGCAGCCGCGCCTGCAAGGCCGAGTCCCGCTTGGCCAGGAACACCACATGCTCCTTCGGCGGCAGCTGGCGGTAGGCGGGTTTGGACGAGATCGTGCCGTCATCCTGGATGGTGGACAGGAAGAAGGACGCCCGCATGAACTTGCTGAACAGCTTGCTGGCGTGGTCCGGCGGCTCGCGGGAGATGATGGCGAAGATGTAGAGGCAGCGGAAATGGTAATAGCTGTTGTAGATCCGCTGGACAGCCTGGAACTGCTCCCCGGGACTGGAGACCTTGGAAACGAGCTGCTGCTCCTTGAACCCGGCGAAGAAGTGGCCGTTGGCCTCCTTGGCGAAGATCAGCGGCCGTTCCCGGGCCTGGCTCATACGCTTGCGGTACTCGATCAGGCCGCGGCCGATCAGGGTGTGCAGCAGCCGCCGCTCGATCTCCAGCTCCGGCGGCAGGCCCATCAGGAACTCGATGGCCGGCATCAGTTGGACGGGGTGGGTCACGGCGACCCGCCTGCCCCGCCCCCTGCCCAACAGCGAGGCCTGCAACCACTCCAGCACGTCATGTGACTGCCAGCGGAGCCTGGCCGCCATGGGGATGGTGGTCAGACCGCTGGACTGGAGGAAAAGGCGCAGTTGGTCCCGCCAGCTCTTCTGCGGGACCCGCACATACTCCACGTCCGTGAGCTTCAAGGGCGAGCCGAGCACGTCCACCGCCGGCGGGGGCGGCTTGAAATCCAGGCTCCTGCCGTAGATGACGCCCCTGACCTTGGGCTCCGGACCTGCCATCACCATCCCGTATCCCTGCCCCGTGGGGGTCGAGAACCCGGCCTTGACCGGCCGCAGCGCCACATTAACAGGTTATGATTACCACCGAAGGGCGTTCGATGCACGCGCCTCGCGGCACATGCCCCATGCCCGTGCAGCGTGTGGCCCTGCTTTTCCTTTCATATGGACCTTGTGCCCGCCGCGCGATCGGGCAACTGTGTTGTCGGACGAGGTAGCCGGGATCGGGAATGCTGCGCCGGATGCGGACGACGCGGGGCAAGTTCGTGGTGGTCATCCTGCCGATGATCATCGCCTGCACCCTGTTGACCTCCGCCGTGTCCGTCCTGGCCAACCGGCATGAGCTGCGCCAGCGGTTGGTACAGGAGATGGAGACGGTGGCCGCCGCCCAGGCCCTGGCGGTGCGCACCCCGATTTGGAACTTCGAGAAGCGTACCCTGCAGAGCATCGTCGACGCGATGCTCACCAACCCCGACATCGCCGTGGTGGAGGTCTGGGACGAGCGGGGGCTGAGCCTGGCCCGCGCGGCCCGGCCGGACGTCCCGGGCAAGGAATGGTCCATCCGCGTGCCCGTCCATGGCCCCGAGGTGGCGGAGGGCAGGCCGGAACTGATCGGTGAGCTGGGCCTGACCTTCGGCGACGGCCGAATCCAGGCCGCGGTGGAGAAGCAGCTGCTGCGTGACGTGCTGCTGCTGCTGGTTGTCATCGCCACCACGACAGGCAGCGCGGTGCTCGCCCACACCCTGACCATCGACCGGCCCCTGGCCCGCTTCCTGGATGCCATCCACCGGGCGGAGGACCCGCGGCGTCGGCAGCCCCTGCCCCTGGAGTCCGAGGACGAGATCGGAACCATCATGGCGGCCTACAACCGCCTGCTGTCCAAGCTGGCGGCGGAGGAGGCCGAGCGCACCCGCGCCGCCGACGACCTGCGCATGGCCCGTGACCGGGCCGAACAGGCCCTGTCCGACCTGCGCGCCACCCAGCACAGCCTTATCCAGGCGGAGAAGATGGCCAGCCTGGGCCAGATGGTGGCCGGCGTGGCGCATGAGATCAACACGCCCGTGGGCATCGCCCTCACCGCCGCATCCCACTTGGCGGATGAGACACGGGCGCTGGACCGGGCGTTGGCGAGCAACCAGCTCCGCAAGGCGGACCTGGAAGACTACACCAAGGCCGCCCTCGACGCGGCCGCCCTGCTGCAATCCAACATGCAGCGCGCCGCCGCCCTGATCCAGAGCTTCAAGCAGGTCTCCGTCGACCGCGCCAACGACCAGAGGCGGTCGTTCGACCTGCGGGCCTATGTGGGGGAGGTCATGCTCAGCCTCGGCCCCCGGCTGAAGCGCACCCCTCACCGGGTGCTGATCCAAGGGGAGGATCGGCTGGTGGTGGACAGCTATCCTGGCGCCATCGCCCAGGTGCTGACCAACTTCGTCATCAACGCCCTGCTGCACGCCTTCGACGACGGCAGGGGCGGTACCATGACCATCGAGTTGCTGAGACTGCCGGACGACATGGTGGAACTGCGCTTCAGCGATGACGGCAAGGGCATACCGCCCCACCATCTGAACCGGGTGTTCGAGCCCTTCTTCACCAC
>MOEB01000054.1 GCA_001939945.1 Aerophototrophica crusticola | reverse complement strand
CGCTGCAGCAGAAGGTGGCGCTGCTGAAGGGCCTGAACCTCTACGACGACCTGGTGGACGCCTACAACGAGGCCGTCCACGGCGACAAACGCGACGCCCTGGCCTTCATCGCCGACCTCTCCCCACGCGCCCTGCTGTTCAGGACGCCGCAGGATTTGCTGGGTGGGCAATCATGAGCAACATGGCAGGCCCCGAGTTCAGCCTTCTCCGCCTTGATGACGGCAGCTTCATCGCCCGGCTTGCGACCCCCGGGGTCAGCGGTTGGGTAAAGGGGCGCGTCTGCCCCGAATCCGGTCCCAGGATCACCGGCAGTTCGGTCCCGCCGGACCTTTACCCCGAGCCCCTGCTCGACCAACTCTGGCGGGAACTGACCGCCTGAAGGGCCCGGGCGGCCAGGGGTTGGGACCGGAGGCCGCCCGCAATGCGCCCTAGGCCGGCAGGAGCTGGAGTTCCCTGACCACCATGTCCCCCAGGGTGATCGACGCGGTCAGTCCGGGCGACTCGATCCCGTACAGGTTGACCAGCCCCGGCACGCCGTGGCTCGCGGGTCCCTGGACGAGGAAGTCGGCATCGGGCTGGCCCGGTCCGGCCAGCTTCGGCCGGATCCCCGCATACCCCGGGACCAGCGCGCCATCCTTCAGGCCTGGCCAGTATCGACGGACGGCCGAGTAGAACTTTTCCGCCCGCGCGGGGTCCACGTCGTAATGGACGTCCTGGACCCATTCGACGTCGGGGCCGAACCGGGCCTGGCCACCGAGGTCGATGGTGACGTGCACGCCGAGCCCGCCGGGCTCCGGGATCGGGTAGACGAGGCGGCTGAAGGGGTTCCGCCCTGCGAGGGCATAGTAGTTGCCCTTCGCCAAGTGCAGCGCCGGGATGCTGGACGGGGGGATACCCTGCACCAGCCTGGCAATCTCCTGGGCGTGGAGGCCCGCCGCGTTGACCACGGTCCGGGCCAGGATGGTGCAGCCGCTGTCCCCGCCGACCACCAGCTCGATACCGTCGGCGGCCACCCGGCCGGCCAGGACGGGGCTGGCATAGGCGATGGCCCCGCCGCGATCCTCCACCTCCCCCAGGTAGGACAGCATCAGGGCGTGGCTGTCGATGATGCCGCTGGACGGGCTCCACAGGGCGGCGACGCAGGACAGCTCAGGTTCCATCTCCCGTGCCGCCGCCGGGTCGACCAGGACAAGGTCGTGGACCCCGTTGTCGGCAGCCTTGGCTTTGAGCGCATGCAGGCGTGCAACCTGGCTGTCATCGGTGGCGACGATCAGCTTGCCGCAGTTCCGGTGCGGGACGCCCCGCTCGCGGCAATAGGTGTACAGCGCACCCTTGCCTTCCACGCAAAGCCGGGCTTTCAGGGATCCCGTGGGATAATAGATGCCGGCATGTACCACCTCGCTGTTGCGGGAGCTGGTGCCGGAGCCGATGGACTTGGTCGACTCGAGCACCACCACCTCACGACCGGCAAGGGCCAACGCCCTAGCCGCGGCGAGGCCGACCACACCCGCCCCGATGACGACCGCGTCCAAGCGTTCCAAGGCCTTCCCCCCGATGCAGATGCCCGTCGCTATAGACGGCGCACCACGCCACTTGGGCAAGGGGCTGGGCGGGGCTCCCCGACCGTGCCTGGGCCCTACCCGTCCGGCTAGGGTGAGCCGACACCCCCGCGGCGCGCCAGTATGTCCTTGACGAATGCGTCCAGGTCGCCGCCACCGAAAAGGTGGCCCGGGATCCCGGCCGCCTCGGCCGCCGCGATGTCGCGCAAGTGGTCGCCGACCAGGAAGCTTCCCTCCCGCACCACGGGCCAGTGGCGCATCAGGTCCAGCAGCATGCCCGGTCCCGGCTTCCTCCAGCCGCTGTCCTTGCGATAGGCGGGAAGCGGCGCGTCCGGCAGGAAAGGGCAATACCGGAAATCGTCGATGCGGGCGCCAAGGGCCGCGAGTTCCCCGGCCATCCAGCCATGGAGCGAGCGCACCTGGTCCTCGCCGAACATGCCACGGGCGACGCCGGACTGGTTCGTGACGACAAAGACATGGAATCCCGCGTGGTTCAGCCGTCGAACCGCCTGGGCGGCGCCGGTGACCCAGGTAATCTGCTCGGGCCGGTGGGCATAGCCGACATCGATGTTGAGCACCCCGTCGCGGTCCAGGAAGGCGGCCGGCTTCGGGCGGGGCGGAACCATCGTCATGGATGACCACGCTTGGCGGATGGGGATATCGGAAAATGTTCTATCGCCGAACGGAGCGCTCGGCTATCACCTGCGCGGGCGGGTGGACGGCCCCGTCATACCGGAACGTGGGCAGGACGATCCCATGGACATCAAGACCACCGACCTGGGCGGGGTGTTGCTGCTCACCCCCCGGCGGTTCGGCGACTGCCGCGGGTGGTTCGCCGAGACCTATGCGGAGCGGCGATACCGTGATGCTGGCGTGGGCGTGGGCTTCGTGCAGGACAACGTCTCCCTGTCGGAAGCCTTGCACACCGTCCGCGGGCTGCACTTCCAGCGGCCACCCTTCATCCAGGCCAAGCTGGTCCAGGTGCTGCGTGGTCGCGTCCTGGACGTGGTGGTGGACCTGCGCGAGGGCTCGCCCACCCACGGCCGCCATTTGGCGGTGGAGCTTGACGCGGCGACGGGCACCCAGCTCTTCGTGCCAGGTGGCTTCGCCCATGGGTTCTGCACCCTGGAACCGGGCACCCTGGTCCACTACAAATGCTCCGCCCCTTACGCGCCGGCGCAGGAGGGGGGCCTGCTGTGGCACGATCCGGCACTGGGCATCCCCTGGCCAGTAGGGCCGGAGGGGGCCACCGTGTCGGACCGCGACAAGGTCTGGCCGACCTTTCGGGACCTTGGCCAGGTGCGGTGGGCCTGATGCCGCGCCGCCTGCTCCTGCTGGGCGGTTCCGGCCAGGTCGGCACCGCGCTGCGCCGGATCGCCGACCCGGGGTCCTGGACATTGACGGCCCCCACCCGGGCCGAGTTGGACTTGGCGGACGCGGCGGCCTTGGCGCGCGCCGTGGCCGGCGTCGACTTGGTGGTGAACTGCGCCGCCCACACGGCGGTGGATTTGGCGGAAAGCGAGCCGGAGGTGTCCTTCGCCGCCAACCGGGATGGGCCGGCGGCCCTGGCCCGCGCCGCGGCTGTGGCCGGGATCCCCTTGCTGCACCTGTCCACGGATTATGTTTTCGACGGCAACCCGGGCCGTCCCTGGCGGGAGGACGACCCGGTCTCCCCACAGGGCGTCTATGCCCGCGGCAAGGAAGCGGGGGAGCGGGCGGTTCGCGAGGCGCTGGACCGCCATGTGATCATCCGCACGGCCTGGGTCTTCGGACCCGACGGCAAGAATTTCCTGCGCACCATGTTGCGCCTCGGGGAGACCCGGGACGTGCTGGGCGTCGTGGCAGACCAGTGGGGCGGCCCGACGCCGGCCGACAGCATCGCCATGGCCCTGGAGCGCGTCGCGACCACCCTCCTGGACAGGGAACCACCCCCCAGGGACCCGTGCTGGGGCACGTTCCACCTTGCCGGCGGCCCGCCGGCGAGCTGGCATGGCTTCGCGACCGAGATATTTGCCCAGGCAGCGGCCCGGGGTTGGCGGGTGCCGCCGACGGTGTCGCCGATCGGCACTGAACAGTACCCGACGCCAGCGAAGCGCCCGTCGTGGTCGGTACTGGACTGCCAGCGGATCCGGGCTGTTTATGGGGTGGCACAGCCGAGTTGGAAGGACGGCATCGCCCGTGCCCTCGACGTGTTGGGCCGGGAGGGCTAGACCCGTTTCCAGATGACTGGAAACGGGTCCGGCTTCCGTGTTCTTTAGTCGCCTCCTCCCGCCGGGGGCCCGCGGCAGTCGCCGCGTGCACGCGGGAAGACCGTCAGGACCGGCCGTACACGTCCTGGAGCCTGACGATATCGTCCTCGCCGAGATAGCCCCCTACCTGCACCTCGATGAGGTGCAGCGGGTGGTCGCCCCGGTTCTCAAGCCGGTGGACGGCCTCGCGGGGGATGTAGACGGACTCGTTCGCCTTCACGACCAGTTCCTCATCCCCGACCCGCACATGGGCGGTCCCGTGCACCACGACCCAATGCTCGGAGCGATGGTGGTGGTATTGCAGTGAGAGGCTGCGGCCGGGGAGCACCGTGATGCGCTTCACCTGGAAGCCTTCGTCCGCATGCACCCCGGTGTAGTGGCCCCAGGGCCGGTAAACGGTCTTGTTGGTCGTGGCTTCCGGCCGGGTGGCGCGCTTGAGCTGGTCCACGACCTGCTTGACTTCCTGGACCTTGTCCCGGTGGGCCACCAGCACGGCGTCCTCGGTGACGACCACGACGGCGTTGTCCAGGCCGACGACCGCGGTCAGCATGCCCTCGCTGCGGACCAGGTTGTTGCGGCTGTCGACGGCGACCACGTCGCCCAGCAGCACGTTGCCCGCCGCATCCTTCTTCCCGATTTCCCAAAGGGCGGACCAGGCCCCGACGTCCGTCCAGCCCAGGTCGGCGGGGATGACAACGGCCTTGTCGGTCCGCTCCATCACCGCGACATCGATGGCGATGCTGGGCACGGCGGCGAAGGCGTCCTTGTCCAGGCGCAGGAAGTCCAGGTCCCGGACCGACTTCGGCATCACTTGGGCCACGCCTTCCAGCACGTCCGGCGCGTGGCGGGCCAATTCCTCCAGCAGGGTGGCCGCGCGGAACAGGAACATGCCGCTGTTCCAGTAATGCTCCCCGCCGGCCACGTAGGCCTCGGCCAGTCCACGGTCGGGCTTCTCCACGAAGCTGTCCACCTTGTGGGCACCGGGCAGGCCGGGCAGCGCCGCGCCGGCCTTGATGTAGCCGTAGCCAGTCTCCGGTCCGGTCGGCAGGATCCCGAAGGTCACGAGGTACCCCTCACGGGCCGCGGCCGTGGCGGCTTCCACCGCCAAGCAGAACCGCCCTTGGTCCAGCACGACATGGTCGGCCGGCAGGACGAGCAACAGCGCGTCCGGGTCGTCCTGCAGGGCTGCCTGCGCGGCCACGGCGATGGCGGGCGCGGTGTTGCGGCCCAGCGGCTCCAGGACGATGCGGGACGGGGTGACCCCGACTTCCTGCATCTGCTCGGCGATGGCGAAGCGGTGCTCGTGGTTGCAGACCACGATTGGGCAGCCGAACAGGGACGGGTCGGCGACCCGCAGCGCGGTCTCCTGGATCATGGTGCGCTCCCCGGCGATGCGCAGGAGCTGCTTCGGGTACTGTTCCCGGGAGAGGGGCCAGAGGCGCGACCCGGCGCCGCCCGACAGCAGGACCGGCACCAGGGTGCCCGCCCGCTCCCGGGCCCCGCGCTCCACGTCCATCTCCACACTCGCCATGATCACGCCCTTGTCCATCCAAATTGAGTAAAGCTGAAGGCGGACAATACTCCATCAGGAGGGGGTGTGGACACAAGCAACACGTATTGATGGCACGCGCAGGGGACCGAATGGTCACGACCGGCAGGGGAACGCCGTCAGGCCGGCGCCCGCCCGCCGTGCCGCACGCGCAGGAGCAGGCCGGGAAGGTCCGACCAGAGGGTGCCGGCAGCCCGCCAAGCCGCCCGCACGTCACCAGGGGAGCGCCGGGCGATGCCCAGGGCGGTGCGGCTCCAGGGCTCGACCAGCAGGACGGACAGGCAGACGAGCAGCGCGGCCGCGCTGCCGAAGTGTTTGGCCGCATAGGAGATGCGGCTCCGGGCCAGCAGTACGCCACGCATGGCCACCGCCTGGCGGGTGGTTCCCTGGCCGAGATGGTCGGCGGTCGCACCGGCCACGTGCCGGCAGCGCCACCCGGCCCCCCAAGCCCGGCGGCAAAGGTCCACGTCCTCGTAGTAGACGAAGAAGCGCTCGTCGAAGCCCCCGAGGTCCCCGAAGGTGGAGCGTCGGACCATGAGCGCGGCTCCCATGACCTGCGGCACGTCCCTGTCGTCCAGGTGGTCCCACTCGACCATGAAGTGCGGGGGGATGAGGCCGGGCAGCAGCCGGTCGAGTCCCGTGGGCTCAAGGACCAGGCGGGACAGGGACGGCAGGCGGGCACAGCTCCGGTGGGTGCTGCCGTCCTGTGCCAACAGGCGGGGACCGACGATGCCCACGTCCTCGCCGTCCGGGCGGTGCAGCACGTCCAGGAGCAGGTCCAGCGTCCCCGGGCGCAGGGCGGCATCGGGGTTGAGGAACAGGATGAACCCGGCCTGCCCCAGCGCGGCGCCCTGGTTGCAAGCGGCCCCGAACCCCCGGTTGGCCGTGTTGCGCACGAGGAGCATGTCCAGTCCCGGGCGCCCCAGGTCCGCCGCCTGCTCCGAGCCGTCGCGCGACGCGTTGTCCACCACGACGACCCGCCCCACGCGCCCAGCCCCATGGGCCGCGATGCTGTCGAGGCAGCGCGCGAGGAGGGCACCGGCATTCCAGTTGACGATGACGATGTCCACCTGGCCGGCCGCATCCCGGGCCAGGGTCACCACTCCTCCCGCAACAGGCGCAGCAGGTACTGGCCGTACTCCGTCTTGCGCAACCCCTCGCCCGCCGCGGCCACGCTGTCCGCGCTGATCCAGCCCTGGCGGTAGGCGATTTCCTCCGGGCAGGCGATCTGCAGGTTCTGGCGGTCCTGGACCGCGCGCACGAACTCTCCCGCTTCCAGCAGGGAGCTGTGCGTCCCGGTGTCGAACCAGCAATAGCCCCGGCCCAGGCGGACGACGGAGCAGTCCCCGCGCTCCAGGTAGGCGTTGTTGACGGAGGTGATCTCCAGCTCCCCGCGGGCCGAGGGGCGCACCTGGGAGGCGATCTCCACCACGTCCTTGTCATAGAAGTAGAGGCCCGTCACGGCCCAGTTGGAGCGCGGCTTGGCCGGCTTTTCCTCGATGCTCAGCGCCCGCCCCTCCCGGTCGAACTCGACCACGCCGTAGCGTTCGGGGTCGCGGACATTGTAGGCGAAGATCCGGGCGCCACTGTGCAGGTTGGCGGCCTCGGCCACCTCCAGGCTCAGGTGGTGCCCATAGAAGATGTTGTCGCCAAGGACCAAGGCGCAGGAATCGCCGCCGATGAAGTCGCGCCCGATCAGGAAGGCCTGGGCGAGGCCGTCCGGGGAGGGCTGGGTGGCATAGGCCAGGTTCAAGCCCCACTGTGACCCGTCGCCCAGGACACGACGAAAGGCCTCCTGGTCCTGCGGCGTGGTGATAACGAGGATATCGCGGATGCCCGCCAGCATCAGGGTGCTGAGCGGGTAATAGATCATCGGCTTGTCATAGACGGGCAGCAGCTGCTTGCTGGTCGCCATGGTGACAGGGTAGAGGCGCGTGCCGGACCCGCCAGCCAGGATGATGCCCTTCATTCCGCTGCCCTCCCCGCTGCCATGGCCGCGCCAGCGAGCCCGATGCGGTCGGCCCGGTAGCCGCCGTCAAGGATGGCCTGCCACCAGGCCCGGTTCTCCAGGTACCAGCGGACCGTGTCACGCAGGCCGGTTTCCAGCGTGTGCCGCGGCTTCCAGCCCAGGTCGCGGCCGATGCGCGAGGCGTCGATGGCGTAGCGCTTGTCGTGGCCCGGGCGGTCGGTGACGAAGCTGATCAGGGAACGCCGGGGACGGCCGCCCGGTAGTGGCGGCGCCAACTCGTCCAGCAGGTCGCAGAGGGCATGGACCAGGTCCAGGTTGGACCGTTCGTTGTGGCCGCCGATGTTGTAGCGGCTGCCGGGGGCCGCCTTGTCCAGCACCAGCCGCAGCGCCTCGGCGTGGTCCTCCACATGCAGCCAGTCACGCACGTTGTCCCCCTTGCCGTAGACCGGCAGGGGCTGGCCGGCGAGTCCCCGGATGACCATCACCGGGATCAGCTTCTCGGGGAATTGGTAGGGGCCGTAGTTGTTCGAGCAGTTGGTCATCACGACGGGCAGCCCAAACGTCTCCTGCCAAGCCCGGACCAGGTGGTCCGACCCCGCCTTCGTGGCGGAATAGGGGGAGTTGGGCGCGTAGGCCGTGTCTTCGGTAAAGAGCCCGGTAGGGCCGAGGGTGCCGTAGACCTCGTCGGTGGAGACGTGGTGGAAGCGGAAGCCGGCCTTCTTCTCCCCCTCCGCCAAGCCCTTCCAATAGGCCAGCGCCTCTTCCAGCAGGACGAAGGTGCCCAGGACGTTCGTTCGGACGAATTCCTCCGGCCCGTCGATGGACCGGTCCACATGGGACTCCGCGGCCAGGTGCATGACGGCGTCGGGCCGATGTGTGGCGAAGACCCGCCGCACGGCCGCGCGGTCGCAGATGTCCACCCGCTCCAGCACATGCCGGGGGTTGGTGTCATGGCCCGGGATGGACGCCAGGTTGGCGGCATAGGTGAGCTTGTCCAGCGTCACCACCCGCACGCCCGTGCCTGCCAGGTACTGGCGCACCACAGCCGATCCGATGAAGCCGGCCCCGCCGGTGACGATGATGGTCCTCATGGTCCGGTCACCTCTCCGGGACGGCCGACCCAATGACAAGGGCCAGTGAAACGGTAAAGCCAGAATTCAGAAAGGAAGCGCTAGACACCACAAAATCCTTGCATGCTATTTTGGCGGTTGGACGCTAGCGTAACTCATCACCGGTCGCAAGAAATCGGGTCGCTTATCTATCTGTCCGTCATTTACTCTGTCGGGCTAATCCGAACGGATTTATCTCATTTGAGGTATTGTTGTGCTTACTTCGGTAATGAACGTGTGTGGTACGTGATGGATAGGCTGATGCCGATCCCGGAAGGGCCGGGCCGCGACGGGGCCTGCCGCCAGCCCCGCCTGTTGGTGGTTGCGCCGGCGCCCATCGTCTCCGTCATCCTGACTTTGGCGAAGCCGCTGAACCGGCTGCGTGACGCGGGGGCTGTTTCGCTCCGCTATGCCTATGCCTGGACGACGCGGGCGGAGGACGTGGCCTGGGCGGACGTCGTGCTGTTCTGCCGCCCGGCGGAGGTGGACGAGCTGAGGCTGATGGAGCGAGCCCGGCGGGCCGGCCGCCGGGTCATGGTGGCCTTGGACGACGACCTGCTGGCCGTGCCGCCGGAGACGGGCGTTGGCCGCTACTATGGCAAGCCGCTCCGGCGCTGGGTGATGGGAGCCTTCCTTCGCCACGCGGACCTGGTCCAGGTCTACAATGCCCGCCTCGCCACCACGGTGCAGGGCTTCGGCGCCCCGGTCCGGCAGTTCCCCCAGCTGTTCGACGGCGCCCTGGTGGACGGTATCCGGCCAGCCACGGAAGCGGAAGGCCAGCTCCTGGTGGCCTACCCGACCAGCCGGGGTGCCGGCGACACGCTGGGCAAGGTGTTCCTGGATGCGTTGAGCCTGGTTCCGGACGACATCCGCGGGCGGCTGCGGCTGCATGTCTGGGGCGCCGCCCCGGCGGGGTTCGAGGGCCTGCCGGGCTTGGTGGTGCGTCCCTACCAACCCGACTATGACAGCTTTATCCGCGACCTTGCGGCGACCGGCTATGCCATGGGGCTGGCCCCCCTCGTCCCGGACCATTTCCACGCTTGCAAGACGGAACTGAAGTTCCGGGAGTATGGCGGCTGCGGCATCCCGGGGATCTTCACCGATGCGCCGCCCTACGCCCCGGCCGTGGAGGATGGACGGACCGGGCTGCTTGTGCCGAACCGCCCAGAGGCCTGGGCCGACGCCATCACGCGGCTGGCCCGGGACAGCCGGCTGCGCTGGTCGATCGCGGAGGCGGCCCGCCAGGAGGTGGCCCGGCGCTATGGGCTGCCCACGGTCCTTGATGCCTGGTCGGACCTCTTGTCTGGCCTCATGTCCACGCCACCCCGGCGGGACCTGCCAGGCTTCCCCCTCTCCCATGCCCCGGCCTGGGCCCTGGAACGGGCGCGGGGGATTGTCCGCTGGGCGAAGGCTGACCGCGGCTGGCTGGCCAAACTGCCCACCGCCTGACCCGGCCGTGTCGTTTCGGCCACGGATGTGACATGGTTCCCTGCGCCCCATTTTTGTTACGGAACTGCACCTTTCCCCGTTTGCCCTGAGTTACGGGCCATTAACTATAGTGCGCTCCCATGGGCGGGCGCCGGCAGGTGGCGCGGCCCTGGCCGGGGTTCCCCGCCGCCTCCATCCCAGAAAGACCCCATTGCCGATGGCCCGGGGGCGCCGCCCTGCAAGGCGCGCCCTCCCGTCGGCGAAGAGGAAAGGCCCGTCCATGCAAAGCCCCAGGAAGACGGAACTCCGGCAGGCGCTCGCCTCATGCCGGGAGGGGTTCGTCGCCGCCGGCGTGTTCAGTTTCTTCATCAACCTGCTGATGCTCGCCTCGCCGCTCTACATGCTCCAGGTCTACGACCGGGTCCTGGGGGCGCGCAGCGAATCAACGCTGCTGATGCTGACCCTGGTGCTGGTGGCCATGCTCGGCGTCCATGCCGGGCTTGAGTACCTGCGGTCCAAGATCCTGGTGCGGGTCAGCAACCGGATCGACACGGCCCTGTCGCCCCGCCTGTTCGACGCTGTCTATGAGCGGTCATTGCGCCTGCCCAACAGCAGCCGCACCCAGCCGCTGCAGGACATGCTGACCGTGCGGCAGTTCCTCACCGGCCAGGGATTGTTCGCCTTCTTCGACGCCCCCTGGACGCCCCTGTTCATCGGCGTGATCTTCCTGTTCCACCCGTTGCTGGGCTGGATCGCCGTGGCCGGAACCATCCTCCTGTTCAGCTTGGCCGTGGCCACGGAGGCGCTGACCCGCAAACCGCTCCAGGAGGCGAACCTGGAGCAGATGCGGGCCAGCCAGTACGCGGAAGCCAACCTGCGCAACGCGGAGGTTGCCGAGGCCATGGGCATGCTGCCCGGCATCCGGGCCCGCTGGCTGGAGCGGCACGGCCGCATGCTGGCCCTGCAGGGCGTCGCCAGCGACCGGGCCGGCGCGGTGTCCGCCATCACCAAGTTCGCCCGCTTGGCGGTGCAGAACATCATGCTGGGCGCCGGCGCCTACTTGGCCATCCGGCATGAGATCACGCCGGGTTACATGATCGCCGGCACCATCGTGCTGGGCCGCGCGCTGGCCCCGGTGGAGCAGGCCATCGGCACCTGGAAGCTGCTGGTCGGCGCCCGCTCGGCCTATCACCGGCTGGATGAGATGTTCACGAAGCTGCCGCCGCGCCCCTCGCCCATGCCCCTGCCGGCGCCGAAGGGCGACCTGGCGGTGGAAGGGCTGGTGGCCGTGCCCCCCGGCGGCACCGCCCCCACCCTGCGCGGCGTGACCTTCGCCGTCGCGGCGGGGGAATGCGTGGGCATCATCGGCCCCAGCGCCGCGGGCAAGTCCACCCTGGTGCGCAACATCGTCGGCGTCTGGCCCGCCTACGCCGGCAAGATTCGGCTGGACGGCGCCGACCTGGACCAGTGGGACCGTACCCGCCTGGGCCCCCACATCGGCTACCTGCCCCAGGACGTGGAGCTGTTCGGCGGCACCGTGGCCGAGAACATCGCCCGCTTCGGCGCGGTGGACGCGGACAAGGTGGTGGAAGCCGCCACCCTGGCCGGGGTGCACGAGATGGTGCTGCGCCTGCCGCAGGGCTATGACACCCAGATCGGCGAGGGCGGCTCCGTCCTGTCCGCCGGCCAACGCCAGCGGGTAGCCCTGGCCCGTGCCCTGTACGGCAACCCGGCCCTGGTGGTGCTGGACGAGCCCAACAGCAACCTGGACGACGAGGGCGAGAACGCCCTGGTGCGCGCCATGGCGGGCCTGCGCGAGCGCGGCGCCACGGTGCTGATCGTGGCGCACCGGCCCAGCGTGCTGGTGGGCGTGGACCACATCCTGGTGCTGCGCGACGGCCAGGTGGCCGCCTTCGGCCCCCGCAACGAGGTGATGTCCCGCTACACCCGGCCCCACGCCGCCCCTGCCCGCGCCGCCGCCGTGCCGCCACAGGCCCAGCCCGAGGCCCGGCCCCAGCTTCAGACCTCCGGAGTGGCCCCCTGATGACCACCCTCGACCTCCTCCCCTCCCCCGACACCCTGGCCGGCGGCAAGGGCCGCGGCGGGGTGGACACCTCCTTCCGCTCCACCATCCTGGCCGGCGCCGCCGTCCTGGGCGTCGCCTTCGGCGGCTTCGGCCTGTGGGCCGGCTTGGCGCCCCTGTCCAGCGCCGCCATCGCCCCCGGCGTGGTGGCGGTCAGCGGCAGCAACAAGCAGATCCAGCACCTGGAGGGCGGCATCGTGCAGGCCCTGACGGTGCGTGACGGCGACAAGGTCAAGGCGGGCCAGGAGCTGGTCATCCTGGACCCCACCCGCGCCCGGACCCAGGTGGACATCGTCCGCGGCCAGCTCGACGCCAACCGGGCTTTGGAGGCGCGCCTTGCCTCGGAGCGGGACGGGCTCGGGACCATCACTTTCCCCGAGGACCTGCTGGCCCGCGAGGGCGAGCCGGACATGAAGGCCCTGCTGGCCGGACAGCGCACCCAGTTCGAGGCGCGCAAGCTGTCGCAGGAGGGCCAGGTCAGGATCCTGGAGCAGCGCAAGGTGCAGGCCCAGGAGCAGATCAAAGGCCTGCTGGCGCAGCAGAAGTCCCATGACCGCCAGATCTCCTTGATCGAGGGGGAGCTGCGTGGCTTGCGGGAGCTGAACGAGAAGGGCTACGCCCCGAAGACCCGCATCCTGGCCCTGGAGCGCGAGGCCTCGCGACTGATGGGTGAGCGGGGGGAGGTGTTGGGCAACGTGGCGCGGACCCAGCAGCTGATCGGCGAGACGGACCTGCAGATCATCCAGGTCCGCAAGACCTTCCAGGAGGAACTGGCCAACCAGCTACGCGAGGTGCAGACCCAGGGCTTCGACCTGCGGGAGCGGCTGAAGGGGGCGGAGGACGTGCTGGCCCGCACGGTGATTCGGGCGCCAGCCAGCGGCACCGTGACCAACATGCAGGTCCATACGGTTGGCGGCGTGATCCCGCCGGGCCAAGCGCTGATGCAGGTGGTCCCGGACGAGGACGAGCTGGTGGTGGAGGCGCAGATGCAGGTGACGGACATCGACAATGTCCGCGTCGGCATGCCGGCCGACATCCACTTCAGCGCCTTCAAGCAGGCCGTCACCCCGGTGATCAGCGGCGTGGTCACCAAGGTCAGCGCCGACCGGATCGTCGACCAGCGCACCGGCGCCCCCTATTACGCCGTGCGCATCACCGTGCCCGAGGCGGAGGCGGAACGGCTGGAAGGCATCACCCTGGTGCCCGGCATGCCCGCCGACAGCTACATCAGGACCGGCGAGCGCACCGCCCTGCACTACCTGCTGCAGCCCTTCACGCAGGTCCTGGAGAAGAGCTGGCGGGAGCAGTAACGATCACGTCGTAACGCCGGCGGAACGTTCCCTGAACGGGCAGGGGGACAAAGGCTTTCCCTGCCCTTTCCACGTCGGCCCATCGCCAGTTTTTTCCCACGGCGGCAGCCAGTCCAGCCACGGTGCGGGAGTTTTCGGATCGAAACCGGATATGTCCTGGGCAGCCCAAGCGGCGGGCGGCCGCCAAGTGGCTGGTCATTTCCGTCCGCCGATGGGAAGAGTACGCCCTAACATCGAAAAGCGTCACGCCATACCCCCTTGGATTCAAGACGCCCCTGTGCTAGGACGGCCGTAATCACATTGGCTTAGTCCATTCGATTGGCTCTCGGTGACATCTTCACTTTCGGCAAACGGCCCAGAGGCTCATTGCTGAGGCGTTGTACCGATCGTCCGTTGGTCAGGCCGGGGCATCATGGCGGTTGAGGGGAGCGGGATGGTCCTGGTTGTCGCGGTTTCGGTAGCGGTTGCCTTGCTGGTCTGCCATTTTCGGTCCCTGATCGCCGAAAAACTGAAAATTCTGGACAAGCCCGATGGGGTTCGGAAGCTGCATGAGGGGCAGGTTCCCCTCGTCGGCGGCGTGGCCATCCTGGCGCCGTTCGTTGCCGTCATGGCCGCCCTGGCCGTCACCAGCGAAGACCGGTCGGTCTACCTGGCCCTCGCCTGGCTGGCCGTGCCCCTGTGGGTCCTGGGCTGCCTCGATGACCGCCTGTCGCTGCGGCCCCTGATCCGGCTGGTGACGTCGGCCTGTGTCGTCCTGGCGTTGATCCTGGTGGACAGCCGTTTCGCGGTCTCCGTCCTGAACTTCGGGACGAATGTTTCCGTGGACTTGCTCTGGCTGGCCATCCCCTTCTCCGTCATCGGCTACCTGGCCCTGCAGAATGCCGTGAACATGGCCGACGGCATGAACGGCGTCGTCGGCTCGACCCTGCTGGCCTGGAGCAGCTTCGTCGCCTGGAAAGCGGGCGTCCACTCCCCCGTCTTCCTGCCGTTGCTGGCCCTTGCTGGCGCCACGGTCGTCGCCTTGGTCTACAACATGCGCGGGAAGCTGTTCTTCGGCGACAATGGCAGCTACTCCCTGAGCATCGTGGTCGGGGCGCTGGTCGTCTTCAGCTACAACAGCCCCTCGGTCGGCCTGCGGGCCGAAGAGGTGGTGCTGATCTTCCTGATCCCGGTGCTCGACGCCACCCGCCTGATCATCGTGCGCAGCTTGGCCGGGGGGTCGCCCTTCCAGGGGGACCGCAACCACCTGCACCACATCCTCCAGCGCCGCTTTTCCTGGCCCTGGTCCATCCTGGTCTATGTGGGGCTGGTGGCGGCCCCGCTCGTGGCACTGGCCTTCGGGGTATCCACCCTGCCGCTGCTGGCCGTGAACGCCAGCCTCTATGTCGGCATCCTGCTGATGTGCCGGCCGTCGTCGGCGATCAGCGTCCGCACCTCCCACCAGGAAGTGTGACGCCCAGGCGGGACGGCGCCGGTTTACCCGTCGAGACACCGAACTCCCGCAACCCGATCCGGTTTTCAGGAATGCGATAGGGTCCCGTGCGGGAGGGGCTACCTCCCGCTCGTCGCTGGCCGCGGCATGTCTGCTTGCCCCCGCCCTCACCGGGGCGACAGGGCAGTCCCTTTTGCCCCAACTCCTGTCCGCTCAGGCATGCGCCGGCAGTTACGTCCGGCAGGGTCCCGGCCACCGCCGTTCCACCACGGCCTCCAGCACGGCCATCATGTCGCGCGCCTGGCGTTCGCGGCTGAAGCGCGGCGCGGCGTCATGGCTGTTGCGAGCCAGTTGGGCCATGCGGGCAGGGTCCGCCTTCAGGGCGCGCAGGGCCTCGGCCAGCATCGCCGGGTCCTCCGGCGGCAGGACGACCCCGGCCCCCTCCCCCGTGATGATCTCGGACGCCTCGCCGGCGGGTCCGGCAAACAGCAGGGCCCGTCCCATGCCCATAGCCTCGAAGATCTTCGACGGGATCACGCTGTCGAACACGGGCGTGTCCTTCAGGTGGATCAGGGCGAGGTCGCAGACGCTCCAGTAGGACGGCATGGCCGCCTTGGGCTGGGACGGCACGAAGATCATCTGCTTCCCGGCCAGCCCCTTCGCTTCGGCCAGTTCCATGACCTTCTTGCGGCTGGCCCCTTCCCCAACGAACAGGAAGCGGAAATCGTCGTCGTCGCGCAGCAGGTCCGCGGCCTCCACCACATTCTCCAGCGCATGCGCCAGCCCGTGGGTGCCGATGTAGCCGAGGGTGAACTTGCCCTCCAGGCCCAGGGACTTGACAAGGTCGGGATCGGGCGGGCGGGGGGAGTAGCGGGGCAGGTCGACGCCGTTGATCACGACCGCGATCTTGGCGGGGTCGATGTGCCGGCGGACAAGGTCCTGCTTGAAACGGTTGGTCAGGGCGACGACGGCGGCGGATTGGCGGTAGAGGAACAGCTCCACCCTTTCCATCAGCCGCAGGAACAGGTTGGGCCGCATGGCCCCCACGCCCGTGATGGAGGCAGGCCAGAGGTCCCCCAGCTCAAAGACGAAGGGCACGCGCCGGACCTTGCCCACCGCCCACCCCGCCACCGCGGCGAAGAACTGGGGCGAGGTCGAGACGACCACGTCCGGGCGCCGCTCGAACAGGGCGGCGATGCCGCCGGAGACCATGAAGGACAGGAAGTCGAGGGTCCGGAGGGCCACACCCTCGTTCGCGCTCATGTAGCTCTTGGTCCGGACGACGCGGATGCCGTCAATCACCTCGGTCGAGCGCCAGGCGTTGCGGTAGCCGGGGTAGAGCTTGCCCTTGGGGAAGTTCGGTGCCGTCGTCATGACGGTCACCTCATGGCCCCACTCGGCCCAATAGCGTGCGCGCTCATAGACGCGGGTGGCCTGGGCATTGACCTCGGGCGGGAAATTGTCGGCAAAGAACAGGATTTTCATGAACCTGAACCCTTGGGTCACGGGCCGGAAGCAGGTTGGACGACTTGGAACCGGTTGGTCCACCGGGCCTGGAGCGACCCTTGCCACTCGCCCAGCAGCTTGAGGGTCGGGACCGACAGCCCGAACCCGGGATGGTAGGTCGTCGGCTCCAGCCGCCAGCGGAGGCCGGGGTCCAGGGCGCCCACTACCGTTTGCCCGCCATGGGACAGCAGCACCGTCTCCGGCCCCGTCTGGCTGGCGACCACGCCGGGATGCAGGTGGAAGGACACGGTGGCCTGGTGCGTGCCGCCGCCGGTCAACTGGTCCTCGACGACCAGGGCCGCGTCGCGCACGGACCAACGCCGCGTATGCGAGGGGCGACCGGGCAGCCGCCGGTAACCGTCATGGCTGGCTTCGGCGATGGCCGCCCCCGCCTCCTCCCAGACCCGCGCCGCCGTGATGCGCGCCCGGCGGGCAACCCGGAACCCGCCCCAGACCTCGGAGGAGTCGGCCCCGTCGACACAGACCGTGTTGTGGGCCGGCGTCGCGCGCTGGCGGAGGCGCTCCGGCCCGGTGCCATAGACGGACGTGCCGGTGTCCACGAAGAACCGGGCGGTGCCCACCGAAGCCTCGAAGGTCAGGGTGTCGGCGTGGGCATGGCCGGGCAGGTAGTCCGGCCCGACGGCCCCGATGTCCGCGAGGACGAGCCAGGGCCCGCTGGCAAGACGGGCATGGCCGCTGCCGTCGAGGTGCAGGGCCGGCGGGAACGCCGCCTCGGGCTGGCCGTGGCCAAGGGCGGCGGCATAGGCCTCCAGCGCTGCCGGGTGGGGGGCGATGCCGAAGGCGGAGTCGGAAAACAGGGGAATCTGCCCGTCGGGATGCAGCATGGCCCGCAGCCAACGCAGCATCGTCGGGATACGGCCGGCCCAGTCCGGCGGCAGCCGGCGGCCATAGGCCTGGTGGATGGCGGCTAAGTCCAGCACGTCCTCCAGGATCGTCCCGTGGTACATGGGGCTGAGTTCGAAATGCGCCCCGTCGGGCAGCACCTGCTCCCGCAACTCCCGGTCCAGGATGGCGGCCCCCTGCCGGTACCAGGCATCCGCCTCCGCCCCGTCGAAGAACAGGCCGGCGAAGACCAGGGCCTTCGCGTTCTCCAGCAGGTGGTTGCCGAGGAGGTGGTGCTCCAGCCGGCCCGTCAGGTACCGGGTCTGGACGGCCAGGCTGTGCACCGCGGCCGGCGGCAGCGGCGCCCTGGCCAGGTGCCACCTGATCCAGTTGACGATCCGCAGGGAGGACGGATAGGGCTCCCAGCCATTGCCCGTGCCGGGCGGGTTCTCCTGCACCCAACGGTCGAGCAGCGCAGCCTCGAGGGTCGCGTCGGCCTCGGTGGCGCGCAGCCAGTCGAAGTAATGCAGGTTGTAGAGCCAGAGCTTTTCCTGGGCCGGGTCGTTCCAGGCCGCCGCCGTGTCCAGCCGTCCTTCCCGGTTCAGGAAGCGGAAGCGGTCCGGCCCCAGCCGGGACGGCTCACGCCCCGGGCCGACGACCAGCGGCGCCGCCGGAGCCCGGGTGGCCGGGGCCGGCGACAGGTCGGGGCGCGGGCGGCGCAGGCGGAACAGCACCCGCCCGTAGACCTGCTGCGGCTTGAGAAAGCGGACCGTGTGGAACAGCCGGACCCCGCCCGCGATCATGGCCTGAGGGCCTCTCCGATCTCGATGCTCAAGCGGCTGACCTCCAGCAACTCGGCGACGGGGATCGGGGGCGGTCCCCCGGCGCGCACGGCGTTCAGGAAGGCTGCGGCGCAGGCCTCCTGGCCCTTGTCCTGCCGCCACAGGCGCATGCTGCCGAAACCTGGCCAGCCGAAGCCCCTGAGGACGCGGAAATTGTCCAGTTGCAGCACCGCCCCGGCGCAAAAAATCTCCAGCCGCTCCTTGGGCAGGGATTTGTGGCCATTGGCCAAGTAGTGGAAGGTGCCGAACGACCCGTCGGCGAATTCCAGGGTGATGGTCGCCTTGTCGTCGGCCGCCTGGGTACCGCCCATCCGCACGGCCTTGAAGCCGGTCACCGGCGCGCCGGCCAAATGCCGGAGCAGGTCGATGAAGTGGCATCCTTCCCCGATGATGCGGCCACCGCCGACGGCCGGGTCCTGGGTCCAGTGGTCCGCCGGGATGGCGCCGGCATTGACGGTCATCACGAAGCTGGCCGGCTGCGCCATCCGGGCCAGCAACGCCTTCGCCTTCACCACATGCGGGGCGAAGCGGCGGTTGAACCCCACCGTGAGGACGCGGCCGCTGGTCCGGAGCGCCGCCTCGACCTCGTCGACGCCCTCCGGCGTGATGGCCAGGGGCTTCTCCACGAAGACATGCTTGCCGGCGCGGAGCGCCTCGACCACGAACCGGCCGTGGGTGTCATGGCGGGTGGCGATCACCACCGCGTCCACCTCGGGGTTCCCGATCAGCCCGGCGGTGTCGGTGGTCGCCTCCGCGAAGCCAAGCTTGCGGCCGAAATGGAATGCGCCGATGCCGGTGCTGGTGGCTGCCCCGAGCAGCGCCGCGCCGCCCTTGCGGAAGGCCGGGACGAGCACGCGGGCCGCGTAGTTGCCGATGCCGACGACGCCCACCCGCACTTGGCCGGGCGTGGGCGCGCTGGCCGGCCCGGTGGGCAGGCGCACCGTGGGGCGGCGGAGGTCGAGGTCGCGTTGCGCGTCGCCCGGCGGGAACTCCAGCAGGATGCCGAGCGAGGGGCCGCCGCCGGACAGCAGGTCGTAGGCATCCTTGGCGGCGGACATGGGGAAGCGGTGGGAGACCAGCGGGGCCGTGTCGACCGCCCCCGCCTGCATCATGTCAAGGATGGCCTCGAAGTTGCGCTGCTCCGTCCAGCGGACATAACCGATGGGGTAGTCCTGGCCGCCTTGCTCGTAGGCCGGGTCATAGCGTCCCGGCCCGTAGGAGCAGGAGACCTGGAAGCTCAGCTCCTTCTCATAGAAGTCGGCGCGCGACAGCTCCAGGCCGGTGACGCCGACCAGCACGATGCGCCCGCGCTTCCGGCACATGTTCGCGGCCTGCGACACGGGCTCGCTGCTCTTGGTCGACGCGGTGATGATGACCGCGTCCACGCCCGCCCCGCGTGAGAAGGCGAGCGCCGCGGCGACCGGGTCCGCGCCGGTGGACAGATCCACCACTTCGGCGCCGAACTGGCGGGCCAGGGCCAGCTTCGCCGGGTCGAAATCCAAGCCGAGGACCCGGCAGCCATGGGCGCGCAGGAGTTGGACGGCCATCAGCCCGATCAGCCCCAGCCCCGTCACCACGACGCATTCGCCGAGGGTCGGCTGGACCAGCCGGATGCCCTGCAGACCGATGGCGCCGAGGACGGTGAAGGCCGCGGCCTCGTCGGAGACGCCGTCTGGAACCTTAGCGCACAGGTTCTTCGGCACCAGGACCATCTCGGCATGCTGGCCGTTGGACACGACCCGGTCGCCGGGGGCGAACCCGCTGACCCCCGCGCCGACCTCGACCACGGTCCCCACGTTGCAGTAGCCAAGGGGCAGCGGCTGGTCGAGCTTGAAGCGCACGGCTTCCAGTGTCTCCGGCAGCCCGTCGGTCCTGATCTTGTCCAGCACCATCCGGACCTTGTCCGGCTGCTGGCGGGCCTTGTCAATCAGGTTGGATTTCCCGAACTGGACAAGCATGCGCTCCGTCCCGGCCGACACCAGGGTCCGGCCGGTCCTGACCAACAGGGTGCCCGGCTTGACGCGGGGGCAAGGGATGTCCGCCACCTCGGTCTCGCCCGTCTTCAGGCTTTGCAGGATTTGCTTCATGGGAACCGTCTGGTCAGGGCGCCCTTGGCGGGGCACCTGGGGAAACAAGGGGGCGCGTCAGGAGACCACCCGGGGCGTGGGGGGATCGATGAACATGCGGCACCACAGCTCGATGCAGAGCAGCGCCAGGATCGTGTAAGCCCCGTCGACCCGACGGTCCTGGTTCATGCGGACCAGCCGCTCCACCCCCGCAGGGTCGAACAGGCCCCGGCGGCGCAGCGAAGCGGGGGAAAGCACGTCCTCGACCAGCGGCCGCAGCTCGTGCCTGAGCCACCGGCGCAACGGCACGGCGAAGCCGGACTTCGGCCTGTAGATCACGTCATGGGGCAGGTAGGGCTCCATGGCCCTCTTGAAGATGGCCTTGCCCAGGCTGCCCTTCTGCTTCAGCGCGGTGGGGATACGGGTCGCGAAGTCCACCAGCTCCTTGTCCAGCAAGGGCACCCGGACCTCGACGCCGGCGGCCATGGACACCTTGTCCGTGTAGTTCAGATTGTGGTCCGCCAGGAAGTGCTTGCCTTCCAGGTAGAGCATCCGGTTCAGCGGGTCGCGTTCCCCCGGGATGCGCGAGAGGGAGCCGAGGAGCGGTTCCAGGGTGTCGTGCCCGGACAGGCCGGTACGGAGGCGCTCGCCATAGAGGCCGCGGCGCAGCCCGTCCAAGTTCCACTCGAAATAGGCGGCCAACCGCTCGTCGGCGGGCTGGTCCGCATGGGCCAGCGCCTTGGCGACGCGGCGGCACAGCGGGTTCGTCCCCAATGCGCCGACGGCCCCCGACATGACCGCCCGCGACGGCGCCGCCAGGGCCGCGCGGATAGGGCCGGGCAGCCACGACCAATGACGCTCCGCCCCCAGGGCCACATGGCGCCGGTAGCCGGTCAGGATGTCGTCGCCCCCCGCGCCGGACATCAGCACGGTGATCCCGTCGGCCCGGGCGCGCTCGGAGATCAGCAGCGCGTTCAGCGGGGCAAGGTCGGCCTGGGGCTCGTCCAGGCAGAACAGCATGCGGGGGAGCTGGCAGATCGCCTCCGGCTCCACATACATGGGGTGCAGATCAACGCCCAGGTGCTTCGCCACCCGTTCCGCATAGGGCAGGTCGGCCGGGTTGTCCTCGACCGTCCCGTCGCCGGCGAACCCGATGCTGTAGCAGCGAATCCGCTCGGTCGGGTTGGCGCGCCGCATCATGGCGACGATGGCGCTGGAATCCAGCCCCCCGGACAGGAAGGCCCCGACCGGCACGTCGGCGACAAGCTGCCGGCGGACCGCCGCCTCGACCTCGGCGGCTAGTTCCCGCGCGACCTCGGCCTCGCCGCCGCGCATGGGCTCCCGGCCATAGGGCAGGTCGTAGAAGTGCCAGGTGCGGCGGACACGCCCGGCGCTGACAATCATGGCCGCCCCGGGGTCGAGCTTCCTGACCGCCTTCAGCATCGTGTGCGGCCCGGGCGACCACATGTAGGCCATGTGGAAGTCCACCGCCTGCGGGTCCAGGTCCCGCGGCACGTCCGGACAGGCGAGGATGGCCTTCAGCTCGGAAGCGAACAGGAGGCCCGCGGACAGCTCCGCGACATAGAGAGGCTTTGTCCCCAGCCCGTCGCGGGCCAGGATCAGGTCCCCCTGCCCCACGCCCTCCGGCCGGCCCGAGGGACGGCCGTCATAAAGGGCGAAGGCGAAGATGCCGTTCAGCCGTTCCAGCATGCCGAGCCCGTACGCGGCATAGGCATGCACCAGGACTTCGGTGTCCGACTTGCTGCGGAAGCGGTGGCCCCTGGCCTCCAGGTCCCGCCTGATCTCCGCAAAGTTGTAGACCTCACCGTTGTAGGAGATCCAGAGCCGGTCCTGGTCCGCCGCGCCCGCCGCCTCGCAGCAGGGGCAGGACACGCCCATGGGCTGGTGGCCGTCGGGGCTGAGGTCGATGATCGACAGGCGCCGGTGCGCCAGCCCGACCCTGCCCCCGGCGCCCTGGACCACCAGCATTCCGGAATCGTCCGGCCCGCGATGTGCGACCAAGCCGCTCATCGCCACCAACAGGCTGGGATCGAAATTGCCTGAGAATCCCGCGATGCCGCACATGGTCTGCCGATTTACCGGGCCAGCGCGCGGTCGGGCACCATCACGGTCGCGCCAGGCTGACTGGCGGCCAGGTGCCGCCACAGGCCCCGCGTGTCGATGACCACCTTTCCATCCAGCTGCGCGGGCTCAACGTCCTTGAACTGGTCGTGGTCCACGAGGCAGACGACGATATTTGCCTCGGACAGGGCTTCCTGGAGGCCGACGAAGCTCACCTGCGGCAGGTCGCGGAGGGACCGGGGCAGGACGTCCACATGGGGCTCAACCACCAGCAACTCGCCAAGGCCGCGCTGGGCCAGATCCTCGACGATGTGGAGAGCCGGGCTTTCCCGCAGATCGTCGATGTTCGCCTTGAACGACAGGCCCAGGCAGGCGACGCGGGGATGCTTCATGTCCATGGCCGCGGCCCGGACCCGGTCAACCACCCACCCCGGCTTGCCGTCATTGACCTGCCGCGCCGTCCGCATCAGGTGCGCCGTATCCGGCGCGGACGAGATGATGAACCAGGGGTCGACGGCGATGCAGTGGCCACCCACCCCCGGGCCGGGCTTCAGGATGTTCACCCGCGGGTGGCGGTTTGCCAAGGCGATCAGTTCCCAGACGTCGATTCCCAGCTTCTCGCAGACGAGGGACAGCTCGTTGGCGAAGGCGATGTTCACGTCACGGAAGGCGTTCTCCGTGAGCTTGGTCATCTCGGCCGTGCGGGAGTCCGTCAGGACGCATTCGCCCTGCACGAAGATTTTGTAAAGTGACCGGGCCCGCTTGGCGCATTCCGGGGTGATGCCGCCGATCACCCGGTCATTCTCCACCAGTTCGCGCAGGACCTGGCCGGGGAGCACCCGCTCCGGGCAATAGGCGATGAAGACGTCCGGGGTCCCGTCCGTCTGGTGCGGGAAGACCAAGTCCGGTCGCGCCGCGGACAACCAAGCGGCCATCTCCAGCGTCGTGCCCACCGGCGAGGTGGACTCCAGGATGACCAGCGCCCCCTTGCGCAGGACCGGCGCGATGGATTTGGCGGCCGCCTCGACATAGGCGAGGTCGGGCTGGTAGTCGTCCTTGAAGGGCGTGGGGACGGCGACCAGGAAAGCTTGCGCCGGCTCCGGGGTAAGGGAGGCGCGGAACTTGCCGGAATGGACGGCACCCCGTACCAGGACGTCCAGGCCCGGTTCGACGATGTGGATGTCGCCCTTGTTGAGCTGGTCCACCACCGCCGCGTTGACGTCAATGCCAATGACGTCAACGCCGCGGTTCGCAATCACCGCCGCCGTGGGCAGGCCGATATAACCGAGGCCGATGACGGAGACGCGATCAAACTGGTACTCCATGGGATAACCTTCCAACTATCCGTTCGGCCGCCCGGCCATCACCATAGGGGTTATGTGCCCTAGCCATTCGCTCGTATTGCCCCTTGTTGTCAAGGAGTGCCGTCGCCTCCTCCATGATTGTCTCCCGGCTGGTGCCGACAAGGCGCACGGTACCGGCGTCAACCGCCTCCGGCCGTTCCGTGGTGTCGCGCATGACCAGGACGGGCTTGCCTAGGGAAGGCGCTTCCTCCTGCACGCCGCCGCTGTCGGTGATGATCAGGTGGCTGCGGTCCATGAGGTAGACGAAGGGCAGGTACTCGACCGGGTCGATGAGATGCACGTTGGGCAGGTGTCCGAGGATACGGCGGACAGGTTCCTGGACGTTGGGGTTGCGGTGGACGGGATAGAGGACCTCCACGTCGCCCCGCGCGGACAGGTCTGCCAGGGCTTGGCAGATCCGCTCGAAGCCGGCGCCGAAGTTTTCACGCCGGTGCCCGGTGACCAGGATCAGCCGCTTCGCCGGGTCCAGCATCCCGAACTGCCGGTCCAGGGCCTGCCTGAGGTCCCCGTCCTGGCGGATTCGCCCGACCACGGCCAGCAGCGCGTCGATGACGGTGTTGCCCGTGACGACGACGCGGTCGGGGTCGACCCCCTCCCGCTTCAGGTTCTCCGCCGATTGCGGCGTCGGCGCGAAGTGCAGCCGGGTGATGGCGCCGGTCAGGCGGCGGTTCATCTCCTCCGGCCAGGGCGCGTAGATGTCGCCGGTGCGCAGCCCTGCCTCCACATGGGCGACCGGGACACGCTCGTAGAAGGCGGCGAGGCTCGCGGCGAAGCTGGTGGTGGTGTCGCCATGCACCAGGACCACGTCGGGACGGTCGGCCCGCAGCACGGACCGCATGCCATCCAGGACGCGGCAGGTGATGTCCGTGAGGTCCTGGCCGGGGCGCATCAGGTCCAGGTCATGGTCCGGCCGGATCTGGAAGA
This sequence comes from Aerophototrophica crusticola, assembly GCA_001939945.1. Classification (GTDB taxonomy): domain Bacteria; phylum Pseudomonadota; class Alphaproteobacteria; order Azospirillales; family Azospirillaceae; genus Niveispirillum; species Niveispirillum crusticola. The sequence continues at coordinate 3,584 of MOEB01000054.1, read as the reverse complement.
GGTCCAGCACCTGGTCGAGCATGGAGCGGTGCTGGGCCGTGACGCAGACGCGGACGCTCATCCCGGGGGTCGCCGCCAGGCGCTCCACCACCGGCGCCATCTTGATGGCTTCGGGCCGGGTCCCGAAAACAAGCATGGCTTTCAGCTGTCCGAACATCTCAACCATCCTTCTTGGGGGAGTGGGGGCCGAGCCGCTTGGTCCCCGGGTCGCGGCCGGCCGCGTAAAGGCCGCCCAGGGCATCCCAGGTCCGGCGGGCGGTGGCTTGCCAGTCATGCCGGTGCGCCAGCGCCCTTGCCTGCCCACCCAGCGCCTCGGCACGGGCTGGATCATCCAGCAGCCGCCCGAGCGCGTCGGCGATGGATGCGGGCGAACGCGGGTCGAAATACTCCACGGCGTCCAGCGCGAACTCCGGCATCGGCTGGACGTCGGAGACGGCCATCGGACGGCCCGCCCCCATCGCCTCGATCAGGATGTTCGGGCAGTTCTCGCACGAGGAGGCAAAAAGGTTCACCACCGCATGGGCATGCAGGGCCGGCAAGTCGCCATGGGGGACTTGGCCCAGGACGTGGATGGCGTGGGCGAGGCCAGCATGCTGGATGGCCCGCCGGACCGATGCGCCATGGGGCGTGTCCGCCTTGCCCACGAAGACGAGGTCCGGGACATCGGGCCGCCTTTGCCGCAACAGGGCATAGGCCTGCACCACCTCCAAGTGGTTCTTGTAGGGATCCAGCAGCGACACATAAAGGATGTAGGGGCGTGGCGGCGCGGCGGGGGACCGGGGCGGCAGCCGTTCGGGGTCGATCTTGAACTGGCGCGACAAGCCGTGCGGGATCACCGGGTCTTGCGGGCGGATGCCGCCGAGTGCTCGGATGACGTCACGGGCATGGTCCGAGATGAAGATGGTCAGGTCCGCCTTCCGCATCCCGTCCAGCAGGACACGGCGCAGGAGGACGAGGCGGAGGGTGATCAGCCTGAAGCCGTAGCGGAATGCCTGCCCGAGGTCGAAGGGCAGCATGTTCTGGAACATGCTGACCACCAAGCAACCCGGGGGCGGGCGGGCGGCGATGACGCCCCCGGGGCAGAACAGGATGTCGATGGACAGGTCGCGCAGGAGGCGGGGCAGGCGCAGCTTCTCCCCCACCGTCCGCGCCAGGGGATTCAGGGCCGGCCAGGTCGGGCGGATGGCCTTGACCTTCGGATGGTCGGGCAGGTCTAAGTCGCCGTGGGTGAGGACATAGACGACCTCTGCCGGGCAATCGTCCAACTGGCCCAGAAGGTAGTTCAGGTAGGTCTGCCCACCCCCATGACGGGCAGACAACGCGTTGATCAGCACGCGCATATCAAACCTTGCGACAGACGCGGATTTCCCCGACCGGGCTACCCACTTGGTTGAGCGGTCTTTACACAATCGGCCCCGCTTATGCAAAGCACATCGGCTGGCGCCGCCCCGGCGGGCGGCGTGTGACAATCGCTGGAACCTCCGCGCGGAAAGCCTTGGCAAGCAAGGCAGTCCCCCGTTTCGTGGCGTGGCGGCAGGCCTATCGGACGTTGACGGGCATTGCGGCATCCTGTTTATGGTTGCCCCAGAAGAATTGCCTCGAAAGTCCCGGGTAAATGGGTAAGCTTGGTCGTAACGTGGTGGCGAACCTGTTGGGTCGCGGCATCAACATTGTGCTGAGCATCCTGCTCGTACCCGTGTTCCTCCGCGTCCTGGGCAGCGACGTCTATGGATTGATCGGCCTATACGGCGCGATTGCTGCGGTCGTCGGACTGCTGGACATGGGTATCGGGGGCACGCTCAGCCGCGAACTGGCCAAGCTTTCCGGGCAGCCGGGTTCAGAGGCGGAGCAACAGGCGCTGCTGCGGACCCTGGAGTTGGCGGTCTGGCTTGTCTCCATCGTCGCGGCGCTGATCGTCTTCCTGACGTCGGACATCATCGCCGCCCATTGGCTCCATTCGGACAGGCTGTCCCAGGCCGACCTGAGGATGGTCGTCAACTGCTTCGCCATCTCCCTGGTCGCGTTGCTTCCGACGGGGCTGTACACGGCGGGCCTGATGGGCCTGCAGTTCCAGGTGCAGGCGAACATGATCATCGTCGGCGTCTCGCTGGCGAAGAACCTTGGCGCGGCCGTGCTGATCGTCTGGTTCGTCCCCACGGCCGAGGCCTTCTTCCTCTGGCAGGCGGTGACCGCCGTGGGGGGCGCGGCCCTGCTGGGCTGGGCGCTGTGGAGGAAGGTGGGCCGGGGGCTCGGCGCGCGGTTCGACCGCGGCGTGATGCGTGGCCGGTGGGGCTTCACCGCCGCCATGTCCCTCAACGGCATCGTCGGGGTGGGCCTGACCCAGACGGACAAGGTGCTGCTCAGCAAGTTCCTGCCCCTGGACGCCTTCGGCCACTACATGCTGGCGTCCACCATCGCCTGGCTGTTCTGGGCCTTGCTGGTCCCCGTCAACATGGCGCTGTCGCCCCACATCACCAAATTGCAGGCCGAGGGCCGCTCGGGGGAGATGCGGGACCTGTACCATCTGGGCTGCCAGTTCATGGCCCTGGCCACCGTCCCCCTCGCCACCACCCTCATCGTCTTCGGCGAGTACTTCCTGACCGTCTGGCTGCACGACCAGCCACTCGCCGTCGAACTTGCACCAGTTTTGAGTTTACTCGTCGCCGCAGGTGCAGTGAACGCATTAGTCAGCGTCCCACTGTACACGTCTGTTGCATTAGGTTGGCCGCACCTCATCACCTATTGCAACCTAGCCATCCTTTTCATCGTCATTCCTGCCAATTTTCTCTTTGTCCCAACAGGTGGAATGGTCGTTGCCGCGACCATATGGTTAGGGGTGAACATGTTTTATATCTTTGTGGGAGTTCCTGCAATGCACCGGAAGTTCTTGCCAAGTGAGTTTACTGAATACGCTTTTGGATCTACCATCGTTCCACTTTGTCTCGGAGCTCTAACAGCATTAGGCCTGAAAATAGCCGCAAGCAGCGTTGAAGGTTACTGGAATATGATCATGCTTTTGATCGCGAATTGGCTTTTATGTTCCTTGCTGATTTTTTTGACATCATCCCGTCTACGTACACCTGTCATAGCCTTCCTTAAAGGGCGATTGCCCGTCTCAAGCGGATAGCAGTAGAGTTCAGTTGAGATCCATTCGCAGAAAGACCCAACCCTTAAATGAACGTGACACCGGTTCTGAGCAAATCCGACAGGGCAGACAAAATACTTAGACATGCGAAATCTTGTTTTTAATGAGAACTATTCCGAGTTTATAACAGAAGTGCTTTGGTGAGTTGACGAGATCAGCTGGCTGGATGTTTCTCGTGAACTGACTATTATCGGTAGGGCGGCGTAATACTTTTTCAAACGGTTAGGCGACGTGACCTCGGTCTATCGGTACCGGTGACTTTCATTAGCGGCAAACAAGGTGCGTTTGCTGGCGATGGCGAGTCGGCAGACCGCATGCTCGATAACACCTGTACTCAACTACATTTGGCCGCCGAGGTAGACGCACTGCGCCTCTCAGCGCCCAGACGCAAGCCTGAGCTCTACATCTAGTGGTCTGAGTTAGAAATGTGGTGACGGTG
>MOEB01000053.1 GCA_001939945.1 Aerophototrophica crusticola | reverse complement strand
GTGCCCTTCGGCACCTCAACGGCAAGGACCGGGGCCGCCATCAGGGACAAGGCGGTGGCGAGCAGGGGCAGGCGCATGATCGTCCGGATGTCTTTTCGGGATAGGGCAGATAAGGAAAGGGCCGGCCGGTTTCCCGGCCGGCCCTGGGGGGTCAGCGGACGCCCGCCCGCCGTAGGCTGTCTGGCGAGAATTCCGCCGTCGACAGGTTGGCGTCGAACTTGTACGGGGGTTCCTGGTTGTCGAAGCCGATGGCCGTGTAGCGGCCCGACTGCAGGTCGTACAGGGTGTCCAGCGTGGTGTAGTAGGTGGGCACGGCGTAGTAGGAGATGCCGTGGCTCTCCGCCACGCGCCACATCTGGCCGCGGCCGTCATAATGGTCGGCCACCAGGATCTGCCAGCTGTCCTCGTCGATGTAGAAGCGGCGCTTGGCATAGACGTGGCTGGTGCCCTGCTTCAGGGTCGCCTCCACCACCCACACGCGGTGCAGCTCATACCGGGCCAGATCCTGGTTGATGTGGCGCGGCTTGATGATCTGGTTGTAGGTGGCTTCCTTGCTGTGCAGCTTGTAGGAGTTGTACGGCACGTACATCTCCTGCCGGCCCAGCAGTTTCCAGTCGTAGCGGTCCGGCGCGCCGGAGAACATGTCGAAGTTGTCGTTGGTGCGCAGGCCGTCGGACGCCGTGCCGGGGGTGTCATAACCCACGTTCGGCGCGCGGCGGACGCGGCGCTGGCCGGGGTTGTAGGTCCAGGCGCTGCGCGGCTCCGCCACCTGGTTGATGGTCTCGTGCACCAGCAGGATCTCACCCGCCAGGCGCGCCGGCTCCACCACCTCCTGCAGGAAGAACAGCGAGGTGTTGCCCGTGGTGCCGCCCGGGGCCTGGTAGAGATACTTAACCTTCTCTTCCAGCATGATCATGGTGAAGCTGCCGTCCACCTGCGGGTTGGCCTGGCCGACCCGGCGGGTGGTGTCCAGCCCGCGATAGCGCAGCAGGTGGTTCCAGACGGCCTGCACGCCTTCCGTCGGGATGGGGAAGGGCACGCCCTCCTTCGCCCCCTCCACGCCGTTGCCGCCAGCGGCCAGCTTGGCACGGGTGGCGTTGGCGATGGTCTCGTCATAGATGCGCTGCGGGTACCCGGCGCTGCGGCGCGTCGGGTAGACGGGCATCTTGTAGGTGTCGGGATACTGCTTGATCAGGGCCTTCAGGCCTTCCGGCAGCTTGTCCGCGTACTTGTCGACGTTCTTGGCGTCGATGGTGAACAGCGGCTTGTCGGCGGCGAAAGGATCGGTCTCCAACTGGCCGGGCTGCCAGCCGGCGGGCGGCTTGGTGATGCCGCCGGTCCATTCGGGGATGGTGCCGTCGGCGTTGCCGGCCTTGATGGCCCCCATGGGGGTCAGGGTCTTGCCGAGGTCGGCCGCGGTCTGGGCGAGAGAGGGGGCGGCCAGGGGAATGGCCGCCGCCATGGCGAGGGCGCCGCCGAACAGGGCGGCCTTCAAGCGGAACATGGGCGTCCTCCGGGACAGGTCTGGTCGTTGTCTCTTGGTCTTGGGCCGCATCAGAACGAGTACTTGATGCTGGCCGACACGAAGTCACGGTCGGCGATCAGGTTCCGCTTCCCGGCCCCGAAGAAGGTCGAGTAGCTGAGGTCCGCCGTCCAGTTGTCGTAGATGACCCCGCGCAGGCCAAAGCTCAATGCCTTGCGGTCTTCCACGAAGTTGCCCAGCGGGCTGGGCGTGGTGCCCTGCACGTCATGCTGCCAGCTGATGGACGGGAACAGGTTCACGCCGGAGAAGGCATTCAGGTAGTCGAAGCGCAACGCGACGCGGTAACCCCAGGAGAACTCGGTCCCGAAGCCCTTCTCGCTGATCAGGCCCGCCGGGGCGCCGCCCTGGCCGGCGATGGTCGGGATGTAGGTCAGGTCGGTGCCCGGGCCGTCCAGCTTGTAGTCCTCGGGCATGTCGTGGACCCAGGTGAAGCCCGCCTCGCCCACGAACACCCACTGGTTCGCGCCGACCATGGGGCCGAAGGCCTTGGTGGCGGTGAACTGGAACTGGGAGACGTTGAAGTCCTCGTAGCCCTTCACCGTGGTGCCCAGCAGGCGGGCGGTGCTGCCCAGCGGGTCGGCCTGGGTGATGCCCAGCCGGCGGACCAGCGCGTACTCGTCATACAGGTTGACGTTGTTGCGGGCGGCGTTCAGGCCGGCCGCAGCCGCCTGGGAAGCAGCCTGGGCGTCGGCCTGGGCGGCTGTCAGGACACCGGCGGTGACCAGCGGCTGCAGGGCGGCGCGGATCTGGGGCTGGGCCTGGCCCACTGTCAGGGCGTTGACCAGCTGCGTGCCCAGGATGGCGCTGGCGACGGTCTGCGCCACCTCGGTGTCGTCCAGGGCCAGCGGCTGGTCCTTGCGGAACGAATACTCCGCACCCAGGGAGATGCCGCCGGGCAGCGAGGTGTTCACGCTGGCGCCGAACAGCTTGATGTCCTCGGGATAGGTCAGGCTGAAGCGGGTACCGTCATTGACCGCCCGGAAGGTGGGGCTGGTCTGGGAGTTGAAGAAGGCCGCCAATGCCGCGGGGGCGGTGGGGTCGCCGGCGGTCAGGCGTCCGCCCAGGGTGGCGGCGGTGGCCGCGGCACCCAGCCCGGCCTGGAACTCGGCGGCCGTGGCCACCTCGATCTGGGTCAGCGGCAGGCGGGAATGGTAGTTGATGAAGTAGCCCGCCACCTCGGTGTCGTTCAGGTTGGGCAGGAACAGGCGGGCGGCGAAGCCGTACTGGCCCTGGTCGCGCGCCTCGTCATCCCGGTCGCGCAGGATGCGCGCGCCCAGCGGGTTCAGCGGGGTGACCTGGGCCACGTCCAGGCTGTCGGTGAAGCCGGGGATGTCGATGTTCGGGTTGCCGAAGCTCAGCAGCAGGCCGCGGCCGCCGGGGGAGCCGGCGTCGGTGGTGCTGAAGAAGGAGCCGTACGCCTCGGGCTCGGTCTCCTTCCACTTGAACTGGTAGAAGCCCTCCAGGGTGAAGTCGTCGGTGATGCCCAGGCTGACATTGGCGATCGGCACCGGCAGGAAGGCTTCCTTCAGCTCGGAGCCGGGGATGCGCAGGGCCGACACGTTGATCGGGTTGATGGTGTTGATGCCGTTGGGGATGAAGGTGCTCTCACCCCAGCTCAGCACTTGGTTGCCCAGGCGGATGTCCAGCGGGCGGCCGCCCAGGTCGAAGTTGCCGAACACCAGGGCGTCCAGCAGCTGGAAGTCCTTGCCGGTGCGGTCGATGGTGGTGCCGGGCAGCGGCCGGCGGCCGGTCCGGGCCCAGTCGCTGCTGTCCTTCTTGGCGTTGACCACGTCGTAGAAGTAGGTGGCGCGGACGAAGGCCCCCAGGTTGGCGTAGTTCAGCTTCAGCTCGTGCGTGGCGCGGCCGGCCAGGGACACAAGGCCCTTGTCGTAGTTCAGGTTGCCGTCGTCGCCGTTGAACGAATAGAAGGTGCCGCCGTTCGTCAGGCCGATCAGGTCCTTGTCCTGGTCCTGCACGCGGAACAGGGCGCCCACCGTCAGGGTGGTGTCGAAGCTGCCGGACAGCTCACCCCGGTTGAACGAGACCGCCTGGGCGTCGCCCACGGCCAGGGTCGTTGCCAAGATGGCCGCCGCGCTTGCCCCACCGAGCATGCGGCGGTCCAGTCGCACCCGCGGCGCGTTCTTCCGAGCCATAGCGTTCCTCCCCGCTCCATATTCTTCTACCCCGGATGGCCTAGGGCGCCCCTGAGCGGCGCTCCCCCTTCCGGGCATGATTGCTAAGTCTTGACCAGTAATGGCCGCTATGTGGCTGCGTCAAGGCTTCTATGCAGTCGGACCCAAACATCTGTTCGAATTGTCGGCCCTTTGGCAAAAAGGCCACGGTTTCCCTAGACGTAACAACGGGTTACGTTTGCACTGCGAAACAGGCGGGGGAATTTGGTTGCGCAGCACACCGGGGACTCGGGGCGGCTTGCCCCGCGTCAGGACGCCACGGCCAGGGCCGCGCGGCGCAGGAACCGGGCCTCCAGCTCCGCCGCGGGCAGGGGGCGGCTGAAGTAGTAGCCCTGCAACTCGTCGCAGCGGTGGTGGCGCAGGAACTCCAGCTGTTCCGCCGTCTCGATGCCCTCCGCCACCACCTTCAGGCCCAGTTGCCGGCCCATGGCGATGATGGTGGCGGCGATGGCCGCGGTGTCGGCGTTGGTGGTGGCCTCCGCCACGAAGGAGCGGTCCACCTTCAGGGTGGTGATGGGCAGGCGCCGCAGGTAGGACAGGCTGGAATAGCCGGTGCCGAAATCGTCGATGGCGATGCGGATGCCCGCGCCCCGCACCTCGTTCAGCGTGTCGGCGATGTAGGCCAGGTTGGACATCATCGCCGTCTCGGTGATCTCCAGCTCCAGCAGCTCGGGGGAGACGCCCGACTCGGCGCAGAGCTGGACCACCCGCTCCCCGAACTTGGGGTTGGTGATCTGCCGGACGGAGACGTTGACCGCCACCGGCAGCGGGGCGAAGCCCTTGGCCTCCCACTCCCGGATCTGGGCCAGGGCGGTGCGCATCACCCATTCCCCGATCTGCACGATCATGCCCGTCTCTTCCGCCACGGGGATGAACCTGGCGGGGGAGACCAGGCCGATTTCCGGATGCTGCCAGCGGATCAGGGCCTCCACGCCCACCGGCTGCATGGTCTCCAGGTCGATCTTCGGCTGGTAGTGCAGGAAGAACTGGTTCTGCTCCAGCCCGTCGCGCAGCGAGTGCTCCAGCGACAGGCGGGCCACCGCCGCCTCATTCATTTCCGGCGTGAAGAAGCGGTAGCCGTTGCCGCCGGCCGCCTTGGCGTTGTGCATGGCCGTGTCGGCGTCGCGCACCAGGGCGTTGATGTCACCGGCATCGCCTGGGAACAGGCTGATGCCGATGGAGGTGGTGATGAACAGTTGCTGGCCGTCCACCACGAAGGGGCTGGACAGGCCCACCAGGATCGTTTCCGCGATGCGGGCGGCCATCTGCGGGTCGGGCAGGTCCTCCGCCACGATCAGGAACTCGTCCGCGCCCAGGCGGCCCACCGTGTCCGCGGCGCGCACGCTGCTGGTCAGGCGCTGGGCCATGGCGCGCAGCAGCTTGTCGCCGGCCTGGTGGCCCAAACTGTCGTTGACCAGCTTGAACCGGTCCAGGTCCAGCAGCAGCACGGCCACGCAGGTGCCCTTGCGCTCCGCATGGGCGATGGCGTGGTGCAGGCGATCCTGCACCAGGGTGCGGTTGGGCAGGCCGGTCAGCGGGTCGTGGGTGCTGACATACATCAGCTGTTCCTCGAACCGCTTGCGGTCGGAGACGTCGGTCATGGTGCCGGTGAAGCGCAGGGGCCGCCCACCGTCGTCGCGCAGGGCCTGCCCGCGCGCCTCGATCCAGACCCAAGCCCCGTCCCGCTGGCGCAGGCGGTACAGCGCCAGATAGTCGCCGGGGTCGCCCGCCAGGTAGCGGTCCATCTGGGCCAGGACGTTGTCCTTGTCGTCCGGGTGCAGCAGCGCGGCGAAAAGCTGGTCCGCATTGCCGGCGTCGGCCGCGTCGTAGCCCAGCATCTCCACGAACTCGGGGCTCCACCAATGGGTGCCCTTGGCCAGGTTGTTGTCGAACACGCCGGACCGGGTGGCGCGCACGGCCAGCTTCAGCCGCTCCTCGCTTTCCCGCAGGGCCTGTTCCGCCCGCTTGCGCTGGGTGATGTCCTGCACCACGCAGATAGCAGTGCGGCGGTCGCCCAGGCGCATCTGGCTGACGCCGAAGGCCATGGCGAAGACATCACCGGTGCGGCGGCGGCCCTGGATTTCCGCCCGGCTGTCCCGGCGGCGGTCGTCGTCGGCCCGGCGCAGGCAGGCCATCAGGGCCATGGCCACCCGGGTCCAGTCCCGCTCCTCGATCAGGGTGACGAAGGGCTGGCCCGTCGCCTCCCCCGGACCATAGCCGAACAGGTCCAGGGCGGCCGTGTTCATGGTCTCGATCCGCAGGTCCTCGTCCAGCGTGATGATGCCGTCGGCCACGTTGTCCATGATGCCGGACAGGCGCGTCTCACGCTCCCGCAGGGCCCCCTCGACCCGCTGGCGTTCCACCAGCGACCGGTCGAACTCCTGCAACAGCCCGTTGGTGGCCTTCGCCAGCAGCCCCAGCTCATCGTCCGCGTGCTTGGAAGGCACGGCCAGCAGCCGGTCGGCGGGCTTGGCGGCGTCCACCTCGGCGATGGCGCCGGCCATGCGCAGGAAGGGCTTGGTGATGCTGACATAGAACATCACCACCAGGATCAGGGCCAGGGCCACGGTCCAGATCACGCCGGTGCCCAACACCACGCCCGACCGGCGGAAGAATTCCTGCGCGATCAGGAACCGGTCGATGCTGACCCGCATCTCCCCGACATTCTGGTTGTGCCGCTCGATGATCAGGGGGATGGAGAAGGTCTTCTCCTGGGGCAGCAGCGTCTCCGCCAGCCACTTCAGGTTCCCTTCCGCCTGCGGGCGTTCCTTCGCGGCAAGCTGGTTGCCGAAATCCTCGAAGATCACCGCCTTGTAGACGGGCCGGTACTCGAACAGGCCGGTCAGCACCCGCTCCGCCAGGGCCTGGTCGAAGGCATAGGCCGCCTCGGCCGCCGGTTCCTGCAGGGTGGAGAGCACCTGCTGGACGAGCTGGTCGGTCTTCCGCTCCATGTCCAGCAGGTCGATGGTGATCTGCGCCGTGCTCAGCACGAAGCCCAGCACCAGGGTCAACAGGGCCGTGTTGCGGGCCTGCTTGTAGGACAGGCGCTTGCGCAAGGGCACCCGGACGGCGGCCGGATGGCTGTCCTGGGGACCTGGAGGATCCCCCCCGGGGCCCCGGGAAGGCTGGATCGACGCGCTCATGCCCACCTGTGCCGTTGCATGCCGTCCCGGCCCGTGCGCCCCGCCCGGTGGCGGGGTGGGTCACCGGCCAAACGGCACCACCGCTGCATCCCAAGCCAGCTTAGACTGCCACTACCAAATTGGATATGACAATCGCGTTGGCAGGGCCGGGCCGGAAATTCCTTGCCGCTGCCCGGCTTTATGCTTAGCGCAGGGATGACGGGCCGGCGAAGGACAATCGCCGCGCCTGTGCGTTTGGCAGAGGGGTACGGCGGTCGAAAGGGGCAGGCGGGTGGCGAACGGCATGTTTGGGGGCGGCCTGGACGGGGGCCTCGGGGGTATCCTGCCCCGGGCCGTGGACGGCCTGTCCCAGCTCGCGGCCCGGCTGGCGGGCGGCACCCTGCGGGTGGGGGTCACGGGCCTGCGCCGCTCCGGCAAGACCGTGTTCCTGACGGCCCTGCTGCACAATCTGCTGAATGCCGGGCGGTTGCCCTTCCTGGAGGTGATGGCCCAGGGCCGTTTCCTGGCGTCGCGCCTGCAACCCCAGCCGGACGCGGCGGTGCCCCGCTTCGACTATGAACGGCACCTGGCCGACCTGATGGGCGACCCGCCCCGCTGGCCGGAGGCGACCCGGGCGATCAGCGAGATCCGCCTGGCCCTGCGCTTCCGTACCCAGGGCTTGATCAAGTACCGGCTGGCCGGGGACAGCACCCTGACCCTGGACCTGGTGGACTATCCCGGCGAATGGCTGCTGGACCTGCCCATGCTGGGCCAGGACTTCGCCACCTGGTCGGCCCAGACCCTGGACCTTGCCACGCGGGAGCCGCGGGCCGCCCTGGCCCGGGACTGGAAGGCGGCCCTGTCCGGGGTGGACCCGGATGCCAAGGCGGATGAGACGCTGGCCCGTCATCTGGCCAAGCTCTACACCGACTACCTCCAGGCCTGCCGGTCCGGGCCGATTGGCCTCAGCCTGCTGCAACCCGGCCGTTTCCTGGAGCCGGGGGAGATGGAAGGTGCGCCGGTGCTGACCTTCTGCCCCCTGCCGCCGCCGAAGTCCGACTGGACCGGGTCCCTGCACGGGCTGATGGCGGACCGCTTCGAGGCCTACAAGGACAAGGTGGTGCGCCGGTTCTACCGGGAGCATTTCGCCCGGCTGGACCGGCAGGTGGTGCTGGTGGACGTGCTGTCCGCCCTGAACGCCGGGGCGCCGGGGCTGGACGATCTGTCCCGCTCCCTCACCGCCACGCTGGAAAGCTTCCGCCACGGGCAGGCCGGCTGGTTGTCCTGGCTGGGCGGGGCGCGCATCGACCGGGTGCTGTTCGCCGCCACCAAGGCGGACCATGTGGCCGCCGACCAGCACGGCAACCTGGTCAGCCTGCTGGAAAGCTTCCTGGCCGACCCGCTGGCCGGCATCCGCTTCACCGGGGCGGAGGTGCGCAGCCTGGCCCTGGCCTCCGTCAAGGCCACGGACACGGTCCTGGCGGACTGGAAGGGGCGGCAGCTCGCCTGCGTCCAGGGCACGCCGCTCGGCCGGGACGCGCCTGCGGTGATCTTCCCGGGGGAGGTGCCCGGCAGCCACCTCGACCTGGGACCCAGCGGGGAAGGGCGGTTCCGCTTCACCGATTTCCGGCCGCCCCCGGGCCTGGGCCGGGACGGGCGGGGCCTGCCCAACATCCGCCTGGACCAAGTGCTGCAGTTCCTGATCGGGGACCGGCTGGCATGAGCGACACCCGCAGCAAGAACTGGGTCCCCCCGCTGGAATTCGATCCGTCACAGGCGGTGCCCGCCCCGGCCGACCCCGCCGACCGCCCGCTGGAGGGGGAGGTGCTGCCGCCCCTGCCGCCGAAGCGGGGCAGGGGGGCCGCGCGGGTGCTGGTCTTCTCCCTGGCGGCCCTGTTCGTGGCGGCGGTGGGGTTCGACACGGTGGACCTTGTCCGCCGGGCGCTGGAATGGTCGCCCTGGCTGGGCGGCGCCCTGGCGGGCCTGGCCGGGCTGGCGGCGGGCAGCCTCGCCTGGGTGGCGGGGCGGGAATGGCGCACCTTCGCCAAGCTGCGCAAGGTGGATGGGCTGCGGGCGGAATCAGCGGCCCTGCGCGCCGCCGGCGGCCATGGCGGCGCGCAGGGGATCGCCAAGTCCGTGCGGGCGCTCTATGCGGGCCGGCCGGAGTTGGGCCAGGCCCTGGCCACCCTGGACCGCAGCGTCACCGACGCCCATGACGACCGGGAGGTGCTGGCCCTGACGGAGCGCGCCCTGCTGGACCCGCTGGACCGCGCCGCCTACCGCCTTGTCCTGCGCGCCTCCCGCGACGTGGCGGTGGGCACGGCGCTGAGCCCCGCCGCCCTGCTGGACGCCGCCCTGGTGCTGTGGCGCAACGCGAAGCTGGTGCGGGAAATCGCCTCCCTCTATGCCGCCCGGCCGGGGCTGTTCGGCTCCGCCCGGCTGCTGCGGCGGATGGCGGAGAATATCGGCGTGGCCGGCATCGCCGAATCGGGCGACAGCCTGATCGCGGAAGCCCTGGGCGCCGGGGCGGTGGGGGCCATCTCCGGCCGGTTGGGGCAGGGGGTGATCAACGGCCTGCTGACGGCGCGCATCGGCCTGACCGCCATGCACCTCTGCCGCCCCCTGCCCTTCGCGGAGGAGCGCAAGCCCCGCTTGGGGGAGATCAGGAAGGAGTTGCTGCGGCTGCCGAAGGACGTGCTTTGACGTGTCGTAGGTCGGGCTGGAGCGGAGCGGAAGCCCGACAGCAAGACTCAGCATCCATGTCATGTCGGGGTTCGCTGGCGCTCACCCCGACCTACGCTTCCTGCATCCCCGCATCCAGATCCACGTCCCGGTACGCCACCTTGTCCGGCCGGCCGGCCGCGAATCGGAAGACGGGCGGTACCTCCGGCCGGTCCATGGCGGGCAGGGCGACCAGGGTGCTGCTGCTGGTCTCGAACCCTATGTCGGTGACCACGCACATGGCCCCGCGCGGGCCGACCTCGGCGGGGGTCCAGATGCGGCTGGCCAGCAGCTCCTCCCACGCCTTCCAATCGCCCTTGTCCGGGTCGGGGGCGGCGGCGTTGGCGAACAGGGGGCGGTAGAAGCGCTGGCGGGGGCTGCCGGCCTCATCGTTCAGGTCGTGGGCGGTGACCATGGACAGGCCCACGGGGATGGGCTCCACCCTTATGCGGCCGCGGGGCGACTCGCCGCGGTGGGTGATGAAGAAGGCGTCGCGGTTGTCCGCCACCACCAGGTTGAAGGGCCGGTAGGCGTCCGGGTTCAGGTGGGCCAGCGCCTGGGCGGCGTCGGCGGCGTCGGCGTGGTCCAGCGCCTCCAGCACCAGCTCCCCGCGGGACCGCTTGCCGGCCTGGGGGCCCAGCGTGTTTTCCCGGTTCAGCACCACGGCCACGACGCCGGTATCGTTCAGGCCCAGCCAGGTGCCGCCGGCCAGCACGTCCAGCCCGCCCAGCACCTCCGGCCGCTCGGGCCAGTGGCGGGCGGGGGGCTTCCAGGGGCGGCCCACCATCTCGTCCCGGTTGCCGGCCAGGACCAGCGGCCAGGGGTGCCCCGGCCGGCGAAGGATCACGACGCTACACATGTGCGCTCCAAAGTCGCCCCTGTCTTCCTAGCGCAACCGATGTCGGCATGCGATGCTTTCAGCCATGGCAGGGGCCAAGGTGTCAGGTTATAAGGCGCCCCCGAAGCCCTTGACCGACCAGAAGACCGAGGAACGCCCATGACCACGTTCGATGAACGCGAACAGGCCTTCGAGAACAAGTTCAAGCACGACCAGGAGCTGCTGTTCCGCATCCATGTGCGGCGCGCCAAGCTGGTCGGCCTGTGGGCCGCCGCGCAGCTCGGGCTGGCGGGTGCCGAGGCCGATGCCTATGCCGCCCAGATCGTGGACGTGGACTTCAACGAGCCGGCCCACAAGGACATCGCCCGCCGCATCTTCACCGACCTCCAGGCCAAGGGCGTGGCGGTCACCGAGCACCGGGTGGAGAAGGAGATGGAGACCCAGTTGGAAGAGGCCCGCCGCCAGGTGATGGCGGCCTGACCCCGGGCCGTTTCCCCGCCGTCCCGGCCCCCGCCCACAAGCGACGCCGGATCGGGACGGCTGGCCCCTCTCCCGCGACTTTCGAATTCGAAAGTCCTGATTGCGGGGGCGACGCGGCTTACCCCACCAGGGCGGCCACCTTCTCCCGCACCGTTTCCTCCTGCACGTCGTGGACGATGACGTAGAGGCCCGCGATCTCCACCTCCCGCGTGCCGGGTGGGTTGGTGGAGACGCGGCCATTGGGGTCGCGATAGGCGATGGGGGTGCCCACGTCGCCCACCCCCAGCCGGGCCACCACATCGCCCCAGCGGGCGCGGCAGGGCTTGGGCAACGGCACCAGCAGGCACTCGTCCCCCTCCGCCGTGAACAGGTTCTCGATCACCGCCTCGGCGCCCGGCGCGAACAGGGCGCGGGTCAGCGCCTCCGGGAAGCCGCGCATGGGCCGCAGCAGGCTGGTGGCCCCGGCCCGGGCCAGCCGGAGGCGGTTGGCGTCATCCACGCATTCCGCGACGATGGGGCCCTTGTAGCCCGCCTCCCGCAGCCGGTCGATCAGGTCGAAGCTGACGGCGTCGCTGGCCGCGTCCGTCTCGCTGCCGGCCAGCACGATGACGCCACGGGCGCCCACCGCGTCGCATTCCGCCAGCTCGCCCATGTTGCCGCCCCGCCCGTGGCGGTGGACCACGCCCAGGTCGCGCAAGGGGCTGGGCAGGCCCGCCTTGTAGGCGGCGGTCAGCAGTTGGATGGGCGTCTCCTCCCAGCCGCGGGCATGGCGCACCTGCCGGGCCAGCCGGCAGAAGAACTCCTCGGCGTCGCGGTCGGGGGTGCCGATGATCAGCAGATGGTCCGTCAAGTCCCACCTCCAGGTGCCGCGGGCCTTCCGCTCGGCGCGGTCGGCCTTGGCGTCCAGCCAGTTGTTGATGGCAACCGCCACCACGAAGATGGCGCCCACATACATCAGCGCCATGGTGGCGAGCCGCCCCTCCGGCGTCTTCGCCGACAGGTCGCCATAGCCCACGGTGACGACGGTGGTGGCGGTCAGCCAGATGCCCTCCACCAGGGTCATGCCTTCCAGCACCATCATCGCCGCCACGTGCAGGGCGAAGATGGCCGCCAGGTAGGCGGGCAGGACCCAGGGCCGCCGCCGCGGCCCCCACAGGCCGCGCAAGGCCCGCCGCTTCTGGCGGCGGTGCAGGTTCAGCAGGCCGTAGAGCCGGTTCGCCATGAAAGCCTATTCGAACCGGTGCGGCACGAAGCGGGAGGTGTTCTTGGTGATCTCGGTGGAATCCTCCCGGATGCCGATGCCCCGGCACTCATCCCCCACCATCCAGGCGCCCACCACGGCATGGTGGGTGCGGGTCACCCCCTTGGCGTCCGGACCGGTGGCGGAGACGACGGGCGTCCAGGCCTGGTAGACATACCCTTCCTCGCCATAGGGCCCGGCCGTCTCCAGCGCGGGCCGGCCCTGGATGGTCCCACCCTCGCCCAGCATGGCCACGCTGATGTTGGCCCCCTCCCGCCCCAGCAGGGGCTTGGCGACGACCTTGGCGCCGGGGGCGAAGGCCCGGCGGTCGAAATGCGCCTCCGCCAGGTAGGGGTGGTGCGGGTACATCTCCCACAGCACGGCCAGCAGGCCCTTGTTGGACAGCAGCATCTTCCACACGGGCTCGATGACCCGGATGCGGTTGCCCTGGACGGTCTTCAGCAGGTTGGCGCCGAACGGGTCGGTGACCAGCCACTCCCAGGGGGTCAGCTTGAACAGGCTGGTGATCTCCTGCTCCTCCAGGTCGCTGAACCAGCCCGGCTTGGCCACGGCGCCCGGGGGCCAGCCGCCGCCCGTCTCCTCCGTCCAGCCGATGTCGGCCAGGGCGATGGCCTTGGTGGCCAGGCCCGCCTCCGTGGCCGTGTCCTGGATGTAGCGCAGGGTGCCCTCATCCTCCGCGTGGGGCATGGCGCAGGTCAGGTGCAGACGGCCCTGCTTGTCGCCCCAGCCCCGCCGCGACGGGTCGTCCGCCAGGGTGCGGTCGGCCTGGAGCAGGCGCTTCCAGCGCTCCACCAGCCCTTCATGGATGCTGTTGAACTGGTCACCGTCGGGGAAGACGTCCTCCAGCCAGGCCCATTGGGCGACGGAGGCCTCATACAGGCCGGTGGGGGTGTCGGCGTTGTATTCCAGCAGCTTGGGCATGCCGTCGCCATGCCCGGGCCCGCCATAGGCCAGGTCGAACCGGCCGTACAGGCTGAACTGGGACGGGTCGTCCCGCTTCTCCCACGACTGCTCGATCACCCGCGCCACGTCCGGGTGGATGCCCAGCAGGGGGTACAGCCGCTCCGACACGATGCGCTGGCAGGCGGACAGGCACATCTTGTGCAGCTCGACGCAGGCGTCGTCGAGCTGGTCCACCTCCGCCTCGGTCAGCAGCCAATGGGCGCTCTCGTCCCAATAGACGCCGCTGGGGTCCTCCTCCGTGGGGATGGTGTGGAAGTCGAAGCCCAGCGCCTCCATCTTGGCGCGCCAGTCGGGACGGGGGCGGGTGCTGATGCGCTGCATGGGACAGGTTCCTGGAACGGGTCAGGGCGCGACCGGCCACTTGTCTTGATGGGATCGCGAAAGCCAAGCCGCGGATGCGGCGCCGGCGCCTGGGGAACTCGGACAACTAACTGCCGCCGCCGCCGAACCGGCTGGACGTGGAGCCGAAGCCGCCGCGGCTGGTGGTGGTGCTGGGGCGGCCCACCTGGCCGCTGCGGTTGACCGGGGTGGTCACGGTGGTGGGGGCGCGCTGGTTGATGAAGGCGTCGCGCCCGCCGGGGATGCGGGACACCTGGGAGGACCCGCTGCGCACGAAGCCTTCCCGGTCCACATAGATGGGCCGGGCCAGGTAGGACCGGCCGCCATAGTTGACGTAGCCGCCGCCATAACCGTAGCCCGGGTTGGGTTGCAGGGCCCGGGCCAGCATGAAGCCCATCAGGGCGGGGATGAAGACGTTGCTGACCGTGCCGTTGGCCTGGGCCATGGGGGCGACGGTGCAGGCGCCCTGGCCCAGCGCCGCCTCGCAGGCTTGCAGGTTGTCGAACTTGGGCGCCGTCTGCATGTGCAGTTGGCGCGACTGCTCGAAGGCCTGATTGCATTCCTCCTGGCTGAACTCGGCCACGCAGGCGGCCACGTTCGGGAAGATGCGGGCCTCCTGCTCCGGCGCGTCGTCGCCGCAGGCGGTGACGGCCAGGGCCGTGGCCCCCAGCAGCAGGGTGGAGACATAGCGGGACCGGCGGCGGCGCCGGCCCCCTTCCTGGACGTCCGGCGCGGGCACCGGCCTTGTCATGTCGTCGGGCATGGACGGTCCCCTCAGCCCTGCTTGTTCGGCCAGGGCAGGTTCGGGTTGGGGGCGGGCAGGGCGGCCGCGTCGGTGGCCTTGTTGGTCAGGCGGGCCAGCCGGTCCTGCAGGCCGATGGCGGGGGTGCCGCCGCCGGAGCCCACGGCCTTCAGCGCCGCCTCGATGTTGGCGTCGCCCATGTGGTCCTTGGTCCGGTTGGACATGTCGGTCAGGGCCTGGGCCTTCATGCGGGCGGCCTCGGCGTTGATCTTGGCCTGCTCGGCCCGGCGGGTCATGGCGTCCACCGCCACGTTCAGCTTGGACGTGGTGCCCTGGCGCAGGCCGGCCACCTCGGCAGCCTTGTTCGCCCGCTCCCGCTCCCGCTCCTCCTGGATCTTGGCGCGCTGCATGTCACGCTCGGCCTTGGACAGGGCGGACTTGGCCTCCGTCAGGGCCTTGGCCTTCTCACGGTAGGCGGCTTCCGCCTCCGCCACCAGCGCCTCGGCCTCGTCGGCCTCCCGCTCCTCCACCGCCACCTCTTCCTGCAGGCTCTCAAGCTGGGTCAGCAGGTTGGACAGGCTGGTCTCCAGGCTGGCCTTCTGGGCCGGGTCGGTCTGGGCGTCCAGCTGGCGGCTCATGTGCTCCGCCGCGGCCAGCCGGCGCTCATAGTTCTGGCGGGCCTCGATGGCCTCCTTGCGCTCCCGCTGGAAGTCGGCCCGCAGGCGGGTCAGCAACTGGCCCGCCTTGTCCAAATCGGCCTCCATCACCCGCAACTGGGCGACGGACGCGCTCTTCGGGTCCAGCTCCACCAGGGCATCGACCACCTGCTGGCCCACCCGTTCGCCCTTGACGCCCAGCAGCGTGCGGAAGAACTGCATCATGATCAGGGATCTCCTCGACAGATCGGCGCGGCCCGCGACCGACGGGGCCGGCAAGCCTCATATGGGGATCAGGTGGACAGGCTGCCCGCGTTCAGGATGCCCATGGCGACGGAAAACGCACCCAGCGTGATGCCGTACCCCAACCGGTCCTCCTCGATGCCCTGGCGGAAGCCGGGCAGCTTGAAGGATACCAGCACGAAGACCAGCACCTGGCAGACCAGGGCGACCCCGCCCCACAGGGCCAGGTCCATCACCGCATAGGTCCCGCGGGCCACGCTGTTCAGGGCGATGGCCATGCCGATCACCGTGCCGCCCAGGCTGACCGCCGCGGCGGCGTTGCCCTGGCGGATCAAGGTGATTTCCCGGTACGGGGTGATCATCACATAGATGGCCGTGGCCACCGCGATCAGCACGACGCTGGTCAGCAGGAAGGTCACGTAGAGCGGCAGTGTGTCGAATGTGGTGGCGAGCATCGTTGCGGCGGCCTCGTCCCGGTTCGTTGGGGGCGGGCTGGCACGCGCCGGGTGTGCGCGCGACAAACCGTCCCGTGGCGCGCACAGACTATCCGGAAGTGGGACGCTTGCAAGGGGATCGCGTGGCGGTTGCCCGCTCAGGCCACGGACAACCCGGAAGGGGGAGGGTAGGCCTACCGAAAAACCACCTCAGTCCCGGCCGGCGGCCACCTGGGTGGGGGTGTCCAGCCGCAGGGTGGCGGTGCCGGCCACGCTGGCGGCGCGCAAATCGGGGGTCTGTTGGGCGAAGCGGCGGGAAACGGCGTCCGACAGGTCGATGACGCGCATCCGGCAGGCCCCCAGTGCCTGGGCCAAACGGGGGTCGTCCTTGCCCGCCAGCATCACCAGGGCGGCGCTGTCACCGGCGCAGACGGACCGGGCCGCGGCCTCGAACCCGTCCTGCCGCCAGCCCTGCCGGTCCTGTCCGTTCCAGCCATGGGCATCGGCCAGCCGGCCCAGCACCTCCCTGGCCTGGCCATCCTCCGCCACCACCACCATGGGCCGCCCGGCCAGCCGGGCCAGGTTGCCGTGGAAGGCACCGTCCTGCGCCAGGATGACGAGGTAACGCCCCTCCGCCGCGGGCTCGGCCAGGGCCGGGGCGGCGGACAGGGTCAGCAGGGCGGACAGGGCGGACAGGATGCGGCGGGGGGACATGGGACGGGACCTGCCTGGGATGTCGGGGCTCGGCGTCGCGGGAAGCGGGGGACCGGCCTGACAATGGCGGTTATAAGGCGTCACCCGTGACAACCCTGTGGCCGCCGTCACACGCCACCGGGCGCCGGACGCGGGCGTGGCATTCAACGGGCGCATGGGCATCGGTCCGTTACAGGTAATGCCAGCGGCAGGCCGCGATCTCCAGCACCTGGTCCGGCGGTTTGCCCACCACCCGGTACTCCGCGGTGATGCGCCGCGACCACCAGCCCTTCAGGTAGCCGGTCAGCGGCTCGGGCTTGCCCAACCCGGTGAAGGGGGGACGCATGCATTCCCGGATCAGGCTGTTGATCCTGGCCAGCACTGCACTGTCCTGGTCCTGCCAGTTCAGGTACTGGCCCCAGGACTCACTGCTGAAGGCGAGGCGCATTGTCGCCCGGCCCGTCTTCCGGGTCGATCAGGTCATGTTCGATCCCGCCGCCCGCCTCGAACTCCGCGATTGAAGCAAGCAGGCGCCGGGCGTTGGCGGGGGAACTCAACAGGTGCAGGGTTTCCTGGATGCTGGCCCATTCGCCCTCGGCCAGCACCACCACGGGCTCGTCGTTCTGGCGCGTCACCACCAGCGGGGCACGGCTGCCCTTCACCTGGTCCAGGTAGGTGGCCAGGTTCTGCCGGAACTCCGTGGCGCTGACATGGTGGGGGGCGTCGGGCGCGGGCTACGTGCGGGCATGGCCGGTCTCCTCTGTACGGGAACATGTACAGAATATGATCGGAAGGAGCAAGGAACGGGCCCTTGCCGTCCACCCCAGAAGCCAAAAGGCCCGCCGGGTTTCCCCGGCGGGCCTCTGGTACGTCAGGACAAGGAACGGGAGTTACTCCGTCGCCTCGGCCTTCTTGGACAGGTCGGCGCCGGTGGCCTGGTCCACGACCTTCATGGACAGCTTCACCTTGCCGCGGTCGTCGAAGCCCAGGACCTTCACCTTCACCTCATCGCCCTGCTTCACCACGTCGGTGACCTTGGCCACGCGCTCGTTCTTCAGCTCGGAGATGTGGACGAGGCCGTCCTTGGCGCCCAGGAAGTTCACGAAGGCGCCGAACTCCATGACCTTCACGACCTTGCCGGTGTAGATCTCGCCCACTTCCGGCTCGGCGACGATGCCCTTGATCCACTTGATGGCGGCGTCGGACGCCTTGCTGTCCACGGCCGCCACCTTCACGGTGCCGTCGTCCTCGATGTCGATCTTGGCGCCGGTCTGCTCCACGATCTCGCGGATCACCTTGCCGCCGGACCCGATCACGTCGCGGATCTTGTCCTTGGGGATGTTGATCACGGTGATGCGCGGGGCGTTGCCGCTGACCTGCTCACGGGCCGTGTTCAGGGCCTTGTTCATCTCGCCCAGGATGTGGATGCGGCCACCCTTGGCCTGGTCCAGGGCGATCTTCATGATCTCCTCGGTGATCGAGGTGATCTTGATGTCCATCTGCAGCGCGGTCACGCCCTTCTCGGTGCCGGCCACCTTGAAGTCCATGTCGCCGAGGTGGTCCTCGTCGCCCAGGATGTCCGACAGGACGGCGAACTTGTCGCCCTCCTTGATCAGGCCCATGGCGATGCCCGCGACCGGGCGGGGCAGGGGGGCGCCCGCGTCCATCAGGGACAGGGAGGTGCCGCACACCGTGGCCATGGAGGAGGAGCCGTTCGACTCCGTGATCTCCGACACGATGCGCAGGGTATAGGGAAACTGCTCCTTGGACGGCAGCAGCGGGTGGATGGCGCGCCAGGCCAGCTTGCCGTGGCCGATCTCACGCCGGCCGGGGGAACCCATGCGGCCCGCCTCACCCACGCTGTACGGGGGGAAGTTGTAGTGCAGCATGAAGTTCTCGCGGTACTCGCCTTCCAGCGCGTCCACGATCTGCTCGTCCTGGGCGGTGCCCAGGGTGGCGACCACCAGGGCCTGGGTCTCGCCGCGGGTGAACAGGGCCGAGCCGTGGCTGCGGGGCAGCACGCCCACCTCCGCCACGATCTGGCGGATGTCGGTGGTGGTGCGGCCGTCGATGCGCTTGCCGGTCTCGATCACGGAGCCGCGGAGGATGTCGCTCTCCACCTCCTTGAACATGGTGGCGACGGCCTCGGGGGCGTGGCCCTCGGCCACCAGCGTCTCAACCGCCTTCACCTTGGCGGCGCCCACGGCGGCGTAGCGGTCCTGCTTCAGGGTGATGGCGTAGGCGGCCTTCACGTCCTCGCCCACCACCTCGCTGATGCGGGCCTTGACGACGGCCTTGTCATAGGCCGGCGGGGGAACGTCACGGGGCTCCTTGGCGCACATCTCCGCCAGTTCGATGATCAGGTCGATCACCGGCTGGAAGTTCTGGTGGCCGAACATGACGGCGCCCAGCATCACGTCCTCGGGCAGCTCCTTCGCCTCGGACTCCACCATCAGCACGCCTTCGACCGTGCCGGCGACCACCAGGTCCAGGTCCGACTCCTCCACCTGGTCACGGGTGGGGTTCAGGATGTACTGGCCATCCTTGTAGCCGACGCGGGCGGCGCCGATGGGGCCCAGGAAGGGCAGGCCGGACAGGGTCAGCGCCGCGGAGGTGCCGATCATGGACACGATGTCCGGGTCGTTCTCCAGGTCATGGCTCAGCACGGTGCAGACGACCTGCGTCTCGTTCCGGTAGCCGTCGGCGAACAGCGGGCGGATCGGGCGGTCGATCAGGCGGGAGGTCAGCACCTCCTTCTCCGTGGGACGGCCCTCGCGCTTGAAGAAGCCGCCGGGGATCTTGCCCGCGGCGAAGGCCTTCTCCTGGTAGTTCACCGTCAGCGGGAAGAAGTCCACGCCCGGCTTCGGGGACTTGGCGCCGACGGCGGTGCACAGCACCACCGTGTCGCCATAGGTCGCCATCACGGCGCCGTCGGCCTGACGGGCGATCTTGCCGGTCTCCAGGATGAGCTTGCGCCCGCCCCACTCCATTTCCTTCCGGAACACCTTGAACATCTGTCTATCCTTCCATCCGAAACCCGCACCACCCCGGATTGGGCGGCGGGTCGGGGCCCGATCGGCGGCCCCGCGTGTGTTCCCCTCCTGGCAGATACGAAACGGCCAGCCGGGAGGGGTCCCGGCTGGCCGTTCTCACTCACGCCGCAGGTCGGGCGCCGATGGGTCCGCCACGGGCCGGGGCACCTCCCGCCAGTGCCGCCGGCTGGGCCGGTGGCATGGGATGCGGGAGGAGCGGGTTCGGCGTCACGGCGGCTGGCACCCTTGTGCTTGTCGCGGTCGGGCGCGCCTCAGCGGCGCAGGCCCAGGCGCTGGATCAGGGTGTCGTAACGGCCCTGGTTCTTGGCCTTCAGGTAGTCCAGCAGCCGGCGGCGCTGGCCGACCATCACCAGCAGGCCACGCCGGGAGTGGAAATCCTTCGCGTGGGTCTTCAGGTGCTCCGTCAGGTTCTGGATGCGCTCCGTCAGGATCGCGACCTGTACCTCGGGCGAGCCGGTATCGGTCTCGTTGGTCTTGTACTCGGTGATGAGCGCCTGCTTGCGCTCCGCGGTGATCGACATCGTCTTTCTCCGTCAATGGTGGTTTCGACAGGCGCGCCGGGCGGAGGTTCCGCCCCCCTGACGGGGCATCCCCGGCCAAGTCTGGGCCGGAAATGGGTGCGCGCCCACGGTCCGCGGGGCCGGGCCGGGATGTCGTCCAGCACGGTCCCGAACGGTCGCAGGCGTCGTTCGGTGGGCGGTAGATGCTCCGGATTCCCGCGGGGGTCAAGGGGATTCGCGGCTGTGCGCGGGCAGGATGCCCCTGCGCCCGCCGCGGGTGATGCCCCGTAAAAGGGGCGGGGCCGGCGGGGATGGATGCTCCCCACCTGGTTGCGAATGCGATTGACTCGCATTTGCGATTCGATTTAGAGGGGTTGGCCGGGACGGGCCGCGGGACGGCCCGCCGAGACGGGTAGAGAGACGATGACAGCGACGATGCTGCGGGCGACGATCCCGCTGATGGCCACCTGCCTGCCCCTGGCCGCGGCGGCGGCCGAACCGACGACCACGCCCGCGCCGGCCGGGGCGGACACGCTGGTGGCAGAGGCGCCCGTGGTGACGGTCACCGCCACCCGGACGGAGAAGGACGTGCTGGAAGCCCCGGCCACGGTCAGCGTCATCACCGGGCGGCAGATCGAGGACCGGCTGGTCACCGACATCAAGGACCTGGTCCGGTATGAGCCCGGCGTGTCCGTGCGCAACAGCCCCGCCCGCTTCACCGCCGCCGGGTCCTCCACGGGCCGCGACGGCAACAGCGGCTTCAACATCCGGGGGCTGGAAGGCAACCGGGTGCTGCTGACCGTGGACGGGGTGCGGGTGCCTGACGGGTTCAGCTTCGGCCCCCAGGCCACCGGCCGCGGCGACTTCGCCGATTTGGGCCTGGTGAAGTCGGTGGAGATTCTGCGCGGGCCCGCCTCTGCCCTCTATGGCAGCGACGGGGTGGCCGGGGCGGTCAGCCTGGTCACCAAGGACCCGGCCGACCTGCTGGCGGACGGCGACGACGTGGCGGCGGAGGTGCGCTTCGGCTATGCCGGTGCCGACGACAGCTGGACCAAGGGCGCCCTGGTGGCCGGCCGCAGCGGGCGGTGGGAGGCGCTGCTGGCCTACGCCCGCCGCGACGGGGAGGAGCAGGAGACCAAGGGCACCAACGGCGCCGCCAACACCGACCGTACCAAGGCCAACCCTCAGGAGGTGGCGTCCGACGCGGTGCTGGCGAAGCTGGTGTTCCGGGCGTCCGACGCCCACCGCTTCCGCCTGACCCTGGACCATCTGGACCGGGACGTGGACAGTATGGTGCTGAGCGCCATCGCCAAGCCGCCGCTGGCCGCGACCAGCGTCATCGGCCTGACCGGCCGGGACGACACGGAGCGCACGCGGGTGAGCTTCGACCACCTCTACGCCGCCGGGCTGCCGGTGCTGGAGACGCTGCACTGGACCGCCTACCACCAGGACGGCAAGGTCCGGCAGTATTCCGCGGAGGATCGCAACACCGCCGCTGACCGTGTCCGCGACAGCCGGTTCGAGAATGCGGTGACGGGCCTGGGTATCGAGGCCGACAGCCAAGTGCTGGGCAGCGGCCTGACCCACCGGTTCAGCTATGGCGGCGATGTTTCCCTTACCCGGCAGGAAGGCTTGCGCGACGGGGTGGTGGCCCCAGTGGGGGAGCGGTTCCCGGCCAAGCCCTTCCCGGACACGGACTATGTGCTGGGCGGGCTGTACGTGCAGGACGAGGTGACCGCCCTGGACGGGGCGCTGACCCTCTACCCCGCCCTGCGGGTGGACTATTACCGGCTGGACCCGAAGGGCGGCGACCCGCTCTATCCCTACCCGACGGCCACGGCCAGCGACTGGCACCTGTCGCCCAAGCTGGGTGGGCTGTACTGGGTGACGCCGTCGGTGGGCCTGTTCGCCAACTATGCCCGCGGCTACAAGGCGCCCAGCCCGTCCCAGGTGAACAACGGGTTCGAGAACCTGGTCTTCAACTACCGCTCCCTGCCCAACCCGGACCTGAAGCCGGAAACCAGCGAGACCGTGGAGGGCGGGGTGCGCTCCCGCCAGGATGGCTGGACCGCCAGCGCCACGGCCTTCGCCGGCTGGTACGACGACTTCATCGACCAAATCCAGGTCTCCGGTTCCCTGACCCCCGCCGACCCCGGCATCTTCCAGTTCGTCAACCTGGGCAAGGTGAAGATCCGCGGCGCGGAGGCGAAGCTGCAATACCGCGCCGACAACGGGCTCGGCCTGGTGGCCGCCGCGTCCTACGCCAAGGGCGATTCCCGGGTGGACGGGGTTAAGGCCGCCCTGGACAGCGTGGACCCGGCCAAGCTGGTGGCGGGCGTCAGCTACCGGGACCCGGCGGACCGGTTCGGGGGCGAGCTGTCGGTGACCCGCTCCGCCGGCAAGGCCCTGTCGCGCACCGCCTGCGGCACCGGGTGCGCCTCGGCCTCACTGCCCTTCACGCCAGGGGCCTTCACCCTGGTGGACCTGACCGGCTTCTGGGCCCTGTCCGACCGCATGACCCTGCGGGCCGGTGTCTTTAACCTGTTCGACGAGAAGGTCTGGTGGTGGAGCGACGTGCGCGGGGTGCTCGCCAACTCCGCCGTCAAGGACGCCTACAGCCAGCCTGGCCGCAACGCCAGCGTCTCCGTCACCGTCCGCTTCTGAACCCGGCCCTCCCCGCCGGGGGAGGCACAAACTGTACCGAGGGGGAAACCATGATGAACCGAAAGACCTTTGCCGGGGCTGCCCTGGCGGCCGCCCTGCTGCTGGGCGGCCCCGCCGCCCTGGCTGCCGACACCGCCGTTTGCCCGACGGCGGTCCGCGCCGAGCAATGCGCCAAGTTCCAACAGGACCGGCAGGCCATCCTGGCCATGGCCGGGGACTACAAGGTGCGCTTCGACTTCCGCGAGACCGTGTCCTTCCTGCCGGACTACGCCCCCATCCCGCCGAAGCAGAGTGGGGGGCACGAGGTGGTGCGGGTCATCGCCGACACAGGGACTGCCATCATGCTCCAGCACCTGCTGGTGGTGGAGGGGAAGGACGGCAAGCCGGTGGTGATCAAGCATTGGCGCCAGGACTGGGCGTGGGAGCCCGCCAGTGTCCTGGCCTACCAGGACAGCGGCCGCTGGGCGGTGGTGCCGGTGGGCGCGGCCAACCGGGAGGGCGCCTGGAGCCAGACTGTCTGGCAGACCGACGACAGCCCGCGCTATGGCGGGGTGGGGCGCTGGACCCATGACCTTGGCGTGCCGCGCTGGACCAGCGGGGAGGGGCTGCGCCCGTTAGCCCGCCGGGACGCCGTGCGCAAGCCGCCCTATGACCGCTACCTGGCCGTCAACCGCCACGCCCTGACGCCCACCGGCTGGGTGCATGAGCAGGACAATGCCAAGCTGGGGCCGAAGGACGGCAAGCCCGCCACCTTCGTGCATGAGGTGGTGCTGAACACCTATACCAAGTTCGACGGCTATCCCGTGGCCGCCGCCGACGGCTACTGGGAAAAGACGGCCACCTATTGGGCCGCCGTGCGCCGCGCCTGGGACGAGGTGGCGGCCCGCGACGGCGGCATCCATGTGCGGGAGGAAGCGGAAAACGGTTCCGTCACCGGCCCGACCCTGATGGAACTGGCGGACAAGGTGGCGGAGGGCACGGCAACTACCCCCGACGCCATCGCCCAGGCCCGCCGCACCATAAGCGACGCGACCAGGGTCCCTGGGAAGAAGGCTTAACCTGGAGGACAGGGGCGGCCGCGGTGGGCCGCCCCCTTACTCAGACGTTCAGCACCCGCACCGGCTGGATGGCCGGGCCTTCCACCCGTACCAGGGCCACGGGGCGGCCGGCGCAGGTGGCCAGCGCCACCGCCTCGGCACCCTCGGGCAGGGTGGCGCGGATGGCGTCCAGCCGGGCCACGTCCGTTCGGCGCATCAGCAGCACCGCCTGGCCCTGGCGCAGCTTCATGGCCTCCGGGTCGGCCAGGGGGATGGTGGGGACCTGGTCCAGGGCCGTCTCGATCGGCAGCAGGAAGCGGTCGGCGTCGCCGGCCTGGGATGCCTGCTCCAACTGCTCCAGGGTCGCCGCCTCGGCCAGGGTGAAGCGGCCCACCCGCAGGCGGCGCAGCTCCGCCACATGGCCCACGGTGCCCAGCGCCTCCGCCAGGTCGCGGGCCAGGGACCGCATGTAGGTGCCCTTGCCGCACTCCACCTCGAACCAGGCATGGTCCTCGTCCGGGCGGCCGGTCAGCAGGAAGCTGTCCACCCGCACCTCGCGGGGCTTCAGCTCCAGCGCCGCCCCCTCGCGGGCCAGGTCATAGGCGCGCTCGCCCTCCACCTTGATGGCGCTGTAGCGGGGCGGGACCTGGCTGATCCAGCCCTGAAAGCCCTCCAGGGCCGCCTCGATCTGCTCATCCGTCGGGCGCAGGTCGCTGGTGGCGATGACCTGGCCGGCGCGGTCGTCCGTGTCCGTGGCCTGACCGAAGCGCAGCAGGAACCGGTAGGTCTTGCTGCCGTCCATGGCGTACTGGACGGTCTTCGTCGCCTCACCGAAGGCGATGGGCAGCACGCCGGTGGCGATCGGGTCCAGCGTGCCGCCATGGCCCGCCTTTTCCGCCTGCATCAGCCAGCGGCACTTGGCCATGGCCTGGGTGCTGGTCATGGTCCCGGGCTTGTCCAGCACCAGCCAGCCGTCCAGCGGCCGCCCCTTGCGCCTACGCGCCATGGCGGCCGTCCCCCTGGTCGTCCCGGGACTCGTCAGCGTCCCCGTCCTCCAGCCGGTCCTCCCGGTCCAGGGGCACGCCCTCGCCGTCCAGCTCCTCGGTGTCCGGGACGTCCTCGTCCTCGGCGGCCTCGGCACCCAAATCCTGGGCCACGTGCGGGTCGTGCAGGATGCGGCCGATCTTGTCGGCATAGTCGAAGCTGGTGTCGAGCTGGAAGCTCAGGCGCGGCGCATGGGGCAGGCGCACCTCTGCCGCCACCTGGCTGCGCAGGAAGGCGCTGGCCCGGTTCAGGGCGGCCACCAGCTCCGGCTGGCGCCCGCCCAGCGGCATGACGAAGGCCGTGGCGTTCTTCAGGTCCGGGCTGACCCGCACCTCCGACACCGTGACGTTAAGGTCCATCAGCACGGGGTCGCGGAACTCCCCCCGGCGGAAGATGTCCGCCAACGCGTGCCGGATCTCCTCGCCCACGCGCAGCTGGCGCTGGCTGGGCCCCTTGGCGGCGAAACCGCCCGAATTCTTGCGCGACATGTCCTGTAACCCCTCGACCCTGCACGGGGGGATGGGACCCCTACGCCAGGAACGTCTGGAAAGGGCGGGTGGATAGCACAAGCGGGCGGCGGGGGATAGGGCGGTGTTGCCTGCTCACCAGAGGGTGGGGATGTTGTAGGCGGAGAGCTGCCTGTCCGCGGTCACCAATCCCAGCCCTTCCGCCCTGGCCTGGGCGACCAGCATGCGATCGAAGGGGTCACGGTGGTGGAGGGGGAGGTGGGCCGCCAGCAGCGCATGGTTCCGCAGGACGGGAAGGACGGACACGCCAGAGTCGACCAAGGCATCCCAAATGTCCGTAGGCAAAGTCAGCTTGCCCAGAGCCGCCTTGTACTCCAGCTCCCAGATGCTGGCCACGCTCAGCACGACACTGGCATCCGGGTCCGTGCAGGCCTCGAGCGCGGCCTGTGACAGGCGGCTAGGCGCGGTGACCAGCCACAGGGCCGTGTGGGAGTCGAGCAGCAGCCCCGCCATCGCCAGATCACGGGTCAGTGGGGAAAATCTTCGGGTCGTTCATCGCGTCCAGGATGTCGTCCGGCAACGGCGCGTCGAACGCGTCCACGTCCACCTGCCCTGCGAACCTGCCCACCAACTCCTTGCGGCGCCTTGCCTTCTCTTCCCTGGACAGGTCCTCCCAGGCAACCGGGTGCGACGGGTGATCGGCGGGGCCCAATTTGGCGACCAGCTCCCCATCCTCGGTGAAGACGATCTCCTCACCGTCGCGCGCGCGCTCCACAAGGGCCCGCAACTCGGCGGTGGCGCTCCTGAGGTCGATGTGGCCCGGCATGGCGGCTCCTGGAAAAGAAACGGCCGGCGTTATGCCCGCAAGGGAGCATAACGCCGGCCGCCACACTTTGGAACTGGTCTGGCCAGGGCTTACAGGACCCGGGCGACCTCCTCCATCTCGAAGGCCTCGATGACGTCGCCTTCGCGGATGTCTTCGTAGTTCTCGAAGGCCATGCCGCACTCGAAGCCCTCGCGGACCTCCTTCACCTCGTCCTTGACGCGCTTCAGGGTCTTCAGCGTGCCCTCGTGGATGACCACGTTGTCGCGCAGCAGGCGGACCTTGGCGCCGCGCTTCACGATGCCCTCGGTCACGCGGCAGCCGGCGACCTTGCCGACCTTCGTGATGTTGAAGACCTGCAGGATCTGCGCGTTGCCCAGGAACTTTTCACGCAGCGACGGGGCCAGCATGCCGGTCAGCATCTGCTTCACGTCGTCGATGATGTCGTAGATGATCGAGTAGTACCGGATCTCCACGGCATCGCGCTTGGCCATGTCGCGGGCCTGCGGGTTGGCGCGGACGTTGAAGCCCACCACCAGGCCCTTGGACGCGTTCGCCAGGGTGATGTCGCTCTCGGTGATGGCGCCCACGCCGGACATCAGCACCCGGACCTTCACCTCGGTGTTCTCGGCCGTCAGCTTCTCCAGGGCACCGGCGATGGCTTCCACGGAGCCCTGCACGTCGCCCTTGATGACGATCGGCAGTTCCTTGGCCTCGCCGGCCTGGATCTGCTTGAACATCTGCTCCAGCGACCCGCGACCCTGCTTGGCGGCCTCCGCCTCGCGCTTCTTGCGCTGGCGGTACTCGGTCACCTCGCGGGCCTTCGCCTCGGTCTCGACGACGACCATGTCCTCGCCGGCCAGCGGCACGCCGTTCAGGCCCAGCACCTCCACCGGGGTGGCGGGCTCCGCCTGGGGCACCGTGGCGCCGCGGTCGTTGACCAGGGCGCGGACGCGGCCCCACTCGCTGCCGGCGACGACGATGTCGCCCACCTTCAGCGTGCCGCGCTTCACCAGCACGGTGGCCACCGGGCCGCGGCCCTTGTCCAGCTTCGCCTCGACCACCACGCCCTCGGCGGTACGACCGGGGTTGGCCTTCAGCTCCAGGATCTCGGCCTGGAGGATGATGCTCTCCTCCAGCCTGTCCAGGTTCAGCCCGGTCTTGGCGGAGACCTCCACGTCCAGCACGTCGCCGCCCAACGCCTCGACCACCAGGTCGTGCTGCAGCAGCTCGTTGCGGACGCGGTCCGGCTTGGCGGCCGGCAGGTCGCACTTGTTGATGGCGACGATGATCGGCACCTTCGCCGCCTTGGCGTGCTTGATGGCCTCGGCGGTCTGCGGCATCACGCCGTCGTCCGCCGCCACCACCAGGATGACCACGTCGGTGACGTTGGCGCCGCGGGCACGCATCTCCGTGAAGGCGGCGTGGCCCGGCGTGTCGATGAAGGTGATGCGGGAGCCGCTTTCCAGCTGCACCTGGTAGGCGCCGATGTGCTGGGTGATGCCGCCGGCCTCGCGGCTGGCGACGTCGGTCTTGCGCAGGGCGTCCAGCAGCGAGGTCTTGCCGTGGTCGACGTGGCCCATGACGGTGACCACCGGCGCGCGGGGGACCATGTCCTCCGCCCGGTCCTGGCCGCCGCCGACGCCGATCTCCACGTCCGCCTCGGACACGCGGATCGGGCGGTGGCCCAGCTCCTGCACCACCAGCTCGGCCGTGTCGGCGTCGATGGTCTGGGTGATGGTGGCCATCACGCCCATGCGCATCAGCGTCTTGATCACGTCGGCGCCGCGCTCGGCCATGCGGTTGGCAAGGTCACCCACCGTGATGACCTCGGGGATCGTCACGTCGCGGGTCACCTTCTGCGTCTCCTGCCGGCCGAACTGGCGCAGCCGCTCACGCTCACGGGCGCGGCGGGCGGCGGCCAGCGAACGGCCGCGCTGGCCCTCGTCCTCGGACAGCGCCTGGGTGATGGTCAGCTTGCCGCCGCGGCGCTTGTCGCCGCCCTTGGCCTTGACGGCGGGGGCGGGGGCCTTCGGGGCGGCCTTGCCGGGGCCGGCGGCCTTGCGGCGGGGGCTGTCCTCGTCCTCGTCGTCCGCGGCGCGGCCCGTGGGGGCAACGCCCG
>MOEB01000052.1 GCA_001939945.1 Aerophototrophica crusticola | reverse complement strand
CGTCAGCGGCACCGCCGCGGGCGCCGCACCCGCAACCGTCGGGGGTGGCGGGGAAGGTGGCGCTGACAATTGTCCCATGGCCAATGGAGATCCTCATGCTGGGCGGCCCGTGGCTTGAACACGGGGGCGGCAGCACCGGTGCCCGGCGACACCAGATTTTCCCCCAAGGGGCGACGGCAGGGCCGGGCGCCGCCGGGAGGGCGCCCGGGTTGCCCCGTCAGCCCGCCTTGCGGGCCTTGCGGGCGGCATAGCGCGCGTCGCGGGCGGCTTTCCGCTCAGCCGCCTGGGTGGCCGCGGCGGCCTCGGCGGCGCGGGCCTGCTCTGCCGCAAGGGCGGCGGCCTCGGCGGCGCGGGCCTCACGGCCGGCATTCACCCCGGCCCTGCGGGCGAGATGGCTGGGGTCGTCGGCGGCCGGCATTCCGGCGCAACGGGAGACAACGGCCTTGCGGGCCTGGGCGGCGGACCGCAACCGGTCGCCGAACCCGCTGTTCGGGGCGTTCGTCAAACTTTTCTCCTGGCAATGCGCCGGTCCAGTACCGGGCCGGCGCCCGTGTTGGTGGCGATCCCGTCAGGGGACCGCAAATGGCAGGGGGCGGGCAGCCTGTGCCGCCCGCCCCCGATTCCCATGCGCGTTACCCGTCAGGCGGCGCGCAGGTTCTCCGCCGCGACCTTGCCCTTGCGGGGGTCGCGCACGGCCTCAAAGGAGACCTTCTGGCCCTCGGTGAGGTTCCCCATCCCGGCGCGCTCGACGGCCGAGATGTGGACGAAGACGTCCGCCGAGCCGTCCTCCGGCTGGATGAAGCCGAAGCCCTTGGTGGTGTTGAAGAACTTCACGGTACCGATGGTCATGGCGCTTTTCTCCGCGTCAGTGTTCCCTGGCCGAATGCCAGTCATATCTCGTCACGTCGGGAAAAGAACCGGGACCGCAAGGGCCGGATGCATTTAGCCGTCAGCAATGTCGATAGCCCAGCACATAGGCCCCTTCGCCCGAATATTCAATGACAAAACGCCATCCAGCGCCCGGATACCCTGGATGCCCAAGAAAACCTCTCCCCTGCTCCGACCCCCGCTGCCCAGTCATCGCGCGGAATCGCCGCTGGGAACTATTGTGGCCCGCCCCGCCGCCCCGGGACTTCCACACGACCGGGAAGGCGCCACCTGCCCGGGGAGAACCCGCCGACGGCAACACCGCCCTCGGCGCGAGGCACGAGGAGCCCGGCCATGGCCGCCGCCCAGGACGATCCCGGCAGAATCCCGCTGCACCCGCTCGAGGTCATCGCCGCCCTTGGCATCCTGCCCGACGGGATGCGCGACGTGGCGCTGTCCGCCTATGTCAGGGCCCGCGGCCTGCCACGGCTCGCGGCATCGGACACGGTGCTGCTGGCGGCCCTGCTGGCCCCCCGCAACCGCCCGGCCCTCGCGGCCCTGGCCCGCGCGTGCCGCCCTTCCCGCCTGCATGCCTAGGATCGGAGAGCAGCATGGATGACCGCACGGCCACCCGGGAGGAAGTCCGCAGGCTGGCCCTGGAAGCCGTGGCCGCCATGCCGGATGACCGCCGGACGGAGCTGCTGGGGTTGGCCGCGGGCATGCGGCCCCTGGGGGAGACGGCCCGGCGGAAGCGCCTGGGGGAGCTGGTGGCCGACACCACCCGGCGGGCCGAGGGGATCGGCGCCGACGGTGCCTCGGCCCTCGCCATCGGGATGGCGGAGGCGATGGTGGTGTCGCGTGAACTGGAGTGGCTGGACCTGGTGGCCGCACCCCGCCCGGCCGACAGGGCCTGAGGTCAGGCAGTGCTGGGCTTCGCCCGGCACGCACGCCGCATCCTGGAGGACATGGAGCAGACCCTGCCCAGTAGGTCGCGTTGCTGCGCAACCGTGCCTGGTATCAGATGGAAACGCCAATGCGGATGCAGTAATCTCTTTCCAGTGGTGACCGTCATAGGGCTAGCTGGCGATCGCGACGTGAACGCCCATCAGGAACACTCGGATTGGTCGGCGAGACCGGTTACCTGAAACGCTTGCAGGTCGAGGTCGCGCTGCCCGACCTTGAGGCGGCCGTTGGACTGCGGTCCCGGCTGGAGGAGTTGTTCTGGCGGCGCGTGCCGCCCGTGGTGGAGCGGGTCTGCGCGGCCTGTGCGCCAGCCGGCTTGCATGTCCGGATCGACCGGGTGGAGTTGGACCTCGGCTGGATCCCGCCTGACCGGCTGGAGCAGGACACCCTGTTGGCCCTTGAGGCTGCGCTCGCCCAGGCGTTGGCCGACGCGATCACCGCGGCGCGCATCCACCCGTCCGAGGATGCCCACACGATATCGCCTGTGGGCGCGCGCTTGGCAGAGCTCGAAGCCTATCTCGCCACCGGGACGCTGCCCAGTGCCGTGCGCGGTGCGCCCTTCGACGCGGAGTCCCTGTTGCTGGACATGGCCGGCGCGCAGCCCGACGCGCTGGTTTCCATGTTGCGTCGGCGCGCCGGCGACGGCCGCACGTTGGACAGGGTCGTGCTCCGGTTGGGTGAGGAAGGGCTGCGTGCGCTGCTGGCCGTCCTTGCCCCCGGTCATGCCGCGGCCATCCTGAACCTCCTGGAGGACGTGCTCCTCGTCCAGCGCACGGAGGAGGTGCGATCGACCCGCTTGGCCAGCGAGTCCGACCTGCGCCGGCTTACCTGGGTCACGACGCTGGAGTTCCTGCTTCGCGACGCGGGTACACAGTTCAACCGCCGGCGCCTGCTGCGCTTCCTGCTGGAACGGGAGGCATTGCGGTCCGGCCTGGCCTATGCCGCCCTTTTGGAACTGATGGCGATCGCGGCCGAACGGGCGGAACGGCGATCCCCGCTTCGCTCCTCCCTGCCCGGGACCCTGATGGAGTTGCTGGCGGAGCACCGGTCGGCGCCCCAGCCATGGGCGGCCGCCGGGGCGGGGCCGGCCACATCACCGCCGGACGACGGGACCCACGTGGCGGAAGTGCTGTTCCGCGCGGTGTCGTCGGGCCGGGCCGATCAGACCTTGCTGGCGGAGCTGCTTGCCGCCGCGCCTTTGTCCTCCCTGGACGTGCAGATCCGGCGCCTGGACCCGGACAATGCCGACACCATCCTGACGATCCTGGAGCAGGTGACGGCGCGGGAAGGGCGGCGTTTGGGGGTTTCCGGCAAGCCGGGATCCGACAAGATCCGTCGCTTGGCCCGGCTCGCGGCGCTGGCATTCCTGGCGGAGAGTGGGGACACGGGCTTTTCCCCTGCCGCCCTGGGCCAAGCGGTTGCCGACGCGCTTGCAAGCCATGTCCAGGGCACCGGGTCGGTGGCGGCACAGGAAGACCCGTCGCCGGAAGCATGGGGGCCGGGACAGGGTCCTAAAGGACGTTCGGGCTGGGGCGATGGCAATGGCACCGCTTGGCCCCCGGCAGGTGGTCCGCCCCACCGGGGTGACCAGGGTCATGGCGGCGGTGCGGCATCGCGGGTGCATCCCCCAGCCGCCCGGGAGGGGGCGTCGGCTTCCGGTGGCACTGGTTCGCCGCTTCCGGCCGGTGCCTGGCCTG
Organism: Aerophototrophica crusticola; assembly: GCA_001939945.1. Lineage (GTDB taxonomy): Bacteria > Pseudomonadota > Alphaproteobacteria > Azospirillales > Azospirillaceae > Niveispirillum > Niveispirillum crusticola. Next base: position 25,428 of record MOEB01000052.1, on the reverse strand, counting down.
CCTCCCGGCCCAGGGGTCCGTCCCATGCCGCCGGGGGTGGTGCCGCAAGCCATGATGCGCCTTCAGGCGAAGCAACCGGCCGGTCAGGCCAATCGGGTGAGGGGTGGCGCGACCGGGGTGGGCCGTCGGAGCCGTCGGAGACACCGCCGGATGGTCTGGCGCCCCTCGATCCGTATGGTCCGCGGATGCCCGCCCCGGCTCCTTCAGAGGGATCGGCAATTCCGCTCCCGGACCGGGCCGCCTTGGGGGGGGCGACGCGGGTGGCCGCCGGGCTGCTCCCCACGGACCCGGCGACATCCGGCCTGTCCGACCACACCGGGCCTGGGCACCGGGATATGGAGTTCCCGGACGTCCCGTGGGACCAGGCCCCTGGGAACGCCGTCGCTTCGGCGCCCTGGGTGGCGGGGACCTTGTCCGGTGACGGGCACTTCCCTGACCGGGACCGCCCGCCCGATCCCTCGCCGGACCTGTGTCCGGCCACGGACGCGGTCGAGGGATTGCTGCACCAGGCCGAAGCCTTCCTGCGCCACGGCCATCCCCGACGGGCATGTCTGGCCTTGGGCGACCTGGCCCGGGACGAGCCGGGGCGGCTGGCCCGGCGGATCGTGGCGGCGGCCCGTGGTGCCCCAGGGGGCGTGGCGGATGTGGCGCGCCGCCTGTCGGGCTGGCTGCTGCCTGCGGAGTTGTCAGCGCTGCTGGGGGAAGACCCAGGGTCCGGCCCTGTCCTGGCGGCCCTCTCGTTGGCCCGGCAGGGGCCGATCCCGCCGCTGCCCTCCCTGGGGACCGTGCCCGCTATCGAAGCGGTCGCGCTGGCTGCCGAATGGCTTGCCACAGGCGTGGTCCCGTCTTCGGCGCCGGTGGGCGTGGGGCGGCGGGAGATGGAGGCAGCGCTGGACCGGCTCGACGCGGCGTCCTTGACGGTCCTGTTCCTGGTGGGCGACGGATCCCGGAGCCGCCCATCTTTCCTGCTGTCCCGTGCCGCCACCCTTCTGGGCGAGGGAGCGGCCCGCCGCTTGGCTGGGCGCCTGGGGCCGTGGGTCGACGCCGAGCTGGCGGACGCGCTCGTCAAGGCGGCAGGTCGGGCGCAGCCGGGGCGGCTGCCGGTCGGCCAAATACCCCCTGCCGCGCGCGGCACTGGCGTGAGGCCACCGCGTGTGGCCGGCGAAGCCGCGGCGCCGGAGGACGGGGCCGCCGCGGTTCTGGCTTGGCTGGATGGGCGTGACGTGGTCGACGCGGCATCGATGCCCCAGCGCTTCGCCATGCTGTCGGACAAGGACGACCCCGCCCTGCTCGCCTATCTCACTGGCCGGCGGGGCAGCGCGGCGGCGCGACGTCGATGGGCCGCCGCGCTGCCCGAGGCGACCCTGGCCCGGCTCGCCTGCCGGCTGGCACCGTCCGAGGGCCGGCTGTTGGCCGATGCCGTGCTGCTGATCGGTGCCGCTTGGCGCCAGACGGCACCGTTTGGCGCCAAGCGGCCAGAGCCGCGCCTGCTCTGGGCGACGCTGCTGGATCAGATCGCGGCCCCGCGCCCATTGGATGTCGCGGGGATCGTGGGCCGGCTGATGGACAGCCTTGCCGCCGGTGACCAGGGGCGCAAGGCCCGGTTGGCGGCGCGTGCCGGGCGGTTGGCGAGGGATGCCGGCCATGTCACCCTGCGCACGGCCCTGCGGCTGGCCCGGCGCCGCGACACCATGCGGGCCAAGGCGGCCAGGACCGAGCCTTCCCCACCCCCGCCTGCGACGCGGGGCGCACCCGCGCCGGACCGCCGGCCCCCTGCTGCCGCCGTGCCCGACACGTGCGAGCCGGTCTTCATTGCCAATGCCGGCCTGGTGCTGTTCAACCCATACCTGCCGACGCTGTTCGAGCGGCTGGGCTTGGTGCCAGCACCCCGGGCGGACGGGCGGCGTGTCGGCATCGGCGAACAGGACCCCGCCACGCTGACCCGCGCGGTGCACCTGCTGCAGTACTTGGCTGACGGACGGCTGGATGCCCCTGAGCCCGAGCTGGTGCTGAACAAATTGCTGTGCGGCCAGGCGCCGGCCGTTCCCGTCGCCCGCCGCCTGGAAGCGGGACCGGAGGATCTGGCCCTGTGCGACGGGCTCATGGACGCCGTCCTGGCCAATTGGCCCGGCATGCAGAACACCAATGCCGACGGCCTGCGCGAAACCTTCCTGCAACGGGAGGGGCGGTTGCGCCATGTGGACGGGCAATGGCAGCTGAAAGTGCAGCGCCGGACCCTGGACGTGCTGACGGACCGGATTCCCTGGAGCTTCGCCGTCGTTTACCATAAGTGGATGAGGGAGCCGATCCATGTCACCTGGTAGGCGGATGGCCGCGGGCCGGCAGCGGATTGCCAATGCCGGGGTGATCGCCCGCGAGTTGGAATGGCTGGACGACGTCATCGTCCAGCGCTTCTCGGAGCACGCGGCCGGTGCGGCGGCGCCCGGCCTGGTCGCCCCCCCGCCGGACCTGGCCGGGGCGGCAGGCCCCTATGCCCAACTGGTGCGCGACCTGTCGCTCGGCTGGGCCGAACGGCTGGTGCTGGCCCTGGCCCTGGCGCCACATCTGGCGCCGGAGAAGCTGGACCCGTTCATGATCCAGAACCAATCCCTGGGCCGCCGCTTCACCGAGTTCGGGGGCGTACAGGGCCAGGTCCATGGCGGGTTGCTGCCCACCGTGCAGACGGCGTTGTTCCTGCTGGCAGGCACCGGCGGCCCCCGGCGCTTCCTGCGTACCGGCCCCGGCTTCGATGACCACCCGCTCATCCTTAAAGGCATCCTGGCCATAGAACACCGCCATCCCGAGGAACCGCCGCAGTCGGGTGTGCTGCGGGCGACGGCCTCGGGCTTGCACCGGCTGATGCTTGGCCCTGGCCATATGCCGAAGCCCGGCCCGGACTTCCCTGCCAGCCTGGTCACCACGCCGCTGGACTGGGCCGACCTGATCCTGGATGAGGCGACCCTTCGCCAAGTGGAGACGGTTGGGCACTGGATCGAGCATGGCGACACGCTGATGCGGGATTGGGGGCTGGCGCGGCGGCTGAAGCCCGGTTACCGCTGCCTGTTCTATGGGCCGCCGGGAACCGGCAAGACGCTGACCGCGAGCCTGCTGGGCAAACGGCACGGCCTCCCCGTCTACCGCGTGGACCTGTCACGGCTGATCTCCAAGTGGATCGGGGAGACGGAAAAGAACTTGGCCGCCCTGTTCGACCAGGCGGAGGACAAGGGCTGGATCCTGTTCTTCGACGAGGGGGAGGCCCTGTTTGGCCGCCGCACCGAGGCGGGCAGCGCAAACGACCGCGCCGCAAACCAGCAGGTGGCCTACCTGCTGCAACGGCTGGAGGGCCATCCCGGGGTCGCCATCCTGGCCACCAACCAGATGGCGCACCTGGACGAGGCCTTCGCCCGGCGGTTCCAATCCGCAATCCGCTTCCCCATGCCCGATGCGGAGGCGCGCCTGCGCCTCTGGCGGGAGAGCTTCCAGGGGCATGGCTTCACCCTGTCGCCGGAGGTGGATTTCCGGGCCCTGGCCGACCGGTACGAGCTGGCGGGCGGGGCGATCATCAACGTGCTTCGCCATGCCTGCCTGATGGCCGTGCGACGCCACCCGCCGGTGGTGGAGGCCCATGACATCCTGGATGGCATCCGGCAAGAGCTTTACAAGAGCGGTCGGTCCTTCGGCGGCTGATCCCGCTGGGCGCGCAGGAACGGAGGGACGCAGATGTCGACACCCCAGGTCACCTCTGGCGCGGTGCTGAAATGCAGCTTCGGCGAGACTCCGTCCGAGCTGGTGGTGCTGCCGATCAACCGGGTCACCGCCGGCGGCCTGCCGGCCGGCACCATCGAGGACAACAAGCCGTTCCTGAACATCCTGCCCTTCGGCATGTGCTCCAGCCCCGCCAACCCGGAGGTGATCGCCGCAACCGCAGCCGCGCTCGGCGTCTTCACGCCCATGCCCTGCATTCCGGTGACGGAAGTCGCCCCTTGGGTCCCCGGCACCCCCACCGTCACCATCGCCGGCCTGCCCGCCTTGGACAAGAATTGCAAGCTCCTCTGCGCCTGGGCCGGCGAGATCATGGTGGAGGAACCCGCGCAGGTGACGGTGACGGTACCGTGAGGGGGCAGGCAGCAGCCCTATAGCACGTGGGATGCCCAAGATTTGTAGATGTGGGTGAATTGCGGCAGCAGTACGTTGAACTTATTCTTATCGTTCCCCGAGGCCACCATATGCATCAATTCATGCTGGCCAGGGCCATCGATTTTTTCGCTGGCGCTTCGTTCCGTCAGCATCAAGTTGCCGATGCTTGTAGCAAAATCCGGATAGTGGGCTTTGTATAGCAAATGATGAAGTTCCGCCGGGCGTGAACTCACTTCGTTCAAGAAATCGTTGAGTGAGATCGACCCAAGACTCTCACCTTTGAAGTTCTTCGTGATTTCCGAGCGCATCACGCTGTACAGGGGTATTCCAGTCTTTGATCCAGAGTAGTCGTCCAGGTTGCCTTCCCAGGCAGACTTAAGGAACGGATTGAAGGCCAAATGCAGCGGTTTCGATGCCTCCAGCATCTGCTGCACATCTGACAGGGTTGATGCAGTCAGGGTTCCCTTTCCCGTATGCCCGATATCGAATCCGACCCTGCTGGCAAGATCATCGTAAACCTTGACCACGGATGATGTCGGCTTACCGAAATTTTCCAGAATGGACTGAATGCCAGGGTCATTGATGAAATAATTTCCGTTATTGATTACATCCCATTCATAAGGATTGTTGGAACTCGACGTGACAATCTTTCGCGCTTCTTCAATAGTATAGTGATTATGTGGGTCATCATGGAGATCCTGAATCTTCTCCATTTGATCTTCGTCTAGATTTCGCATCGCCCGCGTTGTTATGGCAAGCGTGCCAGCCTTGTAGTCACCGATGACACGTTGGATGGCGACGGTGGGGCCTTGTCGTGGCGGGACTTGGCTTACCGCGAACTGCGCCACGCCCCCAGCTTCCCCCGGGGAACCATGATACGATCCCGTGCCGACAATCCCCATTTGCCGACCTGCGGCACCAGCCCTCGCCCCCATCACGTCCGCCTCCCGCTCCAAGGCGGGAGAGTCGTTGAGCGGCACGCCGCCTGCTTCTTTCAATTGCCGGGTGGCCCGCACGCGGCCCTGGGCCTGTTGGACGGCGTGCCAGGCCTCGTGCGGCAGGTGGCGCTCCTGGCCGGGGCCCACATGGATGTCGGCTCCCTGGGTATAGGCATGGGCCTGGAGTCGGGCGGGTCTGGACGAGTTGTAGTGGACCCGCACATGATCCAACGACAGGCCCGACAGGGCCTCGATCCCCGCTTTCAGACGGTCAGGCAGACCCGTGCGGTTCTCCCGGCGCTGGACGGCGCCGTCGGGGCCCGCGGCCCCGGACGGTTGCCGGTGGAGCAGGCAGTCCAATCGCCGTTGCGCGACGGCGGAACCGCTTCCCTGGGCCGCCACGGCCATGGACCGCAGGGAGGCGGCCCGCGGGCCGGTCATGGACTTGCCTGGGCGATCGGGTTGCGCCTGGGCCGCTGATACCGCGCGGCGCTCCATGAAGCTCCTGCCCATCGGGACTCCTGCGGATAGGGAAAAAGGAGAATCTGGTGGAAATCTCCTTCACTTTCGTATAGTACGCATATGACCGATATGCACGCATTTTTGCCTATGTGGCGGTCGACCGCGCTCAACCGGACAAATGGTAGAAAGAGAGATACAATCGATGCGCGCTTGGCTTGCCACCCCTGTTGCAGCGGCCGTGCCGGTCCCCGGCATCGCGTCGTCGGCGGGTGCGCCCGGCGTTGAATCCGGCCATGGCGACGGGGTACGTCGTCCGGGCCGGGGGTGGAGGGCACGCCATGGCTCGTCGAGGCGGTCCGTGCCATGGACATCCTGAAAAACGCCTGCGAGACCATTTGCGCGTCGCTCAACGCCTATCTCGACAACATCGAGAAGCGGCCGACCCCTTGGGTTCTCCTGACGAGCCCCGTCGAGCATAACGGCTCGGTCAACCCGGCGATCAACGACACCGTCGTGATGGCGGTCTACCGCGTTTCCCGGGAAGCCTTTTCCAGCAGCTACCAGCCGGCGGCACCCGCCACGTCCACGGCCGCCGCCACCACCGGCATCGCGGTCAGGAGCCCGCCGGTCTACATCGACCTTCACCTGATGTTCCTGGCGAACTTCGCGGGCCCGGCCTATGGGGAGGGCTTGGCGGCCCTGTCGCGGGTGATCTCCTTCTTCCAGCAGACCCCCACCTTCACGGCGCAGAACGCGCCCGCGCTGGACCCGGCGATACCGCAACTGACAATGGAGATGGAGGACCTGGAGCCCGTCGACATCAACTATGTCATGGGCATGCTGGGGACCAGGTATCTCCCCTCCGTCTTCTACAAGGTGCGCATGCTGCCCTTCGCCTCCACGGCGATGCTGGCGCGCACCTATCCCGTCTCGGCCGCCCAGGGCGCGGCCCGCCAGGTCTCGTCGTGACGGGGCGCGGACCCATGGCCCCGCCGGGCAGGAAGGGTGCGGCGGGGCCGTCCGCCGGCACCGCGACCCTGTTCCAGGTGTCGTTCCGGCATGGCTACTACAATGCCCTCGACGGCCGGTGCCCCGACTTCTCGGTCGTCCCCACGCCCGATTGCGCCGCGCTGATGGGCCGGCTCGGCCTGGGATTCCGGGATACCGGCACCGGCTTCCTGGTCCAGGTGCCTGCCGCGCGGCTGCCGGCCCTGGCCGGCTATCTGGCCAGCCGCTTTGGCGACGGGCCGGACGGGCAGGGCTACTGGACACGCCTGTCCTTCCAATTGGTGCTGCGCAACCCGGCCTTCTTCGACGTGACCGCGCTGCCGCTGGACACGACGCCGGTGGGCGGCAACTTCCATGCCGACAACCTGGCGGTTCACAAGCACAAGTCCGTCACGGGCCAAGGCACGCAGTTCATCTTTGGCGGCCAGGGCGGGGCGGCCCCGGCGATCTATCCCCTCACCGGCCCGTCCCTGGCGATCCCCGTCAGCAAGGCGGCTTCGGTCAGCGTCTGCGACCTGTCCGGCGCGGCCGTCGCCACGGCCACGGTGCCGGCAGGCACGGCCACCGTCAGCCTGTGCGGCCGGGCCTATGGCCTCTATACCATCTCCGTCTCCCCCGCCAGCGCCTACGCCGGCCCGGCGGCGGTCCTCTATGTGCCCGGGCGGCCGGTGGCGGCAGGGCTGCTGGAGCTTCTGCTGGCCCAGCCGACGCCCGGTACCGGCCAGCGCGCCGCCTTCCCGATCGGGCCCTTGCCCTTCCCCCCCACGGCCCCGCAGCCGCCGGCGACGGTCCCGTCACGCACGGTGCCCCTGGTCCTGGAGTTCGAGGCGCGGCGGACGACGTGGCAGTACTACGTCGTGTCCCAGGATGGGCGCGGGGCCTTCGGCGACGACCTTTCCATCACTGGTGAGGGCGCCACGTTCCAGCGATCCCCCGAGCCCGTCACCCTCCCGGACGGGCAGTCGGCCGTGCTGTTCGCCTCGTCCTCGCCCCTGCCGTTGCGGCAGCACTCCCCTTACAAGCTCCGCCTCCGCGGGCAGCGGCGCGGCCCGGCGGGCAGCCGGGATCCTGTCGCCGTCGACCGGCTGCCGGTGGCACCCGCCTTTCCCGTCTGGCCGTCCGAGGGCGACCCCTCCTCGGGCCGGTCCGAGATTTTCGTGTACGTCTGAGCGCCCCCTTTCCTGACCCCGCGTCCAAACCGCCCTGCGAGGGGCTGAGCAGCAGGCCAACGACCAGAAGGATCCCCCATGTCGACCAGCGTGACGAGCAGCTACCTGAACCGCTCGACCCCGGGCGTCTACATCACCGAGATCGCCGCCTTCGGGAATTCCATTGTCGGCGTGCCGACGGCCGTGCCGGTCTTCATCGGCTACACGCAGTTCGCCGGTGACCCGACCACGGGGGCGCCGCTGTACAACACGCCGGTACAGATCTCTTCCATGGTCGAGTACTCGCAGTACTTCGGCGGCGCTGCCCCGGCAAGCTTCTCCGTGGCGCCCGCCGACAACCCGACGCCGCCGTCGGGCAGCGGCAGCGCCTACATCCAGGCGCCCACGCCGACCCCTTCCTTCTATGCCTATTCCTATGGCGCCAATACCGCGCAGCAGCCGGTCTCGAAGACGGGCTATGTCCTCACGGCGAACGCGCTGCCGGGGGAACCGAACCAGTTCAACCTGTACTGGGCGCTCCAGGCCTTCTTCGCCAACGGCGGGGGCAATTGCTATGTCGTGTCCGTCGGCAGCTACTGGGAAGGCGAGTTGCCCGTCAGCGCGCCTCCCTCCCCGCTTCCGGCCAGCTGGATCCCCGGGACGATCTCCGCGACGGCGCTGAACAACGGCCTGACCGCCGCCGGCTATGCCGTCGGCCCGACCATGACGGTCATCCCCGAGGCTTGCCAGCTCGCCGTCTATGGCGGCGGAACCTGGACGTTCAACGGCTATGACATGCTGGTGCAGAACATGCTCAGCCAGGCGGCCACCCTGCAGGACCGCGTCGCCATCCTGGACCTGCCGGCCTGCCAGTCCGCCAACAGCTATGACATGCTCGTCCAGTGCCAGAACGGGCTCTGGACCGCGATCGCGCCGCAGGCCGCCAATGTGAGCTACGGCGCCGCCTATGCGCCCGCCCTGAACACCACCATCGTGACGACCGGCAGCATCCTCTATACCAACCTGCAGAGCACGGACAACTCGGTCATCAACAACATCCTGGCCTCGCAGGCGCAGATCACCTACGCCACCAGCCCGTCGCTCGGTGTCATCCAGGCCGCCATCGCCCAGGCGTTCCCGATGCCGGCCACCTACACGGAACAGACCAACACGGCCCAATACTGCAACGACCCGTCCGCCTACTTGGCCACGCTGGCCCCCGCCACCTGGGCGAACACGACGGCCCAGCAGCAGACATTGGACAACTTCCTGCTGGCGGCGCTGCCAGTGTTCGGCCAGATCGAGCAGCTCATCGCCAATTCCATGAACGTCCTGCCGCCCAGCCCGCTCATGGCCGGCGTCTGGACCAAGAGCGACAACCAGAACGGCGTGTGGAACGCCCCGGCCAATATCTCACTGGCCCAGGTGACCTCCCCCCTTTACGTCATGAACGACGCCGAGCAGTCGGGCTTCAACATGCCCACCAACGGCCAAGCGATCTGCGTCATCCGTGCCCAGCCCAGCCGCGGCAGCGTGGTGTGGGGCGCCCGGACCCTCGACGGCAACAGCGGCGACTACCGGTATGTCCAGGTGCGGCGCACGCTGATCTATGTCGAGCAGTCCATCAAGCAGGCGCTCCAGACCTACGTGTTCGCGGCCAATGACGCCACCACCTGGTCGGCCGTCACCGCCTCCATCTCGAGCTTCCTGACCGGCCTGTGGCAGCAGGGCGGCCTGATGGGCAGCAAGCCCAGCGACGCGTTCACCGTGTCCTGCGGCCTCGGCTCCACCATGACGAGCCAGAACATCCTGGACGGCTACATGATCGTCGCCGTGACGCTGCAGATGATCCACCCGGCGGAGTTCATCGAGCTGACCTTCACGCAGACGATGGGGACCTGATCGGCCTGACGGGCGATCGGACAGACATGATATCGAGACAAGGAGTCGAAGATGACCGGCGAAACCCAGAACACGACGTGGCCGCTTCCGAAATTCTACTTCTCCGTCACCGGGATCCCGGGCAACCCCGTGTTCCAGGAAGTGACCGGCCTTGAGTCCGAGGCGCAAGTGATCGAGTATCGGGCCGGCAACAGCCCGATCTTCGCCCCCATCAAGATGCCGGGCTTGCAGAAGTTCGGCAATGTCACGATGAAGAAAGGCATCTTCGTCACGGACAACGCCCTATGGACTTGGTTCAGTTCCATTTCCATGAACACCATTGCCCGGTCGACCATCGTCATCAACTTGTTGGACCAGACGGGGACGCCGCAATACATGTGGACCCTGAACAATGCTTGGCCGACGAAGATCACCGGGACCGACCTGAAGTCGGACGGCAACGAGGTCGCGGTGGAAAGCATCGAGGTCGCGTATGAGACCATGACGGTCGCCATCGGCTGACGGTGCCCCCGGCCATGCCGTCGTCGAGCGTCCCGCCCTATCCGCAGCCGGCCTTCGCTTTTTCGGTGGCGGTGGCGTCGGGAAGCTCGTCCACGGCACAGGCCGACGCCGCCTTCCAGGAGGTGTCGGGGATCGAGGCGCATGTCGAGGTCGAGGAGGTGCCGGAAGGCGGGGTGAACAGTTATGTCCACCAGCTTCCCGGCGTCACCAAGCATCCCAACCTGGTTCTGAAGCGCGGCTATGTGGTCCAGCCATCCGACCTGTCGCAATGGGCGGCGCAGACGGTGGGCTCGACCCTGGGGACGCCGATCCAGACGCAGACACTGCTGGTCTACCTGCTCGACGCCACGGGGCAGCCGCTCGTGACCTGGACCTTCTACAACGCCTGGCCCGTCAAGTGGACCTTCAGCACGCTCGATGCGATGAACTCGTCCAGTGTCCTGACCCAGACACTTGAAATCAGCTATACCACCGTTACAACCACCCAGAACCAGGGTTCCGGTTGACCCCGCCCTTCGACGGGGCCCGGCCAGCGGTGGGGGTCAGCCCGGCCAGGGGAGCATCGCGCAATGAGCTTGGAAATCAGCGAGATCAATGTCCGGCTTTCCGTCGGCACCCCCCCGGCCCCGGCGGTACCCCAGGGTCGCGCGCCCGGGCCGTCGGCGCCGACGACACCGGCTACCCTGTCACCGAAGCAGTTCGAGGAGATCGTGAATGCCGCCGCCCGTGCGGTGATCGAAGCCTTGCGCATGGCGGAGGGACGCTGACATGGCGTCGGCCGGACCGACCAAGATGGTCATCACCGCCTACTCCGACCCGAACTTCTCATCGAAGGTGACAGGCGGGACGAACCCCTTCACCGTCTGGATCAATCCGGCCAGTTACAGCTACAGCCGCCAGATCAGCTATGAGGATGGCCAGGGCCAGGGAAGCCCCGGGCCATCGCCGCAATACAACCGGGTCTTGGACGAGGAGGTCTCGTTCGACCTGCTCTTCGACGCGACAGGGGTCATCCCGCCGCTGGCGGGGCAGAGCTACGCGAATGGCGTCTCTGATGTCCTGAACCAGTTCCTGACGCTGACCGCGACCGTGAACGGCACCATCCACAAGCCGAACTACCTGGTCCTGGGCTGGGCCCAGCTGCAGTTCCAGTGCGTGCTGTCCAGCGTGAGGATCGACTACACGCTGTTCATGCCCGACGGCACGCCCCTGCGGGCCAAGGTTTCGGCCACGTTCAAGTCCTTCACCAACGAGACGACGTTGGCGAAGCAGGCAAACCCCAACTCGCCCGACATGACGCACCTTGTGACGGTCTGCGCAGGGGACACGCTGCCGACGCTCTGCCAGAGGGTCTATGGGGACTGCCGCTATTACATGGAAGTCGCGCGATGTAACGGCCTGCTCAGTTTCCGCACCCTGAAGCCGGGGACGCAGCTCCTTTTCCCGCCCTTGGCCCCGTCCGGGCAAGTCGGCAACACGACCGCAGCCGGGGGAGGTACGGCGTGACCGCCCCCAGTCCCGAGATACTCGCCACCGATCCGGTCTCCTTCACCATCACGGCCAACGGCGAGGCCTTGCAGAGCTCTGTCCAGGTCTGGGCCATCGAGGTGTGGGCGGGGGTCAACAGGTTGCCCCGGGCGCGGCTGGTGATTTCAGACGGGAGCGCCGCCTCGGAAGACTTCCCCATCAGCGACAGCTCGATGCTGGTCCCCGGCGTGGCCCTCACCATTGCGCTCGGTTATGGCAGCGGCGACACGACCGTCTTTTCCGGCGTCATCTTCCGCCAGGGGCTCGAGGTGTCGGCCAACGGACCCTCCCGCCTGGTCGTGGAGGCGACGGACAAGGCCATGGCGATGAGCCTGGCCCGGCAGAACGCCGTCTACCAGAACGTCACCGACAGCCAAGTCTGCGAAAAGCTGATCCAGGCCGCCGGGTTGTCGGCCAAGGTCACCGCCACGAGCACGACGCACGAATGCATCGTGCAGTATTACGCCTCGGCCTGGGACACCCTGGTCCTGCGGGCGGAAGCCAGCGGCATGGTCGTCACGGTCAACGACGGCACGGTCACCGTCGCCCCGCCGGACACGTCCACGAGCCCGGTGCTCACCCTCACCTACGGGCAGTCCATCCTCGGCTTCCGGGCGGCCATGGACGCCGCGACGCAGTTCACCGCGTCGGCGGTCCAGAGCTTCGCCTGGGACCCGTCCACCCAGGCGCTGGTGCAGTCGGGGCGGGCATCCGCCGACGTCACGACGCCCGGCAACATCAGTTCCGCGACGCTGGCGGGCGTTTTCAACGTGGCCACCTACCTGCAGCAGTCGGCCGGGGCGCTGCAGGCGGCGGAGCTGACGCAATGGTCCTCGGCGGAGCTGCTCAAGTCCCAGCTTGCCAAGATCCGGGGAGAGGTCCGCATCCAGGGCAGCGCCCTGGTGGTTCCCGGCTGCATGGTTGCCCTTGCCGGGCTGGGCGACCGGTTCAACGGCAACGCCTATGTCTCGGCCGTGAACCATCGGTTGGTGGACGGGCTGTGGCGGACCACGGCCGAGTTGGGCCTGTCCCCCAACTGGTTCGCCGCCAGCGCGACGAACATCGCGGCGCCCGGAGCCTCGGGCCAGCTACCGCCGGCCAACAACCTTCAGACCGGGGTCGTGAAGCAGATCGTGCAGGACCCGGACGGCGAGTTTAGGGTGCTGGTGACCCTGCCTTTGCTGCAGGCCGCGTCCGACCTGGGCGTTTGGGCGCGCTTCGGGTCGTACTACGCCTCCAACGGTGTCGGCGTCGCCTTCTTCCCTGAGATCGGGGACGAGGTGGTTGTCGCCTTCCTCAGCGGCGACCCGCGCTATCCCGTGATCCTGGGGTCCCTCTACAGCAAGGCGAACCCGCCGCCGAGCCCGCCGGCCAACCCCAACAACACCAAGATGATCATGTCGAAATCGAAGATGCACATCGATTTCATCGAGGACGACAAGATCGTCCAGATCGTCACTCCGGCCAACCAGAGCGTCATCATCAACGACACAGCGAAGTCGGTGACCCTGAAGGATGCCAATGGAAACAGCATCACCCTGGGTGACGGCGGCATCACCATCGACAGCGCCTCCAACATCAAGCTGACGGCCCAAGGGTCCATCACCATCGCGGCGCAGACCAGCCTTTCCGCGTCCGGCACCACGGAGGCGACCTTCAGCGCCTCGTCCGGGATGACCCAGGTCAAGGGCGCGACGGTGGCGCTCAACCCATGAGCGTTCCCTCCCGCCTCGCCCGCCGCACGATCCCCGCGGCCACCGCCGCCCTGGCGCGGCAGACGCCCTATCCCGGCTTCCTGGGCACCGGGTGGAGCTTCCCGCCCACCTTCGTGCGCCAGGGCTTCACCGTCGAGATGGCGGCCGGGGAAGTCGATATCCGGGAGAGCATCTGGATCATCCTGGCCACCCGGCTCGGCGAGCGGGTCATGCTGCCCGGCTTCGGCAGCAATCTTTGGACGGAGGTCTTCACCAGCCTGACCACGACGACCGCGAACGAGATCGCGGGCATCGTCGCCAGCGCCATCATCGAATGGGAGCCGCGCGTGACGGTGCTCGACGTCTCCGTGACGGAGCTCGACATCTTGGATGGCGTCGTGGAGATCTCGATCGACTACCTGGTCCGCACGACCAACACCCGAAGCAATCTGGTCTTCCCCTATTACCTGATGGAAGCCACGCTCCTGGCCCCGCCCCGATGACCAAGTCCCTGCCGGTTTCCAGCAGATCCCGGAGCGTGCTGAACGGTGCCGCCAGCCAGCTCGACCGCATTCGGAACGCGCCGGCGCCCGAGCGGGTGGAGGTCGACGGGCGGAGCCTCGCGCAGCTCCTGGCTTTCGGTGCCCGCTTCGGGGCGCTGCTGGTCTTCCGCGACCTGGACAACCTGCCGAACGGCGACTGGTCCGGCTTCTTCCTGTCGGACCCGGCCGTCGCATCCGCCGTGCATGGCAGCCTGGACCTGCCGGAGATCGAACAGGCCCTGCTGCGCCTGCGGGATGAGATCGAGGCCGCCCGTGACGACGGCGAGCGGGGGTCGCGGCTGCGGCGGTTGGTCGAGGCCGCCATGCGGCTGCTATCCATCCTGGACAGGTCGCCGCCGTCTGCCGCCGATGCCGGTGACTGGCTGGTCCGGCTGGCCGGCCAGGACCGGCGTGACGACCTGGGCCAGGTTGCCGTACGATTGCGCTTCCACCTGGACGGGCGGCATCCGGACGAGTGGCTGGGCCAGGGCTGGGTCGGCTGCCAGCCGTCCTGGCTGGACGGGCTGCTCTCCATCCTGGACGACCTGGTCGCTTGCTTGATCCAGGCGCTGCGCCATGGCGCAGCCAAGGCCCTGGCCGATGCCGAGGCCTCGTTATCCTCCCTCGGGCATGCGCCGCAGGCTGCCCTGTACAACGCGTTCGTCGTCTTGTTCGCCGAGGCGCGGCGGGAGATGAACCGTTTTCCGCGCCGTCTGCTGGATTTCTATTATGGCGAGGTGCTGCGCCAACAGGACCGCGCGGCCCATCCCGACCAGGTCTACCTGACCTTCACGCCGGCGAAAGGGGTCGAGTTTGCGTCCATCCCGGCAGGCACCTTGTTCAGCGCCGGTGTGGATGCCGACGGGGAGGCCATCAACTATGCGGCAGACGCCCCCCTGGAGGTGGTCGCTTCCACCGTCACGGCGCTCAAGGTCCACCATGTGGCACAGGGGAGCGGATCGGATGCGGTGTTCGGGGTGCTCAGCGGCCAGGTGCTGGCAAGCCCCGACGGCATGGTGCCGGCAGGCCCCTTCCCCATCTTCGGGACGACCCAGGTCGGCACGACGGGGGCGCTGGTCATGCAACCCGCCGAGATCGGGTTCGTGGTCTCCAGCCCCACCCTGACCCTGTATGGTGGCAGCCGGTCGGTCGCCATCGGCATCATGCCCGCGGGACTGCCTTCCCCGTCCGGCACCGACGCCGCGGGGGAGAAGGCGGACCAGGACCTGTCGACCGCCCTTGCCCAGATGCCGGACCAGATGCAATCGGCGCTGGCGATCTATTTCACCACGGCCGGGGGCTGGGTGGCGGTGCCCGGTTTCAGCGTCGCCGGCACCGCGGACGGGTCCATCACGATCTCCTTCGACCTGCCGGCGGACGCGCCGCCGCTGGTCCCGCTGTCCACCAAGCCAGCCCCAGGGGCGCCCACCCCCACACTGCCCGCCAGTGCCTTCCCGGACCCGGGCGATGAGCCCGCGGTGCTGGCGCAGGTCCAGATGGCTTCCGGCGACAACGCCTTCGCGGCGCTGTCCCGGTTGCGGGCGGAGTCGGTGACCGTCTCCGTCTCCGTGTCGGGTCTGGTGCCCAAGGCCCTGTCGACGCCCAGTGGCCCTGTCGACATGGGCCAGAACTTCAGCATCTTCGGCCTTGTCCCCGCCCAGGGCGGCACGCTCCGCATGGTGGTGCCGGAGCTTTTCGTCAAGCAGCCGTCCAGCTTGTCCGTGACCATCGACTGGGCCGGCCTTCCGGTCACGTCTACCGGGTTCCAAGGTTATTACAAAGGCTACGTCCTGGACGCGGACGGCCAGGTATCGACCCAGCCACTGTTTGACAACACCAGCTTCCAGGCGACGCTGGACGTGGTCTCCCCCGGGTCCTGGGTGCCATCGGCGACACCGTCGCTCTACCTGTTCCAGAGCGCACCGGCCAGCACGACCGCCGCCGGCGCGACGACCACATCGACCACCGGCACCTCCGGCACGGGCGCGAGCAGTGCGGAGAGCCCGCCGGCCGCGCCGCCTGCCCCGGAAACGGTGGCGCCGGTGCCCGACGCGCCGGTCCTCGCCTCCTCCGTCCTGGCTTTCAGCGGCATCACGGCCCAGCCGGCCCCGGCCTTCTACAACCCGTCTTCCAGCGCCCTGGCGCTGACCCTGGTTGCCCCTGCCTACGCCTTCGGCAACGTGCTCTACTCGAGCAACCTCTCGGCGGCGTCGCGGGCCGGCGTGGCCAGGTTGCAGGCGGGGTCGCGGCAGGTGGCCGCGGGAAGCACCCAGGTGGCCGCCACACAGATCAGCCAGGGGGCTGCGACCAACGCCACCGCTGACGACAGGTCCTGGGCACGCGGCATCTCCAAGACCGTCGGCAACGCCATCTCGGCGTTGAATGGCGGTGCCCTGGCCGCCTTGCACGACGCGATCGCCGGCAGCGACGCCCCGGACGAGGCCAAGTCGTCCTTGGCGCAGAGCCTGGAATCGGCCCTGGCCGGTGCAGGCGAAGGCCTGCTGGGTGGCCTTTGGAACAAGCTCACGGGCAAGCCCGCCGCCTCGGACCCGTCGTCCGTCACCGCGCGGCTGAAATCATGGCTTGAGGACAATGCGGGCACCCTGGGCGGCAGCGCCAAGGCGGGCGAGGCGAAGGGCGCTCTGGCGGCGGCGGGTACCCTGGCATCGTCCCTCAGGAGCGCTGGCACCCAGCCGCCCGCCGTCGGCCGTCCGGCCATGGCCGCAGCTTTCCAATCGGCGCAGGCGACGCTCGGCGCGTCCGCCTCCCCTCCTGCCCCCGGCCCGGCCACACCCGTCGTGATGCCGAACGTCCCCTGGCTGCCGACGGCATCCCGCGTGACCCTTTCCTACACGGCGTCCGCCATCGCCGCGGTGACGCCGTACGGCGCCGGCGCGACGGGGCAAACGGACGGCTCCGCCACCAACGCCGACGGGAGCGCGGGGGGAAACGGCGGGGCGGCCGGCGGCACGATGGACGGCCGGTCCACCCGGCACCATTTCCGGCATCTCACCCTGTTCGGCGAACTGCAACCAGCCCATGGCAGCGACAGGGTGGCCGACGGCAACGGGGCCCCGGGCATCCCCGTCCTCCCCGAGGTGCCGAGCAGGGCCTCGCTCTATATCGAGCTGTCCGCCCCGACGCGCTGGCTCACCCTGCTGTTCATCCTGCAGGCGGGGCCCGACGGCTGGCCTACCGTTCGGCCCAAGGTCCGCTGGGAGCAGCGGGTCGGCAACGGCTGGCTGCCGGCGCGCGTCCTGTCCGACGGCACCAACGGCCTGCTGAACACCGGCATCGTCAGCCTTGAGCTGGTGACACCGCCGGGTGGCGGGACGCCCACGCTGCGGGCTTGGCTGCAGAGCGGCATGAACAACGCCTGTTTCCTGAAGAGTGTCACCACCAACGCCCTGGTCGCCTCCTGGGTCGGCCCCGGTGGGGCGACCCAGCTGGGCACGCCCTTGCCCGCCGGCACCATCACCCAGGGCGTGGCCACGCTGGATGGGATCGGGTCTATCGCCCAGCCCGAACCCTCGATCGGCGGCTATCCGGCGGCCGTGGGTCCGGCGTTCGACCTGTGGATGGCCGAGCGCCTGCGCCACAAGGGCTTCGCCGTTCAGGGCTGGGACTATGCCCGGATCGTGCTGGCGGCCATCCCGTCCCTGTGGCAGCTGGCCGTGGTGCCGGCGACCGATGCCGCCACCGGCGAGCCGGCCCCCGGGATGGTCTGGGTCGTGGCCGTTGCGGGCCCGACGACACCCAACGTCACCGACATCACCGAGCCCATGGCCAGCCCCGAGGTATTGTCGGAGATCGGGAACCTGCTGCGGCCCCTGGCAAGCCCCTTCGCGCGGATCGTCGTGACGAACCCGCCCTATGTGCGCCTGACCGTGGTGGCGGACCTGGTATTCGACCAGCACGACACGGCCGCGGCCTATGAGGACAAGGCAGGAGCCGACCTGGTGCGCTGGCTCTCGCCCTGGCCCGACCCGACCCTCGGCCCCCGCCCGCCCGACTACTATACCCGCCAGTCCATCGCCGATTTCCTGAAGCGTCGGCCCTATGTGAAGGAGGTCACGTCCCTGCACATCGAATGGGAGCAGGCGAAGACGCCGGGCGGATGGTGCTATGCGACCTCGGCTGTCAAGCACAGGCTGCGTGGGCAGCCCCCGGTGGACACCGGCACGGCCGGCGGCGGGCCCGGGACCGACATGGTGGGATCTGGTCGCAAGGACACGGGCGGTGTGGCCCCGGGGCGGCCGGACGGGACCCGCGACCGCCGGCCCGCGGGGGAGGGCGGCACGTCATGAGCCTGGCGCCCACCACCATCCCGCGGGCAGCCTGGACCGCCACCGGCGGCAACTACGACGCGCTGCGGGCGCGCGCCATCGCCCTGGTCCAATCCATGGCCGGCGATGTCTGGACCGACTACAACAGCTCCGACCCGGGCGTGACCATCCTGGAGCAGCTCTGCTACGCCCTGACCGAGCTGCCCTACCGCGCCGCCGTCCCGGTCGGCACGATCTTGAGCCCGCCCGACCGGGCCGCCCTTCCGCTCCGTCGCCAGGGGCTATTCCCCGCCTGGGCGGTCATGCCCAGCAACCCGGTGACCGCGGACGACCTCCGCCGCCTGATCCTGGACCGGGTGCCGGACGTGGCGAATGTCTGGTTCACGCCTGCGGACACCTCAAGGGGCCGGGGGGTGGCGGGCCTGTACGACGTGGCCATCCTGCCGATGGAGAAGCGGCAGGACGGGCATGGCGCCGAAGACCTGGCCCGGGCGGTGGCCCGCTGCTACAGCGCCCATCGCGGGCTGTGCGAGGACATCCTGCGCCCCCGCGTGCTGACCCGCATCGACACCTGGGTCCACGCCCAGGTCAGCATCGGGCACGGGGCGGACCCGTCGGACACGTTGGCCGCGATCCTGTTCGCGCTGGGCCTGTACCTCACGCCCGAGCCCAAGCGCCAGTCCCTGGAAGCGGCGCTGGCCGCCGGGGGGTCCACGGCCGAGATCCTGTCCGGCACGCTGATGTTGCGTGGCCTGATCCCCGCCGACCAGATGGCACCCCTGCAGTCTGGGATCGCGGTCGATGCGCTTCGGCAGGTCCTGGCGTCGGCACCAGGGGTGGCGGCGGTGGACCGCATGTCGGTCACCGTGCACCGGCATCGCCGCCCCTACCACGGGCGCCAGCGGATCCCGGTGCCCGAGGGCGGGATCCTCGCACTTTGCCCCTTCGACCGGGACGGCCGCCCGACAATCCGGATGGTGCGCGACCACGAGGTCTGCCAGCCTGACGAGGGGCGGACCCGCCGCCGCCTCGCGGAGCTGTGGCGTGACCAGCGCCGGACCTATCCATTGCGCGGCGCCTATGCCCGGCACTTCGGCGTGCCCCTGTCCCAGTACCAGGAACTGGCGAGCTACAGTTCCGTGCAGGACGAGTTTCCCGCCATCTATGGCATCGGCGCGAACTGGCGCACGCCGATGGCCTCTGACCGGGCGCGGGCGCACGCCAACCAGCTCATCGGCTATCTGATGGTCTATGACCAGCTGCTGGCCGACGCCTTCAGCCAGCTCGCCTTCATCCGGGACCTCTTCTCTGTCGAGGCGGGCGGCGACAGGACATACGCGGTCCAGTCCCTCCGCCCGATCGTGCCGGGTGCCGACGCGGTCCTCGCCGAAGGGTATGAGGAGGGGCTCGCCGCCCTGTCGGCCGAAACCGACCCGGTGGACAGGCGGCGCAAGGCCGTGCTGGACATGCTCCTGTCCTTCTATGCCGAAGCCATTGGGCAGCCCGACGCGGCGGGGCGCCAGGGCGGGCGGGCGGCGCTGCACCAGGGCTCCCTGATCCATACCAAGCAGGCGCTGCTGCGCCAACTGCCGGCCCTGACGCGTGACCGCGGCAAGGGGATGGATTACCACCAGCCCGACTCCCACCGTCGGGCGTCCGGCCTGGAGCGGATGAGCCGGCTGGAGCTTGGCGTGGCCGACCCGGCAGGCGGGCAGGCGCAGGATGGGGACCGCCAGGACCCGGGGCCAGACGGGCCGGTTGCCGTGCCGGGGCCCGGTGAGGCCACTTTCGGCCGGCTGCTGCCCGTCGGGATCATCCCCGCGGTCGAGCGTTTCTCCCGCCCCGTGTCCCCGGACGTGGAGGATGGTGGGGCGGGGTCGTGGGGCCGATCCTCCCCCCTCGCTGGCCATCGCGTCGCCCGGGCCCTGCTGGAGTCGCTGCCCGACCGGGAGCGTTACCGCGTCGTCACCCTCTCCTCCAGCGGCGTACTGGTATTGGTGTGCCGGGACCGGGATGGGGCCTGGTGGCTGATCGGCGAGTACGCGGACGAATCGCTGTTGCTGGACGCGTTGCGCGCCCTGATGCGGGCGGCGGACCGGCACCGCTGGCGTCATCGCCGGCATGCGGAGCCGTATATCGTGGAATGGGTCCTCCTCCGCCACGCGCGCCGGCAGGATCACCATCAGGACCGGGATGGCTGCGATCCGGAATCAGACCAGCCGGTGCACGGCGGATGGTACGATTTCCGCGTCAGCGCGGTGATGCACGACCGTGACAGCAAGGGCTCGGCGGGCTGGCGCGACCAGTGCCGCGAGGTGCTGCGCCGGAACGCGCCGGCCCATGTCGCCCTCCACTGCGTCTTCCTCGACCAACCGTCCATGCGCCGGTTCCGTCGGCTTTACCAGGCCTGGGCCGACTCCCTGTGCCACGGCTCACCACACCGTCGGCAACGCGCGAGTTGGCACCTGGAGCGGTTCCTGCTCGACCACGGGGCCCGCCCGGACTGGGAGCCGCCGGGCCCTGGCGCCGATGCCTCTCCACCCGGCAGCTCCCCGGCTCCACCACCCCCACCTCCCCCACCGCCCGAGCCCCCGGCCGCAGGCGCGGCCCAGGTCGAAGGGCCAGCCACCGCGGAGCCCCAGGCTCCAGCCCCTTCCGGAGAGGAGCCCGGGATGGACAGCGCGACCGATCCGCCCACCGCCCCGCAGCCAGGCACGCGGCCCGCGAGGCCCATGGCGCGGGTGTCGGCACCGACGTCCGCTTCCGGGTCCGTCTGGTCCTGGCTTTCCGGGAAGTTCCTGGGCTTGGTCTCCCGCTTCCGATGATCCGTCGCCGGTGAAGGACTGTGGGCAGGCGGGATCCGGGCTTCCGGGGGGCGACAGAAAGGGGGGAGGGACAATGACGATCTTCGTTTCCGTGGCCGCCTACCGCGACCCCGACCTGGGCGCGACGCTGGAGGATTGCGTCAGGAACGCCCGCCGGCCGGGTGACCTCCGCTTCGGCGTGGTCTGGCAGCATGAGGCCGGGGAGCCAAGGCCGTCGGTGCCGCGGCGGGCGAAGATGTCGCTTGTCGAGGTCCCCTGGCGCGACAGCCGGGGCGCCTGTTGGGCGCGGGCGGAGGCGATGAGGCTGTGGCAGGGAGAGGAGTTTTTCCTGCAGATAGACTCCCACCACCGCTTCGTCCCGGACTGGGACGAAAAGCTCCTGCGGCAGGCCGAGCGTGCCGGCACCGAACTCCCGCTGCTCACGACCTACGCGGCCGACTTCACCCCCGGCCAACCCCTGCCGGACCCGGCGCCGACGTCCATGCGCTATGCCAGCTTCATGCGGGAGGGCGTCCCCCTCTTCGACAAGGACCGGCGCCCGGATTGGTCCCCCGACGACCCGCCCGTCCGGGCCCGCTGCCTTTCGGCGCACCTGCTGTTCGCCCCGGGACGGTTCGTGGAGGATGTGCCCTACGATCCCGACCTGTATTTCTTCGGGGAGGAGTCGACCCTGGCGGTGCGCGCCTTCACCTGTGGATACTCCCTCCTCCACCCGACATGCCACATCATGTGGCACCAGAACCCGCGGCGCACCACGCCGGTCCATTGGACAGACCATGTCCGCCAACACGGCGTCACCATGACGGCGCGCGAACGTGATGCCGAGGCGCTGGCCCGGGCGCGCCGGCTGTTGACCGAGGGGCATGGGGGTGTCTTCGGCTGCGGGACGGCCCGCACCCTCGCCGAGTATGAGCGCTACGCCGACGTCGACTTCCGCCGCCGCCGGATCGGGCCCTCCGCCCTCCGCGGGGAGGAACCGCCGCCGCCGCCCTCCGCCAGTCCCCATGGCGAACCGCGGGACTGGCCGGTGCAACTGGTCCTGGACCGGCTGGCGTTGCCGCCGGCCGCCTTGGACAGGCCGGCCTTCTGGTACCTGACCTTCCAGGACCGGGACGGGACCGAGGTCGCACGCCAGGACGCCGACCGGCATGAGCTTCATGCCCTGCTCGCCCGCCCGGGTCGGGAGATCGTCATCGAGCGCCGAGTGCGCTCCCTCCGCCCACCCACGCGCTGGACGGTCTGGCCGGCGGACCGCCGACGCACCTGGCTGACGCCCCTTTCCGGCACCATAGACCCGCTTACCGCAGACTGGACACGGGTCTAGCCTATCGTACTCCTCAGTCGCCGGCGCCTGAGGGAGCCGTTGATCGGTCATGACCAACGGCCATCGGTATTACGCAGGCATGTGCCCCGCCCGGGTGGGGTTCAGGGCTTGCGCGCCACCAGGTCGACCAGCGCGGACATGCCCTGGTGGCCGTGGCCCTCGCTGAGCACGCTGTCATGCTCCCGCAGTTCCAGGATGTCGAAGCCGTCGAAGGCCTGGCGCAGCAGGGCGGCCGTGTACATGTTCTCCGCCTGCTTGGGGCCGCCGGTGCCATAGGCGAGCTGTTCCGGCCGGTAGCCCTGCATCAGCAGCAGCCCGCCAGGTCGCAGGGCGCGCCGGATGCCGTCGAAGATCGTGGCCCGCCCCGCCGGGCCGCAGAACTGGATGAAGATGGCCACGACGACGTCGAAGGCCGCCTCAGGCCAGTCCCACCGTTCCAGGTCGGCCTGCTGGATGGCCAGCGGCACGCCCCGCTCCCGCGCCAGGCGCCCCGCCTTGGCCAGCGCCACGGGGGAGAAGTCCACCGACAGCACGTCCAGCCCCAGGCCCGCGAGCCATACCCCGTTCCGTCCCTCGCCATCCGCCACCGCCAGGACCCGCTGGCCCGGGACCAGCAGAGACCGGCGCGCTTCCAGGAAGGCGTTGGGTGCGGTCCCGAAGACATAGTCCCCGGCCGCGAAGCGTTCATTCCAGCGGTCCAGTTCCGACATTGGCCATCCCTTCCTGTCCATCGAGCGTCGTTGCCAAGGCCGACCTTGCCCTAGCGGTTCGGTGCGGACAACCGACGCACTTTCGACGATGATTGTGCGTGGATGCACAGGGTGGCCGCACATGGATTGGGAAAGCCTGAAGTTCTTCCTTGCCCTGGCGGAAACCGGGACGCTGGCCGGGGCCGGCCGGGCGCTCGGCGTCCGGCACAGCACGGTGCTGCGGCGGGTGGCCCTCCTGGAGGAGGGGTTGGGCCTGAGCCTGGTGGAGCGCCATCCCCGCGGCTATGAGTTGACGGCCGCCGGCCGCGACCTGGCCGAGACGGCGCGGCCCGTGCGCGACCGGCTCGTGGAGGCGGAGCGGCGCCTGTCAGGGCAGGACCTCAGGCTTGCGGGCACCGTCCGGCTGGCGGCCCCGGACGGGTTGCTGCCCCACGTTGCCCAGGCCGTCGCCGCCGTCCGCGCCCACCATCCCGGCATCCTGGTGGAGGTCTCGGTCTCCACCGCGATGGTGAGCCTGCACCGGCACGAGGCCGACATCGCCCTCCGGGTGACCGGGACGCCGCCCGACACCCTGGTGGGGCGGCGCCTCGCCGACGTCGCCCACGCCATCTATGCCGCCGCGCCCGCCCCGGCGGCGGTGCCGGACGGCGCTTGGGCCAGGCATGACTGGATCGGTTACACGGCCGACCGGGCGGCCCTGGCGCAGGCCCGGTGGCTGGCGGCCAACGTCCCGGCCGGGCGGGTCGTGATGCGGACCCACAGCACCCGGCTGATGCTCCTGGCCGCGGCGGCGGGGGTGGGGCTCGCCGTCCTGCCCTGCTACCAGGCCGACGCCGCGGCGGGGCTTGCCCGCGTGGGGGAGGTCGGGGACCTCGGCCAGGGCCTCTGGCTGCTGACGCACGAGGACCTGCGCGACACGCCGAGGGTGCGGGCCGTCATGGACATCCTGGCCGGCCACCTCGCGGCCCGGTGGCCCCGGCCCGGGGTTCCCGACGGGGCATGAGGCAGCCGGCATCCCCACCATGCTCCCCCTGTCGGTACCGGGTCCCGAAATTCCTGCAACTTACCGGTGACACGGGGCGTTGCCCCGCGAACCGAAGCAACCGATGTGACGAGTGGGGCCCGCCATGCACCGGACCACCAGCCTTGACCTGTTCGGCCCGCCGGCGTCGGAGCCCCGGCGGGCAGCGGACCGCGGCGACAGCTTCCGGGTGGTGGTGGAGGTGGGGATACGGCCGGCGGTGGCCGGGGACCTGCCGGCCCTGGAATGGATGGGCCTCTTCGCCCGCCACCGCCCCACCATCGACAAGGCCTTCGCCGCCCAGGAGCAGGGCGACGGGCTGATGCTGCTGGCCGTGGCGGCGGGGTTCCCCGTGGGCCAGGCCTGGCTGGATTTCCGGCGCGCGCGCGGGCGCCAGGCGGCCATCCTGTGGGCGGTACGCACCTTCCCGCCCCTCCAGGGCGCCGGCATCGGCACCCGGCTCGTCCATCGGGCGGAGGTGGAGGCGGGGGCCCGGGGCCTGCGCCGGGCCGAGCTGGTGGTGGAGCATGGGAACGACCCGGCCCGACGCTTCTATGAGCGCCTGGGCTGGCGGGTGGAAGCCCCGGCCCATGAGGCCGTTTCCTACCTGCGGGACGACGGGAGCGAGGCGCGGGAACCCCTGGAGGGCTGGCGCATGGCCAAGGACCTGGACCCGCCCCCCTGAGGCCTGTCGCCCCGGGCACGCCGGTCCCGGCAAGGTGGGAGGGATGTCGCCCCCCGCGGTTGTAGGGGTGCCGATGCCCACATGCCGGAAAAGGAGACGCCCATGCCACGCACCCTGTCGGCGGCCCTGCTCGCCGCCACCCTCGCCCTGCCCGCCGCGGCGCAAGGGGGTGCGAACGCGCCCGCGCGGGCCGGGGAGGAAGGGACCCATGTCTACCGCAACCCTGACGGCGCGACGGCGGCGCAGGAGGTGCGGGTGCTCCCGGCCTACCAGATGCTGGGCCAGCCGCTGCACGGGACGGACGGCGGCCAGGTCGGCCGGGTCCGGGCGGTCACCGTCGGGCTGGACGGCCCGGTGGGTGACATCCTGGTCCAGCCGGTTAACGGGCCGGCGGACACCCTGGTCGCCATCCCCTGGTCGGCGGGCAAGGTGGCCCTGGACGACAAGGGCATCTGGCGCACGGCCACCAGCGCCGAGTTGCTCGCCAAGGCCCGGCGGGTCCCCGCCGCCGACCTGGCCGGCCTTGCCGGAACCGCGCCCCTGCTGGTGGTCATGTATGGCCCCGGCGGCCCGCCGGCCACCATTTCCGTCGCCCGCGGCGGCAGCCTGTCGCCGGCCGCCGTCTCCGACGCCGAGGGCCGGGCGGCCGGCGCGGTTGCCCGGGTGATGCTGGACCTGGACCGCGGCCGCGCCGCCTACCTGCTGGTCGGCGACCAGG
>MOEB01000051.1 GCA_001939945.1 Aerophototrophica crusticola | reverse complement strand
AAAAGGCCGCCGGTCGCGGGATACCGCGCCGGCGGCCTTATTCGTGTTTGTCCCCCGCCGGGGGCCGGCACGCGCGCTCGCCTGCCGGCCCCTACCCGTCACCGCACCCCGGCGCGCCGCAGGGCGTCCGGCGAGAAGTCGGCGGCGGTGTATTTCACGTCGAACCGCCAGGGCGGACCCTCGTTGGCGAAGCCCATGGCGGAGTAGCGGCCCGACTGCAGGTCGTAATGGGCCTCCACCGAGCCGGAATAGGTGGGCAGGTCGTAGTAGTTGATGCCGTGATACTCCGACACCCGCCACATCTGGCCGCGCCCGTCGTAATGCTCGGCGGTGAGGATCACCCAGCTGTCCTCATCCACATAGAAGCGGCGCTTCGAATAGATGTGGCTTGTTCCGGGCTTCAGGCTGCCTTCCACCACCCAGACCCGGTGCAGCTCGTAGCGGGTGAAGTCGGGGTTCAGGTGCTTGGCCTTGATCAGGTCCGCCGTCCGCGCCGCCGGGCCGGTCATCCGGTAGGCGTTGTAGGGGACGTACATCTCCCGCTTGCCCAGCAGCTTCCAGTCGTACCGGTCGGGCGCGCCGTTAAACATGTCGAGCTGGTCGGAGGTGCGCAACCCGTCGGACGCCGTGCCTGGGTTGTCATAGGCCACGTTGGGTGCGCGGCGCACCCGGCGCTGTCCGGGGTTGTAGGTCCAGGCCTCCCGCGGTTCCGCCAGGGGGTTCATGGATTCGTGCACCAGCAGCACCTCCCCCGCCAGGCGGGCCGGTGCCGTGACTTCCTGCAGGAAGAAGGTCGAGGTGCTGCCCCGGGCGCCCTCCGGCGAGGCGTAGAGGAACTTTATCTTCTCCGTGATGGAGATCAGGGTGTAGTTGCCGTCCGGCAGCGGGTTGGCCTGGCTGTACTGCCGTTCCAGGTGCTCCCCCCGCCAGCGCAGCAGGTGGTTCCAGACCACCTGGACGCCCTCCGTCGGGATGGGGAAGGGCACGCCCACCTTGGCGCCCTCCACGCCGTTGCCGCCCTGGGCCAGCTTGGCCCGCGCGGCGTTGGCCATGGTGGCCTCATAGACGTGTTGCGGGTAGGCGGCGGTGCGGTGGGTGGGGTAGACGTTCATCCTGAAGCTCTGCCCATACTGCTTCAGCAGGGCCTTGTGCCCTTCCGTCAGCTTGTCGGCATATTGGGCGGCGTTGCTTGCGTCGATGGTGAAGTTCGGCCGCTCGTCCGGGAAGGGGTCCACCGGGTGGCCGCCGGGCTTGTGGCCCGCGGGCGGCTTGGTCAAGCCGCCGGTCCATTCGGGGATGCCGCCGTCCTTGCTGCCCGCCTTCTCCGCCCCCATGGGCGTCAGGGTCTTGCCGAGGTCGGCGGCGCCTTGCGCCGCCGCCGGCAGGGCGAGGGCGAGCGCCATCGCCGCGCCCGCGAAACCAGTCCTGGCTTTCCGCATGCGTTTCCTCCTGTTCGCATCGTTCGCCTCGCCCCCGGTTGGGTCCGGGGTGCGGGCCTCCCACGGACGGCCGCCGGGCCGTCACGTGTCCCGGAGGGGGCGGCCGGGCCCGTGCCCACGCCCCCTCAAGCAGCGGCCGCGGCCAGCCTTCGGGCCGCGGCGCGGATCCAGTCGGCGGTCACGTCCGGCAGCGTCACCGGCAGCATGTGCCCGCCATCCACGATCTCCAGCTCCAGTCCGGGGACCAGGCGCCGCGTCGCCTCCCCGTGCAGCTGCCAGTCCAGGACGCGGTCATCCCGCCCGAACAGGATGGAGACGGGCAGGCGCAGCTCCCCATAGCGCGCCACCAGGCCGGGCAGGTCCAGGTTCACGGCGACGATGTCCTCCGACGCGGCCTGGTAGGCGGCGGGGCGGAGGGTGAGGACACCGCGCCCCTTGGTGGCGAAGTCGCGCGGCACCGGGTCCGGGCCGAACACCACGTCCATCACCTGTTGCCGCCGCAGGATCGCCATGGGCGTGGCCATGGTCCAGGCGGCCACCCGGCGGGCGAGGGGGGACCTGACCACCAGCCCCTTGAAGGCCGGCGGCACCGCCGCCTGCACCTGGGTCAGCGGCGCGACGAGGGCGAGGCCGGCGACGCGGCCGGGATGGTCCAGCGCCACGGCCAGGGAGATGGCCCCGCCCAGGGAATGGCCCACCAGCAGCGGCCTTTCCAGGCCCAGTGCCGTGATGAACCCGGCGATGGTGTCGCCTTGCGCCCGCAGGTTCGCCTTGGCGCCGGGCGGCCGGGTGGAGTAGCCGGAGCCGGGCCGGTCCACGATGACGACCCGGTGGTCGCCCTTCAGCCGGTCCAGCAGGCCGTGGGTGAAGTTGCCCATCTGCCCGCCCAGCCCGTGGACCATGACGATGGCCGGGCCGGTCCCTTCGTCCAGGTAGTGCAGGCGGGTGCCGTCCACCTCCATGAACTTGCCCTGGGGCGGGAACGCCTTCTCGATCCGGCTGGCCGTGAGGCCGGTGAACAGGGCGAGGCCCCCCGCCGCGGCGCCCGCCAGCCCTGCGCCCACCAGCAACAGGCTCATGCCTTCCTCCCAGACAGCTTCGCGACCAGGCCCCAGTAGGACACGGGCACCAGCCGCTCGATCAGCGCCACCATCTTGGCGTCATTGCCCACCAGGACGCGCGGCAGCCGCCGCTCGATCCCGTCGGCGATGATCTCCCCCGCCCGTTCCGGCGGCAAGGTCAGCAGGCGGGCGGCCTCCGCCTTGCGCCGGGCCACCTCTTCCGCCGACGCGCCCTTGGGCACCCGGGCGCTGCTGGCGATGGATGTCGCCACGCCGCCGGGATGGACCACGGTGACGCCCACCCTCGTGCCCGCCAACTCGTGCCGCAGGGCCTGGGAGAAGCCGCGCACGGCGAACTTGCTGGCGGAATAGGCGGCCTGGCCCGGCGGGGCGATGATGCCGTAAATGCTGGACAGGTTGACCAGGCGGGCGTCGTCGCTTTCCCGCAGCAGGGGCAGGAAGGCGCGGGTCATGCGCACCACGCCCCAGAAGTTGACCTCGAACAGCCACTCGAAGTCTTCCTCAGCCACCTGCTCGAAGGTGCCGCCCAGGGCGACGCCGGCATTGTTCACCAGCACGTCGCAACGCCCGTGCGCGGCGCGGACCTCTGTCGGGAAGGCGGCCACCGCGGCCCGGTCGGTCACGTCCAGGTGATGGGTGGTGGCACGGGCCCGGTTGCCGATGAGGGCGACGGTCCCCTCCAGCCCCGCCCCGTCCCGGTCGGCCAGGGCCAGGCCGCAGCCGCGCCTTGCCAGCGACACCGCCAGGGCCCGGCCGATGCCGCCGGCGGCACCGGTGACCACGGCCACCCGGCCGCGCAGGTCCATGCGGTCAGCCATGGGCCGCCGCCTTGGCGGGCCCGGCCTTGTCCGACCGGCCGAACGCCATGGTACCGTCGTCCACGGGGCCGAGGCGGAGCGCGGCCATGTCCAGCAGGTAGTTCTGGTAGACCCGCCACGGCCTGGCGGAGCCCTGGCGCGGCAGGCTGTCGATGGAGCGCTGCACGTAGCCGGAGCTGAGGTCGATGATCGGCAGGTCTTCCACCCCCGCGGCGGGCCGGCGGGGCACGCACCAGTCCAGCCCCTTGGCCGCCATGTGGTTCAGCAGGCGGCAGACATAGCGCGACGTCAGCTCGCACTTCAGGGTCCAGGAGGCGTTGGTGTAGCCGATGGCGGCCGCCATGTTGGGGACGTCGCTGAACATCATCCCCTTGTAGGTCAGCGCCCTGGGCATCTCCACCGGCCGGCCGTCCACCGCGAGCCTCATCCCGCCCATGACCTTGAGCTTCAGGCCCGTGGCGGCCACGACGATGTCCGCCGCCAGCTCGCGGCCCGAGGAGAGGCGCAGGCCCGCCTCGGTGAAGGTGTCGATGGTGTCGGTGACGACGGACGCCTTGCCCGCCTTGATGGCCTGGAACAGGTCCGCGTCCGGGACGAAGCACATGCGCTGGTCCCAGGGCTTGTAGCTCGGCGTGAAGTGCGCCTCATGCCCCGGGCCGAGTGCGGCCTGCACGCCCTTCAGGATCAGGCGCTTCACCAGGTCCGGCCGGCGGCGGGAGAGCTGGTAGAACCACATGCTCAGCAGCACGTTCTTCCACCGCGTCGCCCCATGGGCCCAGCGGGCGGGCAGCAGGGATTGCAGGCGGCGGGCGAGGGGGTCCTGGCTGGGCCGCGCCACCACATAGGTGGGGGAGCGCTGGAGCATTGTGACGTGGGCGGCCGTCCCCGCCATGGCGGGCACCAGGGTCACGGCGGTGGCGCCGCTGCCGATCACCACCACCCGCTTGCCCGCATGGTCCAGGTCTGGCGGCCAGGCCTGCGGGTGCACCAGCCGGCCCCTGAACCGGTCCGTCCCGGGCCATTCCGGCATGTGCCCCGCGTCATAGTCGTAATAGCCGCTGCACAGGTACAGGAAGTTGCAGGTGAGGCGGGCGGGCGTGCGGTCCGGCCCCACCTCCGCCTCCACGGTCCAGCGGGCGTCGGCCGTGCTCCAGGACGCGGCGGTGACGCGGTGGCCGAAGCGGATGCGCTTGTCGATGCCGTGCTCCGCCGCCGTCTCCCGGATGTAGTCCAGGATGGCGCCGCCGTCGGCGAAGACCTTGCCGCCCTGCCACGGGCGGAAGCTGAAGCCCAGCGTGTACATGTCGCTGTCGCTGCGGATGCCGGGGTAGCGGAACAGGTCCCAGGTGCCGCCGATGGCGTCACGCGCCTCCAGCACCGCATAGCTGCGGCCCGGGCATCCGGTCTGGAGATAATAGGCGGCGCCGATGCCCGACAGGCCGGCGCCCACCACCAACACGTCCACATGCACCGTCGGCGGCAGGGCCTCGGCCGCCGTGGCTTGCCGGATCATCCCATCCATGCGGGCGCCTCCCTGTCTCGGCGCGGCGGCCCCGGTTCTTGCGGCGGAGCTTCACCTTGTTCATGATTGGGGTGGTTACCCTAATCCTGTCAAGGGCATTCGGCCCGATCCAGGGTGTCTACCCTAAACGAGCAGCGCGGAAGACGATGGGCATGGCGGAGGGGCGGGCGGCACGGCCGTCGAAGACGCGGGCGCGCATCCTGGCGGCCTGCCGGGAGCTGTTCAACGCCCGCGGCCTGGCAGAGGTGACGACGGCGGAGATGGCGGCCGCGGCCGGCATCGCCGAGGGCAACCTGCACTACCATTTCCAGCGCAAGGAGCAGTTGGTCGAGGCGCTGTTCGGCGAGTTCGAGGAGGCCCTGGCGGCCACGGCCACGGCGGACCTGGTCCAAGGGGACGACCTGCGTCGGTCCGCCGGGTACCTGAAGGGCTGGTTCCGGCTGATGTGGGACTGGCGGTTCTTCTACCGGGACGGCCCCAGCGTCGTCCGGATCGCGCCCAGCCTGCGCCCCCGCATCCACCGGCTGACCGCGGACGGCCAGCGGCAGATCAGCCGCGCCATCACGGCCATGCGTGAGGCCGGGATCCTCCGCGTCCCCGCGACGGAGACGGACCGGCTGGTCGTCAACGCCTGGATCGTCTCCGCCTACTGGATCGACTACCTGCGCACCCGGCACGGGGTGGCGGAGATCACGCGGGAGCATGTGGACCGGGGCGCCTCCCAGCTGTTCGGGCTGTTCGTCCCCTACCTGGACGAGAAGGGGCGGCGGCTGGCGGCCGATGCCGGGCTGTTGCCGGGGGAAGGCGTCGCCGCTCCCCCGGCGTCCGCGCCCCCCTGACGCCATGGCCGGGACGGGGCCCGCGGCGATGGTCCGGCCCTATCCGGAAGCATACAATCGCATGCCGAGCCTTCCGGCCGCCGACCTGATAAGCTGGCCCAACCCTGGCAGGGTGGGCGGGCCTGGATGGGCGTGTCCCCCGAACGCCGGCCCCGGGAGGGCGGGATGAGGAACAGCGACAGTGAGAAGGATGCCGGCCTGGTCTGCGCCGCGGAGGTCCGCCGCGCCGTCGGTGAGGCCGGCCGGCGCGGCACCCGCTTCATCGCGGTCGATCCGGGCACCGGGAAGGTCTTCGCCCTGGGGGACCCGGCCGACCCTGCCACGCCGAAATGCGGCGCCCTGGCCCGCTGACGCGCCCGCACGGGGGCGGCCCGGCCTCCGGCCCGCCCCCGCATCGCGCCGCCCGGGTCAGAACCGGTAGGCGGCGCGCACGCCCCAGGTCCGCGGGGCGTCGTAGAAGGCGCGGGTGACGCCGGGGAAGCCGGGCACCGTGCCCGTGGACGCGGGCTGCTGGCCGCGGATGTCCACGTTGTTCTTCACGTCCTCATCCTCCACGTTCTGCACGAAGGCCTCGATCACCCAATCGTCCGGGGACTCATAGCGCAGCGACAGGTCGGTGCGGGTGAAGGAGCCCTGGCGGTCGGTGGCCCGGTTGAAGTCGGTCAGGTACATCTTGGACTGGTACTTGGACTGGATGCGCGGGACGATGGCGCCGCCGTTGGGCAGGTCGAAGAAGTGCTCATACACGGCGGTGATGGAGAAGGTGGGCGCGAAGGGCAGCTTGTTGCCCTTCAGGTTGATGGCCCCGTTGGGGTTGCCGGCGGTGAAGATGTTGGTGTCCACCGTGGGGAAGTTGTCGTACTCGGCATTCAGGTAGGCGGCGGAGACCTGGAGCCGGTCCGCCTCCGTCACCCGCCAGTTCAGCTCCGTCTCCAGGCCATAGATGCTGGCCTTGGTGGCGTTGACGGTGACGAGCTGCTGGATGCCGTTGGCGCCGATCACCGTGTTGGCGCGCAGGATGTCCTTGTAGTCGGAATAGAAGGCCACGTTGTTCAGGGTCATGGCGCCGCCCAGCAGGGTCAGCTTGGCGCCCAGCTCATAGTTGGTCACCGTCTCCGGGTCGGCGGCGCTGCCGCCGTCCTGGATCACGCCCGACTTGAAGCCGGTGTTGACCATGGCATAGGCCATGACGTCGTCGTTGAGGTCATGCTCCACCCGGCCCATCCAGGTGACCCTGGACCATTTCTTGTCCGCGTCGTTGCGGGCCGTCACCACGCACAGGCTGGGGATCTGGCTGGTGGGCACGTTGATGACGTTGATGCCGCCGGTGGCGGGGGTGGAGTTGTTGCGGTTGCAGACATAGTTGCGCCCGCCCGTGTCCTTCTTGCTGTCGCGGGTGTAGCGCACGCCGCCCGACAGGCGCCAGTCGTCGGTGACGTGCCAGGTCTCCTGCGTGAAGAAGGCATAAGATGACAGGTCGCGGTCAGGCTGGATGAAGGTCTGGGCGTCGCGCCGGTCGTTCACGTCGAACTGGCCGGGGATGGTGCCCGTGTCGTCGCGGAAGTCGATGTCGAAGCGGATGTCGTTCTTTTCCCGGTAGTAGAAGGCGCCCACCAGCCAGTCCAGCACCTCGGCGTTGGTGGACTTGATCTGCAACTCGTGCTGCTGGCTGTCGAACACGCCGCGCTGGAACCGCCGCTCCTCCGCGAAGGCGGGGGACACGGGCGGGCGGGGCAGGGCGCGCAGGGCCGGGTCCAGGGCATAGCCCACGTCGTTGTCGTTGACGTTCTGCCGGGTCATGTGCGCGTAGCCGAACAGGTAGCTGACGGAGAACCAGTCCGCCGGCTCATAGTCCGCGCGCAGGCGGATGCTGTCGTTCACCTGGTCCAGCACGCCGGGGCTGTCGATCACCGCGTCGCGCAGGCCCAGGCCCGGCAGGGGGTTGATGCTGACCGGCACGGTGCCGGCGCCCTGGTCGGAGAAGCGCTCCGCCGCCACGTGCAGGCTGAAATTCTCCACCGGGGTCCACAGGGCGCTGACCCGGCCGGAATAGCGGTCGGCGTTGTCGTACTTGTCGGCGCCCGGCGGTACCTGGGAGCCGGGGGCGAAGTCGATGAAGCCGTCGCGCTTCTCCACATAGCCCGCCACGCGCACGGCCAGCGTCTCGGCCAGGGGCAGGTTCAGGTGGCCCTTCAGGCGGAACAGGTCGTAGTTGCCCGCCGTCACGTCGAGGGAGCCGGAGGTGCCGCGGGCGTCCGGCTTGGCGGTGATCACGTTGACCACGCCGGCGTTGGCGTTGCGGCCGAACAGGGTGCCCTGGGGCCCGCGCAGCACCTCCACCCGCTCCACGTCGTACAGCAGGGCGGTGGCGCCCTGCGGCCGGGGGGAATAGATGCCGTCCACGTGGAAGGCCACGGCGGGGTCGCCCACCTCCGACCGGTTGGTGGAGACGATGCCGCGGATGGCCACGTCCACCGCGGCCTGGTTGGAACTCTGGCCGATCTGCAAACCGGGGACGAGGGAGACGAGGCTGCGCAGGTCCGTCACCTGCAGCCGGTCCAGGGTGGCCTGGCCCAGGGCGGTCACGGCCACCGGCGTGTCCTGGAGGGAGACCTCGCGCTTCTCCGCCGTGACGATGATCTCCTCCACCAGGGGGCCGGAGGACTCCTCGGCCGGGGCGGTCTGGGCCAGGGCGGCGCCGGCCAGGGCCGGCAGGGCGGCGGCGGCGAGCAGGGTCGCGCGGGTGAAATTCTTCATGGTCTCTCCTCCCTCATCATTCTATCGCGTTTGGCAAGCCGCCGCCGTTGCCGCGCGTCGGGGGACGGCGGGGGACCGGAAGCGCGGGCAAGGCTCGGGCGTGCGGTACCGGCGCACTGGCCGGCCCGGTCCCGTCGATCAGGGCGGCGGCGTGTCGGCCGCTGCCGGGTAAGCTCTTTGGCGGGTTGGCGGGCCCGCCTCCCGGGTCAGTCGGCCTTCATCATGCGGGGTCCTTCCCTTTCCCCCCGCGCCGGGGGCCTGCCTCGGGCGGCTTCGCCGCGCCTGGCTGGGCCGCCCGGGCGGCGGCTTGTGCGCGCAGGTCCAGGCGGAACTGGCGCAAATCGTCGATGCGCTGGTAGGGCAGCACGGTCTGCAACGCCTCCGCGGGCGTGCCCCTCAGCTGCTCCAGCACGTGGTGGGCCAGCACCTCGCCGTCGCGGCGCTGCGGCTGGTAATAGTAGGTGACGCCCCGCTCCACCGGCATGCGGAAGGGCATGCCGCCGAAGCCGACGATGCGCAGCCCGTCCTTCTCCGGCTCGATCCCCCGGTCCAGCGCCGCCTCCATGGCGCCGAACATGGAGAGCTGGTTGGCGCAGACGATGGCGGTCACGTCCGACCGGCCGGACAGCAGCGCCCCGATGGCGGACTGGGTGGCCCAGACCGACTGCTCCGCGTTGACCACCAGCGCCTTGTCCCAGGGGATGCCGGCCTCCGCCAGGGCGCGCTGGTAGCCGCGCAGCCGGAACCCGGCATAGGTCAGCCCGCCCGCGGGGTTGTACAGCGCGATGCGCCGGTGCCCCTCCGCCGCCAGGCGGGTGACCGCGTCGAACACCCCGCCCTCGTCGTCATGGTCCACGAAGGCGTGGGGCGTCTGCAACTCGGTCCGGCCGAAGCTGACGAACGGGAAGCCGAACTCCAGGCAGAAGCGCGCCCGCTCATCCAGCGGCGTGGTGCGGGAGAAGACCAGCGCGTCCGCCAGCCGCTGCTGGTAAACCCGCTTCACCGGGTCCAGCGGCGACTGCCCCGCCGTCTGGGTCAGGACGATCAGGTTGTAGCTTTCCCCCTCCAGCCCGGCCGACAGGCTCTCCACCTGCGCCAGGAAGCCGGCGTCGCCATAGTCCGCCACCTCCGGCGCGAAGAAGATGGAGCAGACCTTCATGGTCTTGCCCGTGCGCAGGTAGATCCCGCCCACGTCGGGCAGGTAGCCCAGGGTGGCCGCCGCCTCCTTCACCCGCTTGACCGTGTCCGGCTTCACCTCAGGGCCGTCCTTAAGCGCCCGGGACACCGTCGTCACCGACAGTCCCAGATGCTCGGCCAGGGTCTTGAGGTTGGTCCGTTGGGTCTGCATGGGAAATTCTGAGCCTTCGCGTCTCTCCAGGGATGGCTTGGCAGTAACCCGGCCTCAGGCGGCGGGCAAGGCGTTGTCGGCGATCACCCGCCGCATGAAGTCGTAGGAGGCCTTGGGCGTGCGCTTCTGCGTGTCGAAGTCCACGTGGACCAAGCCGAAGCGCTTGGCGTAGCCGCGCGCCCACTCGAAATTGTCCAGCAGGGACCAGGGCATGAAGCTGCGCACGTCGGCGCCGGCCTGGATGGCCCGGCCCATGCCCGCCAGGTAGTCGCGGTAATAGGCGATGCGGTCCTGGTCGTCCACGCGCCCGTCGGGGCCCACCACGTCCACGAAGGCGCCGCCATTCTCCGTCACATGGACCGGCGGGTTGCCGTAGCGGTCCTTCAAGATCATCAGCACCTCGCGGAAGGCATCCCCGTCGATGGCCCAGCCCATCTCCGTCCGGCGCAGGTAGTAGGGCGGCTCCGCGATGCGGAAGGGCCAGGCGGACGGGCCCTCGGCGGGCAGCAGGTAGGTGGGGAAATAGTGGTTCACGCCCTGGAAATCGACCGGGCGGCTGATCTCCGCCAGGTCGCCGTCATGCACGTGGGGCACGAAGCGGTCGGCCACGGACGCGGGGTAGTGGCCCTTGTAGACCGGGTCCAGGAAGACGCCGTTCCACTTGTCCTCGTACAGCCCGATAAGGTGGCCGTCCCGCTCCTCCAGCCCCGGCATGGTGCGGCCCTTGTGGACCGGCAGCACGAAGCCGACGCCCTTGCCCGGCGCCAGGTCGCGCAGCACGGCGACGGCCCGGCCATGGGCCAGGTTGATGTGGTGGGCGGCGCGCACCGCGGCGCGGGGGTCGGTCAGGCCGGGGGCGTGGCGCCCCTCCTCATACCCCACCCAGGCGGAGACGCTGGGCTCGTTGAACGTCACCCAGTTCCGCGCCCGGTCGCCGATGCGGCGGGCCACCAGGGCCGTGTAGTCGGCGAACCAGCCGGCGCTGTCCCGGTTGGCCCAGCCGCCGCGGTCCTGCAGGGCCTGCGGCAGCTCCCAATGATACAGGCAGGGCCAGGGCTCCAGCCCCCGCTCCAGCATCCCGTCCACCAGCCGGTCATAGAAGTCCAGGCCCTTCTCGTTGGGCTGGCCGACGCCCTCCGGCAGCACCCGGTTCCACATGGTGGAGAAGCGGTAGATGGTGGCGCCCAGCCCCTTGATCAGGTCCAAATCCTCGGCCCAGCGGTGGTAGTGGTCGCAGGCCACCAGACCGGTGTCGCCATTGGCCACCTTGCCGGGCGTGGCGCAATAGGTGTCCCAGATGCAGGCCCCACGGCCGTCATCCTCCGCCCCGCCCTCGATCTGGAAGCCGGAGGTGGAGACCCCCCACTGGAAACCGTCCGGGAACCGCATCATGCCTCTCACGAGCCAAGGGACCTCGCCGGCACCAGCGGCGCCGACGCCAAATTCGTAACGTTTCGATTTTCAGATGTCGACTGGAAAATTTTGAGTAGCCCCTGCTTTCCTGCGTTGACAGGCCCTGGATGCGCGACATACTGGCGGCGAATCGTAACGTTTCGGATTGTGCACCGCAATGTACGCCCCCCGGAAATCCCGCCCCATCGCCCGCCCGGCCCTCGCCGCGGCGCTGGCCTGCTGGCTTTCCGGCGTTGCTGCGGCGCAGCAAGCCCCCGCCCGGCCGGTGGAGGTGATGCACTGGCTGACCTCGGGCGGCGAGTCCGCGGCCCTGTCCGTGATCCGCGACGCCTTCCTGGCCCGCGGCGGCGCCTGGCGGGACGCGCCGGTGCCCGGTGGCTCCGGCGCCCGCTCCGCCGCCATCAACCGCATCCTGGGCGGCAAGCCGCCGGCGGTGTTCCTGTTCTCCCTCGGCTCGCAGCTGGATGAGCTGGCGGGCCACGGGCTGGTGGCGACGGTGCCGGGCGACACCGCCGCCTGGGACGCGGTGCTGCCGCCCATGGTGGCCAAGGCCTCCAAGCACCAGGGCCGCTACGTGGCGGCACCCCTGGCCATCCACGGGGAGAACTGGATGTTCTTCAACCCCGCCGTCCTGCGGGAGGCAGGGGTGGAGGTGCCGCGCACCTGGCCGGAATTCGTGGAGGCCGGGCGGAAGATCAAGGCGGCCGGCAAGGTCCCCATCGCCCTGGGCGGCCAGCCCTGGCAGGAGCGCATCCTGTTCAACGCCGTGCTGCTGGGCGTCGGCGGGCGGGAGTTCTACCTGAAGGTCTACGGCCAGCTCGACCCCGCCGCGATCCAGTCCGACACCATGCTGGAGGTCTTCCGCATCGTTTCGGAACTGCGCGGCTTCGTGGACGAGGGCAGCCCCGGCCGGCGCTGGAACCAGGCCACCGCCATGCTGATGCGCGGCCAGGCGGCCTTCCAGTTCATGGGCGACTGGGCCAAGGGCGACATCACCGCCGCCGGGCTGGAGCCGGGGCGGGAGATCGGCTGCGCCTTCGCCCCGGCGGAGGAAACCGCCTACATCATGGTGGTGGACGCCTGGGCCTATACCAACAGCGACGACCCCGGCACCCGCGCCGGCCAGCGCCTGTTCACCGAGGTGGCCATGGACCCGGCCGTGCAGGCGGCGCTGAACCAGCGCAAAGGCTCCATCCCCGTGCGCACCGACGTGGCGCCGGACGGCTTCGACGCCTGCGCGCGGCACGCCATGGAGGTGATCCGCGACCCCGCCACCCACCTGGTCAGCACCGGCCTGTTCGGCCTGCCGGGCGGCGTGTCGGGCGCCATCGACGACGCCATCTCGCAGTTCTGGAACGACGGGCGCTTGACGCCCGAGCAGGGCCGCGCCCTGTTCCGGGACAGCGTGTTGGCTTTCCAGTGACCGGGCCAATGACCGGGGCGCCGGGCGCGCCCGCGACACCGAACGAGGCCGGCGAACGGCCCGCCGCAGGGGGAGGAGAGAGGATGACGGAGACCTGCCCGCCGCGGCGGCGCTGGCGATTGCCCCAGGGGGCGGCCCCGGCCATCGCCCTGGTGCCCGCCGCGCTGATCACCCTGGTCTGCTTCTACCTGTTCATCGGCTGGACCTTCGCCATCTCCCTCACCGATTCCCGCCTGCTGCCGAACTGGGAGTTCATCGGGCTGGAGCAGTACCGCCGCCTGTTCGCCAGCAGCCGCTGGTGGACGGCCTTGGAGAACCTCGGCCTCTACGCCGTCCTGTTCATCGGCGGCTGCACCCTGCTGGGCTATTTGCTGGCCATCCTGATCGACCGCGGCGTCCGGGCGGAGGGGGTGTACCGCACCATCTTCATGCTGCCGCTCTCCATGTCCTTCGTGGTCACCGGCATCATCTGGCAGTGGATGCTGAACCCGGGCCTGGGCATCCAGCAGGCGGTGCGCGGCCTGGGCTTCGAGGAGTTCGCTTTCAACTGGCTGGTGCGGGCCGACCGGGCCATCTTCACCGTGGCGCTGGCGGGCATCTGGCAGCAGGTGGGCCTGTGCATGGCCCTGTTCCTGGCGGGGCTGCGCGGCATCGACCCGAACATCTGGAAGGCGGCGCGGGTGGACGGCATCCCCACCTGGCGGGTCTACCTGGACATCGTCACGCCCATGCTGAAGGCCACCTTCTTCACCTCCACCATCCTCTTGTTCTCCCTGGCGGTGAAGAGCTTCGACCTGGTGGTGGCGCTGACCGGCGGCGGGCCCGGCTTCTCCAGCGACCTGCCGGCCCGCTTCGTGATGGAGCACATCCTGACCCGGCAGGAGCTGGGGCTGGGGGCAGCGGGCGCCTTCGTCATGCTCTGCACCATCGCCGCCGTGGTGGCGCCCTACCTCTACCTCCAGAACCGGCGGGGGGCGGCATGAACGCGATGCGGCGCGGCGCGCTCTACCTCATGCTCACCGTGGCGGCGCTGGCGGTGCTGTTCCCGCTGCTGGTGATGCTCTCCACCTCCCTGAAGCCGCTGGACGAGGTGACGAACGGGTCCCTGTTCGCCCTGCCACAGGACCCCACCCTGGACGCCTGGCGCAAGGCCTGGGGCAGCGCCTGCATCAGCGGCCAGTGCAGCGGCCTGTCCGTGTGGTTCGCCAACTCCTTCGCCATCGTCATCCCGGCCCTGTTCGGGTCGCTGGCGCTGGGGGCCATCACCGGCTACGCGCTGAGCCTGCGCAGCAGCCGCTGGTCGGACCTGCTGTTCGCCGCCCTGCTGATCGGCCTGTTCATCCCGCCGCAGGTCACCCTCTACCCCATGATCGTGCTGGTGCGGGAGATGGGGCTGTTCGG
Organism: Aerophototrophica crusticola; assembly: GCA_001939945.1. Classification (GTDB taxonomy): domain Bacteria; phylum Pseudomonadota; class Alphaproteobacteria; order Azospirillales; family Azospirillaceae; genus Niveispirillum; species Niveispirillum crusticola. The sequence continues at coordinate 16,086 of MOEB01000051.1, read as the reverse complement.
CAGCCTGCCGGGCCTGGTCTTCGTCCACCTGGTCTGGGGCCTGGCCTTCGTCACCCTGCTTTTCCGCAACTTCTTCCTGTCGGTGCCGCGGGACCTGCTGAAGTCCGCCCGGGTGGACGGGGCGGGGTTCCTGGCCACCTTCTGGTACGTGCTGCTGCCCCTGTCCCTGCCGGTGGCGGCGGTCGCGCTGGTGTTGCAGTTCACCTACATCTGGAACGACTTCCTGCTGGGCCTGACCTTCGCCGGCCCGGGCCGCCAGCCCGTCACCGTGGCCCTGAACACCCTGGCCGGGTCGCAGTTCGGGGCGCAGGAGCACAACGTCAACATGGCCGCGACGGTGATCGCGGCCCTGCCCACAATCCTGGTCTATTTCCTGTCCGGACGGCTGTTCGTGCGCGGGATCGCGGCCGGGGCCGTCAAGGGATGAGGTGAGAGATGCAACGGGTCCGCCTGGAAGCCGTCCGCAAGAGCTACGGCCCCACCACCGTGCTGGAGGAGATCAGCCTGGACATCGAGCCGGGGGAGTTCCTGGTGCTGCTGGGCCCGTCGGGCTGCGGCAAGTCCACCCTGCTGAACATCGTGGCGGGGCTGGAGGACGCCAGCGGCGGCCGGCTGTTGTTCGGGGACCGGGACGTGACCCGCCTGCCGCCGGACGAGCGGGACATCGCCATGGTCTTCCAGTCCTACGCCCTGTACCCGACCATGACCGTGCGCAAGAACATCGGCTTCGGCCTGAAGATGCGGGGGGAGCCCGCCGCCCTGGTGGAGGAGCGGGTGCGGGAGGTGGCGGCCCTGCTCCAGATCGGGCACCTGCTGGACCGCCGGCCGTCGCAGCTGTCCGGCGGGCAGCAGCAGCGGGTGGCCATCGGCCGGGCGCTGGTGCGGCGGCCGTCGGTCTTCCTGCTGGACGAGCCCCTGTCCAACCTGGACGCCAAGCTGCGCGCCGACATGCGGGTGGAGCTGAAGCGCCTGCACGCCGAAAGCCGCCGCACCACCCTGTACGTCACCCACGACCAGGTGGAGGCGATGACGCTCGCCACCCGCATCGTGGTGCTGGAGAAGGGCCGCATCCAGCAGTGCGACCGGCCGGAGGTGGTCTATGCCAGGCCCGCCAACCGCTTCGTCGCCAGCTTCGTCGGCGCGCCGACCATGAACTTCGTGGAGGGCCGGCTGGAGGCGGCGGGGGACCACGCGGCCCTGCGCGCCGGGGACGGGCTGATCCCGCTGCCTGGCCTGGCGCCCGCCCCGGGCCTGAAGGTGGGGGAACCCATCGTGCTGGGCTTCCGGCCGGAGCATGTGGCGACGGCATCCGCCGGGGAAACGGGGACCGTGCCCGGCCGCGTGCTGATGTCGGAGCCCACGGGGCCCGACCTCTACGTCCTGTTCGGGCTGGCCGGGCAGACCATCACCGCCCGCCTGCCCCCCGGCACCGACCTGCCGCCCCAGGCCGCCGTGCCCCTGCGCCTGGACGGCGCCGCCGCCAGCCTGTTCCGCCCGGCGGACGGGCAGCGCCTGAACTGAGGCCCGGCATGGCGATCCCCTTGCTTGTCCTGGTCATGGGCGTCAGCGGCTGCGGCAAGTCCAGCGTCGGCGCCGGCCTGGCCGCGGCGCTGGGCCTGCCCTTCCTGGAGGGCGACAGCCTGCACCCGCCCGACAACATCGCCCGCATGGCCGCCGGCATCCCCCTGACCGACGAGGACCGCCGCGGCTGGCTGGACAGCATCGCCGCCCGGCTGGCGGAGGCGGCGGGGCAGGGCACCGGCCTGGTCGTCGCCTGCTCCGCCCTCAAGCGGGCCTACCGCGACCGGCTGCGCCGGGCGGCCCCGGGCCTGCGCATCGTGCATCTGGCAGGCACGCGGGAGCTGGTGGGCGGGCGCCTCGCTACCCGGCAGGGCCACTTCATGCCCACCACCCTGCTGGACAGCCAGTTCGCCACCCTGGAGCCGCCCGACATGGCGGAAGGGGCGCTGGTCTTCGACGTGGGCATGCCCGTGTCGGTGATCGTGGCCGAGGCGGCCCGGCGGCTGACGCCCTGATGGTGCTGGGCGACCGGCGGCCTCAACCCTCCCCCGCCGGGCCAAGCACGGCACACAGCCGCAACGCCGCCTCCACCACCTGGGGCAGGGGGCGGGCGTAGCCCGAGGCGGCCCAGGCCAGGGCCAGGTGCATAACCCCGCCCACCATCCCCGCCAGCAGCAGCGGGTCGCGCCCGTCGGGCGGCAGGCCCCAGGCGTCGGCGATGGCGTCGGCGAAGCGCCCCAGGGCCTGCCGGAACTCCTGGTCCACCAGGGGGCTGACGCCGCCGATCTCCACCAGGAAGACCCGGGCGGCGGCAGGGTCCCGTTGCAGCACGGTGAAATAGGTGGCCAGCATGCGTCGCACCCGCCCGGCGGGCCCGGTGTCCGCGCCGCCGGCGCTGTCCCGCACCGCCGCCACCAGCCGCTGGGTCACGGCCCGCAGGCAGGCGACCAGCAGCGCCTCGCTGTTGGCGAAGCTCTCATAAAAATAGCGCTCGGTCAGGCCCGCCGCCTCGCACACCGCCTTGACGCTGGTGTTGTGGTAGCCCCGCTGCCCATAGGTACGGACGGCGGCGCGGACCAGCCGGGTCCGCCGCTCCGCCCGCCGTTCCTCGGCGGAGGAGCCGCGGTAGCGCTTCGACGGGGTCTGGATGCTGTCGGCCATCATCGGCGCATACTGACATGACCCCTTGTCAGATGCAAACTGACACGACATCATGTCACTTCAAGACCGGCTGGCACCCGCTTGGGGAGGGGGACCGTCAATGACCGACACCGGCACGCCTACCGCCAAGGCTCCGGGCCAGGACCCGGCCGACATCCCGCTGCACGAACACTTACGCCGATGGGCGCGGCAGGCGCCGGAACGGGCCGCCTATCTCTGGTACGGCCATCCCGTGACCTTCGCGGAGCTGGACGCCACCAGCGACGCCTTCGCCGCGCGGCTGGCGGCGCTGGGCGTGGGCAAGGGGGACCCGGTGGTCCTCTACCTCAACAACTGCCCGCAATATGTGATGGCCCATTATGGCATCCAGAAGCTGGGCGCCATCGCCTGCCCGTGCAGCCCCCTGAACAAGGCGCATGAGCTGGAATACCAGCTGGCCGATTTGGGCGCCCGGGTGATCGTGGCGGCGGAAGCGCTGCTGGACACGGTGGCGGCGGTGCGCGACCGCACGGCGCTGGAGCATGTCTTCGCCGTGCGCTATGGCGACCTGTTGCCGGCGGAACCCGCCATCGCCCTGCCGCCGGAGCTGAAGCCCGGCCTGGGCTGGACCCTGCCGGCGGGGGTGGAGGACTTCCTGGGCGCCACCCGCGGCGGGGCAAGGCCGCCTGACGTGCCCATCGACCTGGACGGGGACGTGGCCCTGATGGCCTACACCTCGGGCAGCACCGGCATGCCCAAGGGCGCCATGCTCACCCACCGCAACGCCCTGTTCAAGACGCGGGCCGCCGCCGGGGCGGCAGGCATCACGGCGGATGACGTGCTGCTGTCCGTCGCCCCGCTCTACCACATCGCCGGGATGCTGATGGGGGTGGACATCCCGGTCCTGACGGGGGCCACCACGGTGCTGCTGCACCGGTTTGACCCCCTGGCCGTGCTCCAAGCCGTCGAGCGGCACCGGGTCACCTGGTGGTACAGCGTGGCGCCCATGAACCTGGCGGTGCTGGCCGTGCCCGATGCCGGCCGCTACGACCTGTCCAGCCTGCGCTACAACTCCGTCACCAGCTTCGGCGTCACCTACACGGAGGCCCTGGCCGAGCGCTGGCGCGCCCTTGCCCCCAACTGCGCCTCGGCCGAGGCGTCGTATGGCCTCAGCGAGACGCACACCATGGACACCTACATGCCGCCGGGCGCGGTGCGCTGGGGCACCCATGGCCTGCCCGTGCCGGGCAACGAGGTCCGCATCCTGGACCCGGTGACGGGGGACCCGCTCCCGCCTGGGGAACTGGGGGAGATCGTGCTGCGCAGCCCCGGCACCTTCAAGGGCTATTGGCGCAACCCCGCCGCCACCGCCGCCACCCTGCGGGACGGCTGGGTGCACACGGGCGACCTGGGCCGGCTGGACACGGACGGCTACCTGACCTTCGTCGGCCGGCTGAAGGAGATGATCAAGGTCTCCGGCTACAGCGTCTTCCCGGAGGAGGTGGAGACCATCCTGGCCAGGCACCCCGCCGTGGCCCAGGTGGCCGTGGTCGGCATGCCCGACCCGGAGCGGGGGGAGGCGGTGCGCGCCTTCGTCGTGCCCCGGCCGGGGCATCCGCCTGATGCCGACGCCCTGGTGGCCTGGGCGCGGGACAACATGGCCCCCTACAAGGCCCCGCGCGAGGTCCGCTTCCTGGACGCGCTCCCCGCCACCGGCGCCGGGAAGGTGTTGCGCCGCCTGCTTAAGGACATGGGCTGATGGTCGCCAGGATCCTCGTCGCCAACCGGGGGGAGGTGGCCCTGCGGGTGGTGCGCGCCGCTCGGGACCTGGGCATCGGCTGCGTCGCCGTCTTTGCCGAGGATGACGCCGGGTCGCCCCACGCGCGGATGGCGGATCAGGCGGTGGCCCTGGGCGCCACCGGCCCCGCCGCCTATCTGGACGGGGAGAACCTGCTGCGGGTGGCCCGGGCGACGGGCTGCGACGCCGTCCACCCCGGCTATGGTTTCCTGAGCGAGCGGGCGGACTTCGCGGAGGCCTGCGCCGCGGCGGGCCTGCGCTTCGTCGGCCCGCCGCCGTCGGTGCTGCGCCTGTTCGGCGACAAGGCGGCGGCCCGGGACCTCGCCCTGCGCCAGGGCGTGCCCGTGATGCCGGGCAGCGACGGCCCGGTCACCCTGGACCAGGCGCGGGACTTCCTGGCCGCCCAGGGCGGGGCGGGGATCGTCATCAAGGCGGTGGGCGGGGGCGGGGGCCGCGGCATGCGGCTGGTGCGCGACCCGGCAGCGCTGGAGGCCGCCCATGCCCGCTGCGTCTCGGAGGCGAAGGCCGCCTTCGGCACCGACGGGGTCTATGTGGAGCGGCTGGTGGAGCGGGCGCGCCACATCGAGGTGCAGGTGCTGGGTGACGGCCACGGCGTGGTCGCCCTGGGGGAGCGGGACTGCACCCTGCAACGCCGCTTCCAGAAGCTGGTGGAGCTGGCACCGAGCCCGACCCTGCCGGGGGACCTGCGCGCGCAGCTCACCGATGCGGCCCTGCGGCTGGCCCGGGCGGTGGGCTATGCCGGGCTGGGCACCTTCGAGTTCCTGGTGGATGAGGCGGGCGGCAACCTGCCGTGGGTCTTCATCGAGGCGAACCCCCGCCTGCAGGTGGAGCACACGGTGACGGAGGCGGTGACCGGCCTGGACCTGGTCCAGCTCCAGCTCGCCGTCGCCGCCGGGCGCACATTGGGCGAGCTGGGCCTCGACCCCGCGGACCCGCCGCGGCCGCGGGGCTTCGCCGTGCAGTGGCGCATCAATGCGGAGACGCTGGGCCCGGACGGGCAGGTGCGCCCCGCCGCGGGCACCCTGTCCCGCTTCGACTTGCCCGCCGGCCCTGGCATCCGGGTGGACACCCATGGCCAAGTGGGGGCCGCCGTCAGCGGCCGCTACGACACGCTGCTGGCCAAGCTGGTGGTCTCCACATCAGGCGGCTTCGCCGACCTCTGCCGCCGCTCCCGCCGCGCGCTGGAGGAGGTGGCGGTGGAGGGGGTGGGGACAAACCTGCCCCTGCTGCGCGCCCTGGCCGCCCACCCTGCCTTCGCGGCGCAAAACGTGCACACCCGCTGGGTAGAGGAGTCCCTGGCCGAGCTGCTGCCCGCGGCCGGCCCGGATGCGCAGGCGGACGCGGTGCCCGGGATGGCCCCCGGCCAGGTGGCCTTGCGCTCCCCCCTGGCCGGACGGCTGGCCCAGCTCCCGGTCGCGGTGGGCGACCTAGTGCCCCGGGGGGCGGAGCTGGCGGTGGTGGAGGCCATGAAGATGGAGCACGCGCTGCTGGCCGACGCCCCCGGCCGCGTCAGCGCCATCCTGGCCCAGCCGGGCGCCTTCCTGGCGGAGGGGCAGCCCGTGCTGCTGCTGGACCCGGCGGAGGGGGCCGGGGGCCTGGCGGGCCCGGCGGCGCAGGCCGACCCGGACGCCATCCGCCCCGACCTGCGCCGGGTCATCGACCGCCACGCCTTCACCCTGGACGCCAATCGGCCGGACGCGGTGGCCAAGCGCCACGCCCAGGGCGGGCGCACGGCGCGGGAGAACGTGGCCGACCTGTGCGACCCCGGCAGCTTCATCGAGTACGGCGCCCTGGCCATCGCCGCCCAGACCCGCCGCCGCAGCCTGGAGGACCTTGTCGCCAACACCCCCGCCGACGGGCTGGTGGCCGGCATCGGCACGGTGAACGCGGCCAGCTTCGGGCCGGAGCGGTCGCGCGCCGTGGTCATGGCCTATGACGCCACGGTGCTGGCGGGCACCCAGGGCATCCGCAACCACCAGAAGACCGACCGCATGCTGGAGCTGGCCCACCGGCTGCGCCTACCGCTGGTGCTGTTCGGCGAGGGAGGCGGCGGGCGCCCGGGCGACGTGGACATGCCCATCGTCGCCGGCCTGAACAACCACACCTTCAGCCGCTACGCCGCCCTGTCCGGCCGGGTGCCGGTGGTGGCGCTGGTGCATGGCCGCTGCTTCGCCGGCAACGCGGCCCTGGTCGGGTGCAGCGACGTGGTCATCGCCACCGGGCGCAGCAACATCGGCATGGGCGGCCCCGCCATGGTGGAGGGCGGCGGCCTCGGCCGCTTCAAGCCGGAGGAGATCGGCCCCGGCGCCGTGCAGTGGGCCAACGGCGTCATCGACATCCTGGCGGGGGATGAGGCGGAAGCAGTGGCCGCCGCCCGCCGCTACCTGTCCTACTTCCAGGGGCCCGTGGCCGGCTGGGACTGCGCCGACCAGCGCCTGCTCCGCCAGGCGGTGCCGGAGAACCGGCTGCGCGCCTATGACGTGCGCCAGGTGCTGGCGACCCTGGCGGACACCGGCTCGGTCCTGGAGCTGCGGCGCGGCTTCGCGCCCGGCATGGTCACGGCCCTGGCCCGGCTGGAGGGGCGGCCGGTGGGGGTGCTGGCCAACGACCCGCGGCACCTGGGCGGCGCCATCGACCCGGACGGGGCGGACAAGGCCGCCCGGTTCATGCGGCTGTGCGACGCCCACGGGCTGCCGATCCTGTCCCTGGTGGACACGCCCGGCTTCATGGTGGGGCCGGAGGTGGAGGCGAAGGCCCAGGTGCGCCACGCCTGCCGCCTGTTCGTGGCCGCCGCCAACCTCACCGTACCGTTTCTTGCGGTGGTGCTGCGCAAGGGCTACGGGCTGGGCGCCCAGGCCATGGCGGCGGGCGGCTTCGACGCGCCGGTCTTCACCGTTTCCTGGCCCACGGGGGAGTTCGGGGCCATGGGGCTGGAGGGCGCCGTCCGGCTCGGCTTCCGCAAGGAGCTGGAGGCGGTGCCGGAAGGGCAGGCGAGGGACCGGCTGTTCCAGGAGCTGGTGGCTCGGCAATACGCCAACGGCGAGGCCATAAGCATGGCCCAGTCACTGGAGATCGACGCCGTCATCGACCCCGCGGAGACGCGGGCCTGGCTGCGCCGGGGCCTGGACAGCGCGGCGGGGGCGCGGGGCGCCGGGTCCGGCCGGGCGGTGGACCCGTGGTAGGGGCTGCGGCGATGCGAGCCCTTGCCATGGCCGCGTCGGGGACAATATTGGGTCACCACCCACGGCCGCTCGCCGTGGCCATCAAGAGGAAAGGGCTCGGACATAAATAGATTTACTTTTCATGAGCGAACGCCAATAACCCGCCCCGTCCCTGCCGGCGTTTGGCGCGCGGGGCGGAACGGTGGATTACTTGTTCCCCAGGTGTGATGGTTAATTGGGCAAACAAACCCACAATAAAATATTTACCAAAGTCTTTTGGCGCATAATTTTAGACTTGAGACTCCGACGATTTCATGGAGACTGTTAGAATATGAATGAATGACGGCTGCCAAAAGGGCGGCCCACCTGCCAGGGGCCGGCCCCGCCGGGCGGGACCCTATCAGGAGCGGACGGATTTGGGCATGGAAGAGGAGAGGACTGGCGTGAACGCCCCGGTGCCGGCTGAGCCGGCGACGCTGGCCGGGCACCTGTTGCGGATCATGGACGAGGCCGTCGTTTGCGCCGACGCCGACGGCCGGGTGGTGCTGGCGAACGAGGCAGCCGGGCGGCTGTTCGGCCGCGACCCCGCGGGCATGGTGGGCCGCGACCTGTCGGAACTGATCCCGCCGGAATACCGGCAATCCCATGGCCGCTGGATGCGGGAATTCGCCCGGGACGGCGGCCGGTCCCGGCTGATGGCCGCGCGCTCCCAAGTGAAGGCCGCCCGCGCCGACGGCACGGTGGTGCCGGTCGAGGCCTCCATCGCCCACGCCGCCGTGGACGGCCGCCCCATGTTCCTGGCCGTCCTGCGCGAGGCGTCCGGCCAGACGGAAGCCATCCGCCGGCTGCGGGAGAGCGAGCGGCGGTTGGCGGAGGCCGCCCGGCTGGCCTCGTTGGGCTTCTGGGAATGGGACGTCGCCACGGGGGTGCTGTACTGGTCGGAGGAGATATTCCGCATCTTCGGCCGCGACCCGGGCAATGGCGCCCCCGGCTATGAGGAGTTCCTGGAGTCCGTCCACCCGGAGGACCGGCCCCTGGTGGAGCGGGCCGTGGCCGCCGCCATGGAGGGCGAGCCCTACCTGGTCGAGCACCGGCTGGTGCGGCCGGGGGGCGAGGTGCGGCATGTGCGGGAGCATGGCGTCGTCACCTTCGCGGCGGGGCGGCCGGCCCGCATGTTCGGCACGGTGCAGGACCTGACCGACCGGCTGCGGGCGGAGCAGGAGATCCGGCGGCTGGCCCTGCTGGACGACCTGACGGGCCTGCCCAACCGCAACACCTTCCGCGAGGCGCTGGCCCGCCACGCGGCGACGGCCTCGGCCGACGCGCGGCTGGGGCTGCTGTGCGTCGACCTCGACCAGTTCAAGCTGGTCAACGACAACCTCGGCCACGGCACGGGCGACCTGCTGCTGGTGGCCGCGGCCCAGCGCATCCGCGCCTGCGTGCGCGGCGCCGACCTGGCCTGCCGCCTGGGCGGGGACGAGTTCACGGTGCTGCTGCCCGGCCTCGACGGCCCCGACACCGCCGCCGACATCGCGGAGCGGGTGCTGCAGAGCCTGCGCAAGCCGTTCCAGGTCAACGGGCGGGAGCTGTTCGTGACCGGCAGCGTCGGGATCACCCTGGCGCCCGACCATGGCACCGACCCGGAGCAGCTCCAGGCCAACGCGGACAGCGCCATGTACGCGGCGAAGGAGGCGGGGCGGGACTGTGCCCGGCTGTTCACCCCCGCGTTGGCGGCCGCGGTGTCCGGGCGCGCCACCCTGGCGGAACAGCTCCGCCTGGCCCTGCGGGACGGTGGCCTTTCCCTTCACTACCAGCCGATCCTGGCGGTGGACGGGGGGGCGGTGGTGGGCTGCGAGGCGCTGCTGCGCTGGCGCCACCCGCGGGTGGGCGACATCCCGCCCGCCAGCTTCATCCCCGTGGCGGAGGAGACCGGCCTGATCGGGGAGGTGGGTGCCTGGGCCCTGCGCACCGCCTGCGCCGAGGTGGGCGCCATGGCCGGCGGCGCGCCCATGCTGGCCGTGAACGTCTCCCCGCGGGAGTTCCGCAGCCCCGGCTACGTGGACCGGGTGGCGCGCATCCTGGCGGAGGTGGGCTTCCCCGCGTCCCGCCTGTGCCTGGAGCTGACCGAGGGCGTGGTCCTGCGCGACATCGACGCGGCGCGCGAGTCGCTGCGGTCCCTGCGGGCGCTGGGCATCCGCATCGCCCTGGACGATTTCGGGACCGGCTACTCCTCCCTGTCCTACCTGGCGCGGCTGCCGGTGGACAGCCTGAAGATCGACCGCAGCTTCATGCGGGAGGTGACGGGCGAGGACTGCGACGCGCCGCTGGCGCGGTCCATCATCGGCATCGGCCTGGCGCTGGGGCTGGGCGTCACCGCGGAGGGGGTGGAGGACGGCAGCCAACTGGCCTTCCTGCGGCGGCACGGCTGCCACCAGGCCCAGGGCTACCACCTCTCCCGGCCGATGCCCGCGCCGGACTTCGCCGCCTTCCTGGCACGGCACGGGCGGGCGGCCGCCTGAGGGGGCGCCCGCTCAGCCCTCCGCGGTCGGGCTCAACTGGATGCCCAGGCGCGCCAGCAGCGCCGCCGCCTGTGTGCGGTTGGACACGCCGATCTTCCGGAAGACCAGGGAGACGTGCTGTTTCACCGTCTGCTCCGCCAGCCCCAGGGCGTGGCTGATCTGCTTGTTCAGCTTGCCTTCAGCCACCAGGGCCAGCACCCGGGTCTGCTGCGGGGACAGGGAGGCGATCCGCGCGACCAGGTCCGCCTCCGCCGCCGGCACGGGGCCTGCCCCCGCGGCGGCGTCGGGCACATAGACCTCCCCGGCCAGCATCACGTCCACCGCGGCGGCGATCCCTTCCATGGGCAGCGACTTGGGCAGGTAGCCCGCGGCCCCGCAGGCCAGGGCCTGGCGGATCACGGCCGGGCCCTCGGTGGCGGAGACGACGGCCACCGGCACGGCGGGGTGGTTGGCCAACAGCAGGAACAGGCCCAGCAGGCCGTGGCTGCCCGGCATGTTCAGGTCCAGCAGCACCAGGTCCACCCGGTCGCCCCGGTCCGCCAGGCAGCGCTGCACCTCGTCCAGGCTGCCGCATTCCATCAGGTGCGCGCCGGGATGGCCGTGGGCCACGGCCCCGCGGATGGCGGCCCGCACCATCGGGTGGTCGTCCGCCACCAGGATGACCGGTTCCCCCTCTCCCAACCCAGGCCCCCCCGCGCAGATGCCCCACCCGCGCGGAACGATGCTACAGCCGGCCCTGCGGCGCAACCGGCGGGGCCGGTGCGGGCGGGCCCACCCCCCTACAAACGTATCGTGCGGCAGCTCGGGACGTGTCGGCTAGTCTCCCGGCCGACGCCGGGGGCACCCGGCCGGAATGCTGACATGGGAGGAAGTGCACATGGAACGTCGCAAGTTCCTGGCGGGCGCGGGCGTGGGCGCGGTGGCGGCCACGGCGGGCGTCGCCGCCCCGGCCATCGCGCAGGCGCAGCCCGAGATCAAGTGGCGCCTCGCCTCCAGCTTCCCCAAGAGCCTGGACACGATCTACGGCGCGGGGGAGATCATCGCCAAGCGCGTGGCGGAGGTCACCGACAACAAGTTCCAGATCCGCGTCTTCGCCGGCGGCGAGATCGTGCCGGGCCTGCAGGTGCTGGACGCGGTGCAGAACGGCACCGTGGAGTGCGGCCACACCGCCGCCTATTACTATGTGGGCAAGGACCCGACCTTCGCCTTCGACTGCGCCATGCCCTTCGGCCTGAACGCGCGGCAGCAGAACGCCTGGCAGCTCTATGGCGGCGGGCGCGAGCTGATGGCCGAGTTCTACGCCGGCTACAACGTCGTCAGCTTCCTGGCCGGCAACTCGGGCGCCCAGATGGGCGGCTGGTTCCGCAAGGAGATCAAGACGCCCGACGACCTGAAGGGCCTGAAGATGCGCATCGCCGGCCTGGCCGGGCAGGTGCTGACCAAGCTGGGCGCCGTGCCTCAGCAGGTGGCGGGCGGCGACATCTACCCGGCGCTGGAGAAGGGCACCATCGACGCGGCCGAGTGGATCGGCCCCTACGACGACGAGAAGCTGGGCTTCTTCAAGGTGGCCCAGAACTACTACTATCCCGGCTGGTGGGAGGCGGGCCCGTCCTTCTCCCTCCTCATCAACAAGGCCGAGTGGGACAAGCTGCCCAAGACCTACCAGGCGGCGCTGGAGGCGGCGGCCATGGAGGCCAACGTCCGCATGGGCGCCAAGTACGACGTGGCGAACCCCGCGGCGCTGAAGCGCCTGGTGGGCAGCGGCACCAAGCTGCAGCCCTACAGCAAGGAGGTGCTGCAGGCCGCCTACAAGGCCACTTTCGAGCTGTATGACGAGCTTGCCGCCTCGAACCCGCGCTTCAAGAAGGTCTATGATGCGTGGAAGCCGTTCCGCGAGGAGCAGTACCAGTGGTTCCGCATCGCCGAGAACTACCTGGAGAGCTTCTCCTACGCCACGGCGGCCCAGGCCCGGAAGGCCTGACGCCTTGTCCCGGGGGCCGGCCCTTCGCGGGGCCGGCCCCCTTTCCATACCGATTGGGGGAGACGACCCGTGTCAGCCCTGCTCGCCTTCAGCCGCGTGGTGGACGCGGTGAATGAGAAGGTCGGCCGCGCCGCCGGCTGGCTGGTGCTGGTGGCCGTGCTGGTCAGCGCCGGCAACGCCACCGTACGCTACCTGCTGGACACCAGCTCCAACGCTTGGCTGGAGTTGCAGTGGTACCTGTTCTCGGGCGTGTTCCTGCTGTGCGCCGGCTACACCCTGCTGCGCAACGAGCACATCCGCATCGACGTGGTCGCCGGCCGCCTGTCCAAGCGCGCCCAGGCCTGGGTGGAGGTGTTCGGCATCCTGTTCTTCCTGCTGCCCTTCGTGCTGCTGGTGGGCTGGCTGTCCGTGCCCTTCGTGCTGGAGAGCGTCCGCATCAACGAGATGTCCAGCAACGCCGGCGGCCTGCTGCGCTGGCCGGTGAAGCTGCTGGTCCCCGTGGGCTTCCTGCTGCTGGGCCTCCAGGGCCTGTCGGAGCTGGCGAAGCGGGTCGCCTTCCTGGCGGGCGCCATGCCCGACCCGGTGGTGGCCGTTGACGGGCCGCATGGCCACGGGGGTGCCGCATGACCGCCTTCCTCGTGGAGAACATGGCGCCGCTGATGTTCGGCTGCCTGGTCCTGTTCCTGCTGCTGGGCTACCCCGTCGCCTTCGCCCTGGCCGCCAACGGCCTGGCCTTCGGCCTCCTGGGCATCGAGCTGGGGCTGCTCAGCCCGGCCCTGCTCCAGGCCCTGCCGGAGCGCATCTTCGGCATCATGGCCAACGAGACCCTGCTGGCCATCCCCTTCTTCACCTTCATGGGCCTCGTGCTGGAACGCTCCGGCATGGCGGAGGACCTGCTGGACACCATCGGCCAGCTGTTCGGGCCGCTGCGCGGTGGCCTCGCCTATGCGGTGATCTTCGTCGGCGCGCTGCTGGCGGCGACCACGGGCGTGGTGGCGGCCAGCGTCATCGCCATGGGCCTGATCAGCCTGCCCATCATGCTGCGCTACGGCTACGACCGGCGGCTGGCCACCGGCGTCATCGCCGCCTCGGGCACCCTGGCCCAGATCATCCCGCCCAGCCTGGTGCTGATCGTCATGGCCGACCAGCTGGGCCGGTCGGTGGGCGACATGTACGAGGGGGCGCTGTTCCCCGGGCTGGTGCTGACGGCGCTCTATGCCGGCTACGTCTTCCTGGTCACCATGGTCAAGCCCGATGCCGCCCCGGCCCTGCCGCCGGAGGCGCGCACCCTGCGGGGCTTCGCCCTGCTGCAGCGGGTGGCGCTCAGCCTGGTGCCGCCGCTGGTGCTGGTCTTCCTGGTGCTGGGGACCATCTTCATGGGCATCGCCACGCCGACGGAGGGCGGGGCCATGGGCGCCGTGGGCGCGCTGGTCCTGGCCGCGGTGAAGGGCAGGCTCAACCTCGGCATCGTGCGCCAGGCGCTGGACAGCACGGCCAAGCTGTCCAGCTTCGTGCTGTTCATCCTGATCGGCTCCACCGTGTTCGGCTTGGTATTCCGGGCGGTGAACGGCGACCTGTGGGTGGAGCATCTGCTGACAGGCCTGCCGGGCGGCCAGCTCGGCTTCCTGATCGTGGCGAACGTGCTGGTGTTCCTGCTGGCCTTCTTCCTGGACTTCTTCGAGCTGGCCTTCATCATCGTGCCGCTGCTGGGCCCGGTGGCGGACAAGCTGGGCATCGACCTGGTGTGGTTCGGGGTGCTGCTGGCGGTGAACATGCAGACCAGCTTCATGCACCCGCCCTTCGGCTTCGCCCTGTTCTACCTGCGCAGCGTGGCGGCGAAGGACGACTACCTGGACCGGGTGACGGGCCGGAAGATCCGCGGTATCACGACGGCGGAGATCTACTGGGGCTCCGTGCCGTTCGTCTGCATCCAGATCATCATGGTCGCCATCGTCATCGCCTTCCCGGGCCTGGTCACGTCGGGCCTGACCCCGGGGAAGAAGGTGGACCCCGGCACCATTGAGCTGGAGGCCCCGCCGAGCCTGGACGACCTGGAACCGCCACCGCCGCCGGACTTCCCGACGTCCAGCCGCTGAACGCACTATCGAATTCGAAAGTCGGCGACCATGGGCCCGCCCCCGCTTGCCTGGGGGCGGGCCCAGACGTGTTTCCAGGAGACGGGTAAGGGGTCCGGCTTCACCCTTCCCCGGCCACGGCGGGCTCCACCTCCCCGGCCACCGGGGCGCCCCGCCGCAGGGCCACGCCGGTCAGGAAGCGGCGCAGGGCCGCGGGCCGGGCGGGCTTCGGCAACAGGACCACCCCCGCCGCCTGGGCCGCCTGGGCCACGGTGGGGGACCGGTCGGCAGTGACCAGCACCGCGGGCATCGGGGCGCCCCAGCCCTCGGCCAGCCGTGCCAGCAGCGACAGCCCGTCCCAGCCCCCGTCCAGGTGGTAGTCGACGACCACGGCGTCGGGAACGCCCCCGGCCAGCGCGGCCTCCGCCCCGGCCAGGTCGGCGGCGCGCAGGGTGACGCACCCCCAGCCTTCCAGCAATGTCCCCAGGGCCGCCAGAACCGCAGGCTCGTTGTCGACGCAGAGCACCCGCAGGCCCCGCAGCGCCGACGGCACGGCGGGGGCAGCCGGCGCCATGTCCCGGCTGGCCGGCCCGGCCTTCGCGGGCAGCGTCACGGCGAAGCAGGACCCCTTGCCCGGCACGGACCGCAGGGTGACGGGATGGCCCAGCAGGCGGGCGGCCCGGTCCACCACGGCCAGCCCCAGGCCCAGGCCGGCGGGGCGCCCCCGCGTCGGGTCCAGGCGGCGGAACTCGGTGAAGATCTCCGCCTGCAGGTGCGGCTCGATCCCGGGGCCCGTGTCCCAGACCTCCACCCGCACCGACCCGCCCACCCGCCGGCAGCCCAGCAGCACCCGGCCGGCGGGCGTGTGGCGCACCGCGTTGGACAGGAAGTTCTGCAGGATCCGGCGCAGCAAGGCCGGGTCCGTGCGCACGGACAGGCCGCAGGGCACCCAGCGGAAGCCCAGCCCCGCCTGCCCCGCCATGGCGCCGTGCTCCGCGGCCAGCCGGGCCAGCAGGGGGCCCAGGGGCACGTCGGCCACCTCGGCGCGGACGGCACCGGCCTCCAGCGTCGACAGGTCCAGCAGCGCGCCGATCAGCTCCTCCACCGACCGCACGGCGGCGGCGGAGTCCCGGGCGATGCCCAGCAGCCCGCCGTCGGGGTCCGCCTGCCCCAGCCGCTCCACCAGGGCGGCGGAGAACAGCCGCGCCGCCGACAGGGGTTGCAGCAGGTCGTGGCTGATGCCGGCCAGGAACCGGGTGCGGGCGGCGTCCGCCCGCTCCAGCGCGGCGGTGCGCTCGCGGACCCGCTCCTCCAGCCCCTCGTTGGCCGCCTTCAGGGCCGCGGCGGCGGCGTGGCGCTCGGTCACGTCGGTGTAGGTGGCGACGAAGCCGCCGCCCGGCATGGGGGCGTTGCTCACCTCCACCACGGTGCCGTCGGGGCGCCGGCGGGTGAAGACGTAGGGCCAGTGGGTGCGGCCCAGGTCCCGGCTGACCAGCAGGGCGTCAAGGTCGCCGGCGGCATATTCGCCCCGGGCCGCGTTGAACCGCACCAGGTCGGCCAGGGGCACGCCGACCCGCACCTGCTCCTCCGGGAAGTCCAGCAGCTCCAGGAAGCGCCGGTTCCAGGTCAGCAGCCGCAGCTCCGCGTCCAGCACGCAGATGCCCTGGGACACGCTCTCCAGCGTGCTGCGCAGCAGGCCGTGGTTGCTGCGGATGGCGTCCGTGGCCTCCCCCAGCAGGCCCACCGCGTCGCCGCGGGACAGGCCCGGCCCGCGCAGGGCCCCGGCCATCACCACCCGGGCGCTGGCGGCCCCCACCGCGCCGGCCAGCAGCGTCTCCGTGAAGCGCACCAGGTCGGCGTCGGCCAGCCC
>MOEB01000050.1 GCA_001939945.1 Aerophototrophica crusticola | reverse complement strand
CAGGCGGCGGCGCTCTACGGGGGCGCGAGCCAGCCGGCCTTCGAGGCGGCCAGCGCGCGGCTGGCCGCCCTGGCCGACCACAACGTCGCCCGCGGTACTGAGGAGGCGCTGGGCTCCCAGCAGGCCTACCAGGACGGGCTGCGCCTGCTGGCGGCGGCCCTGGCGGCCCAGGCGGCGCTCGTCGCCCTGGCCACCGCCGCCTTCGCCCGCGGCTTCGTGCGCCCGGTGGTGCGGCTGACGGAGGTGATGGCCGACCTGGCCCGGCAGGACACCTCCGTCACCGTCCCCGACCAGGCCCGGGACGACGAGGTGGGCAGCATGGCCCGCTCCGTGGAGGTGTTCCGCGTCAACGCCATCGAGCTGGAGGGGAGCCGCGCCCGCCTGGCCGAGCAGGCCGAGGCGCTGGAGGTCGCCCTGGCGCGGGAGCGGGAGGCGGCGGCCGTGCAGCGCGACTTCGTCGCCATGGCCTCCCACGAGTTCCGCACGCCGCTCACCGTCATCGACGGCCAGGCCCAGCGCATCCTGAAGCGCCGCGACGCCATCACGCCCGACGAGCTGGCCGAGCGGGCGGGCAAGGTCCGCGCCGCGGCGCAGCGCCTGACCCGCGCCATCGACGGCTTCTTCCGCCTGGCCCGCTCGCCGGAGGGGCGCCCGCCCTTCGAGCCGGCGCCCCTGGACCTGCCGGCCCTGGTGGCCGAGGCCTGCCAGGCCGTGGCGGAGGAGGGGCGGCCGGTGGAGCTGCGCCTGGGTGGCCTGCCCGGCACGGTGGAGGGCGACGCGGCCCTGCTGCGGCAGGCCCTGGACAACCTGCTGGACAACGCCGTGAAGTACTCCCCGCCCGGCAGCCCGGTGGCGGTGGAGGGACGGGCCGAGCCGGGCTGGGCGGTGCTGTCCGTGGCCGACCGGGGCGTGGGCCTGCCGGGCCGCGACCGGGACCGGCTGTTCGACCGCTACCACCGCGGCGACAACGTGGGCGAGGTGCCGGGCACCGGCGTGGGGCTCCACGCCGTGCGGGTGCTGGCGGGGCTCCACGGCGGGCGCGTGGAGGCCGCGGACCGGGAGGGCGGCGGCGCCGTCTTCACGCTGCGCCTGCCGGCGGGCACGGGGCTGCGCGCGCGGGCGGGGGCGGCATGAGCGGGCCCCTCCTGCTGGTGGTGGAGGACGACCCCGGCACCGCCGAGCTGCTGGTGGAGGCGCTGGGCGAGGCGGGCTTCCGGGTGGAGACGGCGCCGGACGGCCGCGCCGGGCTCGCCGCCATGCGGGACCTGCGGCCCGACCTGGTGCTCTGCGACATCTCCATGCCCGGCCTGTCCGGCCTGGACCTGCTGGCGGAGCTGGCGGGCGGCCACCCGGCGCTGGACGCCATCCCCTTCGTCTTCCTGACGGCGCTGGCCGACCGCGGCACGGAGCTGCGGGCCCGCCGGATGGGCGCCGACGACTTCGTGGCCAAGCCGGTGGACCTGGACCTGCTGGTGGAGGTGGTGCGGGCGCGCCTGTCCGGCGGCACCGTGCGGGCCGCCCGCGGCGCGCCCGAGCTGACGGCGCGGGAGCTGGAGGCCCTCACCTGGGTGGCCCGGGGCAAGTCGTCCGCCGACGCGGCGACGCTGATGGGCGTGGCGGAGCGCACGGTGAACTTCCACGTGGAGAACGCCATGCGCAAGCTGGGCGTGGCGTCCCGCGTCCAGGCCGCCCTGGTGGCCGCCCGCGTGGGCCTGGTCAAGCCGTGAGGGGCCCGGCCCCGGCGGCCGTCGCCGTGGCGGGCGGGCCGAACCTGGTGGCGAGCGCGTCGGCGAGCCCCGCCGGGGTCCCCCCCCCACCCAGGCCACGTACCCGTCGGGCCGGACCGGCACGGCGGCGGGGGAGCGACCCGGCCCCGCCCCCCCACTCCCGCACGCGGCGAGAAATCTTCCGCTTTCCCCCTCCCGAACGGCAGCGGCCACCCCTGGAAGCGGAAATTCGGAACTTGCTACCGGCCCTCCCGTGCCCTGATGGGCACAGGATAAGGCGGTGCGGGAACGCGGAGGGCTTGGGGATGACGGTCTGGGATGACACCCGCTTCTACATCGACGGCCGGTGGCTGGACCGCCCGGCGGCGGGGCGCGTCCCGGTCGTGGACCCGTCCTCGGAACGGGTCGTCGGACATGTCGCCGCCGGGTCGGCCGAGGACGTCGGGTTTGCGGTGGCCGCGGCCCGGCGGGCCGTGGACGGCGGCTGCCTCGGCACCCCCGCGGACCGGGCCGCCCTACTCGGCCGCATCCTGGCCCTGCTGGAGGAGCGCGCGGAGCTGTTCGCGCAGGCGCTGGTCACCGAGATGGGGGCCCCGGTCGGCTATGCGCGGTCTGCCCAGGTGCCCCTGGCCATCGAGCATGTCCGCGTGCAGGCGGAGGTGCTGCGGCGCTACCGGTTCCTGTCCTGGGACGGCGGGACCGCCACGGCCAAGGAGCCCATCGGCGTCTGCGCCCTCATCACCCCGTGGAACTGGCCGCTCTACCAGGTCACCGCCAAGGTCGCGCCGGCCATCGCCGCGGGATGCGCCGTGGTGCTGAAGCCCAGCGAGCTGTCGCCCTACAGCGCCCAGCTCTTCGCCCAGGTGATGCATGACGCGGGCACGCCGCCCGGGGCGTTCAACCTCG
Organism: Aerophototrophica crusticola; assembly: GCA_001939945.1. Lineage (GTDB taxonomy): Bacteria > Pseudomonadota > Alphaproteobacteria > Azospirillales > Azospirillaceae > Niveispirillum > Niveispirillum crusticola. The sequence goes on along the minus strand of MOEB01000050.1, from coordinate 27,793 downwards.
TCGGGGGGACCGGGGAGGTGGTGGGCGCGGCGCTGGCGGCGCACCCGGACGTGGACATGGTCTCCATCACCGGCTCCAACCGCGCCGGGGTGCTGGTGGCGCAGGCCGCCGCGGTGACGGTCAAGCGCGTGGTGCAGGAGCTTGGCGGCAAGTCGCCCAACCTGTTCCTCGACGACGCCGATTTCGAGCAGGGCGTCGCGAAGGGGGTGCTGGCGGGCATGCGCAATGCCGGCCAGTCCTGCAGCGCCCCGACCCGGATGCTGGTGCCGGAATCCCGTCTGGCCGAGGTGGAGGCGCTGGCCGCCAGGGCAGCGGCCGGCATCGTCGTGGGCGACCCGCGCGACGAACGGACGACCATGGGCCCCATCGCCAACGCCGCCCAGTTCGCCCGGGTGCAGGCCATGATCGCCGCGGGGATGGAGGAAGGTGCCAAGCTGGTCTGCGGCGGGCTTGGTCGCCCGGACGGGCTCGCCCGCGGCTTCTACGCACGGCCGACGGTGTTCTCGGGCGTGACGCCCAGCATGCGCATCGCGCGGGAGGAGATCTTCGGGCCGGTGCTGGCGATCATGCCCTACCGCGACGAGGAGGAGGCGATCCGCATCGCCAACGACACCGTCTACGGCCTTGGCGCCCACCTCCAGTCCGCGGACCGGGAGCGGGCCCGGCGCGTGGCCGCCCGCATCCGCGCCGGGCAGGTCCACATCAACTACCCGCCCTGGGACCCGTACGCCCCCTTCGGCGGCTACAAGCGCTCGGGCAATGGCCGCGAGTACGGGGTCCACGGGCTGGAGGAATACCTCGAGACCAAGGCGATCCTCGGCTACTGAGCGGGCCCGCGGCCACGCGCGGCGCCCTGGTCAGGCGAACAGGAAATCCGCCGCCGACAGGGTGAGCGGGCCGCCGTCGGCTGCCTGCACCAGGACGGAGCTGACGGCGGAGAAGGTGACCCGCACGGCCGCCGTGCCGTTTCCGCTGATGGACAGGTCCCCGAACCCGCCCGTGTCCGGCCGGTCCACCTCGATCAGGTCCTTGCCCGGCTCGAAGTCCATGATCCGGTCCCAGCCGGAATTGGGGGCGAAGACGAAGCGGTCGGCGCCCCGGACGGCGATGCCGGCCCGCACCTCCCCGAAGTCCCCCCACAGCAGGTCGTGGCCCCCGCCGCCCTCCACCCGGTCGTCGCCGCCCCTGGCCGGCCCGGCCGTACCGGGCGGCAGGTCGACGTAGAGGCCATCGCCATAGAGCCGGTCGTTGGCCGCGCCGCCGTCCAGGCGGTCGTCGCCGCCGGTGGCGGTCCCCACGAAGATGCCGTCCCCCTCGATCACGTCCTGCCCGGCCCCGCCCTCCAGCCCGTCATTCCCGCCGGTGCTCCCGTCACGCAGGAACGCGCCGTCGCCGTTGATGGAGTCGTCCCCGCCATCCCCGAAGATGATGTCGTCGCCACCGCGGGCGCCGAACCAGAGCTGGCCGTCGCCCGTCAGGCCGTCCAGGCTCGGGCCGCCATACAGGATGTCGTCACCCCCTCGTTGGCCAGCGGCCAGCAGGCCGATGTCGCCCACCACCGTCCCTCCCCCGGCGCCGGCCCGGATGGTGTCATTGCCCAGGACCGGGGGCGGGGTCCGGTCCATCAGCGATCCGTCGCCTTCCAGGAAGTCGATGCCACCACGCCCGTCGATGAAATCGTCGCCCGCGCCGCCGAAGATCAGGTTGCCGCCATCCGTGCCGAGGAGGCGGTCGCCGAACACGCTCCCGTCCAGGCCCTCGATGCCGAGCAGCGTGTCCCACCCGGCCCCGCCGGTGTCCTGGGCATGGGTCTTGGCCAGGTCCACGCGGACGCCCCTGCCCGCGTCGCGGTAGCCCGCCATGTCCCCCGCCCCGGCGCCGCCATACAGCCTGTCATGGCCGGCACCGCCCGTGAGCAGGTCCTGGCCCTCGCCACCGTGCAGGATGTCGTTGCCACCCCCGCCGTCGAGCGTGTCATTGCCGCCGCGCCCGAAATAGGTGTCCGAGGCCCCCGAGCCCACCCACCTGTCGTCCAGCTCCGTGCCGTACCACGTCGCCATGCCCGCCCCCCTGCCGGTGTCGTCCCCGGGGTTGGAGTGTCGGCCTGCCGCGGCACGGGGCCAAGGCCCGAAGAACGGCGCGGGCCGACACTTCCGCGGTGGCCGGGACACCCTATTGCGGGCGGGGTGCACGGCTCCCGCGCGGCGGCGCGGCAGCCGCGGCACGCCGCCGCGGCCGGCGGGCCGGATTCGGCAGATCATCGCGCCGGGTGCGGCCGCTTCCGCATATGTCCCCAGGGGCGGCTGGCATCCTGTGCGGGGTGGGCCTGCGCGCGGGCCCTGCGACAGCCGGGGGAGGGATCGATGCGTAAAGTCACCTCATGTGTGTTGGCGGGCCTCATCGCGGCGGCGGCGTTGGCGCCGGCGGCGGCGGACGCGCACGGCATCTGGTTCGCGCAGCGGGCGAAGCAGCTCGCCCTCATCTACGGGGTGGGTGCCGACGACCTGGACATGGTCAAGCGCATGCCGCTGGTGAAGTCCGTGGCCGGCTTCGACGGGGAATGGAAGCCGGTGAAGGTCGCCCTGCGCGCGGCCGGCCCCATCGTGCTGGTGGACAGCGACAAGCCGGTGGCCGCCGTGGCCGCGGTGATGGACAACGGGGTCTGGAGCAAGGGCAAGGACGGGGAGTGGCAGAAGAAGGGCCGGGACGAGCTGCCGGACGCCGTCATCTCCGAGCGGACCATGAAATACGCCGTGCACCTGCCGGCCCTGCCGTCCACCCCCGTGCCGGTCATGCCGGACCAGACCCTGCAGGTCGTCCCGGTGACCTCCCCCCTGCCCGCCCAGTTGGGCCAGCCCGCCACCTTCCGGGTGCTGTTCCAGGGCAAGCCGGTGGAGGGCGCCCTGGTCAAGCACGACTATGTCAACGACCCGGACCAGGAGCCGCTGAAGACCGGCGCCGACGGCACGGTGACCCTGAAGGTGCGGAACCAGGGGCTGAACGTGGTCGGCGCCACCTTCGTCGGCCCGTCGGACGACAAGGCCAGGTACGACAAGGTGGAGCACTTCGCCACCCTGTCCTTCGTCCTGCCCCACGCGCCGGAGTGAGCGGCCCGGGCCGCCCTCCCCCGCGACCACCAGCCTTCGGAGACACCGGAATGCGTGCTTACCCGGGCCGCTGGCCCCTGCTCGCCACCTTGGCCCTCGCGGCCGCCCTCGCCCCCAGCCTGGCCCTAGCCCACGGCAGCATGAAGCCCCGCCACGGCGGCACCGTGTCGGAGGCGGGGGAGACCGTGGTGGAACTGGTCCGCGAGGCGGACGGCATCGCCCTCTACCTCAGCGACGAGGACGAGCCGGTGCCGAGCGCCGGAATGGCGGGCACCCTGACCGTCAAGGGCCCCGGCGCGCCGGTGGAGGTGGCCCTGGCGCCCGGCGCCGCCAACAGGCTGGAGGCCAAGGGCGCCAAGGTCCCCGCGGGTGCCGAGGTGACGGTGATGCTGCTGGACCAGGCGACGCGGGCGAAGTCCTTCACCACCTTCGCCGTGAAGTGACCCGGGGCCGGCGGCGGGGGAGGATCAGGGATGTCGACACGGTCCGCCATCCTCGCCGCCCACCGCTGGGTCGGCGTGGCGCTGGCCCTGTTCCTGGCGCTCCAGGGGCTGAGCGGGGCTGCCCTGGCCTTCCGCGACGTCGGCAACCTGCTGCTGCACGGGCCCGCCCTGCGGGTCGTGCCAGCGGGTGAGCCCCTGCCCGTCTCGGCCCTGCTGGACGCCGTCCGCGCGGCGCACCCGGGCGCGCGGGTGGCGCGGGTGGAGTACCCGGCAGGCCCCGGCCGGGCCTTCCTGTTTCGGCTGGCCGACGGCCGCGGTGCCCGCTACGCCAGCGTGGACCCCTACTCCGGCGCCGTCCTGCGCAGCGCGCCGCTGTATGCCTGGCCGGTGGAGCTGCTGGCCCAGTGGCATGACAACATGCTGCTGGGCGGCCCGGGCGCCAACGCCGTCGGGCTGCTGGGGCTCGGGCTGCTCGCCATGGCCGCCACGGGGCCGGTCCTGTGGTGGCCCGGGGCCCGCCGCCTGGGGTCAGCCTTCACGGTGAGGCTGGGATCCGGCAGCTACCGGGCCGTGCTGGACCTGCACCGGGTGCCGGGGGCGGTCCTGGCCGCCGTGCTGCTGCTGGGCGCCCTGACGGGTATCGCCATGGCTTGGCGCGGGCCGGTCCTGGCGGCGCTCGGCACCGTGCTGCCCACGGCACCTTCCCCCGCGCCCACGGTCCCGCCGGGGGACGGGCCGGTGATGGGGCTGGACGCCGTGGTCGCCCTGGTCCGCCAGGACGCGGGCGGGTTGCCCGTCCGCAATCTCCGCCTCCTGGGGCCGGGCGGGACCCTGGTCCACGTCTACCTGGAGGACGGCGGTGCCGGGCCGCCCGGTGCCGCGCGGCAGGCCTGGGCGGACGCGCGCACGGGCGCCATCCTGGCCCGGGCCGGCGGGCCGGGCACGCCGGCCGGCGACGCCCTGCTGGAGTGGATGCTGCCGGTTCATTCCGGCGTGGTGGCGGGGACCGCCGGGCGCCTGCTGGTGGCCGTCGCCGGTTTGGGGCTTGCCATGCTGTCCATCACCGGCCTGTGGGTCTGGACCCGCAAGCGCGGCTTCCGCCGGCAGCAGCTCGCCAAGCGCAAGGCCCCGGCGAAGGCGGCCTGACCCGCCCCTTTCGGATCAGTGCCGCCGCCGCATGGTTTTCGGCAGTTCCTTGCGCCGCCGGCCGGCGATTCCGCATATGGTTCCAAGCCTGCCCCCGCATGCTGACCCTGGGAGAACCGGTCGGCCCGTCGGGGCCGCATAAGGCTGGGGGACGATGGGATGACAAGCTTGGCGGAACAGCCCAAGGCGCTGGGGGGCATGGCGCGGCCCATGCCGGGGTTGGAGACGGTGCGCGCGCAGGCGCGGCTGGCCTCCATCGACGCGCTGCGCGGGCTGGTGATGCTGTTCATGCTGGTTGACCATGTGCGGGAGACCTGGTTCCTGCACTTGCAGGTGGGTGACCCGGTGGACGCCACCACGGTGGACCCGGCCCTGTTCTTCACCCGCTTGCTGTCCACCTTCTGCGCCCCCACCTTCGTGGCGCTGACCGGCCTGTCGGCCTGGCTCTACGGCCAGAGCCACAGCAAGGCCGAGACCTCCCTGTTCCTGCTGAAGCGGGGGCTGTTCCTCATGGTGCTGGAGGTCACCCTCGTCGGCTTCGCCTGGAGCGCGCAGTTCCCGCCGCAGACCTTCTGGCTGCAGGTGATCTGGGCCATCGGCATCAGCATGGTCGCCTTGGCCGGGCTGCTGCACCTTCCGCGGGCCTGGCAGTTCGCCCTGGGCCTGGCCATCGTCTGCGGCCACAACCTGCTGGACCCGGTCCGGCTGGCCCCGGGCGACGCCTTCTTCGTGCCCTGGGCCATGCTGCACCAGCGCGCGGTGATCGACCTGGGCGGCGGGCTGGTGGCCAAGACCACCTATCCCGTGCTGGCCTGGATCGGCGTGATCCTGCTGGGTTATGCCGCGGGCCCCTGGTTCGCCCGCGGCACGGCGCCGGAGGCGCGCATCCGCAAGCTGGTGCTGCTGGGGGCGGGAATGCTGGCCGCCTTCGTGCTGCTGCGCTGGGCCAATTTCTATGGCGACAAGCCCTGGTACGACGCGGGCGACGGCCTGCGCACGGTGATGAGCTTCCTGGCCCTGACCAAGTACCCGCCGTCGTTGATGTTCCTGCTGTCCACCGTGGGCGTCGGCGCCCTGCTGCTGGCCCTGTTCGAGCGGTACCAGGACAGCCGGGTGATGCCGTACCTGTCCCTGTTCGGCGGCGCGCCCATGTTCTTCTACCTGCTGCACCTCTACGTGCTGAAGGCGCTGTACCTCGTCGCCCTGGCCCTCTACGGCCCCACCAAGGGGACGGTGTTCGGGGTGGACAACATCTCCACCGTCTGGATCTGGGTGCTGATCCTGCTGGTGCCGCTGTACGTCCCCACCCGCTGGTTCGCCCGGCTGAAGCAGCGGCGGCGCGACATCTGGTGGCTGAAATACCTCTGACGCCCCCGCGCGGGGACACCCCCGGCACGACCCGCGACCCCGCCCGGAAACGGCGGGGTCGCTTGTTTTCCGGGCACCCGGGGCCGGCCCTGCCGGCTTTCGGCCGGCCCCTGCCGGTCCGGCATTTTCTTACGGTTCCGTGACCCCGGACAAAACATCACGCCGCCCTGCCGCCACTCTTTGAATGAATATTCCACCGTCTGCTACCTACAGTGATGTGGCCGACGGAAGAGGGCGCGCTGAACCCCACCGGACACCCGGAGCACGGCACCAGAGGGTCTCTGGTCCCTGAGGGAGGGAAAGAAACAGGCCCCCGCGGCAGCCCCCGGCGCCGCGGAACAAAACAACGGACAGCGGAGCGGATAGGGGAATGGCAATGGATCGACTGACCTGCTTGCGGCTCGCCCTCACGGCCGGCGCCGCCTTCCTGGCCCTGGCGCCCACGGCGGGCGCCCAGGAGGTCGCCGCCCTGGACGAGGTGATCGTCACCGGCCAGCGGCAGGCCTACCGCGGCAACACCCCCATCCGGGAGATCCCGCAATCCATCCAGACCCTGGACGCGGGGCTGCTGGCCGACATCGGCGTCACCCGCCTGGACATGGCCCTGGAGCTGGCCAGCGGCGTGTCCCGGCAGAACAATTTCGGCGGCCTGTGGGACGCCTTCGCCATCCGCGGCTTCGCCGGTGACGAGAACTTCCCCAGCGGCTACCTGGTCAACGGCTTCAACGGCGGCCGCGGCTATGGCGGCCCGCGCGACAGCTCCAACGTGGAGCGGATTGAGGTGCTGAAGGGCCCCAACGCCGCCCTGTTCGGCCGGGGCGAGCCCGGCGGCACCGTCAACATCGTCACCAAGAAGCCGGAGTTCACGCCCAGCGGCAGCGTCGGCGTGTCGGTGGGCAGCTACCAGACCTACCGGGTGGAGGCGGACGTCACCGGCCCCGTCCTGGGCAAGAAGGTCGCCGTCCGCCTGAACGGCGCCGCGGAGGACGCGGCCAGCTTCCGCGACACGATCAAGACGGAGAAGTACGTCGCTTCCCCCTCCGTCCTGGCGCAGCTGACGGAGTCCACCAGCCTGTCCTATGAGATGGAGTATGTGCGGCAGGAGGTGCCGTTCGACCGCGGCATCGTCGCCCCCAACGGCCAGCTGGGCGTGGTCCCCATCAGCCGCTTCCTGGGCGAGCCCGGGGACGGCCCCAACAAGATCGACGTGCTGGGCCACCAGGCCCAGCTGCAGCACGACTTCAGCGACAGCTGGCACGCCCTGCTGGGCCTCGGCTACCGCGACACCTCGTTCAAGGGCTTCTCCAGCGACGCGGAGCTGGCAGCCGGCCGCCAGACGCTGGCCGGCACCGGCAACCTCCTCTCCCGCCAGCGGCGCCTGCGCGACTACGACACCACCAACAGCACGGTGCGCGGCGAGGTGAGCGGGGAGTTCAAGACCGGGCCCCTGACCCACAACCTGATCATCGGCGCCGACCGCGACCGGTTCGAGGTCGACACGGTGCAGCTCCGGTTCCGGCCCGCGACCTATGTGGCGGGGCGGCCGGTGACGGCGGCCTACAACGCCATCGACATCTTCAACCCCGTCTATGGCAGCACCCCCACCCCCACGGGCCGGCTGTTCGACAACACGGAGGTGCAGAAGGCCTGGGGCGTCTACGTCAACGACCAGATCGACCTGACGGAGAAGCTGAAGCTCCGCATCGGCGGGCGCTATGACGACTTCGAGCAGAAGCTGGACGACCGGATCACCAACCGGACCATCGGCCAGTCCCTGACCAAGTTCAACCCGCAGGCCGGCGCCTCGTACGAGGTCAACGACCAGGTCACCGTCTATGGCGGCTACGGCCGCGGCTTCCGGCCCAACAGCGGCCTCAGCTCGGTCGGCGAGCCCTTCGCCCCGGAAACCAGCGAGTCCTACGAGATCGGCGCCAAGTACTCCCTGTTCGACGGCAAGGTGACAGGCAACCTGGCCCTGTACACCATGACAAAGGACAACATCCTGACCGCCGACCCGGTGAATATCGGCTTCTCCATCGCCGTGGGCAAGGCCCGCAGCAAGGGCCTGGAGTTCGACCTGACCGGCAAGCTGCCCGGGGAGGTGCAGGTCTACGTCACCTACGCCTACACCGACGCCGAGGTGGCGAAGGACGTGCTGGACCCCAGCTTCGGCCGGTCCATCAACAAGGGCGACCGGCTGATCAACATCCCCAAGCACAGCGCCAACCTGCTGCTGTTCAAGGAATTCGACCTGGGCGGGCAGTTCGTGACCGTCGGCGGCGGCCTGAACTACGTCGGCAAGCGGCTGGGGGAGACGGGGACGCAGTTCAACCTGCCCAGCTACACGCTGGCGAAGCTCCACGCGGCGTACGAGCCGCTGGAGGGGCTGAAGCTGTCCTTCGACGTCAACAACCTGTTCGACAAGACCTACTACGCCAGCTCCTACTCCACGCTCTGGGTGGCGCCGGGCACGCCCCGGACCTACACGCTGCGGGCCAGCTACGCCTTCTGACGACCGGGTTCCCGGCGCCCGCCCCTCCCCTTCTCGGGCGCCCCCCTCCGGGCCGCCGGCGACACCGTTCGCCGGCGGCCCGCCCTTTTTTCCGGAAAGGGCCAGGCCCATGACCCTGCTCTACAAGGCCGACCCCGCCCGCGGGCGGGTCTGGCAGTCCCTCTTCGCCGAGCACGCCCCGGACATCCCCTTCCGCCAATGGCCGGACCTGGGCGACCCGGCCGCGGTGCGCTACCTGGCCGCCTGGACGGTCACGCCGGACCTGCTGGCCGGGCTGCCGAACCTGGAGGTGCTGTTCTCCACCGGGGCCGGGGTGGACCAGCTCGACCTCGCCGCCGTGCCAAGCCATGTCCAGGTGGTTCGGATGGTCGAGCCGGGCATCACCGCCGGGATGGTGGAGTACGCCACCCTCGCCACCCTGGCCCTGCACCGCCACCTGCTGGACTACCGCGCCGCCCAGGCCGAGGGGCGCTGGGCCCCCGTCAGGCTGGTGCCCGCTGCCCGCCGCCGGGTGGGGGTGATGGGGCTGGGGGAGCTGGGCCAGGCGGTGCTGGCCGGGCTGCGGGGATTCGGCTTCCCCCTGTCGGGCTGGTCCCGCTCGCCCAAGTCCCTGGAGGGCGTCGCCTGCTTCGCCGGGCCGGCGGCGCTGCCCGCCTTCCTCGCGGCGTGCGACATCCTGGTCTGCCTGCTGCCGCTGACGGCGGAGACGCGCGGCATCTTGTGCCGCGAGACATTCGCCCACCTGCCGGACGGCGCTTCCCTGGTGAATGTCGGGCGCGGCGGGCACCTGGTGGAGGCGGACCTGCTGGAGGCCCTGGAGGGCGGGCGCCTGTCCGGCGCCGTGCTGGACGTGCTGGGGGAGGAGCCGGCCCCGCCCGGCCACCCGTTCTGGCGCCATCCCCGCATCCTGCTGACGCCCCACGTGGCCAGCATGACCGACGCGGAAGGGGCGGCCCATGCCGTGATCGGGGCCGTCCGCGACCACCGCGCCGGGCGCCCGGCGCGCGGCCTGGTCCCCCGCGGCCGGGGGTACTGAGGCGCCCGGGACGCCGCGGCAATCTATGCTGCGGCATCCCTGAAAATGGTAGTTTCGTCCCCGCCGGGCCCGCGCAATCGGGAAAATGTTCCGGGCCCCCCGTGCGGTAATGTCCTTGCGATCCTGCCCCGGCCGGGCGGCCTGCCCGGTCACCGGGCGGGCCGGAAAGCGGACCCGGCCAAGCCAGGCACCCGGCCGCGCCAGGACACGACCCGCAGCTACTGGAAAGAAACCGCCATGTTCCGGCCCAAATACATCACCTTCGACTGCTACGGGACCCTGATCCGCTTCCGCATGGCCGACATGGCGCGCGAGATCTTCCCGGACCGCGTCGCGCCGGGGGACATGGGGCGGTTCGTCAAGGACTTCGCCGCCTACCGCCTGGACGAGGTGCTGGGCGCCTGGAAGCCCTACCGCGAGGTGGTGCGGAACTCCGTGCTGCGCACCTGCCGGAAGTGGCGGATCGAGTTCCGGGAGGAGGAGGCCACGCGCATCTATGACGCCGTGCCCACCTGGGGCCCGCACCCGGACGTGCCCGCCGGCCTCGCCAAGGTGGCGAGGGAGATCCCGCTGGTGATCCTGTCCAACGCCGCCAACGAGCAGATCCACGAGAACGTGGCCAAGCTCGGCGCGCCCTTCCACGCCGTCTACACGGCGGAGCAGGCCCAGGCCTACAAGCCGCGCCTGCAGGCCTTCGAGTACATGCTGGACCAGCTGGGCTGCGACCCGAAGGACATCATGCACGTGTCCTCCAGCTTCCGGTACGACCAGATGTCGGCCACGGACATCGGCGTCGGCGCCCGGGTCTTCGTGGCCCGCGGGCACGAGCCCTCCAACCCCCACTACCGCGACCACGAGATCGCCGACATCGGCGGCCTCGCCGGCCTCGTCGGGCTCTGAGAGGCGACATGCCCGAGGTGAGGACCCTCTCCTACTGGCTGGACACCGCCCCGCCCTTCACCGGCGGGGCGGCGGGGCCGGTGGCCGGCATGGCCGACGTGGCCGTCGTCGGGGCCGGCTTCACCGGCCTGTCGGCGGCCCTGGCCCTGGCCAAGCGCGGCGCAAGCGTCGCCGTGCTTGAGGCCGGCCGCGTGGCGGGAGAGGCCTCGGGCCGCAACGGCGGCCAGTGCAACAACGGCCTGGCGCACGACTTCGCGTCCCTCGCCGCCAAGCTGGGGCGGGAGCGGGTCACCGCCTATTACCGCGCCTATTGCGCCGCCGTGGACACGGTGGAGCGGCTGGCGCGGGACGAGGGCATCGACTGCGACTTCCGCCGCTGCGGCCGCATCAAGCTGGCCGCCAAGCCGGAGCACTACCCCAAGCTCGCCAAGGCCTACGAGGTGCTGGCGGACGGGGTGGACCCCCATGTCCGCCTGGTCCCGCCCGACCGGCTGGGGGAGGAGATCGGCTCCGCCGCCTTCCACGGCGGCCTGTTGCAGGAGACCAGCGCCCAGCTCCACGTGGGCAGGTTCGGCGTCGGCCTGGCGGAGGCCGCGGCCCGGCGGGGCGTGCGGGTGCATGAGGGGGCGGCCGTCACCGGCCTGTCCCGCGTCGCCGGCGGCTGGCGCGTCGCCACGGGCAAGGGGGAGCTGGTGGCCCGGCAGGTTCTGGTGGCCACCGGCGGCGCCAGCCCCGGCAAGCCCTTCGGCTGGTACCGCCGGCGCATCGTCTCCGTCGGCAGCTTCATCATCGCCACGGAGCCCCTGGACCAGGGCACGCTGGACCGGCTGCTGCCCGCCCGGCGCAACTACGTGACCAGCAAGAACATCGGCAACTACTTCCGCGTCGCCCCGGACAACCGGCTCATCTTCGGCGGGCGGGCCCGCTTCGCCGTCTCCGACCCAAGGTCGGACCAGAAGAGCGGCCGCATCCTGGAGCAGGCGCTGGCGGGCATCTTCCCCGCCCTGAGGGGCGTGCGGGTGGACTATTGCTGGGGCGGCATGGTGGACCTGACAGCCGACCGGCTGCCCCGCGCGGGGGAGCATGACGGCATCTTCTACGCCATGGGCTACAGCGGCCACGGCGTGCAGATGTCGGCGCACATGGGGGAGGTGATGGCCGACGTGCTGGACGGCAAGCCCCAGGCCAACCCCTGGGGCGACCTGGACTGGCCCGGCGTGCCCGGGCACCTGGGCAAGCCCTGGTTCCTGCCGATGGTGGGGGCCTATTACCGCCTCCAGGACATCCTGCATTGACGGCCCCCCCGCCCCCCGTCCCGCCCCTCAGCCGCCGCGCCCTGCTGGGTGCCGGGGCGGGGCTGGCGCTGGCCGGGCTGGCGCCCGGCGGAACCTGGGCGGAGGCGGGGCCGCGGCGGGGCGGGCGCATCCGGGTGGCAGGCATCGCCAGCTCCACGGCCGACACGCTGGACCCGGCCAAGGGCGGCCTGTCCACCGACTATACCCGCCACTACATGGCCTATGGCGGGCTGACCGAGTACGGCCCCGGCCTGGTGCCCATGCCCGCCCTGGCGGAGGCGCTGGACACCAGCGACCAGACCCTGTGGCGGCTGGCCCTGCGGCGCGGCGTGCGGTTCCACGACGGCACGCCGTTCGGCGCGGCGGACGTGGTCTATTCCCTGCTCCGCCACAAGGACCCGGCCACCGCCTCCAAGGTCCGGCCCCTGGCCGAGCAGTTCGCCGAGGTGCGCGCCACCGGCCCGCACGAGGTGATGGTGCGCTTGGCCGGCCCCAACGCCGACCTGCCGGCCATCCTCGCGCAGTCCCACTTCCTGGTCGTCAAGGACGGCACGAAGGACTTCTCCGCCGGGATCGGCACCGGCCCCTACCGGATCAAGTCCTTCCGCCCGGGCGTGGGCACCACGGTGGTGCGCAACGACGAGTACTGGAAGCCCGGCAAGCCCTACCTGGACGAGATCGAGCTGATCGCCATCCCGGACGAGGTCTCCCGCGTCAACGCGCTGCTGTCCGGCGACGTGCAGCTCGTCATGGCGGTGAACCCGCGGTCGGTGGGGCGGATCAAGGCCTCCCCCGGGCACGCGGTGCTGGAGACGCGCTCCAGCCTCTACACCAACCTGATCATGCGGCAGGACGGGCTGCTGCCCACCGGCAACCCGGACTTCGTGCTGGCCATGAAGCACCTGCTGGACCGGGACCTGATCCGGCGCGCCCTGTTCCGGAACTACGCCACCGTCGCCAACGACCACCCGATCCCGCCCTGGCACCCCTATTTCCGGGACGACCTGCCCCAGCGCGCCTTCGACCCGGAGAAGGCCCGCTTCCACCTGCGCAGGGCGGGGCTGGAGGGGCTGCGCCTGCCCATCTACGCCTCCCCCGCCGCGGAGGGGTCGGTGGACATGGCGTCGGTGCTGCAGGAGCACGCGGCCCAGGTGGGGCTGCGGCTGGCGGTGAACCGCATGCCGTCCGACGGCTATTGGTCCAGCCACTGGATGAAGCACCCGCTGACCTTCGGCAACACCAACCCGCGGCCCACCGCCGACCTGGTGTTCAGCCTGTTCTACAAGTCCGACGCCCCCTGGAACGAGAGCGCCTGGAAGGACGAGCGGTTCGACCGGCTGCTGGTGGAGGCCCGCGGCGAGGCGGACCCCGCCCGCCGCAAGGAGCTGTACGGGGAGATGCAGGGCCTTGTCCATGCGGGCTGCGGGGTGGGCATCCCCGTCTTCATCACCCTGATCGACGGGCATGACCGGCGCCTGGGGGGCCTGCGGCCCGTCGCCCTGGGCGGCTTCATGGGCTACGCCTTCGCGGAGCATGTCTGGTGGGGGGCCTGACCATGGCGGGGACGGCGGACATGGCGGCAGGCACCGGCGGCGCGGCCACGGCCCTGCGCCTGGTCCTGAAGCGGCTGGGGGCCGGGCTGGTGACCATGCTGCTGGTGTCGGCAGTGGTGTTCACCGTCAGCTCCCTGCTGCCCGGCGACGCGGCGCAGGAGACGCTGGGCCAGAGCGCCACGCCGGAGGCGGTGGCCGCCCTGCGCCAGCAATACGGCCTGGACCGGCCGGCGCCGGAGCGCTACCTGCGGTGGCTGGGCGGCCTGGCCGCCGGCGACCCCGGCCGCTCCCTGGTGGCCAACATGCCGGTGGCGGAGGTGATCGCCGGCCGCCTGCCCAACTCCCTGCTGCTGGCCGGGCTGACGGCGGCGGTGTCGGTGCCGCTGGCCCTGCTGGTCGGCATCCTGTCCGCCATGCGCCAGGACAGCCGGCTGGACCGGGGCCTGAACATCGCCACCCTGGCCATGGTGGCCCTGCCGGAATTCCTGGTTGCCACCCTCGCGGTGCTGGCCTTCTCCGTGGAGCTGCGCCTGCTGCCCTCCATCGCCATGGTCAAGGCCGGGGCCGGGTGGGGGGAGACGCTGCGGTCCCTGGCCATGCCCGTGATGACCCTGTCCGTCGTCGTGGTGGCCCAGATGGCCCGCATGACCCGGGCCGCGGTGATCGCCCAGCTCGGCCAGCCCTATGTGGAGATGGCGCGGCTGAAGGGGCTGGGGCCGGCGCGGGTGGTGTTCGCCCACGTGCTGCCCAACGCGGTGGGGCCCATCGTCAACGCCATGGCGCTCAGCCTGTCCTACCTGCTGGGCGGGGCCATCATCGTGGAGACGATCTTCAACTACCCGGGCCTGGCCAGCCTGATGGTGAACGCCGTGGCCAGCCGCGACATGCCGCTGCTCCAGGCCTGCGCCATGGTGTTCTGCGGCGCCTACCTGCTGCTGGTGCTGGCCGCCGACGTGGTGGCCATCCTGGCCAACCCGAGGATCAGACAGGGATGACGGACGCCGCAGCCCCCCTGGCCCGCACGGGCGCCCCGCTGGCCTGGGCGCGGTCCCTGCCCCTGACGGGCAAGTTGGGCCTGGCCCTGGTGCTGCTCTGGCTGGCCGTCGCCGCCCTGGGCCCGGCGCTGGCCCCGCACGCGGTGGGCGCCTTCGTCTCGCCGGAGGTGTTCGCCCGGCCCGGCGCCGCGCACTGGCTGGGCACCGACTACCTGGGCCGCGACGTGCTGAGCCGGCTCCTGTCCGGCGCCCGCTACACGGTGGGGCTGGCCCTGGCCGCCGCCCTGCTGGCCAGCGGCACCGGCACGGCCCTGGCCCTGCTGGCGGCGGTGGGGGGCCGCTGGCTGGACGAGGGGCTGAGCCGCCTCATGGACACGCTGATCTCCATCCCCAGCAAGATCTTCGCCCTGGTGCTGGTGGCGGCCTTCGGCTCCTCCCTGCCGCTGCTGCTGCTGGTGGCCGCCGTGACCTATGTCCCAGGCGCCTACCGCATCGCCCGGTCCATGGCGGTGGGGCTCTACCAGATGGACTATGTGCAGGTGGCCCGCGCCCGCGGCGAGGGGCGGCTCTACGTCGCGCGGGCGGAGATCCTGCCCAACATGGTGGGCCCGCTGCTGGCCGACTTCGGCCTGCGCTTCGTCTTCATCGTGCTGCTGTTGTCGGGCCTGAGCTTCCTGGGCCTGGGCGTACAGCCGCCGGACGCGGACCTCGGCTCCCTGGTGCGGGAGAACATCTCCGGCCTGCCGGAGGGGGCGTCCGCCATCCTGGCCCCGGCCCTGGCCATCGCCAGCCTGACCGTGGGCGCCAACCTGCTGATCGACGCCGTCTCCGGCAAGGGGAGGCGCTGAGATGCCCGCCCCCGGCACGGCCGTCCCCGGCATCGGCTACCACGTGGAGGTCTCCGGCCTGCGCATAACGGCACCCCGGCCGGACAGCGGGGAGGCGGTGATCGTCCACGACGTCTCCTTCGCCATCCCGCGGGGCGGGGTGCTGGCCCTGATCGGGGAGTCCGGGTCCGGCAAGACCACCATCGCCCTGTCGTTGATGGGACACGCCCGCCCCGGCCTGCGCATCGCCGGGGGCACGGTGCGGGTGGGTGGCACGGACGTGCTGTCCCTGGACGCCGCCGGCCTGTCCGCCCTGCGCGGCGCCCGCGTCGCCTACATCGCCCAGAGCGCCGCCGCCGCCTTCAACCCGTCCCGCGCCATCATGGACCAGGTGGTGGAGGCGGCGGTGCTCCACGGGCTGATGTCCCGGGCGGAGGCCGAGGCGAAAGCCGTCGCCCTGTTCCGCAGCCTGGCCCTGCCGGACCCGGAAAGCATCGGCCGGCGCTACCCGCACCAGCTGTCCGGCGGGCAGCTGCAGCGGCTGATGGCGGCCATGGCCCTGGTGACGGGGCCGGAGCTGGTGATCCTGGACGAGCCCACCACCGCCCTGGACGTGACCACCCAGGTGGAGGTGCTGCACGCCTTCAAGCGGGCCGTGCGGGAGCAGGGCGCCACCGCCGTCTACGTCTCCCACGACCTGGCCGTGGTGGCGCAGATGGCGGACCGCATCCTGGTGCTGAACCAGGGCCGGGTGCGGGAGCAGGGGCCGGCATCCCAGGTGCTGAAGGCCCCCGCCGACGACTATACCCGCACCCTGGTGGACGCCGCCCGCCCGGCGGCCCGGCCCGCCGCCCCGGCCGCCGCCGACCGGGCGGCGCTGCTGGAGGTGCGCGGCCTGACCGCCGGCTATGGCAGGGTTGGCGCCGACGGGATGCCCGCCGTGCCGATCCTGCGCGACGTCAGCCTGTCGCTGCGCCGCGGTGGCACCCTGGGCGTGATCGGGGAGTCCGGCTCCGGCAAGTCCACCCTGGCCCGGGTCATCGCCGGGCTGGTGCGGCCGTCCGGCGGGCAGGTGCTGTTCGACGGCGCCCCCCTGCCCCCCGGCCTGGAGGGGCGGGCCAAGGACCAGTTCCGGCGCATCCAGCTCGTCTTCCAGAACGCCGACACGGCCCTGAACCCGGCCCACACCGTGGCGGGCGTGCTGGGCCGGCCGCTGGGCTTCTACCATGGCCTGGACCGCGCGGCGCGGGAGCGGCGGGTGCGGGAGCTGCTGGACCTGACCCGCCTGCCCGCCGCCGTGGCCGGCCGCCGCTGCGGGGAGCTGTCCGGCGGCCAGAAGCAGCGCGTCAACCTGGCCCGCGCCCTGGCGGCGGGGCCGGACCTGCTGCTGTGCGACGAGGTGACCTCCGCCCTCGACACCGTGGTCGGCGCCGCCATCCTGGAGCTAATGGCGGAGCTGCGGCGGGAGCTGGGCCTCGCCTACCTGTTCATCAGCCACGACATCTCCACCGTCCGCGCCACCTGCGACGAGGTGCTGGTGCTCTATGGCGGGACGGTGGTGGAGGCCGGCGGCCGCGACGCCTTCCGCAGGGCCCCCTTCCACCCCTACACCGACCTGCTGGTGGGCTCCGTTCCCGAGCTGGAGCCCGGCTGGCTGGAGCGGCGGCGGGCGGGTGCCCCCGTGCCCTCCCTGCCGGGGCCGCCCGGGGCCGGCCTGTGCCGCTTCCTGCCTCGCTGCCCGGTGCGGCTGGCGGGCACCTGCGACCGGGTCCCCCCGCCGCGGCGGCGCCTGTCCGCCGGCAACGAGACCCTGTGCCACCATGACGAGGACACCCTGATGCGGCTGCAAGCGACCCGGGCGGAGGCGGCCTGCTGATGCAAGGACGGTTCGTGCGGCTGGCCGAGACCGGCCGGGCCCAGGTCACCATCCATGTGGACGGCGCGCCCGTCACGGCGCTGGAGGGCGACACGCTGATGGTGGCCATTCTGGCCAGCGGCCGGCACCTGCGCCGGTCGGAGTTCGGCGACGGCCCGCGGGCGGGGTTCTGCCTGATGGGGGCCTGCCAGGACTGCTGGGTCTGGACCGAGGCGGGCGACCGCCTGCGGGCCTGCACCACCCAGCCCGCCGAGGGCATGCGGATCAGCACCAGCCAGCCAGGGGCGACATGGGCCAGCCTGACGTGATCATCATCGGCGCCGGCCCTGCCGGCGTCCGCGCCGCGGAGGCCCTGGTGGGGGCCGGCCTGCGCCCCACAATCATCGACGAGGGGCGGCGCGCCGGCGGCCAGATCTACCGCCGCCAGCCCGAGAACTTCCGCCGCCCCTATGGGGAGCTGTACGGGACGGAGGCGGGCCGCGCCAAGGCGCTGCATGACGGATTCGACGCCCTGGCGGGCCGGGTCGACTACCGGCCGGAGACGCTGGTCTGGAACATCGCCGACCGGCACGTCTGGACCGCCGCGGGCGGGCGGCAGCAGGCCCTCCCCTTCGACGCCCTTCTGCTCTGCACCGGGGCCACCGACCGGCTGATGCCGGTGAAGGGCTGGGACCTGGCGGGGACCTACAGCCTGGGCGGGGCCCAGGTGGCGCTGAAGGCCCAGGCCTGCGCCATCGGCCGCCGCGTGGCCTTCGTGGGTACCGGCCCGCTGCTGTACCTGGTGGCGGCCCAGTACGTGAAGGCGGGGGCCGGGGTGGCGGCGGTGCTGGACACCAGCCCCTTCGCCGCCCGGGTGGCGGCGCTGCCGAAGCTGCTGGCCCAGCCCGGGGTGCTGCGGGACGGGGTGGCCCTGACCCTGGCGCTGAAGAGGGCCGGCGTCGCCCTGCATGCCGGGGTCGAGCCGCTGGAGGTGCTGGGCGACGCCGACGCGGGCGTCACCGGCCTGCGCTTCCGCGACGGGCGGGGGCGGGAGCGGGCCATCGGGGCGGACGCCGTGGCCCTGGGCTACCACCTGCGGCCGGAGACGCAGCTGGCCGACCTGGCGCGCTGCGCCTTCGCCTTCGAGCCCAAGACGCGGCAGTGGCTGCCGGAGCGGGACGGGGACGGCCGGTCCAGCGTGCCCGGGGTCTACCTGGCCGGCGACGGGGCCCGCATCCTGGGCGCCCGGTCGGCGGAGGCCACGGGCCGGCTGGCCGCCCTGGCGGTGCTGGCGGATTTGGGCCTGCCGGTGGACGCGGGGGAGTTGGCCGACCTGCGCCGCCAGGTGGCCGGCTATGCCCGCTTCGCCGAGGGGCTGGCGGAGGCCTTCCCCTGGCCCGCGGCCCAGGCCGGGAAGCTGCCGGACGAGACGGTGCTGTGCCGGTGCGAGAACGTCACCGCCGGGGACCTGCGCCGCACGGTGCGGGAGGCCGGCGCCAAGGAGGCCAACCGGGCCAAGGCCTTCAGCCGGGTGGGCATGGGCCGCTGCCAGGGCCGCTATTGCGGGCAGGCGGCGGCGGAGGTGGTCGCCGCCGAGGCCGGCGTGCCGGTGGAGCAGGTGGGCCGCCTGCGCGGCCAGGCCCCGGTCAAGCCCCTGCCCATCGCCATCGAGGAGGATGCCCCATGAGCGGCCACCAGCCCCCCAGCGACGTGCTGGTCATCGGCGGCGGGCTGATGGGCACGTCCGCCGCCCTGTTCCTGCGCCAGCGCGGCGTCTCCGTCACCCTGCTGGAGAGCGACCTGGTCGGCCGGCAGGCCAGCGGCACCAACTTCGGCAATGTCCGCCGCCAGGGCCGGCCCATCGGGCAGCTCCCCCTGGCCAACCGGGCCATCGAGATCTGGCGCAACGCCAACGCGCTGCTGGGCAGCGACGTGGAGTATTTGCAGTCCGGCCACATCCGCGTCTGCTACCGCGAGCGGCCGGAGATGGCCGACAAGATGGAGGCCTATGCCGCCGAGGCCCGGCACGCCGGGCTGGAGCTGGAGCTGCTGAGCGGCAACGCGCTGCGGGCCCGCTTCCCCTTCCTGGGCCCGGAGGTCATGGCCGGGTCCTATTCCGCCCTGGACGGGCACGCCAACCCGCGGCTGGTGGCCCCCGCCTTCGCCCGCGCCGCCATCCGGGCCGGGGCCGTGGTGCATGAGAACACCAAGGTCACCGCCGCCGCCAAGGTGGGCGACGACTTCGAGGTGGCCACGGCGGACGGCCGCACCTTCCGCGCGACGGTGCTGCTGGTCACCGCGGGCGCCTGGGGTCCCCTGCTGTCGGCCCAGTTCGGGGAGCCGGTGCCGCTGGTGGCCCGCGGGCCCAACATGTCGGTCACCGAGCCCGTGCCCTATGCCATCGCCCCCGCCGTGGGGGTGATGACCCCGGTGGAGGAGGAGACGGTCTATTTCCGCCAGGTGGCCCGCGGCAACATCGTGCTGGGCGGCAGCACCCGCGGCCCTGCCTACCCGGACCTGGTCCGGTCCTATGTGCTGCCCCAGAACACCCTGAGCCAGCTGCGCCAACTGCGCCGGCTGGCCCCGGCCTTGGGGAAGCTGAACATCATCCGGGTCTGGTCGGGGATCGAGGGCTACCTGCCCGACAGCCTGCCCGTCATGGGGCCGAGCGCACGGGTCAGCGGCCTGTACTACGCCTTCGGCTTCTCCGGCTCCGGCTTCCAGATCGGGCCGGGGGTGGGGGCGACCATGGCCGAGCTGATCGCCACCGGCAGCACCGCCATCCCCATCGACGCGTACCGCGTGGACCGCTTCCCGGCGGCGGCGTGAGGGGCGCCACCCGTTGACAAACTTGACCTTAACTTGACTAACTTGACCTTAAGGTGACGCTTAACTTTACCGTGGTAAAGTTATATGCCCTTGATCCCGTTAGGAAAACCGCCTTAAGGTGACAAACTTTACCGGGTCCGGGGCATGTCAAGTTAAGCGGCGGCGCGACAGCTGTTCCCTTTGCTTCACCTTGTCCCAAGAACCGCCGGGCCAAGCAGGCCCGACGGGACATGCTGCCAGATCATAGGATTTTTGTCCACGCCGCCGGAGACGCGGCATCCGCCCCGCCCGCCCCCGGCGGGGAACGCAACAATCTTCCGAATCCCCGGCAAGGGCGGCAGCCAATTCCACGGGAGCCCGCCTATCTTCCTGCGATGGTTCTTGGGAGTCCGCCGCCCCGACCCGCAACCCAGGGGGCCGGGGCGGGGCGGCGGGGCTCCCCTTTCGGGAGCATGTCCGATGATCGACGCGTCGCCGCCCGACTTGGCCTTGCGGGGGATGGAGTCCGACGACCTCGCCCGGGCGCACGCGCTGTCGCGCGCCCTGCAATGGCCGCACCGGGCGGAGGACTGGGATTTCCTGCTGCAACGCGGCTGGGGCGTGGTGGCGGAGCGGGACGGCGAGGTGGTGGGCACCGCCATGGCCTGGCCCTTCGGGCCCAAGGCCGCCACCCTGGGCATGGTGATCGTGGCGCGGGAGGCCCAGGGCATGGGCGTCGGCCGCCGGCTGATGCAGGCCGTGCTGGACGGGCTGGGCGACCGCACCGTGATGCTGCACGCCACGGCGGAGGGCCTGCCCCTCTACCGCACCCTGGGCTTCGAGCCCGCGGGCACCATCCTACAGCACCAGGGCGCCGCCTTCTCCGTGCCGCTGCCGGAGCTGCTGCCGGACGAGCGGGTGCGCCCGCTTGGCGCCAGCGACACCGACACCATCGTGGACCTGGACCGCCGCGCCACCGGCATGGACCGGGGCGAGCTGCTCCAGGTGCTGGCGGAGCAGTCCCAGGGCGTGGTGCTGACCCGCGGGCATGAGCCTGTGGGCTTCGCCCTGTTCCGCCGCTTCGGCCGCGGCTACGTGGTGGGGCCCACGGTGGCCCCCGACCTGGGCGGGGCCAAGGCCCTGATCTCCCACTGGCTGGGGTCCAACGCCGGCATGTTCTGCCGCCTGGACGTGCCGGATGACTGCGGCCTGCCCGGCTGGCTGGACGGGCTGGGGCTGCAATGCGTCGGCCGGGTGACCCGCATGGTGCGGGGCAAGGCCCTGCCCCGCGACCCCGCCGCCCGCACCTTCTCCCTCGTCACGCAGGCCCTGGGATGACCATGTCAGGACTTTCCGACCCGTCGCTGCTGTCCAGCCTCTGCCTCATCGGCGGCGAGTGGCTGCCCGCCGCCAGCGGCGCCACCCTGCCCGTGGAGGACCCGGCCACCGGGGCCGTGCTGGGCACCGTCCCCGCCTGCGACGCAGCGGACACGCAAGCCGCCATCCAGGCGGCGCAGCGCGCCTTCGGCCCCTGGCGGGCCCGCACCGCCGGCGACCGCGCCGCCCTGCTGGAGCGCTGGCACGCCCTGGTGCTGGAGAACCAGGCGGACCTGGCCCGCATCATGACCCTGGAGCAGGGCAAGGCCCTGGTCGAGGCGGCGGGGGAGATCCGCTATGCCGCCAGCTTCATCAAGTGGTTCGCCGAGGAGGGCCGCCGCGTCGCCGGCCACGGCGTGCCCGGGCCGGAGGCGGACCGCCGCATCCTGGTGAGCAAGGAGCCGGTGGGCGTGTCCGCCGCCATCACGCCGTGGAACTTCCCGGCGGCCATGATCACCCGCAAATGCGCCCCGGCCCTGGCCGCCGGCTGCCCGGTGGTGGTGAAGCCGTCGGAGCTGACCCCCTTCACGGCCCTGGCCCTGGCACGGCTGGCGGAGCGGGCGGGCTTCCCGCCGGGCGTCATCAACGTGGTCACCGGCCTGCCCCGGGGCATCGGGGAGGCGCTGACCGGCAGCCCCGCGGTGCGCAAGCTGTCCTTCACCGGGTCCACCCGGGTGGGGTCGCTGCTGATGCGGCAGTGCGCCGACACGGTGAAGCGGCTGAGCCTGGAGCTGGGCGGCAACGCGCCCCTGGTCGTGTTCGACGACGCCGACCTGGACCTGGCCGTGGCCGGGGCCATGGCCAGCAAGTTCCGCAACGCCGGCCAGACCTGCGTCTGCGCCAACCGCATCCTGGTGCAGGACGGGGTGTTCGACGCCTTCGCCGACCGGCTGGCCCGGGCCGTCGCCGCCCTGAGGGTGGGCCCCGGCCTTGCCCCCGGCACCACCACCGGCCCGCTGATCAACGGGGCGGCCACGGCCAAGGTGCGGGAGCACCTGGACGACGCCCTGTCCAAGGGGGCGCGCGTCCATGCCCAGGCGGCGGCCCACCCCGACGCCGCGCGCTTTTCCACCCCCACCGTGCTGGTCGGGGCGACGCCGGACATGCGGCTGGCGCGGGAGGAGACCTTCGGCCCCCTGGCGCCCCTGTTCCGCTTCCGGCACGAGGAGGAGGCCGTGGCCCTGGCCAACGACACGGAGTACGGCCTGGCCAGCTATTTCTATACCGAGAACCTGCACCGCGCCTTCCGGGTGGCGGAGCGGTTGGAGGCGGGGATGGTGGCGCTGAACACCGGGTCCATCGCCATGGAGATGGCGCCCTTCGGCGGCATCAAGCGGTCCGGCCTGGGGCGCGAGGGCGGCCAGGCGGGGATCGAGGAATACCTGGAAACCAAGGCCTTCCACATCGGCGGCCTGAAGCTGGACGGGATGGGTGCGGCATGAGCGGCGGCAAGCGGGTCTACGACATCGCCGTGATCCCCGGCGACGGCATCGGCAACGAGGTGATGCCCGAGGGCATCCGCGTGCTGGAGCGGGCGGCGGGCCTCCATGGCTTCGAGGTGCGGCAGCGCTGGCACGACTTCGCCAACTGCGACTACTACGCCCGCCACGGAAGGATGATGCCGGAGGACTGGAAGGAGCGGATCGGCAAGCCCGACGCCATCTTCTTCGGCGCCGTGGGCTGGCCCGCCACCGTGCCCGACCACGTCAGCCTGTGGGGCTCCCTGCTCCAGTTCCGGCGGGAATACGACCAGTACGTGAACCTGCGCCCGGTGCGCCTGATGCCCGGCGTGCCCTGCCCGCTGGCGGGGCGGCAGCCGGGCGACATCGACTTCTGGATCGTGCGGGAGAACACGGAGGGGGAGTATTCCTCCGTCGGCGGCACCATGTTCCCCGGCACCGACCGGGAGGTGGTGATCCAGGAGACGGTGATGACCCGCCACGGCGTGGACCGGGTGCTGCGCTACGCCTTCGAGCTGGCGAACCGGCGGGAGGCCAAACACCTGACCTCCGCCACCAAGTCCAACGGCATCGCCATCACCATGCCCTACTGGGATAGCCGGGTGGAGGCGATGGCCGCCAGCTACCCGCAGGTGCGCTGGGACAAGTACCACATCGACATCCTGGCGGCGCAGTTCGTCATGAACCCCGACCGGTTCGACGTGGTGGTGGGCTCCAACCTGTTCGGCGACATCCTGTCGGACCTGGGCCCCGCCTGCACCGGCACCATCGGCATCGCCCCGTCGGGCAACATCAACCCGGACGGCACCCACCCGTCCCTGTTCGAGCCGGTCCACGGCTCCGCCCCCGACATATCAGGCCAGGGCATCGCCAACCCGGTGGGCCAAATCTGGTCGGCGGCCATGATGCTGGACCACCTGGGGGAGCGGGAGGCCGCCGCGGCCATCGTCCGCGCCATCGAGGCGGTGCTGGCCGAACCGTCCTTGCGCACCCGCGACCTGAAGGGCACGGCGGACACGGCAACCTGCGGCAAGGCCGTGGCGGACGCCCTGTCCTGACCGCGGCACAAAATGCCGGGGCGCGCCCGCGAAACGGGGCGGCCCCTGCGGGGCACGGGCCAACTTGGCGCTTTCCCCTCCGCCGTCCCGGCTAGGGTTGGCCCAGGCGGAACCTGGCAGGCCCGACACCATGCTGATGCGCAACCGATCCCTCCTCGACATCGACCGGGACCACCTGATCCACCCGGTCACCTCCTTCCGCGGGCACGAGGCGCGGGGCGCCACCCTGCTGCAGAGCGGCAAGGGCATGGTCCTGACCGACACGGACGGGCGGGAGCTGCTGGACGCCTTCGCCGGCCTCTGGTGCGTCAACATCGGATATGGCCAGGACAGCGTGGTGGAGGCGGCGGCGGAGCAGATGCGCCGCCTGCCCTACGCCACGGGCTATTTCCACTTCGGCAGCGAGCCGGCGGTGAGGCTGGCGGAGCGGCTGGTGGAGCTGGCGCCCGCCTCGCTGAACCATGTCTACTTCACCCTGGGCGGGTCGGACGCGGTGGACTCCGCCATCCGCTACGTCGTCCACTACTTCAACGCCATCGGCAAGCCGTCGAAGAAGCAGTTCATCGCCCTGGAGCGGGGCTACCACGGCTCCTCCACCACCGGCTCCGGGCTGACGGGGCTGCCGGCCTTCCACCGGCTGTTCGACGTGCCGCACCCCTGGCAGCACCACCTGCCCTCCCCCTACCCCTACCGCAACCCGGCGGGCGGCGACCCGGCGGCCATCATCGCCCGGTCGGTGGCGCAGCTGCGGGAGAAGGTGGCGGCCCTGGGCGCCGACAACGTGGCCGCCTTCTTCTGCGAGCCGGTGCAGGGCTCCGGCGGGGTGATCGTGCCGCCGCCGGGCTGGCTGAAGGCCATGCGCGACGCCTGCGCCGAGCTGGGCATCCTGTTCGTGGCGGACGAGGTCATCACCGGCTTCGGCCGCACCGGGCCCATGTTCGGCTGCGAGCATGACGGGGTGGAGCCCGACCTGATGACCGTGGCCAAGGGCCTGACCTCCGGCTACGCGCCCATGGGGGCGGTGCTGATGTCGGACCAGGTCTACCGCGGCATCGCCGACGGGGCCCCGGCGGACAGCATCATCGGCCACGGCTATACCTATTCCGGCCACCCCGTCAGCGCGGCGGTGGGGCTGGAGGTGCTGCGGCTCTATACCGAGGGCGGCATCCTGGCCAACGGCCAGGCAGTGGCCGCCGGCTTCGCCGCGGGGCTGGAGGGGTTGCGCGACCACCCGCTGGTGGGCGACACCCGCGGCCAGGGGCTGCTGGGCGCCATCGAGCTGGTGGCGGACAAGGGGTCCAAGGCCCGGTTCGACCCGGCGCTCAAGCTGCCGGACCGGCTGTTCGCCCAGGCCTACCGCAACGGCGTGATCTTCCGCGCCTTCGCCGACGGCATCATCGGCCTGGCCCCCGCCCTGTGCTGCACGGACGCGGAGATGACGGAGATCTTCGCCCGGGTCCGGCGTACCCTGGACGACATGCTGGAGCAGCCGGACATCCGGGCGGCCCTGGGCTAAGGCCGGGGGCGCATCCCGATGGACAGGGCCCCCGGGATTTGTGTTCTGTTATGGGTTGGTGACATACCCAGGCAACCACGTGGAAGACAGGCGGCAGCCCCATGATCCCAGGCCCGAAACTGGACCGGATCGACCTGAAGATCCTCGCCCAACTCCAGAAGTCCGGGCGGATCACCAACGTGGAGCTGGCCGATGCCGTCGGCCTGTCCCCCAGCCCCTGCCTGACCCGGGTCAAGCGGCTGGAGAAGGCGGGCTACATCCTGGGCTATGGCGCGCAGATCAACCTGCACAAGCTGGGGGAGTTCCTGACGGTCTTCACCCAGGTGACCCTGACGGAGCACCGCAGCGGCGACTTCTCCCGGTTCGAGGGCCGGATCAGGAAAATCGACGAGATCGTGGAGTGCCACCTGGTCAGCGGCGGCTACGACTACCTGCTGAAGTTCGTCACCCAGGGCGTCGCCCACTACCAGAGCATCATCGAGGGGATGCTGGAGGGCGACTACGGCATCGAGAAGTATTTCAGCTACGTCGTCATCAAGTCCCCCTTCATCAAGCACCATTACCCGCTGCAGACCCTGTTCGGCGACGACCGGGTGTCCGCCGCGGCCGCCGCCGACAGCCACCAGGACTGACGGCACCCGCCAAACCCCAGACTTGCGCCCGGCCGCCGCGCCGGGACGGGACAAGCCATGCCCGACGCCCTTCCCCCCGTGGACGACCTCGTCGCCCCCCTGGCCGCCCTGCGCCGCGACCTGCACGCCCACCCGGAGCTGGGCTATGCCGAGCACCGCACCGCCAGGCTGGTGGCCGACGCGCTGCGGGGGCTGGGGCTGGAGGTGCATACCGGCATCGGCGGCACGGGGGTGGTGGGGCTGCTCAAGGCCGGAGGCTCCGACCGGGCGGTGGCGCTGCGGGCCGACATGGACGCCCTGCCCATCCAGGAGGAGTCCGGCCTGCCTCATGCCAGCCGCACGCCGGGCGTCTTCCATGGCTGCGGCCATGACGGGCATGTGGCCATGCTGCTGGGGGCGGCGCGGCAGCTCGCCCGCACGCGGCGGTTCGACGGCACGGTGGTCTTCGTCTTCCAGCCGGCGGAGGAAGGCTTGGGCGGGGCCAGGGCCATGGTGCGGGACGGGCTGTTCGAACGGTTCCCCTGCCAGCGGGTCTTCGCCCTGCACAACTGGCCGGACCTGCCGCTGGGCCATGTGGCCACCCGGCCCGGCCCCATCATGGCCGCGGCGGACAAGTTCCACGTGACGCTGGAAGGCCGCGGCGCCCACGCCGCCATGCCCCACCGCACGCCCGACGCCATCCTGGCGGCGGCGGCGCTGGTCAGCCAGCTCAACACCATCGTGTCCCGCCGCATCCCGCCCCTGTCGCCGGCGGTGCTGTCGGTGACGAGGATCGAGGGCGGCCACGCCCACAACGTGCTGCCCGCCGCGGTGCGCCTGCTGGGCACGGTGCGCAGCTTCGATGAGGGGGTGCGCGACACCATCGAGGCCGCGGTGCGGCAGGTCGCCGACGGGGTGGCCCTGGCCAGCGGCACCCGGGCCATGGTCGAGTACGACCGCTACTACCCCGCCACCGTCAACGACCCGGACGCCGCGGCGGAGGCGCTGGCCGCGGCGCGGCTGGTGGCGGACACCGCCCTGGTGGCGCCGGAGCCGGCCTTCACGTCGGAGGACTTCGCCTTCATGCTCCAGGCCTGCCGGGGCGCCTACCTCTGGATGGGGCAGGCCTCCGCGGACGGGGGCGGCGTGCCGCTGCACCACCCGCGCTACGACTTCAACGACGCCGCCCTGCCCCTGGGCATCCGCCTGCACGTGGCCCTGGCGGAGCAGGCCCTGCGCGCATGACGCCGGCCCGCCCCCGGGGCGTCTTGGCCCCGGAGCCGACCATGCGGGATCAGGCCGCGGGCCGGTAGGTCGCGTAGATCTTCTTCACGTCCACCCGGCTCTCCCAGGAGCAGCCGCCCCCCATCTCCAGCAGCACCACGTCCCCGGCGGAGAAGGTCCCCGCGCGGCCCGCCGCGTCCACGAAGGTGACGGAGCCCTCCAGCAGCCGCATCAGCTCGTAATGGCGGAATTCCATGAGCCGGCGGTGGTAGGGGGTGGAGGCCCAGGTGCCGCAGACGAACTCCCCGCTCGGCGACCGGTAGTCCGAGTGGTTCCGGCACCGCGGCGTCGGCCCGACCAGCAGGTCCGCCAAGGGCGGGTTGGAGGGGGAGAGCGGCGCCCCCGTGTCGATCCGCACCGGCACCGCGGCACCCGCGCCGCCGCCGCCCGTGCAGCGCATGACCAGCAGCTCGGCCCCCGCCTCGCTCCGCCAGGTGAGCGGCTGCCCGCGCGGCAGCACGCCGGCCTCCCCGGCGGCGAGGCGGAGCCCGGTGCCGCCTTGGGCAAAGAGCACGTCCCCGCCCAGGACGAGCACGAACTCGTCCCCCCCGAGGGTAGCCCCGCCGGTGCCGCCGGGCGGGAGCCGCGCGGCCTCCACGGCCACCGGGCCGTCCGGCAGCGGCAGGCGACGCCGCGCCGATA
>MOEB01000005.1 GCA_001939945.1 Aerophototrophica crusticola | reverse complement strand
GCGGGCGTTTGGCTTTCCAGCATCCCGTCAGTTCGCCCGCGACTTGACCTTGGCCACCCGGCCCAGGATGCGGGCCTGTTCCCGCGGCAGCAGCGGGTGCAGGCGCATGGCCCGGCTGACCAGCACGCTGCCCTGGACAAGGCGGAGCTGCACCGGCGCCCCGACCAGGGCCACGGGGTCGCCCCGCTCGATGGGGGCCTCGGGGTCGATGATCACGGTGCTGCCGGCGGGCACGCCCGCCAGGGCGAGGCCGTCGTCGATCCAGTCGGTGGCGATGCAGTGCCGGTACTCCGGCCCTACGGTGAAGACGCGGCGGGTGCGGTCGCGGCGCAGCCGGTCCAGCTCGTCCCGCAGATCCTCGTCAAACAGCCCGGCCAGGCGCTCCAGGTCCGCGCGCTCCAGCCGGGGGATGCCCACCTGGGCGTCCTGGTCGACGATGAGGCCAAAGGGGGTGTTGGCGGCCTCGGCGAGGCGGGCCAGCATGCCGAGCGACGGCAAGGCCGCCCGCTCCATCCGCATCACCCTCGTGATGGCGGAGGGGGGCACGTCCGCCAGCCGCGCCCATCGCTCCGGCGTCCACCCGAACTGGCCCATCACCGAGGACATCCAGTGCCTGACGGAGTTGCGGAGGTCGGGGTTGTCAGCGGTCGACATGGGGGCGTCTCCCTGTTTGTTGCAGGCATGGCACACCCGACGCGTCTTTCGGTCAATGGCCCGAGGGGATAGCCTCGAATCGCCAGGGTCACCCGGCCGGGCACTCCACCCAAAAGTGCGCGCGATCCAGAGTACGCCTTCCTGTTCTTGCCCTGTTCCCATTTGGGGCAGCCTCGTCTAGCCTGGACCTTCGATTTCCTCAGTCGCCGGTGCCGCATCCGCGGCTTGGCTTTCGCCCGCATGGGCGGGCGCAGCGGCAGTCGCCGCCGGAGCATGTCCGCAACAAACGCGGACACGCTCTTGGTGCCTTGGTCGGGAGTTGCCCTTTGGACGCGTCCCTGTCGTTCGAGCCGCGGTCGGTGGCGGTCGGTGCCGCGGTGGCGGCCTTGCTGGTCTTCCTGCTGCTGCGGGCCATGGCCGCCCGGGTGCAGGGCGCGCTGGAGGCCGAGCGGTCGGCCCTGCTGGCGGAGAAGGAGCTGGTGCTGCGCCAGAATGATGATCTGCGGGACGAGCTGGTGCACCGGGACGGGCTGTTGGCGGAGATCCGGGCCGCCCTGGCCGAGGAGCAGGTGGCACGGGCGTCGGCGGAGGCCCAGGCGGACCGGGTGCCGGGGCTGGAGCGGCAGGTGCAGGCCTTGCGGGACGACTTGTCCCAGGCGCGGGAGCGGGCGGAGCGGCTGGCCATGGCCTTGGAGAAGGACCGCGCGCAGGCGGCGGAGAAGCTGGCCCTGCTGGACAAGGCCCAGGCGGCCATGGCCGACGCCTTCAAGGCCCTGTCGTCGGAGGCGCTGCGCCGGAACAACGAAAGCTTCCTGGACTTGGCCCGCACCCAGCTTGAGACCTTCCAGCAGGCGGCCAAAGGCGACCTGGACCTGCGCCAGCAGGCCATCGGCGAGCTGGTGGTGCCGGTGCGGGAAAAGCTGGACCGCTTCGACCAGGCCATCCAGTCGCTGGAGCAGGCCCGCATCGGCGCCTATGCCGAGCTGAAGACCCAGGTGGCCACCCTGGTAGACAGCCAGGGCCAGTTGCGGGCGGAGACATCCAACCTTGTCCGCGCCCTGCGCAGCCCGGCGGCCCGCGGCCGGTGGGGGGAGATCCAGCTCCGCCGGGTGGTGGAGATGGCCGGCATGCTGGATCATTGCGACTTCTACGAACAGGCCAGCGTGGATGGGGGCGACCAGGGGCGGCTGCGGCCGGACCTGCTGGTGCGCCTGCCCGGCGGCAAGACCATCGTGGTGGATGCCAAGGCCCCGCTGGAGGCCTTCCTGGACGCGGTGAACGCTCCGGATGACGCCACCCGCAACAGCCAGATGGCCCGCCATGCCCGCCACATCCGCGACCACATGAAGGGGCTGGGGGAGAAGCGCTATTGGGGCCAGTTCGAGGAGGCGCCGGAGTTCGTGGTGCTGTTCCTGCCGGGCGAGAATTTCTTCTCTGCCGCGCTGGAGCAGGACCCCGCCCTGATCGAGGCGGGCATCGACCAGTCCGTCATCCCCGCCACCCCCACCACGCTGATCGCCCTGTTGCGCGCCGTGTCCTATGGCTGGCGGCAGGAGAAGCTGGCGGAGAACGCGCGGGAGATCAGCGTCCTGGGCAAGGAAATGTATGAGCGGCTGTCGGTCATGGCCGACCACATGCAGAAGCTGGGCAAGGGCCTGGGCAGCGCGGTGGACTGCTACAACCGCACGGTCAGCAGCCTGGAGACCCGGGTGCTGGTCACCGCCCGCAAGTTCAAGGAGCTGAAGGCGGCCCCGGAAAGCGCCGAACTGCCGGACCTGGCGCCCTTGGACCAAGCGCCCCGCAGCGTTCAGGCGCTGGAGTTGCCGATGCTGGGCGGGGTTGAGTAAGCCTTGCTTGACGCCCCTTCCGCACACGCCTAATTGGCAGGATATGACAGGGGCGCACGGCCCCGCGAGACCCTGGATCCCCTTACCATGTCGCTCCTCCCCATCCTCACCATCCCCGACGCGCGCCTGAAGCAGGTGTGCAAGCCCCTGTCCGGCGTGGACGGGCGTGTCGCCCAACTCATGGATGACATGCTGGAGACCATGTACAAGGCCCCCGGCATCGGCCTTGCCGCCCCGCAGGTGGGCGTGCTGGAGCGGGTCATCGTCGTGGACGTGGCCGACAAGGGGGAGAAGCCGGCCCCGCTGATGATGGTGAACCCGGAGATCGTCCAGGCCTCCGTCGAGTTGCAGGTGATCCAGGAAGGCTGCCTGTCCATCCCGGAGATCTATGCCGAGGTGACCCGGCCGAAGGCGGTCACGGTGCGCTATGTGGACCGGGACGGGGAGGTACGGACGTTGGACGCGGAAGGCCTGCTCTCCACCTGCATCCAGCATGAGATCGACCATCTGGACGGCGTGCTGTTCATCGAGCACCTGTCCATGCTGAAGCGCAACATGCTGCTGCGGAAGTACAACAAGCAGCGCAAGCAGGCCTGACGCCATGGCGCTGCGCCTCGCCTTCATGGGCACGCCGGACTTCTCCGTGCCCATCCTGGACGCGCTGGTAAGGGCGCACCACCAGGTGGTCTGCGTCTACAGCCAGCCGCCCCGCCCCGCCGGCCGCGGCCACCAGGTGCAACCCGGCCCCGTGCACAAGCGGGCGGAGGCCCTGGGCATCGAGGTGCGTCACCCCAAGAGCCTGCGGAAGGCGGAGGAGCAGGAGGCTTTCCGCGCCCTGAACCTGGATGTGGCCGTGGTGGCGGCCTATGGGCTGATCCTGCCGCAGCCGATCCTGGATGCGCCGCGGCTGGGCTGCATCAATGTCCATGCCTCCCTGCTGCCGCGTTGGCGTGGGGCGGCGCCCATCCAGCGGTCCATCCTGGCGGGGGACGACCTGACCGGTGTCACCATCATGCAGATGGACGCCGGCTTGGACACCGGCGCCATGCTGCTGAAGGGGGAGACCCCCATCGGCCCGCGCATGACCGCCAGCCAGTTGCACGATGCCCTGTCCGCGCAAGGGGCCGAGCTGATCGTGGAGGCCCTGGCCCGGCTGGAGTGCCATACCCTGTCGGGCAAGCCCCAACCGGCCGACGGCGTGACTTACGCGTCCAAGCTGGCGAAGGAGGAGGGCCGGCTGGACTTCACCCGCAGCGCGGCCGAGCTCGACCGGCAGGTGCGGGGCCTGACCCCCTGGCCGGGCTGCTGGTTCGACGCGCCGACAGGGGAGAAGGTGAAGGTCCTGGCGGCCGAGCCGGCGGAGGGGGCCGGCGCGCCCGGGACGCTGCTGGACGGCGGCCTGACGGTGGCCTGTGGGGCAGGGGCCCTGCGGTTGCTGACGGTGCAGCGGCCGGGGAAGGGGCCGGTGGACGGGGCGGCGTTCCTGAGGGGGTTCCCGCACAAGGTGGGGGAAGCGATCGTAGGTCGGATTAGCGAAGCGTAATCCGACACCGCAAAGCGGCTGGGGCCGTCGGATTACGACGCTGCGCGTCTAATCCGACCTACAGGGCTTCCGGCCCCAGCCCCGGCGAGCCCTTTCCCGCCGCCTCGGCCTGCTTCACCAGCGCCAGCACCCGCCGGTTGGTGGGTGCGTCCAACCCGTGCCGCTCGGCCAGGGCGACCACGGCGCCTTGCAGGTAGTCGATCTCCGTCTTCCGCCCTTGGGACAGGTCTTCCCACATGCTGGAGCGAGCCTGGGGGTCGATGGTCAGCATGGCCTTGGCGACGCGGCGGAACAGCGGGTCGGGCAGGCGCAGGATATGGGGCAGCAGGCCCGGCACCACCTTGCCCAGCCGGGCCGGCTTGATGCGGGCACGCTTCAGGGCGGCCAGGGCTTCCGATTGCTGGGCGGCCAGGATGCGGCGCCAGCGGCGGTCACCCAACTGCTGCACCAGGGGCAGGCCGGACAAGGCATTCAGGGCGTTGTTCAGATTGACCAGCAGCTTGCCCCAGAGCACCGCCGGCATGTCCGGATGCTCCCCCACCGGCAACCCGTCCACCCGCAGGGTTTCCAGTAGCCCGGGGATGCCGGCCTCCACCAGCATGGCCCCCTCCGTCCCCCGGTGGAAACGCCCGCCGGGAAGCTGGACCACGTTGAAGGGCACCATGCCCGCCACCACCCGGCGGCTTGGCAGGGCCTGGCGCAAGATCTCCGCGTTGCCCACGCCGTTCTGCAGGCTGGCCACCACGGCACCGGGCGGGGCATGGGCGGCGACCAGGGCGGCCATCTCGGCCGTCGCCCCGCTCTTCACCGTCACCAGGACCAGGTCGGCCCCGGCCAGGGCGGCGGCCGGGTCGGTCTCCAGGGACAAGCGGTCGGGCGGCAGGGTGCGGTCCCAGCCCTCATAGTCCGTCACCCGCAGCCCGTCGGCGGCCAGGACATCGCGCAGGCGGGGGCGCAGCAGGAAGGTCACCGGGCGGCCGGCCAGGGCCAGGCAGCCGCCCACATAGCCGCCGATGCTGCCGGCCCCGGCGATGGTGATGCGCTGGAAACTTGCCATGGCTCAGGCGTGGGCCGGCTTGGTGGCACCCGGCACGCCGCGGGCCACCAGCTCCTCCACTTCCGCCTCCACGTCCTTGCGCAGGCCCAGCATGAAGAAGGCCTCCGCCGCCAGGAACAGGGGTGCGACGAACATCTGCCAGATGTTGGACACCAGGGCCGGGCGGTTGCCCTCGAACTTGTGGCCCAGCAGCTGGATGGCCCAGCCGACGATGAAGGCACCCAGGCCGATGCCCCAGCCCGCGGCGGCGGACATCCCCGTCACCTGGTGCGCCAGCCAGAGCAGGGGCAGGGTGGCGATGCCCACCGTCAACCCAATGACCGCATCCAGGCTCATGTAATACACCGTCATCCCGGCCATGAAGACCAGCGCGGCGCTGACCGGGAAGCCGCCCACCTCCACCTGCGGGTAGCTCAACGCCAGCAGGTAGGAAAAGACGATCATCGGGACGCCGACGAAGTGCGTGGCCTTGTTGTGTGGGTGGCGGTGGTAGGCGGCGTAGAAGGCCATGTGCTGGGCCAGCTTGCTCATCTCGATCTCCTCCCTGTCCCTTGTTCCGGCGGCGCGATCACGGGGTGGACACTTTCGAATTCGAAAGCCCGCATTGCAAAAACCGACCGATTGGTTTGTATCTTGACCCGACTTGGTTCGGCGTGCAAGTGGTTCATGCGCCAGCCTGTCCCGATCCGGAGCATCCCATGTCCGTGGCCCCCACCAGCGCCAAGCCCCGACGTTCCCAGGAGGAGCGGCGGCGGGAGATGCGGGCGCGGCTGGCGGCGGCGACGCTGGAGAGTTTGGGGGAGAGCGGCTACCACGGCGCCTCCCTCAGCGACATCCTGGGCCGGGCCGGCGTCTCCCGCGGGGCCTGGGCCCACCATTTCAGCAGCAAGCTGGATCTGGTCGCCCTGGCGGCGGAGGAGATGCTGCGGGAGTCCACGGAGGTGGCGCTGAACCTGGTCCCGGCCGACCTGCCCGACGGGGACCGGCTGGCGGCCCTGTTGGAGGCCACCTGGACCCGCTTCTACCAGGGCCCGCGGCGGGAGGTGTTGTTCGAGGTGGCGCTGGCCTGCCGCACGGATGCGGAGCTGCGGGCGCGGCTGGCCCCGGTCTTCGCCGGCTTCATCGCCGCCGTGGGGCAGGCGGGCGGGCGGGTGCTGCGGCTGAAGCCGGGGGCCGTGGCCGCCGTGGCGGACCTGTTGACCTTGACCATCTACATGCTGCGCGGCATGGCCCTGCAGGAGGTCACCACCGGCCCGGACGGGCGCAACGCGGCCTTGCGGGCGCTGTGGGCGCGGCTGTTGGGGGAATGGGTGGAGGTGGGGTGAAGGGGCGTGTGTCGGGCCTCGGCTCCGCCTCGGCACCGACCTACGGGACTTCGGCCGTCATGCCGGCAGCATCTCCCGTACCGTGGCCAGCAGGGCTTCCGGGTCCAGGGGCTTGGTCAGGACCACCGTGCGGGGGCCGGTCAGGCCGGCGGCTTCCGGGTCGGCGGCCATGTAGCCGGTGACGATCACCACGGGCAGGTCCGGCCGGGTCTGGCGCAGGCGGCGGACCAGCTCGGTGCCGCCCAGCTTGGGCATGCGCACGTCGGTCACCACCAGGTCGGCGGGGTCGGCGGCATCCAGGTCCAGGGCGGCCAAGCCATCACCGGCCGTCGTCACCCGATAGCCCTTGCGGGCCAGGAAACGTTGCAGGGCGAGGGCCGAGATGGCCTCGTCGTCCACCAGCAACACATGGGGCTTCTCACTGCTGTCCATGGTCATGCCACGGCCTCCGAAGCGCCCACCTGCCGCACGGGCTGGATGGGCAGGGTGATGGTGAAGCGGGCGCCGCCGGGCTGCGGGGTGGCCTCGATCCGGCCGCCCATGGCCCCGATGATGCTGGCGCTGATGGACAGGCCCAGGCCCATGCCCTTGTCCGTGTCCTTGGTGGTGAAGAAGGGGTCGAACAGGTGCTCCAGCGCGGCGGGGGACAGGCCGGTGCCGTCATCCTCCACCGTCAGCACCACGGCGTTGCGGACGCCGTCCACCCCCGCCTCCACCAGGATGCGGCCCGGTGCCCGGTCGCCGGCCTGGCGGCGGCGCTCCTCGATGGCGTCGCGGGCGTTGGACAGCAGGTTCAGGGCCACCTGCTCCAGCTTGGCGGACCGGCCGGCGACCTTGGGCAGGTCCTGCGGCAGGTCCGCCACCAGCCGGATGTCGATGCTGGCGAAGTGGCGGCCCACCAGTTCCGCCGCCCGGCGGAAGGGCTCCGCCGGGTCGAACAACTCCGCCTCCGTGCCGTCCTTGCGACCGAATTGGCGCATCTGGTCCACGATACCGCCCATGCGGGCCGACTGGTCGCGGATGGTGGTCAGGCCGTGGCGGAGGTAGGGGACGTCCGTCGCCTCCCCCTCCTCCTCCAGCAGCAGGGCCAGGTCGGTGGCGGTGATGCGGATGGCGTTCAGGGGCTGGCTCATCTCATGGGCGATGCCGGCGGCCATGGTGCCCAGGGTGGCCAGCTTGGACGCCTGGGCCAGCTCCTCCTGCAAGGTCCGGTAGTCCGTCAGGTCGCGGCTGGAGCCCACCACCTGGACCACGCTGCCCGTCTCCGGGTCGGCCACGGGGGACAGCAGCACCTGCCAGACCCGGCGGCCCGCCTTGCCCTCCAGCGACACCTCGTACCGGACGGGGGCGCGGCCGGCCACGCAAGCGCGGGCATGGGCGACCAGGGCGCCGGCGGCCATGGGGGAGAACACATCCTCCACCCGGCGGCCCAGCAGCTCCGCCTCCGGCCGGTCCAGTTCCCGCAGCGTCACCGGGTTGGCACCGCTGAGCAGCAGGTTTCCGTCCGGCTCCACGTCCAGCACGAAGATGGCGTCCGGGGCGTTGTTGACCATGCCGGCATAGCGCGCCTCGCTGGCCCGCAGCGCCCGCAGGGCCTGGGTGAGCTGGTCGTTGGCGGCGCGCACCGCCTGTTCCGCCCGCTCCCGCTCCGCCACCTGGGCGGCCAGGGCGGCGTTGGCTTCCCGCAGGGCGGACGGGCTGGGCAGGGCCAGGGCCTTGGGGATCAGGGGCCAGAGCAGGGCCGCCGTCACCAGCGACACCGCCGCCGTGAAGCCCTTCACCAAGCCTTCCGCCACATAGTTGGCGTGCCACAGGGTCCAGGCACCCATGAAGTGGGTGGTGCCGCAGGCGAAGATGAAGGCGCCGAACAGCAGGAACATCCACTTATAGGCCAAGTCCTTGCGCCGGCGGGCAAAGACGATCAGCGCCACGGGGATGGAGAAATAGGCGAGCCCGGTGAGCACGTCTGAGGCCACGTGCAGCCAGATCAGCGCCGGTTCCCACAGCAGGCACATGCCGTGCGGCATGAAGGGGGCCGGGTCGGTCATCAGGCTGAACAGATTCATGCGGGGGCTCCGGGCCCGGAAACTCAGGGAAATCAACCCCCGGCATGGACCAAGGCCGGGATGAAGGCAAGGGCGTGGATGCTATGGATAGACCCGAAATCGGGGTGAAACAGCCCTGAAAAGTTAGGTATGGCTTTCGATAAGGAAAGTCACAGAGCCCCGGCCGGCCCGGCTACCCGCGGCTGTGGCCGTCACGGGGCCGGCAGGGGCCGGGGTTCCGGGTCGCCGGACAGGTCCGGGGCGGGGGACAGGTCGTTCACGGCCGCCAGCCGCTGCACCACCGCCGCCTTGGGGCTGGACACCTCCCCCTGCTCGAAGGCCAGGACATGCAGCCGGCCGCGGGCGACCTCCAGCAACTCCCCCGCCCGCAGCAGGAAGGACGGGTTGGATGGCCGGCCGAGGCGCTGGTTGCCCATGGCGAAGGTCTCGTACAGCAGCAGCCCGCCCGGCTCCAGCGCGTCCAGCAGGGCGGGGAACAAGGGCCGGTGCAAGTAGTTGGCCACCACGATGGCCGCGAAGCGCCGCCCGGCCAGGGGGAAGGGGGAGCCGTTCTCCAGGTCCGCCTGCACCAGCTCCACCCCCGGCGTGCCCGCCAGGTCGGCCAGGCCGCGCAAATCCAGGTCCAGGCCCACCACCGGGTGGCCGCGGCCATGGAACAGGCGCAGGTGGCGGCCCGAACCGCAGGCCAGGTCCAGCACGGCCCCGCCCCGGCGCACCAGCGGGGCGAAGCGCATGGTCCAGGGGCTGGGCGGGGTGGCGGCGGCCAGGGGGCAGGCGTGGTCCACGGGTCTTCTCCCATTCGGGTGCGGCGGCTTGCCCCGCCCTGGCGCGTCTACCACATTGTTGGTCAAGGCGATCGGGTGTATGTGACGGGGCCGTTACGGCTTCAGTCAGGGCGGGCGACCCAGGGCGATGATCCTCTTTGAGCTGAAATGCGGCAAGGGCCACC
Source organism: Aerophototrophica crusticola (assembly GCA_001939945.1). Taxonomy (GTDB): domain Bacteria; phylum Pseudomonadota; class Alphaproteobacteria; order Azospirillales; family Azospirillaceae; genus Niveispirillum; species Niveispirillum crusticola. The sequence continues at coordinate 166,551 of MOEB01000005.1, read as the reverse complement.
GGTTCGAGGGCTGGTTCCGGAACGGTGCCGCCTATGAGGCCCAGGCCGCGGCCAAGGCCATCACCTGCCCCGTCTGCAACGACACCGGCATCGACAAGGCCCCCATGGCGCCCCGCATCGCCAAGGGCGGCCGCAAGGAGCGGGAGGAGGCCCCCAGCCAGGCCCCCGCCGAGGCGGCGGCGCCGGTGCCCGTGGACCCGGTTAAGCAGCAGCAGGCGGAGATCCTGCGCCAGCTCCGCGACCTGCGGCGGCAGGTGGAGGCCAACGCCGACCATGTGGGGGAGCGCTTCGCCGAGGAGGCGCGGAAGATCCACTATGGCGAGGCCCCCAGCCGGGCCATCTATGGCGACGCCACCGAGGAACAGGCGGAGAGCCTGCGCGAGGAGGGCATCGAGGTCGCCCGCATCCCCTGGGTGCCCACGGGGAACTGATACTGGCCGCCGTTGATCGTGACCGATCAACGGCCCCTCAGGCGCCGGGCGCCCGCATCCGCGGGCTTGGCTCACGCGGGCATGGGCCCGCGGGCCGGCAGTCGCCGGCCTCCGAGCGCATGAGCCAGAACTCATGCGCTCGGTATGATCTTACCGCTCACCCCGCCTTGCGGTACTGCTCCACATAGGTGCGGGTGCGGTTCAGCAGGGTGCGCCATTGGCGGACCAGGGCCTGGTTCTGTTCCGCCGTGCAGGGCCCCTCCCGGCCCAGGGAGACGCCCAGCTCATAGATGCCGCGCAGCCGGTCCAGGCTGCGGGCCAGGCGGTAATGGGCGTACCAGTCCAGCAACTCCTGCCGGTCGGGCTTCAGGCCGAAGCCGCAGGCCTGCTCGAACCCTTCCAACTGGCCGGAGACCAGCACCAGCTCCCCATGCAGCTCATAGTCCGACGGGATCTGGCCCAGGGTCCCGGGGGAGGTGGCGGCAGGCGGCGGGTAGGCCGGGACGGGCTGGACCGGGGCCGGGGCCGGGCGGGTGGTGGCCGGCGGGGCGGGAGTCGGGGTCCGGCCCAGGCTTTCATAGCCGCCGCGAAGGTCAGGCGGGATGGGGTTGCCCTGCTGCGCCCCGGCGGGGGCGGCCAGCAGGACCAGGGACAGCAGGCCGCACGGGGCCAGCCGGCGGGCGACGCGGCGCGTCGTGCGGGGCATGGGCGAACTCCTTCGGCCGGGACTGGTACGCCGGATGAAACACGCCCGGGGCGGTTCGGCTCCCACCGATGCTTGCATTGGTCGCACCGATGGGCCGGGGCGGATACCCACCGGCTGTGGCAGGGTGTCAGCCATGACAAATCGCCCCGCGGCGGCCCGGCTGCCATCCCTCCCCCTGGCTATGGCCCTAACCCTTCTTGCGGGGGCGGCCCAGGCCGCGCCCTGCCGGCTGCCGCCCCTGGAGAGCGGCGGCCAGGCCGGCCCCGCCCTGGAACGGGACCGCGCCGCCCTGCGCCTGTACGAGGCCTGCCTGGAGAGCGAGCGGGAAGTGGCGGCCCTGCTGGACCCGGAAGCCGCCCGCCAGATCGACCGGCAACGGGAAGCCGCCGCCGGCCTGCGCCGCACCCTGGACGCCTGGAGCGACGCCGTCGCCCGGGCCGCCGAGGCGAAGCCGGCCGGGAGCTGAATGGCGAAGCCGGCCGGGAGCTGAATGGCGGAGCCGGCCGGGAGCTGGGGTGACAAAGCTTACCTTAAGGTGACCAAAGGTGACGCTTAAGGTGACGCGTGTCACCTTCCAAGCTCTTCACATCATTGAGGTTTCGGCCTTAAGGAGACTAAGGTGACGGGATCGCGATGGTGTCTCCTTTGTCTCCTTAAGCGGGGCGGAAGGACCCGGACACGGATGCACGCGGATGGTGCCCGGATCGTCACGGATGGGTGTTCACCATGTCCCAAGAACCGGCATCCCCGTGGGGGGACGCGGGTTGAGGGTGGCACGGCTTAGGAATTTTGTCCATCGCCGCGCATGTCAGCAAAGTGTAGCTCCAGCCCGACCCCGACGCGCGGGCGCCGTTCCTGCCGCCAAGAGGCGATGTGACGGTTGCTTGGGAACGCAGAGGGCACAGAGGGCCGCAGAGGACACAGAGGTTGTCCTGTCGCCCCGGGTTGGGCGCTTGTCGCCGTTCCTGTCAGACATGCCCCTTGGCACGAAGGGCACTGCCCCGGCTGGATGCGGGATGGCGGTGCCGTCGCGCTGACACTCCGTGTCCTCTGCGGCCCTCTGCGTCCTCTGCGTTCAAAGACCCGGGTGGGACCAGGACGGACGCTTTCCCTTTGGGGACGCCAGGGCTGCCGCACCTTGCCCCAAACGTGCTTCATTCACCCATGCAGCCGTTTGAAGGCCAGGAACTCCCGCCGGGTCTTGGGGCCGTAGGTCTCGAAGGCGGGGTCTGGGCTCTCCTGGTAGGCGCGGCGGAGGCGGGTGACCGTGTCGTCCTCCGCCTTCCGCAGAAACCCGGGCTGGTCCACCTTGTAGGCCTTCAGCGCGTTGAGGCCGAACACCTTGGCTTTCAGGGCGGGGGTCAGCTCGGGGTAGCCGTGCCTTGCCCGCAGCTCCTCGGAAATCTGGAAGGCGCGGAAAGCCTGGATCTGGTCCTGGGGGCTGCCGTACCAGACGCTGTCCGTGCCCCAGAGCAGCCGGTCCTCCCCCACCGCCAGCAGCAGCTTGCCGATGGCATGGGCGGCCTGGGTGGGGTCGCGCAGCATCAGGAAACGCCAGGTGCTGCCCAGCTCCGCATAGACGTTGCCGCCCGGCTTGATGCCGTTGTCCGCCAGGCTGCGGACCAGCACGTCGATACCGCCAGTGTTGTCGGGATTGTACGGCCCCTCCGTCACGTCCGGGTCATAGCCGGCGTGGTAGATCAGGAAGGTCACGTCCGGGTAGCGCCGGGCCACCCGGCCCACGTCGGCGCAGGTGCTGTACTGGTAACCTTCCTTGGCGAAGGGAATGCCCTTGTGCACGGCGATCATGGGCACGCCCAAGCTCCGCGCCTTCTCCACGAACGGGATGCCGTGGGCCTCGTCATCCAGCCAGAAGCCGCTGGCGGGGCCTTGGGGGCCGTACTGGGTATAGGTCTTCCAGGCGGCGATGCGGTGCGCGCTGGCCGCCGCCTCCATGGGGGCGAGGCCGTCGGGCACGTTGGGGTTCACCGGGCAGTGCAGCAGCAGCCGGTCCGTGCCGTCCAGGGCCTTGACCAGCGCCTTGGTGGCCACCGCCTCCTCCAGCGTCAGGGGCTGGCGGTCGTAGGCGGCGGGGACGAAGGACAGGACCATCATGTCCGTGTCGCTGTCCAGGAACACGTCCTTCACGAAGTTGTCGGCGTTGAAGCAGCGCAAATAGCCCAGCACCTCCCCCTCCGCCCCCGGCGGGTCGCAGGCGGCGTTGGGCAGGGATTTCAGGGGCCGCTGGTCGGGCCGCAGCTTGCCGACCCAGGCGCCGGTGGGGTTCACGTGGTGGCCCTGCACGTCGAAGATGAACTCCCGCTTCGCCAGCGCGGCTTGCGCCACCTGGGTGTCCAGGGCGGCGACCTCTGGCAGGTCGAACCGCCCGCCGGTGGACCCTGAGGCCGCGTGGGCCTGGTTCAGGGCCAGCAGGGTGGTGGCCGCCCCGCAGGCACTGGTCAGGAAGGCCCGCCGCTGCACGCCCAGCCGCCGGGCGTTCGCCGTGGCCGCCCCATGCGCCTCCCGCACCGCCGCCTGGATGGAAGGCGGCAGGGCGATGGGCGCGAACTCCCCGTTCGTGGCCGTGTCGATCTTGATGGGCAGGCGGGTGCCGTCGGGGTCGAGGGGGGTGGGGCGGTTGGCCATGGGCGCGCCTTTCGTGCGGGTGCAGGGCACGGGATGTCACCCCGGACAAGCGCCGCAGGCGCGCCGATCCGGGGCCCTCGGGGACCGGTCATGCAGGTCACCGAAAGCCCTGACTCCCGTCGTTCAGGATAATCCGCAGCCCGCTGCCGCGCCATCGGCCCTTCGGCTTTCCCGAGGGGCCCGGGTCAAGCCCGGGCTGACATCAGGGGCCCTGCAAGGGCTACTCCGCGAAGATCTCGTCCAGGGTCAGGCTCGCCCCCACCTCGGGCAGGTCGAGGGTGCCCTCGCCGGTGAAGGTCTCCCGCGACCAGCCGCCGTCGGGGTCGCGGCGGTCCAGCTCCACCACCCGCTCCTCCGGGTCCACCAGGATGATGACGCGCATGGAGGGGATGGTGGCGTAGTCCGGGCGCTTCCGTTGCCGGTCGGAACGGGCCGTGCTGGGGGACAAGACTTCCACGACGACCTTTGGGTCATGGATAACCGTGGAACGCGGGTGCTGCTCCCGGCAAGTGATGACCAAATCAGGATAGTAGACGGACCCGGCTTCCTCTGCCCGGACCTTCATATCGCTGGCAAAAGGTTCGCAGGGCCGTTTCAGCTGTGGCCCCAAGGCCAGCATCAGGTTGCGCGCCACCCTGCCATGGCGGACCACGCCCCCCACCATCGCATAGACTTCGCCCCCGACCAGCTCATGCCTTTCCGGCTGCTGGTCTTCCCAAGCGATGAAGTCGTCGACGCTGATTGCGACAAGCTTCCGGGCCGTGCCCATGTCCGGCTCCCCTCAAGGGCGGGTGCGATGCCAGCATACCATCGTCAGGCCCGGCCCCCAAGCATCCCCCGCAGCCGGTACAGCTCCTCCAGTGCCTGCTTGGGCGTCAGCTCGTCCGGGTTGATGCCCTTCAGGGCCTCTTCCACCGGCGACGGGCCGGCGGCCGGGGCGGGGGCGGCCTTGGGCTCCGGGGTGCGGCGGATGGCGGCGCTGAACAGGGGCAGGTCCTCGGCCAGCCTCGCCACGGCGCTGCCCTGCTCCCCCTTCTCCAGCAGCTCCAGCACCTGCTCGGCCCGGGCGACCACGGGGGCAGGCAGGCCGGCGAGGCGGGCCACATGGATGCCATAGGAACGGTCGGCGGTGCCGGCCGCGACCTCATGCAGGAAGACCACGTCGCCCTGCCATTCCTTGATCCGCATGGTGTGGCAGGACAGGTGGGGCAGCTTGGACGCCAGCAGGGTCAGCTCATGGTAGTGCGTGGCGAACAGGCCGCGGCACCTGGCGGTCTCATGCAAATGCTCCACGCAGGCCCAGGCGATGGACAGGCCGTCGAAGGTGGCGGTGCCGCGGCCGATCTCATCCAGGATCACCAGGCTGCGGGGGGTGGCCTGGTTCAGGATGCTGGCCGTCTCCACCATCTCCACCATGAAGGTGGAGCGGCCACGGGCGAGGTCGTCGGCCGCTCCCACGCGGCTGAACAGCTTGTCCACCACGCCCAGGCGGGCGGACTTGGCCGGCACGAAGCTGCCCATCTGGGCCAGCACGGCGATCAGCGCGTTCTGGCGCAGGAAGGTGGACTTGCCCGCCATGTTGGGGCCGGTCAGCAGCCAAAGCCGCTGCTCCGCCGACAGGTCGCAGTCGTTCGCCACGAAGGGGCCGCCGCCCGCCTCCTCCAGCGCCTGTTCCACCACCGGGTGGCGGCCGCCGCGCAGGTCGAAGGCAAGGCTGTCCTCCACCACGGGCCGGCACCAGCCCCGGTCCACCGCCAGGTCGGCGAGGGATGAGACCACGTCCAGGGCGGCCAGGGCCCGGGCCGACGTGGCGATGGGTTCCGCCACGGCGCAAGTGCCCTGCACCAGCTTCTCGAAATGCTCCAGCTCCAGGGCCAGGGCCTTGTCGCCCGCCTCCGCCACCCGGCGCTCCAGGTCCGACAGCTCCACCGTGGTGAAGCGCACGGCCCCGGCCATGGTCTGGCGATGGATGAAGACCGACCGGTACTTCTCCCCCAACAGCTTGTCGGCGTGGGTGGCGGTGACCTCCAGGAAATAGCCCAGCACGTTGTTGTGCTTGACCTTCAGGCCGGAAATGCCGGTCAGCTCCGCGTACTTGGCCTGCAGGTTGGCGATGTGGCGGCGGCTGTCGTCGCGCAGCGCCCGCAGCTCATCCAGCACGGGGTCGAAGCCGGCGGCGATGAAGCCCCCGTCCCGCGCCAGCAGCGGCAGGTCGGGGCCAAGCGCCCGGGACAGCAGCTGGACCAAATCCTCATGGCTGTGGCCGCTGCCGCCGGTCAGGTCCCGGGCCACGCCGTTCAGCCCGTCCGGCAGGGGGGACAGGTGCCCCTGGGGGGTGAGCTTCAGGCGCAGGGATGCCGCCCGCTCCAGCGCGTCGCGCACGCAACACAGGTCCCGCGGGCTGCCGCGGCCCAGGGTCAGGCGGGACAGGGCCCGCTCCACGTCCGGGGTGCGCTTAAGCTCTTCCCGCACGTCCAGGCGCAGGGCTTCCTCACCCACGAAGAAGGCCAACATGTCCAGCCGCTTGTCGATGCGGCGGGGGTCGGTCAGGGGGGCGGAGAGCTGGGCGGCCAGCAGGCGGGCGCCGGCCCCGGTCACCGTGCGGTCCACGGCGGCCAGCAGGGTGCCCTTCCGCTCCCCCGCCATGGTGCGGGTCAGTTCCAGGTTGCGGCGGGTGGCGGGGTCGATCTCCATCACCTGGCCGGCGGCCACGCGGCGGGGCGGGTCCAGGCGGGGCAGCCGGCCCTTCTGGGTCAGCTCCACATAGTCCACCAGGGCACCCGCCGCGGCCACCTCCGCCCGGGTGAAGGTCCCGAAGGCGTCCAGCGTGCCGACGCCGTAGAGGGCGAGCAGGCGCTTCCTGCCGTTCTCGCTGTCGAAGCGGGCGTTGGGCTGCACGGTCAGCCGCTTCTTCCACTCCCCCCATAGCTCGAACAGCTCCGGCACCTGGGCCAGGCGTTCGGGGATCAGCAGCTCGCCCGGGGCGAGGCGGGCCACGGCGGCGGGCAGGCCGGCCCGCTCGATGGGCTGCACGGTCAGCTCACCGGTGGAAAGGTCGAGCCAGGCGAGGCCCGTCTCCCCCGCCGCCTCCGCCAGGGCAGCCAGGTAGTTGTTGGAGCGGGCGTCCAGCAGGCCATCCTCGGTGATGGTGCCGGGGGTGACGACGCGGATCACCTCCCGCCGCACCACGGACTTGCTGCCGCGCTTCTTGGCCTCGGCGGGGTCTTCGGTCTGCTCACAGATCGCCACGCGGAAGCCGGCGCGGATCAGGCGCAGCAGGTACTGCTCATGGCTGTGGACGGGCACCCCGGCCATGGGGATGTCCTCCCCCGCATGCTGGCCGCGGCGGGTCAGGGTGATGTCCAGGGCCGCCGCGGCCTGGACCGCATCCTCGAAGAACAGCTCGTAGAAATCCCCCATGCGGTAGAACAGCAGGTGGTCCTGGTGCTGGCGCTTGATCTCCAGGTACTGCGCCATCATGGGACTGGCGTTCTGGAGGGCGTCCTGCGGGCGGGGGAGGGTCTCGGCGGTGTCGGGCACGGGTTCTGCGGGTCCTGCGGAGGGGCGGCGCACCCTAGCACCCCGGATGCTGCGGCTCAAACCCCGGGGGGCGGGGACGAAAGGCCCGATGGGGTATGCGGAAATTTTCCGATGGATCGGCTGGCTAACCATTGCAGTGTCGAAGGGGCGGCATAATTCAACCCCATGCCCTCAGATATGCCGGGGGCATGAGGATCCAAGGACCGACCGCGGGACCGATGCCGATGCTGCCTTCCCCCGTCCATCCCGTCCGCACGCCCGCCCCCGGGGGCCGGGCATGAGCGTGAACGCCATCCTGGACAGCGCCGCGGAGGCGCTGGAGGGCTTCGCCACCCGGCTGTCGCGGGTGCTGGACCTCTACCCCACCCGCCGGGCCGCGGCGGCGGCGGCCCAGGTCTCCACCGACCAGCTCGCCCGCTATGTGCAGAGCCGCAGCGCGCCCCCGTTCGAGGTGATGGCGCGCCTGGCCCAGCCCCATGCCGTCAGCCTGGACTGGCTGGCCTTCGGGGAGGGGGCGATGCACCTGGACCGGGCGGGCGCGGAGGTGGAGCAGGGCCTGACCGTCTTCGGCCTGTCCGCCACGGGGGAGGCGGGCTGGTACCGCCCCACCGCGCTGGGGGTGCGCCTGCCCCACGCCTCTGGCCTGCGGCCGGAGGAGACGAAGGCCGTGCTGGCCTGTGACGACGCCCTGCGGCCGGAGGGCATCCGCGCCGGCTTCATCTGCTATGCCAGCCGGGCGGTGGAGCTGCTGGAGGGGGACGTCTGCTACCTGGAGCGGGGCGACGGGGCGGCGGGCCTGCGCCGGTTCGACGGGCGGGAGGGCAACGGCTTCCGCCTGTCCTGGTACGCCCCGCCGGACGGGGACGGGCGGCAGGCCCTGAACATGGACCTGCTGCCAGAGACGCGGGTGGCGCGGCTGTACCCGGTGGTGAAGGTGCGGCGGAAATGGTGAGGGGGGCGGCCGGGCTCACGCCCCCAGCCGCGTCCTGACCTCTGCCAGCAACCCCTCCGCCCCGGCCTCCACCAGGTCCAGCACCTCCTCGAAGTGGTTGGTGCCGCCGTAATAGGGGTCGGGGACCTCGCGACCCCTATGGGGCGGGGTGGCGAAATCGGTGAACAGGTGGATGCGGGCCTTCACCCCCGCCGGGCCGATGCGGGACAGGTGGGTCAGGTGGCCCCGGTCCATGGCCAGGATCAGGTCGAAGTCGCGGAAATCCTCCGGCCCCACCTTGCGGGCCCGAAGGCCGCTGATGTCCACGCCCCGGGACTTTGCCGCCTGGACGGAACGGCTGTCCGGCGGGTCCCCCACATGGTAGCCGTGGGTGCCGGCGCTGTCGGTGCGCACGCGCCCGTCCAGCCCCGCCGCCTTGACCTTGGCGCGGAAGACGCCTTCGGCGGTGGGGGAACGGCAGATGTTGCCGGTACAGACGAACAGGACCGAGAAGTCGTGGGCCATGCTCACACCCCCGCCTTCGCCAGCAGGCGATCCAGGTAGTCCGGCACCACCGTGGTGGCCGGGCCGTATTCCCCGTCATGGAAGTGGGCGGCGCCGGCGGACTCCTCCAGGTTCAGCTCCACGGTCAGGGCCCCGGCGGTCCGCGCCTCCGCCACGAAGTTGGCGGCGGGGTAGACGTTGCCGCTGGTGCCGATGGAGATGAACAGGCCGCAGGTGGAGAGGGCATGGGTGATACGCTCCATCTCCAGCGGCATCTCCCCGAACCAGACCACGTGGGGGCGCAGGGTGGTGGGGATGCCGCAGTTGGGGCAGGGCGGGTGGCTAGCCAAGTCACCCCGGTGCACCCCCACCCAGCGGCAGTGCAGGCAGCGGGCCTTCAGCAGTTCGCCATGCATGTGGACCAGGGACTTGCTGCCGGCGCGGTCGTGCAGATCGTCGATGTTCTGGGTGACCAGCAGGAAGGGGCCGGGCCAGCGCGACTCGAACGCCGCAAGGGCCCGGTGGGCGGCGTTGGGCTGGATGGCGGGGTCCATCAAACCGCGGCGGCGGGCGTCATAGAAGGCCTGGACCCGGTCGGGGTCGCGGGCGAAGGCCTCCGGCGTCGCCACATCCTCCAGCCGCACCTTGGCCCAGATGCCGTCGGCGTCGCGGAAGGTGTGCAGCCCGCTTTCCCGGCTGATGCCGGCCCCGGTCAGCACGACGATGCCGCTGTTCCTGTCCATTCCGTTCCCCTTCGACCGCGGATCGCCCTATCTTAACCAACCGCCGCGCCCGACGCTTCCCCGGAGTTGTGATGCTGGTCCGCTTGCTGCTGTGCCTGACGCTGGTCCTCGCCTCAAGCCCCGCCTGGGCCAGGGTGGAGCGGGTGGAGGTGGTGGAACGGGTGCCCTTCGCGGAGGGCAAGGCGTTCGGCAAGGTCGGCGCCTATGAGCTGGTGCGCGGCCGGGTGCATTATGCCGTGGACCCCGCCCTGCCCGCCAACCAGGGCATCGTGGACCTGGCCCTGGCGCCGCGGGACGCGCGGGGGCTGGTGCGGTTCGCCGGCGACTTCGTGATGCTGCGGCCCGCCAGCCCCGCCCGGGGCAACGGGACCCTGCTGTATGAGGTCTCCAACCGCGGCGGCATCGGCATATTGGGGCAGTTGAACGGCGCCCCCGCCACGCCGGACCCGCGCACGGCCGCCGACGCGGGCAACGGCTTCCTGCTGGAACAGGGCTTCACCCTGCTGTGGTCGGGCTGGAGCTGGGACATCGCCCAACCCACGGACCCCAAGGCCGGTCGGCCGCTGACCCTGGACCTGCCCATCGCGACGGAGGGCGGGAAAGCCATCACCGGCAAGGTGGCCTATGAGTTCGTGCCGGACACGAACGCGGAGGTGCAGGACTGGGCCGGCCTGCGCGCCCTGGGCTACCTGCCCGCCATTCCCGACGACCCGGACGCCGTGCTGACCGTGCGGGACCGGCCGCAGGGGGAGCGGAAGGTCATCGACCGGGGACAGTGGGATTTCGCCACCCCGGAGAAGGGGACCCGGCCCACCTCGGTGAAGCTGGAGGGCGGGTTCGCGCCGGGCAAGATCTATGAGTTGGTTTTCACGGCCCGGGACCCGCGGGTGGCCGGGTTGGGGTTGGCCGCCGTGCGGGACGTGCTGTCCCATGCGAGGGCGCAAGGCTTCGGCGGGGCGCCGGCGCCGCGGGCCGTCCTGGTCTATGGCATCAGCCAGTCCGGCCGCTTCCTGTCCCACATGCTGCTGGAAGGCATGCACCGCGACGAAGGCAACCGGCCCGTGTTCGACGGGGCCGTCATCCATGTGGCCGGCGGCGGCAAGGGCAGCTTCAACCACCGCTTCGCCCAGCCCACCCGGCATTTCAGCCAGTGGGAAGACCATGTCTACCCCACCGACTACTACCCCTTCGCCACCATGCCCAGCACGGACCCGGGGACGGGGCGCCTGGCCAGCCTGCTGGACCAGGCGGAGGCCACGGGCTTCGTGCCCAAGCTTTTCTTCACCAACAGCTCGGCCGAGTACTGGAACCGGGCCGCCAGCCTGGTCCACACCACGCCGGACGGGCAGGCGGACCTGGGCGCGCACCCCAATGTGCGGCTCTACCACTTGGCCGGCGCGCAGCACTTCGTGGGGCGGCAGAAGGAGCGGGGCAAGTTCGCCCACTGCGTCAACCCCCTGGACCACCAGGTCGCCATGCGGGCCCTGCTGCTGGCCCTGGATGGCTGGGTGAAGGATGGCAAGCTGCCCCCGCCCAGCCGGGTGCCGACCATCGCCCAGCGCACCCTGGTGCCGTTCGACACCTATGCCGCCCTGTTCCCGGCCCTGCCGGGCGTGGCGCGGCTGCCGGACGGGCCTCTGGTCCCGCCGCGCCTGGATTTCGGCCCCCGCTTCACCAGCCAGGGCATCGCCGACACGGTGCCGCCGATTTGGGGAAAACCCTATCCCACCCTGGTGCCCGCCCCCGACCCGGACGGCATCGACCGGGGCGGGGTGCGCCTGCCGGAAATCCAACTGCCCCTGGGCACCCACACCGGCTGGAACACGCGCAATGAGGCGGCAGGCTCCCCCGGCGCCACCGACCGCTGGCAGGGCAGCTTCATCCCCTTCGCCCGCACGGCGGCCGAGCGCCAGGCCACCGGCGACAGCCGCCCCTCCCTGGAGGAACGCTACGGCCCCAAATGGCGCTACCTGATGCTGCTGCAAGACCGGGCGCGGGCGGTGGCGGCGGAGGGATTCCTAAGGCCGGAGGAGGTGGACCCCCTGGTCCGCCGCGCCGCGGGGCTCTGGGACCGGCTGCAGGCGCGCGACCCGGCGGACAGGGGATGCGGGTGGATGTTCGCGCCGTAGGTCGGGGTGCAGCGAAGCGAAACCCCGACAGCGAGCCTCATCAGCCACATCCTGTCGGGCCTCGCTACGCTCGGCACCGACCTACGGGGCATCCCTCATTTCCTGGATGGTCTCTCCTTGCCAGAATAGGGCCTCATAAGCCTCGATGGCGGCGGCCAGTGCATCAAACCGTGCCGCGTCCGGTGACTCGGGGTCTGGCTCCTGACGGAAATAGGCTTCCACCTCACGCAAGGCGGCCGCGTAGTCGGCTTCGGTGTTGATCGAGAACTTGTCCATCGCATCAGCATACAAGTACAGGAAATCGGCTGCCACCGGTCAGGCGGATGCGACAAGCCGCGCCTAGCCCCTGGCGGACCACCGCCCATATGGCGGCCATGCCCGACTGCGCCCCGTCCCTGCTGGACAGCACCCTTGCCCAGGCCCGGGCCTGCACCCTCTGCGCGCCGCACCTGCCGTTGGGGCCGAACCCGCTGGTGGTGGTGTCGGAGCGGACGCGGGTGCTGCTGGTCAGCCAGGCGCCGAACCGGGGGACGCACCTGGGCGAGCTGGCCTGGGGCAACAAGACCGGGGACCGGCTGCGGGACTGGCTGGGGCTGGGGCGGGACCTGTTCTATTCGCCCGCGGTGGGCATCCTGCCCATGGGGTTCTGCTATCCCGGCACGGACCCGCGCGGCGGGGACTTGGCGCCCCGGCCGGAATGCGCGCCCACCTGGCATCCCAAGCTGCTGCCTTTGCTGCCGCAGGTCCGGCTGACCGTGCTGGTGGGGCGGCATGCGCAGCTTTACCACCTGGGCAGGGCCTGCCCGCCGACCCTGACGGCGACGGTGGCCGGCTGGCGCCACCTGCCGCCGGATACCATCGCCCTGCCGCACCCCAGCGGGCGCAACTTCGGCTGGTTCCGGAAGAACCCCTGGTTCGAGGCGGAGCTGGTGCCCGACTTGCGGGCACGGGTGGCGGCAGCGCTCCGCCCGTAGGAACGGGGACACCTGTTCAGGCAAGTCTCCACAGGTGAATCGGTGTCCTCATCAAGATGAACGATACCGTTCGACAGGGAGAGGGGTGGCCCGACCAGGACAGCAGGGCCCTTGCCGCGGCGTTTCCTTTTCCGGAGAGGGTCCAACCCCTCTCCCTGTCCCTCCCCCTCTGGGGGAGGGGACGCGGTGGAGGCGTTCAGCTATTTGGTCCCTGGGTTGGCGGGGAGCTAGTTGGCCCCGTCCAGCGCCTTCACCAGCTTCTTCGGCGCCACGGCCCGGTAGCTTTCCCCGATCCAGGCCTTCAGCCAGCCCAGCAGTACCTCTTCCCCCGGGGTGAAGCGGACGGTGACCCAGCCGGCCTTGCCCAGGCCATAGCCGGTGGGGGTGCAGAAGGGCAGGGACAGGGCCTCCGGCGCCGTCTGCGGCAGCTTGACGGAGAAGCGCAGGCTGCCATCCCCCGGCCGGCCGAAGAAGACGAAGGCCTTGCCGCGCACCTTGGCGGTGGGCTGGCCCCAAGGATAGTCCTCCGCCGTTTCCGGGAAGGTCAGGGCGAAGGCGCGCAGCTCCGCCTCCGCCGCCGCCAGAGCGGAGTCGGCGGGGCCCGGTAGCAGCATGTCCGCCATCAGCGTCCCCGCCCGGCGAAGTCGCGCACCGCCTGGCCAAAGGCGGCGAACAGGGCGGTGCTGGCCGGGTCCTCCCAGAATCGCCATTCCGGGTGCCATTGGGTGCCCAGGGCGAAGGGGTGGCCACGGACGCTGACGCCTTCCACCAGCCCGTCGGGGGCGGTGGCCTCCACGTCCAGGCCGGGGGCGAGACGGTCGATGCCCTGCTGGTGCAGGGAGTTGACGGTCAACTCCGCCCGGCCGGTCAGTTGGGCGAAACGGCCGCCCGGGGTCAGGCGGACCGTGTGGGCGGGGCCGTACTGCACCTCCACCGGCTGGTCCTTGTCCTCCCGGTGGTCCATCAGTCCCGGCACCTCCTGCACCCGGGGATGCAGCGTGCCGCCCAGGGCCACGTTCAACTCCTGGAAGCCGCGGCAGACCACGAAGACCGGCATGCCCCGGTCCAGCGCCGCCTTCAGCAGGGGCAGGGTGGTCGCGTCCCGGTGGGGGTCGAAGGGGGGCGTGGCCAGCTCGTCCGGCAGGCCGTAATGGCGGGGGTGCAGGTTGGACGGGCTGCCGGTCAGGAACAGCCCGTCCACCCGGTCCAGCACCGCTGCCACGTCGAACCAGTCGCCCAGGGCCGGCAGCAGGAAGGGCAGGCAGTCCGCCCCATGGCTGACGGCCCGGATGTACTTGTCCCCCACCACATGGAAGGGATGCGGCCCGATCTCCCGCGCGTCGGCGGGGATGGCGACGAGGGGACGGGAAGCCATGGGGGACCTGCGCTAAAGTGGCGGGAGGAGGGTAGGGGTAGCGCAGGGCGGGGCGGTTGTCACCGGGGGAGGAAGCGGACGCCCGCCATCATTCCTTGCTTCCCCCGCGGAGGCGGGGGTCTACGGTTTTTCAACCCGGGTGCCTTCGGAAGGCGCGTCAAGAACTGTGGGCCCCCGCCTTCGCGGGGGACGCGGTCAGGCTCGTTGGAGCCGGATTTCCTCCATCCTGGCATAGGAAGCTGGAAGGGCGCTTTGCGCGTGGCTTTGGCGCCCGGCGCCTGAAGGCGGAATCACGTCATCCAGCCCGGGAACAGGTTGCGCAGGCCGGTGGCGATGATCTCCACCGCCACGGCGGCCAGCAGCAGGCCGAACAGGCGGTTCATGATGTTCAGGCCGGTCTGGCCCAGCTTGTTGCCGATGGGCACGGCCAGGCGCAGGGCCAGGTAGATGCCGAAGCAGACGACGCAGACGGACGCCACGATCACCGCCGCATGGCCCCAGCCGGTGCCGCGCTGCATCTCGATGATGACGGCGGAGATGGAACCCGGCCCCGCCAGCAGCGGCATGCCCAGGGGCACCACGCCGATGGCGGCGCGCTGCCCTGCCTCCTCCGCCTCCGCCGGGGTGTGCTTGACGGCGGACACGGTGGCGTTCAGCAGGGACAGGGCGATCAGCAGCAGCACGATGCCGCCGCCCACCCGGAAGCTGTTCAGGCTGGTGCCCAGCACGGTCAGCACCGCGTCACCCAGGAAGGCGCTGCCCACCAGGACCGACGCCACGGTCAGCGCCGCCGACCGGGCGATGCCCGCCCGCTCCGCATCGCTCCGCCCCTCCGTCATGCCCAGGAAGATGGGGATGGCGGCGAAGGGGGTCAGGATGGCGAACAGGGAGATGACGAATCGGGAATATTCGGGCCAGGGTTCCATGGGCACCGTCGTTTCTTGTTTTTCGTAGGTCGGATTAGGTGCGGCAGCACCGTAATCCGACGTCACACGATACCCGCGGGGGCTGTCGGATTACGCGGGCTTACACCCGCTAATCCGACCTACGTCAGCCCAACCCCGCCTCGCCCACCCCGCCCGACAGGGCGTTGTCGATCAGGGCGATGGTCTCCGCCACGCCGTACAGCGCGATGAAGCTGCCCATGCGGGGGCCGGTGGTCTGGCCCAGCAGGGTCTCGTAAAGGGCGCCGAACCAGGCGCGCAGCTCCGTGAAGCCGTGGCGCTTGCCCACCTCATAGACCTCGTTCTGGATGGTCTCGGCGGTGGCGTCGGCGGGCAGGTTGCCCAGCACGGCGCGCAGGTCGGCGAGCGCCGCCCGCTCCTGCTCCGTGGGTGCCCGGAACTGCTTCGTGGGCTTCACGAAGTCCTGGTAGTAGGTGACGGCATAGCCCACCAGCCGGTCCAGGAAGGGTGCGCCCTCGGGCGTGGCGCCGGGGGCGTAGCGGCGGATGAAGCCCCACATCACCTCCCCGTTCTCCGCGTTGGCGGCACCGGCCAGGTTCAGCAGCAGGCCGAAGGTCAGCCCCGCCGTGCCCTTCACCTCGTTCGGGACCACGCCGTTGTGGATGTGGAAGACCGGGTTCTCCAGCTTCTGGGCCGGCTCCTGCGTGTCGTACTTCTCCACGAAGGTCAGGTAGTCGTCCACCGCCCGGGGGATGACGTCGAAGTACAGCTTCTTCGCCGCCCGCGGCTTGTTGAACATGTAGAGGGCCAGGCTCTGCTCCGGGGCGTAGCGCAGCCACTCCTCCATGGTCAGGCCGTTGCCCTTGGACTTGCTGATCTTCTGTCCCTTCTCGTCCAGGAACAGCTCATAGTTGAAACCCTCCGGCGGGCGGCCGCCCAGGATCTTCACGATCTTGCCGGCCAGCTCCACCGACGGGATCAGGTCCTTGCCCGCCATCTCATAGTCCACGCCCAGGGCGAACCAGCGCATGGCCCAGTCGGGCTTCCATTGCAGCTTCACGGCACCGCCGGTGACGGGGGCCTCCACCTTCTTCCCGTCCTCATCCTCAAAGACGATGGTGCCGGCGTCCAGGTTGCGCTCCAGGATGGGGACCTGGAGGACGCGGCCCGTGCTGGGGCTGACCGGCAGGAAGGGGCTGTAGGTCGCTTGCCGCTCCTCGCCCAGGGTGGGCAGCATGACGGCCATCACCTCGTCATAATGGCGCAGCACGGCCAGCAGGGCCTGGTCGAACCGGCCGGAGCTGTACCAGTCGGTGGCCGACTGGAACTCGTACTGGAAGCCGAAGCGGTCCAGGAAGTCCCGCAGCATGGCGTTGTTGTGGTGGCCGAAGCTCTCGAACTTGCCGAAGGGGTCGGGCACCTTGGTCAGGGGCTTGCCCAGATGTTCCTTCAGCATGTCCCGGTTGGGCACGTTGTCCGGCACCTTGCGCAGGCCGTCCATGTCGTCGCTGAAGGCGAACAGGCGGGTGGGGATGTCCGGGCACATGCGCTCGAACGCGCGGCGGACCATGGTGGTGCGCGCCACCTCCCCGAAGGTGCCGATGTGGGGCAGGCCGCTGGGGCCATAGCCCGTCTCGAACAGCACATAGCCCTTGGCCGGTTTCTCCTGTGCATAGCGTGCCGCCAGCTTGCGGGCCTCCTCGAACGGCCACGCCTTCCCTTCCAACGCCAGCTCGCGCTCGCTCGCCATCTCGATCACCGGTCAAAAAGCCAAGAAACGGGCGGCAACCCTAGGGCTTGGGCGCCAGGGGGTCAACGGCGGGCGTGCGGGGGCGGGGTTGATCCGGTCAACCATCAGTTCGAGATAACTTCAAGTAGAGTCATATTTGCAATATCCCGAAGATATGCCATAAATGCATTGAAGGGGAAACATAGGTATGAGGGGGCCGTGACATGAGGGGGAAAGCTACGAAAACTATAATCCGGATTACCTTGTTGGGGGCCGTCTGCCTAACCGTTGCGTGCACGACACAACAGACATCGTTCCGGGTTGATGAGCTTTATGACCGGAACGGAAAGGAGGACGACCAGAAACTTGCGCCTGCCTCCATGGCCAGGGGGTTGGTCTATTATCTGCCGACGACGGAATTGGTCGTGCATGTCACACGGAAAGTTGATGTGTGTCGTTGGATAAATTGGCAACAGAAGGACATGGATGTAACTGAAGCCAAAGAAAGATATGGGGAGGCGTTAGAAACTGAGCCTTCAAACAAAGACATGATTGAGTTTTCAATTTCTGTTCAAGGAAGTTTAGAGAATAGAACTTTTCCAGATAGGGATCATGCATTCGTAATCGATCCAGAATTCTTGACATACTGGACGAAAACAACCGCACAGACACTTACCTTAAAGGACGGAATGCTGAGATCTGCCGATGCTGCAGCAACTGATAAATCGCAGATTGCCGTCGGCAACGTCTTCCAGACTGTTTTGACCCTGGCAGGTATTCCAGGTGGCGGAGCGATAAAAAGCCAGCGTTTGGGTACACTCGATGATGCATCGTCAAAAGATCTGATTAAGGATCAAGATGGCAAGAAGCCCAGAAGCTGGGTCCCTGTCGAAAAACAGCTCTGCTCAGACACCGTTGTGAACGCTTTGGTGCAGATCGAAGACTTGGAGCCCAAGGTGAAGAAGGCGGAGGCGGAGCGGGATAAGACCAGTGCGGACATCGCCTTCACCCTGTCCAGCGGCGCCAAGGTGGATGACGCGAAGAAGTTGCTGCTGAAGACCCAGTCCAAGGCCGTGGAAGACCTGAAAGCCATGTTGGCGGAGGCGGTCGGGAAGGTGACGTTCAAGCAGAGCTACCTGCGCCGGCCCACCCTGGGGAAGCTGCCGATCGCGCCGGCCGAACAGCCCTTGCCAATCGACCCCGCCACAGTAAGGCGGATCTTTGCGCCGGCCTTGATGGCCGGCTCCGACATGCCCGTGGCGAATGGGGTGCCCTTGCTGCCGCCCGGCCCCAGCGGCGGGGTGCCTGCCGCACTGACCCAATATGTGGCGGTCGCCGGGGCCAACTTCGGTTCCCTGCCGGCAGAGCCCGCGGTCAAGGGCAACATGCCCGTCGGCATTGTCTACCGCCAGCCGGCCCGGGCGGACGTGTTGGTCTGCAAGACCAAAGCCTGCGTGGACGGCGACGGGGTTCCCCTGCCCCCGGGTGACCGCATCCTGGACACGCCGGTGATGTTCCCGCAACTGGGGGTCATGGCGTCCCTGGACCTGACCAACGGCTTCGCCCAGAACAACAAGATGGGGATCGAGTTCGGGGCCGACGGGTCGATCACGAAGTTCAGCTTCGACGACCAGGAACGGGCGACGGAGACGACGCAGATGCTGCTCGACAACGCGCAGAAGCTGTCCGACTTCGCCAAGGCGCAGCAGGAGCAGAAGAAGGCTTCCGAGGTTCCGGAACTGGATGCCCTGAAGGCGGAGAACGCGAAGCTGGAAGCGCTGATCCAGCAGGAGAAGCTGAAGCAGGAGTTGCTGAAGCTGCGGGGTAGCGAGGCCGCGGCCCAGCCATCCTCCTGACGGTCGGCATGTGACCATCCGGCCGTTCCCGGTGTTCGCTGGGGAAAGGGGCATGCCGCACCGCGTGGCATGCCCTTCCCCCAGTGGAGCCGGGTTCCCATGGCGATCCTGAACTTCCTCCGCACCCGCCGCGGCGCCAGCCTGCTGCTGCTGCTCGTCGCCCTGGTCGCCGGGCTCGGGCTGTTCGACCGGGCGGAGCGGGCCTTGCTGCCGGCCACGCTGGCGCAAGCGGGGGAGGCGCGGGTGGAGGAGAATTTGGCGCGGGCGGCGGCCCTGTTCGCCACGGCGCGGGCGTTGAACGCCGCCATCTCCGTCGCCCAGTCGGCCTCCGTGTCGGCGGGGGTGGGGGTGGAGGGGTCCATTTCCCCCGGGCAGGCGCTGGACCCGGTGAATGATCTGGTGGAGCGCTTCTCCGCCGTGATGCTCACCGCCACGGTGGCGCTGGGGGGCAGTGCCCTGCTGCTGAAGGCGGGGGACGCCTATGGGCTGGCGGTGCTGCTGCCGGGCGGGTTGGTGCTGGCGGCGCTGGCCCTGTGGCTGCCGGGGGCGGTGGGGGCGGGCGCGCGGCGGGCGGGGATGCTGCTGTTGGTGGCCGCCCTGATCGCCAAGGTGGGGCTGCCCCTGACCGTGCTGGGGACGGAGGCGGTGGCGGACCGGATCGTGGAGCCGCAGATCGCAAGGGCACAGGCGGAGCTTTCCGCCATCGAGCTGCCGGGTGCGCCGGGGCTGGCGCCGGACGCGGGCTGGGTGGACCGGTTGAAGGCGGCGGGGGACATCACGGGGCAGGTGGACCGACTGCTGGCCGCGGCGGGCGGCATCGCCGACACGGTGGTGGACCTGATCGTGGGCTATGCGGTGAAGATCGTCATCCTGCCCCTGGTCACCCTTTGGCTGGTGGCGCGCTTGGCGGAAACCCTGATCGGGGGGCTTGTGCCGCGGCGGGAGGGGTAGGGGTCCTGTCCCCGCTTTCGGTCGGCCCGATAGGTCGGGCGGAAATAGGGGGGTGGGTGGGCCTTCTTCCCTTTGATGTCGAAGCGGCTTGCTTTATTAGCCTTACCTCATCAACGCGAGATAAAAGATGGGGGCCACGGCGGGGGGAGAGGGGGCGACCGGGGGACCGGCCGCCCCCTCCGGCTTTTCCTGCTTCCTCAACGCCCCCGGCTCGTGCCCGCATCCGAGACCCGGTCACTCCGCCGCCGCGGCCCGGTTCCCCGCCTCCAGCAGGTGGGCGATGGAGTTGGCGTAGTAGGCCAGCACATGCCGTTCCGCCGGGTTGGCGCTGACCATCCCCTCCGCCGTGCCGTCGTCGCTCACCGCCAGATGGCGGGTCAGCAGTTGGCGCAAGGCCAGGTCCAGGGCGTGGTCGCGGGTACGGCGGGGCAGATACAGGCGGGCGCCCGCCGCCTCCAGCTCGGTGATCAGGCCGGCGGCGCGGGCCTTCAGGTCGAGGGCGGACAGGGGCCCCTCCGCCCGCAGCAGCACGGTTGCCAGCAGCGGCACGGGCAGCACCGGGACCACGGCGCCGATGCGGCCCATCAGGTGGCGGGCCAGCCGCTCCACCGCGGCGAAGCGGGCGTCGTTGTCCAGCTTGCGGAAATCCACCCCCTCCCCCAACGCCCAGCGGCGGGCGGAGACGGGGGCGCCCACGTTCACGCAGGCATAGCCGAAGCGCTGCCAACGGCCCCCTAGGGCCAGGGCTGCCTGGCGCTTCAGGAACCCGGCGGTGCGGGACAGGGCGGCCCAGCGGCCGGGGCGGGGAGCTTGGCGGTCCAGCTCCGCCAGCAGGGTGCGGTCCTCCAGCACCCGGTCATAGTTCAGGGCCACGGGGATGAAGACGATGTCCCGCTCCCCGCCCGGGTCGAAGCCGCGCAGCATATAGTCCAGCAGCCCCATCTTGGGCGGGCGCAAGCTGCCGTCCCGGGTCAGCCCGCCCTCCGGGAAGACGGCCTGGGCCACGCCGTTGTCGGTGGCCAGGCGCACATAGCGCTCCAGCACCCGGCGGTACAGGGGGCTCTGGCTGTTGCGGCGGATGAAATAGGCGCCCATGGAGCGGACCAGCGCCTGCAAGGGCCAGACCCGCGCCCACTCCCCCACCGCATAGGACAGGGCCACCCGCTCCGCCGCCAGGAAGGCCACCAGCACATAGTCCATGTTGCTGCGGTGGTTCATGACGAAGACGATGGTGGCGTTTTCCGGCACGCTGCCCAGGGCGCCGGGGTCCACATGGCCCAGCCGCACCCGGTACAGGGTGCGGGCCAGCCGCCGCGCCAGCCAATAGCCCAGGCGGAAATACACATAGGCGTTGAAGGCGGGCACGATCTCCCGCGCGTAGCGCTCGGCTTGCGCCATGGCGGCCTCGCGCGGCATGCCCGTGGCCTCCGCGTGCTGGCGGGCGGCCTCCACCACCTTGGTGTCGAATGCCAGCAGGTCCACCAGCGCCTGCCGCCGGGTCAGCTTGAAGGGCTGCACGCGGATGTTCAGCCGCTCGTTCACCTGCTCCAGCACCCGGTTGGCCCGGGACCGCAGGAACCAGCGGGCCGACGGCACCAGCAGCCGGTCCAGCAGCAACCAGCCCGACAGTGCCAGCAACAGGACCAGCAGCCAGGCGGGCACGGCGACGGTGGCGGTCAAGCATCCCTCCCCGGGGTTTTCTCCAGGGTACAGGCTTCACACGCAGTCCGCGAGCCCGTCGCGGCGGACGATGCCCATCCGCTGTTCCAGCACCCGCGCCCGGCCGGCGACATAGGGGCCGGGCGGGTTGGCGCGCCAGCGCAGGGGGCTGGGAATGATGGCGGCCAGCAGGGCGGCCTCCCGCCGCGTGAGCTGCGCCGCCGGCTTGCCGAACCAGTGGCGGCTGGCGGCCTCCGCGCCATAGACGCCCGGCGCCCACTCGATCACGTTCAAATAGACCTCCATGATCCGGCGCTTGGGCCAGAAGGTCTCCACCAGCGTGGTGAACCACAGTTCCAGCCCCTTGCGGGCCCAGGTCCGGTCCGGCCAGAGGAAGGCGTTCTTGGCGGTCTGCTGGCTGATGGTGCTGCCGCCGCGCAGGCGCCGCCCCTCCTCGTTCGCCTCCAGGGCCGCACCCACGGCGTCCCAGTCCACGCCGCCATGCTCACAGAAGCGGCTGTCCTCCGCCCCGATGACCGCCTCCACCAGGCCGGCGGGAAGTGTGTCCAGCGGCACCCAGTCCCGCTCCGCCGGCAGGCCCTGGGACGCGGCGCGGATCAGCATCAGCGGCGTGCCCGGCGGGTCCACGAACCGGTACAGCCCCACCCACAGCAGGCTGAAGGCCAGGAAGCCGGCCACGGCGAACAGGGCCCAGCGCGCCGCCTTGCGCCAGGAAAAGCCGGACAGGGGCCTAGGCATCGGCATGCCAGCGCAGGCCGCCGGGCAGCCCGCCGGCGGCATAGTCCAGGTGCAGTACCCGCCGGTGGCCCGGCGCCTCGGCCGGCGGGGAGGCATGGAGCAGCAGGGGGCGCATCAGCAGCACGTCCCCCGCCGCCGCGGCACAAGCCACGTTGCCGGACGCCTTGGCCGCCGCGACCGCGCCCGCCGCATCCAGCCGGCCGAGCCGGTGGGAGCCGGGCACCACCCGCAGGGCGCCGTTGGCCGGGCCGCAATCGTCCAGGTGCAGGCGCAGGGCCACCATCCGCTCCAACACCTCGGTGGGCGCCAGGGCATGGGGAATGCTGTCCTTCACCGACCAGGGACCGAACCCGGCGACGTCGGCCCGGCCCGCCACGGCGATGGCGAGGTCCTGGTGCCAGGCCACCTTCCAGTTGGCGGCGGGCGTCTTGTCGAACAGGGTGGCCCGCACGGCGCGCACCTCCCCACCCCCCAGGGCCAGGCGGGCCAGGGACATCAGGCGGGCATCCGCGGCCACCGCCCGCACCGTCGCCAGAGCCAGCAACGACCGGGTACCCGCCTGGCTGCCGGGGTCCGGCAGCGACTCGGCGAGGCGCGCCACCTCCGCCCCGTCCAGCACGGCCGGGGCAAGGGCATGGCCATCCCGCTCCAGCACGGCGGCCAGGTCCGGCGGGGACAGGGCGAGGGTCTGCATCGGGAAGCAAGGTTCCTGCTGGCGGGCACCGCTGGGCAGGAAAGCGCATCGACCTCGCCTTTTCCAGAGGTAAGATCATGCGCGGTTGCCTCACCCCGTTGGGGGACGGCCAGCGTTGTGGTAGCGTACTGCCATCGCAACGGGAAGGTCTGCCATGAACCGGTCCCCTGCCCATAGACTTGGCCGTCCTGCCCCGACCCTGGGCCGGGATGGGGAGACGCATCAGCAGGCGCAGGCGCTGGCCGCCCTGTTGGATGCCGCCGCGGACGATCTGCGGGCCAACGGTCCCGTGCCCGCGGCAGAACTGGCGGAGATGCTCGCTGGGTTGGAACAGGAATGGGCGGCGCTGGAGGCTGGGGATGACTCGCCGCGCGGGGCCGGGAACGAGCCCTGATGCGCCCTGGCGGCTTGTTTGACGACCTTCCCGGGAACCTGTCCCGCGATGCTGCCAGGGACCTACTCTCCATCTTGAAGGACAGCCAGCGGGACTGGGGCCCCATGGTGGCGCGGAAGACGCGCGACCGGCTGGTGCGCCGTTGCAAGGACATTGCCGACGGCTGGTCCTACGGGCATAAGCGGCCCGACGTCCCCACCCGGTACGCGGTGCTTTTCGTGGCCGAGCCGCCTTTCATCATCGCCTATGCGCCGGAGACCCGGCAGGTGCTGCGCATCCTGCACGGCGCGCGGGACTTCACGAAGATTTTCCCCGCCTGACCCACCCCTGCCGAGAAAGCCCGACATGCTGACCCTGCA
This sequence comes from Aerophototrophica crusticola, assembly GCA_001939945.1. Classification (GTDB taxonomy): domain Bacteria; phylum Pseudomonadota; class Alphaproteobacteria; order Azospirillales; family Azospirillaceae; genus Niveispirillum; species Niveispirillum crusticola. The sequence goes on along the minus strand of MOEB01000005.1, from coordinate 143,266 downwards.
CTATTACCCCGGCAATGCCAGCCTCGCCCCCCACATGGTGCTGGAAGAGCTGGGCGTGCCCTATGCGCTTGAGCTGGTGGACCGCACGCAAGGGGCGCAGAACAGCGAGGGGTATCGGCGGCTGAACCCCACCGGCCTGATCCCGACCCTGGTGGACGGGGACCAGCCGATCTTCGAGACGGCGGCCATCCTGCTGCACCTGGCGGACAGGTTCCCGGAGGCGGGGCTGATGCCGCCGGTGGGGACGCGGGAGAGGGCGCTGGCTTACCAGTGGCTGATCCACCTGACCAACACGGTGCAGCCCGCCTACATCACCTATTACTACCCGGACCGCTACAGCACCGACCCGGCCCACGCCCCGGCGGTGAAGGCGGCGGCGGAGCAGCGGCTGAACGGCATGTTCGACCTGCTGGAAAAGGCGCTGGAGGGCAAGCACTACCTGCTGGGCGACACGGTGTGCGTCGCCGACCACATGCTGCTGATGATGGTGCGCTGGGGCCGCAACTTCGCCGGCCGCCCGCCCCGGACCCTGCCCAACCTGGGCGCCCACGCCGCCCGGATGGTGGAACGTCCGGCCGTCCGCCAGGCGTTCGAGCGGGAGGGGCTGGCGGCGCCTTGGTATTGAGGGGGGACGCCTAGGCCGGGCGAGGAGGTCGCTGAGTTCCGGTGGTAAGATGGGTCGAACAGTGCCGTCCCGTCCCCTCTCCTGGGGGGAGAGGGACAGGGTGAGGGGTGGTGCGATCAGGACAGCAGGACCGTATCCGCAGGTTCCCTTTACCGGACAGGGCCCAACCCCTCTCCCTGTCCCTCCCCCACTGGGGTAGGGGACGCGGTGGGGCGGTTCGACATCAACTCCCGCCGCATCCTCAGGATGACGACCATCAAGAATCGTCATCAGAACGACTTTCGAATTCGAAAGCGCCCCCTCAGAACACCTTCCCGTGCCGCTGGTAGCGGTGGTAGGCGGCGGCGCCCAACGGCACGGCCAAGGCCAGCAGGCCGCCCAGGCCCAGGCCGGCGGCCTTGGCGGGGGTGCGGCGGCCGTCGCCCTGCGATTTCTGCTGCCGGTCCCGCCAGCCGCCGGACACGCCGGTGAACTCCGCCATGGGGCTCAGCAGCGATCCCGCGGTGCGGGGACGGAAGCGGGGGTCGAACAGCTTGTTGCGGGTCAGGCCGGCCATCTTCCGCTCGATGGCGCCGCCGGCCAGGGCCATGCCCAATTCCAGCGCCCAGGGCGGGATGCCCACCCCCGTCTCCCGCTTCGGGGACCTGGCCAGGCGCAGGATGGTCTCCGCCACCTGCTCCGGCGGTTTGGCGGGTTGCAGGGCCTGGATGGCCCGGCCGCTGTAGTTGGCGGCGTGCTGCCAGAAGGGGGTGTCCACCGGGCCGGGCAGCACGCTGGACAGGTGGATGTCGGTGAAGCCGTCCTGTTCCAGTTCCCCGCGCACGGACTCGATGAAGCCCATGACCGCGTGCTTCGCCGCGCCGTAGGCCGCGTGGTACGGCGTGGGCGTGCGCCCGGCGATGGAGGCGGTGGTGATGATGTGGCCGTAACCCTGGTCCTTCATGTGCGGCAGGGCGGCGTAGAAGCCGTGCACCACCCCCATGAAGGTGGTGTCCACCACAGCGGTGAAGGCCTCGGGCGGGGTCTCGTCGAACTTGCCGAAGCTGGCCATGCCGGCGTTGTTGACCCAGACGTCCAGCCCGCCGAAGGCGTCCACCGCCCGGTCGGCCAGCCGCTTCATGCCGTTCAGGTCGCGCACGTCCGTGGGCACGGCCATGGCCCGGCCGCCGGCCCGCAGCACGTCCTCCGCCGCCTGGTGCAGGGCCGCCTCCCGCCGGGCCGCCAGGACCACCGCGGCCCCTTCCGCCGCAAAGGCCCGCGCCGTGGCGCGGCCGATGCCGCTGGACGCGCCCGTGATCACCACCACTTGGCCCCTCATGGCCTTCCTCCTGTCTCATCCGCCGTCAGGCTCGGGTCTGGCAACAGGCGGGGCGGTTGGATCGTCACGGCGCGGCAATGATCGCGCAGTGCTCATACAATTCCTGGTATGTTAACGGGGTTTGAACCGCGGGAGTTTGTGTTTCCGGTGAATGAATCGGGGGCGGAAGCCAGGATTGATGGTGACGGCATTTGGCTAAAATGTTACCTAATGCTGGTTGCCGCCCTGAACCCCGTCCCTGGTCTGGACCGCACTTGAGCAGTACCCTCGCCCTCTTCATCCTGGCCTTCGTCGCCGCCATCGCCGCGGTGGGGCTGTCGCTGGCGCGGCAGATCCTGTTGCTGACCCGGCGCAACGGGCTGCTGCGGCTGAAGGAGCGAAACCAGATGATGGCCCGCCAGCAGGAGGATCTGGACAAGCGCTACCGCGGCGCGCAGGAGCGGGCCCGGCAGGCGGAACTGGACAAGAAGGCCATGCAGGCCAACCTGGCCGACGTGCAGCGCCGCATCAAGCTGGCCAAGGACGACAGCTACCTGGTGGTGCATGAGCTGGGCGATCCCACGGAGGGGCGGCGCCTGTTCACCGGCACCCTGGGCCTGGGCGGCATGCTGTCCGGCGGCCAGCCCGGCGCCCGCGACGGCAAGCTGCGCGGCGTCCGCCACCTGCTGGAAGTCTGGGCCGACACGCCGGAAGAGGCCGCGAAGCTGGCCAAGGCCGCCTACCCGGCGGAGGGGGGCTATGTGGTGTCGAAGCTGCAGGCCCAGTCCGTGCCCGCCATGGCGGCGGAATAGGCCCGGGTTGATGCCATGATCCTGGATGTCTCCTTCGTCCTGATCTTCCTGATGTCGGTGGCCTATGCCGCGGCCGTCATGCGGCGGATGGAGGGCGACGTGGTGGCCTTCCAACGGGAATCCCGCCAGTCCGAGGAGGAGAACCAGCGGCTGGAGGTGGCCTGCACCACCCTGCGCGGCATGCTGTCGGAGGCGGAGGGCGAGGTTGGCCGCATCCAGGGGGAGCTGGCGACCGTCGCCGAGGCCAAGGAGAAGGCGGAGGTGGAACTGGCCGCCGCCATGAACGCGCCCAAGGACCGGCTGTACATCCTGGACAAGTCCAGCCTGTCCCATGCCCGGCTCTGGGAAGTGGCCACGATCAACGACATGGCCCGCCGCCACGCCCATGCCCCCGGCTGGGCGGAGGAATGGATGCAGGGCCGCACCGTGCTGGTGGGCGCCACCACCGACCGCGACGCGCGGCAGCGGGTGGAAATGCGGTTCCCTTCCTCCCAGGGATACCGCACCATGAAGGCGGAGCGGTTCCGGCGTAACTGAACGGACGGGCCCCTGGCGCGTTTCCCATGAAGGGGGGCGGGCATTGCCGGTGCCGCCGCGACCGCCATATGAGCAAAAGGTGCCGCCCAGGCCCGCGTGACGGGCCGGGGGACGGGTACCGCCGGGAGGTGCGCCATGACCGATGCCGTCATCGAGTTCCCGTTGCAGGAATCCCGTGCCCGGTCCGCCCTGGCCGACCGGCTGGCGGGCATCCTGGACGCGCAGCGCAAGGCCTATCTGGAGCAGGGACCCTTGCCGGCGGAGCGCCGGGCCGCGGCCCTGGCCGCCCTGGCCAAGGCGGTGCTGAAATACCAGGAACCGCTGGTGGACGCGGTCCGCCAGGATTTCGGGCACCGCTCCGCGCATGAGACGAAGCTGGCGGACCTGTACCCGGTGCTGGCCGGCATCCGCCATGCCCGCAAGAACTTCCGGTCGTGGATGAAGCCGCGCCGCCGGCCCATCGACATGATGTTCCGGCCGGGCACGGGGCGGGTGATCTACCAGCCGCTGGGGGTGGTGGGGATCATCGCGCCCTGGAACTACCCGGTGCAGCTCAGCCTGGCCCCCCTGACCGCGGCCATCGCCGCCGGCAACCGGGTGATGCTGAAGCCGTCGGAGTTCACCCCCCGCACCGCCGACCTGCTGGAACGGCTGCTGGCGGAGGTGTTCGAGCCGGCAGAGGTCACCGTGGTGCAGGGCGGGGCGGACGTGGCCCAGGCCTTCTCCCGCCTGAGGTTCGACCATCTGCTGTTCACCGGCTCCACGCCCGTGGGCCGCAGCGTCATGCGGGCGGCGGCGGAGAATTTGGTGCCGGTGACGCTGGAGCTGGGCGGCAAGTCCCCCGCCCTGGTGGCGCCGGATTACCCGCTGGACAAGGCGGCGGAAAACATCATGGCCGGCAAGCTGTTCAACGCCGGCCAGACCTGCATCGCCCCCGACTATGTGCTGCTGCCGAAGGGGACGGAGGCGGCGTTCGCCGATGCCGCCCTGCGCGCGGTGGCCAGGCTCTACCCCACCTTGGGCTCCAACCCCGACTACAGCGCCATCGTCAATGACAGGCACGCACAGCGCTTGGCCGGCCTGCTGGCCGACGCCCGCCGCCGCGGTGCCCACGTGATGGAGATCAACCCGGCGGGGGAGACGCTGGACCCCGCCCGGCGCAAGCTGCCCCCCGCCCTGGTGCTGGGCGCGCCGGACGAGGCGGCGGTGATGCGGGAGGAGATCTTCGGCCCCGTCCTGCCCCTGGTGCCCTATGACAGCCTTGAAGGCGCCTGGGCCTATGTGAACGCCCGGCCGCGTCCCCTGGCGCTCTACCTCTACAGCCACAACGCCCACACGGTGGACCAGACCCTGGAACGCACCGTGTCCGGCGGGGTGACGGTGAACGACACGCTGCTCCACTGCGTGCAGGAGGAGCTGCCCTTCGGCGGGGTGGGGGAAAGCGGCATCGGCGCCTACCACGGCGAGGCCGGCTTCCGCACCTTCAGCCACGCCAAGAGCGTGTTCCACCAGGCCCGCCTCAACGGCGGCTGGCTGACAAAGCCGCCCTATGGGCCGCGGATGGAGAGGTTGCTGCGGTTCATTTTGAGGTGAAGGCCGGAAATCACAAGGCCGGCCCGACGGGCATCGGGCCGGCCTTGGTGACGACGCCGTGCGGGAGTTTGGCGCAACCCGGTGCACGGCCGCCCCTGGTGGGGTCTTAGACGCGGATGGCCGAGGCTCAGAGCCGCTAACGACTTGATAGTGGGCTAGGCGAGGTGTTTGGTCAACCCTCCCAACCCAAGGGCGTTGAGGATGCAGCCCCTCACCCGGCGCAGGTCGGCAGCGGTGATGGTCTCATAGCGGTACTGGCGGACGCCCTTCATGTCCTTGCCGAGCATGATGAAGTCAAGCCGGTGAAAGCCGACGGCGCAGACCATGTCGCCCTTGACCCAACGCGTCGTGTCGCCCCACGGCGGTGGCAACGGGGGATCAAGGTCGATCTCACAGTGGAATGGCATCTTCGGGCGCGGTTCCGTCGTGCTCAGGGCAACGACGGTGCAGAGGCCCGGTCGCGTGCTGATCTTCGGGCTGACCACGATGACGGGGCGGCGTTTGACCATCTCCGGCTCCTTGAAGCCTTGGTCGAAGTCGCAGATCAGGATCGTGCCGACCTTGGGGTGTTCACGGATAGCCACGATGGTTGCTTGTGCAAACGACGGATTGCCATACTCTAACGTGCGGTCGTCTGCGTAGACAAGCACCGCCCGATGCCTCAGGGCGGGCCAGGTTCGTGCAAAGCCCCACCCTTGCCCCCCTCCCGGCGCTATGCCACCCTCCCCTTGCTATCCGGACAGGGGGATGATGGTGGGCCAAGGGTTGCAGGGGCGCCGCGCGGCGGTGGCGGGGTGGTGCCTGTATGACTGGGCCATGTCGGCCTTCAACACGGTGATCGGGACCTTCGTCTTCTCCGTCTATTTCACCAAGGGCGTCTCCGCCGACCCGAACCAGGGCACGGCGGACTGGGGGCTTATGCTGGGGTTGTCGGGGCTGGCGGTGGCGGTGCTGTCGCCGGTCCTGGGGGCCATCGCCGACCGGGGCGGGCCGGCCAAGCCCTGGCTGGCGGCCTGCACGGCCATCGCGGTGGTGGGCAGCGCGATGCTCTGGTTCGTCAGGCCGCTACCGGACTATGCCTTGCTGGCGCTGGTGGTGGTGGGCGTCGCGTCGGTGGCGTTCGAGCTGTCCTATGTCTTCTATAATGCCCTGCTGAACAGGGTGGCGCCGCCCAGCCATATCGGCCGGGTGTCCGGCTGGGGCTGGGGCGTGGGGTATCTGGGGGGGCTGGGGTCGCTGATCCTCTGCCTCGTCCTGTTGATCCAGGCGGAGCAGCCGCTGTTCGGCCTGCTGGGGACGGAGGAATCTCAGCCGGTGCGGGCCACGGCGGTGCTGGTGGCCGTATGGTACGGGCTGTTCGCCCTGCCCCTGTTCCTGCTGGTGCCGGACCGGGCGGCGGTGCCCGGGGTGCCCATGGGGCAGGCGGTGGCCCAGGGCTTGGCGACCCTGTGGAAGACGCTGAAGGGGCTGAAGGCCTATGGCAACGTGCTGCGCTACCTGGTGGCCAGCGCGCTGTGGCGGGACGGGATCAATACCATCACGGCCTTCGGCGGCATCTTCGCCGGCGTGCTGTTCGGCATGGACCAGGGGCAACTGATCCTGTTCGCCATCCTGCTGAACGTGGCGGCGGGCCTGGGCGCCATCGGCTTCGCCTGGCTGGACGATTTGCTGGGGTCCAAGCCCACGCTGGTGGTCAGCATCGTCGGGCTGTTCCTGTCCGGCGTGGCCCTGCTGGCCATCGGTACGCCCTGGTGGGGCTGGGCGCCGGTGCTGGACCTGCCCGTCGGCGCCTTCACGCCGGAGCAGCAATGGGTGCTGGTGTTCGGGCTGGTGCTGGGCTGCTTCTTCGGCCCGGCCCAGGCGGCGGCCCGCTCCATGATGGCCCGGCTGGCGCCCCCGGGCATGGAGACGGAGTTCTTCGGCCTGTTCGCCCTGACCGGCCGGGCGGTGGGCCTGCTGGGGCCGCTGGCCTATGGGCTGGCGGTGGAGGCGTTCGACACCCAGCGGGCCGGCATGGCCACGGTGCTGGTCCTGTTCGCCGCCGGCCTTGCCATCCTGCTGACCGTGAAGGAGCCGCGGCGGGGATAGCCCTTCGCCAGGCCCGCCCTACCCCCGCTTCTTCGCCCGCTCCTCCGCCAGGTCCAGGGCGTTGAGGTTGTCGGTAGCCTGCTTGGCCGTGGTGCCGTTGCCGCCGAGCTGGCGGGCGCGGGTCCAGTCGGCACGGGCGCCGGCCAGGTCGCCCTTGTCCGCCTTCAGGGTGCCGCGCAGCAGGTGGGCCTCCGCGTTCTCCGGCTGGGCCTCCAGGGCACGGGCCACGTCCAGCAGGGCGTCATGGTCCTGGGCCAGCTTTCGGTGCGCCTCCGCCCGCAGCAGGTAGCCCTCGGCCAGCCTGGGGTTCTTCGCCAGGGCGGCGTCCAGGTCGGCCACCACGTCCCACCAGCGCTGCTGCTGGGCCAGGGCAACGGCCCGGTCCAGGCGGAGCTGCGGGTCGTCGGGCAGGATCTCCACCGCCTTGCCATAGGCGGCCTCCGCCCGCTTGGGCTCGCCTGCGTTCTGCCAGGCAAGGCCGGCGCGGCCCCACAGGTTCGCCCGGACCATGGCGGGTTCCTTCGCCAGGGCGGGCGCCAGCGCCTCGATGGCCTCCGCCGCCGGCTTCCAGTCGCCGCGGAGCAGCAGGGCGGAAGCCTGGCAGACCTTCGCGTCGGTGCCGCCGCCGGCCTTCTCCCACAGCTTCGCCTCCTCATAGGCGAAGTCGGGCAGGGCCTCGGCCCGGGCCAGGCACTGGTTGCGGTCCTTGAACTGGGCGGCGGTCGCCGGCTGGGCGAGCGCCACGAGGCTGGCGGCCAGCGCCAGAACGTTGAGCATGCGGTCCATGGCGCCTAGAGTCCCCATCCCGTCCCGTCTGTCCAGCGGCAAAAAACCATGACCAGCACCCCACTCCCGACGACGCCCGGCCGCCTGTTCGTCTTCGGCCTTGGCTACAGCGCCCTGGCCCTGGCCGAATTGCTGCGGCCCCTGGGCTGGGCCGTCGCCGGCACCACACGGGGCCCGGACAAGGCGGCGGCCCTGCGTGCCCGGGGGATAGAGCCCTTCCTGTTCGACCGGGGCCGGCCCCTGGACAACCCCGGAAAGGCCCTGGCCGGGACCACCGCCCTGCTGGCCACCGTGCCACCGGACGGGCAGGGCGACCCGGTGCTGGACGAGCATGGGGCGGACATCGCCGGGCTGTCAGACCTCACCTGGGCCGGGTACCTCTCCACCACGGGGGTCTATGGCGACACCGGCGGCGCCTGGGTGGACGAGACCTCCCCCCTGAACCCGGTGGGGGAGCGGGGGCGCCGCCGGGTGGAGGCGGAACGGGGGTGGCTGGACCTGCTGAACCGGCACGGCACGCCCGTGCACCTGTTCCGCCTGCCCGGCATCTATGGCCCCGGCCGCAGCGCCATCGACAATTTGAGGTCCGGCACGGCACGGCGCATCGACAAGCCGGGGCAGGTGTTCAGCCGCATCCATGTGGAGGACATCGCCGCGACCCTCGCCGCCTCCATCGCCCGGCCGGACCCGGGGGCGGCCTACAATGTCTGCGACGACGCGCCCGCCCCATCACCGGACGTGATCGCCCACGCCGCCGCCCTGCTGGGGGTGGAGCCGCCACCCCTGCAACCCTTCGACCCCGCCGCCCTGTCCCCCATGGCCGCCAGCTTCTATGCGGAGAACAAGCGGGTGCGGAACGACCGGATCAAGCGGGAGCTGGGGGTGGTGCTGCGTTACCCGACCTATCGGGAAGGCCTGGCGGCGCAGCTGGCGGCGGGGGGCTGAGCCCGGCGGCCCCATGGCCGCGCAAGCCAAGCCCGCGGAGCGGGCGCGAGCCTGCCCCGGCCCCCGAACCGGCGGCGCTTGAGGGAGCGCGATCAGTTCTTCGGCGGGGTGGCGAAGGCGCTGTACATGACGCGGGCGGTCAGGCGCAGCTTGTCCTGCACGCCGGGGGCAACGAATTCCATGCTCTCCGCCTTGGCCATGTTCGCGACGGCGCTGCGCATCACCGGCTGTGGGGCGGGCACCGGCTCGAAGTCCATGAAGTCCAGGTTGCCCACCCGGTATTGGCGGTCGGGGAAGGCGGCGTTCAGGCGCTTCATCTCTTCCGTCACCTGGCGGTACAGGGACTCGCGCAGCTTGGCCTTGGCGGCCTCCACCTCCGCCAGGGTGGGGTCGAAGGCGACGCCGCCCACCCGCACCTGCAGGCCGGGGCGGCTGGCCTTCTTGGCCTTGTCGGCCAGGTTGGCGAGCTGCGCCTCCGGCAGCCGCGCCTCAAGCTCCGCCTGCCAGCGGTTCAGCCCCGCCTCGTCGGCCCGCTGGTCCAGCCGCACGATCCGCCATTCCGCCTTGTCGGCCACGACCCCGGCGGCCTTCTGGATCTCGGCCCGCAGGTTCGCCGCGTCGGCGCCGTTGCTGGCCGCGTCCACGATCAGGGAGACGCGCGCCGTCTCCGACCGCACCCACTCCTCCACGGACAGGTTCAGGGACACGCTGTCCAGCACCGGCGGCGGCGGGACCACCTGGGCGCTTGCCACGGCCGGCACGGCCAGGGCCAGGGCGGCGGCGAGGGTCAGGGCGGGGAGGCTACGCATGGCTTGCTCCAGGAAACGTTGCTGGGACGGAGCATAGCCGGGCCGGTGGGGCGGAAATAGGGCCGGGGTGGGGCGGGGTGGCGGCTCCGTTGGGGGGGGCGTCACCACAGGGCATGACCCAGTGCCTGACGGCTGCGAGCACCGGCCTCATCGAATTTGTGCTTCCCCCCGCGAAGGCGGGGGTCCACGGTTCTTTTCTGTGGTTGGTGGCAGGCCGCGGGTCAAAAACTATGGGCCCCCGCCTCCGCGGGGGAGGCGGTTGGGGCCGTTACGGGCGGCTTTCCCCCGTCCAGGACCCTGCTGCCAAGGACCGTACGACCTTCCCGACCCTGGCAAACCAGCCCGACCGGCTCAGAACGGCTCGTGGTCCTGGTGGTCCGGTTGCTCCCGTTCCGGGAAGTCGGCGCCGGGCGCGTCGAAGAAGTCGTCCCACGGGCCCGCCGGGCCACCGTCAGGCGGCGGTGAGGTTTCCTTGTCCGTCGGCCCACCCATGCGTCACCCCCTCAAAAATCCAAGTCCGCATAGTGCTTCGGCGGCGGCGCGCCCGGCAAATGGTCGGCCAGCAGGGGGCGGAAGCTGGGGCGGCTCTTGACGCGGGCGTAATAGTCCTTGGCGTCCGTATGCTCGTCCCAGGGCACGTCGCCGAGGTAGTCGATGGCGGAGAGCTGGGCGGCGCAGGCCACGTCGGCCAGGGAGAAGTCGTCGCCGGCCAGCCAGGTCCGCCGCTCCGTCAGCCAGCCCACATAGTCCAGGTGGTAATGGATGTTGGCGTGCCCGGCGCGGATGGCCGCGGCATGGGGCGTGCCCTGGCCGGACAGGCGCTTGAACAGCTTCTCCCCCACCAGCAGGTCGGTGACCTCGCGCGAGAACTTCTCGTCGAACCAGGAGACCAGCCGCCGCACCTCCGCCCGGTGCAGCACGTCGGTGCCCAGCAGGCTGCCGCCGGGATAGGCGTCCTCCAGGTACTCGCAGATGGGGCCGTGGCCGGCGACGGTGGCGCCGTCATCCTCCACCAGCACCGGCACCTCGCCGGCATGGTTCAGCACCAGGAACTCGTCCCGCCGCTCCCAGGGTTTCTCCAGTTCCAGCCCGAACTCCAGCCGCTTCTCGGCCAGGGCCACCCGCACCTTGCGCGCGAAGGGCGACAGGGGGTGGTGGTAAAGCGTCCGCATCCAGTGAACCCGATCCCGCATCAACGGGCAGCGGCCCCGTCAGGCCTTGCCCATGGTCCATCCTCCCGTGTGCCACAGCAGGTGCGGAAAGGAAAGCGCCCCGGCCCGCGCACGGCATGGACAGCAACGCTGGCGGGTGCCATACCGGCCCGATCATCCCATATGCAGGAAGGGTACCCCATGCAGGAGACCGGCATCCGGATCGCGGCGGCCACCCCGGCGGACGAGGCGGACTGGCGCCGCCTGTTCGCGGCCTATTGCGCCTTCTATGGCGTTTCCCCCGGGGAGGGGACGGTGGCGGAGGTCTGGCGGCGGATCGTCACGCCCGGCGACAGCACGAAGGCGCTGGTGGCGCGGGACGGGCAGGGCCGGGCCCTGGGCATCTGCAACTACGTGCTGCATGCCTATACCTGGGGCACGTCGGCAATCTGCTACCTGGAGGACCTGTTCACCGTGCCGGAGGCACGCGGCCAGGGCGTGGGCCGCGCCCTGATCGGGACGTTGGTCGGGATGGGCCGGGAGCAGGGCTGGGACCGGGTCTATTGGCACACGGCCGAGGACAACGCCACCGCCCGTACCCTGTATGACAAGGTGGCCGGCGGCCGGGACGGCTTCGTCCGCTATGTCATCCGGCTGTGACACGGCGCCGGCGCGATGGCCGGCCCTGCCATCCGGCTAGGCCATCCGTATACGGAAAATGATACCATAAGCTGAACGCCGAAACGCTTGTACCCGCTGGACAGGAGCATCTCCCGATGCGATACGGAAGGGGTAGCGAATAGGGAGGACCACGCCCCCGGGGTGACAGAAAGTTGCCCGGGGGCGGCCGCGGGGAAAGCGGAGGCCTGGCGTGTCGGATTATGCCATTGCTGCGCCCGAACCGGACGACCAGGACTGCTGGCGCCGGCTCTGGGGGGATTATTGCGCCCGTTATGACGTGGTGGTCACCGACGTGACCACGGAGGAGGTCTGGCGCCGGATCATGGACCCGGCGTCCCAGACCAGCGCCATCGTCGCCCGCGACGCGGACGGGCAGGTGGTCGGCTTCTGCCATTACGTCCTGCATGACCACACCTGGGCGGTGGCCCCCCTCTGCTTCCTGGAAGACATGTATGTGGACCCGGCCCACCGGCGCCGCGGCGTCGCCCGCGCCCTGCTGGACCGGCTGCTGGACCTGGCGCGGCAGAAGGGCTGGCCGCGGGTCTATTGGCATACGCGGCTGGAGAACGCGCCGGCCCGCGCCCTGTATGATCAGGTCACCGGCGGCCCCGATCCCATGGTGCGATATACCGTGAGGCTGGACCGCTAGACCCGTTTTCCGATGACCGGAAACGGGTTTAGCCATTGAAGTCCCTCAGTCGCCCTCGGATCGGGGTCCGGGGCAGGCTCCGCCGGAGCGTGTTTACGGTCAGTGTAATCACGCTCTAGCGATTTTCGCGAAGGCCGTGCCTGGTCCCGCGGAAAAGCTGCTGACGGCCGGGCAGCGCGGGTTCCCATCGCCCAGGCCTGTGACAATGGCTGAGCGGCCTGCCCGCGTGGTCCCAGGCGCCCGGGACCGGCCCGGCACGTGACATCGGTCCGCCTCCTGGCCGGAAGGGGTAGCCCATGCCCTTGTCGGCATGGATGCGCCTGGGTGAATGGGGTACACCGGCCCTATGAGGACACCTGGAGCCTTCGCCCTGCTGGCCGCCGCCGTGGCCCTGCCGCTGCTCGCCTTCACCGGCGTGGCCGTGGGCATGCTCGACCGTGAGCGCCAGGCGGTGGCCGAGCGCGGCCTGCGCGAAACCGCCGGCGCCGCCCTGGGCACGGCAGAGGCGGAGCTGGACTGGCACCTGGCGACGCTGGAGTCCCTGGCCACCACCCCCGGCCTGGGCCAGGGGAACCCGGCCTTCGTGGAGGCCCATGTCCGCCACATCCTGGACCGCCGGGCCGAATGGTGCGCGGTCACCGCCTATGGGCCGGATGGCACCCCCTTGCTGACCGTGCCGGGTCGCGCGGGCGGGGGCGGCGGGGTGGAGCCGGCGTCGCCGCCGCCGCAAGTGCTGGCGGGGCAGGTCCATGTGGCGGGGGTGGAGAGCCCCAGCGCCTGCAAGGGCGGGCACGGCATCCGGCTGTTCGTGCCGGTGGAGCGTGATGGCGAGGTGCGCCGGGTGCTGGGCGCCACCATCAGCCCCGCCGCCCTGAACCAGGCCCTGGGCCGCGTGCGGGTGCCGGAAGGGTGGCTCGTCTCCGTCCTCGATTCGAACCGGGTGATTGCCGGCCGCACCGTCTCGCCCGAGCAGTTCGTGGGCCGCCCCGCCACCCCGTCCCTGGCGGCGGAGATCGAGAAGAGCACCGACCACTTCTTCTTCGCCCTGAACCAGGAGGGGGAGCGGGTCTATACCGCCATCCGCACCGACCCGGCCAGCGGCTGGACCGTGGCCGTGGGCGCCCCCGCCCGGGTGGTGGAGGTGCCGCTGCGCCGCCTGCGCCTGACCCTGGTGGGTGGCGGGGCGGCGGCCCTGGCGCTGGCGGTGCTGCTGGCCCTGGGCATCGGCCAGGCCCTGGCCCGCCGGCGGGAGGCAGAAGCCAAGCTGGCCGTGCTGGACGCGGTCAGCGCCAGCGAGCGGCGGCTGCGCCTGGCGCTGGAAGCCGGGCAACTGATGCTGTGGGACGCCGATCTGGTGACGGACGCCGTGACCTGCGACCCCACCTTCAAGGTCCTGTTCGGCTTCCCCCCTGATGCCAAGGGGCTGCGGGGGGAGGACTTCACCGGCCGCGTCCACCCGGACGACCAGACCCGGGTGCGGGCGGAGGTGGTGGCCGGGATCGAGGGGCGGGCGCCCTTCGTCACCGAGTTCCGGGTCTGCCGGCCGGACGGGACGGTGCGCTGGGTCTCCGCCGCCGCCATCGTGGAGCGGGACGCCGCCGGCAAGCCCCTGCGCATGGTGGGCGTGGACCAGGACATCACCGGGCGCAAGGCCGCCGAGGCCCGCAACAACCTGCTGACCCGCGAGGTGGACCACCGTGCCAAGAATGTGCTGGCGGTGGTCCAGGCCTTGGTGCGGGTCATCACCGCCGACTCGCCGGAAGCCTTCGCCAAGGCGGTGGAGGCGCGCGTTTCCGCCCTGTCCCGCGCCCACACGCTGCTGGCCCGCAACCGCTGGGAAGGGGCGGACCTGCGCGACCTGCTGGCGGAGGAGCTGTCGCCCTATGGGGAGTTCGGCGGCCCCGACGGGCGCCTGCGGGCCGAGGGACCGCCGGTGGAGGTGGGGCCGGACGCCACCCAGGCCGTGGGCATGGTGTTCCACGAGCTGGCCACCAACGCCGCCAAGTACGGCGCCCTGTCGGCGAAGGAAGGCCGGCTGCTGGTGCGCTGGGGGGTGGAGGCCGACGGCAGCTTGGTCATCGACTGGGTGGAAAGCGGCGGCCCGCCGGTCGCCAAGCCCACCCGCAGCGGCTTCGGCTCCCTGCTGCTGCAGGCCAACGTGAAGAACCAGCTCGGCGGCAGCCTGGAACTGGACTGGGCGCAGACCGGCCTGACCTGCCGCCTCCGCATCCCGGCGGAGCATGTCCAGCCCAAGGCGCAGGTGGGGTTGGCACCGGCGGTGTAGGGGGCTTGGAACGGTGGGCTAGGCTGTGGTCCTACCGCCCCGGCGCGATACGGCGGTAGCCCAGGGCCTCCGCCACATGGATGCGGCGTACGGGGGCGCTGCCTTCCATGTCGGCCAGGGTGCGGGCCACGCGCAGCACCCGGTGGTAGCCGCGGGCCGACAGCTTCAGCCGCTCCGCCGCCTCCGTCAGCAGGTTGCGGCCCTGGGCGTCCGGCCCGGCCACATGCTCCAACAGCTCCCCGTCCGCCTCCGCGTTGGTGCGGACAACCGGGCTTCCCTTCCGGGCCAGGCCGGCATAGCGTTCCTGCTGCAGGGCCCGCACCTGCCCCACCCGGGCCGCCACCTCCGCCGTGCCCTCCCGCGGCGGGGGCAGGGACAGGTCCGCGGCGGTGACGGCGGGCACGTCCACATGCAGGTCGATGCGGTCGAACAGGGGGCCGCTGATCTTGGACTGGTACTCCTGCGCGCATTTCGGCACGCGGGAGCAGGCCAGCGACGGGTCGTCCATGTGGCCGCAGCGGCAGGGGTTCATGGCGGCGACGAGCTGGAACCGGGCGGGGTAAGTGACGTGGGCATTGGCCCGGCTAATGGTGGCCTTGCCCGTCTCCAGCGGTTGGCGCAACGCCTCCAGCGTGCCGCGGGCGAACTCCGGCAGCTCATCCAGGAACAGGACGCCTTGGTGGGCCAGGCTGATCTCCCCCGGCTTGGCCCTTGTGCCCCCGCCCACCATGGCGGCCAGGGTGGCGCTGTGGTGCACCTCCCGGTAGGGCCGCTTGCGGATCAGGCGCCCGCCCTCCAAATTGCCGGCGATGCTGTGGATCATGGAGACCTCCAGCGCCTCCGTCGGGTCCAGGGGCGGCAGCAGGCCGGGCAGGCGGGAGGCCAGCATGGACTTGCCCGACCCTGGGGGGCCGAGCATCAGAAGGTTGTGGTTGCCGCAGGCCGCCACCTCCAGCGCCCGCTTCGCCGTCTCCTGCCCCTTCACGTCGCGCAGGTCCTTGGGTGAGGCGCCGTCCTCCAGCAGCTCCATCCGCCGTTCCGGCCGGGCCAGGATTTGCGTGCCCTTGAAGTGGTTCACCAGGGACAGCAGGGTGGGGGCGGCCAGGATTTCCAGCTCGTCCCCCGCCCAGGCGGCCTCACCCCCGCACGGGGCCGGGCAGATCAGGCCCTTGTCGTTGGCGGCGGCGTTGATGGCGGCGGGCAGCACCCCCGCCACGGGGATGATGCTGCCGTCCAGCCCCAGCTCCCCCAAGGCATAGAACCGGTCCAGCTCCTCCCCCGGCAGCACGCCCATCAGCACCAGCAGCGACAGGGCGATGGGCAGGTCGAAGTGCGACCCCTCCTTCATCACGTCCGCCGGGGCCAGGTTCACGATCAGCCGCTGCGGCGGCATGGAGATGCCCAGGGCGTGCAGGGCGGCCCGCACCCGCTCCCGGCTTTCCCCCACCGCCTTGTCCGGCAGGCCCACCACCATGATGGTCACGGGGCCGCCCGTCATCTGCACCTGGCAGTCGATGTCCAGCACGCCGATGCCCTGGAACGCCACCGTCGACACCCGCGCCGCCAACCCTGCCTCCGCCGCTTACGAACAAAACACGCAGGCGGAGTGTAGGCGATGACACTTGCAGGCGGCAATGGCCGTGCCCGGGGCAGGCCACATCAGGCCCCGCCCCATGGGGCCAAGGTCAAAATTTGAAAGACGGGCACATATCCGCCGGGGCACAGTGGCGGGTCACAAGAAGGAACGGCAAGGGGTGGGGAAGGCCCCTGCCACCGGTTCGGGGAAGAAGGGATACGGGACATGGTCACGTTGAACATCAACGGGCAGGAGCGGAAGGTGGACGTCCCCGCCGACATGCCCTTGCTCTGGGTCCTGCGGGACGAGCTGGACATGACCGGCACCAAGTTCGGTTGCGGCCAAGCCCTGTGCGGGGCCTGCACCGTGCATGTGGACGGGCAGCCCACCCGGTCATGCCAGCTTTCGGCGGCCGACGCGCAGGGCGCCAAGATCACCACCATCGAGGGCATCCAGGGCAAGGTGGCCAAGGCCGTGCAGGGCGCCTGGCAGAAGCTGGACGTGGCCCAGTGCGGCTATTGCCAGTCCGGCCAGATCATGGCCGCCGTCTCGCTGCTGAGCCAGACGCCCGACCCCAGCGACGGCGACATCGAGGCGGCCATGGACGGCAATGTGTGCCGCTGCGCCACCTATGTCCGCATCAAGGCGGCCATCAAGGACGCCGCCCAGACCCTGAAGGCCTGACCCATGCTGCACCGCCGCATCCTGGAATCCGCCGCCCCGGCCACCGCCGCGGCCGGCCCCGCCACCCCGTCCCGCCGCGGTTTCCTGCTGGGGGCCGCCGGCATCGGCGGCGCCCTTGTGGTGGCTGCCCATTTGCCCGGGGAGGCCTTCGCCGCCGGCCCGGCCGTGCCCGCCGTGGTGGGCCCGCCCGACCCGCGCCCCAACCTGTTCGTCCGCATCGCGCCGGACAACACGGTCACCGTGCTGATCAAGCATCTGGACAAGGGCCAGGGCATCGCCACCGGCTTGTCCACCATCGTGGCGGAGGAGCTGGACGCCGACTGGGCCCAGGTCCGCAGCGACTTCGCCCCCGCCGACAGCAAGCTCTACCCCAACCACTTCTTCGGCCTGCAGGGCACCGGCGGCTCCACCGCCGTGGCCAACAGCTGGGACGAGCTGCGCATGGCGGGTGCCGCCGCCCGCGCCATGCTGGTGGCCGCCGCCGCGGCGCAGTGGAAGGTCCCGGCCGGGGAAATCACCGTGGCCAAGGGCGTGGTCAGCCACGCCAAGTCGGGCAAGTCCGCCAGCTTCGGCCAGTTGGCGGAGGCCGCGTCCAAGCAGCCCGTGCCCCAGAAGGTGGCGCTGAAGGACCCGTCCAAGTACGTGCTGATCGGCGACGGGAAGCTTCACCGCCTGGACCATGTCAGCAAGACCGACGGCACCGCGGTGTTCGCCATGGACATCCGCCGCCCCGGCCAGTTGACGGCGGTGATGGCCCGCAGCCCCCGCTTCGGCGGCACCGTCGCGTCGGTGGACGACAAGGCCGCCCGGGCCGTGCCCGGCGTGGTGGACGTGGTGCGCACGCCCGTGGGCGTGGCCGTGCTGGCCAAGAACACCTGGGCCGCCATGAAGGGTCGCGACGCCCTGAAGATCACCTGGGACGACAGCAAGGCGGAAAAGCGCGGCAGCGCCCAGATCCTGGCGGAATACCGGGACCTGGCCCGCAAGCCCGGCGCCAAGGCCGCCCGCAAGGGCGACGTGGCCGCCGCCTTCAAGGGCGCCGCGAAGGTGGTGGAGGCGGAATACACCTTCCCCTACCTGGCCCACGCGCCGATGGAGCCGCTGAACTGCGTCGTCCAACTGACCAAGGACGGCGGGGCGGAGTTCTGGGCCGGGTCCCAGTTCCAGGGGATCGAGCAGCCCACCGTGGCCGCCATCCTGGGCTGCAAGCCGGAACAGGTGAAGATCAACACCGTCTGGGCCGGCGGCAGCTTCGGCCGCCGCGCCACCCCCAACGCCGACTACATGGCGGAGGCGGCGCTGGTCGCCCAGGCCTACAAGGCCAAGGGCACGCCCCCCATCCACCTGGTCTGGACCCGCGAGGACGACATCAAGGGCGGCATGTACCGGCCCCTGTTCGTGCACCGGGTCAAGGCCGGCCTGGACAAGGACGGCAACATCGTCGCCTGGGACCAGACCATCGTCGGCCAGTCCTTCATGGCCGGCACGCCCTTCGCCGCCATGATGCTGAAGGACGGGGTGGACGCCACCGCCGTGGAGGGTGCCGCCGACATGGAATACGCGGTGCCGAACCTGGCCGTGGACTACCAGATGGGCACCTCGCCGGTGACGACCCTCTGGTGGCGCTCCGTGGGCCACACCCACACCGCCTATGCCAAGGAAGCCTTCATCGACGAGCTGGCGCTGGCCGCCGGCAAGGACCCGGTGGAATACCGCCTGGCCATGCTGAAGGACCACCCGAAGCTGGCCAACGTGCTGAAGCTGGCGGCGGAGAAGGCGGGCTGGGGCACGCCCCTGCCGGCCGGCAAGGCCCGCGGCGTGGCCGTGCACAAGAGCTTCAACAGCTATGTCGCCCATGTGGCGGAGGTCAGCGTCAAGGACGGCCGCATCAAGGTGGACCGGGTGGTCTGCGCCGTAGACTGCGGCATCGCCGTCAACCCGGACAACATCCGGGCGCAGATGGAAGGCGGCGCCGGCTGGGGCATCGGCCACGCCCTGCGCGGCCAGGTGACCCTGACCGACGGGCTGGTGGACCAAGCCAACTTCGACACGTTCGAGCCGCTGCGCTACAGCGACATGCCCGCGGTGGAGGTGCACATCGTCCCGTCCCAGGAACGCCCGACCGGCGTGGGCGAACCCGGCGTGCCCACGGCGGCCCCGGCCGTGGCCAACGCCGTGCTGAAGGCCACCGGCAAGCCGCTGCGCGACCTGCCGTTCGCCAAGGCGGGGATCGTCTGACGGCTGGTTGGTATCGGGGAAGCAGGGAGGGGGCCCGGGCGACCGGGCCCCTTCTCATTTGTGCGGGTCGTGCCGGCGGAGCGTGTGTCAACACGCTTCGGGATCAGGACCGGCTTCCACGGCCTGCGGCCAAGGGCCCGGCCCCCTCCGCCTGGAAGGGGGCGCCATAGGTGGGCGGGCGGGTCAGATGTTCTCGTTCACCCAGCTCTTCAGCGCCTGCTTCGGCAGGGCGCCGATCTTGGTGGCGGCGACCTGGCCGTCCTTGAACAGCATCAGGGTGGGGATGCCGCGGACGCCGTACTTGCCCGGGGTCATCGGGTTCTCGTCGATGTTGACCTTGGCGACGGTCAGCTTGCCGCCCAGTTCCTGCGCGATCTCATCCAGGGCGGGGGCGATCATCTTGCAGGGGCCGCACCACTCCGCCCAGAAGTCCACCAGGACCGGGCCCTCGGCCTTCAGCACATCGGCCTCGAAGCTCGCATCCGTCACAGAAGTCGTGGATCCAGCCATTGGGAACCCCCAAATCTAGTAGCTTGTTCACCGCGATGGCGCGGCTGCCTCGGGGGGAATGTAGGCACCGCCACCCCCGTGGGTCAAGCCGGCGCCCGGCGCGCGTCAGCCCTGCGGGAAACCCGCCCCACAGATGTACGGTTCCGTCGCGGCGGAACTTCGCTACACTACACCCCTTCGGGCTAAGGCGGACGGCTTAGGCGGCGTGCATGTCGAGTGATGAACAGGGCGGTGGGGCACAGGGCAGGCCGATCGGCATCAAGGCCGACGAGTTCGTGCCCGCCACCTTCGCGGAGCGGGGGATCGCCGTGCCCTTCACCACGCCGCTGCTGAGCCAAGCGCGGCTGCGGCTGGACAGCAACGAGCGGTTCGAGTTCCTGCTGCCCAACTTCACCGGCGGCAAGGGTATCTATGTGGTGCCCACGAAAAGCCTGTCCTCCATCATGACCATCACCCTGCATGACCGGCTGCTGCTGGAGGAACTGGGCACGCTGGAGGGGCAGTCGCCGGAGCAGGTGCGCCAGGCCTCCCTGACGGTGCAGGCCAGCGGCGTCTGCGGGCCGGACGCGGCCAATGCCGCCGCCAAGGCCATCGAGCAGGACCAGCATTACCTGGTGCTGACCCAGTTCGTGCTGGTGACGGAGCTGCTGAAGCTGGTGGGCATCGGGGCGCAGGACCTGATGCGCCCGGGCATGACGGCGGAGCAGTCGCAGAACCTGGCCCGGCGCGCCCTGGGCAAGGTGGCGGCGCAGGTGGGCATCTCCGCGGACGAGATGACCAACCGGGTGGAGACGCTGGGCATCGCCGTGGCCCCGGTGGGCCTGCCCCAGTCGCCCCAGCCCGGCCGCCTGCGGGCCTTGAACAACCGCCTGGCCAAGTTCTGCCAGGCCGTGGAGCGCTGGTCCGACCTGGACCCCAGCGACGTGGCCCTGCTGGGCCGCTATGTGGCGCAGGTGGGGCTGCACACCCTGACCCTGGCGAAGCAGCGCATCACCCTGCTGGACAAGGCCTGTGCCGACCCGAAGCAGATCGTGCATGACGAGCCCAGGCTGCGCGGCGCCATCGTGGAACAGGTGTCCCGCGTCTCCTGGCTGCTGGACGGCTGGGACTTCCTGGTCACCCTGTGGGAATCGGTGGCCGACAAGCCGCAGGAAACGCAGCAGGCCACCATGACCGACATCTCCCGCCTGGTGCCCGTGCTGCCGCGGGAGGAGGTGACCTGGGCCTCCGACGCCCTGGACATGGACGCCATCGCCAAGGTGCAGCGCCGCTGGGTGCGGGTGAACGAGGATTGGCGCACCGGCAGCCTGGACATGGACGCGGTGATGCGGATCGAAGCCCTGAAATCGGTAGCGGCGTGAGGGGGGCAGGCATGAACGACCGCAGCGCCCCCGGCACCGGCAAGTCGAGCCTCGGCGAGGAATGGTCGGCCCTGGCCGCCGACGCCACCCGCCTGCCCGACCCGAAGTTCCTGAAGATCTACAGCCTGCTGGAGCAGGTGGGCGACCACCCGGACATCCGCGCCGCCTTCGATACGCTGCGCCCGCGGCTGGTGGAGTTGCGCCCGCCGCGCCGGCCCTCCCTGTCCCGCCTGTTCTTCCGCCCGGCGGAGGACCTGCTGGACGACCCCGGCAGCTATTCCCGCAAGCTGAACCGCGTCTGCCGCACCAGCCTGGGCCCCTGCTGGAAGGCGCTGAAGGAACGGCTGAACCCGGCCACCGTGGCGGCGGCGCAAGCCGGGCTGACCCTGGCCGACCCCCGCGACCGCGCCGCCCAGGCCAAGGCCTGTGAGGCCCTGTGGGTGGAGGGTGGGGTGGCACTGGCCGCCCTGGTGGCGGACTGCCACGCCAACCTGAAGCTGAAGGTGGGCCTGTTCGGCCGGGACGACGACGTGCTGCGCCAGCTCGACACGCTGCGCCAGGCCATCGAGATCGGGCCGGAGCTGGAGGCGCTGAAGGCCGCCCTGCCGGAAAAGCCCATCGGCCAGTTGGCGGAATCCCATGTGGACGTGATCCGCCAGACCCTGGTCCGGCTGGGGCAGGAGGACGCCCGCAAGACCACGCCGGCCCTGCTGGTGCTGACCTCCCGCATGAAGCGGCCGGGTGACCTGCTGAAGCTGCTGGCCGATTTGCGCCTGGGCGGTGCCGCGCAGGAGAAGGAGGCCCTGACCAAGGAGATGTCGGGCTATGTGGTCGGCAACCTGCTGCGCCAGACCGCCGACTTCGAGCGGGCCATGCCGGAGGGCGGGGACAACGACCCGGACAGCCTGGCGGCCACGGCAGAGCGGCTGACGGAAGGCCTGAACTCCGTCAACGACACGGTCATGTCCCTGCGCGACAAGGAGATGAGCCAGAAGGTCCAGGGCGCCCGGGCGGAGATCGGCAGCTTCGTCGTGCGCAATGTGGTGGCCGACCTGGACCGCACCCTGGTGGGCACCCTGTTCACCGCTGACGGCAGCCTGCCCATCGACGACAGCAACATGAAGAAGGCGGAGCAGCTGGCCCTGGCGCTGCGCCGCTCCTCCAAGCTGGCGCCCCATCTGGGCATCCAGAAGGAGGTGGGGGCCAAGATCAACGCCGTGCGCAAGCAACTGGAAGCCCAGACGGAGACCCTGCTCCGCACCGGCCCCCGCACCCGCGACGGCCTGGCGCCCGAGGCCCAGCGGCAGATGTTCAACAGCCTGCGCGTGATCGAGATCCTGGCCGGGTCCGACGAGGCCGAGCGTCTGTACAAGGAGTGGCGGAACCGGATGCGGTGAGAGGGGTGTTGCCGGGATGAGGCTGTGGCGCCTGGGATGGCGTCGGGCCGTTTGACACGGACGACACGGACCCCGCTCCGCGGGAACACGGACAAGCACGGACGGTGCTGGCGGGTCCGTCTCGGCCCCAAAGGCGGCGTAGCCGCAATCAAACGATCAGCCTGTCGCGCGGGCGGTTCTTGAAGAAGCTCTGTCTTGCGGCTTCGCCGCAGGGAAAAGTGCCAGCGCCTGCTCTTTGTCCGAGATTGTCCGTGTCCCGCGAAGCGGGTCCGTGTCGTCCGTGTTCCCGGCACCGACGCTCCGGCCAAGCCCGACCGTCTCGTTCACAAACAAAGCCGGGGGCAGGCCCGGAAGCCCGCCCCCGACCGTCACGCAAGCCTTACCCCGCCACCAACCCCCGCAACTGCCGCCCGGCCACCGCCAGCATGGGGATGTCCACCGTGGCGGCGGCGCGGAGTTCGGTGAGGAGGGACTGGATGCGCTCCATGGGGCCCTGGCGTTGGCTGGTGAAGGCGTCGATGGGGTCGCCGCCGCCGGCGTGGCCCAGGACGCGGGCCGCGAGGCGGGCCTGGAGGCCATAGAGGTCGTCCAGGATGGCGCCGGCCGCTTGGCGCTGCCAGTGGTTGTCGGCCTTCACGTTGGCCGCCTTGTCCCGCAGGAAGTCCAGGCCCAGCCGCTCCCCGATGCCGAAGTACGCCCCGGCCACGTCGGCCACCGGCTTGCCGCACTCCACGGCGATGGACGCGATGTCCGTGGCCGCGGCCAGGACGGGCAGGGCGGCCACGCGGCGGGCCAGGTCGCTGGGCACGCCCGCCTGGGTCAGCCGGCCCGCGGCCTCCGCCAGGTGGGTGAGGGCCGCGGTGGGCAGCACGTCGGCCAGGCTGCCCGCCAACTCCTCCACCGCCGGGGCCAGCCGTGCCACCTCCGCCTGGATGTCCAGGGGGTAGTGGCCGTTGACCAGCACCCAGGGCACGGCCCGGCGCATCAGCCGGGTGGTCTCCAGGATCATGGCCGTCTGCACGGCGGCGGGGACCTTCGTGTCCAGCCCCTCGATCCCCGCCCAGACGGGGCGCAGGCCGAAGGCCTCACGGGTGATGATGTAGGCGCGGGCCACGTCGCCCTCGTCCCGGCCGGTCTGCTCCACCATCTCCCACACGAAGGTGGGGCCGACGCGGTTGACCATGGCGTTGGTCACCACGGTGCTGATGATCTCCCGCCGCAGCTGGTGCTGCTGGATGAAGCTGCCGAACCGCTCCTGCAAGGCCGTGGGGAAATAGCGGGTCAGGTCCGCCGCCATCCAGGGGTCGTCCGGCAGGGGGCTGGCCAGCAGCTTGTCATAGAGGTCGATCTTGGCATAGGCCAGCAGCACCGCCGTTTCCGGCCGGGTCAGGCCGCGGCGGGCTTGGGCGCGGGCCTTCAGCTCGTCTTCGTCCGGCAGGTACTCGATGGCGCGGCTCAGCTTCCCGGCCTTCTCCATGAAGCGCATGAAGCGGGCCTGGTCCTCCAGCAGGTCGGGGGCCTGCGCCTCTGTCACCGTCAGGGCCTGGGTCTGCTTGTAGTTGTCGTCCAGCACCAGGGCGCCGACCTCCTCTGTCATCTCCGCCAGCAGCTCGTCGCGCTGCTCACGGGTCATGCGGCCCCGGTCCATCACGTCCCGCAGCAGGATCTTGATGTTCACCTCATGGTCGGATGTGTCCACCCCGGCGGAGTTGTCGATGGCGTCGGTGTTCAGGTGCAGGCCGGCCAGCGCCGCCTCGATCCGGCCGCGCTGGGTCAGGCCCAAATTGGCGCCCTCGCCCACCACCTGGACCCGCAGGTCGCGGCCGTTGATGCGGATGGCGTCGTTGGCCTTGTCGCCCACCTCGGCGTTGGTCTCATCCGCCGCCTTGACGTAGGTGCCGATGCCGCCCAGCCAGAGCAGCTCCACCTTCGCCGTCAGGATGGCCTTCATCAGGTCGGCGGGGGTGACCCGGTCGCTGGCGAGGCCCAGCAGGGACTTGATCTCCGGCGTCAGGGCCAGGGACTTGGCCGTGCGCTCGAAGATGGCGCCGCCGGCGGACATCTTGGTCCGGTCATAGTCGGCCCAGCTCGACCGCGGCAGGTCGAACAGGCGCTTGCGCTCCTCCCAACTCACCGCGGAGTCCGGGTTCGGGTCCACGAAGATGTGGCGGTGGTCGAAGGCGGCCACCAGGCGGATATGCTTGGACAGCAGCATGCCGTTGCCGAACACGTCGCCCGACATGTCGCCCACGCCGACGACGGTGAAGTCCTCCGCCTGGATATCCTTGCCCAGCTCGCGGAAGTGGCGCTTCACCGCCTCCCAGCCGCCGCGGGCGGTGATGCCCATCTTCTTGTGGTCGTAGCCGGCGGAGCCGCCGGACGCGAAGGCGTCGTCCAGCCAGAAGCCGTATTCGCGGCTGACGGAGTTGGCGATGTCGCTGAAGGTGGCCGTACCCTTGTCCGCCGCCACCACCAGGTAGGGGTCGTCCTGGTCCAGCCGGACCACGTCTGCCGGCGGGATCACCTCACCGCCCTTCAGATTGTCGGTGATGTCCAGCAAGCCGCGCATCATGGTCTTGTAGCACTCGACCACCTCGGCCATGACGGCCTCCCGGCCGGCGCTGGCCGGGGGCAGGTTCTTGACGACGAAGCCGCCCTTGCTGCCCACCGGCACGATCACGGCGTTCTTCACCATCTGGGCCTTGATCAGGCCCAGGATCTCCGTCCGGAAATCCTCCTTGCGGTCGGACCAGCGGATGCCGCCGCGGGCCACCTTGCCGCCGCGCAAATGGATGGCCTCCACTCGCGGGCTGTAGACCCAGATCTCCCGCCAGGGGCGGGGCAGGGGCAGGTCCTCGATGGAACCGCTGTCCAGCTTGAAGCTGACATAGGCCTTGGGCTGGCCGTCCTTGCCCGGCTGGAAGAAGTTGGTGCGCAGCGTCGCCCGGATGATGTTCAGCATCCGGCGCAGGATGCGGTCCTCGTCGATGTTGGTGACCGCGTCCAGGGCGTGGTCGATCTCCACGATCAACCCCTTGCGGCGGGTGTCCACCTCCTGGCCACCCAGGGACGCCAGCAGCTTGGGGTCGTGGCTCGCCCGGAACAGGGCCAGCAGCCGGCGGGCGATGGGGGCGTGGGCCGCCAGCGTCTCCTCGATGTATTCCTGGCTGAAGTCGAAGCGGGCCTGCTTCAGGTACTTGGCATAGGCGCGGAAAAGCATGGCCTCCCGCCAGTTCATGCCCGCCAGCAGAACCAGCTTGTTGAAGCCGTCGGACTGGGCATCGCCGGCCCAGACCTTGGCGAAGGCCTCCTCGAAGTTGGCCTTCACCTGCTCCATGTCCACGGGACGGCCGCCGGCCGTCTCCATCTGGAAGTCCTGGATGGTCAACGGCGCGGACAGGTCTGGCAGTTCCAGCTCGAACGGCCCATGCTCGGCGATGATGTTGAGGCCGAGGTCCTCCAGCATGGGCAGCACCCGCGACAGGGCGATGGCGGGGCCCTGGCGGTAGATCTTCAGGTAGACCTCGTGCGGCTCCGCATCCACCGGGCGGTAGAGGTTGAGCGCCATGCCGCCGCTTGCCGCCGCCTGCTCCACCTTCTCGATGTCCACCACGGCGTGGTCGGCGCCATAGGCCTCCTGGTAGCTGGCAGGCAGCAGGGCGCCATAGCGGCGGGCCAGGGTCAGGCCCTTGGCCTCCCCGAAATGCTCCACCAGGGCGTGCTGGAAGCGGTCGCGCCAGCCGCGCGCCGTCTCGATCAGTTGCAGCTCCAGGTCGGTCACGTCCACGTCCGGCACCTGGCCGGGGGTGGTCTGCACGATCAGGTGCACCCGGGCCAGGACACTTTCCGACAGGGCCACGTGGACCTGGGAGGAGGTGCCCTGGAACGCCCGCTCGATCAGCGTCTGCATGCGGCGGCGCAGCTCGGTGTCGTAGCGGTCGCGGGGGACATAGACCAGGGCGGAGACGAAGCGGCCGAACGGGTCCTTGCGCAGGAACAGGGCGACGCGCTGCCGCTCCTGCAAATGCAGCACGCCCATGGCGGCTTCGAACAGCTCATCCTCGCCCACCTGGAACAGCTCGTCCCGGGGATAGGTCTCCAGGATGTGGGTCAGGGCCTTGCCGTCATGGCCGCGCGGGTCGAAGCCGGCCCGGGCGATGGTGCGGGCCACCTTCTGGCGCAGGTAGGGGATGTCGCGGACGGAGCGGTTGTAGGCGGTGCTGGTGAACAGGCCGACGAACAGCCGCTCCCCCACCTCCGTGCCATGCTCGTCGAACAGCTTGACCATCACCGCGTCCAGGGGCGTGCGGCGGTGGACCGTGCTCTCCCGCCGGGACTTGGTGACCATCATGAAGCGGGGGTGGCGGATGAAGGCCTTCACCTCCAGCGGCAACTGGCTGAAGTTGCGCAGCCCCTCGAAGATGTTGATCTGGTCGTCGCGCAGGATGCCCAGGCCCTGGCCGGGCTGGATGTCCAGCGTCTCCTCCCCCTCGGCCTGGCCGAAGCGGTATTCGCGCACGCCCAGGAAGATGAAGTGGTCCTCGTCCATCCAGCGCAGCAGGGCCAGGCTCTCCTGGATCTCCTCCTGCGGGATGGGCAGTGTGGTGCATTTGGTGCCGCTGATGGTGTCGGCCACCCGGGCGCGCATGGCCCGCCAGTCGGCCACGGCGGCGCGCACGTCGGCCAGCACGGCCAGGATGCCCTGGCGCACCGCCTCCAGCTTGGCCGGGTCGGTCTGCTGGTCCACCTCGATGTGCATCACGGATTCGGCCGTGGCGTCGGCCGGCGCCGCGCCGTTGGCGAACAGCTCCACCACCTTGCCGCTGTCGTCGCGGCGGGCGCGGATCACCGGGTGGATCACCAGGTGGACGTTCAGCCCGTGGCGGCCCAGCTCGGCGCTGACGCTGTCCACCAGGAAGGGCATGTCGTCATGCACCACCTCCACCACCGTGTGGGCGGCGTGCCAGCCGTCGGCGTCCACCCGCGGGTTCAGGACGCGGACCAGCGGCTCCCCGCCGGGGCGGCGGCAGGCGAACTGCCAGACGGCGATGGCCGCGCCGTACAGCTCGTCCGGGCCGGTGCGCAGCATGTCGTCGGGGGGGACGTTGGCGTAGAACTGGCGGACGAAGGCCTCGGCCAGCTTCGCCTTCTCCCGGGCCAGGCGGTCGCGCACCTTGGCGGCAACCTGGTCAACCAGCTCGACCTTGCGCTGTTCGAGCTTCAGCACCATGGCATTCTCTCCCGATACCGGTCCCGACCCTTAACAGGGCAGCCGTGCCCTGTGGCGGACATCTTATCGGCCGCTTACATGGCAGGATTCCGTGCGCTGGGCAAACCCCGCTTCGGTGGGTGTATTATTACGCAAGGCTTTTGCGCCGCGGGGTTTGCGCGCGTCGTTTCTTTGCCGTACAAGCCCCGGAACCGAAGGAGTTGCGAAGGTCCCGCCGCGGCGCCGGCCGGGGGGACGTTGATGCGGGGCGCCGCGGAGGGGTGAAGGGGACGCCATGGCCGACTCGACCGTCCTGGGCCTGACCGCCGTCATCGTCGCGGTGACGGACGAGGTGCCGCGCGTGCTGGTCGTCCGGCGCATGACCCACGACCTTGCCACGCCGGAACAGCGGGACCCCGACACGGACGGGCTGGACGCCCTGCCCTTCGGCCCGTTCAACGCGGAGCGGGACCGCACCCTGGAACAGGGCCTGCGCCGCTGGGTGCAGGAACAGACCGGCCTGCCCCTGCGCTATGTGGAGCAGCTCTATACCTTCGGCGACCGCTGGCGCGACCCGCGGGAGATGGAGGGCGGCCCCCGCGTGGTCAGCACCGGCTATGTGGCCCTGGTGCAGGAGGCGCCCCTGTCCGGCAGCGGGGCGGCGGAATGGCACGACTGGTACGACTACTTCCCCTGGGAAGACTGGCGCGACGGCCGCCCCGCCCTGGTCAGCCGCGCCATCCGGCCGGCGCTGGAGGCCTGGTGCGCCGCCACCTCCGACCCGTCCCTGAAGGCCAAGCGGGCCGAGCGGATCGGCACCACCTTCGCCCAGGACGATGATCGCTGGGACGATGAACGGGTCCTGGAACGCTATGAGCTGCTGTATGAGGCGGGGCTGGTGGAGGAGGCGCTGCGGGACCGCGCCTTGCGTGCCCACCATGGCCTGCCCGACCCGAAATGGGCAAACGGGGCCCAGGCCCTGGGTACCAACCAGCCGCTGGGCACCGCCATGGCCCACGACAACCGCCGCATCCTGGCCGTGGCCCTGGGCCGGTTGCGGGGCAAGCTGAAGTACCGGCCCGTGGTCTTCGACCTGCTGCCCCAGCAATTCACCCTGTTCCGGCTGCAGCGCACGGTGGAGGCCCTGTCGGGCGTGCGCCTGCACAAGCAGAACTTCCGCCGCCTGGTCCTGTCCGGCGGCCTGGTGGAACCCACCGGCACGCTCGCCAACACCGGCGGCCGCCCGGCGGAGCTGCACCGCTTCCGCCGCGACGTGCTGCGGGAAAAGGTGGTGGCCGGGATCGGGCTGCCCACGGTCAGGATGGTGGAGTAGGGGCTCTACCCGTCGAATGCCGGCACCGCCCGGCGCAAGTCGCCGGTGCCCTGCGGGAAGGTCAGGGTCAACTGCCCGGACACATCCTCTGCCCCGTTGCCCATGGTTTCTGGGAGGGCGGGCTTGGCCGGGATACCGGCGGCGAGGAGGGCGGCGGCCAGCCGGCCCGTGCTGTCGGCAGGGACCTGGAAGTTCAGGATCGCCATCACGTCGGACAACAGCGAATGGTCGGTGACCCAGCCGCCGCCGGCACTGATCGCGTCCGCGGCCGCCGCCAGGGTGGCATGGCGGTCGGCGTGGATGATGGCCTCAAGGCGGATGAACTTCATTGGCGGCTGCCGGCGGGGGACGGCGGGACTCTATGACAGGGGACGCTGCCGGCCAAGGGCGCCTTGGGGCGTCAGGAGGGTGGGGTTGGGGTGTCCCACGGGTTCCAGAGCCGGACCGGCACGCCCTGGAAGTCCCGGACGTTGCGGGTGACCAGCACCATGTCGTGGGCGATGGCCGTGGCGGCGATTAGGCTGTCGGTCACCGGCAAGGTCCGGCCGGCGGCGACCCGAAGGTCGGCCCACGTCTGGCAAACGGCCTCATCGACGAGAAGGACGCGGTCGGCAAGGCTGGGGATGAAGCTTGTTTCGAGCCAAGCGTTGAGCTGGTCCCGCTTCGCCCCGCTGGGCAGCCGGCGGATGCCAAACCGCAATTCGCCGAGGGTCAGGATGCTGACGTATACGGACAGGAACGGCACAGCGTCCAACCGTTGCAGGACCGCGGCGTCCCGTCCCGTCTGGGTGAAGACGGACACGACGTTCGTGTCGGCCAGGTAGGTCAAAGATCGACCTCACGCGGCAGGGACTTGTCCCTGAGGTCGTCGCCCAAATCGAACCCCCAGAGCGGGGAGTCCATCAGGACATCGGCCAGGCTGCGGGGCTGGGTCTTGGGCTTGGGGGGCCTGAGGGACAGGACCAGCACGCCCTTTCCCTCGCCCAGATCGACTTCCTGGGGCGACGTCTGGGTCGCGTCGATGATCTCTGGCAAACGCCGGGTGACATCAGCCAATGCCCATCGCATGGGACGGCTCCTCTGGTTTGTCGGATGACCATAACATGGGCCACCGGGTGTTTGGCAGCCACCACATGACGGCTCCACGAACCCCTCCCGCGATTCCGGGTAATTGCCCCCATCCCCATTCTTGCCCACCTGTCCGCCCCGCAGTCGAAGGCAAGGCGGGTCTGATGTTGAAGGGATTGATGGGCATGGTGGTGGCCGCGGGCGTGATGGCGGCGGGGTCGACCGGGGCGGCACCCCTGGGCAAGGGGCCTGTGCCGCTGGTGGTGCTGGGGGACAGCCTGTCGGACATCGGCAATGCCGGCCGGTTCAGCGACGGGCCGGTCTGGGTGGAGGTGCTGGCGCAGCGGTTGGGGTCGAAGCTGGTGGCCTCCACCCGCGGCGGCAACAACCACGCGGTGGGCGGGGCGCGCATCCATGGCGGGGCGCATTCCCTGCGGGTGCAGGCGGACCGCTACCTGGACGGGCTGGGACCCGACGGCAAGGTGCCGGCCAACGCCCTGCTGGTGGTCTATGGCGGCGGCAACGACCTGTTGGCGGCCCCCTGGGCGCCCAACCGCGCCACCCTGGTGCCGGATGCGGTGGCGACCCTGCGCGGCATCCTGGAAGACCTGGCCAAGCGCGGCGCCACCAACGTGCTGGTACCCAACCTGCCGGACATCGGGCTCGCCCCCCAGGTCAGGGGCTTCGGGCCGCAGGTGGCGGCCATCGCCAATGCCCTGACCGAAAGCTACAACGCCGCCCTGGCCCGCATGCTGGACGGGGTGGAATCGCGGCATCCCGGCATGCGCGTCCACCGGCTGGACGTGCACGCCCTGGCGCGGGAGGTGATGGCCGACCCCGCCAAGGCCGGCTTCCGCGACGTGTCCGGGGCCTGCCCGGACCGGCGCTCTTGTGTCGGCTACCTGTTCTGGGACGGGCTGCACCCCACCAGCGCCGCCCATGCCAAGCTGGCGGAAGCGGCGCTGCGGACCATCCCCGGGGCGGCGGACCGGGTGTCGAGCGCGCGCTGAGCGGCCCCGTCCGGCATGGCCGGGAGTGGTGCTGGTCGGGGCGGGGGGCGGATGCTAGGTCTAGGGGTGACTGGCCCCGGCCAACGGGGCCATGCCATCGCTTCGAGGAAACGCCATGATTCCCCTGCCCAAGTCGGCCCTGGCCGGGCTCGCCCTGCTGGCCACGGCCTTCGTCTCCCTGCCCGCCGCCGCGGAGATGGACGCCGCCACCTCGGCCGCCCTGGACCAAGCCCTGGCCGGCGCCCACCGCAGCGACGCCAACAAGGCCCGCGACCAGTACCGGCACCCCAAGGAGACGCTGACCTTCTTCGGCCTGAAACAGGGCCAGACGGTGGTGGAGATCTGGCCGGGCGGCGGCTGGTACACGGAGGTGCTGGCCCCCGTGATGAAGGGCAAGGGCACCTATGTGGCCGCCAGCTGGGACAAGGACAGCACCACGGACTACGTGCAGCGCGGCCTGAAGCGCTATGCGGAGAAGCTGGCCGCCACGCCCGAGGCCTATTCTGAGGTCAAGGTGACGGAGTTCGGGCCGAAGAAGCTGGCCATGGTGCCGCCCGGCAGCGCGGACCTGGTGCTGACCTTCCGCAACGTGCACAACTGGATGGCCGACGATTGGGCCGAGGACGCCTTCAAGGCCATGTACGCGGCCCTGAAGCCCGGCGGCGTGCTGGGGGTGGTTGAGCACCGCGCCAACACCGACCAGCCCCAGGACCCCAAGGCCGCCAACGGCTATGTCCGGCAGGACCATGTGGTGAAGCTGGCGGAGGCCGCTGGCTTCAAGCTGGCGGGCACGTCGGAGGTGAACGCCAACCCGAAGGACACCAAGGACCACCCCAAGGGCGTCTGGACCCTGCCGCCCAGCTTCGCCCTGAAGGACCAGGACAAGGACAAGTACGCCGCCATCGGCGAGAGCGACCGCATGACCCTGCGGTTCGTGAAGCCGGCAAAGTGAGGGGGCGTCCCCGTTCTTAAGGAAGCGTCCTTCCGCCACACCCCCGCTTCCCCCGCGGAGGCGGGGGTCCACGGTTTTTGACCCTTTCGCCAGGGCTGCCGTCGCGAAGGAACTGTGGGCCCCCGCCTGCGCGGGGGACTCACCCTCTGCCCCCAACTCGCGTTCGGCCTAAACCGCGGCCGTTCTCACGACCCCTTCACCGGCTTGGCGTACCGGGCCAGCCAGTCCACCATGGCCTGGGGCGTCTTGGAGCGGGCGTCGGCCAGCTCCGCGCTGTCGGTCTTGTTCACCAGGGTGCCGTCGGGCTCCACCACCAGCACGGTGGGCACGCCGCGCAGCTTCTCGATCCCGAAGCCCTGGGGGATGTGGAGGTTCTTGTTGAACCGGCCCACGTCGATGACGACCTTCTCGAAGTGGGCGGCCAGGAAGGGCTTCACCTCCGGCAGGTCCATCACCGCCGCCAGGATGCGGCAGTCCGGGCACCAGTCGCCGCCCAAATCGACCAGCACCCGCTTGCCCGACGCCTTGGCCCGCGCCATGGCGGCGGCCAGGTCCTTGTCGGCGTCGGCTTCCTCGTCATAGGGCAGCGGCAGAGGCTGGGGCAGGTCCTTCAGGTCCGCGATCCCCACCTTGGGCGGGGCCACCTGCGCCGAAACGGGCAGGGCGGCAAGGAGGGCGATGGCGGCGGCAAGGGCGATACGGCGCATGCGTTCCAGCTTTCCGGTCTTCGGACGGTGCCGCCAGTCTATCGCAGAGTTTCGAATTCGAAAGTGCGTGTTGGCGACAGGGTCAGGCGGGAACATAGGTCAGCCGGAGCACGTCCCCGTCCATCCGGTCATGGGCCATGAGGCGGAGCGGGGGCCGGGGACCGGCGAAATAGGGCTTGCCCTGGCCCAGCACCACGGGGTGCAGGTAGATCCGGTACTCATCGATCAGGCCAAGGTCGGTCAGGCTGCGGGCCAGATCCGGCCCGGCGACCTCGATCTCCCCCTCACGCCCGGCC
Organism: Aerophototrophica crusticola; assembly: GCA_001939945.1. Classification (GTDB taxonomy): domain Bacteria; phylum Pseudomonadota; class Alphaproteobacteria; order Azospirillales; family Azospirillaceae; genus Niveispirillum; species Niveispirillum crusticola. Next base: position 110,668 of record MOEB01000005.1, on the reverse strand, counting down.
TTCAGCGCGCGGACCGCGCCCTCCAGGTCGTCCCCGACCAGGGTCGCGTTGGGGCCCACCTCCGTCAGCGTGCGGGAAACAACCCATTTCGGCTGTCGGCGCCAAGCGGCGGCGAAGGCATGCTCATCCGCGCCCCAACCGGGTTGGTCCTCCTCCCAATACCGCATGATCTCATAGATCCGGCGGCCATAGAGGCTGCCCGCCTGCCCCTCCGCCTCCCGGACGAAGTGGCGGAACAGGCCGGGGCTGGGGGCGAAGCCCGTGTGGTCCACATAGCCGTCCAGGGACTGGTTCATCCCGAACACGAGCTTGGCCATGATCCCTCCGTGCCTTTTGGCGCTGGTCAGCGAGAGGACCGCTTTCCGGGGGGCGGTGTCCAGGGAACATTCACAGACACGCACATGAACAGAAAGGCCTGCACCTCCGTGCCTACCTCACCAAACACCATCCCGCAATCCTTCCTGCCTCCCCTGCGCAAGCAGGGGCCCACAGTTCTTTAGCCACGGTGACGGCGGAGAGCGGGTCAAAAACCATGGGCCCCTGCTTCCGCAGGGGAGGCGGTCCATGGCTCAAACGTTGGGGGGATAGGATAACGATCCGCGCCTGTCATCGCGGCAGGCAGATGGCGCGCCCGAAAGGATTCGAACCTCTGACCCCCAGATTCGTAGTCTGGTGCTCTATCCAGCTGAGCTACGGGCGCAGCGCCTTGGCCTGCAACCGGCATGTGGTGGGGAATGGCGCGCCCGAAAGGATTCGAACCTCTGACCCCCAGATTCGTAGTCTGGTGCTCTATCCAGCTGAGCTACGGGCGCAGCGCCTTGGCCTGCAACCGGCATGTGGTGGGGAATGGCGCGCCCGAAAGGATTCGAACCTCTGACCCCCAGATTCGTAGTCTGGTGCTCTATCCAGCTGAGCTACGGGCGCAGCGCCTTGGCCTGCAACCGGCATGTGGTGGGGAATGGCGCGCCCGAAAGGATTCGAACCTCTGACCCCCAGATTCGTAGTCTGGTGCTCTATCCAGCTGAGCTACGGGCGCCCTGTCCCCGACCCTGGCGGCGCTTGTGGCGTCACCGGCCGGTGAGGACGCGGGTTCTATCGGAACAGGCGCCCCATTGCAACGGGATTCTCAACGGCCGTGGCGACATGCGTGGGCTGCGCGTTGCCCCGGGCCGCGGCTTCGGCTATCTGTCGCGCTTTCTCACCCAGGAGTACCGCCCGTGGCCGCCCATCCCGATCCCATGAAGAACTTCCCCGTGACGTGGGAGGAGCTGCACCGCAACGCCAAGGCCATGGCCTGGCGGCTGCAGGACAAGGGGCCGTGGACCGGCATCATCGCCATCACCCGCGGCGGCATGGTGCCCGCCGCCATCGTGGCGCGGGAGCTGAACATCCGGGTGATCGAGACGGTCTCGGTCAAGTCGTACGAGAACCAGACCCAGGGTGACATCCGCATCCTGAAGAGCCCCACCGCCGTCACCGACGAGGGCGCCGGCTGGCTGCTGATCGACGATTTGGTGGACACCGGCAAGACCGCCGCCGTGGTGCGCAAGCTGCTGCCCAAGGCCCACTTCGCCACCATCTACGCCAAGCCCTCCGGCCGGCCCCTGGTGGACACCTTCATCACCGAGGTGAGCCAGGACACCTGGATCCATTTCCCCTGGGACCTGCTGCCGGTCAGCTACTTGCAGATCGAGCGCTGATTCGCCATTCCAACGAAAAACCCTCAATAAGGACCGTCCGGCGACAGCCTTATTGAGGGTTTTCGCATTCCGGCCCCGCCTTACTCCGCCGCGTCGCGGTGCTCGGGCGTCTCCCGCTTGCCGCTGGTATAGGTGGGGCCCTGGCCCTTCTCGCCGGGGGCGGGCTTGCCGGGCAGGGGCGGCAGGGCCTTGGCCGTTTCCAGGTCCACGCCGGCGGCTTCGGCGACGCGGCGGCCATAATCCTCGTCGCAGTGCCAGAAGTGCCAGACCATGCGCTGGGCGATGTGCTCCGGGCAGGCCCGCAGGTCGGCGCCCAGGTTGGCGATCAGGTCCTCCCGCTCCCGGTCGTCGAAGGTGCGGTAGCGCTCACCGGCTTGGCGGTAGTCGTCGGCCGTGCGGGTGGTCTGGTAGCGGCCCAGGTGGCCCTCCACCCACTGGTGGTATTCCTTGGCCGGCCGTCCCGCCTCGCTCAGCCCGCCCATGGAACTGGGCTCATAGTTGACGTGAGCGTTGCGCTGCCCGTCATCCACATAGAAGGCCATCTGCCCGTCCCGCTGGTTGGTGTGGGCCGGCTTCAGGGGCGCGTTGATGGGGAGCTGCAGGTAGTTCGGCCCCACCCGGTAGCGCTGGGTGTCCGAATAGGACAGCGTCCGGCCCTGGAGCATCTTGTCGTCGGAGAAGTCGATCCCCTCCACCAGGACGCCGGTGCCGAAGGCGGACTGCTCCACCTCCGCGAAGAAGTTGGATGGGTTCTTGTCCAGCACCACCCGGCCCACGGGCAGCAGGGGGAACTTGTCCTCCGGCCAGCGCTTGGTGTCGTCCAGGGGGTCGAAGTCCAGCTCCGGGTGGGCGTCGTCGGACATCACCTGGACGCACATCTCCCACTCCGGGAAGTCGCCGCGCTCGATGGCGTCATACAGGTCCTTGGTGGCGTGGCCCACGTCCTGGGCCTGGATCTCGGCGGCTTCCTGGCTGGTCAGGTTGCGCACGCCCAGCTTCGGCTGGAAGCTGAACTTGCACAGCACCGCCTCCCCCTGGTCGTTCACCAGCTTGTAGGTGTTGACGCTGGACCCTTCCATCTGCCGGTAGCTGGCGGGGATGCCCCAGGGGCTCTTCACCCAGGTCACCATGTGCAGGCTTTCCGGGTGGTGCATGACGAAGTCGTAGAAGCGCCAGGGCTCCTGCCGGTTGGTCACCGGGTCGGGCTTGAAGGCGTGGATCATGTCCGGGAACTTGATGGCGTCCCGGATGAAGAAGATCTTCAAATTGTTGCCCACCAGGTCCCAGACGCCGTCCTCCGTCTTGAACTTGATGGCGAAGCCGCGCGGGTCGCGGGCCGTTTCGGGTGAGTCCTTGGCGCCGATGACGGTGGAGAAGCGGATGAAGACCGGCGTGCGCACGCCTGCCTTGGTCAGCACCTTGGCGCGGGTGTACTTGGACGCGGGCTCGTCCCCGATGCGGCCATAGGCCTCGAAATAGCCGTGGGCCCCCGTGCCGCGGGCATGCACCACCCGCTCCGGGATGCGTTCCCGGTCGAAGTGGGTGATCTTCTCGATGAACTGGTAATTCTCCAGCGTCGCGGGGCCGCGCTCGCCCACGCTGCGGAGGCTCTGGTTGTCCGAGACCGGGTGGCCCTGGCGGGTGGTCAGGGTCTCCGTCTTCCGGCTGTCGAGCGGCTGTTCGGCCATGGCGTCCCTCCCCTGGGTCGGAGGCCCCGGGCGCCTGCGCCGCGGGGCTTGCCGCCCCAACCGCACCCGCCGGGGAGCGTTCCGGCCGGCGGGGAGAGAATCGTCAGGATGTCAGGGGCCGTTGCCCAGCGTCTCCCGCACCGGCGGGGCGTTGCGGATGGCGTCCACGGTGCTGGAGCGGTTGTTGGGGTTCTCCATGGCGCCGCCGGTGTCCAGGGACTGGTCACCGCGCGGCTCCACCGGCGGCGGCTTGCCATAGATGGCGTTCAGGCGGGCGAACTCCCGGGCGTGGTATTCCTGGACGGACTGGTAGTCCGGCTCCACGCTGCGGGGGGCGGTGACGATCACGTCATCCTGGGCGGGGGCGCTCGCCGGCGGCGGCGGAGGGGGCGGGGGTGCGGCGGGCCGGGCGTCCTGCTGCGCCACGGCCGGGCCAGCCAACAGCAGGGCCAGGACGGCGGCGGGGATCAGGGCGTTGCGCGCGGTCATCGGGCCGCTCCTTCGGCTGTTGTCTGACATGGATATAACAGCCGACGGCTTATTCCCATCCCCCAACGAGCGGGCGCATGCGGGGACTGTCGGGGTTGCGGATGCGGATGCGGCCATGGCCCTGCTCTTTCGGCAGCTCCCGGCTGCCGCCCACGCGCACGGGCCGCTCGGCGAAGCGGCCCAGGCTGATCATGCGGTCATAGGTGACGATGGCCGCGGCGACCGCCACGTTGACGCAGAACTTGGTCGGGATCTTGACGATGTGGTCGCAGCGGTCCTGCATGGCCCGGGACAGGCTGCCCCGCTCCGGCCCGAACACATAGGCCGCGCGCAGCGGGTGCCGGAAACTGGGCAGGTAGGCCGCGTCGTCCGTCAGCTCCACCCCCACCAGGGTGCAGCCCTGGGGAAGCACCATGTCGCCCGCCGACGCCCACTCATAGAAGGGCACGTGGTCGTCGCCGCCGGACGTGTCGGTCACCCGCACCTCCGTCATGTCCACCACGGCGTTGACGGTGAAGACGAAGCTGGCGCCGAAGGCATGCCCCGTGCGCAGGATCGTCCCCACATTGCCCGACTTGCTGATCCCCTCGGCGCCCAGGGCGAAATAGCCACGCATGCTGACCGGCCCTCCCCGGGCCCCACCAAGTACAGGCCGGAGGGGTTAGCGGACCAGGTCCCCCATGTCCACAGACAAGGCGGCGGCGAGCCGCTTCAGGGCATCGGCACTGCCGGGCTTGCGGCCCGCCTCGATGTCCGCCAAATAGCCGGGCCCCATGCCGGCCTGCTCCGCCAGCGCCCGCTGGCTCAAGCCCCGGTGGTCGCGCCAGACCCGCACGGGGCTTTCCCCGGCCAGCAGCCGGTCCACCATCTCTATCGGCAGTTCCTCTGTCCGGCCCGCCGCGAGGTCCGCCTCGACCCGGCGCAGCGTGGCCCGGTCATGCAGGTCCTCCAGTTGCTCCTGGAGCGCATCCCAATCCGCGCGGGAAAGGGTCACGGTGTTGTCGGTGACGGCGATTGGCCGGATGGCGTTCATCGGTACACCTGTCCCCTTACGTCGATGATGCGGACCCGGACCGTGTCGGCGGCACGCTCCACCACATAGACCGCCCGCCAATCCCCCTGCCGGACCCGGAACGTGTCCTTTTCCCCTTGCAACGCCGTCACGTGGGGATGGGGACCGAACGGGTCGGCGGCAATAGCCTCGAGCTTGGCACGAAGGGCGCGGGCCTGTGCGGGTGGCATTTCCAATAGGCGACGGGCCGCAGCCTTCTCGATCACGAGCCGCATGCCAATCAGGATTCGCTGATGGCGAGCAACTCGTCAAGCGCTCCCCGCGGATTCGGCGTGAGACCGTTGCGTCGGGCAGGGCTGTGCCCCGCTTGCACAGAAACCGGGCAGTGGGCAAGGTTGGGGCCCCGGCCCGCCCCGCGGGCGCGACATTCATGGCGATCATGCCCCAGAACGAGAACAACGGACACGTCCATGGCCCCGGCTGCGGCCATGGCCCCGGCGCGCGGGAGGCGCTGCCGGCCAAGGTCAGCCTGCCCGACGACCGGGCGAACCCCATCCTGGTCGAGGTCACCCGCGGCCCCATCGTGGAATCCGCCCACCGCGCCCGCGCCGTGGCGGTGGACGCCTCCGGCCAAGTGCTGGCGGCCTGGGGCGACGTGAAGGCCGTCGTCTACCCGCGCAGCTCCAACAAGTCCCTCCAGGCCCTGGCGCTGGTCGAAAGCGGGGCGGCGGACGCCTATGGAGTCAGCGACGCCGAATTGGCGCTGGCCTGCGCCAGCCACAATGGCGAGCCCATGCACACCAGCACCGCCGGTGCCTGGCTGGCCCGCATGGGCCTGTCCGCCGACGATTTGGAATGCGGCAGCCACGCCCCCTACCACGCCCCCACCTGGGAGGCGATGCTGGCACGGGGGGAGAAGCCCACCGCCCTGCACAACAACTGCTCCGGCAAGCACACGGGCATGCTGGCCACGGCCAAGCACCTGGGGGAGGCGACCCGGGGCTATGTGGGCTACCAGCACCCGGTGCAGCAGCGCATCCTGGGCATCATCGAGCAGGTGACCGCCCAGGACCTGTCGCACGCGCCCTGGGGCGTGGACGGCTGCTCCATCCCCACCGTGGGCCTGCCGCTGGAGGCGCTGGCCTTCGGCATGGCCAGGATGGCCGACCCGCGCGACCTGCCCAGCCGCCGGGCGGAGGCCGCGGCCCGCATCACCCGCGCCTGGGGCAAACACCCGGAGATGGTCAGCGGCACCGACACCTTCGACACGGACTTCATGCAGGCCCTGGGCGGCCGCATTCTGACCAAGGCGGGGGCGGAGGGCCTGTCCTGCGCCGTGGTGCCGGAAGCGGGCATCGGCGTGGCGGTGAAGGTGGATGACGGCGCCGGCCGCGCCGCCGGCCCGGCCATGGCCGCCGTGCTGCGCAAGCTAGGCCTGCTGTCGGAGGCGGAGTGGGACAAGGTCCGGCACCTGGTGGAGCCGCCGATCAAGAACCGCGCGGGGTTGGTGGTCGGCACGCTGCGGGGTGGGCCGGCGTTCTGAGATGTAGGTCGGATTAGAGCGTGTTTACGCTGACCGGAAACACGATCCGGCGGCGACTGCCGCCGCGCCCGCTCATGCGGGCGTAGCCAAGCCGCGGATGCGGCGGAGCCTGCCCCGGACCCCGATCCGGGGGCGCTTGAGGAACACGAAGGGCTAGACCCGTTTCCAGTCTGCGGGAAACGGGTCTAGCGGCAAGGCCGCGTAATCCGACGGCTTGCGCCGTCGGTGTCGGATTACGGTGCTGCGCACCTAATCCGACCTACGAAGCCCTCAATCTCCCTCCGCCAACAGGCCGCCGTACAGGGCGTCATACTCCCGGGCCGGGGCGGCCCAGCCCACGTCGCGGGACATGGCGGCCTGCTGGACCTTGTGCCAGAGGTGGGGCGCGCGGAACAGGGCCAGGGACCGGTCGATGGCGCGGACCAGGGCGCCCACCTCCACCGGAGCGAAGACGAAGCCCGTGCCGGTGCCGTCGGCCAGGGTCTGCTCCGTCACGTCGGTGACCGTGTCGTTCAGCCCGCCCACCCGGGCCACCAGGGGCAGGGTGCCGTAACGCAGGGCGTACATCTGGGTCAGGCCGCAGGGCTCGAACCGGCTGGGCACCATCAGCACGTCGCAGCCGGCCTGGATCTGGTGGGACAGGGCCTCGTCATAGGCCAGCCGAACGCCCACCCGGCCGGGGTTGTCCGCCGCGGCCTTGGCCAGGGCCTGCTCCAGCTCCCGGCTGCCGGTGCCCAGCACGGCCAGCTGGGCGCCTTGGGAGACCAGGCGTGGCAGTGCCTCCACCACCAGATCGATGCCCTTCTGGTGGGTCAGGCGGCTGACGATGCCGAACAGGGGCGCATTGGGCCGGTCGGCCAGCCCGAAGGCCTGCTGCACCACGGACTTGCTGGCCGCCTTGGCCTCCAGCGTCGTGGCGTCATAGCGGGTGGGCAGCAGCGGGTCCCGGGCCGGGTCCCAGATGTCCATGTCGATGCCGTTCAGGATGCCCGACAGGTCCGCGGCCCGCAGGCGCAACAGCCCGTCCAGCCCGAAGCCGAAATCGCCGCCCTGGATCTCCGCCGCATAGGTGGGGCTGACGGTGGTCAGCTTGTCCGCATAGGCGAGGCCCGCTTTCAGGAAGCCCAGCTTGCCGTGGAACTCCAGCCCCTGGGGGGTGAACGCCTCCCACGGCAGGCCCAGCAGTGGGACGGTGTCGGCGGGGAACAGGCCTTGGAAGGCCAGGTTGTGGATGGTGAACACCGTCTTCGGCCGCCGCCGCCCGGCGAAGGGCCAGAAGGGATAATGCAGGTAGGCGGGCACCAGCCCGGCCTGCCAGTCATGGCAATGCACCACGTCCGGCAGCCAGCCATCCCCGTCCCCGTCCAGCCCCACCAGGGCGGCCGTGCGCGACAGGGCGCCGAATCGGAGATGGTTGTCCGACCAGTCCTGCCCGTCCGGGCCCAGATAGGGGCTGCCGGCCCGGGCGAAGAAGGCGGGCACGTCCAACACGTAAAGCGGCACCTGCCCGTCCCCCGGCAGGGTGGCCAGCAGGCGGGCCGGGCTGTCGGGGGGTAGGCCCGGCAGGCCGCGCAGGTCCCGCACCGTGCGCAGCACGTCCAGCTTGCCCAGCACGCCGGGATAGCCCGGCAGCAGGATGCGCACGTCCAGGCCCAGGGCGCGCAATGCGGGGGGAAGGGCGCCGGCCACGTCGGCCAGGCCGCCGGTCTTCACGTAGGGAAAGCACTCCGACGCGACGAACAGGACGCGCATGATAGCCTTGGGTCAGGTAAGGGGGTCGTGTTTCGGGAGCAAGGCCAAGGGACCCCGGCCCTTGGCCTTGCAGGCCGGCGACCGCCGGCCCGCGGGCTCGTGCCCGCGCAAGCCAAGCCCGCGGACGCGGGCGCCCGGCGCTTGAGGGAGCATCATGATACCGCCGGATACGGCGGCAGCGTGTGCCCGGCGGGGGAGAGGGTGAAGATCTCCACCCCTGCCTCCGTCACGCCGACCGTGTGCTCGAACTGGGCGGACAGGCTGCCGTCGGCGGTGACGTTGGTCCAGCCGTCGGCCAGCAGCCGCACATGCCGCCCGCCGGCGTTTAGCATGGGCTCCACCGTGAAGACCATGCCGGGCAGCAGCACCAGCCCGCGGCCCCGCCGGCCGGTGTGGTGGATCTCCGGCGCCTCATGGAACACGCGGCCGATGCCGTGGCCGACATATTCCCGGACGATGCTGTAGCCGTGGGCGCGGGCCACCTGCTCCACCGCGGCGCCCAGGTCGCCAAGCTGGGCGCCCGGCCGCACCTCCCGGATACCGGCCATGGTGGCCTGGTATGTCGCCTCCACCAGCCGCCGGGCGGCGGGGCTGGGGGTGCCTGCCACATACATGCGGCTGGTGTCGCCGTGCCAGCCATCGACGATGGCGGTGACATCGATGTTCAGGATGTCCCCCTCCCGCAGCAGCCGCGTGGCCGAGGGGATGCCATGGTTGACCTCCTGGTTGACGGAGATGCAGCAGGATCTGGGGAAGCCGCGATAGCCCAGGGTGGCCGGGATGGCGCCGCGGCTGGTCAGGAACTGGTTGACCAGCCGGTCCAGCTCGCCCGTGCTGACGCCGGGCCGCACATGGGGGGCAAGGTGGTCCAGGCAGGCCGCCGCCATCCGCCCCGCCGCCCGCAGCCCGGCGAAGGCCTCCGCCCCGTGCAGGGTGACGCGGCGGCCCCTCTGGTCCAGCACGAAGGCGCCGGGATCGGTCCTCATGGCTGCGGCGTTTCCCCGCGTCCTCAACCCTGCAAACGGGCCAGCATGTCCCGGGTCACCAGCACCACCCCGCTGTCGGTGCGGTAGAAGCGCCGGGCGTCGTCCTCCGGGTTTTCCCCCACCACCAGGCCCGGCGGCAGCACGCAGCCCCGGTCGATCACCGCCTTGGTGATGCGGCAGTTGCGGTGGATCTCCACCTCCGGCAGGACCACCGTGTCGGTCAGGGTGCTGTAGGAGTGCATGCGCACCTGGTTGAACAGCAGCGACCGGCGGACGACCGAGCCGGAGATGATGCAGCCGGCGCTGACCATGCTGTCCACCGCCATGCCGCGGCGGCCATCATCGTCGAAGACGAACTTCGCCGGGGGCAACTGCTCCTGGTAGGTGAAGATCGGCCATTCCCGGTCATACAGGTCGAAGGACGGGGAGACGTGGCAGAGGTCCAGGTTGGCCTCCCAGTACGCGTCCACCGTGCCCACGTCGCGCCAATAGGGCTCCGACCCCGGGGCGCGGTTGTAGACGCAGGACTGCTCGAAATGGTGGGCCATGACGTTGGCCCGGGGCACCAGGTAGGGGATGATGTCCTTGCCGAAGTCGCGGGACGAGGCGGGGTCGCGGGCGTCCCGCTCCAGCTGGTCGTACAGGAACTTGGCGTTGAAGATGTAGATGCCCATGCTGGCCAGGGACATGTCCGGCCGGCCCGGCATGGGCGGCGGGTCCGACGGCTTCTCCAGGAAGCTGACCACCCGGTCCTGCTCGTCCACATGCATCACGCCGAAGCCGCTGGCCTGGGCGCGCGGCACCTCGATGCAGGCCACGGTCACGTCCGCTTGCGTGCGGATGTGGGCCGTCAGCATGTTGGAATAGTCCATCTTGTAGATGTGGTCGCCGGCCAGGATCAGCACCCACTCAGCCCCGTGGCTGCGCAGGATGTCCAGGTTCTGGAACACGGCGTCGGCCGTGCCCTGGTACCAGCTCGTCTCATCGATCCGCTGTTGGGCGGGCAGCAGGTCGATGAACTCCCCGATCTCGCCGCGCAGGAAGTTCCAGCCCCGCTGCAGGTGGCGCAGCAGGCTGTGCGACTTGTACTGGGTCATCACCGAGATGCGGCGGAAGCCCGAATTGATGCAGTTGGACAGGGCGAAGTCGATGATCCGGAACTTGCCGCCGAAATGCACGGCCGGCTTGGCCCGGCGGTCGGTCAGCTGGCGCAGGCGGCTGCCCCGGCCGCCCGCCAGGATCAGGGCCAGGGCATGGCGCGGGGCCTGGCGCAGTTCCTGGTCCAGACGCTGGTCATTGTTGGCTGTGGTCACGGCAGCGTGCCCCTTCGTTTCTATGGCGCGGCCAGGCCGGGGTGCCGCGCCCTTGTCCCCCCACACAGTGCCACACATTCGCACCGCGGGCCATCTGGTGCCGCACCCGAAAGGCCGGGGGAAGTGACGCAACCGGGACTGTCCATCCGGGGGCCCGGATGCGCCGCAGCTGCTGCTTATTTTTTGTGCATGGGCCGGAAGTGCCTCTCCTGGGGCAGGGGGGCAGGCGCCAGGAATGGATTAAAGCCTTGTAATGGAATGACAAGCCGGGGTGCGGCAGGGCAAGGAAAGTGCCCAAAATCCGGGCAATCGGACATGATTCGGTGCGGGAATCATCGCCGCCGCCCTTGGGGCGCCGAGACGGGAGCATAGGGATTCCGCCATTCCGCGCCGCGGCATGGAGTTTGAATAGGGCAGCGGTGGCGTGTGCGGTGGCCGGTCGGCCCCCGTGCCCATGAGAAGGGGAGCCCCGATGAATCGTCTGTTGAAATTCTTGCTCGCAGCGGGCCTCGCGCTGGCGCCGGCGGGCCTCGCCATGGCCCAGGATGCTGCCGCGCCTGCCCCGACCCCCACCCTGGACGCGGGCAACACCGCGTGGATGCTGACCTCCACCGCCCTGGTCCTGATGATGACCATCCCGGGGCTGGCGCTGTTCTACGGCGGCATGGTGCGCAAGCCCAACGTGCTGGCCATGGTCATGCAGAGCTTCGCCATCTGCGCCCTGATCTCGGTGCTGTGGGTGGTCGTGGGTTACAGCCTCGCCTTCGGGCCGGGCAACGCCTTCATCGGCGACTTCAGCAAGGCCTTCCTGTCGGGGGTCGAGGTGGGCTCGCTCTCCGGCACCATCCCGGAGACGGTGTTCATCACCTTCCAGATGACCTTCGCCATCATCACGCCGGCCCTGATCACCGGCGCCTTCGCGGACCGCATGAAGTTCTCGGCCCTGCTGGTCTTCTCCATGCTGTGGTCGCTGCTGGTCTACGCCCCCGTCTGCCACTGGGTGTGGGGCGGCGGCTTCCTGATGGGCGACGGCGTGCTGGACTATGCCGGCGGCACCGTGGTGCACATCAACGCGGGCGTGGCCGGCCTGGTGGCCGCCATCATCCTGGGCAAGCGCGTGGGCTATGGCACCTCGGACATGAAGCCCCACAACCTGGTCCTGTCCCTGATCGGCGCCTCCCTGCTGTGGGTGGGCTGGTTCGGCTTCAACGCCGGCTCCGCCGTGGCCGCCGACGGCCGTGCGGGCATGGCCATGCTGGTCACCCAGGTGGCGTCCGCCGCGGCGGCCCTGTCCTGGATGTTCGTGGAGTGGGCCGTGAAGGGCAAGCCCTCGGTCCTGGGCATCATCTCCGGCGCCGTGGGCGGCCTGGTCGCCATCACCCCCGCCTCCGGCTTCGTGGGCATCGACGGGGCGCTGGGCATCGGCGTGGCCTCCGGCGTGATCTGCTACTTCGCCTCCACCAGCCTGAAGCACGCGCTGAAGTATGACGACAGCCTGGACGTCTGGGGCGTGCACGGGGTGGGCGGCATCGTCGGCGCCATCCTGACCGGCGTCTTCGCCAAGGCGGCCATCGGCGGCACCGCCGGCCTGATCGAGGGCAATGCGGGCCAGGTGCTGACCCAGGTCTGGGGCATCGTCGCCACCATCGCCTGGTCGGCCATCGCCACCGCCGTGATCCTGTACCTGATCAAGTTCACCATCGGCCTGCGGGTCGAGGAAGAGGCCGAGCGCGACGGGCTGGACATCGCCCTGCATGGCGAGTCCGTGCACTGAGGTGGTACGCCGCCGCCGGGGCGAAACCCCCGGCGGCGGTGCCTGTTCTGTGGTCAGTTGAACGTCAAGACTTCATGCCGCCGTCATCCCGCGCGAGGGTTGGCGGCGGTTTTTCTATTGCCGCGGGCAAAAGGCGTGATAGCCTTCTTGTATGCGGCTGGTGTTGGGCACGGATGTGGTGGGAGCCCCTTCGATGGGCGAGAGGGTCGTTTCAATCACGCTGAGCGAAAAAACAGAGCGCATCGCGCAGGAACTCGCCGCGCGCGAGGGTCTGTCCGTGGAGACGTTCCTGCAATCGGTCCTGGACCAGTGCCTCGCCCATATGGACGCGTCGGCCCGCTTCGAGGAGCGGGTGAGGCACGCGGACCCGAACCGCGCCCTTGAGATCCTCCGGAAGGCCGGTGCCGACGAGGTGATCCCCGGCGACGAGTTGCCGCCGGGGTGGCACGACAAGCGCTGACCCTCACCCCATGGTCAGGACCACCTTGCCGGTGGCCTTGCGGTCCATCAGCAGGTGGAAGGCCTCGGCATAGCGCTCCAGCGGCAGGGCGTGGCTGACGTGGGGCTTCAGCTTGCCCTCCGCCCACATCTGCATCAACTCCATCAGGCTCTGGCCCAGGCGGCGGGGGTTGTGCTTCTGATAGGCGCCCCAGTAGTGGCCGATGACGCTGCAATTCTTCACCAGCAGCAGGTTGGCCGGGATCGCCGGGATGCGGCCGGAGGCGTAGCCGATGGTGACGATCCGCCCCTCCCACGCCACGCTGCGTAGGGCCGCGTCGAAGGCGTCGCCGCCCACCGGGTCATAGATGACGTCGGCGCCCTTCGGTGCCAGCTCCTTCATCCGGGCGCGCAGGTCCTCGGCGGTGTAGTCGATCACCTCATCCGCGCCATGCTCGCGGGCCACCGCCAGCTTCTCTGCGGAGCTGGCGGCGGCGATGACCCGGGCGCCCAGGGCCTTGCCGATCTCCACCGCCGTCAGGCCGACGCCGCCGGAGGCGCCCAGCACCAACAGCGTCTCCCCCGCCTTCAGGTTGGCGCGGTCCACCAGGGCCATGTGGCTGGTGCCATAGGCCACGGGGAAGCCGGCGCCCACGGCATAGTCCATCCCCTTGGGCATGGGCAGCACCGCCGCGGCGTCCACCACCGCCTCGGTGCAGAAGGCGCCCTTGGGCGACAAGGCGATGACCCGCATGCCGGGCTTCAGGTGGGGCGGCGCGCCCTCCCCCAGTTCCACCACGTCGCCGGCCAGCTCGAAGCCGGGGACGAAGGGGAAGGGGGGCTTTTCCTGGTACTTGCCCTGGATCACCAGCGTGTCGGCGAAGTTGATGGAAGCCGCCTTGACGGCCACGCGCACCTGCCCCGGCCCCAGCGGCGGGGCCGGCACCTCTTCCAGCACCAGGCTCTCCGGCGGCCCGAATCCCTTGCACAGCAGCGCTTTCATGCGTCCCTCCCCAAGTGGTTCCGTTTTCAAACGGTTGTTTGAAGGCTCGCAGAGGCGGGGAAGGGTGTCAAGCACGCCCGGGGCCGCCACCCCCTTCGCCCTACGCAATAACGTCTAGGGGATCAGAACCTTTGGAGCGTGGGACATGGCTGCCGGCGAAGGCATGCTGCCACCAGCCCTATCGTCTGGAGAGACATTTGGCGCGGTACCAGCCGAGAGGCCGAGAACCCTTGCCTTACTTCCGTTGGCTGCTGCCGGCCACCGTGGCCGTGCCGGCGGCCATGCTGGCGCTCGCCGTCTGGATGAACCACGCCCAGGTGATGCGGGAGGCGGAGGCCGCCCTGGCCCGCGATGCCGACATCGCCCGCGAGCACGCGCTGAAGGTGTTCGAGACGCAGGAGCTGCTGCTCCAGGAACTGTCCGGCCGGGTTGCTGCGCTGCGCCGCGATGGCGCGGGTTGGGATGACGTGGCCAAGGCGGAGGAACTGCATGGCTGGATGGCCGGCCGGGTGGCCGGCCTGCCCCAGGCCGACAGCCTGGCCGTGGTGGATTCCGCCGGCACGGCGCGGTTGGGCAGCCGCATGTTCCCCCTTGCCCCCATCGACATCATCAAGCGGGATTATTGGAAGGCCATCCAGGGCGGCCAGCCCCGCTTCCTGGGGGAACCCACCCACAGCCACCTGACCGGGCAGGTCCAGTTCCACCTGGCGCACCGGCTGCCGGGGGCGGACCAGGGCCTGGACGGGGTGGTGGTGGCGTCCTTCCGCCCCGCTTACTTCGAGCGCTACTGGGCGGGGATGGCGGGGGACACGGGCACCAGCGTGCTGCTGGCCCGGCGGGACGGGGTGGTGCTGGCCCGCTGGCCCGTGGCGGTGCCGGGGTTGCGCCTGCCGGACGGGCACCCGGCCTTGGACCAGGATTCGGAAGCGCCCGTGGTCACCGACCACACGGTGGACGGGCTGCGGCGGCTGGTGGTGGCGCGGGACCTGGGTACCCAGCCGGCGGCCGTGGTGGTGTCGCGCCATATGGGGGCGGTGCTGGCGCCCTGGCGGGCCAACAGCCTGACCTTCACCGCCATCGCGGTGCCCGCGGCCCTGATCCTGCTGGCCCTGGCCCTGGCGGCCAACCGGGCTGCCGGGCGGGAGAGCGCGGCCCTCGCCTCCCTCCGGTCGGAGGTGGATCGGCGGCGGGCCACGGAACAGGCCCTGCGCGCCAGCGAGACCCGCTACCGCGGCTTCTTCGAGCACACGGCCGAGAGCCTGTTCGTCGTCCGGGTGGGCGAGAATGGCCGCTTTTATGTGGAGGAGATCAACGAAAGCCTGGCCCGCAGCTCCGGCCTGGACCCGGCCGCCATCACCGACGGGCGGGAGATCGCGGAGACCATGCCCGACCATGCCGACCAGCTCCGCCGCAACTATGCGGGCTGCGTGGCGGCGGGCAAGCCGGTGTCCTATGAGCAGAGCCTGGACCTGCCGGCGGGGCAGCGGCATTACGAGACGATCCTGGTGCCGCTGCGCGACCCGGACGGCCGGATCACCCACCTGCTGGGCTCCTCCCGCGACGTGACCGAGCGCAAGCTGGCCGACCAGCGGCTGGTGCAGGCGCAGAAGATGGAGACGGTGGGCCAGCTCACCGGCGGGGTGGCGCACGATTTCAACAACCTGCTGACCGCGGTCATCACCAACCTGGAGCTTGTCCGCTCCCTGCCCGACCCGGAGGCCGACCCGGAGCGGCTGGACGGCGCCCTGAAGGCGGCGCGGGCCGGGGCGGCGCTGGTGAAACGGCTGCTGGCCTTCGCACGCATGCAACCGCTGGAACCCCGGCCCACCGACCTGGGCCGGCTGGTGGCCGAGACCCTGCCCCTGCTGACCCATGCGGTGGGGGAACGGGTGGCGGTGGGGACCGATATCCCGGCGGGCCTGCCGCCCGTGCTGGTGGACCCGGTGCAGCTGGAGAACGGGCTGCTGAACCTGGCCGTCAACGCCCGCGACGCCATGCCGGCCGGCGGGCGGCTGACCATCTCCGCCCGTCGGCATGCCGGGCCGGACGGCAAGGATTGGGTGACCCTGTCCGTGGCCGACACGGGCGAGGGGATGCCGCCGGCCGTGGCGTCGCGCATCTTCGAGCCCTTCTTCACCACCAAGCCGCCCGGCAAGGGCACCGGGCTGGGCCTCGCCACCCTGTACGGCTTCATGCAGCAGTCCGGCGGGCAGGTGACGCTGGAAACGGCGCAGGGCGGCGGCACCCGCTTCGACCTGGCCTTCCCCGCCACGGCGGCCAGGGCGGCCCCGCCGCCGGAATTGGCACCCGCCCCGCCCCTGGAAACCGCCCGGCGCGGCGGGGCCACGGTGCTGCTGGTGGAGGATGAGGCGCTGGTGCGCCTGTCCACGGAGGATTTGCTGACGGAGCTGGGCTACCGGGTGGTGTCCGCCGGCTCCGCCGAGGAGGCGTTGGACCTGCTGGCGGCGGGACAGGCCCTGGACGTGCTGGTCACCGACATCGGCCTGCCCGGGATGGACGGCAAGTCCCTGGCCCGGGCCGCCACCGCCCAACACCCGCACCTGCCCGTGGTGCTGATGTCCGGCTACGACCGTACGGCGGGCGACGGGACCCCCTGGCTGCAACTGGAAAAGCCCTACAGCCCCGACCGCCTGGCCCAGGCCTTGCGCCAGGCCCTGGGCGAACCCGCACGGCTGGCGAAGAGCGCGTAAGGATGCGGGGCGTTGCTATGTGGCAAGCTTGGCAGACGGTCCCGCTTGTTGGCCCTGTTCTCTGAGCGCGGGTCAAGGAAACACACGCGAACACGCACCATACACACACGAAAACACACAAAAGAATAAAGCCTGAGGCAGCAATCTATTCCGTGTATATTCGCGCGTGTTCTTGTGAATGTTCGTGAATGTCTATTTTTCCAACCACGACAACATCGATCAACAACAATCCTTTGTCCGCCGCCATCCCCCAGAAAGCACAAACCCCGCCGTACCTGGTGGCACGGCGGGGCGTATCCTTACCTGGAAAGGCAAGCGCGGGTGCGCTTACTCCTCGTCCTCGGCGTCGGCCTCGATCTGCTCCGCGAGGTCGCGCAGCATGTCGGCGATGTCCTCATGGCCGGCCACCTCGACCGCCTGGTTGACGGCCGCCTCGATCATGGCGATGGCGACGTAGCCGGAAAACGGGCTGCCCTCGACGTTCAGCGTGCCACCTTCCTTCATGGCCATCTCGAGATGCTTCTCGGCGATGTCGAGAGCCTTCTCGAAAAGCTGCTCGGCCGCGCTGTTCTGCTGGTCGGACATGGATAGAGACCCTTTCCGGGTTGGAGATCGTAACGAGCGCCGTTCTAGCACCCTTTACAGGGCGCTGCTTGCCAAATCATCAGGGAGCACCTATGCCCTGGCCCCGTGTCCCGGCCACTGCGCCGGGCATGTGAGTCGAACCGAAAGACCGGCCGGAGGTTCCGTGGCCAACCCCGAGATGCCCGACCTGACCAGCCCCGGCGCCTTCCGTTTCTGGGTGCCGGAGCATGTGCGCTTCAGCGACCTGGACCCCGTGGGCCATGTCAACAACAACGCCATCGGGGTGTACCTGGAGACCGGCCGCCTGGGCTTCCATGACGAGGCCGGCGTGCCCACCTTGTGCCCCCACGGGCAGCCGGTGCTGCGCAGCGTGGCGACGGAGTTCCTGGCCGAGCTGCACCGCCCCGCGGGTTTGCGGGTCGGCGTCGGCATCCTGGCCGTGGGCAACACTTCCTGGACCATCGGCAGCGCCGTGTTCCATGGGGACCGCTGCATCGCCACCAACCGCTCCGTCCTGGTCATGATCGACCGGCAGACCCGCCGCCCCACCCCCGTACCCGACAGCCTGCGCGCCCGCTTCCTGTCCTTCTCCTTCTGAGGTCCCGTTCCCGCCATGGCCAATTTCCGCCGCAAGCAGCCCAGCCGCCGCCCCCAGAAGCCGGCCCATGAGGAGCCGCCCGTCCTGGGGCAGGTGGAGATCGTGGTGGAGCGGGTGGGTGCCCGCGGCGACGGGCTGGCCCTGTCCCACGGTGCTCGCCTCTACGTGCCGCAGAGCCTGCCCGGCGACCAGATGATGGTGAAGTTCGGCGCCCGCCGCGCCGATGGGTGGGAGGCCGTGCCCGTGGCCCTGGTGGGAGAGGCGCCCGGCCGGGCCGAGCCGCCCTGCAAGCATTTCGGCACCTGCGGCGGCTGCGTGGTGCAGCATATGGGGCCGGAGGTGTACGCGGCCTGGAAGCTGGACACGCTGCGCACAATCCTGGGCCGCAACGGCCTGCTGGACGGGGTGACGATCCACCCCATGGTCACCACCCCGCCGGAGGCCCGCCGCCGCGCGGTGATGACCGCCGTGCGCCGGGGCAAGCGGCTGTGGCTGGGCTTCAACGAGCGTGCCTCCCACCGGCTGATCGACATGGAGCACTGCCCGGTGCTGCTGCCCTCCCTGGTGGCGGCGGCCCAGGCCCTGCGGCCGCTGCTGGCCCAACTGCTGACCCAGGACGGGCAGCAGTGCGACGTGGCCCTGACCCAGCTGGACGACGGGGTTGAGGTGGTGCTGGAGGGCATCCCAGAACCCAAGCTGTCCGAGCTGGAGATGCTGTCCGCCTTCGCGGAGGCGCAGGACTTGGCCCGCCTCGCCTGGCGGCGCAAGGCCGGCGCGCCGGCTGAGCCCATCGCCTTGCGCCGCACCGGGCTGGTCAGCTTCGGCACCGTCACCGTCAGCCCGGCCCCCGGCGCCTTCCTCCAGGCCAGCCGGCAGGGGGAGCAGGCGCTGGCGTCCCTCGCCCTGTCCGGGATCGGGGAGGCGAAGGTCGTGGCCGACCTGTTCGCCGGCAGCGGCACCCTGACCTTCCCCCTGGCCACCAAGGCCAAGGTCCATGCGGTGGAGGGGGAGGAGACGGCGGTGCGCACGCTGGAGGGCGGGGCCAAGCAACTGCCTGTGGGCCAAGTGACGGTGGAGCGGCGCGACCTGTTCCGCGACCCGCTGGTGCCCTATGATTTGAACCGCTTCGACGCCGTCGTCTTCGACCCGCCGCGGGCGGGGGCCGAGGCCCAGGCGGCGGAGATCGCCAAATCCACCGTGCCCACGGTGGTCGCCGTCTCCTGCAACCCCACCAGCTTCGCCCGCGACGCCCAGGCCCTGCTGGCCGGCGGGTTCCGGCTGATGGAGGTGACGCCCGTGGACCAGTTCCTCTGGTCCGCGCACCTGGAGCTGGTGGGGGTGTTCAGGCGGTAGACGGGGCTTGTTGGCGGAGACTCCTTCCGCTCTCCCTTACGGCCGCTGAAAGTGTTTTTTGCTTCCCCTGCGAAAGCAGGGGCCCACAGTTCTTGAAACAAGGCGCCGTTGGGGACCGGGTCAAAAACCGTGGGCCCCTGCTTACGCAGGGGAGGCGGGAGGGGTAGCGGCAAGCGATTGTTGCACAGGGACTGGGGGCCGCGAATGGCCAGGTCAGGACCCGGCCCCCCCCTCACGCCACCGCCGCCAGCCCCGCCGGGGCCAGCAGGGCCTGGACCTCCCGCACCAGGAACTCCACCAGGGGGCGGGCCAAGCCGTGGCGGGCGCGTTCCTCGCCAAAGACAGCGATGTCCACCGGGTCGGGGGTGGGGAAGCCCTCCTCCGGCGACAGGACCCGAAGGCCGGGAACCAGCGACGCCACGCCCAGGGTGGTGACCCCCAGCCCGGCCAGCACCGCCGCCCGCACCGCGGTGATGGAGCCGCTGGTATAGACGGTGCGCCAGGGGCGGCCGGTGCGCTCCAGCCCCTCCGCCGCCCGGGCGCGGTAGATGCAGGGGCTGGGCAGCAGGCACAGGGGCAGGGGCGTGCCCGGCTCATCCACCCAGTCGCTGGCGGCGACCCAGACCACCGGCTCCCGCCACAGCACCCGGCCGCGGGCGGAGCCTTCGTCCCGTTTGGCGATGACCAGGTCCAGCGCCCCGGCATCCATGTCGCGCACCAAATCGCTGCTCAACCCCACCTGCACGTCCAGCCGCACCCGCGGATAGGCGCGGCGGAAGCGGGCCAGGATCATGGGCAGGTGCTCCGGCGCGAAGTATTCCGCCACGCCGAAGCGCAACTGCCCCTCCGCGTCGGGGGCCAGCAGGAAGGCCACCGTCTCATCGTTCAGTGCCAGCAGGCGGCGGGCATGGCCCATCAGCCGCTCCCCCGCCGGGGTCAGGGACAGGGCGCGGCTGGAGCGGTCCAGCAGGCGGCGCTCCAGCAGCTCCTCCAGCCGCTTGATCTTCATGCTGACGGCGGACTGGGTGCGGCCCAGCCGGTCGGCGGCGGCGGTGAAGCCGCCCGCATCCACCACGGTGACGAAGGCCCGCAGCGCGTCCATGTCCAGGTCCAGCAGGCGCACGGCCTTACCCCATCAATACGGATCGGTGATTGATCCGATCACAAAAATTCATTTCCCTTATCGGTTCGTCAAGGGCATCCATCGAGCCGAGGCGGACGGTTAAGGTTCGCACAGACATGCAATCCAGTCTCGGAGTACGCCATGAAGGCCATCCTGCTGAACGACTTCGGCGACGTGTCCAATTTCCAGCCGGCGGACCTGCCCACACCGGTGGCCGGCCCCGGCCAGGTGCTGGTCAAGGTGGCCGCCGCCAGCGTGAACCCCGTGGACATCAAGAACCGCAGCGGCGGCCGGGCCATCGCGCCGGAACTGCCGGGCGTGCTGGGCTGTGACATGGCCGGCGTGGTGGAGGCGGTGGGCGAGGGCGTCTCCGGCCTGCGCCCGGGCGACCGGGTCTATGGCTGCGTCGGCGGGGTGAAGGGCATGCCCGGCACCTATGCGGAGTATGTGGCGGCGGACGCCCGCCTGCTGGCCCCCGCCCCGGGCGACCTGAGCCTGCGGGAGGCGGCGGCCCTGCCGCTGGTCTTCATCACCGCCTGGGAAGGGCTGGTGGACCGGGCCCAGGTGAAGCGGGGCGACACGGTGCTGGTGCATGGCGGGGCCGGCGGCGTGGGCCACGTGGCCATCCAGATCGCCAAGGAAAAGGGCGCCCGCGTCGTCGCCACCGTCTCCTCCGCCGAGAAGGGGGATCTCGCCAAGTCCTTCGGCGCGGACGAGGTGGTGAACTATCGGGAAGAGACGGTGGAGCAGTACGTGGCCCGGCTGACGGAGGGGCGCGGCTTCGACATCGTCTTCGACGCCACCGGCGGCAAGGACATCGCCACCAGCTTCGCCGCCGCCCGGCTGAACGGCCAGGTGGTCACCATCGTGTCCATGTATGAGGCGGACCTGTCGCCCATGCACCTGAAGGGCCTGAGCCTGCACGTGGTGTTCATGCTGATCCCCATGCTGCACGACACCCCGGCCCCGCTGGACCGGTCGCACCATGGCTGGATCCTGCGCCGTGCGGCGGAGATGGCGAATGCCGGCCACCTGAAGCCCCACCTGGACCCCACCCGCTTCACCCTGGACCAGGTGGCCGAGGCGCACACCCACCTGGAAAGCGGCAAGGCCGTGGGCAAGGTGGTGGTGGACGTGGCGGGGGACTTGGTGGGCTGAGGGTTTCTGACTGAGGGGGCGAGGGCGGTGCTGATCCGCACCGTCCAGCCCCAAGCTCCACCTGCTTCCGCCGGCGTTAGCTTACCGGCGATGATCGCTTTTCTGCTTCCCCCGCGAAGGCGCGGGTCCACGGTTTTAAACCACGGTGACGGCGCTTGTTGGGTCAAGAACTGTGGACCCCCGCCTTCGCGGGGGAGACAAGAAGGTTTTAGGCGAGCGGCAGGCCACCCCCCCCTCAGCTCAGCCCCTTCTGGCCCATGTCCAGGAACTTTTGGCGGCGGTTCAGGCGCAGGGTGGTGCCGTCCTGGCCGCGCAGGGTCTCGAAGGCGTCCTCGATGGCGTTGCCCAGGCCGAGGATCGTCTCCTCCCGGCGGCGGTGGGCGCCGCCCACGGGTTCCTGCACGATCCGGTCGATGACGCCCAGCTCCTTCAGGTCCTGGGCGGTCAGGCGCAGGGCGGCGGCCGCGTCCGCGGCGTTGGCGGCGGAGCGCCAGAGGATCGACGCGCAGCCCTCCGGGCTGATGACGGAATAGATGGAGTGCTCCAGCATCAGCACCCGGTCGGCGGCGGCGATGGCGATGGCGCCGCCCGACCCGCCCTCACCGATCACGGCGCTGACGATGGGGACCTTCACCCGCAGGCAGGTCTCGATGGACTTGGCGATGGCCTCGGCCTGGCCGCGCTCCTCCGCGCTGACGCCGGGGAAGGCGCCGGCCGTGTCCACCAGGGTGATGATGGGCAGGTGGAAGCGGTCGGCCATGTGCATCAGCCGCTGGGCCTTACGGTAACCCTCCGGCTTGGCCATGCCGAAATTGTGCTTCACCCGGCTTTCGGTGTCGTTGCCCTTTTCCTGGCCGATCACCATGACGGACCGGCCGCGGAAGCGCCCCAGGCCGCCGACGATGGCCCGGTCCTCCCCGAACAGCCGGTCGCCGGCCAGGGGCGTGAAGTCGGTGACCAGGGCGTTGATGTAGTCCAGGCAGTGCGGCCGGTTGGGATGCCGGGCCACCTGCACCTTCTGGGCGGGCGTGAGCTTGGCGTAGGTGGAGCGCAGCAGCTTGTCCACCTTGTCCTGCAGCTTCTTCACCTCGTCGGCGATGTTCAGGTCACCGCCGTCGGCCAGGTGCCGCAGCTCCTCGATCTTGCCCTCGAGCTCGGCGATCGGCTTCTCGAATTCCAGGAAATGCATGGGGACTGACCATAGGGAAGGACGCGGCTGCTTAGCACACGCGGAAAGGCGGGGCTAGGGCCAGATGTCCGGTCCGGCGGGCGGGGGCCGGATGGCTGCCCCCGCCCGGTCCCGCCCTCACGCCGGCACGTAGTCCGTCTGGCTCTCGATGAACATCTTGGACCCCACCAGGTCCACCACGGCGATGCCGTTCAGCACCAGCTTGTGCCCGCCGCCGAAATCCAGCACGGCGCCGCTGCTGCCCTGGGTCAGCTTCAGGGCGGTGTCGGTCAGGCTGTCGATGCCATAGGCGGTCAGGTCCAGCCTGTCGATGCCGGGCTCGAAGTTGAAGATGCGGTCGGCCCCGCTGGCCTTGCCGAAGACGAAGATGTCCGCCTGCCCGTCCTTCGCCGAATAGAGCAGGTCGTTGCCCGCCCCGCCGGTGAAGATGTCAACGCCGTTGGTGCCGTACAGCTTGTCCGCGGCACTGGTGCCCGTGACCAGGTTGCCGCTGATGCTGGCGGGCGGGGTGGGGGAGACGGGGGGAACCACCGGCGGGGCGCCGGCCTTCGCGGCCAGGTCGCCGAAGGTCCAGGTGCCGTCGGTGAAGGTGAAGCGCTCCACGTTCACCACCCGGTCGGTCCCGTCCACGCCGCTGGTCAGGACCAGGGTGGTGCCGTCCAGGGCCAGGGCGTAGTCCGCCAGCCTGCCCCGGAACAGGGCGGTGTCGGTGCCGGTGCCGCCGTCGATGCTGTCGTTGCCGCCCATCCCGGAAAGGATGTCGTCGCCGGCCCCGCCCTTCAGCACATTGTCCAGGGCGTTGCCGGTGATCCTGTCATTGCCGTTACCCCCCGTCGCGTTCTCGATCTTCGCGCCGAAGGCGATGGAGATGTTGTTCACCGCCGCGTTGCTGCCCCGCGCGCCGATGGAGCTGAAGGCCCCCTCGTTCAGGTCCACGGTGGCGGCCCTCGTCTCCCCCGTCAGGTCGAAGGTGTCGATGCCGCCGGCATCCCAGAAGCAGGCGATGTAGTTGTTCAGCCCGGCCAGCCTGTAGGTGTCGTTGCCGGCCATGTGGCTCATGTTGGCGCCGTACAGGTGCTGCACCGCGGCGATGTCATAGAGCTGCAGGGTCTGCGGCTTCACCGCCCCCATGGTGGGGTGCGACTTGTAGGACATGACCGTGTATTGCTGGTTGTCCTGGCCCAGGGGCAGGAACGGGCCCAGCTCCTGCCCGCCGGCGGCGTCATAGTCGCCCGGGTGCTTCAGGCCCAGCGTGTGGCCGAACTCATGCATCATCACCCAATAGGGGCGCTGGCCGGCGATGGGGGCGTTCCAGCCGGTCTTGGCCGTGCTCATCCACATGTCGCCGCCGATGGTGGTGCCGGGCCCATAGCCCCAGCCGCTCATGCTGGTGCTGTAGGCGTTGCCCAGGGCGATCTGGCCCACGCCGGACGCCGCCGTGCTGGTCTGCGCCTTCTCCACGAAGCTCAGGTTGGCGACCGACGAATAGCTGGCCATGATCTTGGCCATCGCCGCCTTCTGCGCGTCGGTGAAGGCGGTGAAGCCGTTCGCCTCGCGCATGTTGGCCGTATAGATGGACGGCAGCTTGGTCAGGTAGGTGTAGGTCAGGGACGTCGGCTTGTTGGTGGCGCCGAGGTTCCACTGCGCGTAATCCGGCTCCAGAAGAGCGGCGACATAGCTGGCGACCATGGGTTTCTACCTCACAGGACATCCGGCGGCCCGGCCGCCGTCCCCGATCGTTTGGGGTATATCGACCTGGAGGGGACTGTGAGGCGGTAATTGTAAAGCAAGCATTAACACGAAAGTGTCTGACTATCCTTCTTTGATCCAGGTCAGGCACATTGGAAGCAAAGTCACCAATGTTCGGCAGGTTTGTCTGATTTCTGCCCTGAATTGCGCCGGAGCTTTATTGGAAGTCTCGCGGAAGCCGTTCGAAACTGCCTGGACTGTCGAAACATTAACCAAACCCGGGGCTCGCGCCCCACGCGCCGGGTCCGGTGTCCAACCGCTACGGAACCCCCGGCCCGCGCCCTGAGTTGTTCATCCATCAGCAAAGCAAGAAGTCCCCGGCCACGGGGGCGCGGAGGGATGACCGTGACGGACCAATCGGGGCGGTTGGAGACAGACATGGGGCCCGACGACGAGCCGCCCCTGCGGCGGACCATCGGCCTGCCGCAGATGGCGCTCTATTCCTTGGGCAGCATGCTCGGGGCCGGCATCTACGGCCTGATCGGCAAGGCGGCGGGGGAGATGGGCAGCGCCGTCTGGCTGGCGTTCCTGGTGGCCATGGTGGCGGCCCTGCTGACGGGGCTCAGCTACGCCAGCCTCGGCTCCCGCTATCCGCGGGCGGGCGGGGCGGCCTATGTGACCCAGAAGGCCTATGGGATGCCGCTGCTGACCTACCTGGTCGGGCTTGCGGTCATGTGCTCCGGCATCACCTCCGTCGCCACCCAGTCCCGGGTGGTGGCGACGACCTTGCAGCGCTCCGACCTGCTGGCGGCGGCGCCCACCACGCTGCTGGCCCTGGGTTTCCTGCTGTTGCTGGCGGGCATCGTCTTCCGCGGCATCAAGGAATGCATGTGGCTGAACGTGATCTGTACCCTGGTGGAGGCGGGCGGCCTGCTGGTGATCATCGCCGTCGGCGCGTCCTACTGGGGCAGCGTGAGCCTGATGGAACTGCCGCCGGCAGAGGACGGCTCCCCCGGCGTCCTCAGCGCCACTTTGCTGCTCCAGGGCGCGGTGCTGACCTTCTTCAGCTTCATCGGCTTCGAGGACAGCATGAACGTGGCGGAGGAGGTGAAGAACCCCCGCCGCACCCTGCCCTGGGGCATCGTCATCGCCATGGTGGCCGCCACCTTCATCTACTTGGCGGTCAGCGTCACCGCCGTGTCGGTGGTCCCCTGGCAGGAGCTGAAGGAGGCGGCGGGCCCGCTGGTGGAGGTGGCGAACCGGGCCGCGCCCTGGATCCCGCCGGCGGTCTTCGTCGTCATCACCCTGTTCGCCGTGGGCAACACGGCCCTGCTGAATTACGTCATGGCCTCCCGCCTGGTCTACGGCATGTCCCGCCAGGGGCTGCTGCCGCGGGCCCTGGGCCATGTGCATCCCGGCCGCCGCACCCCGCACATGGCCATCCTGGCCCTGCTGGCCCTGGTGGTGGCGTTGATGCTGGCGGGTGACATCACGGCCCTGGCGTCGGCCACGGTCATCCTGCTGCTGTTCGTCTTCACCATCGTCAACGTGGCCCTGGTGGTGCTGAAGCGCCGGCCGGAAGAGCCGCGCGGCGGGTTCGAGGTGCCAATCTTCGTGCCCGTCCTGGGGGCGGCGGTCTGCCTGGCCCTGCTGGGCAACCGGGTCCTGACCGGCGACGCCACGGCCACCATGCTGGCCGGGGTGATGCTGGCGGGCATCGTCGCCCTCTATGCCGCCATGCGGCCCAAGCGGATCATCGACGTGCCGGTGCGTGAGGACACGGGCGAGGAAGCGGTCCGTGCGGGCTGAGGCGCAGGAATGCGGGGCCGTGTCCCTTGGCGGCGCCGCTCCCTGCCCCATGTGGTTCAGCATGCCGAACCGATATGCCTCCGTGGCCCTCGCCGCCGCCCTGCTGCTGCCCTTCCCCACCTTGGCGGACGGGGCGAGGCTGGACGGCCTGTTTGCCCGGCTGAAGGCCGCCGCCACCCCACAGGAGGCGGCCACCCTGGTGTCGGAGATCTGGGCCGTCTGGGCGGCCCCGCCCCCCGGCGCGCCG
This sequence comes from Aerophototrophica crusticola, assembly GCA_001939945.1. Classification (GTDB taxonomy): domain Bacteria; phylum Pseudomonadota; class Alphaproteobacteria; order Azospirillales; family Azospirillaceae; genus Niveispirillum; species Niveispirillum crusticola. Next base: position 84,508 of record MOEB01000005.1, on the reverse strand, counting down.
GAGGTGGAGGTGCTGATGGATGCCGCCGCCGACTATATCCGGCATGAGGAATACGACCGGGCGGTCGCCGCGCTGGATGAGGCGATCCGCCTGGCCCCGGACTATGCGGAGGCGTTCAACCGCCGGGCCACCGCCCATTTCCGGGCGGGCGACCATGCCGCCAGCATGGCCGACATCGCCCGGACCCTTAAACTTGAACCCCGCCATTTCGGCGCCCTGTCCGGGCTGGGCATGGTCCAACTCGCCCAGGGGCGGCTGCCGGAGGCGCTGAAGGCCTATGAGGCCGCCCTGGACCTGAACCCCCACCTGCGCAGCGCCAAGGTCCACGCCGACGCCATCCGCGCGGCTCTGAAGGAGAGGGAGTTGTAGGGTATCCCTGCCCAGGGCGTCGCCCGGCGCCTGGGGGAGCACGGAAAAAGAAAAGCCGGTGGTGCGAGGCACGACCGGCTCCCCAGTGGGTCATCCCCAGGTCGGCGAGACACGCCCGGGGTTATGTCCTGTCCGCACCATTCCGTCATGGGGACGGCGGCGCCGACGGCCGGGAGAATAGCCGACCGCCCGTCCGGCGCCAGCCCTGGCAGGGGCGGTGGTGCCGCTTGGCCGGCGGGCGTCACAATTCTGCAACAATGGGGTAAGGCGCCCCCTCACGCCGCCCCTGCCTGCCGCTGGTCCGGGGCGGCGCCCGCCAGCCGCTCCTGCGCCTTGACCAAGTCGGAGACGAAGCGGGCGTATCCCGCCTCCGCCATGGCCGGGTCCTCGATCCGCAGCAGGGCGGAGGGGTGGATGGTACCCATGATCCAGCCGGCATAGGGGGTGGCCAGGATCTCCCCCCGGTCCTGGGTCACCTTGAAGTCCCTGGAGATCAGGGCCGTGGCCGCGGTGGCGCCCAGGCAGACGATGCCCGTGGGGGTGACGGCGGCGATCTCCGACTCCAGCCAGGGCACGCAGGCCACGATCTCCAGCCGGCCCGGCTTCTCATGGATGCGGCGGCGGCCCTTCTGCACCCATTTGAAGTGCTTCACCGTGTTGGTGACATAGACCTGCGCCCGGTCGATGCCCGCGTCCACCAGGGCGCGGTCCAGCAACTGGCCGGCGGGACCCACGAAGGGACGGCCGGCCAGGTCCTCCTTGTCGCCCGGCTGTTCCCCCACCAGCATGAGCGGTGCCCGCTCCGGCCCCTCGCCGAACACGGTCTGGGTGCCGGTCAGGTGCAGGGGGCAGGCGGTGCAGCCGCTGGCCGCCTCCCGCAGGGCGGGGATGGTCCGTTCCGGCAGGGGCGGCAGGAAGCGGGCGGCGGTGTCGGCAGGGGCGCGGGGCGGCATGGCGCGACGCCTCCCGTCAGGTGGGCTGGCGGCCGGGGGCGGGGCGCTGCCCGGACTTGAGCTGCAGCCGGTCGATCTCCTTCTCCGCGTTGCCGCTGGACAGGTCGCCCTTGCGCTCCTCCCCCGCCTGGTCGGCCAGCAGGTCCAGGTGCTGCCGCTGGCGGTCGGTCATGGGGGCGTCCGCCGCGCGGCCCGGCTCGTCGGCGCTGTTGGCCTTGCGGGTCTCGTGGCCCTTCTGCTGCGCGATGCGGCTGGTCTTGTCGTCGCGGTCCTGGTCGCCCATGGGGTCCTCCGGTGCGTCTGGCGTGGGTCGCCTGCCCGTCTCAATCGGCCCGGTGCAACGAAGTTCCCGCCCCGGCTGTTGTCCCTCCCGATCGTGAGTGGGAAGCCAGGGGGTGACGGCCATGAACCTTGATGGGGCGACGGTGGTGATCGTGGGGGCGTCCAGTGGCATCGGCCGGGCGACGGCCCATGCCTTCGCCAGGGAGGGCGCCAACCTGGTGCTGGCCGCCCGCCGGCTGGACCTGCTGGAACAGGCGGTGGAGGAATGCCGGAAGCTGGGCGGCGACGCCCTGGCGGTAGAGGCGGACGTGACCGACCCCGGCGACATGCGCGGCCTTGTCGATACGGCCCTTGACGCCTTCGGGGAGATCGACGTCTGGATCAACAATGCCGGCGTCGGCGCCGTGGGCTGGTTCGAGCAGGTGCCGCTCGCCACCCACCGGCGGGTGCTGGAGGTGGATTTGCTGGGAGCGCTGAACGCGTCCCACGCCGTGCTGCGCCACTTCACCCAGGTGGGCAAGGGCGTGCTGATCAACACCTGTTCCATCGGGTCCTGGGTGGCGAACCCGATGGCCGCCGCCTATACCGCCTCAAAGTTCGGGCTGCACGGGCTGACCGAGTCGCTGCGCATCGACATGAAGCGCTATCCCGGCATCCATGTCTGCGGCATCTATCCGGCCGTCGTGGACACCCCCGGCCTGCGGCATTTCGCCAATTACACCGGTCGTGCCCTGAACCCGAGCGGCCCCATGCAGGAGCCGGAGCGCATCGCGGCGGAGATGGTGCGGTTGGCGAAGCACCCGCGGGCCCGCCTGGCGGTGGGCCTGTCCGCCAGCCTGGGGCGGCTCGCCTATGGCCTCGCCCCCGACCTGGTGGGCAGCACCCTGGCCGCCACCATGGGCGGCGCGGTGAACCGGGCGGAGCCGGGGGAGCGGACACCCGGCAACCTGTTCGGGCCCCCCGGCGACGGGATGGGCGTGCGGGGCGGCGGCCAGCGGGCCGGCGGCACCACCCCCTGGCTGGCCGCGGCGGGCGCCATCGGCGGCATGGCCCTGGCGGCCCTGTCGGTGGGCACCCGGCACTGACCCCACGGCACCGGGGACTCGGGTCATCGTGAAATCGAGGGTTCACTAACGGCGTGTTACCCCTAAAGTGGCCAGGATCGGTCATACGGGGGTATACATGCCGCTGACCCGCCTTCCCCTGGCCCGGAACCTGCTGCTGGCCCTCGCCTGTGCGGCCGGCGGCTGGCTGGGCCTGCGCGCACCTTACCTGGGGGAGGCGGTGACCCTGGTCTGGCCGCCGACGGGGATCGCCTTCGCCGCCCTGTGGCTGGGCGGGCTGCGGCTGGTGCCGGGGGTCGCGCTGGGCGCGCTGGCGGTCCACTTGGCGGCGACGGGACAGGTCGGGTTCGCCCTGCCCGCGGCCGTGGGCAGCGCCCTGCCGGCCCTGGCATCCGTCTGGCTGCTGCGGCGCCTGAGCGGGGGAGGGCCCCTGCTGGACGACCTCGGCGGGCTCGCGAAGTTCTTCCTGGTGGCGGTGCTGGCCGCCACGACCCTCGGCGCCGGGGTGGGCGTGGCGGCCCTCGCGGCCAATGGCATGCTCGGCGAGGCCGGCCCCCTGTCCGTCTGGCTGGTCTGGTGGCTGGGCGATGCCATGGGCGTGCTGGTGGTCGCCCCGCCCCTGCTGCTGCTGTCGGGCCTCCGCGGCGGGGCGGGGGTGGGGGCTTCCTGGTACCGCGTGGCGGAAGCGCTGCTGCTGGCCACGGGGGTGGCGCTGACCCTGGCATTGCTGTCCACCGAGGCCCTGCCGCCCTGGCTGCGGGAGGCGGCCCGGCCGCTCATGTTCCTGATGGTGCTGTGGTCCGCCCTGCGATTCGGCCAGGCGGGCGCCGCCGTCACCGTGCTGTCCATCGCCGCGGCGCTGGTGGTGGTCACGGCCGCGGGGCAGGGGCCCTTCGCCCGGGGCAGTTTCCAGGCCAGCTTCGCCATGCTGCATGCCGCCCTGTTCGCCCTGTCCACCACCGGGCTGGCGCTGGGTACCGTGGTGGCGGGCCAGCGCCGGGCCGCGGCTGCCGAGCGGCTGGCCCGCGAACAGGCGGAGCGGGCGTTGGCCCGGCTGCGCGCCACCCAGGACGGTCTGGTGCGGGCGGAAAAGATGGCCTCCCTCGGCCGCTTGGTCGCCGGGATCACCCATGAGGTGGCAACCCCCATCGGCTCCGCACTCGCCGCCGCCACCCGGTTGGGGGAGGAGACGGGCCACATGGCCACGGCGCTTGCCACCGGCACCCTGCGCCGGGACCAGACCAAGGATTACCTGGACGCCACCGCCCAGGCCGCCCGCATCCTCCAGGCCAACATGGAGCGTGCCGCGCGGCTGGTGGAAAGCTTCAAGCATGTGGCAGTGGACCGGGCCCGCCAGGACCGCCGCCGCGTGGAGCTGCGCGGCCATGTGGAGGAGGTGGTGATCAGCCTCCGGCCCCAGATCCGCAAGACCCCGCACCTGGTGCTGGTGGAAGGTGCCTTCCGGCTGGAGGTGGACATCTTCCCCGACGCCGTGGCCCAGCTTGTCAGCAACCTGGTGGGCAACGCCCTGCGGCACGCCTTCCCCGACGGGCGGTCCGGGACCATCACCGTCACCGTGGACAGCCGGCCGGACGGCTGGGTGGAGCTGCGGGTGAGCGATGACGGCCAGGGCATCCCGCCCGCCCTGCGCGACCGCGTGTTCGAGCCCTTCTTCACCACGCAGCGGGATGACGGGGGCAGCGGCCTGGGCCTGTACATGGCCTATACCCAGGTGGCGGGACGGCTGGGCGGCACCCTGGCGCTGGAGCGCACGGGGCCGGACGGAACCACCTTCCTGGCCTGCTTCCCGCCCGAGTCGCCGGATCGGCCGGCGAACGAAACGGCGACCGCCGACCGGGAGCCGCAACCCGCATGACCCTACCCCTTGCGACGTCAGGCGTGCTTGTCCCTGGCGACTGTAAGGTTGAGATTGCAGGGAGTGACGGGCCTGCGCTCTAATGCGCCGCGTCTGCCCGCCGGAGCACGCCGATGTCCGAAGATGGCCTTCTTTGCCTAGTCTATGTCAGCCGTGCCGCCGTGCCCCTGGGCGAGGCGGAGCTGCTGTCGCTGCTGCGCCAGGCCCGGAACAACAACAGCCGCGACCGTGTGACGGGCATGCTGCTGTATCGGCAGGGGCGGTTCATGCAGGCGCTGGAGGGGCCGAACGCCCTGGTGCAGGGGCTTTACCGGCGCATCCAGATCGACCCGCGCCACACCCAGGTGACGACCCTGATCAAGTTCCAGCCGACCGGCCGCGCCTTCGACGGCTGGAGCATGGGGTTCCAGGACGTGGACCGCCTGTCCGTGGAGGACCGGTCCGCCCTGGGCGACGGGCTGACCGCCTTCCTGGACCAGGGCTTCGAGCCCGCCACCTGGGCCGACGCCCCCCACCAGGCCATCCGCCTGCTGCGCGCCTTCCGCGACGCGGGCCGGACGGGCTGAGCGGGTTGCGAATTCGAAAGTAGGGTTTGGGGCTGGGGCGGGCGCCCTACCACGGGCGGATGCGCCATCAACATCCACGAACACGCACAAAACACACACGAACACGCACGCACGGATGACCCCGCGGGAGAGTACTCCTCTTCAAAGCAGTCTGCCTGCGGCGCCAAGGAGCCGTGACCGCTGGCCAGATCCTGTGCGTGTTCGTGTCCTTTCCGTGTGCGTGTCCGTGGATGTTTCCTGCGCCAAGCTCGGGAATCACGCCACTGGCGTCACCCCACCGGCGTCTCCGGGAAGCACAGCTCGTGGCGGGAGCGCCATTCGGGCTTCACGTAGTTGATGATCAGGGTGCGGCGGACGCCGTCGATGGGCCGGGCCTCGAAGCCGTGCCAGGTGTCCGTGCCGGGGATGAAGACCAGCCCCTTGTTGAAGGCCGCGCAGGCCCGGCCCACCGGCGGGGCGGCAGGGTCGGCATAGATGTCGGTGCCCCAGTTCTCCGCCCCGGGCGAATCGGACAGGTACACCAGCATGGTGAACAGCTTGGCGCCGATGTCCGTGTGCGGCTCCAGCCAGAAGCCCGCCGTATCCAGGCACAGCTCGATGCGCAGGTTGGCGCCCCGCAGGTCCACGCCGCAGCGGGACCGCAACAGGCCCACCGTCTCCGGGTGCTGGAAGGCGGCGGCGATGTCCGCGGCCACCGGGTGGGCGGCCTGGGTGGCCGTGTCCAGGAACTGGCGGGTGGCGTTGTGCGTCTCCCGCCGGCCGGCGGTGTCGCCCACGGGCGGCGGGGCGAAGGGCAGGCCCACCACGGCCCGCGCCACCTCCGCCGGCAGCACGTCCGCCAGCAGCCAATGGCGGAAGGGCCATTCCTGCTGCCGGCTCACCTCCAGCGCGTCATGCAGGTGCAGGGCGGTGGCGTTGGGGCGGACGGCAGGCATGGTCAGCAGGGCGTCGGGCATGGGGGACCTCCGGTGCCGGGGCGGGTCAGAAGGAATGCAGGCCGCCGGTCAGCTTCTTCCAGACCGACGACAGGCCATGGCGCATGGCTTCCCGGTGGGCGGCGCCCGCGTCCACCATCCAGTTCAGCATCACGTAGCGACGCACCCCGTCATAGGGCTTGTGGCCGTGGAAGCTGTTGTCCGTGCGGCGGAAGGCCACCAGCGTGCCGTCCAGGGGCGGCACCTCGGCGATCATGTCCTCCATGTCGTCGATCCGGCGCAGCAGGCGCAGCCGCCCGCCCTCCGGCTCCCAGCCGTCGTTCAGGTAGACCAGGGCGGTGACCAGCTTGCTCTCGCTGTCCGTGTGGATGCGGCCGTCCTGGGGGCGGCAGCGGTCACGCAGGGTGACCAGCAGCGCCTCATGGGACAGGGGCAGGCCGAACTTCTCGGCGAAGGCGGCCGTCGTCTCCGGGCTGCGCAGCCGGGCCAGCAGCACGGCGAAGCGCGGGTCCAGCGCGCCCAGATGCTCCGGGTCCGGGGCGGTGGCCAGCCCGCCGGCCCCGCTGGACGGGAAGCCGGCCCGGGCCGCGGCGGCGGCGGCCGGCTTCACGAAGTTGGGCATCACCAGATGGGGGAACGGCTCCGTGGCCAGCGGGGCGCGGCGGAAGCCTTCCAGGTCCAGCGGGCAGTCGGCCCGGTACAGGTTGGACAGGACCAAGTCGATACGGCCCTGCTGGGCCGCGGCGTGACGGAAAACACCTTCCATGGCGCGGAAACCTTCGCGAAAGCGATGCTGCGTCGCACCATAGTACTTTCGAAGGGGGTCCGGCCTTGACCTGGGTCAAGGGGTCGGGCGGCGCACAGTTCGCCCGGCAGCACCAACCCTGCCCGATGCTCAAGGGTTCGGGGCCGCGGCGGCGGACAGGGCCACCGTGTCCGCCGGGTCGGTGTCCGCCTGGGCCATCCGGCGGCCCAGCAGCCGGTCCACCTCCGCCAGCACGTCACCGATCCGGTAGGCGAACAGGATCGCCTCGTTCTTGCCGGGCTTGGGGCCGTTGGGGTCGGCCCAGCCCTCCAGCTTGCCCACGGTCAGGCCCACCACCTCACCCCTGCCGTTGACCATGGGGCCGCCGGAATAGCCCGCCCCCCCGCCGCCGATGACATAGAAGCCCGGTACGACAGGCACGTTGCGGCGGGTGCCCACATCCACCCTCTGGATGCCCGGGTGCGGGTCCACCCAGGTCAACTGGCCCAGGCCGACGGGGTAGACCACCCGCCCGTCCGCCACGGGCGCGGCACCCATGATCGTGGTGCCCATCATCCAGACCATCTCACCCGCAGCCAGGTCGGTCCGGGCCGCCCGGATGGGCGTGCCGAAGCCCTTGGGCACGGACAGCAGGGCCAGGTCCAGCCGGTCGCTCACCGCCAGCACCTTCGCCACATGGCCGTCGCCGGCGGCGTTGCGCAGTTGCAGGAAGCCAAGGCCCAAGGGGACATGGGCGTTGGTCACGGCCAGGCCGTCCTCCACCACCAGGGCCGACCCGGTGGCCCCCAGCAACACGGGCACGCCCAGGCTGGCGGACAGGTAGCTCTCCTTCACCTGTTCCAGCGGCGTCCCGGCCACTTGGCCGTAAGGGGACGAACAGGCGGCCAGTATCCAGGCGGCGAACAGCGGGACGATCCTGCGCCAGTACTTCCCCATGCGGCCCTCCCCGGTTGGGACTGGCCTTTGAACGATTCTTTCCGGCCATCGGGCCGACGGGGAGACGGGCTAACGCCCTTCCCGCCCCGGGACCCGGCCGGGACGGCACGTCGGGGGGAGGGGGGCCGGTTTTCTCCCGAAAGATCGGGCAGTCGGCGTGGCGGGCGCAGGCGCGCGCACCCGGCGGTTCATAGCGGATGCCACAGAAGCGGCGGGTCCCAGGTCGCGGAGCGGCATGGGCCCGGCCCGGCAAATCAACGAGTGTGCGTACCGCCGAAACGTCGGGAGGGGGAATGGATGGCGGAGAGGGTGGGATTCGAACCCACGGTACCGTTGCCGGTACTTCGGTTTTCGAGACCGACGCGTTCGACCACTCCGCCACCTCTCCGCGCCCGCGACGGGTCATTCATCGGGCTGGTCGGGCCCGGCCTGTCGCGGAGTGGCCGGGACACTATACAAAAGGTCCCGCTGGGGCAAGGACCGACTTCGGGCCCGAGCTGCCCGCCCGGTGCAGCCCCGGAATGACTCATGGCGGGGGTTTGCGACAGGCCTGCCTTGCCCATATGGCACCCCTGCGCAGCCCGGAAATGCGACGGTTTTGAGTCGCTTGGCCGTTGACAGGGGCACGCCGGTGCGTATAGTCGCGCCTCTCTGAGGGCGGGTCCCAGCCGGGGCCCGCGTCTTTTTTGTTGGACTTAGGGCCGGCCCGGTCGCGCGGCTGCCCGGATCGGACAAGTGGTGGGTCAAATGTTCGCAGTCATCCGCACCGGCGGCAAGCAATACAAGGTCGCGGCCGGCGACGTCATCCGTGTCGAGAAGCTGGCGGGCGAGGAAGGCTCCTCCCTGACCCTGGACGAGGTCCTGATGGTCAGCGGCGAGGGTAGCACCACCGTCGGCTCGCCCCTGGTGGCCAACGCCGCCGTGACGGCCGAGGTCGTCGCCCAGACCCGCGATGACAAGATCATCATCTTCAAGAAGAAGCGCCGCCAGAACTACCGGCGGAAGAACGGCCACCGCCAGCACCTGACCGTGCTGCGCATCACCGGCATCCAGGCCTGACCGGCCCCGGTACAGTTCGAGGAGGTATCCCCCCATGGCACACAAGAAGGCAGGCGGCTCGTCCCGCAACGGTCGCGACTCCGCTGGCAAGCGCCTCGGCGTGAAGCGCTACGGCGGCCAGGTCGTCCCGGCCGGCAACGTGCTGGTCCGCCAGCGCGGCACCAAGTTCCACCCGGGCACCAACGTCGGCATCGGCAAAGACCACACCCTGTTCGCCCTGGTGGACGGGACCGTGTCCTTCAAGAAGGGCCTGAAGGAGCGGACCTTCGTGTCCGTCATCCCGCTGCCGGCCGAGGTCGCGGCCGCCGCCGAGTAAGCTTCCCCGCCACGGGAAGTCCGGTTCGTGATCGGGGAAGCGGGTGACCGCTTCCCCGATTTGTTTTTTCCGCCCCTCAGGCGCCGGGCACCGCCGCCGCCGAACCGTCCTCTTTGGTACCGTGCCGTGGACGTGCTCCAGGCATCCACGTCATTCCTGCGAAAGTCCGCCGTCATGAAATTCCTCGACCAGTGCAAGATCTTCCTGAAGAGCGGTGACGGCGGCCCCGGTGCCGTGGCCTTCCGGCGGGAGAAGTTCATCGAGCATGGCGGCCCCAACGGCGGCAACGGGGGCCGTGGCGGCGACGTGGTGATCGTGGCGGTGGAGGGGCTGAACACCCTGATTGACTATCGCTACCAGCAGCATTTCAAGGCGGAGCGCGGCGGCCACGGCATGGGCAAGTCCCGCAGCGGCGCCCATGGCCAGGACATGGTGCTGCGCGTGCCCGTGGGCACCCAGGTGCTGGACGAGGACCAGGAGACGGTGCTGGCCGACCTGACGGAGGAGGGCCAGCGGGTCGTCCTGCTGAAGGGCGGCGACGGCGGCTTCGGCAACGAGCATTTCAAGACCTCCACCAACCGCGCCCCGCGGCACAGCACGCCCGGCTGGCCGGGGGCGGAGCGCTGGGTCTGGCTGCGGCTGAAGCTGATCGCCGACGCCGGCCTGGTGGGCCTGCCCAACGCGGGGAAAAGCACCTTCCTGGCGGCGGTCAGCCGCGCCCGGCCGAAGATCGCCGACTATCCCTTCACCACCCTGGTGCCCAACCTGGGCGTGGTGAAGGCGGGGGAGGAGGAGTTCGTGCTGGCCGACATCCCCGGCCTGATCGAGGGCGCCCATGAGGGCCGCGGCATCGGCACCCGCTTCCTAGGCCATGTGGAGCGCACCCGCGTGCTGCTGCACCTGGTGGATGGGACGCAGGAGGACGTGCAGCTCGCCTACCGCACCATCCGGCGCGAGCTGAAGCTCTATGGCGGCGGCCTGGCCGACAAGCCAGAGGTGCTGTGCCTGAACAAGGTGGACGCCCTGACCCCGGAGGAGGTGGAGCTGAAACGCACCAAGCTCCGCCGCTCCGCCAAGCGGCCGGTGTACCTGCTGTCAGGGGCGGCGGGTGAGGGTGTGCAGGAGGTGCTGTACGCCCTGCTGGAGCACATCAAGGCCAGCCGTGAGGCCGAGGGGGAGGAGGCCAGGGACCGGGCCTACAAGGCACGCTACGCGCCGATCCCTGAGGAGTGAGGGCCATGAACCAAAGACAATTTCTATAGAGAGCCCTCTTTATTCTGCTAAAATGATATATCTTTATTTTGCTTATTTTCCTTGATGCCAGCAGTTTTGATGATATGTTCGACTTTTCTCTTAAGATGCATTGGAAAAACACAATGAAGTTCATGAATATGAGTTAAGGCTGTTTTATCTATGTTCGAGATCTTTCCATGGTTTATCATTTCCCACCTTTTTGAGCAGGACCATAGAATATCTATATATATACTCTCTTCATCTTTTCTCAGTGCCGGAAGATTCTCATGAACAATTAGTACATTTCTTTGCTTGATCCATTGTAAATCTGAAAGGCAGTCATTTAGTGCATCCCAATTCATTCCGAAGTAATTCGGAAATTTCCCGGCTTTCTTCAAAACTAGTAATAACTCTTCTTTGGAATTTATGCATGCTGGAATTTTCATTTGATAAATATCTTTTCCTGACAAATCGAAGCTGTCTTTGTAATATGCAAACATATTTTTCTCCTTAGTTCACGTAGGTCAGTTACTTGACTTGTTCAAAAGTTCTATAGTGATCCGCGGTATAATAGACCTCTCCACCGTCACCACAGACAATCCGGCGCCTGCCAGCACCAGACTGACCAGGCGTGGCGATAACATATTCCTTATAATATCCGAAGGGTTTATCAGGGAGGGCTCGATCGGTATTTCGAAACGTGTTTCCATCTTGAGGAAATCGGGACGGGATATTGTTTTTAATAGCAGCCAGCTTGTTCTGGATCTCACCATGAGGTATGGCATTTCTCGTTAACCGGCTTGCCACAGTAACCTCGTTTGAATGGGCTGCGTGAGGCCGGAGATCCAGACTCCCAACCTCATTCGACTTTAGGGGATAGCTAGAGAAACGCCCGTGACCATCGTGGGCGCTTCCCAACAAAGCATCGACCCATCGAATGCTGAGCGAAAGGTTCTTTGACCGGCTGCTCCGCGATAGTTTCATAGCACCCCAGCAATGATCGTGCGTCTGTTGACCTTCCCCGAGCACGAAACGCATAACCGGCGAGCCTCCTGACACCCGGACCCGCCGCCATGACCGATACCCCCGCCCAATCCCTCGCCTCTGCCCGCCGGCTGATCGTCAAGGTGGGGTCGGCGTTGTTGGTGGATTCGGGGACGCACCAGATCCGGCGGGGCTGGCTGGACACGGTGGCGGATGACATCGCGGCCCTGCGTGCGCAAGGGGTGGAGGTGGTGGTGGTCACCTCGGGGGCCGTGGCCTGCGGGCGGGAGCACCTTGGGTTGGTGGGGCGGGCGTTGCGGCTGGAAGAGAAGCAGGCCGCCGCCGCCACGGGGCAGATCAGGCTGGCGGCGGCGTGGCAGGAGACGCTGGCCCGGCACGGGATCACCGTGGCCCAGGTGCTGTTGACCCTGGACGACACGGAGGAGCGGCGGCGCCACCTGAACGGCCGCGCCACCATCGAGACCCTGCTGCGCCTGAGCGCCGTGCCCGTAATCAACGAGAACGACACGGTGGCGACGGCGGAGATCCGCTTCGGCGACAATGACCGGCTGTCCGCCCGGGTGGCCCAGATGATCAGCGCCGACACGCTGGTGCTGCTGTCGGACATCGACGGGCTCTATACTGCCGACCCGCGCAAGGACCCCGATGCGCGCCACATCCCCCTGGTGCCCGAGGTGACGGCGGAGATCGTCGCCATGGCGGGGGAGCCGCCGCCGGGCTACAGCTCAGGCGGGATGGTGACCAAGATCGCCGCGGCCCGCATCGCCATGGCCGCAGGCTGCCGCATGGCCATCGCCCGGGGCAACCGGCCCAACCCCCTGGCCGCCCTTGGCCGGCCGGCGTCGGAGGGCGGGGCGCTGGCCACCTGGTTCGTGCCGGGGGCGGAGCCGCTGACGGCGCGGAAACGCTGGATCGCCGGGTCGCTGAAGCCGTTGGGCACCCTGACCGTGGACGCGGGCGCCGCCCGGGCGCTGGGCAACGGGGGCAGTCTGCTGCCGGCCGGGGTGCGGGGGGTGGAAGGGGACTTCGAGCGCGGGGACCTAGTGCTGGTCCGCGGGCCGGAGGGGCAGGTGCTGGCCCGCGGCCTGTCAGCCTATGCGGCCGACGACGCCCGCGCCATCGCCGGGCGGCGCAGCGCGGAGATCGAGGCCATCCTGGGCTTCCGCGGGCGGGATGAGGTCATTCACCGGGACGACCTTGTCCTAGGGTGAGCGGCCGGGATCAGAACACCAGCAGCCCCATCAGGAAGGCCAGCGACAGCCCCAGCCCGGCCGTGGCCGCCCGTTCCAACCGTTCCAGCCGCAGGCGGCGATGGTGCAGCATGGCCGCGGCCCGGGCGAAGGCATTGGCGGATGGGGGCATGGCTTGCTCCTCCTGCGGCGGCCGTGCTTGGCGGACGCCCTTTCATTGCATTGGACGGTTCGGGACACGACCGTGTCGCCGGCCCGTCACAATCAGTGAAACAGAAGGTCCGGATCGGCACAACCATCCGCAAGGTTATGTCGCCGGCGGTCGGGGACCCCTACCGGCCCGGCCCCACCATGGCCTTCGCGCCCTCCTGGTAGGTGAAGGCGGGGGCGGCCTCCACCTCCGCCGCCGTGCGGGACAGGGTCAGGCTGGGCACTTCCCCCGCCGGGGGGCGGCGGACCTGGAGCTGGTCCACGGGCACGCGCACCAGCCGTTGCCCCACCCCCAGCAGGCCGCCCTGGCCGATGATCGCAGCCTCCAGCCGCGCGTTGCTGCCGGCGGTCAGGAAATCCCGCAGGGTGCCCACCGCTTCCCCCTCCCGGCTCAGCACCTCCCGCCCGATCAGGGCGCGGGCTTCCTCCGTGGTCAGGCCGGCCACGGGGGACAGGCTGCCGGCCACATCCGCCGGGCGGGGGCCGGGTGCCTGGGTGGTGAGGGGTGCCCCTTGCCGGTCGTCGGAGGGGGCGTCCCCGTCCGGGCTGCTGGGGGCCGTCTGGGGCGTGGTGGTGGGGATGTCGCCAGGGCGCGGCCCCGTGGACAGGGGCGCGTTGGCGTCCGGGTTCGGCTTTCCTTCCGGGACCGGGATGACCGGTGTCTGGCCGAGCGTCTGCTGCGCCCAGGCAGGGCCGGCCGCCAGGGCGAGGCTGAGGATGAGCAGGCTGGGGACGCGCATCATTGCCGATCCGTTCCAATGGGTCCGGAATGGCAACGGGTGCCGCGGATACTCGTTCCGCTATCGCATCTGCTTAGCCGCGCTCCGCGCCGTAGGCCGACGAAAGCCGGCCCGCGGGCTCGTGCCCGCGTGAGCCAAGCCGCCGGATGGCGGCGCCCGGCGACTGAGGGAACGCGAAAGCTAGCGGTGCCTGAGGAGGAACAGGCCCTGCTCGCCGAACCAGTTGGCGCGCCCGCTGTCATGGGGCAGCAGCAGGTTCTTGCCGCCTGGTCCTAAGATGGCGCTGCGCTCCACCTCCACCGACAGGTCGCGGCAGAGGGCGGTGAAGTCCGCGATGGTGCAGAAATGGATGTTGGGCGTGTCCCACCATTGCCAGCCCAGGCTTTCCGTCACCGGCATGCGGCCCTTCAGCAGCAGGTCCAGCCGCATGCGCCAGAAGCCGAAATTGGGGACGGAGACGATGGCCCGACGGCCGATCCGCACCAGATGCTCCAGCACGTCCCGCGGGCGGCGGGTGGCCTGCAGGGTCTGGGACAGGATGACGTAGTCGAAGCTGGTGCTGGGATAGTCCTTCAGGTCCGTGTCGGCGTCCCCCTGGATCACCGACAGGCCGCGGGCCACGCAGTGGCGCACCCCGTCCATGGACAGTTCCAGCCCGCGGCCGTCCACGCCTTTGCCGTGGACCAGATGTTCCAGCAACTCCCCCTCGCCGCAGCCCACGTCCAGCACGCGGGCACCGGGCTCCACCCAATCGGCGATGCGCTTCAGGTCCGCGCGGATGGCGGCGCGGGGGCGGGGGGGCAGCGCGTCCGGCATGGTCACGCCCCCCGCCGCTTCAGGCCCGCGGCCCCGGCCTGCCCATCCAGGAAGCCGCGGACCACCTGGTAGAACTCCGGCACATCAAGCAGGAACGAGTCGTGCCCCTTGTCCGTGTTGATTTCCACGAAGCTGACATTGGCCGCCACGGCGTTCAGGGCGTGGACGATGGCCCGGCTCTCCGACGTGGGGAACAGCCAGTCGCTGCTGAAGCTGACCAGGCAGAAGCGAACCGGCGTGGCCTTGGGCACGCCGCCCGGCCCCGGCACGCGGAAGGCGTTGGCCAGCACGCCGCCATGCTCCGCCGCCAGGTCGAAATAATCCATGGCCCGGGTGATGTAGAGGTAGGAGTTGGCGTCGAACCGCTCCACGAAGGTGATGCCCTGGTGGCGCAAATAGCTTTCCACCTGGAAGTCGGCGTCGAAGCCGAAGGTCACCGCCTTGCGGTCCTGCAGGTTGCGGCCGAACTTGCGGTGCAGGGCGGTTTCCGACAGGTAGGTGACATGCGCCGCCATGCGGGCCACGGCCAGCCCGCGGGTGGGCTTGCTGCCGCGGGACAGGTAGTCGCCGCCGGCCCAGTCCGGGTCGGCCATGATGGCCTGCCGCCCCACCTCATGGAAGGCGATGTTCTGGGCGCTGTGCCGGGCCGCGGTGGCGATGGGCACGGCATTGGCCACCCGCTCCGGGTAGGACACGGCCCATTGCAGCACCTGCATGCCGCCCATGGACCCGCCGATCACGCAGAACAGCCGGTCGATGCCGAAGCTGTCCACCAGCAGGGCCTGGGCCCGCACCATGTCGGCGATGGTGATGACGGGGAAGGACAGGCCCCAGGGCTGGCCCGTGGCCGGGTTCGTCTCCTTCGGCCCCTCGCTGCCCAGGCAGCCGCCGATGACGTTGGAGCAGATGATGAAATAGCGGTCCGGGTCCAGCGGCCGGCCGGGACCCACCATCAGCTCCCACCAGCCGGGCTTGCCGGTGACGGGGTGCCGCTCCGCCACATACTGGTCGCCGGTCAGGGCATGGCAGACCAGCACGGCGTTCGACTTGTCCGCGTTCAGCGTGCCATAGGTGCGGTAGGCTAGGCGGAAGGGCCCCAGCTCCACCCCGCTGTCCAGCCGCATGGGCCGGTCCTGGCCCAGCACCATGCGCTGCCCCGGCAGGGGCACGGCATTGGGGGCGGAGGGGAGGGGGCTGCTGGCGGTCATCGGCGAATTCGGGGGGTGTGTCTCAAGGCCGGCCCGGCGCGGGCCGTGGTGGTCCGGCCGCCCGTCGGCGGGGGAGACAAGGGGTAGCAGGGCTGCCGCGGGCGTCAATGTTTTCTTTGATTTTGGCCGGTGCCCCCCGTACACCTAGGGACCCTGCACGGACCACTTTTCCGGGCCCCCATGTCGCAAAAGACGACGCTGGACGACCTCCGCCGCGAGATCGATGAGATCGACCAGGCGTTGCACGACCTCCTGCTCCGCCGCACCGAGGTGGTGCTGCGCATCGCCGGCCACAAGCAGCCCGGCCAGCCCGCCCTGCGCCCCGCGCGGGAGGCGGCGATCATCCGCGCCCTGGTGGGCCGGCACCAGGGGGCCTTCCCGGTCCAGGCCCTGGTCCGCATCTGGCGGGAGATGATGGGCGCGCTGACCCAGGTGCAGGCGCCCCTGGCCGTCGCCGTCGTCGCGCCGGAGGACCAGCGCACGCCCCTGTGGGACTTGGCCCGCGACCATTACGGCAGCGCCACGCCCATGCTGGCCACCAACACCCCCGTGGCCGCCGTGCGGGCGGTGTCGGAGGGCAACGCCACGGTGGCGGTGGTGCCCTGGCCCAACGAGCAGGACGCGGACCCCTGGTGGCGCTTCCTGTTCAGCGAGGATGCCAAGACCCCCCGGATCATCGCCCGGCTGCCCTTCCTGCGCGGCGTGTCGCCGTCGGAGGGGGACGCGCTGGTGCTGGCCGCCGTGCCGCTGGAAGCCACGGGCGACGACCACACCCTGCTGGGCATCGAGCTGAACCAGGACATGAGCCGCGGCCGGCTGAAGGATTGCCTGGAGGCCGCCGGCCTGCCCGCGACCCAGATCCGCACGCACTTCATGCCGGGCAACACCGGGTCGGTGCACCTGGTGGAGGTGGAGGACCATATCCCCGCCGACGACGCGCGCCTGCACGCCCTGGCCCAGAAGCTGGGGGAGGCGCTGGTGCGCCTGCTGCCCGTGGGCGTCTATGCCACGCCCCTGACCCTGCGCCCCTGACCCTGCGCCCCTGACCCCACAGTGCCTTGAAGGACCACGCCATGGCCGGCCCGATCCCCAACCCCGGAATCCTGGACATCGCCCCCTATGTGGGCGGCGAGAGCCATGCCCCCGGCCAGGCCAAGGTGATCAAGCTGGCCAGCAACGAGGGGGCGCTGGGCCCCAGCCCCAAGGCGGTGGCCGCCTACCAGGCCGTGGCCGACACCATCCACCGCTATCCCGACGGCAGCGGCAAGGCCCTGCGCCAGGCGCTGGCGAAGCGCTATGGCTATGACCCCGAGCGGATCGTGCTGGGCGCCGGTTCAGACGAGCTGTTGCAGATGCTGGCCAAGTGCTACGCCGGCCCGGGGACGGAGGTGCTGTACAGCCGCCACGGCTTCCTGATCTATCCCATCGCCGCCAAGTCCGTGGGCGCCACCCCCATCGCCGCGCCCGAGAAGGACCTGAAGGCGGACGTGGACGCCCTGCTGGCCCGGGTGAACGAGCGGACGCGCATCGTCTTCATCGCCAACCCCAACAACCCCACCGGCAGCTACCTGACCAGCCGGGAGCTGGCGAAGCTCCATGCCGGCCTGCCGGAACATGTGCTGCTGGTCATCGACGCGGCCTATGCCGAGTACATCAGGCTGAACGACTACAGCAACGGGGCGGAGTTCGTGGAGAGCTTCCCCAACGTCGTGATGACCCGGACCTTCTCCAAGATCCACGCCCTGGGCGGCATCCGGCTGGGCTGGGCCTATTGCTCCGCCAACGTGGCGGACGTGCTGAACCGCGTGCGCGGTCCCTTCAACGTCTCCTCCCCCGCGCTGGCGGCCGGGCTGGCGGCGTTGGAAGACGTGGAGTTCGCGGAGAAAAGCCTGCACCTGAACGAGGAGAACCGCGCCTGGTTCGCCCGCGCGGTGACGGAGCTGGGCCTGAAGGTCCACCCCAGCGTGGCCAACTTCGTGCTGGTGGATTTCAGCGTCCTGCTGGGCCAGAAGGCGGACGCGGAACTGGCCCGCCAGCACCTGAAGTCCCGCGGCATCCTGGTCCGCCAGATGGGCGCCTACGGCCTGGGCAACTGCCTGCGCGTCTCCATCGGCCTGCGGGAGGAGATGGAGCAGGTGGTGACGGCGCTGGGAGAGTGGGTGCACGGGTGAGGCCGCACCCACGGCTGCGACCATGGATGCCGAGATATTCTACAGGCTCGCGCGCGAGGAGGCGTTCGCTGCGGCATCCGAAGAGTTGCCGGACCTCTTCGCAGCCATCGGTTTGCCTGACCTCGCCCTTGCGCCCGTGCAACTGCAAGAGATGGATGCACGCGGCATCGCTGCCTGGGACCGACAATGGCATACGCCGGGGACGACCCTAAACTCATGCTTTGCATGGGATGATGAATTCAGGGACATCGGCGCATGGCCTGACCGGTTCTGCCTTGCCATCTGGTCTGGCGACCGGCTTTGTGGGCTCTCGTCCGGGCAGGTTCGACATGACCATCTCTGGATCAGGCTGATCGAGGGGAACCCCCAGCCGCGGCATCCGATGCGGGGAGCCATCCGGCATGTCGCCATCGCGGCAGCCCTTGCCTATACCCAAGTCCTTGGCTTGTCACAGGTCCGGCTTAGGCCCTTAAACCCGCGCTTGGGCCTCGTTTACCAGCAAATGGGGTTTTCCGTTGCCGAGCCGGCGGAGTCGCCCCCATATTACTGGCTGGAGGTTTGACATGGCAGCCGTCCCCCTCAAGAAGCCCCAGGGACCCGCCTCGCCGGAAACCCAGGCGCGGGAGGCGTTCCGTCGCGCCCTGGAAGGTCGCCGGACTTTGGCTGACAGGGTTGTGCGGACAGGCGCGCCGTTGCCGGAGCTGGACGCGATGCCGGAGGTGGATGGCGATCCGGATGTGGCCGCTACCCGGCGGGTCCACCGGGGACCGGAATCCGATCCGACTTCCTGACGCCGAAGTTCCGCCAACGAAGCTGCGCGGGATTTGACCATTGCCCCGACCTGCCCGGCTACCCATACTGCCGCCCGCCTCGCAGACGGACCAGCGGCTATCATGACCTCCCCCCTCTTCCCCCGCGTCACCATCATCGGGCTGGGCCTGATCGGGTCCTCGCTGGCCCGGTGTTTCCGGGTGGATGCCTCCCTGGCGGGGCACGTCACCGCGGGGGATCGGTCGCAGGCGGTCTGTGACCGGGTGTTGGAGCTGGGTATCGCCAGCGCGGCCACCACCGACTTGGGTGCTTCGGTGGAAGGGGCGGACCTGGTCATCATGGCCGTGCCCATCGGCGCCTATGCCGACGTGGCTGCCGCTATCGGGGCGCACCTGAAGGACGGGGCCATCGTCACCGACGTGGGCTCGGTCAAGCAGGCGGTGGTGCGGGACGTGGCGCCGCACCTGCCGGACGGGGTGCACTTCGTCCCCGGCCATCCCATCGCCGGTACAGAGCATTCCGGACCCGACGCCGGCTTCGCGGAGCTGTTCCGCGGGCGCTGGTGCATCCTGACCCCGCCTCCCGGCACCAACGGGGCGGCGGTGGAGCGGGTGGCGGAGCTGTGGCGCCGGGTGGGCTCCACGCTGGAGATCATGGAGCCCGGGCACCATGACCGGGTGCTGGCCATCACCAGCCACCTGCCGCACCTGATCGCCTACACCATCGTCGGCACGGCCACCGACCTGGAGGAGCACCTGCAATCGGAGGTGATCCGCTTCAGCGCGTCCGGCTTCCGCGACTTCACCCGCATCGCCGCGTCGGACCCGGTGATGTGGCGCGACATCTTCCTGAACAACCGGGAAGCGGTACTGGAGATCATCCAGCGCTTCACCGAGGACCTGACCGCCCTGCAACGGGCCATCCGCTGGGGGGAGGGCGAGACCCTGGAAGCCCTGTTCACCCGCACCCGCACCATCCGCCGCAGCATCATCGACGCCAAGCAGGCTTGATGCCTGTCCCCTCAAGGGCCGGGCGCCCGCATCCGCGGGCTTGGCTTACGCGGGCACGAGCCCGCGGGCCGGCCGTCGCCGGCCTTATCGGATGAGCGCCGGCCCTACTTCCCGTTCCCCGGCTCCTTCGCCTCCTGCTCCACCTTGCGCTTCAGCTCCTCGGTGGGTTGGTCGGAGGGGCGGGCTTCCACGACCACGGGGGCGACGCCGTTCTCCTCGGTGATGCCCACCTTCTTGGCAGAGCCCTCGGACAGGTCGATGATGCGGCCGTCCACATAGGGGCCGCGGTCGTTGATGGTCACCTCGGTGGATTTGCCATTCTCCAGGTTCGTCACCTCCGCCTTGGTGCCCAGCGGCAGGTCCTTGGAGGCGGCGGTGGGGGCGTTCTTGTCGAACACCTCGCCCGACGCGGTCTTCTTGCCGTGGAAGCGGTCGCCATAGAAGGACGCCTCGCCCTTGTCCACGGCCACCGGCTCGTCCGGCGGCGGGGCGGGTTGGTTGGCGAGGGCGGCAGGGGCCAGCAACAGGAAGGCGGCGAGGGGGACGACGGCCTTGGCGGACATGGGATGCACCGGGGGTTGTCGCGGATGTGTCCCACAACAGCCCCCGGTCCCCTTGGTTGCCCGATCCTACTTCTTCGCGCTGAGTGCCTGATTTAGGCCCGGCACGTAGGACGCCCCTTCCTGCACCTCGAGGGTGGCGCCAGCGAAATCCTCCCCCACCGGCTGGTAGGCGCCGCCCAGGCAGTGGCTCAGGAACCCCTCCGCCACGGCATAGAAGCTGATCCGGTTGGCCGGCCGGGCGAAGCCGTGCCCCTCGTCCGGGTACAGCACATAGGTGACGGGGATGCCCTTGGCCTTCATGGCCGTGACGATCTGGTCGGACTCCGCCTGCTTCACCCGCGGGTCGTTGGCGCCCTGGGCGATCAGCAGGGGCTTCTTGATGTTCTGGACATGGGTCAGGGGCGACCGCTCCGCCAGCAGCTTCCTGCCTTCCTCCGTCCGCGGGTCGCCCACCCGGCGGACCAACTGCTCGAAGAAGCTGGCCCAGTATTCCGGCACGCTGGCCAGCAGGGTCTGCAGGTTGGACGGGCCGACGATGCCCACGCCGCAGGCGAAGGTATCAGGCGTGTTGGTCATGCCCCAGAGCGTGGCGTAACCGCCGTAGGAGCCGCCATAGATGGCCACCTTATCTTTGGGCGCGACACCCTGCTTCACGGCCCAGTCCACCGCGTCCAGCAGGTCATCGTGCATGGCCCGGCCCCACTGCTTGTCGCCGGCGTTGGTGAAGCCCTTGCCGAAGCCGGTGGAACCGCGGAAGTTCACCGACATCACGGCATAGCCGCGGTTGGCCAGCCACTGGTGCTCCGGGTTGTAGCCATAGCCGTCCCGCGCCCAGGGGCCGCCATGGACGTTCAGGACCAGCGGCACCGGCTTCTCCGGCTTGCCGTCGCCGTCCTTGTCGCTGCCGGGCGGCAGGGTCAGGTAGCTGACCAGGGTCTTCCCGTCCCGGGCCTTGAGCTCCAGCGCCTGCATGGGCGCCAGGGTCTTGCCTTCCAGGGCCGGGCGGATGGTGAACAGCTTGGTCAGTTTCTTGCCCGGCCGGTCATACAGGTAGAAGGCGGCCGGCTCGCTCACCCGGTCCACCAGCAGGGTCCAGGTCTTGTCGTCGTCGGTGCGGCTGGTCACGGACCACTGGCCGCGGGCCTCCTTGTTCAGGAACGCGATGTCGGCCTTCAGCGCGTCGCCCAGCGGGACCCATTCATCCTTCAGGTAATCGACGTTGTAGGCCTCCGCCACGCCGGTCGTGGGGTTCTGCAGGATGCCGCCCACGTCGGCCTTGGCGCTTTCGCCCAGCAGGCTGGTCTTGCCGGTCTTCAGGTCCAGGGCCAGCAGGGCCGCAGTGTCCCGGTCCCGCGTGTCCACCATGTAGGCCACGTCGCCCCCGGACGGGATGCCCACCACGTTGGTGGCCAGGGCGTCGTCCGCCGGGATGTCCAGCAGCTTGGCGGTCTTGCCGTCCTCGCCGATGGTCTCCAGCACCATGCCGCCGTCGGGCTGGGGCTTCACGGCCAGGCGCAGCTTCAGGTCCATGTCGGCGACGAAGCCGGCGTAGCCGTCATTCTGGCGGACCAGCTCCAGCTTGCCGGTCTTCAGGTCCAGCCGGTGCACGTCGTGCCAGCGCGGGTCCCGGTTGTTCAGGCCCACCAGGATGGCGTCCTTCACCTTGGGGCTGGTGGCCACCACCTGGACGCGGGTCTTCTCGAACGGGGTGTAGGGGGTGGTGCCGCCCTTGGCGATGTCCACCCCGTACAGCAGGAAATCCTCGTTCCCGCCCTTGTCCTGGATGTACAGGATGCGGCCGCTGTCCGGGGACCAGAAGTACTGGCGGATGGGGCGGCTCTTCTCCTCCGTGATGGGCTTCGCCTCATCCATGTTGCCGGCGGGGGCGACCCAGACGTTCAGCACCCCGTCCCGCGGCGCCAGGAAGGCGATCAGCTTGCCGTCGGGGCTGAGCTGGGCCAGCGTCCGGCTGGGATTGCCGAAGATGTCCTTGCGGGGGATCAGCGCGTCGCTGGCGCCAGCCGGCTTCGCGGCGGTCTGGGCAAAGGCGCCCGCCAGCGGCATGGCGGCCAGCAGGGCCACGCTTGCTGCCATCATCCCGGTGTTCAGGATTCGCACGGTCTTCCTCCCCGAAGTGTCAGGTCTTGTGGAATGTAAGGGTTGCCGGGACGGGCGGTAGGTCCATTCCGGCGTCAAGGCTCAATCCCAGGCCACGGGCGGCACGTCCAGCACCTTCACCGGGCCGACGGACAGCTTGCGTTCCTGAAGGGTCACCGGCACCTGCACGGCGCGGCGACCATCCGCCTGTGGCTGGGTCAGCAGGCCCAGGCCCGCCTTCACGGCGGCGGCCTGGTTGGGCTTCATCTGGCCGCCGGCCACCAGCGCCTCCACCAGCACGTCCGTGCCGGACAGGAAGGCGCGGCCGGCGGCCACCGGCTGAAGGTCGGCGTCCAGGGCCAGGGTGGCGTCGCCCCGCAGATCGATCCCGGCCCAGTCCAGCCGCAGGGACTGCACCTCCACCGTCCCGCCCGCGTCGCTCCAGGCGCGCAGCGAGTCGGCCTTGGTGTCCGGCGGCAGGGGGCCCTTCCAGGCGGCGGTCAGGGCCAGCCGGTCCACGCGCTGGGGCAGGGGCTGCGGCACCGGGTTGGGCAGGGTGATGCCGGTGGCGGCCAGGGACAGGGTCAGGGCCACCTCCTGGTAATTGGCCGGCGGCGCGTCCGGCGCCACCCAGCTGCCCGCCAGGCTGTCCATGGGCAGGGGCCCGACGATCCCGGGCGTGGCCAGGACCGCCTTGGCCAGGTTCAGCGACACTTCCCGCGCCTGCCCGTCCAGGCCCAAGGTCACGCGGCCGTCGCCGCCCCCTGCCGTCAGGGTCGTTGGCCCGTCCGCCGCCGGGGCGGTCAGGGACAGGCCCTGCGGGAAGGCGGGGTGGATGACCAGCGGGTTCCAGGGCTCGGCGCTGGCCTGCAACAGGGGCACGGCCACGCTGGCCCCGTCCGGGCGGCTCAGGCCCACCGCCTTGGCGCTGGCATCCAGCGACAGGGGCCAGCCGCCCACCGTCAGGTCGGTGTAGCTCACGGTGTTGCCGAGGGCGCGCTGCTGCTCCGCCCAGGACTCGATCCCGCGGCGGAGCTGCCAGGAGGCGGAAACCCACCAAGCCGTATAGGCGAGGACCAGCAACAGGATGAAGGCGGCGATGACGCTGAGGGGGCGGAGGCGCATGGTCGATCCGGCAGGGGCGGGCGCGCCATTGGGCCACGGCCTTGCCACGGGTGGCAAGGGCGCTGAACCCTTCCGGGGACGCGGCGGCAGATGTTAGGTCTATGGTCCAACCGTGAGGCGACTTCATGGCCGACAGCCCGATTGCCCAGGATTCCCTGCCGCCCCATGCGGAGATCGGCCACCCGCCGGGGCAGCCGCTATGGGTGTTCGCCTTCGGCTCCCTGATGTGGAACCCGGGTTTTCCCTATGTCTCCCGCCATCCGGCTGTCGTGCGGGGCTGGCACCGGTCCTTCTGCATCTACAGCCACCGCCACCGCGGCACGCCTGAGGTGCCGGGCGCGGTCCTGGGCCTGGACCGGGGCGGGGCCTGCCGCGGCATCGCCTACCAGGTGGCCGGCGACAAGGCGGAGGCCACCCTGGCCTACCTGTGGGAGCGGGAGATGATGAACCGGGTCTACATCCCCCGCTTCGTCACCGCCGTGCTGCCTTCCGGCCTGGGCACGGTGCAGGCCCTGGCCTTCATCGCCGACCGCGGCCACCGGCAATATTGCGGCCGGCTGGGGACGGAGGGCACGGCCGCCCTGATCCGCCAGGGTGTGGGCATCTCCGGCCGGGGGGTGGATTACCTGCACAGCCTGCTGGATCACCTGGGGGAACTGGGCATCCGCGACCGCGGGCTGGAGGAACTGGCCCGGCATGTGGACGGCAAGCCGGCGACATAACCCTTCCGGGCAATCTCCTAACGCTTTCTTGCGGGATCGACCCTGCCGCCCTGTCCTGATGGCAGGGGCATGGCGGGGGAGGCGGTGGCATGGGCGCGGCGCGGGATGCGGTGAAGCGGCTGGCCTGGCGGGCCGGGCTGACCGGGGCGGTGGCGCGGCGGCGGCTGGGGGACAGCCTGACCGTGTTGATGTTCCACCGGGTGCTGGACCGGGCGGACCCGCGCTGGCCCGGCGCCACCCGGCAATACACCCTGGACCCCCAGGAATTCGCCCTGGCCCTTGACGTGGCGGGCGGGCTGTTCACCCCCGTCTCCCTGCGCGACGTGGTGGAGGCGCGGGCCGGTGGGCGCCCTCTGCCCCCGGCTGCCATGCTGGTCAGCTTCGACGATGGCTGGTCGGACAACCTGCACTACGCGGCACCGGAGCTGGCCCGGCGCGGCTGGCCCGCGGTGCTGTTCGCGGCGGCCGACTGGATCGGGTCCGCCCGGCCCTTCTGGCAGGAGGAATGGCATGAGGCGCTGGCAACCGGCCGCATCCGCCGCGCCGACCTGGCCGACCACCTGCCGGCGGAACTGGCGGACATCTCCGTTCAGGCCGCGCTGGCCCGGCTGGAGCCGGAGGCCCGCTCCGCCCTGTTCCGCGCCTTGGGCGGCGGGGGCCGTCCCGCCATCCCCGCCTTCCTGACCCCGGCGGAGCTGGCAAGGCTGGCCGCCGTGGGCTGGGCCGTGGGCGGGCACGGCTGCAGCCACGAGCCCCTGACCGCCGTCCCCGACGGGGCGGGGGAGATCGCGTCGGCCCGCCAATCCCTCACCGCCATGACCGGCGCGCCGGTGGACAGCCTGTCCTTCCCCCATGGCCGCTGGGATGCCGCCTTGGTCCAGGCGGCGCGGGCCAGCGGCCATGCCCTGTGCTTCACCAGCGACCGGCTGGCCAATGCCTGCCCCGGGGGCCGCCCGGCCAGCGACCTGCTGGGCCGGGTGGAGATCCATGCCGGCCTGCTGGCCGACCCGGACGGCACCTTGCGGCCCGAGCGCTTGGCGAACTTCCTGGCGACATTGCCGGTGGGGGTGCTGGAGGCAGGGGAGGCAGCGTTGGCGGCTTGAGGGTCACGCCAACCGGCCAAGTGCTTTGGACAGTAGCAATCCGCTCCAAATAATGCTGACCGCCTCCCCTGCGAAAGCAGGGGAAACAGAAACATTTGTCCGATTTGGATAGAATCACTCTCACGCCAGATACAGCAACTCCGAATACAGCGCGTCGAAAGCCTCCCGCGGCAGGTGGGCCGACTTGTAGACCTGCAAACCCGGCACCGGCACCGACAGGGCCGGGCGGAAGCCCGCCTGATGGGGCACCAGCGACAGGGCCGCGGCCCGCCCTTCCCGCAGGCAGGCCAGCTTCACCGCCTCGAAATGGCGGCGGAACAGGGCCTTGTCGCTGACATGCAGGACCGTCAGCACGGGATAGCGCTTCTGGTGGTAGTCGCGGCGGCAGACCAGGCCCAAGGACCGGCCGCCCAGTTCGAACAGGAACTCCCGCAGCACGTGGCCCCGGTGCTCCCGGAACAGGGCCGCCGTGCCGGGATCGGCCAGCGCCTCGAACCGCTCCACCCCGATGCGGCGGGGCCAGGGCAGCAGGGTGTGCGGGTGGGTGCCGGGGAAGCTGTAGACCCGCTGTTCATCGATCCAGCCGAACCCCAGGCCGCGATAGATGTCGAAGGCCCGTTGGGTGCAGGTCAGGCCGGTATAGTTCAGGCCGGGGTCGGCCACCGCCTCCCGCACCAGGCGCTTGTGGGCGCCGTCCTTGCGGAAGTCGGGCAGGCAGCAATAGCCCCAGATGTTGGCGAACCGCTCCGCCCGGCCTTCCCAGCGCCGCGTCTTGTAGACCAGGCCGAAGAAGCCCACCGGCCGTCCCCCGGCCTCCATCATCCAGCCCAGGTCGGGCGGGTCCGGGTCAAAGCTGCCATGCAGCATCCGGTGCAGGAAGGCCCGGGACGCCGTGGGGAACAGGCCGGCCAGCAGGTCCAGCACCGCGCCCGCGTCCCGCGGCCCCGCCGGCCGATAGGTGATGCCTTCCGCCATGCCCGTCCCCCCCGATCGTTTGGGGCAGGGTAGGGCGGGCCGCCCCGGCTGGATATCCACCGGACGGGGACGCGGGAGTCGTGCCCCGGTCGGCGCTTATCGAGGCGGGAGCCCGGTGCCGCCGCTGGAGATCGCCTCATCCGGGTCGCCCGGGCCGGGCGGCGGGTCGCGCAGGCCGTCTTCCGGGTCCGGCACCCCGCCGGGGGATTGCCGCTGGCCCTGGGGGGAGGATTGCGCCCCCTCCTGCCCGCCGCCGGACTGGATCTGCCCGCCCTCGCCGCGGCCGCGCAGGGGTTGGCCGTCCTGGCCCTGGCCGGTGGTCTGCTTCCGCGCGTCATCATCCGCCTTGCGGGCGGGACCGTCGGTGATGTCGCCGCTGCCGGCGCCGTCGCGCTCGGCGGTGGCCCGGTCGCGGTCGCCCTCGCTACCCATCTCATCCTCCGTCATCGTAGGGCAGGAGCAACAGGCCGCCGCCCCGCCCCGTTCCGGCGGAACTGGCGCGGGCGCGCGGGGATGGGGTAGAAGGGCGGGCATGAGCGACCTTTCTTCCCTGGTGGATGCCCTGCCCAAGGCCCGCGTGCTGGTGGTGGGCGACGTCATGCTGGACCGCTTCACCTATGGCAAGGTGGAGCGCATCAGCCCCGAGGCCCCGATCCCCGTGCTGCGGGTGGAGCGGGAAGCCGCCATGCTGGGCGGTGCCGGCAACGTGGCGAACAACTTGGCCGCCCTGGGCGCCCGGGCCACCCTGCTGTCCGTGGTGGGGGAGGATGCGGCGGGGGCCGAGCTGTCCCGCCTGCTCACGGCCACCCTGGGCCAGGCCGACGGGCTGGTGGTCGAGGCCGGGCGCCAGACCACCACCAAGGTCCGCTTCATCGCCGGGTCGCAACAGCTGCTCCGCGCCGACCAGGAAACCGTGGCCTCCATCGCCGACGGCAGCGCGGGCAAGCTCATCCAGAAGGCGGACGCGCTGCTGCGGGACGCGGCGGTGCTGGTGCTGTCCGACTATGGCAAGGGCGTGCTGACGGATGAGCTGACCTCCATGCTCATCGCGCTCGCCCGGCGGCATGGCAAGCCGGTCCTGGTGGACCCCAAGGGCAGCGACTATGGCCGCTACCGCGGGGCCACCGCCGTCACCCCCAACCGCAAGGAACTGGCCCAGGCCACCGGCCTGTCCGTCACCGGCGACTCCGCCGTGGCCGCCGCCTGCCGGCTGGTCATGGACCGGGCCGGCATCGGCGCCGTGGTGGCCACCCGCAGCGAGGAAGGCATGTCCGTGGTCACCGCCGACGGCGCCACCCACCTGCGGGCGGAGGCGCGGGAGGTGTTCGACGTGTCCGGCGCTGGCGACACGGTCATGGCCACCCTGGCCGCGGCCCTGGCCGTGGGCGCCGACCTGCCGGCCGCCGCGCGGCTGGCCAACGCCGCGGCCGGCATCGTGGTGGGCAAGGTGGGCACCGCCGTCGTCCGGCCGGAGGAACTGCGCGGGGCCCTGCGCCGCAGCGGCTGGGCCGCCGACGACGCCAAGGTGGCGAGCCTGGAGGGCGCGGTGGAGCGGGTGGAGCGCTGGCGGCGGCTGGGCTGCCGGGTGGGCTTCACCAACGGCTGCTTCGACCTGCTGCACCCCGGGCACGTCTCCCTGCTGACCCAGGCGCGGGCGGCCTGCGACAAGCTTGTGGTGGGGCTGAACAGCGACGCCTCCGTCAAGCGGCTGAAGGGGGAGAGCCGGCCCGTGCAGTCGGAACTGGCCCGGGCCACGGTGCTGGCGTCGCTGGCCAGCGTGGATTTGGTGGTGGTCTTCGGGGAGGACACGCCCCTGGAGCTGATCCAGGCCCTGAGGCCCGACGTGCTGGTGAAGGGCGCCGACTACACCGTGGACACGGTGGTGGGCGCCCCCTTCGTCCAATCCTATGGCGGCCAGGTGGTGCTGGCCGAGCTGGTGGATGGGCAGAGCACGACGCGGACCATCGCCCGGATGAAGGGATGAAGGGTGGGGCTCGTATCGCGATCACGACCACGGTTCCCCGTTTCTCCTGAAAACCCCAAGTCGTCATCCCGGCGGAAGCCGGGACCCAGGATCACCTGCCCGACACCTCCGCCTGCTCCCGCCTGAACCATACCGTAAGCGCTTGGGACTCCTGGGTCCCGGCTTTCGCCGGGATGACGGCTATGGATAGGCGTATCGGGCAAGTGGTGGGGAAATCAGCGCCGGACCGGCCGGCTGCCTCTGAAAACCCTTTTCTGTCCTGCCTGGGGTTCCGTTGCCGCAGGGCGCGCTCCATTGTGCTCCCGGCTGTTGCTTGCTATACGGGGACGACCGGACCCGCGTGGCTAGGCTGCGCGGGTCCTTGTCCCTTTTGCCGACCACTTTTCCTGGACATCCCCATGACCCGACGCCGGCGGATCTACGAAGGCAAGGCCAAGATCCTGTATGAGGGTCCCGAGCCCGGCACCCTGGTCCAGTATTTCAAGGACGACGCCACGGCGTTCAATGCCCAGAAGAAGGGCACGATCACCGGCAAGGGCGTGCTGAACAACCGGATCAGCGAGTACCTGATGCAGAAGCTGGGGGAGATCGGCATCCCCACCCACTTCGTGCGCCGCCTGAACATGCGGGAGCAGCTGGTCCGCGAGGTGGAGATCATCCCCATCGAGGTGGTGGTCCGCAACGTCGCCGCCGGCTCCCTCACCAAGCGCTTCGGCATCCCCGAGGGCACGCCGCTGCCCCGCTCCATCGTCGAGTACTATTACAAGAACGACGAGCTGGGCGACCCCATGGTGTCGGAGGAGCACATCACCGCCTTCGGCTGGGCCGCCCCCCAGGACCTGGACGACATGCTGTCCCTGGCCCTGCGGATCAACGACTACCTGTCGGGCCTCTTCCTCGGCATCGGGCTCAAGCTGGTGGACTTCAAGGTGGAGTTCGGCCGGCTGTGGGAGAACGAGGAGATGCGCATCGTCCTGGCCGACGAGATCAGCCCGGACAATTGCCGCCTCTGGGACAGCAAGACCAACGAGAAGCTGGACAAGGACCGCTTCCGCCAGGACCTGGGCAACGTGGCCGAGGCCTACCAGGAAGTGGCCCGCCGGCTGGGCATCCTGCCGGAGGCCGGCCCCGGCGACCATACCCCGCCCAAGCTGGTGCAGTGACCCTCAGCCCATAGGGATAGGATGATGAAGGCCAAGGTGACCGTCACCCTGAAGAACGGCGTGCTCGACCCCCAGGGCAAGGCCATCGGCCATGCCCTGCACACCCTGGGTTTCCAGGGGGTGGGCGAGGTCCGGCAGGGCAAGCTGATCGAGCTGGAGGTCGCGGAGACCGACCCCGCCAAGGCCAAGGCCGCGGTGGAGGAGATGTGCCGCAAGCTGCTGGCCAACACCGTCATCGAGAACTACGCCATCGAGCTGGTGGGCTGAGGCCGGCCATGGCCCGCGCTGCCCTGCCCGCCCTCGCCCTGGCCTTCCTGCTGGCAAGCCCGGCCGCCCGGGCCGGGACGGAGGAGGTGCTGCGCTGCCTGGACCTGGCCGATCCCGCCGCCCGGCTGGCCTGCTATGACCGGGCGGTCCCGGCCCTGCGCACGGCACCCGCTTCCCCGGCCGCGGCACCTATCCAGCCCACGGGCCCGACCTTGTCGCCGGAGCAGCAGTTCGGCCTGCCCGCGGCCGAGCTGCGCAAGCAGCAGCCCGGCGGCTCCGTGGAGGCGATCACCGCCAAGGTGGTCTCCCTGCGGGAGCAGGCCCCCGGGCGCTACGTTGCCAGCCTGGACAACGGCCAGGTCTGGATGATCAAGGAGACGGGCCGCATCCGCCTGTCCGCCGGGGAAACGGTGGAGGTCCGGCGCGGCACCGTGAGCGGCTTCGTGATCGTGCCCGAGAAGGTGCCCACCCTGCTGCGGGCGGAACGGCTGAAATAGACCCGGCCCGAACGTCCCTTTGATGCCCTGGAAGCCCCGGCCCCCGTGCCGGGGCTTTTCGTTTTTGGCCCGGCCCTGCGACATTCTGTAATTACCAAGGCAATAGCTTCGCCCGATAGACCGCCTGATTTAGGCCGAAATGGGCCGTGGCGCAAGTGAGGCGGCTTATGTATGTATATCCAAGCAAAGAGGCTAGGTTAGTATAAATCCGCCTATACTTGATATTGACTTCAAAAGAATGACTTTTAAGCAACAGTGCCAAAAGAGAGATTGCTCGACTGTGCATTTTTTGTTGCAGAAGCGATGATTTCGGCCTGATTTCCCGCCCCGTGGGGACGGCGCTTGTCTTGCGGCCCCGGTCGCCCCGGCCCCCCACCGGATCAGAGGTCTTCCGACCGAAGGGATTGGGAACATTATGCACACTCCGCGTACCATCGCGGGCTCGCGCGCCTGGCTGCTGGCCGGCGCCGCCCTTGTCAGCCTTGCCCTGCCTGCCGCTGCCCAGACCCAGGATACGGCCCTGGAGGAGATCGTGGTCACCGGGTCGCGCATCGCGCGCACCAACCTGACCGCGCCGACCCCCGTGACCGTGGTGAGCGAGGAGGCCCTGCAGGCCCGCGGCACCACCAACGCTGCCGAATTCCTGAACCAGATCCCGTCGGTGGGCGTGCCGGCGGTGTCCAACACCAACTCCAACTTCACCACCACCGCCGCCGGCCTGAACCTGATCAACCTGCGCAACCTGGGCACCGAGCGGACCCTGGTGCTGGTGAACGGCCGCCGCCACGTGGGCGGCACCGGCGGCAGCAACGCGGTGGACATCAACTCCATCCCGACCGAGCTGCTGGAGCGGGTCGAGGTGGTGACCGGCGGCGCGTCGGCCGTGTACGGCTCAGAGGCGGTGGCCGGCGTGGTGAACTTCATCCTGAAGGATGATTTCGAGGGTGCGGCTGCCGGCGCGCAGTACGGCATCACCGATGAGGGCGACGGCGAGAACACCCACGCCTATGCCACCATCGGCGCCAACATGGCCGACGGCAAGGGCAACGTCGCCCTGAACGTGGTGTACGACAAGACCAAGGCCATCTACTCGCGCGACCGCGAGTTCTCGTCCGTCGACCTCAGCCGCAACGCCGTCAATGGCCGCATCTCCCGCCCGGCCTACAGCTTCTTCGGGCCCGGCGGCCTGTACTACTACAACCTGCCGGATGACAGCGGCGACACCACCGACCTGCTGAACCCGGACGGCACCCCGTTCGTGCGCAACGCCAACGGCTACAACCGCAACCAGGACCGCCTGATCCAGGTCCCAACCGAGCGTTACCTGCTGTCCTCCCTGGCCCGCTATGACCTGACGGACAATGTCCGCTGGTTCTTCGAGGGCACCTATGCCCGGACCGAGGCGAACAGCCAGTCCGAGGCCATCGCCTTCGGCGACAACCAGCAGGTGGGCATCGGGCCGGACGCGCCGTTCCTGTCCATCCCGGTCACCAACCCGTTCATCCCGGCGGCCTTGCTGGCCGGCCGGCCGGCCGGCGTCGACCAGTTGCAGTTCGAGCGCCGCTTCAACGAGCTGGGCCTGCGCGAGTCCGACGTGACCCGCCAGACCTTCCGCTTCGCCACGGGCTTCGAGGGCGACCTGATCCCGGACACGAGCTGGAAGTACAATGTCTACTACGCCTACGGCAAGGTGACGGAGGCGCAGACCAGCACGGGCGTGTTCAACAGCCAGCGCATGGCCCAGGCCCTGGACGCCATCCCGGGCCCGAACGGCACCGTGGTCTGCCGTGACCCCGGCGCCCGCGCCCTGGGCTGCGTGCCGATCAACCTGTTCGGCGCCGGCGCCGCCACCGGGGCGGGGCTGGACTATGTCCGCGCCAGCTCCACCTACGATGCCGACGTGAAGCAGCAGGTGGGCAGCCTGACCATAACCGGCGACGTGATCGACCTGCCGGCCGGCGCCCTGGGCGTGGCCTTCGGCGGCGAGTGGCGGAAGGAGACCAGCTCCACCGAGTTCGACCCGCTGACCCTGTCGGGCCTGTCCTCGGGCAACCAGGCGGCCAACACCACCGGCAGCTACGACGTCTGGGAAGGCTTCGCCGAGGTGAACGTGCCGCTGCTCGCGGACATGCCCTTCGTGGACTACCTGGGCATCGACGGCGCGGTCCGCTATTCCGACTACAGCACCGTCGGCAAGCTGTGGAGCTACAAGGGCGGCGCCGAGTATGCCCCGGTGGAGGATGTCCGCATCCGGGCCACCTATGCCCGCGCCGTGCGCGCGCCGAACATCTCCGAGCTGTTCGACGCCCCGCAGCAGACCTTCTCCAGCGTCAACGACCCCTGCGCCGACGGGGCCCGCGACGAGAACGCGACCCGTGCGGCCAACTGCGCCGCGACGCCGGGCATCCGCGAGGCCATCGCCCGCGGCGGCTTCCAGCCGGCGGACAAGGACCTGCTGTCCATCCCGGGCTTCAACAGCGGCAACCCGGACCTGGACGCGGAGAAGGCGGACACCTGGACCGTGGGTGCGGTGTTCACCCCCACCTTCGCCCCGGGCCTGTCGGTCACGGTCGACTACTGGGACATCAAGATCAAGGACGCCATCCAGGGCATCGCCCGCCAGACGGCCGTCAACCAGTGCGTGGACCAGACCCCGTACCCCGGCAACGTCTTCTGCAGCCAGGTGCAGCGTGACCCGGTCACCGGCCTGATCACCGGGCTGGACCTGACCCAGCAGAACGTGGCGACGCAGAAGGCCCGCGGCGTGGACGTGCAGCTCGACTACACCGTCGACCTGGCCGACTACACCGAGGCGCTGGGCGACAGCCGGGTGAACTTCAACTTCATCGGCACCTACCTGGACAAGAACGCCTCCACCGCCTTCAAGGGCGCCGAGGCGATCGACTTCGCCGGTGAGGTCGGGTACTCCCGCTATCGCTTCAACCTGCGCACCACCTACGAGCAGGGCCCGTTCGCCTTCAACTGGACGGTCCGCTACTTCAGCGGCGCGAACATCGACAACACGTCGGAGTTCGAGGACAACCGCCTGCCGCAGCTGGCCTATCACGACGTGCAGGCCCGCTACACCGTGGCGGACAAGTACCAGCTGTACTTCGGCGTCAACAACCTGCTGGACCGCAACCCGCCCGTCATCGGCACCCCGTTCCCGGCCAACATCACCGGCACGGAAACCGCCGCCGACGTGTACGACCCGATCGGCCGGTTCTTCTACGCCGGCGTCCGGGCCACGTTCTGATCCCTTGGCCCTTGGTCGTCCGCGACCAAGGGCCCCCTCAGGCGCCGGCGTGCCGGGGGCAAGCCCTCGGCAAGCCGGGCCCTGTTCAACCCTTGTCGTTCCCTTGGGGCCGCCGTCGCAGGACGGCGGCCCACTTTTTTGGTCAGGGAAGCCGGGCCGAGACCGCCCGGATCAGGGCCCGCATCTCAGGGGGCGGTTCCTGCTCAACCCGCCAATAGGCGGTGCAGTCAGGCTTGCGGGCCATCAGCTTGTGCTCCACCAGCGCCCGGCGCAGCAGGGCCGGGTCGCCGAAGCCGTGGAAGCCGTTCAGCACCTGGTTCACCTGCCGCTCGGTGAAGGTCTCCCGCGCCGGAACCCGGGACCAGAGCACCCACAGGCAGGGTTCCTGGTCGCTGAACTTGGATGGCCAGCGCAGGAACTGGCCATCCGGCCCGAAGTACCGCAAGCGCCGCTGCACCTTGGCATAATCCACCTCCGGCGCCGCCACCGGCAGGGCCTCCAGCGCGTCGACGGCGACGGCCTGGGACCGGAAGTGCTGGAAGTTGCGGTAGCCGGCCGCGCGGGCCAGCATGTTCAGCAGCTCCACATGGCCGGGGGGCCGCGGCTCCTCCGCCCATTGGGCCTTCAGGGAGCGGGCGATGGCGGCGATGTCGGCCACTTGGTAAGGGAAAACAGTCCTGGACATGGCTCATCCCTCTCGGTGCCTATCCAGACGGATCATCGGTGGTCGCCGGCTTCCGACACGGCACGGGACAAGTGTGTCGGGACTGGTACTGAAAGCACTGCTGGCAGGTTTAGCTCCCCTCCGGACAAGAGGGGCGGCGACGCCTGGGTGAACTGCCGACCAGGGGCAGCCTATAACGCATCCGCGGGTGGAAGGGAAGTGGTGTCCCGACGCCATATCTTACAAAAGCAAAAGGCCGGCGGGTCGCCCCGCCGGCCTTCGGTACTCTCCGGACCCGAAGGTCCCGTGCCTTACTCCGCGGCCAGCTTCTCAGAGGCCAGGTTGCGCAGCACGTAGTGCAGGATGCCACCGTTCTTGAAGTAGTCGACCTCGTCCAGGGTGTCGATGCGGCAGAGCAGGTCCACCGTCTCGGTCGCGCCGGACGCGCGGGTGATGGTCATCTTCAGGGGCATGCGGGGCTTCAGGCCGGCCTCCACCCCCTCGATGTCGATCACCTCGGTGCCGTCCAGGCCCAGGGTCTGGCGGTTCACGCCGGCCGGGTACTGGAGCGGCAGGACGCCCATGCCCACCAGGTTGGAGCGGTGGATGCGCTCGAAGCTCTCCGCCACCACGGCGCGGACGCCCAGCAGGCGGGTGCCCTTGGCCGCCCAGTCGCGGGACGAGCCGGTGCCGTACTCCTGGCCGGCGAAGACCACCAGCGGGGTGCCGGTTTCGGCATACTTCATGGCGGCGGTGTAGATCGGCATGACCTCGCCCGTGGGCACGTACTTGGTCACGCCGCCTTCGACGCCGGGCACCATCTCGTTCTTGATGCGGATGTTGGCGAAGGTGCCGCGCATCATGACTTCGTGGTTGCCGCGGCGGGCGCCGTAGCTGTTGAAGTCTTCGGGGCGCACCTGATAGCCCAGCAGGTACTCACCGGCGGGGCTCGCCTTCTTGATGTTGCCGGCGGGGCTGATGTGGTCGGTGGTGATGCTGTCGCCCAGGATGGCCAGGGGACGGGCGCCCTTCACGTCGGTCACGGCGCCGGGGGTCATGGAGATGCCCTCGAACAGCGGGGGCAGCTTCACGTAGGTGGAACCCTCGGCCCACTTGTAGGTCTGGCCCTCCGCCGTCGCGATCTTCCGCCACTGCTCCGGGCCCTGGAACACGTTGCTGTAGCGGCTGCGGAACATCTCCGGCGTCAGGAACTCGGCGATGGTCTGCTCGATCTCCGCGGAGGTCGGCCAGATGTCCTTCAGGTACACCGGCTGGCCGTCGCTGCCGGTGCCGATCGGCTCCCGCGTCAGGTCCAGGTGCATGGTGCCGGCCAGGGCATAGGCCACCACCAGCGGCGGGGAGGCCAGGTAGTTGGCGCGGACCTGCGGGTTGACGCGGCCCTCGAAGTTGCGGTTGCCGGACAGCACCGCCGCCACGGTCAGCTTGCCCTCATCCACCGCGGCGCTGATCGGGTCCGGCAGGGGGCCGGAGTTGCCGATGCAGGTGGTGCAGCCATAGCCGACCAGGTTGAAGCCGATGGCGTCCAGGTCCTTCTGCAGGCCGGCGGCCTCCAGGTAGTCCGTCACCACCTGGGAACCGGGCGCCAGGGAGGTCTTCACCCACGGCTTGCGGGTCAGGCCCTTGGCCGCGGCCTTGCGGGCAAGCAGGCCGGCGGCCACCAGCACGGAGGGGTTGGAGGTGTTGGTGCAGGAGGTGATGGCGGCGATCACCACATGGCCGTGGTCGACGGCGTAGTCCGTGCCCTTCACCGCGGTGGGCTGGCTGGTGGGCCGGCCGGCGATGTCGGTGGCCAGGAAGTCGCCGAACTCCTTCGCCACGTTGGACAGCTGCACCCGGTCCTGCGGCCGCTTCGGGCCGGCCAGGGAGGACTCCACCGTGGACAGGTCCAGCTCCAGCGTGTCGGTGAAGACCGGGTCGGGGCTGTTGGCGTCACGCCACATGCCCTGGGCCTTGGCATAGGCCTCCACCAGGGCCACACGGTCGGCGTCGCGGCCGGTGAAGGCCAGGAAGCGCAGCGTCTCCTCGTCGATCGGGAAGATGCCGCAGGTGGCGCCGTACTCGGGGGCCATGTTGGCGATGGTGGCGCGGTCGGCCAGGGTCAGGTTGTCCAGGCCCGGGCCGTAGAACTCCACGAACTTGCCGACCACCTTCTTCTTGCGCAGCATCTGCGTGACGGTCAGCACCAGGTCGGTCGCGGTGGCGCCTTCCTTCAGCTTGCCGGTCAGGCGGAAGCCCACGACCTCCGGGATCAGCATGGAGATGGGCTGGCCCAGCATGGCCGCCTCCGCCTCGATGCCGCCCACGCCCCAGCCCAGCACGGCCATGCCGTTGACCATGGTGGTGTGGCTGTCGGTGCCCACCAGCGTGTCCGGGTAGGCGACGGTGGCGCCCTTCTGGTCCGTGTCGGTCCAGACGGTCTGGGCCAGGTACTCCAGGTTCACCTGGTGGCAGATGCCGGTGCCGGGGGGCACCACGCGGAAATTGTTGAAGGCCTTCTGGCCCCAGCGCAGGAAGGCGTAGCGCTCCCCGTTGCGCTGGAACTCCAGCTCCACGTTCTCATCCGCCGCGGTGGCGGTGCCGAACGCGTCCACCATGACCGAGTGGTCGATGACCAGGTCGCACGGGGTCAGCGGGTTGATCTTCTTCGGGTCGCCGCCGAGGTTCACCATCGCCTCACGCATGGCGGCCAGGTCGGCCACCGCGGGCACGCCGGTGAAGTCCTGCATCAGCACGCGGGCGGGGCGGTACGCGATCTCCCGGTCGGAGCGCTTGTCCACCAGCCACTGGGCGACCGCCTTCACGTCGTCCACGGTCACCGAGCGCCCGTCCTCGAAGCGCAGCAGGTTCTCCAGCAGCACCTTCATGGAGAAGGGCAGGCGGGACACGTCGCCCAGGCCGGCCTTCTCCGCCTCGGGGATGCTGAAATAATCGTAGCTCTTGCCGCCCACCGTCAGGGAACGGCGGACCTTCAGGCTGTCATGGCCGGTGATCGTGGACACGGGGAAGACTCCTCCATCGGGGTCGCTACGGCGCGCCGTCCGCATGTGGGCCCCGGCTCCAGCGTCCGGGGCAAGGGGGGCCGCCGCAATGGCGTTTGGTGGCCGTCATTTAGCGCTTTTCGCGCGTGGGGGCAAATGCCGTTGGGGCCGTGTGGCGCTTTGCCAAGGGGGTGCCCAAATGGTCGCGCAGAGTTGCGAACGATTCGCAACTTTGGCGCCGGAAGTCTTTGCCTGCGACAGGCGTAATGCAGGCCAGGAATTCAGCGGAAGGGGCCCGGCCGGGGGTACGAGGACGGTGCCCGGCGGGGCGGATGACTTAGGGGCGGCGGAAATGGCCGCGCCGCGTGCGGGGGTACTCCCGCAGGGGGTGGGAGTCCGGGGGGTGAAAACAACCCTACGCTGGTCGGGGGTGAGTCGTTCAGACGCATTGCCGAAAAGAAGCTTGCGGAAACGGCCCCCTCATCGTGGATTCGTTACTTGCCGGGCCGTGCTTCCGCAAGAATCTCTTTTTGTCAGGGGGGCGATTGACAGGCCGGGATTTTTCACAGAAACGTCATTCCCGGCCGCGCGAAATGCGCCGCGCGCATGGCTGGCCCATGCGGCGCGGGGGTGCCAGGGAGGGTCCGTAACCGATGCTGTCTTATGCCGTCCGGCGACTGCTGGAGGCGATCCCGACGCTGCTCGTGATCGTCGCCCTGTCGTTTTTCCTGATGCACGCCGCCCCCGGCGGGCCGTTCGACAGCGAGCGGGTGCTGCCGCCCGAGATCGAGGCGAACCTGAAGGCCGCCTACAATTTGGACAAGCCCGTCTGGCAGCAGTTCGTCATCTATCTTGGCAACGCGCTGCAGGGCAATTTCGGCCCCTCCTTCACCTATAAGGACTTCACGGTCAGCGAGCTGCTGGGCACCGGCTTCCCCGTGTCGCTGCGGCTGGGCCTGACGGCCATCCTGCTGGCGGTGATCATCGGCTGCACCCTGGGCATCCTGGCGGCCATGCGCCAGAACACCCGCACCGACTATTCCATCATGGGCTTCGCCATGATCGGCATCACCATCCCGAACTTCGTGATGGCGCCGCTGCTGACCCTGGTGTTCGGCATCTACCTGGGCATGCTGCCGGTGGCGGGCTGGGGCGATGGGTCCATCCAGTACATCATCCTGCCGGTGGTGGCGCTCGCCCTGCCGCAGATCGCCATCATCAGCCGCCTGACCCGCGGCGGCATGGTGGAGGTGCTGCGCAGCAACTTCGTCCGCACCGCCCACGCCAAGGGCCTGCCGGAGCGGGTGATCATCGTCCGCCACACGTTGCGCGCGGCGCTGTTGCCCGTGGTATCCTACCTGGGCCCGGCCATCGCCGGCCTGGTCACCGGCTCGGTGGTGATCGAGCAGATCTTCGGCCTGCCTGGCATCGGGCGCTATTTCGTGCAGGGCGCCATCAACCGCGACTACACGCTGGTGATGGGCACCGTGATCACCTACGGCACGCTGATCGTGCTGATGAACCTGCTGGTCGACCTGGTCTACGGCCTGCTCGACCCCCGCGTCCGCTACGACTGATTTGGGCCAGGAAGGAACAGGCACCATGGCCACTGACATCACCGGCGGCACCAAGCGGGCCGCCCTGATCGAGAAGGCGGGGGAGGAGGTCCAGGGCCGCTCCCTCTGGCAGGACGCGCAGCGGCGGCTGTTCGCCAACAAGATGGCGGTGGCCAGCATGATCGTGCTGGGCATCATCACCCTGATGGCTGTCTTCGCCGACGTCATCAGCCCGCACGCCTATGACGAGGTCTACTGGGACTATATCGGCGTGGGTCCGCAGTGGGAGAACAACCACTGGTTCGGCACCGACGCCAACGGCCGCGACCTGTTCATCCGCACCCTCTACGGCGCCCGCGTGTCGCTGATGGTGGGCATCGTCACCACGCTGGTGGCCCTCATCATCGGGGTCACCTACGGCTCCATCGCCGGCTATTTCGGCGGCCGGGTGGACAGCCTGATGATGCGCGTGGTGGACGTGCTGTACTCCATGCCGCTGATGTTCTTCATCATCATCCTGGTGGTGGTGTTCGGGCGGCACATCGTGCTGGTCTTCATCGCCATCGGCTGCGTGGAGTGGCTGACCATGGCCCGCATCGTGCGCGGCCAGACCCTGTCGGTGAAGCGCAAGGAATACATCGAGGCGGCCCGCGCCTCGGGCGTCTCCACCCCCAACATCATCCGCCGCCACATCATCCCCAACGTCATCGGCCCGGTGATCGTCTTCGTCACCCTGATGGTGCCGGTGGTGATCCTGGTGGAAAGCTTCCTGTCGTTCCTGGGCCTGGGCGTGCAGGAGCCGATGACGAGCTGGGGCGTGCTGATCTCCGAGGGCGCTGCCCAGATGGAGAACGCACCCCATATGCTGATCTTCCCGGCCGTGTTCCTGGCCGTGACCCTGTTCTGCTTCAACTTCATCGGTGACGGCCTGCGCGACGCGCTGGACCCGAAGGACCGGTAAGGGGACCCGCGCTGATGGCTGCCGTTCTTGAAGTCCGCGACCTGCAGGTCCGTTTCGCCACCCCCGACGGGGAGGTGAGTGCCGTCAACGGCGTCAGCTTCGACGTCAACGAGAGCGAGTGCGTCGGCATCGTCGGCGAGTCCGGCTCCGGCAAGAGCCAGCTCTTCATGGCCGTGATGGGCCTGCTGGCCAAGAACGGGCGCACCCTCGGCTCCGCCAAGTACCGCGGGACCGAGCTGGTGGGCATGCCCGTGGACAAGCTGAACAAGATCCGCGGCGACAAGATCGCCATGATCTTCCAGGACAGCATGACCGGCCTGACGCCCCACCTGCGCATCGGCCGGCAGATGACCGAGGTGCTGGAGGAGCACAAGGGCATGGGCGGGGCCGACGCCCGCGCCCGCGCCCTGGACATGCTGAACCTGGTCCGCATCCCGGAGGCGGCCCGCCGCCTGAACCAGTACCCGCACGAGCTGTCGGGCGGCATGCGCCAGCGCGTGATGATCGCCATGGCCCTGCTGTGCGAGCCGGAACTGCTGATCGCGGACGAGCCCACCACCGCCCTGGACGTGACCGTGCAGGCCCAGATCCTGGAGCTGATGGCCGACCTGAAGCGGGTGACCAAGGCGGCGGTGGTGCTGATCACCCACGATTTGGGCACCGTCGCCGGCCTGTGCGACAAGGTGCAGGTGATGTATGGCGGCCGCTTCATGGAGACGGGCGACGTCCGCCAGATCTTCTACAAGCCGCAGCACCCCTACACCAAGGGCCTCCTGTCCTCCATGCCCCGCCTGACGGAGGACCGGCGCACCACCCTGTACGCCATCCCCGGCCAGCCGCCCAACCTGCAACGCCTGCCCGCCGGCTGCCCCTTCCAGGAGCGCTGCGAGTTCGTGCACCAGCGCTGCGTGGACGAGCTGCCCCTGTTGCAGGAGGCCCGCCCCGGCCAGTTCAAGGCCTGCCACCTGGAAAGCCTGGAACACCCGGTGGATGACCCGACCCGCGCCGCCATCCCGGCGGAGGCGATGCCCCCCGTGATCCGTGACGTGAGGACCGCGTGATGCCCCCCGTCGAGAACGCAGAGCTCCTCCGCGTCCAGGACCTGAAGGTCCACTTCCCCATCCGCACCGGCGGGATCGTCTTCGGCCAGTACACGCCCCTGAAGGCGGTGGACGGGGTCAGCTTCAGCCTGAAGGCGGGCGAGACCCTGGGCATCGTGGGCGAGTCCGGCTGCGGCAAGTCCACCCTGGGGCGCGGCATCCTCCAGCTCATCAAGCCCACCGACGGCAAGGTGGTGTTCCTGGGCAACGAGATGACCTCCATGGCGGGGGAGCAGCTGCGCGCCCAGCGGCAGCACATGCAGATCGTCTTCCAGGACCCGCTGGCCAGCCTGAACCCGCGCATGACCGTGGGCGACATCATCGCCGAGCCGCTGACCGTCTTCTTCCCCAAGATGTCGGTCGCCGAGCGCAAGGCGAAGGTCAAGGCGCTGATGGCCAAGGTCGGCCTGCTGCCGCAGATGATCAACCGCTACCCGCACGAGTTCAGCGGCGGCCAGTGCCAGCGCATCGGCATCGCCCGGGCCATGATCGTGGACCCGAAGATGGTGATCTGCGACGAGCCGGTGTCGGCCCTGGACGTGTCGATCCAGGCGCAGATCGTCAACCTGCTGATGGATCTGCAGCAGGAATTCGGCCTGTCCCTGCTGTTCATCAGCCACGACCTGTCGGTCGTCCGCCATGTCAGCCACCGGGTCATGGTGCTGTACCTGGGCAAGGTGATGGAGATCGCCAGCCGCGACAGCATCTATGCCGAGCCGCTGCACCCCTACACCCAGGCGCTCATCTCCGCCGTGCCCATCCCGGACCCGGACCTGGAGAAGAACAAGCAGCGCATCGTGCTGGGCGGCGACCTGCCCAGCCCCATGAACCCGCCGTCCGGCTGCGTCTTCCGCACCCGCTGCCCCCGGGCCACGGACATCTGCGCGCAAGTCGTGCCGAAGCTGGAGGAAAAGGCCCCCGGCCACCAGGTGGCCTGCCACCATTGGGGCCCGCCGGCCCAGGCGCTGGTGTGAGGGGAGACGCCACGGCGCCTGTTTTCACCCACATCCCCCATCCCCTGGCCGTCATCCCGGCGCAAGCCGGGACCCAGGGGCCACAAGCGCTTGGGCTGGTCTTGTCAGGGCGGGTACACCCGGCGAGGTTGGGCCCGTAACCCTGGGTCCCGGCTTTCGCCGGGATGAGGATTTTGTACCTCATTCGGATGGTTTGGCGACGGCTGAGATTGGGGCAGCGGTAGGCACCCGGGCCAAGGACGCCCGGGGGGACACGACGGGACAGGCATACCCCACCCGTCCCCCTACCCCCATGGAGGGGGATGTATTACCATCCCGGCCGCTCGTGTTTTGCGGGAGTTGGGATGTCGTCCAACCAGGGACCGCAGGCGGAAGCGTCCGCGCCGCCGGATAGGGCCGGGGTCGAACCTCCGGAACTGCTGGCCGACCTTGCCTGGTCCCTGCGTGACCGCGACCCGCCCCGGGCCGACCGGGTAGCCCAGGACCTGCTGGCCCGGCTGGGGCAGCGGGATGACACGGGCGCGGCATCCATGCGGGCCCGGGCGGAGCTGGTGCGCGCCTGGGCGGCCATGAACGCCGGCCATCCCGCCGCCGCCCATCTGGCCCTGGACCGGGCGCGGGCAGGCTTCACCCAACTGCAGGACACCAAGGGGCTGGCGGACACGGACCTGGCCGCGGCCGACCTTGGCCTGCTGGAAGGCGACACGGCGGAGCGGGTCGCCCGGCTCTCGGCGGCGGAGCAGGCCTACCAGGCGTTGGGTGAGGTGGCCGCCTGGTCGGAGGTGGTGTCCCGCCGCACCGCCATCCTGCTGTACCAGGGCAAGGCCGCGGCGGCGCGGGAACTGGCCGAGTCGGCCCTGGCGGCGGCCCGGCGGGTGGCGGATGCGCCGGCAGAGGCCGCCGCCCTCTATGCCCTGGCCCTGATCGCCCTGGACCGGGGCACCCATGCCCTGGCGTTGGAGCTGTTCGACCAAGCCCTGGCCCTGGCGCGGGCGGAGAGCCTGCGGGTGCTGGAGGGCTTCTGCCTGGCCAACCGGGCGGTCTGCCGGTCGCGCATGCGGGACCAGCTGGGCTATCTGGCGGGGCTGAACCAGGCGTTGGCGGTATGGCGCGGCATCGGCCGCACCCAGCAGGTGGGCTTCGTGCTGAACAGCCAGGCCTTCCACTATATCCGGGCCGGCCGGCTGGACCGGGCGGAGGCGGCGCTGGCGGAGGCCTGGGACCTGCTGTCCGCCGGGCCGCGGAACCGCGTGGTGTCCACCAACCGGCGCTATGCCGGCGACCTGGCCCTGCGCCAGGGCCGGGTGGAGGACGCGTCCGCCTGCTATGCCGAGGGCTGGCGCATCGCCGAGCGGCTGCGCCAGGCCGACCTGGCCGTGAACTGCCGCCGCGGCCAGGGCCAGGCCCTGTCACGCCTGGGGCGGGGGGCGGAGGCGTTGGCCCTGATGGGCGAGGCCCTGGCCCTGGCGCGGGAGACGGGCAACCGGGTCGAAGGCATCATCGAGACGTTGAGGGCCATGGCGGAATGCCACTTGGCCCACGGCCTGCCCGCGGCCGACGGCACCCCGGCGCCTTTGGCCGCCAAGGCCCTGCTGGAAGAGGCGCTGGCCGTGGCGGAGGAGGTGGAGGGCTACACGCCCCCGGCCGAGATGCGGGAGCTGCTGGCCTCCATCCTGATGGCGGAGGGCGACCACCGGGCCGCCGCCGCCCAGCTTGCCGCGGCCCTGGCCGCCGTGCGGGTGGGGGAGGACACGGAGCGGCAGGAGCGGATGGCCCAGGCCCAGGCGGACGCGGAGCTGGAGCGGGCCCGCGCCATGGCCGACGTGGAGCGCCGCCGGGCGGAGGAGGCGGCATCGGAGGCGCGCACCCTGGCCATGCTGGGCGGCATCGGCCAGGAGGTCACCGCCAGCCTGGAGCTGGAACGGGTATTCGAGACCCTGCACGGGCGCTTGGGCGGCCTGCTGGACGCCCCCATCGTCGGCATCGCCCTGCTGCGGGAGGCGGACCGTCGGCTGGACATGCCCTTCCTGGTGGCGGAGGGGCGGCGGCTGCACCCCGTGTCCCATCCCTTGGACAGCCCCTCCAGCCTGGCCGCCCGCTGCCTGCGGGAAGGCGGCGACCTGCTGCTGGCGGAGGAGGGGGAAATCGCCGCCGCCCCCCTTCTGCCCGGCCT
Organism: Aerophototrophica crusticola; assembly: GCA_001939945.1. GTDB lineage: Bacteria > Pseudomonadota > Alphaproteobacteria > Azospirillales > Azospirillaceae > Niveispirillum > Niveispirillum crusticola. Next base: position 40,853 of record MOEB01000005.1, on the reverse strand, counting down.
GACCCGCCGGCCCCGCACCGTGGCATGGCAGCCCCTGTCGGTGCAGGGCCGCATGCTGGGCGCCCTGACCTGCCAGAGCTTCGCGCCCAACGCCTATGGCCCGCGGGAACTGGACATCATCCGCACCCTGTCCTCCTACGGCGCCATCGCCCTGGCCAACGCCGCCGCCTATGAGGCGCTGGACAAGGCCCTGTCGGAGCTGCGGGAGACGCAGGCCCGGCTGGTGCAGCAGGAAAAGATGGCCGCCCTGGGCCAGCTGGTCGCCGGGGTGGCGCACGAGGTCAACACACCCGTGGGCATCGCCCTGTCCGCCGCCACCAACCTGCGCGACGCCATCGACCGGGCCGACGCCGATTTCCGCGCCGGCAAGCTGAAGCGCAGCGCCCTGGAGGAGCTGTTCGCCGACGGGCGCGAGGGCACGGTCCTGATCGAGCGCAACGCGAAACGGGCCAGCCAGCTGATCAGCAGCTTCAAGGAGGTGGCGGTCGACCAGACCAGCGACCAACGCCGGCAGGTTCAGCTCGGCCGCTACCTGGAGGAGGTGGTGACCAGCCTGACCCCCCGGCTGCGCCGCAGCGGCCACGCCGTGCGGGTGGAGGCGCCGGCCGACCTGGCGGTGGACAGCTATCCCGGCGCCCTGGCCCAGATCGTCACCAACCTGGTGGTCAACGCCGTGGACCACGGCTTCGCCCCCGGGGAGAAGGGCGGCATCCTGATCGAGGCGGCGGCCCAGGGGGCGGAGATGATCCGCCTGACCGTCACCGACACGGGCCGCGGCGTGGCGCCCGACATCCGCGCCCGTATCTTCGATCCCTTCTTCACCACCCGCCGCAGCCAGGGCAACACGGGCCTGGGGCTGCACCTGGTCTACAACTTGGCCACCCGCCGCCTGGGCGGGGGCATCGCCGTGGAAAGCCCGGCGGAAGGGGGTACCCGCTTCGTCGTCACCTTCCCCCGGGTGGCCCCCCAGCCGCAGCAGGGGGAGGGGACGGAGGGCCTGTTGACGGAGCCTTAACCCTCTGCCGGGCAGGGTGGCGGCCGACCTGACCGCCACCGGAGGGACCGTCCCATGCGCTTGCCCGGCGCCACCCGCATCGACCTCAACACCCTGGCCACGCTGGTCCTGCTGCCGGCCGTCACCGGCCTCGTCGTGGGCGGGACCGTCGCCTGGTCGGTGCCGACCGCGGCGGCGGAGCTGGGCGGGTTCCTGTTCGCCCTCAGCCTGGTGAAGCTCTGCTACCTGGGCACCGCCGCCGCCCACCTGGGCCGCTGGATCGCGGAGAAGACCGACGGCGGGCCGGGCAGCGCCGGCTGGTGGAGCGGCGACGCGGACGAGTACCTGTCCCACCACCGGGCGCGGGAGCAGGAAGGCTGCGACTGGGCCGCCTTCCCCAACCCCCTGGACGGCTGCGCCCTGGCCATCGCGCTGACCACCCTGGTGCACATGCTGACCCGGTAAGCGGGCAAGGGACAAGTCAACAGGGACGGCACGGACGGGAACACCGACAGGTCAGAAGAATGCCTGCGGCGCGGGGAAGGTTTCGCGCGCCCGCCCTGCCGTTCGCCTGCCGGAATGCTTTGCCAATCGAACCGTTCGGCTCCATGTCCCCAATATAAGTGGGGTAGTGCGCATCCCCCCTCTTGAAGCGCGGGGGTGGCTTCTTATGTCAGGCCCTGGTCCGGGCCCCTCTGGCAGCCGAGGCGTCGGCTGTGATGTCGGACATCACCTGCATCCGCCAACGCAGGCACAGAGATTAGGCATCCCCAATGGAAAGCCTTATGTTGTTTATGACCAGCGACTTCCTCGGGAAGGACGTCTGGCTCTGGTTGCTGTTCCTCGGCATCGTCGTGGCCCTGCTGGTCTTCGACCTGGGCGTCCTCAACAAGAAGGACCACGAGATCGGGGTGAAGGAGAGCCTGGTCCTCTCCGCCTTCTACATCGCCATCGCCGCCCTGTTCGGCGGCTGGGTCTGGTGGTACATGGGCCCGACCCCGGGCATGCAGTACTTCACCGGCTTCGCGCTGGAAAAGGCGCTGGCGCTGGACAACGTCTTCGTCATCTCGCTGATCTTCACCTATTTCGCCATCCCCCGCCTCTACCAGCACCGGGTGCTGTTCTGGGGCATCCTGGGCGTGATCATCCTGCGCGGCATCATGATCGGCCTGGGCGCGGCGCTGGTGACCAACTTCGACTGGGTGCTCTACATCTTCGGCGCCTTCCTGATCATCACCGGCGTGAAGATGCTGATGATGAGCGGGGATGACGAGCACGACATCTCCCAGAACGCCGTGCTGAAGTTCCTGAAGAAGCGGATGCGCGTGACGGACGAGCTGCACGGCAACGACTTCTTCGTGAAGAAGCCGGACCCGGTGACGGGCAAGGTGGTGCGTTTCGCCACGCCGCTGTTCCTGGCCCTGCTGATGGTGGAGTTCGCGGACGTGATCTTCGCCGTGGACAGCGTCCCGGCCATCTTCGCCATCACCACCGACCCGTTCATCGTCTACACCAGCAACATCTTCGCCATCCTGGGCCTGCGCGCCCTGTACTTCGCGCTGGCGGCGATGGTGCACCGGTTCAAGTACCTGAAGTACGCCCTGTCCATCGTGCTGATCTTCATCGGCGGCAAGATCTTCTGGAACCAGATCTACGGCAAGCTGGACCCGGCGATCTCCCTGTCCGTGACCTTCGGCCTGCTGGCGGCCGGCGTGCTGTACAGCCTGTACAAGACCCGGAGCGACGAGAAGAGGCTGGCCCACGGCACGGCGGACTGACCCCTGGCCATGCCGGAACGAAGACGGGGGCGGCCTCGCGGCCGCCCCCGTTTTCTTGTCGTGCAATCAAGTGCCGGCGATCAGGCCATGCCCACATAGGGCGCCACCTCGACGCCGCCCTTGTAGATCATCACCACCGCCACATAGGCGATGACGCCCAGGCCGACATAGGCGATCCAGTGATACTTCTCCAGCAGCTTGGCGATCAGCGTGGCCGCGGCGCCCATGAAGGCCACGGACAAGGCCAGGCCCAGCACCAGCACTTCCGGATGCTCGTTGGCCGCGCCCGCCACGGCCAACACGTTGTCCAGGGACATGGAGACGTCGGCCACGATGATCTGCCGGATGGCGACACCGACGGGCTTCACCCCCTCTGCCGGCAAGGCCTCCGCCTTGGGGTTGGAGCCTGAGGGGTCTATCCCCTCGGCCACCACCTCGGCGCCCACATCCTCCGCCGCCCGTTCCCGGATCTCGCGCCACAGCTTCCAGCAGACCCAGAGCAGCAGGATGCCGCCGGCCAGCATCAGCCCGACGATCTGCAACAGCCAGGTGGTGGCCAGGGCGAAGATGATGCGCAGCACCACCGCGGCGGCGATGCCCCAGAAGATGACCTGCCGGCGCTTGTCCTGGGCCACGCCCGCGGCGGCCATGCCGACGACGATGGCGTTGTCGCCTGCCAGCACGAGGTCGATGAGGATCACCTGCCACAAGGCATGCAGGAACGACAGATCCATCCGAAAATCCTCAAAATGGTTAGCGGGACGCTTCTAGCACGACGCCGCCCCGGCGCGAACCGCCCCAAGCTGCATAAGGGCATTGTCCCGTAGGGTCATGCCGCCATGGGCGCCCCACCCGCCGGCCCCGGTCGGGGGGCGGTGACGCTGCCGGCGGGGGCAGGGGCCTCAGTCGGGCAGGGGGATGAACTCGTGCTCGCCGGGCACGGCCGGGAAGCGGCCGGCCTTCCAATCGGCCTTGGCCTGGTCGATCCGGTCCTTGCGGCTGGAGACGAAGTTCCACCAGATGTGCCGCGGGCCGTCCATGGGCTCCCCGCCCAGGAACAGCAGCCGGGCGGGCGGCTGCCCCGCCTCCGGCCCGCGGACGGTGATGGCGTCGCCCGGGCGGAACAGCAGCAATTGCCCGGCCTCGTGCCGGTCACCGGCGATGGTGATGCTGCCCTGGGCCACATAGATGGCCCGTTCCTCATGCTCCGCCGGCAGGGCGACGGCGGCACCCGGGTCCAGCGAGACGTCGGCATAGAACATGGCGCTGAAGCTTGGGGCGGGGGAGGTGGCGCCGAACAGGGACCCGGCGATGATGCGGGCGCGCTTGCCCTCCCCCTCCACCACGGGCAGGTCGGCGGCGCCGAAATGGGCGAAGCCGGGGTCCGTCTCCTCGAACCGCTCGGGAAGGGCCACCCAGGACTGGATGCCGAACATGGGGTTGGCATGGCCGCGGAGGGTGGTGTCCGTGCGCTCCGAATGGGCGATGCCGCGGCCGGCGGTCATCCAGTTCAACTCGCCGGGCCGGATGGGCTGCACCGTGCCCAGGCTGTCCCTGTGCATGATCTCGCCCTCGAACAGGTAGGTGACGGTGGCCAGCCCGATATGCGGGTGGGGCCGCACGTCGATGCCGGTGCCGGGCTGGAAGGTGGCCGGGCCCATCTGGTCCCAGAAGATGAAGGGCCCCACCATCTGCCGCTTGGCGCTGGGCAGCGCCCGCCGCACCTCGAACCCGCCCAGGTCGCGGGCGCGGGGCACGATCACCGCCTCCAGCGCGGGGCACATGCCCGCCTCGTCCCAGGGGTCCTGCGCCGGCTGCCAGCTCATGCCCGCCTCCCATCCGTCGGTTGCACGAAGGGGACCATTGCGGCTGTCCGGGACGGCGCCGTCAAGGGCGGGGTGGCAGTGTCACCGGCCTATGACTTTCGACAAGGCACGGGCGCCGCGGCCGGCCTCGACCGGTCAGGGCACACCGGCGTGTGTCCTTGTACTTGCCTGATCTGTCGCGGCGTTGCGGGAAGGCGACACATCGTCTCTAAAAACGTAACAGGATGGTAGCAATCCGACCGAAACAGGCTTGGCACCATCAGATTTACTACTAAAGTGATTACATACCCCGGCCGTGTGGGGACAATCTGGCCGGGGCAGGGAACGTTTGGGAGAACACATGGACAAGATTACCCAGGGCCGCGGTCGGCTCGCCGCCAAGCTGCTCGGCTGCGCCAGCGCCACTGCCATGGCCGCCGGCCTGCTCGCCTCCGTTCCGGCCAACGCGCTGGTCACGCCGGAGACGCGGCCCGCCAACGCCGCCAGCACCGTGGACGGCACCAACACCCGCCCCTACTGGGTCGGCCTGGGCATCCGCAACGTGGCAGGCAACGGCGGCAGCACCTGCACCGGCCTGCTGATCAACCCCCGCACGGTCCTGTTCGCGGCGCACTGCGTCGACGACACGGCCATGAACCAGTACAACGCCGCCGGCAGCCGCGCCTCGGTGGCCTACACGATGGACCCGACCTTCGGCATCGGGAACCTGCGCCAGTGGCTGTTCGGCAACCAGGCCAACGGCCAGCCGCAGCCCGGGTCCGACGGCCGGACCATGACGTCCGAGTCGGTGAACGTCTTCTTCCACCCGGAGGCGCTCAAGAACGCCTCCAACGCGGGCGACGGCCTGGCCTTCCTGTCGGCGGACATCGCCATGGCGGCCTTCGGCACCGCCACCGACCTGGGCCGGAACAACGCCAACACCATCGGCCTGCTCTTCTCCCCGGTCACCGGTCCCGTGCCGGTGGTGCTGGGCGGCTACGGCCAGAGCGGCAACGGCCTGACCGGCGCCCGGCAGAGCGATTTCCGCCGCCGCCTGGGCACCAACATCATGGGCTTCCTGGGCTCCGACCGGGACGTGACCCTGGGCGTGTACGGCCCCACGCTGATCGCCGACCTGTTCGACCCGCCCGGCGACTCCTACCAGGACATGTACTGGGTGGATTTCGACGACCCGCTGCGCGGGACGCGGAGCCCGGGTTACCCGTTCGACTTCAACGCGATCGACGACGCGCCCACCGCGCTCGAGGCGTCCACCGCCCCCGGCGACAGCGGCTCGCCGCTGGTGACCAACGCCTATGGCCGCGACGTCTCCATCGGCGTGTTGTCCCAGGGCACCCGCTTCTTCTTCGGCCAGAACACCGACCCGTTCTTCGTCGCGCCGCCCCAGGCCAACTACGGCACGCTGGCGGGCTACAACCCGCTGTTCCTGTTCTGGGACTTCATCGTCGCCAACAACCCGTACAAGTACGTCTCGGTGGCCAGCACCGCCGCCACGGTGGAATGGTCCGACGCCAGCGCCTGGCGCCAGGACATGGACCCGAACTATTTCATCCTGCAGAACGGCCAGCTGGTGAACGGCCTGCCCACCACGCCCGCCCTGGGCGTGTCCACGGCCGCCACCAACGTCGGCAAGGTCAACCCCAACCCGAACCCGCTGCCGCTCTGCGCCTTCTTCGGCGACTGCACGGGCCCGACCGCCGGGCCGGCGGGTGACACCACCGCCCTGCCGGGCCTGCTGTCCGCCGACGACATGGCCGAAAAGGTCGCCATCGGCGACACGCTGGTCGACAAGATCGCCACCGGCACCGACCTGGTCGACAAGATCGCCACCGCCGCCCTGCCCCCCGCCAGCGAGCCCACGGCCGCCTGGACGAAGCCGGCAGGTTCCGAGCCCGCGTCGGGCCCCGGCACGGTGGGGAACTTCCGCCCGAACAACCAGAACGGCGCCTCCGGCGTGTTCAACTCGGCGCGCTACTTCGAGGTGACGCTGAACCGGGCGGGCCAGACGGTGAACCTGTCCGCGAACAACGTGTTCACGAACAACACCGTCACCATCGACCGGCTGAACCTGTCCGGCGCCACCACCACGCTGAACATCGCGTCCGGTGCCCGCCTGAACACGGAACTGGGCTCCTACCTCGACGCCGGCACGCTGAATGTCAGCGGCACCTTCGCGCCCCGGGCCCTGGATATGCTGGGTGGCCGGCTGCAGGGCACCGGCACGGTGCTGGCGACCGGCGGCATCCGCAACAGCGGCGGCGTGATCAGCGGCGGCGTGACCGACGCGGCGGGCACCCTGGCCATCACCGGCCCGGTGACCATCAGTGGGACCGGCGCGCTTGGGATCGACATCGTGTCCGCCACCTCGGCCGACCGGGTCAACGTCACCGGCGCCTTGACCCTGGGCGGCATGGGCATGGTCAACGCTGTGGGCAGCTATGTCCCCGCCTGGAACACCTCCTGGGTGGTGGCCAGCGGCACGACGGTGACCGGCAACTTCGGCGGCGTTGCCAGCAACCTGCCCGGCGTGCTGGTGCCTGTGTTCACCACGGCCAACAACCAGGTGACCCTGCGCATCGACGCCCGGCCGTTCAGCACCGCTGTGGCGCTGAACAGCACGGCGCAGCGCAGCTTCGCCGGTGCCCTGGATGCGGGCCGCGCGGCCAACTACACGGCCCTGAAGCCGTTGTACGACTCGCTGGACCCGCTGCCCGCCGCCCAGGCGCGTGAGGCGCTGGACCGGCTGAACCCGGACGATGCCTACCTGGCCCGCAAGGTCAGCCAGGCCCAGGTCGGGTTCATGTCCTCGGCCATCGCCGACCGCATGGCCACTGCCCGCGCCGGCGGCCAGGGCGTGACCATGGCCGGCCTCGCCCCGTCGCTCTTCTCCGGCAACGGCCCGTCGCAACTGCTGGCCATGAACCCGGTTGAGACCCAGATCGCCCAGGACACGGCCGAGAAGGTCGCGGACCTGAAGCCGGGCTACGGCCTGTTCCTGAACGTCCGCCGGCTGGACGGTGACACCACCTCCCCCACCGGCCTGGACGGCGACCTGCAGAACACCCTCGCCACGGTCGGCCTGGACAAGATGTTGAACGACAACATCCTGGTCGGCGCCGCCCTGTCCTATGCGTGGGGCGACAGCGACGTGGCCGGCAACGTGGCGGAGTCGGACGTCAAGACCTACGCCGCCTCGCTGTATGCCAGCTTCAGCAACAACGGCTTCTTCGTGGACGGCTACGGCAGTGTCGGCAACGTCGACACCGACACGACCCGCCGGGTCCTGGGCTTCACCCTGGAGGGCGAGACGGACGGCAAGCTGTTCAGCGCCGGCCTGGGCGTGGGCTACGACCTGAAGGCCGGCTCCTTCGGCGTGGTGCCGGAGCTGCGGTACGACTATGCCAGCGTGGACTATGACGGCTACGACGAGACGGGTGGCGCCGCCGCCCTGCGGATCGGCAGCCGCATGGTGCAGTCCGCCCAGCTCCGCATGGGCTCGACCTTCTACGGCGAGTTCAAGCTGGGCGAGCAGAGCTCGGTGATCCCGAAGCTGACGCTGTTCCGCGCCTCCGAAAGCCGGACCGGCGGCGAGGCGGTGTCCAACGCCACCTTCGTCAACGGCAACGGCGTGCCCGTGGTGGGTGGCCCGGTGCCGAAGCGCGACAAGAGCTGGTTCGAGGTGGGCGGCGGCCTGACCGTGAAGGTCAACCCCACCACCGAGGTGTCCCTCAGCTACGAGGCCACCACGGACCGGTCCGACCTGGACACCAAGGCCTACATGGGCTCCGTCCGCATCCGCTTCTAAGTCCGGGGGCGGCCGGCGCCCGAGGGGCCGTCGACCAGTCATGGTCGGCGGCCACGGGCACAAGGGTAGCCGGTCCCGTCCATCCTCCTTCCCAGGGGCCGCGGCGCTTGCCGCGGCCCCTTTCCTTTTGCGCGGGGGGACCAATTCACCGAAGGTGCGAGTAGCCGATCCCACCGCTGGGTGGACAAGGCCGCCACGAAGTCGCCATCGTCCCCACACGCCCCTGTCATCCCCCAGGACCCAAATCCAGCGATCCCGCGGTTCCCGGCATCCCGCCCCCAGTTGGCACGGCGGCTGCTAAAGCCCGGGGCAGACGAGGGAAGGCGGGCCGTCCGGCCCGGTCGTCCGGGCGGGGGCCCGGGGCCAGGGCAGGCGGAACCGCCGGTGACGTATGGGAAGGGGGAAGTTTCCATGGATTCCATCGATGCGTCCTACCGCCGCGAGCCGGTGCCGGTCGGGCCGGACATCACGGCGGAGGCGTTGCGCCTGGCGATACCTGGACAGGCGGAGGCCCGCGCCCCGGGCTGGCGGGGGGCGCTGCCGCGGCCCAACCGGGCCTGGTTCGTGCAGAAGGCCCGGCGCTACCGCCGCGGCCTGACCGCGCTGGGGATCCTGCTGGCGGGCGTGGCCGGCCTGGCCATCCTGGTGGGCACCGCGCCGGAGGTGGCGCGGGAAGCCAAGCCGGAGCGGGTCTGGACCGTGGACGCGGTCACCGCCGCCCGGGCCACCCACCAGCCGGACATCCGCCTGTCGGGCACCCTGGTGGCCGGCCGCACGGTGGAACTGCGGGCCCTGGTGGCCGGCACGGTGGAAAGCGTGTCCCCGGCCCTGCGCAACGGCGGCGTCATCCGCGCGGGGGAGACCCTGCTGCAGGTGGAACCGCTGGATTATGAGCTGGGCCTGCGGGAAACCCGGGCCGAGGTGCAGGAGGCGGAGGCCCGCCTGGCCGAGCTGCGCGCCACGGCGGAGGCGGAGCGGTCGAAGCAGGCCTTCGCCCGCCAGCAGCTCGACGTGCGGGAGCGGGACCTGACCCGCACCCAGTCCCTGTTCGAGAAGGGCACCGTGGCCGCCCCGCGGCTGGAACAGGCCCAGGTGGCCCTGGCCCAGGAGCGCCAAGCCTTCGCCGCCGCCCAGAACGCCACCCAGGCGGCCGACGCAAGGGTGCAGCAGCAGCAGGCCACGCTGGAACGGCTGCGCGCCCAACTGGTGAAGGCGGAGACGGACCTGGCCCGCACCCGGCTGGTGGCGCCGTTCGACGGCTTCGTCGGCAGCGTCAACGCCGAGGCCGGCATGCGCCTGTCCCCCGCCGACCGGGTGGCGGTGCTGTCCGGGGCGGAGGGGTTGGAGGCGGAGGTCAACCTGCCCACCGACGCCTATGGCCGCCTGGTGCAGGACGGCCAGGGCATTGTGGGCCGCGAGGCTCAGGTGGTCTGGGACATGGGCAGCGCCCGCATCACCTATCCCGCCCGGGTGGACCGGGTGGCCGACCGGATCAGCAGCGCCACCGGCGGCGTCGGCGTCTTCGTCCGGCTGGAGGGCAACTTCACCGAGCAGCCCCTGCGCCCCGGCGCCTTCGTCCAGGTGGTCATCCCCGACCGGCGCTATGCCGAGGTGGTCCACCTGCCGGCCACGGCCCTGCACGGGGACGGCACGGTCTATGTGGTGGGGGCGGAGGACCGGCTGGAGGCCCGCAAGGTCGCCGTCGCCGCCCGCACCGCCGACAGCGTCTTCGTGGCCAGCGGCGTCAACCAGGGTGACCGGGTGGTCACCACCCGCTTCCAGGAGATCGCGGGCGGGGTCAAGGTGGGCATCCGCACCCCCGCCGAGGCGGCCAAGGACGCCGCCGAGGCCGCGGCCGAGGCGAAGAAGCAGGAGGGCGGGCAATGAACCCCGGCGGCCTGATCCGTACCTTCGTCCGCCACAAGGTGGCGGCGAACATCCTGATGCTGCTGATGATCCTGTCCGGCGCCTATGCGGTGCTGACCCTGGACCGGCAGATCGACCCGGACTTCGAGGTGCCCGCCATCAACGTGGTGGTGCCCTGGCCCGGCGCCAGCGCCGACGACGTGGACCGCAGCATCGTCGAGGCGCTGGAACGCGAGGTGCGCTTCCTGGACGGCATCGACGACGTGACCGGCCGCTCCCGCGAGGGTATCGGCGAGCTGTTCATCAATTTCAAGAACGGCACCGACATGTCCAAGGCCCTGTCGGAGGTGGAGAGCGCCATCGCCGGCATCACCACCCTGCCGCAGGGCTCGGAGGAGCCCATCGTCCGCCGGCTGGAGATCTATGACGAGATCATGGAGCTGGTCATCTCCGGCCCCCTGCCAGAACCGGCCCTGCGCGCCCATGCCAAGCGCATCCGCGACCAGCTGATGGACCGCGGCGTGGACCGGGTGGACATGCTGGGCATGCGCGACGTGGAGATCTGGGTGGAGATCCCCGCCGCGGAGATGGAGCGGCTGGACATGACCCTGGGCGACGTGGCCCGGCGGGTGGGCCAGGCCAGCAGCGACGTGCCCTCCGGCAGCCTGACCGGCGGCATCGAGAAGCAGGTGCGCTCCCTGGGCGAGGAGCGGGAGGCGGCGGGCGTCGCCGGCCTGACCCTGCGCACGGACGACCAGGGCCGCCGCCTGATGCTGGGCGAGGTGGCCAAGGTCCACGAGACCTATGAGGAAGGCTCCGTCAGCGGCCGCCGCGGCGGCAACCCGTCCATCAAGCTCAGCCTGCAGAAGGCCAAGAACGGCGACCTGATCGCCATCACCGGCGTGGTGGACCAGTACCTGGCCGGGCTGAAGCCCCCGCTCCCGCCCGGCGTGACGGTGGAGGTGTTCGACCGCAACTCCGACGCCCTGCAGGACCGCATCGCCATGCTGGTGGACAATGCGGTGTGGGGCATGCTGCTGGTGGTGGCCGTCCTCTACGTCTTCCTGCGGCCCTGGATCACCGCCTGGATCACGGTGGACGTGCTGACCAGCTTGGCCGTGACCTTCGCCATCATGCTGGTGCTGGACCAGAGCATCAACATGATGAGCCTGTTCGCCCTGATCATGATGGTGGGCATCATCTGCGACGATGCCATCGTCGTGGCGGAACAGGCGCAGACCTACCATGAGCGGGGCTGGGACCCGAACCGGTCGGTGGAATACGCCGCCCGCCGCATGTTCTGGCCGGTCACCGCGGCCGCCGTGACCACGGTGGCGGCCTTCGGCCCGATGCTGATGATGCGCGGCACCACGGGCGACTTCGTGGAGCCCCTGCCCATGGTGGCCATCGCGGTCATCCTGGCCAGCCTGTTCGGCTGCTTCCTGATCCTGCCCGCCCACCTGAAGCACGGGCTGGAGAAGGACAACGGCAAGTCCTCCAAGGCCCGGCTCTGGTTCGAGCACCATTTCCATACCTTCCGCGACGGCCCCTTCACCCGGGCAATCCAGTGGGCCACGGACAACCGCTATTCCACCATCGCCGCGGCCATCGCCGTGATGATGGTGGCGGTGGGCCTGATGATGGGCGGGCGGGTGCACTTCACCTTCTCCCCCACGCCCGAGGGGCAGTGGATGAACCTGAACGTGCTGTTCAGCCCCGGCACGCCGAAGGAGACGGTGGCCCAGCAGTTGGACGAGGCGGAGGCCGCCCTGTACCGGGTGGAGCAGAAGCTGGGCTACCAGCGCGGCGAGATGATCCACATGGTCTTCGGCCGCCTGGGCGCCACCACGGGCGACAGCCTGCCAGAGCAGGTGGGCGACTATGTCGGCTCCATGAACACGGAGCTGATCGCCGCGGACGCCCGCGACCACCGCCTGCCCGACATCATGAAGCAGTGGGAGGCGGAGACGAAGCTGCTGCCCGGCATCGACCAGATCATCTTCAGCGAGGAGCGGGTGGGCTTCGGCGGGTCCGGCGTGGGCTGGCGCCTGGTGCATGACGACCCCTACGTGCTGAAGAAGGCGTCTGAGGAGCTGAAGGCGGTGCTGGCCACCTATGGCGGCGTCAGCGGCATCCGGGACAACCTGCCCACCGGCAAGCCGGAGCTGGTGCTGAAGGTCACCCCCCGCGGCGAGGCCCTGGGCTTCACCACGGAGCTGGTGGGCCGGCAGCTCCGAGACGCCCTGGACGGCGCCGTCGCCAAGCGCTTCGCCAGGGGCGACGAGGAGGTCACCATCCGCGTCCGCCTCCCGGAAAGCGACCAGACCGAGGAGGGCCTGCGCCAGTTCCGCCTGCGCAGCCCCGCCGGGGAGGAGGTGCTGCTGGGCGAGGTGGTGGAGCTGCATGAGCGCCCGGGCCTGGCCCGCATCCTGCGCAGCGACGGCAAGCGGGTGCTGAGCGTCTTCGCCGAGGTGGACCCCCACGTCTCCAACCCCGGCAAGATCCGGGAGGAGGTGGAGAAGGAGCACCTGCCGAAGATCATGGAGAAGTACGGCGTCAGCCGGAACATGAGCGACGGCAGCCAGCAGGAGGCCGAGTTCTGGGCCGACTTCATGGCCGGCGTGCTGGTGGCGCTGGCGGCGATCTACCTGGTGCTGGCCTGGATCATGGGCAGCTTCGCCCGGCCCGTGGCGGTCATGGCGGTCATCCCCTTCAGCGTCGGCGGGGCAATCTTCGGCCACTGGTTCATGGGCGCCGACATGACGATGATGTCCTACATCAGCATCATGGGCATGTCCGGCATCCTGGTGAACGACAGCATCCAGGTGGTGACCAGCATCGACGAGCGCACCGCCGCGGGCCAGCCGCCCCACTATGCGGTCGTCCACGGGGCGGCGGAGCGGCTGCGGCAGGTGGCGCTGACCAGCCTGACCACCATCTTCGGCCTGCTGCCGCTGATGCTGGAGACGGAGCTGCAGGCCCAGTTCCTGGTGCCCATGGCCATCACCTTCGTCTTCGGCATCGGCACCGCCACCGTGCTGGTCCTGCTGCTGATGCCGGCCATGCTGCTGGCGGTGGAGGATGCCAAGCATGGCCTTGGCTGGCTGTGGCTGCGGATGAAGCGGGGTGGCCGCTGGCTGGCCCGGGACCCGGACGCGCCCAGGCCTGCCCATGGCGGGGATGACTGAGGGGCGAGGGGGTGACAGGGCGGGGGCCGCCGGGGACAACCCGGCGGCCCTTCCTTTTTTCGTGTCCCTCAATTGCCGGCGCCGCATCCGCGGCTTGGCTCACGCGGGCACGGGCCCGCGCGGCGGCGGTCGCCGCCACAGGGGGTTCCCGACAAGCGTAAACCCCCTCTATGCCCGCCCCGCCAGCAGCGTCCAGGCGAGGCGGAGATGGTAAAGGGCCCAGGCGCAGATGCCGCCGAACTTGGCCCCGTCCTCCAGCAGCAGGGCCTTGGCGCCGTCCAGCTCCATCAGGTCCACGACCAAGCTGGCGGCCAGCAGGGCGATGGACGCGGCCATCAGCCCCGTCTCCATCCGCAGGTGCACGGCCCGGAAGCGCCAGAGATAGGCCAGCGCCCCGGTACCGTACGCCGCCAGCGCCCAGCGCTCATCCAGCCCGACATAGAGCGGCAGCAGCGCCTCATGCACCAGCAGCAGGTCGTCCAGCGCCAGCACGGCCGACAGCCCCCCGCCCGCGGCGGCGGCGTCGGCCAAGCTGTCGCGCCGGTTCTGTCCCCACCTCACGACCAGGGCGGCCAGGACGCAGGCCACCGCCGCCGCCCACCAGGCCAGCACGCCCAGGTTGGAAAAGAAGCCGGCATAGGGCGGCAGCCCGCCCGCCCCGGCCGGGTCTCGCAGGGTCCATTTCGGGTCCGCCCCCAGCAGGGTCACGACGGCCACCGCCGCAAGCGGTGCCGCCACCCCCACGGCGTAAAGCCAGGGGGCGGTCCGGTGGTGGGGAGGGATCGTGGCGGCGGGGAGGGACAGGTCGGTAGGCATGGTCGCCAGCATGACCTGCAATGTCTGCGGGTGCGATGTCACAGAACGGTAATGATCGATCGCGACGCGCGGCTGACGGGGTAATCCGCGGTACGATGGGCCTTGCATTTTCTGTTGCCGGGGACGAAAGCCTAACCCTTACCCGCCCGCGAACCCCCGGCCGCCCTGCCATGACCGACGACGACATCCCTAGCCGCCCCGGCACCCTGTCCCTGGGCGGGCCGCTGCCCCCGCCGGGCGGCAATCGCGCGCCCCGGGTGAAGCCCTTCCGCGTGGCGGGCTTCGCCTCCGTCCGGGCCCTGTTCCAGACCGACCCCGGCCGGGTGGAGCGGCTGTTCTATGAGGAGCGGCTGCGCCAGCAGGTGGGCCCCTTCGCCAAGGAGATGGCGACCTTGCGCCGCCCCTACCGCATGGTGGGGGAGGAGGAGCTGGAGAAGGTGGCGGGCACCAAGCTCCACGGCGGCGTCGTCGCCGTCGCCCAACCGCGGCCCATCCATGTCTTCACGCTGGACCAGGCGGAGCAATGGGCGCGGGAAGGGGACCCGCTGCTGCTGCTGGACGGGGTAAGCAACCCCAACAATCTGGGCGCCATCATCCGCACCGCCGCCTTTTTCGGCATCCGGCGCGTGGTCCTGTCCGACCACCCGGCCCAGGCGCTGGTGTCCGAATCCGCCTACCGGGTGGCGGAGGGCGGGTTCGAGCATGTGGACCTGTACGGCGCCAACCGCTTCCCCGACGCGGTGCGGGCCCTGGGCCCCCTCTACCGCACCGTCGGCACGGCCCTGGGCCGGCACAAGCCGCTGGACGGGCTGTCCGCCGCGGGCGGCAAGCCGGTGGCCGTCATCCTGGGCAACGAGGAACACGGCATGCAGGAAGCCACCCGCGCCGCCTGCGCCGAGGTGGTCATGATCCCCGGCAGCGGCAAGGTGCAGAGCCTGAACGTCAGCGCCACCGCCGCCATCCTGGCGTTCCTGATGACGCGGTGAGGGGGTGCCATGCCCCGCGTCATCCTGCTGAACAAGCCCTATGACGTGCTCTGCCAGTTCACGGATGAGGGCACCGGGCGGGCGACGTTGAAGGATTTCGTGCCGGTGCCCGGCGTCTACCCCGCCGGGCGGCTGGACCGGGACAGCGAGGGGCTGGTGGTGCTGACCGATGATGGGCCGCTGGTGGCCCGCATCAGCGACCCCCGACACAAATGGCCCAAGACCTATTGCGTCCAGGTGGAGGGCGCGCCGACGAATGCCGACCTGGAGCCGCTGCGCCGCGGCCTGACCCTGAATGACGGGCCGACCCTGCCGTCCCAGGCGCGGCTGGTGGCGGAGCCGGAGTGGCTCTGGCCCCGCGACCCGCCGGTGCGCTTCCGCAAGGCGATCCCCACGAGCTGGGTGGAGTTGGTGCTGCGCGAGGGGCGCAACCGCCAGGTCCGCCGCATGACTGCCGCCATCGGCTTCCCCACCCTGCGGCTGGTGCGTTGGGCCGTGGGGGACTGGACCCTGGACGGGCTGGCGCCGGGGGAATGGCGGGAGGTGCCGGCCCCCGCCGTCAGTCCCGCAGGTCGCGCAGCTTCGACAGCCGGTCCGCCGCGAAGGCCCGCTCGGCCTCGCTCATCACGGGGGTGATCTCCGCTTGGCGCTTGCCGGCGTCGGGGTGGCCCAGGCGGCGGGCCCGCTCCAGCCAATAAAAGGCCTTGCCGAAGTCGATGGGCGTGCCGTGGCCGCCGGCATGGGCGATGCCCAGGTTGAAGGCGGCCAGCCCCTCCCCCAACTCCGCCGCCTGACGCCACAGGGCATGGGCGCGGCGGTTGTCCTGGCGCACCCCGTCGCCCCGGGCCAGCAGCACGCCCAGGTTCGCCAGGGCCGTGGCCTCCCCCTGCGCCGCCGCCTTCTCATACCAATGGGCGGCCAGGGAGAAGTCGCGCGGCACGCCCTTGCCCTGGTGGTACAGGAAGCCGAGGTTGAACTGTGCCTGGGCGATGCCGGACTCCGCCGCCACCCCGTACCAGCGCGCCGCCTCCGTGCAGTCCTCCGGGATGCCCAACCCATGCTCCAGCATGGCGGCCAGGTTGTTGGCGGCGGCGGGATGGCCGGCCTCCGCCGCCTGGCGGAACAGGGTCGCGGCCAGGGCGAAGTCGGGGCTGTCGCCGACCAGGCCGGCATGGGCCTGCAGGAACAGGCTGTCGGGATCGATGGGTCGCATGGCCCACACATAGTCATCTTGCCAGCCGATGCCAGCCACCCCATGCTGGCGGCAAGTCATTCGCCGAAGGGGGGAACCGGATGGGGATGCGTGCCTGGCTGCCGGTGGCGGCACTGGTCCTGCTGGCGGCACCGGCCGAGGCCCGGGACAAGGGCGGCAACTACGCCGTCTATGCCCCCAGCTGCGAGGAGGTCAATGCCGGCGCCAAGGAACAGGCGGTCCGGTACGGGGTGCTCACCTGGGTGCAGGGTTTCCTGACGGCCTTCAACTATGCCAAGGACGAGACGTGGGACATCCTGCCCATGGACGACCTGGATCCGGTGGTGGCCGGGATGTTCGATTATTGCCGGGAGAACCCAAAAGATGACCTGGCCGCCGCGGCGGAGGTGATGGTCGAGGAGTTCTGGTCCAGGCGGCTCAAGGCCTTGCCGCCGGGTTAGGGCGGGTTTCGAATTCGAAACCCGCTGTCCCCGTCAAAGCCCCAACCCCTTCAACGCCGCGATGCTCTCCGCGGCGTTCCGGTGCAGGATGAAGGTGCCGCCCTTCTCCTCCCACCCCGGTTTGGTCTTCTCCCGGTCGTCCACCAGCACGTGGCCCGGGCCGGACCAGCGGGGCTTGTCGCGGGCCATGCAGGTGATCACCTCCACGTCTGCGCCCAGCATGTTGGCCACCCAGCGCTGCTTCTGCGGCGCGGCCCATTTGCCCAGGGGCAAGCCGGTCAGGATCACCGGCCGGTGCGGCTTGCAGTATTCCCACAGGTCGTGGGCATCCTGCATCAGGTGCAGGGTGCCGAAGAAGTCCGGCGCCCGGGCCAGGGCGGCCCACATCACCTTGGTGGGCAACTGGTCCGGCCGCCTGCCCGTGATCATCTCCACCCCCCGGTCGAAGTCGGCCAGGACCCCGTCCAGGTCCAGGAACAGCCGGTGCGGCGCCATCATTCCTCCTCGTCCCTTCCGGTCATTGCCACGGTGGCCGGTCCCGCTATGCTGCGTCAACGGAAGGGTAACAGCGGGGGCACCGGCTTGTCGGCGGCAGAGGGGGTGGAGGTGGGGGCGGCGGACACGCCCCGCTACCAGCAGGTGAAGGCCCATGTGCTGGGGCTGGTGGCGGCGGGCGCCCTGAAGCCCGGCGACCGGGTGCCGTCGGAGCATGAGCTGGTGGCCGCCTTCGGCGTCTCCCGCATGACCGCCAACCGGGCGCTGCGGGAGCTGACGGCGGAGGGCAAGCTGACCCGGGTGGCCGGGGTGGGCACCTTCGTCGCGGCGCCGAAGCCCCGCGGCGCCATGCTGGAACTGCGCCCCATCCGGGAGGAGATCCTGGCCCGCGGCGGCCGCCATTCGGCGGAGGTGCTGCGCCTGGCGCGGGAGGAGGCGTCCGGCGAACTGGCCGCCGCCTTCGAGCTGCCCCCCGGCACGCCCCTGTTCCGGTCGGAAGTCCTGCACCGGGAGGACGGCCGGCCCCTGCAGCTTGAGGAACGCTGGGTCCTGCCCGCCGTGGCCCCCGCCTACCTGGCCCAGGACTACACTTCCACCACCCCGTCCGACTATCTGCTGGCCGTGGCCCCGGTGCAGGAGGCCGAGCACCAGGTGGAGGCCGCCCTACCCGACGCCCGCCTGCGCCGGCTGCTGGAGATGGGCGCCGCCGAGCCCTGTCTGCTGCTCCGCCGCCGCACCTGGGTCGCCGCCCCCGCCGGCCCCCGCGTCGCCTCCCTGGCCCGCCTCTGGTACCCCGGCGGGCGCTATGCGCTGGGAGGGCGGTTCCGGCCGGGGTGATACGAAGAATGCAAGGCACATGAGGTCACCCCGGCCTTGAGCCGGGGCCCTTGGGAAAGCGGACGTGCCAAGGGGCGGCAGCGGGCCTGTGGAGGGGTGGCAGGGCTTTCGGTGCCCTGCATCGACCGATCCCGAGGGCCCCGGCTCTCCGCTGCGCTGCGGCCGGGGTGACTCACGTGCCCTGCCTCAACCCACCCCCACACCCCCCACCACCCGCCCCACGCAGCGCGTCCCGCCCAGCCAGTAGGCCAGCTCGGCCGGCTGGCCGACCTCCCAGATCGCCAGGTCGCAGGCCTTGCCGACTTCCAGCGTGCCCACCTCATCCGCCAGCCCCAGGGCGGTGGCGGCATGGCGGGTGGCGCCGGCCAGGGCCTCGGCCGGGGTCAGGCGGAACAAGGTGCAGGCCATGTTCAGCATCAGCAGCAGCGACCGGGCGGGCGACGTGCCGGGGTTCAGGTCCGTTGCCACGGCCATGGGGATGCCCCGCGCCCGCATGCCCACCACATCAGGGGCCTGGCGCTCCCGCAGCAGGTAGAAGGCGCCGGGCAGCAGCACGGCCACGGTGCCGGCGGCGGCCATGGCGTCCAGCCCGGCGTCGCCGGTGTACTCGATGTGGTCGGCGGACAGGGCGCCGAAGCGGGCGGCCAGGGCGGCACCGCCGGTATCGCTCAACTGGTCCGCGTGCAGCTTCACCGGCAGGCCATGGGCCTGGGCGGCGGTGAAGACCCGCTCCACCTCTTCCACGGTGAAGGCGATGCCCTCGCAGAAGGCGTCCACCGCGTCCGCCAAGCCGTCCCGGGCCGCGGCCGGGATGATCGTTTGGCAGACCAGGTCGATGTAGCCGGCGCGGTCGTCCTTGTATTCCGGCGGCAGGGCGTGGGCGGCCAGCAGGGTGGTCCTCACCCGTACCCCTCCCTCCTGCCCGATGCGGCGGGCGACGCGCAGCATCTTCAGCTCGGACTCCAGGTCCAGGCCATAGCCGGACTTCACCTCCACCGTCGTCACGCCCTCCGCCAGCAGGGGCGACAGGCGGGCCATGGCGCTGGCGAACAGCGCCTCCTCCGACGCCGCCCTTGTCAGGGCCACGCTGCGGGCGATGCCGCCGCCGGCCTTGGCGATCTCGGCATAGGGCACGCCTTCCAGCCGCTGTTCCCACTCCCCCACCCGGTCGCCGCCGAAGACCAGGTGGGTGTGGCAGTCGATGAGGCCCGGGGTCACCCAGCTTCCGCCCAGCCGCTCCACCCGCCCCGCCAGGGCTTCCGGCGGGCCGGGCAGGTCGGCACGGGCGCCGACCCAGGCGATGCGCCCGTCCTTGGCGGCGATGGCACCGTCCCGCATGGTGCCATAGGCGTCGGTGCCCGGTGCCATGGTGGCCAGGTGCCCGTCCAGCCATAGCGTGTCCCACATCGGTGCGCCTTCCATGCCATTCCTCCCCTTGCCCAGGGCCCAAGATTAGCGTTAGGCTACTTGTATAGACAAGTTCCAAACCAAGGCCCCGCCTGACCGGGGCCGGGTGGGGGAGGGAACGATGCCCAGCTATTTCGCGCCCGCGGCCCGGCTGCCGGAAGGGTGGGCCCGCGACGTGCGGCTGGAGGTGGGGCCGGACGGGCTGCTGACAACGGTGACCGCCGGCGCGGAGCCGGGGGACGCCGTGCGCCTGGCGGGGCCCGTGGTGCCGGGCATGCCCAACCTGCACAGCCACGCCTTCCAGCGGGCCATGGCCGGGCTGGCGGAGCAGGGCGGGGCGTCGGGCGACAGCTTCTGGTCCTGGCGCCGCACCATGTACGGCTTCGTCTCCCGCCTCACCCCGGACGACGTGCGGGCCATCGCCGCCCAGCTCTATGTGGAGATGCTGAAAGCCGGCTACACCGCGGTGGCGGAGTTCCATTACCTGCACAACGGCCTGGACGGGCGGCCTTACGCCGACCCGGCCGCCCTGTCCCGCGCCATCCTGGCCGCGGCCGCTGAGGCGGGCATCGCCCTGACCCACCTGCCGGTGCTGTACATGGTGGGCGGGCTGGACGGGAAGCCGCTGGCGGAGGGGCAGCGCCGGTTCCAGGGCACGCCGGGCGGCATGCTGTCCCTGCTGCTGGCCTTGCAGGAGGAGGCGGGGCCGGAGGTGCGCTTAGGACTTGCCCTGCACTCCATCCGCGCCGTGCCCGCCCGGGCCATGCGGGAGGCCTTGGCCCTGCTGGACGACACGGACCCCACGGCACCCGTGCACATCCACATCGCCGAGCAGCCGAAGGAGGTGGAGGAGGCGCAGGCCTTCCTGGGCGCCCGCCCGGTGGAATGGCTGCTGGGGGAGATGCCGGTGAACCGGCGCTGGTGCCTGGTCCACGCCACCCACATGAATGAGGCCGAGACCAAGAAGCTGGCCGCAACGGACGCCATCGCCGGCCTGTGCCCCACGACGGAGGCGAATCTGGGCGACGGCTTCTTCCGCTGGGAAACCTGGCGGCGAGCCGGCGGGCGCTTCGGTATCGGCAGCGACAGCCATTGCAGCGTGGACGCGGCGGAGGAGCTGCGCTGGCTGCACTACGGCCAGCGGCTGCTGACTGGCCGGCGCGCCCTGGACCTGCCCGGCCGGTCGCCGAACCTGGGCGCGCGGCTGTGGCTGGATGCGGCGGAGGGCGGCGCCCAGGCCCTGGGCCGCCGCACCGGCCGCCTCGCCCCCGGCTGCAAGGCCGACTTCCTGGTGCTGGACCCGGACCACCCCACGCTGCTGGGGCGGGAGGGGGACCTGCTGCTGGACTCCGTCGTCTTCGCCAACACCCGCACCAACCCCATCCGCGACGTCTTCGTGGCCGGTACCCCGGTCGTGGAGGCGGGACGCCACAAGGCCGAGGAGGCGGTGGCCGCGCGCTATGGGGGCGTGGTGCGGAAACTGCTTTCGTAAACTTTCCCTCTCCCTGGGGAGAGGGTGGCGCGATAGCGCCGGGTGAGGGAGGTGGGCGTAGGGACCCACGCGAACCGCACCGTTTCGATGAACCCGTCCCCCTCACCCCCGCCTTCGGCGGACCCTCTCCCCAGGGAGAGGGAACAGGATAATCCGGAGCCCTTGAGACATGCCCACCCGCCGCGACAACACCCGCATCATCCGCAGCCCCCGCGGCCTGACCCTCACGGCCAAGTCCTGGGCCACCGAGGCGCCCTTGCGCATGCTGATGAACAACCTGGACCCGGAGGTGGCGGAGAACCCGGAAGCGCTGGTGGTCTATGGCGGCATCGGCCGGGCGGCGCGGGATTGGGAAAGCTTCGACCGCATCGTGGACACGCTGAAGCGGCTGGAGGATGACCAGACCCTGCTGGTGCAGTCGGGCAAGCCGGTGGGCGTGTTCCGGACGCACAAGGATGCGCCCCGTGTGCTGATCGCCAATTCCAACCTGGTCCCCCACTGGGCGAGCTGGGACAAGTTCCATGAGCTGGACCGGCTGGGGCTGATGATGTACGGCCAGATGACGGCCGGGTCCTGGATCTATATCGGCACCCAAGGCATCGTGCAGGGCACGTACGAGACCTTCGTCGCCGTGGGGCAGAAGCATTATGGCGGCGACCTGACCGGCAAATGGATCCTGACCGGCGGGCTGGGCGGCATGGGCGGGGCCCAGCCGCTGGCCGCCACCATGGCGGGTGCGAGCTGCCTGGCGGTGGAGTGCCAGCCCAGCCGGATCGAGCGGCGGCTGGAGACCCGCTACCTGGACCGGCAGACCGACAGCCTGGAGCAGGCCCTGGACTGGATGGAAGAGGCGCGGTTGAGCGGTAAACCCGTCTCCGTCGGCCTGCTGGGCAACGCGGCGGAGGTGTTCCCGGAGTTGGCCCGCCGCGCCAAGGCCGGCGACAGGCGCGCCACGCCGGACGCGGTGACCGACCAGACCAGCGCCCACGACCCCATCAACGGCTATCTGCCCGCCGGCTGGACGGTGGCGGAGTGGCTGGAAAAGCGGGAGCGGGACCCGAAGGCGGTGGAGGCCGCGGCGCGGCGGAGCATGGTGACCCATGTCCAGGCCATGCTGGACTTCTTCCGGCTCGGCGTGCCGACCCTGGACTATGGCAACAACATCCGCCAGGTGGCGAAAGAGGAGGGGCTGGCGGATGCCTTCGCCTTCCCCGGCTTCGTCCCGGCCTATATCCGGCCGCTGTTCTGCTTAGGAAAAGGCCCGTTCCGCTGGGCCGCCCTGTCCGGCGACCCGGACGACATCCGCAAGACGGACGAGAAGGTCAAGGAGCTGATGCCCCACGACCGGCACCTGCACCGCTGGCTGGACATGGCGCGGGAGAGGATATCCTTCCAGGGCCTGCCCGCCCGCATCTGCTGGCTGGGCCTGGGCGACCGGCACCGCATCGGCCTGGCCTTCAACGAGATGGTGGCGCGGGGGGAGATCGGGCCCGTGGTCATCGGCCGCGACCATCTGGACAGCGGCAGCGTCGCCAGCCCGAACCGGGAGACGGAGGCGATGAAGGACGGCTCCGATGCCGTGTCCGACTGGCCCCTGCTGAACGCCCTGCTGAACTGCGCGTCGGGGGCCACCTGGGTATCCTTGCACCATGGCGGCGGCGTGGGCATGGGTTTCAGCCAGCACAGCGGCATGGTGATCCTGTGCGACGGGACAGCCGACGCCGCCCGCCGCCTGGAACGCACCCTGTGGAACGACCCCGCCACCGGCGTGATGCGCCACGCCGACGCCGGCTACGAGGACGCGGTGGACTGCGCCAAGCGGCTGGGCGTGGACATGCCGATGCTGGGGTGAGCCCGTGGTGTTGGGCCAGGGGACACGGATGAACGCGGATGATGGCCGGATTGACCCGGATGGTGTGCAGATGGGGAGGGGGAAGTTTGGGGACATTCACGGACACGCACCAAACACGCACGAACATTCACAAAAATAAAATGCCTCCGGCGCTGCCTGAATGCGGCGTAGCCGCAATGAGTCCTGTGTGTGTTCGTGAGTGTATTGTGCGTGTTCGTGAATGTTCTATAGGCGCCACTTACCCGACCTGGCCCGACGTCGTCGCCAGCGCCTTGCCTATCCGCGCCAATCCCAAATCATATCCCCGTTCATCCGTGTCCAAATCCTTCCGCCAGGCCCAACCATGACCACCCCCTTCACCCTCACCCAAGGCCGCATCCCCCTCCTGGTCTCCTTCCCCCACGTCGGCACGGACCTGCTGCCGGGGTTGGCCCAAAGGCTGACGCCAGCGGCCAAGGACCTGCCGGACACGGACTGGCTGCTGCCGGACCTCTACGACTTCCTCACCGACCTGGGCGCCAGCACCCTCGTGGCGCATTACAGCCGCTACGTGGTGGACCTTAACCGGCCGGCGACGGACGAAAGCCTCTACCCCGGCCAGACCACCACCGGCCTGTTCCCGGCGAAGACGTTCACGGGGGAGCCGGTCTGGCAGACCCCGCTGACGCAAGGTGAGAGGGACCAGCACCGCGACACGGTCTGGGCCCCCTACCACACCCAGCTCTCCGCCGAGCTGGAGCGGCTGAAGGCCCGGCACGGCTATGCCCTGCTGTGGGACGCCCACTCCATCGCCCCCGAATTGCCCCGGCTGTTCGAGGGGCGGTTGCCCGACCTGAATTTGGGCAGCAATGGCGGCCAGTCCTGCCCCCCCGCCGTGGCGCAGGCTGTCTTACAAGCGGCGGAGGCGTTCCCCGCCTTCACGCGGGTGCTGGACGGGCGGTTCAAGGGCGGGCACATCACCCGGCATTATGGCCGCCCCGACCAGCGGGTCTTCGCCCTGCAACTGGAGCTGTCCCAGGCCACCCACCTGGCCGACGGCCTGCCCGCCGCCCTGGACCCCGCCCGCTGTGCGACCTTGCGCCCCTGCCTGCGCGCCATGGTCCACGCCTTCACCACCGAATCAGCCCGCTTCCTGGAGCCCGCATGATGACCGCAGCCCCCCTGCGCCTGACCCCCGGCAGCCTGACCCTGGACGACCTCCGCCGCGTGCTGGCGGGGCCGGTGCGGCTGGACATCGCCCGGGCCGACCTGGCCAAGGCGGCGGCCTCCGCGAGCGTGGTGGAGGCGCTGGTCGCCCAGGGCCGCACCGCCTATGGCATCAACACTGGCTTCGGCCTGCTGGCCAAGACCCGCATCGGCGCCGACCAGTTGGCGGAGCTGCAACGCAACCTGGTGCTGAGCCACGCCACCGGCACCGGGCCCCTGCTGGACGACGCGGTGGTGCGGCTGGTGCTGGTGCTGAAGGCGGCCAGCCTGCTGCGGGGCTACAGCGGCGTGCGCGATGGGGCGATCCTGGCGCTGGTGGCGCTGGTGAACGCGCAGGTCTATCCCTGCATCCCGTCCAAGGGCTCCGTCGGTGCGTCGGGCGACCTGGCCCCCCTGGCCCACCTCGTGGCGCCGCTGCTGGGGGTGGGGGAGGTACGGCACCAGGGCAAGGTGCTGCCGGCCGCCGAGGGTCTGGCCATCGCCGGCCTGGCCCCGCTGGAGCTGGGGCCGAAGGAGGGCCTGGCCCTGCTGAACGGCACCCAGGTCAGCACGGCCCTGGCGCTGGCCGGCCTGTTCGCGGCGGAGACGGTGTTCGACGCCGCCATCCTGGCCGGGGCCATGAGCGTGGACGCCGCCCGGGGCAGCGACACGCCGTTTGATGCCCGCATCCATGAGATCCGCGGCCACCAGGGCCAGATGGACGTGGCCGCCGCTTACCGCCGGCTGTTGGCGGGCAGCGCCATCCGGGAAAGCCATGTCAATTGCAGCCGGGTGCAGGACCCCTATTGCCTGCGCTGCCAGCCCCAGGTGATGGGCGCCTGCCTGGACCAGCTGCGCATGGCGGCCCACACCCTGTCCATCGAGGCGAACGCCGTCACCGACAACCCGCTGGTCTTCGGCGACGACCAGGCGATCCTGTCCGGCGGCAACTTCCATGCGGAGCCGGTGGCCTTCGCCGCCGACCAAGTCGCCATTGCCCTGGCTGAGGTAGGCAACCTGTCGGAGCGGCGCAGCGCCATGCTGGTGGACCCCAACCACAATGGCGGCCTGCCCGCCTTCCTGGTGGCGAACGGCGGCGTCAACAGCGGCTTCATGATCGCCCAGGTCACCGCCGCGGCCCTGGCCAGCGAGAACAAGGGCTTGGCCCACCCGGCCAGCGTGGACAGCATCCCGACCAGCGCCAACCAGGAGGACCATGTCAGCATGGCCACCTGGGCCGCCCGGCGGCTGCTGGACATGGCCGACAACGCCGCCGGCATCGTGGCGGTGGAGCTGCTGGAGGCCGCCCAGGGGCTGGACTTCCACCGCCCGCTGAAGTCCGCCGATCGGATCGAGGAGGCGCACGGCCTGCTGCGCTCCCAGGTGCCGTTCTGGGACAAGGACCGGTTCTTCGCCCCCGACCTGGCCGCGGCGAAGGAGTTGGTGAGGATCGGGGCCGTGGGCGCGGGGGTGGGGGCGTGGGTGTAGTTCCCTCTCCCTGGGGAGAGGGTGGCCCGAAGGGCCGGGTGAGGGAGACGGGAGCAGCGAAACCTCCCCCTCTCCCCGCCGGGGAGAGGGTTGGGGTGAGGGGGTGCCGGGAGCAGGCCAACGGTCGGTCCCTACGCCCACCTCCCCCCGCCTCCGCGGGGGCAGGCTCTCACCCGGCTCGCTGCGCTCGCCACCCTCTCCCCAGGGAGAGGGGACTTATGTCCCCAACGACCCCCGCAACACCTCCCCCACCCCGTCCATCCCCACCCCCGCCTGGCGGAAGCTCTGGCCGATTCCACGGGCCAGGATGAAGGTGATGGTGCCGTCCTTCACCTTTTTGTCCTTACCCATGTGGGCCATCAGGTTCCCGGGCGACCAATCCCCACCGGGCACCAGGGCCGGCAGGTGGGCGGCGGTGACCGGCAGGCCGACGCTGGACAGGTGCGCGCGCAGGCGGGCGGCGTCCCCCGCTGGGCAGAGGCCCAGCTTCACCGACAGGTCGAAGGCCATGACCATGCCGATGGAAACCGCCTCCCCATGCAGCAGGGCGGTGCCATAGCCGGCCTCCGCCTCCAGCGCGTGGCCGAAGGTGTGGCCGAGGTTCAGCAGCTCGCGCAGGCCGGATTCCTTCTCGTCCGCCGCCACCACGGCGGCCTTGGCCTCGCAGCTCACCCGGATCGCCTCGGCCCGTAACCCTGGGTCGCCGGCCAGCAGCTTCTCCCCGTTCGCCTCCAGCCAGGTGAAGAAGTCCGGCCGGTCGATCAGCCCGTATTTCACCACCTCCGCATAGCCGGCCAGCAGCTCCCGCCGGGGCAGGGTGTCCAACACGCCGGTGTCGGCCAGGACCAGCCGCGGCTGGTGGAAGGCGCCGATCAGGTTCTTGCCGTGCCTGGAGTTGACCCCCGTCTTGCCGCCGACGGAGCTGTCCACCTGGGCCAGCAGGGTGGTGGGCACCTGCACGAAGTCCAGCCCGCGCAGGGCCACCGCCGCCGCGAACCCGCCAAGGTCGCCGACCACGCCGCCCCCCAGCGCCACCAGCACGGTCTTGCGCTCGATCCCGCGGGATAAGAGATCGTCCAGCACGCCGGCCAGGGTGCCCATGTCCTTGGACGCTTCGCCTGAGGGCACGATGATGGGGTCCAGCACCTTGGCGCCGGAGGCCCGCAGGGACGCCATCAGCGGGTCCAGGTGCAGCCCCGCCACGGTGCTGTCGGTCAGCACCACCAGGGGCCGGCCGGGCAGCCGCTCGGCGACATGCCGGCCGGCGTCGGCCACCAGCCCCGGGCCGATCAGGATGTCATAGCCGCGGTCGCCCAGGGCGACGCGGACGCTCGTGGAACTCATGGGCTCGCCCTCCGGGCGTCAGGCGGGGTCAGGTGGTCGCGCAGGGCCGCCACCACCCGGTCGGTGGTCACGTCGGGCGGGCTGTCGTCGCTGTCCACGGTCAGGTCCGCCTCGGCATAGACGGGATAGCGCTTCTCCATCAGGCTGCGCAGCACCTCCCGCGGGTCGCCCTGGCGCAGCAGGGGGCGGTGGTCGCGCCGCGCGGTGCGGTGCACCAGCAGGTCCAGGTCCGCCCGCAGCCAGACGGACAGGCCCTTGTCCCGGATCAGGGCGCGGGTGATGGGGTCCATGAAGGCGCCGCCGCCGGTGGACAGCACCTGCACCGGCTGGTCCAGCAGCCGGGCGATCACCCGCCGCTCCCCGTCGCGGAATCCCGCTTCCCCGTACCGGTCGAAGATTTCCTGGATGGTGCAGCCGGCCGCGCGCTCGATCTCATGGTCGGCATCGACGAAGGGCAGGTGCAGCCGCGTGGCCAGCCGCTTGCCGATGCTGGTCTTGCCGGCCCCCATCAGGCCGATCAGCACCACGGTGCGCGGCGGGACGAAGGGGATGTGGGCATGGGCCTGGGATGGTGCCATTTTGGCTTCCCAGAAGTCTTAAGCCCGCCCGGGGGCAAGATTGCCAGCCGGGGGTGCGGGCGT
Organism: Aerophototrophica crusticola; assembly: GCA_001939945.1. Classification (GTDB taxonomy): domain Bacteria; phylum Pseudomonadota; class Alphaproteobacteria; order Azospirillales; family Azospirillaceae; genus Niveispirillum; species Niveispirillum crusticola. Next base: position 13,200 of record MOEB01000005.1, on the reverse strand, counting down.
TAGGATAGTGTGGGTCAGGGACAGCATCGTGCGTTTCCCATAGCACGGCGGACGCATCCTGTCCCAGCCCCCGATGTCATGCCGGCCCCGCCCGTCCCGCGCAGGGCGCGCCGGCCCTTCCCGCGTGCGGTCCGGTCGTTCATGAGCAAGCTTGTCCAGATCCTGTTCCTGCTGGTGCTGATCGTCCTGGTGGGGGGCGTGGCCTTCCTGGCCACCTGGGACATGCCCGCCCCGACGGAACCCGTACAGCGGGTGATCCCGAATGACCGCTTCGGCTGACCGGCCCGCCCCGGTGCGCGCCGCCCTTCTGGCCGCCCTGTTGCTGGGTGCCGCCCCCGCCGCCCTGGCCCAGCCCATCCCCCTGACGCCGCAGGGCCAGGGCAACGCGCCCATCCCCCTGGGCCCGCAACCGGGTGCCGAGGCGCCGCGCGGCGAGTCGCTGCCGGCCCCCGGCGGGGTGGAGGCCGTGCCCCTGGGCGACCCGCTCCAGGACCGGCTGGTCCGGCCGGAACAGCCCAGGCTCGGCCCGTCCGGCGTGGAGGTGCAGGAGCTGAAGGCCCTGGACCCGCAGATGGCCGGGCCGCTGGACGCCAGCAACGGCGGCCTGCCCGCCGACCTCTGGTCCGGCACGCCGCGGGCAGAGGTGGAGCGGCTGCTGGCGGAACTGCCGGCACCCCTGCCGTCCGGCTCCCTCCGCGCCATCGCCCGCAAGGTGCTGCTGACCGCGGCCGACGCGCCGGAGGGGGAGCCGGGCCCCCGCAACCTGGCCGGCCTGCGGCTGGAGAAGCTGGCCCTGCTGGGAGAGCCGAGGGACGCCGACGCCCTGGCCCAGACCGCCCCGCCGGCCCTGGAGGATGAGGACGGCGCCCTGGCCTGGATGGCGCTGGAGCTGCTGTCCGGCGGGGAGACCGCCTGCGCCCAGGCCGCCGTGCTGCTGGCCCGGTTCAAGCACCCCACCTGGCAGAAATACCAGATCGCCTGCCAGGTGCAGGGCGGCCAGGCCGATGCCGCCACCCTGGGCATCGATCTGCTGCGGGAGCAGGGGGACAAGGACGACACCTTCTTCCGCCTGGCGGAGGCCGCGGCCGCCGGCCAGAAGGCCCCCATCAAGGGGGTGACGGAACCCACGCCGCCCCAACTCGCCCTGGCCATCGCCAGCGGGCGCGCCCTGCCGGCGGACGTGAAGGTGCTCAGCCCCGCCCATGCCCTGGGCCTCGTGCGCTCCGCCAGCCCCATGGCTGTCCGCCTCGCCGCGGCGGAGCAGGCGGCCCTCTGGGGGGCCATCGACAAGGACGGCCTGCTGAAGCTGTATGAGCAGGTGGAGCCGGCGGACGCCAAGGCCTTGCTGGCCCCGGGGCGCAAGCCCAACCCGCTGTACCGCGCCCAGCTGGTCCGCGCCCTGCGGGCGGAGCCGTCGGCCGCCGCCAAGGCCGGGCTGCTGAAGGCGGCGGTGCAATCCTCCGGCCCCGGCCTGCTGTCCGGCCCCTTCGGCGCCCTGCTGGCGGCGGAGGTGGGGGTGATGCAGCCCACGCCGGGCTTCGCCGTGGTGGCGCCCCACATCGCCCGCCTGCTGCTGTTGCAGGGGGAAGCCGACCGCTCCCGCCCCTGGGTGGCCCTGTCCCGCGACGATTTCCGTGCCGGCAAGGATTCCGGCGCCTATGCCCGGCTGTGGCCCCTGGCCGCGGCCCAAGGCATCGTGCGGGAGGGAGAGGTGGACATGGGCCCCTGGGTCCGCGACCTGGGCAAGGATCCGGCCGCGGCACGGGACCTGGCGGACAACGTGCTGCTGGTCCTCTCCGCCGCCGGCAACCCCGGCGGCCGGGGGATCGCGCCCGCCCCCACCGGCAAGGGGGAGGCCGCCCTACGCGCCCTGTCCCTGCTGTCGGAGGCCGGGTTGCAGGACCCCGCCACCCTGGCCGACGCCCTGTCCCTGCTGAACGCCGCCGGCCTGTCCGCCGAGGGGCGCCAGGTGGCAGTGGAGGCGCTCGCCGGGATGTTGGGGGGGTGAGGACGGGTATGCCGACCCCCTCACCCGGGCGCTGGCGCCCGACCCCGGATCGGGTCCGATGAGCGCTAAGATGGTAGCAATACGCGTCCAGCCGGTACAACCGTCTCCCCTGCGAAAGCAGGGGCCCACGGTTTTTGACCCGGTCAACCACGGCACTGTAGTCGAAGAACTGTGGGTCCCTGCTTTCGCAGGGGAGACAGAAAAGGCGTATTCTGGCCCGAACTTAGCGCTCATGGGATCGCGTCCGGGGTCGGCCCGCTCGCGGGCCGGTTGAGGGGCAAGCCCCCGCCATGACCACCCTCGACAAACCCGCCAAGGCCGCCCGCCCCGGCCGTCCCCGGAAGCCCCCCGCCCCCCTGCCCCCCTTCGTGGATGCCTTCCTGGACATGCTGGTGGCGGAGCGGGGGGCCGCGGCCAACACCAAGGACGCCTACAAGCGCGACCTGCTGGACGTGGCCGCCTTCCTGAAGGCGCAGCGGGGCGGCACGGCCCTTGACCAGGCCTCCAGCGACGACCTCCGCGCCTACCTGGACCACCTCTCCGCCGGCGGGGTGAAGGAAAAGGCGGCGGTGCGCACGGTGGCGCGGCGGCTGTCGGCCCTGCGCCAGTACTACAAGTTCCTGGTCAGCGAGAACGGCCGGGCAGAGGACCCGTCATCGGTCCTGGACACCCCCAAGCAGGGCCGGTCCCTGCCCAAGATCCTGACCGAGGCGGACGTGGGCGCCATGCTGGCCGTGGCGGCGGACCGCGGCGGGCCGGAGGGGCGGCGGCTGACGGCCCTGCTGGAAATCCTCTATGCCTCGGGCCTGCGCGTGTCGGAACTGGTGGGCCTGCCGACCAAGGCGCTGACCCGCGATGCCCGCGCCCTGCTGGTGAAGGGCAAGGGCGGGAAGGAGCGGTTGGTGCCCCTGTCCCAGCCGGCCCGCGACGCCTTGGCCGCCTATCTGCCCGACCGGCCCTATTTCATGGTCAAGGGGCGGGAGGCCAAGCAGCAGGCCTACCTGTTCCCGTCCCGCAGCGGCAGCGGCGTGCTGACCCGCCAGCGACTCGGCCAATTGCTGAAGGAACTGGCGCTGGAGGCCAACCTGGACCCGGCCAAGGTCAGCCCCCACGTGCTGCGCCACTGCTTCGCCACCCACCTGCTGGACCACGGCGCCGACCTGCGCAGCGTGCAGAAGATGCTGGGCCATGCCGACATCGGCACGACCCAGATCTACACCCATGTGGTGGAGGGGCGCCTGAAACAGACCGTCCAGGCGCACCACCCGTTGGCGAAGCGGAAGGGCTGATCAGGGGTTGGTGCTGCCCTCATCCTCCACGTCGCCCCGGGCGTCCCCGCCCTGGCTGGTGCCCTTGGAGGAGCCGATGGACGGATTGCGGTCCAGGTCATCCGGGCCGCGGGGCACGTCGGGGCTGTCGATATGCTTGCCGAACCCCTTGCGCTCACCCGGTTCCCGGCTGGCGTCCTTGCCGATGGGCTCCCCGGACTGGCGGGGCAGGGTCCGGTCGTAGTTCTTGGCGTCCGTCTCCCTGGGGTGGTCGCCACCCTCCGTCTGCGGGGTCACGCTCTGGTCGTGCTGGGGATGCTTGATCTGGGCCATGGGGCCTCCGCCTGGTTCCGGTGGATGCCGGGGCAACAGGCGGGGGCAGCGGGCGTCGCGGGTCAGGCCTGCCCGGGGCTGCGGTTGCCCGCCGCCCACCAGCCCAGCAGGCTGTTCACCGCTTCCGCCGCAAGGGCGCGGCGCCTGTCGACCTCCGCTGACAGGGCGGGCGGGAACAGGGCGCGCAGGGTGGGGGTGGAGGCCATGTCCACGGCCAGCACCACCCGGTCGGCGGGCGTGGCGTTTTCCACCTGGTGGGGGAAGCTGAAGTCCCCGGTCCAGGCTTGGCCCTCGGCATAGGCCGCGCGCTCATGGCCGATGCGGGTGGTGGCGCCGGCAGGGGCGTGGATCGGCACCAGCAGGCGCACGCAATCCAGGTGCAGGGCCTCGTTGTCATAGTGCCAAGCCAGGCAGCCCCTTGCCGGCTGGCGGAGCAGGTTGGCGCTCCGCACCGCCCAGCCGGGCGTGCCCAACAGGTCCCGGACCAGGGGCATGTGGTCCAGGGCCGGGAGCAGCTCCAGCCCCCGCCCCGGTTGCCGGGCGGGCAGGGCCAAAGGGATGGCGGTCCAGCCGGTGCCGGCCTGGGCGCCATAATGGGTGCGCGCCCTATCCGGGATGGCCGCGTCCAGGGCGGCGAACTCCGCCTTCAGCCGGGCGGGGTCCAGGCGCAGGGTGGCGGGCGCGTGCAGGGTCAGGCCGCAGCCGACGGTCACCTGCTCCCAAGGCAGGAGGGTCGTTTCCCCCGTGCCCGTCACGCCCTGTCCGGTCATCCCAGCCCCCCGTCCTGCCGTTCGCCGCTACCGATGCGGGCCTATGGCCTATGACCTTGTAGGTAGATGATCCGGTCGGGGGCGGTAAAGGGACTTCTGGCGGCGGGACTCACGTCACGCCGACGCCCACATAGCTGGTGATGCCGCGGATGTTCTCATCCACGGCCAGCCGGTGGTTCAGGGGCGGGAAGGCCCGCTGGGTGCAGTCCAGCCGGGGGCAGATGCGGCAGTTCATGCCGATGGGCGTGGCCGCGGCCAGGTTGGACAGGTCGATGCCGTCGGCATAGACCAGCTGCCCCGCATGGGCGATGTCAGTGCCCAAGGCGATGGCGAACTGCCGCGCCGGATTCCGCCAGCCGCCGCCCGGCTTCACGATGCGCCGGGCGATGGAGAAATAGGTGCTGCCGTCGGGCAGTTGCGCCAGCTGGGTCTGGATGGCGCCGGGCAGGCGGAAGGCGTCGTGGATGGTCCAGCGCGGGCAGGCCCCGCCGAACCGGGCGAAGTGGAAGCCGGGCGCCGCGCTGAACCGTTTCGAGATGTTGCCGGCATGGTCGATGCGCAGGAAGAAGAAGGGCACGCCCTTCGCCCCCGGCCGCTGCAAGGTCGTCAGCCGGTGGCAGACCTGCTCGAAGCTGGCGACGAAGCGGCCCATCAGCACCTCCACGTCATAGCGCAGGGCGCGGGCCGCCTGGATGAACCGGCCATAGGGCATCATCACGGCGCCGGCGAAGTAGCTGGACAGGCCGATCAACGCCAGCCGCCGTGCCTCCTCGCTGGCGAAATGGCCCTGGGCCACCTGGGCCTCCAGCATTTCCCGGTGCTTCAACAGGCCGATCTGGGCGGCCAGGTGGAAGGCCCGGCCGGACGGCGGCAGCATCTCCGAGATCAGCACCCGCTTGGAGTGCCGGTCATAGCGGCGCACCGCCTGGCCGATCACCTCCGACGGCATCAGCTTCACCGACACGCCGTGCGCCCGCTTCAGGTGGGCGGCCAGGCTGCCATACAGGTCACCCGAATCCAGGTCGCCATCGATCCACAAGGATTCAGCCACCGTCTCCACGTCGGGGAAGTGGTTCTGGTGGGACTGGAAGAATTCCCCCACATCCTCCTGCGGGAAGGCCTGGACCCCGGCCGTGTTGGCCTGCAGGCTGCCGCCGTCGGCCACGCTCTCCGCCAGCGCGCCAAGGTCCTCCCGCGCCTCCCGGTAGGCGCGGTAGAGTTGCACCACCGCCTGCCCCAGGGTGGGGGCCACGGCGGCCAGTTCCTTCATGTCCTGGTTCTTGATGTCGCCGGTCTCGAACAGCGGGTCGGCGAACACCTCCCGCAGGTTCGCCACCAGCCGCGTCTCGTCATCCTCCGCGAAGCTGGCCAGGTCGATGCCATAGACGCCGGCGATCTTCAGCAGCAGCGGCACCGTCAGGGGGCGCTGGTTCGCCTCGATCAGGTTCAGGTAGCTGGGGGAGATGCCGATCTCCTCCGCCATCTGCGCCTGGGTCATCTTCAGGTCCCGGCGCAACCGCCGGACCTTGTGGCCGAGCATGGCCTTCTTTTCGGACATCTTCACGTTCCCTCAGGCGCCCCCGGCTCGGGGGCCGGGGCAGGCTCGCGGGCGCATCCGCGCCCTTGGCTTGCGCGGGCACGGGCCCGCGGGCCGGCGGTCGCCGGCCTTGGGTGCCTTTCCTGGCTACCCGGTATCGGCTCACAGACCGATGGCGCGGCGCAGCGTCTCGTTCATCCGGCTTTGCCAGCCGGGCCCCGTGGCGCGCCAAGCCTCCAGCACGTCGGCGTCCACCCGCATGGTGACGGACTCCTTCACTTGGTCCTGCCGGGGGCGGCCGCGGCGGCGGGCCTCGACCTCCCGCATGACCTCCGCATGGGGGCGCATGCGGGCGAAGTCCTCCTCCGTCAGCTCCGGGTTGTCGGGGTCGGCGACGATCCCGGCGTTGATGGCCGCCTCCTCCTCGTCAGTGATGGCTTCCAGGGCCTGCTGGATCCGTGCCCGCAAGACGTCCTTGCTCGTTTGCCCATCCATAGATCCTGACCTCCCGTCGGTTGGCCTTCCTCAGGCTGATGATCCGGACCACCCCGTCAGCCCGCGGCGTCCAGACCAAGGCGTAAAGACGGTCCCTGATGAAGCCGAACGTCGTGTTTCGCTCCTCGCCATAGCCGAAGCGGGTATCCGGCACAGTCAGCGCCGTGTTCCACTCCAGGTCCGCTGCCAAGGCGAAGTCCACGCCGTGCTTGGCCAGGTTCGCCTGGCGCTTGGCCTCATCCCATTCATACGCCATGCCGCCCCCTCCGGCCATATTTTTTGTATGTACAGAAAATCGTCCGCCCTGTGATCTTCCCCCAACGGTGAATTTACAAACTTTACAGCATGACAAGCAAGGCCATTACAGCGTGTGACAAGCTGACCCTTTTTCTGGTGGTGCCCTGTTGAACCAAGGGCCCGCCTTGCGCATTGTCTACCTGTGTGCGCTGCACCAAACGCCGCCGACCGGGTGGTTGTAAACGACCAAGCAGCGCCGGACTGAGTTTTGGGAAGGAGTTACCACCATGGCCCCGCTCGACAACGGCATCTCCCTCAGCGCCACCGACCGTGAGGCGATCCACGCCAAGCGTTATGAGGGCATCCGCCGCGACTTCACCGCCGAGGACGTGCGCAAGCTGTCCGGCTCCGTGAAGATCGAGTACACCCTGGCCGAGATGGGCGCCCGCCGCCTGTGGGAGCTGCTGCACACCCGCCCCTACGTGCACACGCTGGGCGCCTTCACCGGCAACCAGGCCCTGCAACACGTGAAGGCCGGCCTGGAGGCCATCTACCTGTCCGGCTGGCAGGTGGCGGCCGACGCCAACCTGGCGGGCCAGATGTACCCGGACCAGTCCCTGTACCCGGCCAACTCCGTCCCCGCCGTGGTGAAGCGCATCAACAACGCCTTCCAGCGCGCCGACCAGATCCAGACGGCCGAGGGCAAGGGTGACACCTACTGGTTCGCCCCCATCATCGCCGACGCGGAGGCCGGCTTCGGCGGCCCGCTGAACGCCTTCGAGCTGATGAAGGCCATGATCGAGGCCGGCGCCGCCGCGGTGCACTTCGAGGACCAGCTGGCCTCCGAGAAGAAGTGCGGCCACCTGGGCGGCAAGGTGCTGATCCCCATCCAGCAGTTCATCCGCACCCTGAACGCGGCCCGCCTGGCCGCCGACGTCTGCGGCACCAGCACCCTGGTGGTGGCCCGCACCGACGCGGAGAGCGCGCAGCTGATCACCAGCGACATCGATGAGCGGGACCACCCCTTCATCGACCGCAACGACCGCACGCCCGAGGGCTTCTTCCGGATCAAGAAGGGCGTCGGCGTCGACTACTGCATCGCCCGCGCCCTGGAATACGCCCCCTACTCCGACCTGATGTGGTGGGAGACGTCCAAGCCGAACCTGGACGACGCCCGCCGCTTCGCCGAGGCGGTGCACAAGGTCTACCCGGGCAAGATGCTGGCCTACAACTGCTCGCCCTCCTTCAACTGGAAGGCCAACCTGGACGACGCGACCATCGCCAAGTACCAGGCCGAGCTGGGCGCCATGGGCTACAAGTACCAGTTCGTCACCCTGGCGGGCTTCCACAGCCTGAACCTGGCCACCTTCGAGCTGGCGAAGGGCTACAAGGAGCGCGGCATGGCCGCCTACTCCGAGATGCAGCAGCGTGAGTTCGCCGCCGTGGACAAGGGCTTCACCGCCGTGAAGCACCAGCGTGAGGTGGGCACCGGCTACTTCGACCAGGTCAGCCTGGCGATCTCCGGCGGCTCTTCCTCCACGACGGCCATGAAGGACAGCACCGAGACCGACCAGTTCCACTGAGCCGACGGTCAGGTGCGTTCAGTTTCCCCGGCTGGCTGAACGGCCGGGGAACCGGGGGGCGGCGCGCAGGACGCAGCCCCCCACCCGACCCGCGATGGGGTGACCCCCAGGCTTCCCGACCCTGCTGAAGGGGGTTCGGAAACCCGGGGACCGGGCCCGAAAGGGCAGGTGCGGCGCGCAGGATCGCCGTTCCGTCCGGCCGCCCCATCGCCGGGTTCTCTCTCCACCGGACAGCCGTACCCGCTGGATGGGCGGCGTCCGACGGAAGAAGGCAGGTTCCCGATGGATGGCTACCTCTGCCCCGACGGGCTCGACACCGAGTCCCTGGTCTCCACCCCCCTTCCGGCGCCGCTGGCCGCGCCGGACACCCCGGCCCCCGAACGGCACTGGATGGTCTACCAGTCCCAGGGCTTTGCCGTGATGGTGGAATGGGAAGGTTGAGGCCGCGCCGACAGGCGCACCAGACACTGCAACGGCGGCACCGGGCATGGTGCCGCCGTTTCGTTATCCGGCCTCCGGGCTGCCTCAGGCCTGTCCTGAATCCTCGCCCACCGTCTTGGTGGTGCCCGGTCCCTCGTTGGTGCGGTTGCGCGGGGTCTGCCCCGTCCCGCGGGAAGCGCCCATGCCCGTCCCGGCCCGGCCGGTCCCGGCATTCCCGCCGCCCATGGGGTCACCCCCCGGCGCCCCGGCGCCCGACGGGGCCGGCGGGATGTCGATGGGCAGCACGCCCTGCTTGTCTTCCTTCTTCGCCTGCTCCGCCATGGCCTTCCTCCATTGCCGATCCGCCTGGGCAACAGGGGGTGGGGAAGGGGGTTCCGAAAGCCGTAGGTCGGATTAGCGCCGATGGCGCGTAATCCGACAGGGTGGTGCGGGTGCGGGCAGACCGTCGGATTACGGAGCCTCGCGGCTCCTAATCCGACCTACGCGATCACCCCTTCAGCCCGAAGAACTCCAACTGCCACTTCATCTCGGCGTCGGTCATGGGGTAATGGGTGCCTTCCCGGGCGTTCAGCACGCCGGTGGGGGGGATGCCGGCCAGGCGGAGCTGGACCTGCCGGCAGAAGCGCATGGACAGCTTGGCCTTCCAGCACAGGGCGGTGACGCCGCGGGGGCTCTGGCCGCCGACGATCTTGTCCACCGCGTCCAGCGGGTAACCGGTGCGCACGGCCAATGCCGCCATGACCAGGCCCCGGTCACCGCGGGTCAGGGCGCTGGCGATGGCCTCCTCATCCAGCTTGCCCTCGGCGTGCAGCTTCTTCGCCCGGTCCAGGGGCCGCTCCTTGGGCGCCTCCTCCTCCGCCGTCTCGATCCCGCCGCCGGGGCGGGGGGCGGCGGCGGGGATGCGGGCCTTCACGGCGTCCCGCACGGCGGCGCGCACCTCCGGGGGCAGGTCGGCGCGGCTTTCCAGCACCTTCACCAACTGGTCGTTGACGAAGCCGGCGATGCGGGCGGCGGCCTGGGCCGGCAGGGCGGGCCGCCGCACCAGGGGGGCGTGCCAGGGCTCATGCCGCGGGGCCATGTCGATGATCCGGTCCAGCGTCTCCTCCCGGATCTGGGCGGAGGCGTTGCCCAGCAGGGCCGCCACCGCCGCCTCGCTGCCCGTGCGGGCCACGGCGTCGGAGACGGAATGGGAAACCCCCGCCCGCTCGGCGATGGCCACCAGCTTCCCATCCAGGGGCTGGCTGCCGATGATGGACAGCAGGTCGTCATCGGTCAGCAGCGGGCTGTGCCGCAGCACCGGGGCGCTGACCGACAGCTCCAGGTCCCGGGCCAGTTGCTGCACGATGTGCGGCGGGGCGTTGGGCGTGTCCTTCAGCGTCTCCGCCAGCACCTGGCGGACGGCCCCCGCCTGGTCCTTGGCCAGGGCCTCCAGGATGTCCAGGGCCATCTTCTCCAACTGGCCCACCTTGTCGGCGCCCAGGGACGGCACCAGGGCGGCGATCTTGCCGGCCAGGCCGGTGCGAACGCCCTCGTCCGGGTCCTGGACCAGCAGCATGTCGGCTTGGCGCGGGGTGGCGTTGTTGCGGGCGATCTCCCGCCGCACCTCCGCGCTCTGGTCGTTGGCCAGGTAGAACAGGATCTCCGGCCGCGTGTCGTCGCGGGACGCGATGAAGCGCCGTTCCGCCGCGTCCTCGCTGGCCGCCAGCTTCTTGGCCGTGTCGTAATCGATCCCGAAACCCATGATGCCCTGATCCCGTCTTCTACTCGGCCCCGAAGGCGGGGGCCAGGGACCGGTGGCCCTTGCCCATGCGCTTGGCCGCGTACATGGCGTGGTCGCCGCGGTCCACCAACCCCTTCACCGGCTCACCCGAGCCGCCGCCATGCACCGCCACGCCCACCGACACGCCCAGGGGCTTGTCGGGGGAGGCGGACAGGGGCCGCAGGAACTCCGCCGCCTCCCGTAGCAGCCGGTCGGCCACGGCCAGGGCCTGTGCCTCGTCCACCCGCTCGATCCACAGCACGAACTCGTCCCCGCCCAGCCGGCCGGGCAGGTCGCCGGGCCGGGCCAGCCGGGTCAGCAGGGAACCGACGGCCTTCAGCACGTCGTCCCCCGCCGTATGGCCGAGCTTGTCGTTCACCGCCTTGAAGTTGTCCAGGTCGAAATACAGCAGCGCCGAGCCGCCGCCCACCTGCTTGGACAGCCGCACCTCCAGCTTCTCGAAGAAGGTGCGGCGATTGTACAGGCCGGTCAGGCCGTCCCGTTCCGACAGGGTCTTCAGCCGCTCCTGGTAGCGGGCCTGGGCCACGGTGACGCCCACATGGTCGGCGATGGCCTGCACCATCTCCAGATCCTCGCCCACCCAGGGCTTGTCCGCCGCCCGCCAGACCAGCAGGGCGCCGTTCACCTCGTGCCGGAACAGGGTGCGGCAGGCCAGCAGGGCCATGTCGCCCGCCACTGCCGACACCGGCCCCTCGCTGGCGGCGGCCTGGGGCAGCAGCGCGTCGGCCACATCAGCCGCCTTGCCCTCCAGCTCCCCCTGCGACGCGGCCAGGGGGAAGGCGTCGCCGGCCTGGGCATGCAGGCGCACCCCCAGGGCCCCCGTGGCGTTCACCGCCACGCCGGCCGCGATCTCCAGCGTGCGGGACGGGTCCACGTCGTCGCGGGTGGAGCTGACGATATAGCCCAGGTACTTCTCCCGCAGCCGGATGCGGGCCAGCTCCATGCCCTTCACCCGCGCCTCGGTGATGTTGCGGCAGGCGCCGCGGGCCCCCCGCCACTCACCGCCCGGCCCCAGCAGGGGGACCGCACTGCTGATCAGGCAGGCGGCGGTGCCGTCCTTGGCCTTCAGCCAGACCTCCGTCCGCTCGATGGGCACGGGGGTGTCGAAGGGCAGGGCCTCATCCCCGAACTCCGCCAGGACCAGGGCCTTGGGGTCGCTGCCCACCAGCTCCTCCGCCGCATAGCCGATGGCCCCGCCGGGGGAGACGAAGGCGAACAGCCCGTCCGGCCCCACCTCCCAGGCGAAGTCGCTGGAAATCTCCACCAAGTCCTTGTAGCGCTGGCGCGACTCGGCCAGCACGTTGCGCAGGCGCCGTTCCAGCGTGACGTTGCGCCCCAGGCACAGCACCCCGCCGTCGGCCAGGGGCACGGCGGTGAACTCCACCACCGGTGCTTCCCACTGGGGTTCCAGCAGCACGGAATGGGTGGCCTCCACCAACGGGCCGCCGCTGGCGACCCAGCGGCCCAGCTCCTCCCGCCAGCCATCATAGCCGGGGGCCAGGCCTTGCGCGTCCGTGTTGGCCTGCAACACGCGGCCGCCCGCGTCCAGCCACAAGGCGGGGCCGGGCCAGCCGGCCATCACCGACATCAGGCCGGGCCCGGTGTCCGCATCCGGGGGAAGGGGGGCTGCCGTCACGGGAGAAGGCTTCCAATGGGTTGTGGTTAACCCCAAAGTCCTATCCTGCTTGTCGCCTGTCGTCCAGCGACCTTGCCCGTTGCGGCCCGACGCCCCATCCTTAGCCCATGAGCCACATCCCCACGCCCGGCCCCGAGGCCACCGACCCCGACAGCTTCCGCCATGTGGAGGCCTGGGTCTTCGACCTGGACAACACCCTCTATCCCGCCCACTGCAACCTGTTCGCCCAGGTGGACCGCCGGATCGGGGAGTTCATCGCCGAGCGCTTCGGTCTGAGCTACGAGGAGGCGCGGGCCAAGCAGAAGGCCTATTTCCGCACCTACGGCACCTCGCTGCGCGGCCTGATGCTGGAACACGACATGGACCCGGTGCCGTTCCTGGAATATGTCCACGACATCGACGTGACGCCCATCGGCCCGTCGGAACCCCTGGACCAGGCCCTGGCTGCCCTTCCCGGGCGCAAGCTGGTCTATACCAACGGCTCCGTCCGCCATGCGGAGAACATCCTGGCCCGGCTGGGCATCGCCACGCGCTTCGACGGCATCTATGACATCGTCGCCGCCGACTATGTGCCCAAGCCCGACCCGCGCCCCTATGCGGAATTCGTGCGGCGCTTCGAGGTGGACCCCTCCCGTGCCGTGATGGTGGAGGACATCGCCCGTAACCTGGTCCCCGCCGCGGCGCTGGGCATGACCACCGTCTGGGTCCGCAGCGAGGCGGACTGGAGCCGCCCCGACATGGGCGGCGTCGGCCATGGCGACCATATCCACCATGTGGTGGACGATCTGGAGGCCTGGCTGGGCGACCTGTCCACCGGGTTGGCCGGGCCACGGGCGTGATTTTCCACTCCCTTCGCTGTTGAACCCCTTGGTGCGCCCCCGACGGCGTGCCGGTTCAACGAAGCGGAGGTCCAACCATGCGTACGACCCTTCTCGCCGCCGCGGCGGCCCTGGCGCTGTCCGGCGCCGCCTTTGCCCAGTCCGGCGGCTCGGCCACGGGCACCGGGGCGGGGACCAGCACCACCGGCAGCGGCAGCATGGCCACCACCGGCCCCGGCACCTCCGCCGGCAACACGGCCGGCACCGGCGGCGTGGCGCAGGGCCCCAACTGGG
>MOEB01000049.1 GCA_001939945.1 Aerophototrophica crusticola | reverse complement strand
GAACGGGGACGGCGGGGCGAGCCGGGACTTCGTCTACGTGGCCGACGTGGTGCGCCACCTGCTGGCGGCCATGGACCGCATGGCGGCCGCGGCGGCCCGGGGGGAGCGGGCTGGGGCGGAGGTGTTCAACGTCTGCACCAGCAGGCCCACCACCATCCTGGAGCTGGCGACCATCATCCGGGGCCTCGCGGGCAGCGACAGCCCCATCACCCACGGGCCGGGGCGGGCGGGCGACATCCGCCTGTCCCTGGGCGACCCGGCCAAGGCCAGGCGCCTGCTGGGCGTCACCGCCGAGACCAAGGTGGAGGACGGCCTGCGCGCCACCCTGAACAGCCTGCCCACCCCGGACTGAGAGATCCCCGGTGCCCCTGATCCCCCGACCCGCCGGGCTCGCCCTGGCTGCCCTGCTGGCCGGATGCGGCCTGACGGCCCTGCCGGAACCCGCGAAGGCGGGCAACTGGGTGGTCTATTACGGCGCCACGGTCACGCCCGGCCAGCTCCGCCCCTATCGGCTTGCGGTGCTGGACGCGGAGACGCGGGTGAACCTGCGGCAGGTGGCGTCCCAGGGCACGCTGGTGCTGGGCTACATCAGCGTTGGCGAGGTGGAGCAGAACCGCGCCCACTTCGCCGCCGTGCAGGCGGAGGGGCTGTTGGGGGATGAGAACCCGAACTGGCCCGGCAGCTTCTATGTGGACGTGCGCGATCCCCGTTGGACCAGGCGGGTGGTGGAGGAGCTGGTTCCCGCCCTGCTGGCCCGGGGATTCGGCGGGGTGTTCCTGGACACGCTCGACAACCCGCCACACCTGGAGCGCACCGACCCGGTGCGCTGGGCGGGGATGACCCAAGGGGCCGCGGACCTGGTGAAGGCCATCCGCGCCCGCTATCCCGGCCTGCCCGTGATGATGAACCGGGGCTATGACCTGCTGCCGCTGGTGGCGCGGGAGATCGATTTGGTGCTGGGGGAGAGCGTGCTGTCCGGCTGGGACTTCGCCAGGAACCGGCCGCAGCCCGTGTCGGCGGAGGACACGGCTTTCCAGGTGAACGCCCTGAAGGGGGCCCGGGCGCTGAACCCAGCCCTGCGGGTGATGACGCTGGATTACTGGGACCCGGCGGACACGGCCGGGGTGGCCGCGCTTTATGCGAGGCAGCGGGCCAACGGCTTCGACCCCTATGTGGCGACCCTGGCCCTGGACCGCATCATTCCGGAGCCACCGCGATGAGGGGCCGGCTGATCCCCCTGGCGCTGGCGGGGCTGCTTGCCACCACGGCACCCGTCCTGGCCGCCAGCCCGCCGCCCGCCGCCGTGACCGCGGCGAAGCCCGGCAGGGATGGCGAGGTCGCCATGCAGCCGGCGGCGCGCAAGATCATCGCCCTCTATTCCGCCAAGGAGGAGCCGCGGGTCCGTGCCTCCGCCGCCCACCAGATCGCCGCCTTCCCGCTGAACTGGCTGGGGCTGGTGGTGGAGTTCCGGGACGTGGAGTCCGGCCTGCCCCCCGTCTGGCAGGACCCGGAGGTGCGGGGCGTGCTGGCCTGGTTCCAGCAGCCGGGCCTGCCGGACCCCGCCGGCTATGTCGCCTGGGCGGAGAGGCTGGTCGCCTCTGGCCGGAGGCTGGTGGTGATGGGCGACCCGGGCCTGGCCCGGGACCGGCAGGGCGGGGTGACCGACCCGGCGCTGGTGGCCAGGTTCTACGGCCTGCTGGGGCTGGACTACCGCGGCGGCTACAGCCCCGTGACCTATGACAGCGCCGTGGACAAGGCCGACCCTGACATGGTGGGGTTCGAGCGGGCCCTGGACCCGGTCCTGCCGGGCTTCGAGCTGTTCGGCCTGCGCGGTGCCCAGGCGCACCTGACCGTGACGCGCAAGCCCACCGGCGACAGCAGCGTGCTGGTGGCGACGGGCCCCGCGGGGGGCTTCATCGCCCCCGGCTTCGCCCACCACCGCGACCCCGCCACCCTGGCGGTGCAGTGGAAGGTGAACCCGTTCGGCTTCTTCCAGCGGGCCTTCGGCCTGGGCGACGCGCCGGTGGCCGACGTGACCACCCTGGTGGGCCGGCGGATCTATTACAGCCACATCGACGGGGACGGCTGGCTGAACATGGCCCGCATGAAGCCCTACAGCGAGGCGGGTGCCGCGGCGGCGGAGGTGGTGCGGGACGAGGTGATCCGGCCCTTCCCGCAGATGCCCGTCACCGTCGCCCCCATCGCGCGGGAGCTGGCCCCCGGCCACCCCGGCCATGAGCGGGTGGGGGAGATCGCCCGCGGCCTGTTCGCCCTGCCGCAGGTGGAGCCGGCCAGCCACACCTGGAGCCACCCCTTCCAATGGAACTTCTTCGAGGAGTACAGCCCGGAGAAGGAGGCCCCCTATCGCGGCGGCAAGTCCCAGGGCCAGGTGTCGGAGGCCAGCGGTGACGACAAGGAGGGCTTGCGCCCCGGCTATTCCGTGCCCCGCGCCTATATGGACCAGCCCTTCGACCTGGAGCGGGAGATGGGCGGTGCCGCCCGGCTGATCGGCAGCTTCGCCCCGCCGGGCAAGTCGGTGCGGCTGGTGCAGTGGTCTGGCGACACGGTGCCCTTCGTCGCGGCGGTGCGGGCGGCGGAGCAGGCGGGCTTGTTGAACATCAATGGCGGCGACAGCCGCTTCGACCCGGAATTCCCCTCCGTCGCCGGGCTGGCCCCGGTGGGGCGGCGGCTGGACGGGATGGTGCGGGTCTATGCCTCCGCCAGCAACGAGAACACCTACACCGACCTGTGGAGCAACCGGTTCTTCGGCTTCCGGGACGTGGTGAAGACCTGGACGAACACCGAGAGCCCGCGGCGGCTGAAGCCGGTGAACCTCTACTACCACATGTATTCGGGGGAGCGGGCGGCCAGCCTGAAGGCCCTGAAGGACAACGTCGCCTGGGCGGCGGCGCAGGAGCTGGCACCCGTCACGACCACAGACTATGCCGCCATGGCCCATGGCTTCTTCACCACCCGGCTGGTGCCCGTGGCGGAGGGGGCCTGGCGGGTGGAGGACCGGGGCGCCTTGCAGACCCTCAGGCTCGACCGGCCGGGGGTGGGGGTGGACTGGGTGCGGTCCAGCGGCGTGATGGGGCAACGGCTGGCGAATGGCAGCCTGTATGTGGCCCTGGACCCGGCGGACCCGGCGCCGGTGGTGGCTCTGGCGGCCGGGGAGGGCGCGGCGGCCAAGCGGCCCTGGCTGGTCCAGTCGCGCTGGCCCCTATCGGGCCTGAAGGCCGTGCCCGGCGGGTTCGAGGTCACGGCCAAGGGCTTCGGCCCGGGGGAGATGGAATGGCAGGTGCCGGAACCGGGCACCTACCGGGTCGCGGCCGGAGACTGGCAGGGGACCGCCACTGCGGGGCCGGACGGTCGGCTTTCCTTCACCGTGGCGGCCGACGCCACCGCCGGGCAGACCCTGGTGGTCCGGCGGGAGCGCTGAGCCCATGCGCGCCAACATCCTCCTCCTGGCCCTGCTGGTCCTGGGCAGCTTGGCCCTGTCGGTGCTGCTGCTGCCCGGGCGGGATGAGCGCGCGGCCATGGCGCTGCGCACCGGCGACACGGAGGACGCCAAGGCCCTGCTGGAGACGGCGCTGGCGCGGGGGGAGGTGACCCCGGCGGTGGTTGGCCCGTTGGCCGACATCGCCCTGGCCGAGGGGGAGCCGGAGCGGGCCGCCACCCTGATGGAACAGTTGCTGGCGAGGCATCCCGGCAGCCTGGAGGTCCTGGACCGCCTCTCCGCCCTTTACCGGGCCGCCCGCGACTATGGCGCCCTTCGGCATGTGCTGGAGGAGTTGGCGGCGCTGGACCCCACGGAACCGCGGCTGCGGGAACTGCTGGAGCTTTACGGGTTCCGGGGCTTGGTGGCGGAGCGCCTTCCGGTGCTGCAAAGGCTTGCGGCCCTGGGCGTGGCCCAGGCGGACGAGCGTGTGGAACTGTCCGAACGTCTGGCCGTCGGCGGTGACAAGCCGGGCGCCCTGGCGGCCCTGGCCCCTTTGACCGGCCCCACCTGCACGGAGGTGGACGCGGCGACCCTGGCGGCCGCGCTGGCGGTGGAGTTGCGGGACGGGCCGGCGCTGGAAGGGCTGGTGCCTTGCCTGCAACATCTGGGTCCGGCGGAGTACGCGGGCGTGGCCGACCAGGTGGCCGAGCGGGGATGGCGGGATGAGGCCCTGTCCCTGCTGGTGCGCGCCGCCGGCAGCGGCAACGACGACCCGCGGGTGTTGCGCAGCCTGGTGCAGATGGAGATGGCCGCCGGGCGGGGCGAATGGGCCCTGGGGCGACTGAGGGACCGGGCCCGGCGCGTGGCCCTGGAACCGGACCTGCGGGTGCTGTATGTGGATCTGCTGCTGAATGCCGGCCGCTTCGACGAAGCTTTAACAGCGGCCGGCAACGACCTGGATTTCCACCCGGATTGGCAATTGCGCCGGCTGGCGGAGGCGGCGGAGCAGGCGGGCGGTACGCCACGGGTCTGGGAGCTGCGGGACGCGATCCCTGTGGAAAGGTTGGGCGACAACCCCTTGCTGGCGCTGCGGCTTGCCCTGGGCGCGGGGGACAAGGCGGGGGCGGACGCGCTGTTCGCCGACCCCCGCACCCGGCAGGCGGGCTTGGCCGTGCCGGGGGACTATGCCGCGCTGCTGTGGCGCGGCGGGCGGCTGGAGGAGGCGGCGACCCAGGCCCTGGCGCGGTTGGAGCAGCCGGGCGAGGTACCGGCCGACGCGCTGGCTTTGGCGGGCTTGGCGGTGGAGGGGTTCCTGGCCGCCGGCAAGCCTGACCGGGCGGAGCAGGTGGCGAACCGGCTGGCCGCCCGCTATCCCGATGCCGTGGGCGCGTCCTTGCGCGCCCGCATCGCCCTGACTCGCGGCCGCCCGGCGGAGGCGCTGGCCTTGCTGGCCGGGGCGGCGGAAACGCCGGACACGCTGGCCCTGAAGCTCGACGCGCTGGTGGCTTTGGACCGGGACGCGGAGGTGGCGACGCTGGTGGCCGGCCGCCTGCCGGCCGCGGAGGCCGGGGAGCGGCGGCGGCTGGCCAATTCCCTGGGCGCGGTGGCGTTGCGCCGGCCGGAGCTGGTGCCTGCCGCGGCCAAGGCCCTGGTGCCCGACCTGTCCGCCTGGCTGTCGGCTCCTGCTTTGGCTGGGGAGCCGCGGGGTGGTTGGGCGGTCCTGCTGGCGCGGCTGGAGCCTGCCAATGGACTACCCTGGCTCGCCCGGCTTGCGAACGCCGAGCCGCAAGCCTATGGCGAGACGTATCTTTCCCTGCTGAAGGCGGACGGCCGCGGGGCGGAGGCGACCCGGTACCTGGCGGCGCGCCTGTCGGTCCCGCGCCTGCCCGTGGACCAGCGGGACCGCTGGCTGTCCCTGCTGCTGGATACGGCGGGCCCGGAAGCGGCCTTGCCCTACCTGGCCCAGGCGGTGGAGCGTCCCGGGGCCGTGGACTGGACGCCGGTACATGAGGAGGCGCTGGCGGGGGCCGGCAAGTCCGACCTGCTGCGCCAGGCCCTGCTGAAGCGCGCCGCCAAGCCCGGCCAGGAGCCGGACACGCTGCGCGGCATCAGCTTCCGCCTGCTGGAGCTGGGCGACAAGTCCGCGGCGGAGGCCCTGTTCAAGCGGGTGGCGACAACGGAGCCGCCGGACGGGCCGGCGGTCAGCCAGCTCCGCTACCTCTGGGGCCCGCGCCCTGGGCCGGCGGGGATGGCCTGGCTGCGGGAGCGGGCAGCCAAGGCCAAGGGGGCCGAGAAAGCGGCGTGGCTGCGCCACTTGGCCGACGCGGGCGACGATGGGGCCGTGCTGGCCCTGGCGCAGGGGGAGCGTGACGCGGTGGTGCTGGACCAGGCGCTGGACGCGGCCCTGCGTCGGGGTGACGGGGAGGCGCTGGAAGCCCTAGCGCCCAAGCTGCTGGCGGCGAATGCCGGGCCGGAGTCCTTGCGGCGCTTGGGGCAGGCAGCCGAAGGGCTGGGGCGGGATGCCCTGGCGTCAAAGGCTTACGCGGCGTTGCTGACCCGCAAGCCGGACGACCGGGACGGCTTGGCGGGCCGCGGCCGGCTGGCCTGGCGGTCGGGTGACTATGGCGCCGTGCGGCGGGACATGGGCGCCGTGGTCGCCACCGGGCCCAGCGACGCGGAGAACCACTACCTCTATGCCGAGACCCTGCGCATGGCCGGCCGCGACGCCGACGCCCTGCCGCACTACCGCGCCGCCATCACCCAGGCAGACCGGACACCCGGACAGGGGCAGATCGTGCGGGCCCAGGCCCTGCACCGGGTGGGCCGGACGGGGGAAGCACTGGACGCCTTTGCGGCGCTGCTGCGGCGGGAACCCGGCAACAAGGCCCTGCGCGCGGACTATGCCGGGCTGCTGATGGAACTGGGGCGGTTGGGTGAGGCCCGGGTCCTGCTGGAGGGTGCGCCTTGACCCGATTTCTAGGCATCCTCAAGGGGTTGTTGGTTGTCCTTGCCCTGACTTCTGCGCCCGTGCTGGCGGCACCCCTGCCACCGACGGTGCAGGCGGGCGATGGCCAAGCCAGCTTTTCCCTGCCGCCGGGCGCGCGGCTGGAGTCCACGGCCGACCCGCGGGAGCTGCTGCTGCGCTTCCCGACGCCGCAGGCCGTGGAGGGCTTCACGGGGCTGGAGAAGGCGCTGCCGGACTGGCTGGAGGCCGTCGGGTCAGGCTATGACAGCGTGCTGCTGCGCTTCCGCCGGCCGGTGGACGGCACCCTGACCGGCGTGAACCTGACCGTGGCCCTGCAACCCCCGCCCAAGCCGGACCCGAAGCTGGCCGACGAGGGGCAGCGGCGGCTGGACCTGGTGCGGGCGCAACTGGACTTGGCGGAGGAGCGCCCGGTGGCGGCGCGGGACCGGTTCCAGACCCTGCTCGCCCGGGCACCGGACGACGCGGAGGCGGCGCGGGGCCTCGCGGAATCCTTCCGCTTCCTCGGCCATGGCCTTGATGCGTTGGGTATTTTGGACGACCTGCAAAATCGCAGGCCGGACGATGGCGGCCTGCGCGCCGCCCGCTGGCGGTTGGCCCGGGACATGGCCGCCTATGCCACGGTGGAGGCAGACGGCGTGGTCACGAAGGGCAACGAGCGGCAGTGGCAGCTCCGCGCCCGCGCCCATGCGCCCCTGCCGAACCGGTCACGGCTGGAGGCCTCCGCCGAGGCACGGCGGCTGGAGGATGATCTGGTTCGCCGCGCCGACGGGCGCATCACCCGCGTCAGCCGCTGGGTC
Source organism: Aerophototrophica crusticola (assembly GCA_001939945.1). Classification (GTDB taxonomy): domain Bacteria; phylum Pseudomonadota; class Alphaproteobacteria; order Azospirillales; family Azospirillaceae; genus Niveispirillum; species Niveispirillum crusticola. Next base: position 23,293 of record MOEB01000049.1, on the reverse strand, counting down.
CAGGCGGCAGAGGCGCGTTTCGGACACAGCTTCGCCGACGGCGACGACCTCGCCGTGGGCCTGGCCTGGGGGGAGCGGCCTGGCGCCGTGGGCAGCTTCGCCACCCGCATCCTGGGCGGCCTCAGCCGCGTGACCCTGGAGTGGCGGCGGCCGGAGCGGGCCTTCGTGGAGGCCATCGACCAGCGGGCCGACCGCAACCGGGTGGAGCTGCGGCATGAGCGGCGGCTGGGCCGGGTCTTCGCCGCCGCCGGCCTGCGGGCAAGCCAGTACCAGAGCAAGCAGGCGGGGAACGCCGCGGGGACAACGGGTTTCGACCTGTCCCTCAGGTATGACCTGAAGCCTCGCGGGGCCGACTGGTACGGCTTGTCCGTAGGCTACACCGTGGACGCGGAGTATGTGGGTGGGGTGAAGGAGCGGCTGGACGGCTTCGACAACCCCTTCGCCCCGCTGCCCCTGACCACCCGTGAGGTGCACAGCCTGGACCTGACCCTGTCGGGCAGCCTGGGCGAGGTGCTGCCGGGCAGCATCGCCATGGATACGGTGGGCGCCGGCCGCGAGGTGGAGGCGGAGCGCTGGGGCAACCTGCGCTTCGACCTGACCGCCGGCTATGGCATCGACCGGTTCGGCGGCAGCGGGCCCAGCATCGGCGGGCAGCTTTCCGTCGAGCGGGGCCGCCACATCGACCTCGGCCTGCGGGCCAGCTACAGCGGCTTCACGACACGCGGGGAAGGGAGCGCCGCTACACGGTTCGGCGGCTTCCTGACCATACGGATCTAAGGGCGGGGACGGGGCATGACGGCGACGGGCCGCAACGATCTGGGGTTCCGGGCTGACCAGGGGCGCACCCCGCCACGGGTCAAGCCGCTGGGCGGCTTCGCCGGACCGCTGGTGGAGGCGGGGCTGTGCTTCGGCCTGATCCTGGCGCTGGACCTTGCCTTTGGTGACGGCACCCGCTTCCGCGACCTGCAACCCCACCCGTTCTGGATCCCCATCCTGCTGCTGGCCGTGCAGTACGGGGCGGGGGAGGCGTTGCTGGCGGCCTTCATCGGATCGGTGCTGCTGCTGGCCGGCAACCTGCCGGAACGCACCCTGGCGCAGGATTACTACGCCTACCTGTTGCAGGTGACGCTGAACCCCTTCCTGTGGGTGGGGGCCGCCCTGCTGTTGGGGGAGCTGCGCACCCGCGCCCGCCGCATCCAGCGCCAGACCGAGCAGGCCCTGGTCGCCGCCAACAAGCGGGAACAGGATCTGGCGGAGGCCTTCACCCAGTTGCGGGCGGTGAAGGAGGATCTTGAGATCCGCGTCGCCGGGCAGATGCGCACCGTGCTGACCATCTACCGCGCCGCCCGCGCCGTGGAGCGCTTAAGCTTCGGCGAGGTGTTGCTGGGCTCCGCCGACCTGGTGCGGGAGGTGCTGGGGCCCAAGGCCTTCTCCCTCTACCTGCTGAACCAGAACCAGGTGGAGGCGGTGATCAATGAGGGCTGGCGGGAGGATGACGCCTGGGCTGCCGTCTTCACCCAGGACAGCCGCCTGTTCCAGTCCGTCGTCGGCGGCCAGCGCTTCCTCTGCGCCGCACGGAAGGGTGAGGACAAGCTGCTGGAGGGCGAGGGGGTGCTGGCCGGGCCCCTTGTCTCTGCCGACACGGGCGAGGTGGTCGGCATGCTGAAAATCGAGCGCATGGACGTGTTCGGCCTGTCCCTGACCACCATCGAGAACTTCCGCCTGCTGTGCGAGTGGGTGGGCACGGCCATCGCCAAGGCCCGCAAGTTCGAGCAGGCGGAGGCCGACCGCTACCATGCCGGGGACGGCAGCCTCGTCTCCGGCGCCTTGTTCGAGCGGGAGAAAAAGATGCTGGTGGGGCTGGGCAAGCGGCTGGGCTTCGGCGTGGCCCAGGTGACCGTGCGGCTGAACAGCGCCGTGCCCCTGCCGGACGACACGCAGGCCGAGCTGGGCCAGCGCCTGTCCGCCATCATCAACGCCACCCTGCGTGGCACCGACATGGCCTTCGACCAGCGTCGGACGTCCGACGAGATCGCCGTGCTGCTGCCCGGCACCGACGCGGCGGGGGCGGAACTGGTGGCCAAGCGGCTCGCCGGGATCGTGGCCGATGACCTGGCCGCGGACTTCCCCGGCGTCCATGTCAGCGCCTATGGCGAGGTGCTGCACGCCAAGGGGGCCGCATGACCGACTTGGCGGAAGAGCTGCCGGCCGAAGACCCGGACGCTGTGCGCGGCTTCGGCCAGCCCTTCGTGCTGGCCTTGGTTCTGGTGCTGGCGGCGGAGCTTTGCCTGCTCGCGCTCGCATGGTCCGGTGGGCTGTGGGGCTGGTTGGCGCTGCTGGGGCATGTGGCCGTGCTGGTGGGGCTGGGGCTGTATGTGCGGCGGCTCTACTATCGCCGGGGCGAGGGGCAAGCGGCCCTGGGCCTTGCCATGGCGTTGGCCTGCACGGCGGCCATGGGACCGGTGGGGGCGCTGGGGTTCCTGCTGGCGGGCCTGTTGCGGGCCCAGTTCCGCAAGACTGCGACCCCGGTGGAGGAATGGTACCGCACCCTGTTCCCAGACTTCGCGGATGAGGAGGAGGTGGCCCTGGCCGCCCGCATCCGGGAAGGGCGGGAGGCGGCCACCGTGGCGACCGGTGTCGCCCCCTTCATCGACGTCCTTCGACTGGGCAGCCGCGACCAGAAGGAGGCGGTTCTTGCCATGCTGGCAAGGCGTTTCCGGCCGGAGTTCGCGCCGGCCCTGAAGCTGGCGCTGGAAGACCCGGTGCCGTCGGTGCGGGTGCAGGCTGCCACGGCCGCGGCGCAGATCAACAACGACGTGCTGGCCCGCTCCATGCGCCTGACCGCCCAGGCGGCCCGCCAGCCCAAGGACGCGGAGGCCTGGCGCGCCCTGGCCCGGCATGAGGAGATGGTGGCCGGCCTTGGCCTGCTGGACGCGGACCAGGAGGCCGAGACCCGCCGCCGCGCCGTGGCCCGCTTCACCCGCGTGCTGGAGCTGCTGCCCGGCGACCGGGAGGCGCTGACCGCCATCGCCCGCAACCGGGTCGCCCAGGGGGACCTTGACGCTGCGCTGGAGACACTGATGCCCCTGCTGGGCGAGGGGCAGGGCGACCGCGCCATGCTCGCCATCGCCGTGGACGCCCTGTTCCGCCAGGGCCGCTTCGCCGAGATCCACGCGCTGGTGGAGGCCCACGCCGGCCGGCTGGCCGCCGACGACCCGCTTTCCCTCTGGCTGGACAACGGTTTGGCCGAGGTTCCTGAGGCCGTGCGCGAGGGGGCCCTGGCATGAGCCTGCTGCACCGCCTGCTCCCCCGCGCCACCCCGGCCGCAGCACCGGCCCCGGCGGCGGATGTCTGCCTGCTTCTGGAGGGGACCTATCCCTACGTGGCCGGCGGCGTGTCCTCCTGGGTGCACGACCTGATCGGCGGCCACCCGGAGCTGAGCTTCCACGTCGTCTCCCTGCTGCCGGATGCCAGCTACCGGAAGGAGCACAAATACAAGGTCCCGGCCAACCTGACCGGCATCACCCACGTCTACCTGCAACGCCTCGCCCCGGGGGAGCACCGGTTGCCCGGAGTGGAGAAGCTGCTGCCCGCCATCGCGCCGCTGATGCAGGCCGTGCAGGCCCGCGGCGGCTTGGCGGAAGTGGCGGCCCTGGACAGGGCCCTGGCGCCCCACCGGGGGCGGCTGGGGCGCGGGGTGCTGATGGACAGCCGCGCCGCCTTCAAGGTGCTGACGAAGCTCTATGGCGACGTCATGCCGGGGGCCAGCTTCCTGGACTTCTTCTGGACATGGCGCAGCCTGTTCGGCGGCCTGTTCGCCGTGCTGCTGGCGGAGGTGCCGCCGGCCAAGGTCTACCACGCGGTATCAACGGGTTACGCGGGCTTGTTGGGCGCCCGCCTGACGTTGGAGACGCAGCGCCCGCTGCTGCTGACGGAGCACGGCATTTACACCAACGAGCGCCGGATCGAGATCGCCATGGCCGACTGGCTGCAGGACACGGCCACCGGCGGGCTGATGGTGGACAAGCCCCGCCGCGACTTGCGCGACATGTGGATCGACACCTTTGTCAGCTACAGCCGCGCGACGTACGAGGCCTGCGCGGAGATCATCACCCTCTATGGCGGCAACCAGGACATGCAGCTGCGCGACGGCGCCCCGCCGGACCGGCTGAAGGTGATCCCCAACGGCATCGACTACGCCAGGTTCAGCAAGGTGGAGCGGGGCCCCCGCGAGGGTCGGCGGCCCACCGTGGCCTTCATCGGCCGGGTGGTGCCCATCAAGGACGTGAAGACCTTCCTCCGCGCCATCTCCATCCTCCGCGCCAGCGTGCCGGACGTGCTGGCGGATATCCTGGGGCCCCAGGAGGAGGACGCGGAGTATTACGAGGAATGCCGGCGGATGGTGGAGCACTTAGGCCTCCAGGACACGGTGCGCTTCCTGGGCCGGGTGAACCTAACCGACCACCTCGGCCGGGTGGACGTGATCGCGCTGACCTCCATCTCCGAGGCGCAGCCGCTCGTGATCCTGGAGGCGGGGGCCTCCGGCGTGCCCACCGTGGCCACGGACGTGGGCGCCTGCCGGGAGATGATCCTGGGCCCGTCCTACGAGGACCCGCATTTGGGCCCGGCCGGGGCCATCACCCCGGTGGCAAGCCCCGCCGCCACCGCGGACGCGCTGCGCCGCCTGCTGCTGGACCTGCCCTGGTGGCGGCGCTGCTCCGACGCCATCCGGGAGCGGGTGCGGCGGTCCTACAACAAGGTGGAGATCGACCGGATCTATGGCGACCTCTACCACACCCACATGGCCGCCCCGGACCGGGCCGTGACCATCCCGACGGACAAGGGGGCCTGAGCCATGGCCGGCATCGGCTTCATCCTGCGCCGCCTGACCCGGCGGGACGACATCCTGGGCCTCGTGCAGGGTTACGCCTACTCCGCCCTCATCACCGCGGGGCCGTGGCTGTTCACGGTCTTCGCCCTGGCAGGATTGTCGGCCCTGGTGCCGCGCACCCGGCCCGACGACGGGATGGAGCTGTTCCGCCTGATCGTCGCCTACAATTTCTGCTTCTCACTGGTGCTGTCCGGGCCGCTGCTGCTGGTGCTGACCCGGTACCTGGCGGACGCCGTCTATGCCCGCCAGGTGACGGCCGTGCCCGGCGCCTTCGTGGTGGCCTATGCCGGGGTCCTGCTGGCCGGGTTCCTGGGCGCCATCCCGTTCTACGGCTTCTACGCGGTGCTGGACCTGCCCACCATCCTGGCGGCCCTGCTGAACTATGCCCTGACGGCGGGCGTGTTCCTGGTGGGCGTGTTCCTGACGGCGTTGAAGGACTACCGGTCCGTCACCCGCGCCTTCTGCGGCGGCATGGTGGTGGCGTTCCTGGCGGCTTGGCAGGTGGCGACGCCGGAGACGGCCTGGCCGCAGCTGTTGGGCTTCAGCCTGGGCTTGGCGGTGATCTTCTTCCCCCTGGCGGCGCGGGTGTTCGCGGAGTACCCGTACCCGCTGGAAGCGCCCACCACCTTCCTGTCCTACTTCAAGCGCTACCGCGACCTGGCCCTGATCGGGCTGGTGGCCAACATGGCCATTTGGGTGGACAAGTGGGTGCTGTGGTTCGCCCCGGAGGCGACGGAGCCCTACCATGGGCTGGTCAGCTACCCCGCCCATGACGGGGCCATGTTCCTGGCCCAGCTCTGCGTGGTGCCGGCCCTGTCGGTCTTCATGGTGAACGTGGAGACGGTGTTCTTCGAGCATTACAAGCGCTACTACAGCGACATCCAGCACCATGCCTCCCTGGACCGCATCCGGTTGAACCAGCGGGAGCTGGCGAAGACCCTGATCCTGACGTCCCGCAACATCGCCGTGCTCCAGGCCTGCATCGCCGCCCTGTGCATCCTGGTGTCGCCGCGGCTGGCGGACTGGGGACTGCTGACGGCGGACCAGCTGGGCATGTTCAGATTCGGGGTGCTGGGCGCGTCCTTCCAGGTAATGCTGAGCTTCTGCCTGATTGTGCTGGCCTATCTGGACCGGCGGCAGGATTTGCTGTGGATCCAGGCGCTTTACCTGGTGCTGAACGGGGTGCTGTCCTGGGTGACCATGAAGGCCGGGTTCGGGTTCTACGGCTACGGCTTCTTCCTGGCCTCGCTGGTCTGCATGGTGGTGGGCTATGTGGTGGTGACCTTGCGGCTGCGCGACTTGCTGTACCTGACCTTCATCGGCCAGAACCCCAGCGTGCGGGAGGTGAAGTAGGCTGCCGGCCGTGCTAGGCTGCGTGCCTGACCCCAGGGGGACCCGCCATGCGCCGCCTTGCCGTGACCCTGACCGTGCTTGCCCTGTCCCTTCCGGTGGGCGCCGCCCAGGCCTGTGAGCTGGACGGGATGGAGCATGGCCCCGGCGGTGGGCCCATGTTCGGCGCCTTCGGCACATCACGGCTTGCCAAGGCGATCCAGGGCGCCACCGCCAAATACAACAAGGACACCCCACCGCCCGAGGCCGGCGTCCTGAAGGCTGACGCCCCGATCCCGGGCACCGACGCCAGACCGGTCCTGCCAAGACCAGAGGTCACCCCGGCCCCCGAGCCGGGTCCGGGTCTGGTGCCCGAGCCCGCCCCCCGTAGGTCGGATTAGCGGCCCCCGGCCGCGTAATCCGACGGCCCCACCGTATTTCTTGTGACGTCGGATTACGGCGCTCCGCGCCTAATCCGACCTACACCCTCACCGTCAGCCCGTCCGCCACGCTCGCCCGGTACGCCCGCAAGGCCGGTAGCAGGCCCATCCCTGCGGCGGCCAGGGTCACCGCCCCCACCACGGCCAGGTCGAACAGCCCCGGCGCAATGCCCACCAGGGCGAGGCCGGCGCGGGCCTCCAGCAGCGGGGCGCCCACGGCCAGGGCAAGGTGTACCAGGGCCACCCCCAGCACCGCGCCCGCCAGGGCCAGCACGGCGGATTCCACCACCAGCAGCGCGATGACATGCCAGGGCCGCGCCCCCACGGCGCGCAACACCGCCATTTCCCGCCGCCGCTCGTTCAGGCTGGTCAGGATGCTGGTGAGGATACCCAGCAGGCCCACCCCCACCACGAACACGGCAATGGCGGTCAGCGCCTTCTCCGCCACGCCCAGCACGGACCAGAGCTGGGTCAGGGCCACGCCGGGGATGATGGCCAGCAGGGGCTCCTCCGGATAGGTGTTCACCACCCGCTGGTAGCGCAGGGCGGCGGCCCGGCTCTTCAGCCCCACCAGGAAGGCGGTGATCTGCTTGGGCTGGAGTTCCAGCTTCCGCACCTCGTCGGCGCTGGCCTGGGGGGCACGGCCCAGGCGGGTGCCGCTTTCCCAGCCCAGGTGGATGGCCTCGATCGCTTCCAGGCTGACATGGACGGTGCGGTCCACCGGCGTGCCGGTGGGGGCCAGGATGCCGGCCACGCGGAACGGCTTGTCACCATGGTCGGCGAAGCTGACGCTGCCGATGCCGTGGGCCAGCACGATCTCGTCACCCAGCCTGTAACCCAGCGCCCGCGCCACCTCCGCCCCCAGCACGGCGTCGAACAGATCGTCGAACACCTTGCCCTCGGCCAGCACCAGGCTGCGGTCCTCCCCATGGCGGTAGTGCTGGAAATAGGCCTGGCTGGTGCCCAGCACCCGGTAGCCGCGATGGCTGTCGCCCAGGGACAGGGGCACGGTCCAGGCCACCTCCGGCCGCCGGGACAAGGCCTGGTAGCTTTCCCAGGTGATGTTGTTGGTGGGGTCGCCGATGCGGAAGACGCTGTAGAGCAGCAGGTTCAACTGACCGCTCCGCGCGCCAACCACCAGGTCGGTGCCGGTGATGGTGCGCTCGAAGGCGGCGCGCGTCCCCTCCCGCAGCTTCTCCACCCCCACCAGCAGGGCCACCGCCAGGGCCACCGCCAGCACCGTCAGCAGGGCCGTGCCGCGCCGGTCCCACAGGCTGCGCAGGGCGAGGGGGATCAGGGCGCCGCCGGTCATGGGCGCCCCCTGGCCGGATTGCCGCCGTACAATCCCCGACTTTCGAATTCGAAAGTCGCGTTTGCGGAAAAGGGGGCGGGACCGGCACTCATGCGGCCTCCGCCTTCCTGGCGGCCCGGTTCAGGGCGCGGATGTCCTCCGCCCGGTCGAAATGGCCGGCCAAGCCCATGTCGTGGCTGACGAACAGCAGGCTGGCCCCGCTGGCCGACACCTCCTCCAGCAACAGATCCAGGAAGGCATCGCGGCTGTCTGCGTCCAGGGCGGAGGTGGGCTCGTCCGCCACCACCAGGGCGGGGCGACCCACCAGGGCGCGGGCAGCGGCCACCCGCTGCTGCTGGCCGACGCTCAACGACCGCACGGGCGTGTCCAGCAGCCGCGGGTCGGTGAGGCCGAGGCGGGACAACAGGCGCTTGGCCTCCGCCTCCGGGTTGCCGCTGGCCTCCGCGGCGCGGCGGCGCCGGTCTGGGGAGAAGCGGCAGGGCAGGGTGACGTTGGCCAGCACCGGCAGGTAGGGCAGCAGGTTGAACATCTGGAAGACGACGCCCACCTCCGCCGCCCGCAGCGCGTCCCGCTTGGCGGCGGACAGGGTGCCGAGGTCCTGGCCCAGCACCGTCACCCGGCCCTGGCGGGGCACCAGCACCCCGCAGACCAGGCCGAGCAGGGTGCTTTTGCCACTGCCGCTGGGGCCGCGCAGGAACAGCCGCTCTCCCCGGTTCAGGCCCAGGGACGCGATGTCCAGCACCGGCGGCCCCTTGCCCCAGCCGAACACCACCCCGTCCAGGGTGACGACCGCTTCGCCCGCCCCGCTCACTTCTTGTAGGGCTCCAGCTTGGCGAGGGTCAGGGTATAGGCGGCGTCGGCCAGGTCGCTTTCCTTGGTCTGGGCGGCCAGCTTGCCCTCCACCCAGATGGCGTCCAGGCTTTCGGACAAGACGACGGGCGTGTCGGACTTCACGTAGACGATCTGGTTTGGGGGCGGGGGCGGGGTGTGGATGCAGGCGCCGAAGTAGGGCACCAACAGGAACTCCTTGGTCATGCCCCCGGCACCCAGGTCGAGGGGCACGGGGAAGCCAGGGATGCGAACCTCTTTCCCGTCCAGCTCCTTGACGACGTTGTAGGTGCCGATCTGCTCCATCTTGTCTTCGGCGCTGCCCTCGGCGATGGGGCCGCTGGCGCTGAGGGTGGCGATGTACGCCTCGTACATCTTCATCAGCTTCTCATCCTCGCCGGGAGGCATCAAATCGTCCCAGGAGAGGGTCTGCCGACCCGACTTGTCCGTCGCCGCGGTGGCGGAGAGGCCCCCCAGCCCCGCCAGGGCCAGCACCCCGGCCGTCCCGATCCATCTCGCCAAGCCCATGGCCCTGATCCTCATGTCATTTGCCGCGGCAAGGTGTGGGGGTCTGGTCAGCGCAGGTCAAGGCTGGCGCGCTTGGGCGTCAGGGAAGCGGCCTTCTGCGCCGTGCCGGCCAGCACCGTGGCCTCCACCTTCTCCATCCGCGGGAAGGCCTTGAACAGGGCCAGTTCCGCCTTGTCCAGGGCGGATGGGGTGGCGCAGGTGAAGCTGTAGCTGGCAGTCAGGTCCGCGTGGCCGTGGCCGTGGCCGTGGTCGTGGCCGTCCTTGGCATCATGCTTGTGGCCGTCGTCATGGGCATGGCCGCCGGGGCCGAAGCTGTCGGGCAGGTGGATGTCCGCCTCCCCGGTCTTGCAGCCGGCGGCGGCAGGCAGGGCGATGACCTTGGCCGGGTCCTTCAGGGTGGCGACGGCGCCGTCCAGCGCCTTGCGCTCCGCATCATTCTTCGGCGCGTGCTCGAAGCCCACCAGGCTGTCCAGGGGGCTTTCCAGCTCCACGGACAGGGTGTTCCCGTCCAGCGCCACGCTCAGGCTCGCTAGGCCATGCACATGGGCGCCCGCCTGCCGGTGGCCCTCCTTGTGCGCCAGGGCGGGGCAGGCCAGCAGGGTGGCCGCGAGGGCCAGGGGCAGGGTGCTGCGGCTCACGAGGCGTCTCTCCGAACGGGGTGGGGCGTTACTGTGTAACATAGGAAGGGGCGCCGGCTTTGTCAGCAGCCCCGGGCCGCGGATTTCTTGTCCCCGACAGGTCACGCGCCGAAACCCCGCCACAGGCCTATATCCGCGCCCGTCGCAAAAGGCGGAGGCCGGACATGGTTCGACTGGGAACCCGGGTTAAGGTGCAGGGCAGGGATGGTGTGGTGATCGGCCGGGTGGTTTCCGGCAACCCCACCTATGACGTGCGGCTGCCGGACGGCAGCATGCTGAAGAACGTGCCGGAACGGGACGTACAGCCCTTGGCGGCGTAACCAGCGGGGGAACGGCAGGGGTGCGGGCCGGTTGAGGGGCCCATGCGCCTGACCATCATCATCCCCACCTGGAACGAGGCCCCGCTCATCGCCGACGCGGTGGATTGCGCGCGGTTGCTGGCGGATGAGGTGATCGTCGCCGACGGCGGCAGTACGGACGGCACGGCGGCGATCGCCCGCGCCGTGGGCTGCCGGGTCGTGGTGACGAACAAGGGCCGCGGGGTGCAGGTGGCCGCGGCGGCCCGGGTGGCGACGGGGGACGTGCTGCTTGCCCTGCATGCGGACGCCCGCCTGCCGCCCTCCGCCCGGCGGGCCATCGGGCGGGCGTTGGCCGACCCGGGGGTGCCCGGCGGCAATTTCCTGGTCCGCTTCCTGCCGGAAAGCCGGTTCACCCGGGTGCTGGTGCCCTTCAACGACATCCGACGTCGGGTAACCCGCCGCTACTACGGCGACAGCGCCATCTTCGTGCGGGCGGACGCCTATCGCCGGCTGGGGCCCGTCAGGCCTTGGAAAGTGATGATGGATTACGAGTACTCCGCCCGGCTGGAGGCCTTGGGGCCCGGCGCCTACATCCGGGAGCCTGCGGTCTGGGTCAGCTCCCGCCGGTTCCAGGGGCGGGAGGGGCGCACGGTGCTGGCCTGGTTCTCCATCCAGACCCTGTACCGCCTGGGCGTGCCGCCCCGCCTGTTGGAGCGGCTCTATCCCGACATCAGGGAAGACGAGCCGGGCCGCTTCGTCCGCGACTGGCACCGTAGCCCGCCGGGCCGGGCACTGCCGCGGGCCGGGCAAGGACATCCGTCACGGGTGTAAATGATTTTTCCGACTGGCCTGTCGGCACGGGGCATACTGGCGCGTCCTGGGAAAAGGACGAACCGGAGGGGAGCCCCATGCTGTACGCCATCCTGTGCTACAATGACGAGAACGTGGTCTGTTCCTGGACCAAGGCGGAGGACGACGCCGTGATGGCCAGGCTGGCCGTGGTCCATGGCCGGCTGGAGCAGGCGGGCAAGCTGGGCCCCACCGCCCGCCTGCTGCCCACCAGCGCCGCCACCACCCTGCGCAAGGACCGGGAGCCGCCGCTGGTGCTGGACGGCCCCTTCGCCGAGACGAAGGAGCAGCTCCTGGGCTTCTACACCGTGGACTGCGAGACCTTGGAAGAGGTGCTGGAGATCACGAAGGAACTGGCCAAGGCCAACCCGGGCGGTGCCTATGAGGTGCGGCCCCTGGCCCTGTTCCTGCCCGGCAGCCTGCCGCCGGGGGCGGGCGTGTCATGACCGACGTGGGCTGGATCGACGGGGTCCTGTCCGCCGCGCGCCCCCAGGCCATGGGCGCGCTGCTGCGCCAGTTCCGCGATCTGGACCGGGCGGAGGAGGCGTTCCAGGAGGCCTGCCTGCGAGCCCTGAAGCACTGGCCGCGCAACGGCCCGCCGCGGGACCCCGTCGCCTGGCTTCTGTTCGTCGGTCGCAACGTCGGCATCGACTTGGCCCGCAGGGCCGCCCGCCATACCGAACTGCCGGAGGAGGAACAGCTTTCCGACCTGGAGGACGCCGAGGCGGCCATGGTGGAGCGGCTGGACGGCGAGCAGGTGCGGGATGACGTTCTGCGGCTGCTGTTCATCTGTTGCCACCCGGACTTGCCGGCCACGCAGCAGGTGGCCCTGGCCCTACGCATCGTTTGCGGCCTGTCGGTCAAGCAGATCGCCCGTGCCTTCCTGGTTGGGGAAGCGGCGATGGAGCAGCGCATCACCCGCGCCAAGGGCCGCATTGCCAAGGGCGAGACCCAGTTCGGCACGCCCGACGCGGCGGAACGGGCGGAGCGGCTGGGCGCCGTGATGGCCATGGCCTACCTGCTGTTCAACGAGGGCTATTCCGCCACCGGCGGCACGGCACCCCTGCGGGCGCCCCTGGCGGAGGAGGCGATTCGCCTGGCCCGGCTGCTGCTGCGCCTGTTCCCGGCGGAGCCGGAGGTGATGGGCCTGCTGGCCCTGATGCTGTTGAACCATGCCCGGTCCGCGGCGCGGCTCGATTCGGACGGGCAGATCGTCCTTCTGGACGACCAGGACCGCGGCTTGTGGGACCGCAAGGCCATCGCCGAGGGCTTGGCCCTGGTGGACAAGGCCGTGCGGCACCAGCGCCCCGGCCCCTATCTGGTGCAGGCGGCCATCGCGGCGCTGCACGGGCGTGCCAGGACGGCGGCGGAGACGGACTGGGCCCAGATTGACCTGCTGTACGGGGTGCTGGAGCATTTGCAGCCGTCCCCGGTGATCACCCTGAACCGCGCCGTGGCCGTGTCCAAGGTGCGCGGCCCCGCGGCGGCGCTGGAGATGGTGGAGCCGCTGGCGCCCAAGCTGTCCGGCTATTTCCACTTCTTCGGGGTCCGCGGTGCCCTGCTGCTGCAACTGGGCCGGCCGGCGGAGGCGAAGCAAGCCTTCGACCAGGCCATCGCCCTGGCCAACACGGCCGCGGAGGCGGCGCACATCCGTAGCCACCTGGACCGGCTGATGGCCGAAGGGGCGGGGAACGGTTAGCCCTCACGCCCGGTTTGCTCCTGCGCGCCGGAGACATTATTGTGCAGGCGCGAACGGGGGAGGGGGACCAGGCCTTGAGCACGGGATTGATCGCGCTGCTGGACGATGTGGTAGGCCTGACCAAGGTGGCCGCCGCTTCCCTGGACGACACGGCGGCGCACGCCTCCAAGGCGAGTGTGAAGGCCGCCGGCGTGGTGGTCGACGACGCGGCGGTGACGCCCCGCTACGTGGTGGGCTTCACGTCGGACCGGGAATTGCCCATCGTCTGGCGCATCGCCGTCGGCTCCCTGAAGAACAAGCTGCTGTACCTGCTGCCGGCGGCGCTGATCCTCAGCCTTGTGGCGCCATGGCTGATCACGCCCCTGCTGATGCTGGGCGGCGCCTTCCTTTGCTATGAGGGGGCGGAGAAGGTGTACGAGGCCTTCTTCCCCCATGCGGAGCACCACGGGCCCGGTGGCGTGCCTTTGGATGCCGTGCCCGACCCGAAGAAGCTGGAGGAGGAGAAGGTCAGTGGTGCCATCAAGACCGACCTGATCCTGTCGGCGGAGATCATGGCCATCACCCTGTCCACCGTGGCGGCGGAGACGTCGTCGTTCTGGCAGCAGGCGTTGGTCCTGGCCGTGGTGGGCATCGGCATCACCGTGGCGGTCTATGGCGCCGTCGCGCTGATCGTGAAGGCGGACGACGCGGGCGTGTCGCTGGCCCAGAACCCGGAGCCCGCCAGCAGCCTGCTGGGCCTGCGCCGCGCCGACGGGGTGCCCAACGGCGCCGACCGGGCCCTCCGCCCCATCACACAGGGCCTGGGCTGGGGTTTGGTCAAGGGCATGCCCATCTTCCTGAAGCTGCTGTCCATCGTCGGCACCGCCGCCATGCTGTGGGTGGGTGGCGGCATCCTGGTTCACGGGCTGGAGGAATACGGCCTGGACGCGCTGGGCCACGGCATCCATGACATCGCCGTCGCCGCGGGCCACGCCGTCACCGGCGCCACCGCCGCCATCGAATGGTTCGTCACCGCCGCCCTGTCGGGGCTGGTGGGGCTGGCCGTGGGCGCCGTCATCATCCCCCTGGTGCACAAGGTGGCCGTGCCCGCCATCGCCGCCGTGCGGCGTTGACCCGGGCGTCCGCGGGCTGGATGCCGGTCACGTTAGGGGCCGGGCTCATCACCAAGCGCCTGTCCGGCTTCGTGGTGAGGGTGCCGCCCTGGAATCCATTGGCGGAAGAGTCGCGCGTATCCCGACCCCTGTCGAAAGGCTGGGCCCCTGCCCCGAAAGCGCGGTTGGCAGGGACGGCGGGCCGTAGGGACCCTTTCCCCTGGCATTCGCGCGGGAGGGGAGAAGGCCATGGCGGCGCACAAGCTGGCAGTCTGGTCCCTGGCGGCCCTGGTCGCCACGGAAGTGGTGGTCCAACTGCGTTTCACCTGGGGTCAACGCAGGCGGCGGCGGGGCGCGCATCCCTGCCGACATGGCCACCCCTTTGCAGACTGCCCGGACTGTTGGCGTGACTGACGTCCTCGGCTGTGGCCCCATAGGCCACATGCGCGAATTCCTTGCGTCTGGAATGTCTTAATACTTAAGAAATAGGTCGCGTTGGACCATACTCACCCGAACAGGCCTGTCCCGGTCGCGTTCCCGGTGGGTTTCCCATGCGTGTCGCCGCAATCCTCCTTGCCGCCCTGCTGGTGGCTTTCCCCTCCCTCGCCAGGGAACCGGTGCGCCTCGGCCTGGACGCGGAGTTCGGCCACACCACCAGCACCTCCGCCACCGCGATCCGCGACGGGATGCTGCTGGCCATGGAGGAGGTCAACGCGGCCGGCGGTATCCTGGGTGGCCGGCCGCTGGTGCTGGAGACGCGGGACAGCCGCTCCGTCCCCGCCCGCGGCGTGCAGAACCTGCGGGACCTGGCGGCCATGCCGGACCTGGTGGCGGTCTTCGTCGGCAAGTTCAGCCCGGTGGTGTTGGAGCAGGTACCCGTCGCCCATGAGCTGAAGGTCCTGCTGATGGACCCCTGGGCGGCGGCGGACGCCATCGTCGACAACGGCCACCGGCCCAACTACGTCTTCCGCCTGTCCTTGAGGGATTCCTGGGCCATGCCGGCCCTTGTGGAGGCCGCCCGGCGGAAGGGTCGTGGCAAACTGGCCGTGCTGGTGCCCAACACTGCCTGGGGGCGCAGCAACCTGGCCGCCCTCGCCAAGGCGGTGAGCACCCGGCCCGACGTGTCGGTGGCAGCGGAAGCCACCTACAACTGGGGCGACAAGACGCTGGCCCACCACATCACCACCGCCCGCGCCGCCGGCGCCGACGCCGTGATCCTGGTGGCGAACGAGGCCGAGGGAGCCATGTTCGTGCGGGAGATGGCCCTGCTTCCCGAAGCGGACCGGCTGCCGATCTTCTGCCATTGGGGCGTGGCCGGGGGACGCTTCGTGGAGATGGCGGGCGGGGCACTGCAGCAGGTGGACCTGTCGGTCGTCCAGACCTTCACCTTCACCGGCAACACCCGTCCGCAGGCCATCGCCACGCTGGCCGCCGCCCGACGCCGTTTCGGCATCGCCGCGGCGGCGGAGATCCCGTCCCAGGTGGGCTTCGCCCACGCCTATGACCTGGTGCACATCCTGGCGCGGGCCATCGACGCCGCCGGCAGCACCGACCGCGCCGCCATCCGCGACGCGCTGGAGCGGCTGGGCCCCCATGACGGGCTGGTCCGCCGCTATGACCCGCCCTTCACCGAAGACCGGCATGAGGCCCTGTCCCCGGCGGAGGTCTTCGTGGGCCGGTTCCTGCCCGACGGCAGCGTGGCGAGGGAGTAGGCCTTGGGCGACCTTCGGATCGGCCAACGCATCGGCTGGGCCTGCACCGGGCTTGCCGCCGGGGTGGGGATGGCGGTGGCCGTCGTGTCCTTCCTGGCCCTGCGCGCCCAGGTGAGCGACGGGCTGGACATCCAGCTCGCCAGCCATTCCGCCCTGCATGTGCAGAATGCCCGCATGGCGCTGACCCAGGCCCTGGACGCGGCTGCCGCCCTGGCGGAGAACCCGACGGTGGCCAACGCCCTGGTGGACAGCCAGGGGCGGGAGGCCTATGTCACGCCCTTCCTGCGGGGTGCCGGCCAGGCGGCGCGCGGCGTAGCCGAGCTATCGCTGCATGATTTCCAGGGCACCCCCATCGCCTGGGGCGGCACGCGGCATGACCACAGGGGGGAACCCTGGGTGGCCCGGGTGCTGGAAGGCCAGGCCGTGGCGGCGGAAGCCGCCGGGGGCGGGCTGGTGCTGGCCTTCCCCGTCCGTTTCCCCGGCACCGGCCTGCCGGAAGGCTTCGTCGCCGCGCGCATCACACCGGACGCGGTCCTGAACCGCGGCCTGCCGGAAGGGCCACTGCACTCCACCACCATCCTGCGCTCCGCCAGCGGCACCGTCCTGGCCGCCAACGGGCCGCTCCGGCCCGGCTCACCGAGGGTGCGGGTGGAGCATGCGGGGATCACGCTGCCCCCGCCGCTGGACGCCCTCGGCCTCCAGGTGGACACGGTGGTGGACGCGGGCGAGGCGGCGGAGCCGCTGCACCGGCTGGCCGCCCTGTTCCTGATGCTCGGCGTGGCCTCGCTGGTCGTGACGGCCCTGCTGGGACAGGCGGTGGGGGCGGGGCTTGCCCGCCGGGTGGTGGCCCTGAACGCCGTCGCGCGGCAGGTGGCGGAGGAGGGGGTGGAGGCCGCCGTCTCCTTCCCCGCCTCGGGCGACGAGGTGGGGGAGCTGGCCCGGAGCTTTTCCATCATGCTGGACCGGCTGCGCGCCTCCCACGCGGAGCTGGAGCGGCGGGTGGCGGAACGCACTGCCAGCCTCCAGGCGTCTGCCGCCGACCTGCGCACGGCCATGGTGGAGGTGGAGCAGGCCCGCGCCCGTGCCGAGGCCCAGGCGGCGGAGCTGACCGACCTGGCGGCCCGGCTGGAGCAGGCAAGGCAGGTGGCGGAGGCGGCCAACAGCGCCAAATCCGCCTTCCTCGCCAATATGAGCCACGAGATCCGCACCCCCATGAACGGCGTCATGGGAATGAGCGAGGTGCTGCTGGGCACGGAACTGTCGCCGGAACAGCGGCGCTATGCCGAGACGGTGCGGGAGAGCGCCGAATCCCTGCTGGGCATCATCGACGACATCCTGGACATCTCGAAGCTGGAGGCTGGGAAGGTGGAGCTGGAACGGCTTCCCTTCTCCCTGGACGGGCTGGTGGAACGGGTCGTCGCCATCCTCACCCCCAAGGCGGTGGCCAAGGGCGTGCGCCTGTCGGTCAGCCTCGCCCCCGGTGCGCGGGGCTACCGGCTGGGTGATCCCACCCGCCTGCGCCAGGTTCTGCTGAACCTGGTGGGCAATGCGGTGAAGTTCACGGAGCGGGGGGAGGTGGTGCTTGCCGTTTCGGAGTCTGATGCCGACGCGGACGGGACCCGCCTGCGCTTCAGCGTCCGTGACACCGGCATCGGCATGACGGGGACGGAGCAGACGCGGCTGTTCGACAAGTTCGTCCAGGCGGATGCCTCCGTCACCCGGCGCTTCGGCGGCACGGGCCTGGGCCTCGCCATCTCGCGGGAGCTGGTACGGCTGATGGGCGGCACCATCGTGGTGGAAAGCCAAGTGGGCGTCGGTTCCACCTTCGCCTTCGAGGCCGACCTGCCGCGGACGGGGGCCCCCGCCGTGGCGGCGCCCGTGCCGGAGGCGGGCCCGGTGTCAGTCACCCCGGGGCGGCACGTGCTGCTGGTGGAGGACAACCCGACGAACCAGGCCGTGGCCAGTGCCCTGCTTCACCGGGCAGGGTACCGGGTCACCACCGTGCCGGACGGGGAGGCGGCGCTCGCCGCCCTGGCTTCCGGCGGCATCGACCTGGTGCTGATGGACATCCAGATGCCCGTCATGGACGGGATTGAGGCGACCCGCCGCCTTCGGGCCGCCGAGGCGCAGGCGGGCCGGCCGCGCCTGCCCGTGCTGGCCATGACCGCCAACGCCATGGCCGGCGCGCGGGAGGAGTACCTGGCCGCCGGGATGGACGACTATATCGCCAAGCCCTTCCGCGCCGCCGACATGCTGGCAACCGTGGCCAAGTGGGCCGCCGCCGGGGCAGGGACGCCGCCGATCTCGGGGGGTGGCGGATCGGGCGACGCACCCTTGCTGGACGGCTCGGTCCTGCGGGACCTCCACGCCGCCCTCCCGGCGGAGCGCTATGCCACCCTGGTTCGGCACTTCACGGCGGCGGGCGAGGGGCTGGTGGCCGCCATCACCGCCAGCGCCGCGACCGGCGACCTCGCGGCCCTGCGGCGGCAGGGACACGACCTGATCTCCACCGCGGGGAACTGCGGCCTCACCCGGCTGGCGGAAGCCGGGAGGCGCCTGAACATCGCCGCGCGGGAGGGCGATGCGGAGACGGCGCGCGCGGTGGCGGCGGAGATCGGGACGTTGGGCGCCCAGAGCTGGGAGGCGTTCCGCGCGGAGACGGCACCCCTTCTCCCTGGGGAGAAGGTGCCCGCGGAAGCGGGCGGGTAATACCAAGCGCATGAATTTCCGACTCATGCGCTCGGACGGCGGCGCGAGCTTGCCCCGGCCCCCGAGCCGGGTGCGCCCGAGGGGCCGTTGACCGGTCACGATCAACGGCTTCTGGTACAAGGGAAGGGGCGTAGAGGCCGACGGGTTCGTAGGCGTTCCGAGGAACCCGTCTGCCTCACCCGTCGCGGGCTGTCGCCCGCGCCATGTTCTCCCCATGGAAAGGGATCAGGGCTTGGCCCCCACCAGCCGCCAGGCCGGCACCATGCCGCGCCCCTTCAGCTCCACCTCGCCCAGCGGCTCGAACAGGAAGTCGTCCGCCAGGGCGGCGCGGACGGCCTCGGACACGGTGATGGTCCCGGCGGCGGCCTTGGCTTCCAGGCGGCTGGCCATGTTCACCGTGTCGCCCCAGATGTCGTAGGCGAACTTCTGGGTGCCGATCACCCCGGCCACCGCGTGGCCCGCATGCAGCCCGACCCGCAGGGCAAGGCCCCGCTCCTCCGCCGCGAACTCCGCCATGGCGGCCTGCATGTCCAGGGCCAGCCGGGCCGCCGCGGCCTCATGCCCCGCCCTGGCCAGCGGCGCGCCGGCCACGGCCATGTAGCCGTCGCCGATGGTCTTCAGCTTCTCCACCCCATGCCTCGCGCACAGGGCGTCGAAGCGGGAGAAGACCCGGTTCAGCAGCCGCACCACCTCCGCCGGTGGTCGGTCGGCGGCGTAGCGGGTGAAGTCCACGATGTCGGCGAACAGGACGGTGACGGCGTCCAGGCCGTCGGCGATCTCCCGTTCCCCGGCCTTCAGCCGGTCGGCCACCGGGCCGGGCAGCACGTTGAGCAGCAGCTCCTCCGACCTCGCATAGGCCGCCTCCGCCTCGTCCCGCGCGTCACGCACGGCGATCTCGCCCAGCTTCCGTTCCGTCACGTCGCGCACCAGCAGGATGGACAGGGGCCGCCCGGCCACGGGGCTCAGCACCGCCTCCAGCCAGCGCCCGTCGGGCAGGACCAGATCGCGGGCATGCCGGCACTCGGCCGGCGGGGCGGGCAGGTCCAACAGCGCCAGCAGCGGGGCCACGGGCTGGCCTGGGCTCACCGCCGTGGCACCCATGCCGGTCAGGTCACCCAGGCGGGTATTGGCGCTGACGATGCAGCCGTCCTCGCCCACCAGGCACAAGCCCTCCGCCATGTGGTCGAAGGTCACCGTCAGGTTCGCGCGGGTGCGGTCCAGCGCCTCCTCCAGCTTCTGCGACGGCCGCACCAGGGCGGACAGGACATAGGCATAGGCCGTCCAGGCGCCGGCGGTGACCAGCAGGGCGAAGGCCAACAGGGCGCCGTTGCGCTGGATGAGCCAGGTCGCCAGGGCGGAAACGCTGGTGGCCCCCACCAGGTACCAGTCCGTGTCCGGCAGCCGCAGTACCTTCAGCATGGTGCCGTCGGCGAAGCTGGCAGGGGTGCCGGCCAGCCGCTCCAGCAGGGCGGCCCGGTCGCCGGGGACTAGGGCCTCGGGCAGGGGCACCATGTCGGGCATGCCCGGCAGGGCGCCGCCGCGCACGATCACCATCCCGTCCGGTGCCAGCAGCAGCACCTCCCCCTCCGGCCCGCTCAGGGGAAATGTCTGGGCCCACAGCCCGTCGGTGGACAGGGCGAGCGCAAGCGAGCCCAACTGGTCGATGCCCGGCACGGCCACCAGGACCTCCGGCGTGCCGTCCGGCCCGGGCACGGGGGCCTGGAAGCCCGGCTTAGCCAGGCCGGGCAGGGCGGGCGCGCGGACACCGGACAGGGTGAAGGCCAGGGACCAGTCCGGGCCCGCCAGTTCCACCCGGCGCAGGTCCGGTACCTGCCCGGCCAGCAGCGGCAGGCGGAGCTGGCCCGACAGGCAGGGGGCCGAGCCGGCCAGGGCCGCGGGCGGCGTGCCGGAAGCCAGCGGCGCCGTCTCCAGCACCCCGCCCACCGGCGGGCAGGGGGTGGGCGCGCCGGCCAAGGCCTCCGCCATGTCGGTCAGCACCTCCGCCCCGGCGCGGGCCTGGCCCATGCGGGTGGCGATGGTGGAGCCGCGGGACTGCAACTCTCGCGCCTGGACCTCCTGCAAGGTCAGCACGGCCTGGCGCAACTGGGTGCCCACCAGCAAGCCGGCCGCCGCCGTGATCGCCAGGCAGGCGGCCAGCAGGGCGGCATGGCCGATGCGGCGCATCCGGCGATGGGGGGCCGCCGCATCGGCCACCTGGACCGCGCTGGGGGCGTCAACGCTCATTCATCAACAGCCGGTAGGCCGGGTCGAAGCGCAGGCCGGACCGGGCCATGCGCTGCCGGTTCAGGGTGATGGAGACCTGCCCCGCCGTCTGGATGTACAGCAGGCAGCGGTCCAGGGTGACGCATTCCGGGTCGAAGCCGATCAGCAGGGTCCGCTCGGGCAGGGACTGCACCACCTCCGCCGGTATGCCCGGCGGCACCAGCACGGCGATGGCGTCCGCCGCCTCCGCCACCCGGTCAAGGGGCAGGGCACGGGCGTTGGCGTTGGTGGTACGCAGCAGCGCCGCCGCCGCCTCCGCCTGTTGCAAATGGTCCGACCCCCGGCCGGCAGGCAGCACGACCACCGCGGCATCCGCCGGGGGCCTCGGCACCAGCATCAGCAGGGACCGCACGATGATCAGCGCGTCCTGCCGCGACAGGGTGAGCGCCGCCGCCTGCCCTGGGAAAGCCAGGGCCAGGACCAGGGCGGCGGCGGCCAGCAGCGAACGGCCCATTCCCCTAGAACGAGACATGGGCCGTCAACCAGATGCGCCGGTCCACCGGCGGGTTGGTCTGAAGGCTGGTGCGCTTCTCCTGCAGGTTGCTGCCGGCCAGGGTGATCCGGTAACCCGGGGCGGGGGTCCAGGTCAGGGCCGCCTGGGTGGTGAAGACCGGCCCGCGGTCCTCCATGACCATGCCGGCGTCGGGCTCCCCGCCGCGGGCCGACTGCCAGATGCCCAGCACGTCCAGGCGCCAGTCGCCGATGCCCCACCCCACGGTGGCCTTCACCGTGTGCGGGCGGGACAGCTCCCCCAGGTCGATCCGGTCGCCGGTGATGGAGCCCAGCCCCTCCACCGGCACGCGGACGTCCACGTCCAGGTTGCCGTCGGCCCATGTGTAGCTGAGGCTGCCGCGGAAGGGCCCGTGGCTCCCGTTCAGGGCCGCCTCGATCCCCCAGACCCGCTGGCGGCCCAAATTTCCGAAGGTGACCGTGGGCACGCCCTGGACGGGCAGCACCGAGCCGTCGAAGAAGACGGTCAGGTCGTCATAATCCTGGAGATAGGCGTTGGCCACCAACCCGCCACCGATCTGCGGCAGGCGGCGCGACCAGCCCAGTTCCACCTGGGTCATCTCGCTGGGGTCAAGGAACGGGTTGCCCGAGACGGAGACGGGGGACCCCATCTCCGGCATGTCCAGCGTGGCGGCCAGTCCCAGCTCGCTGAAGGACAAGGACTGGCTGCCCCGGCCCACCGTGGCCCGCAGCGTGTCCATCTCCCCCGCCCGCCAGACCAGCGAGGCGTTGTAGGAGAAGGGGCTGAGGACGCGGTCATAATCGCTGTTGCGGAACGGCGGCGCCTCCGGGCCGGTGCGGTCCAGCTCCAGCCGGTCCTGGCGCGCGGCGAGCACCACCGACAGGTCGGGACGCGGCGTCCAGTCCAGCATGCCGGATGCCGCCCAGACGCTGTAAGAAACCTCCGCCCCCTTGATCCCCGGAACGTCCAGCTCGCTCGACCGGTACTCCCCGCCCAGGCGGACGGACAGCTCCGGCGCAAGCCGCTTCAGGGTCTGGAACTGGGCCACGGTCAGGGTATTCACCGACGCCAGCCGCGGCAGCACCCCGGCGCTGGTCAGGTCGAAGTCCAGCCGGTTGACATAGACGTTGGCGTCCACCAGCCCGATGGGCGTGTCAGCCTTGGCATAGAGCCGGCCGGACAGCGTCTCATAGGTGCCGTACTGGAGTTCCAGGCTCGACTCGGCCTCCGTGTTGCGCCAATCGCTGAAGGTGAACTCTGCCCCCACCTGCACGTCGGGCGCCACCTGGGCGAGGGCGTCGATGGAGGCGGTGGCCCGCTCGGCCTGCCCAGTCCCCTGTCGGCTGGCGATGTTCAGGTCGCGGCGGCCGTATTCGTTGACGGTGCCCACCCCGCCGGACACCCGCACCCCCAACTTTTCCAGGGGTTTCAGCGTGGCGACGACCGAGGCTTCCCGCCGTCCGGCGGTGCCCAGGGTCACCTCCGCCGCGCTCCGGTCGTCCAGCAGCGGGTTGTAGGTGACGATGTTGATGACGCCGGAGACGGCGTTGAAGCCGAACAGGGCGGACTGGGGGCCCCGGACGATCTCGATCTGCCGGATCTCGGAAAGCTGCACGGGGATGCCGGCCCATTTCGGCGTGCCCACATGCTCCAGATAGACCTGCCGGCCGTTCACCAGCACCAGCACCCGCGGGTTCTGCACCGTGGTCAGCCCGCGCAGGCCGACATCCTGGGCCGCCACGCCCAGGGTCACCACGTCCAGCCCCATCACCTGCGCCAGCACGTCGGGAAGGGTGCGCGCGCCGAATCGGCTTATGTCCTCAGGCCCCAGGATGGTCAGGGCGGCGGGCACGTCGCTGGCGAGCTGCGGCTTGCCGGTGGCACTGGCGGTGACGGGCTGGGCGAAGATCTCTGCCAGGACGCCGTAATCCACCGATTGCGCCGCCGCCGGCCCCGCCACCAAGGTCAGGGCCGCGGCGAGGGTGGCGCGGAAAGTCGGGGCGGTGGTCATCCGTACGGCCTAATGAATCCGGGCGAGCGCAGACTAGACCCGCTTGGCGCACTGTCAACGGCTATCCAAGGGATACGCCGGCCCCCGAAAATCCACAGCTACCCTCCGGCCGGGACAGCCACCGGGCGGCAGGCACCCGGTCAGAGCACCTCCCGCAGGCTGGTCAGGAAACCCTCCACCTCCGTCCCCAATGCCGCCGACT
>MOEB01000048.1 GCA_001939945.1 Aerophototrophica crusticola | reverse complement strand
AGTCCGCCGACCAGATCCTCGACAGCGCCAAACGCTTCTGTCAGCGAACTTCCGCTTCAGACCACTAGCATTTGATCGGCTGGGCGCGGCGCACTGGATTGTCAGTTAAATGTTCTGAACAAAAACCATCGGCCGACCGTAATACTAAACTCGCTCTCCTGGTTCTGAAATGCTAGATGCTTATCATGCAATGCATTTTCGTAATTGATGTTCATACCACTGAATTACGACATCCCTGGCGCTCAAGCAACATCTGAGATTACATCTCTTTAGGCGAGGCTTTGATTTTAAGTAACAATTGAAACTACCATTCTATATCCACCTTGAACTTATACACGATAGCGCGGGCGCCGACACCAACCCAAATGGATAAACAGCGATATCTGGAGATGTATCTGAAACGAGATTGCAAGACAGCAATGAATGCATTTAGCCTACGGTTTACCCGCCCCACCGTCTCGACCGCCAGCATTCAAGACAAGACAGCTGTCACCGTGACGACGCCAGGGTTGGTACGCGCCCCCAGGAGGCAGCCATGTCCGTGACCCTGCGCATCATTCTGCGGATGGACGGTTGCGACCACCGGCTTGAGGGGGTGGTCAGTGGTGGCGCGCAGGTTGATATCTCGAAGGTTGTGCTGGAAGCGGGAAGCAGTGAGGTCGCGGCGAGGTTGCAAGCGCCTGTCGGGGTGGAGCAGCCCGACGCCGTGCTCACCGCGCCCGACGCCAGTGGCCACAGGCGCTTCAACCTGCAGGGTTTCCTGGACAACGCGGCGGAGGCAGCCCGGCGCAAGGCCCTGGACGCCCTCCGGGCACTTTCCGTGGCCGCGCAGGTGGACACCCAGGGAGGGGCCGTGCTGGCGGGCGCAAGCCTCCCCATCTCGAATGCCGCGTCGCTGGTCGCGACGTTGGATGTGGACCTGGCCGCTTTGGCGGGTCATGACGGCGCGCCCACCCTTGTGGCGCGTTTGGCCTTGTCGGGCTCGGTGCAGGTCAGCACAGGTGCCGTGACAGCCGCTGCAACCCTGCGCGTGGTTGTCGTCATCGACCGCGAGGTCACCGTCCCGCGCCTGGACTTCGCCTTGCCGGAATGGGGCATCGACCTTGGCGGCTTCTCCTGGCCGGATTTCGATTGGCAGAAGCTTGGCGTTTCCGGCCTGTCGGTCCGGTTGCCATCCTTGCCGTCATTGCCGGTCCAGGTGGCGGTGGTCACCCCGGGTACCGTGCAGGTCCAATTCAACGCGGCCACGGGCAACCTGTCGATCACCGTGGCGAATGCCGTGCTGGAGGTTCGCGACAGCGGCGGGACCGGCCTCTCCACCATCGATGTGCAAAGCGCAGGGATCGGGACCGCTTCCGGGGTTGACCTGCGGCTGAAGGCGACGCCCTACAACGGTGGCGGAACCTTCCTCGACAGGATGGAAATCCCCCTGGGTCCGCTCGCTCTTGCGGTGGAAGATGCCCGCCTGCTGTCACTGAGCCTGGCAACGACGGCCGGCGGGTCATTGGGGGTCACGGCGTCCGTCAGCATCGAGCGCTTGTCGGTCTGGGCGCCCCTCGACCCCGAAGCCCGGCTGTCGGTCTCCTGCACCCTCGACGTCCGTGGCGACGGGGTCGCGGTGAGGCAGGTCACGGTAGTCGAGCCGTCCCGGATCATCATCCCCGAGGATTGGATCGAGATCAAGCCGGGCCGATGGATATCGGTTCGCCTACCCGGTTTCGACGTGCCCGGCGCCAGCCTGGCGGCGGGCCGGCTCCTGTCCGTCCTGGGCCGCATCGCCGCCGCCCTGGCGCAGCCGGTGGCCGGCGTCGGCCGGGTGGTCGGGCGCGGGCTCGCCGGGCTCGCCCAACTCGTCGGGGCCTTGCTCCGCCGCCTGCTGGAGGCCCTGGCCGATGCCGGAGCGGCGGTGGGGCGGGCCATCGCCGTGCAGGTGATCTTCGAGCCGGGCACCACCCGGGTCCGGCAGGTCTTCGTCACGGGGCGTGACGACGTCGGGTCGCCGCCGCTGGAACTGGATGCCGGCCTCCTGCGCCTGTCGGTGCCGGGAGGCTACGTGGCAGGCCTGCTCGTAGACCTGGCGCCCCCGGATGGCGGGTCGGCGGCCGCCTACCTGGCCCTGGCCGCGTCCGGGACCGCCGTCCCGCAGATGAGGCTGGAGTTCGACCCGTGGCGGAAAGACGGGGAGTCGCCGCCCGAGAACATCGCCGGGCCGGCTGACGGGTCGGCACCCCCTAAACCAGCCCTGACGGTCGAGGTTGCCCTGCGCCAGGGCACCGGCCTCGTGCTGGCCGGGTTCGACGGGCGGCGGGAAGTGTTCTTCAAGGGGCTTTCCACGCAGGATTCCCCCGTCCTGCCCGGCCCCGGCGTCCCCGGTTGGCGTCTGGGCGGCATCACGACGCCGATCGACCAGATCGACATTGGCACCTTGGGCAGCGGCCAGCCCCGGCAACCCACGGGCAACGCCACCGTGGGCGTGGACCTGTCCGTGCACAAGGAATCCCTGCTCCCCTTCCTGGCCGGCGGGGACGAGGCGCCGGGGACAGACCCCGGCCGGGGCCCGTTCCAAGCGCTGAAGCAGAAGGTCTGGCTGAGCGACGTCGAGAACCCCAGGGTCGACGCTACCGCGAAGCTCCTGGCGGCCAGCGCCTCCGTCAACGTGGCCTTCGGGGAGGTGAGGGCGACGGGGCGGCTGGACTTAGCCCTGTCGCTGGACAGCCTGGCATTCCGCATCGGCGCGGGCCCGGTCCACATGACGGGCACCGAGACCACGAAATCCCTCGGCACCTACCTGGGCCTTGAGGCGACCCTCCTGGTGGACACCAGGAAACAGCCCACCGCGCCCTACAAGTATTTCAAGCTCGACCTGGCGGACGGCGGGAGTTTGGGGTTGGCGGACGGCTGCAGCCTCCAGCTCGCCTTCCGTCAGCTGTCCGACGGGGACGGGCTGCGGTTCCGGGTGACACGGTTTTCCGTGACCCGGGGCGGGGTGGACCTGGACGCCGCCGTGATGCCGGAGGCCGTGCCGCTCGCGGGGTTGGGCACGCCGTTCCGCTTCGAGCACGGGAGCCTGTCTGTGCGGTCCGGCCGACTGCAGGGGTTCTCCCTGGCGGGCAGCGGCCTGCTCCCCCCGGCCCTGGTCGGGGAGGCCAAGGCGTCGATCCTCATCCAGTTCGGCCCGGGTCCCGACGGCGGGATCGAGGTGCTGGCCTGCCAGGCGACCCTCGACAAGGGCAACGACCCGATCGTCTGCAACGCCACCAACTTCACCCTCACCCTGCGCGAGGTCGGCCTCTCCGTGGTGCGGGACAACGGCTACCATTTTTACTTCACGCTGACCGGTTCCGCACGCTTCACCCCGCAGAGCCCGGCTCTGCGCGAGGGCCTGCTGAAGTTCCTGCCCGAGGTGGTCATCGAGCTGAACCGGACGCCCCTAGCCGGCGACGCGCGTGTCCTGTCCCGCCACATCAAGTTCGTCGTGCCCCTGACCTCGAAGGTCACGGCCACCGTGTTCAACGTGTTCGAGTTCGAGCTGCGGTCAGTCGGCTTCGAGCCGCAGAGCGCCGCGTTCGGCGGCGCACCGGCCATGGTGTTGGGCGGCCAGGTGAAGCTGGGCCTGGGGGATGTCATCCAGTCGGAGATCGATGTCCACGCCATCTATGTCGCGGGGCCGGATCCCAATGCCACGGGCGTGCGCGCGCTGCTTCCCCGCGTGCGCTTCGAGGGGCTGAAGGTCGCCCTCGGCCTGAGCGCGGACATCCGCATCGAGGGCCGGGTGGCCGCGGTGGATGGCCGGCTGCCGTCCCTGGCGCGGCCGGACCGCCTGCCCGAGATCGAGGCCTATGGTTTCCTGGGCGAGGGGTCACTCACCATCGAGGGCTTGCCGACCCTTGCCGCGTCTATGGGTTTCCTGGAGGTGGCCGACCCGGACACGGGCGACCGCAAGAAGGCGTTCTTCCTGTACATCGAGGCCCGGCGCGTCAGCCTGCAGATACCGGTCCTGAACTTCTACCTGCGCGAGATCGGCTTCGGGTTCGGCTACCGCTATACTCTGGCCGCGGTGAAGGAGGCGGAAAGGGCCACGTCCATCCCCGACCTGATCCAGCGGCTGTCGCGGGCGGCGGCGGCCAAGGGCGACCTTTCACGGTTCGCGGCTTGGCAGCCCGACATTGAGAAGGGGGGCGGACCCCGGCTGACCTTCGCCATGCGCGGCATGGTCTCGATGCTCACGGCGTCACCTGACCAGCCCCTGAACTGGAAGGACAAGGAGGAGCGGGAGCTTGAGAACCCGTTCCTGTTCGACATCGCCGCGACGTTGTTGAGCGACTTCACCTTCCTGATGACCCTGCGGGGCTGGATCGCCGTCAACTATGCGGAGTTCGACAAGCAGCGCGACACCATCGGCCAGAACCCCCCGTTCGCCGGCTTCGTCTACCTTTCGCCCGCGCAGAAGACCTTCCTGGGCCGGTTCGAGTCCCGGCCCAACGGCTACATCCCCGACAAGCCCTTCCTGCCGCCGGCGCTGAAGCGCGCGATCCAGCGCTCACGCTACTCCGCCACCTTGTACGTCAAGCCCGGGCTGTTCCATTTCGAGCTGGGGTGGCCGGACCAGCTCGGCTGGGGCGACACCTTCGGCCCGCTCTCCGTGGACTGCACCGGCGGGTTCATCTTCCGCATCCACCAGGCCTCGCTGCTTCTCGGCATCAACTTCGCGGCGAAGGGCAGCCTGACCCTGTCGGCCGAAGTGGGCGGCGGGTCATTCGGCGTGTCGGTCTCGGCCACGGCGAACGTGGCGCTGCAGGCCAGGATGATCGGCTATGTGGACGCGGCCGACTTCCGGCAGTCCCTGTACTATTGCATGGCGGCGGTGAACATCGCGATCGAGTTCTCCGTCCGGGCCTGGCTCCGCTTCAAGGTCGGCTTCGTCAAGGTCAGCCTGTCCGTGGGCTTCAGCTTCGGGCTGCAGGTGGACGTCGCCTTGGAGTTGGCCCTTTCCGCCGAGCCGGCGATCGGCGGGCGCGCGCGCTGCTACGTGGCCGTCTCGGTCTTCGGCCGCCGCGTCGGGATCGGGGTCGACGTGGCCTTGAACGCGGGCATGGTGGAGCGGGCCCGCCGCCGGGTGCAGGACTTCATGGGCCTCGGGCTGGGCTTGCCGGTGCCCGAGGTGCCGGAGACATTGCCCGCGGGCCCCGCCCAGGTCCCGGCGCCCGGCGGGGCCGCCCCGACGCGGCTGGACGAGGCGCGCGACCGGGAGGCCCGGATCGCCGAGTTGGCGCACCCGGCGCCGGCCAGCGAACCCGCGCCCGCGGCGCGGGGCCGGCCCCTCGCCCATGCCCGCTTCTGGGCCGTCCTGGTCGACCAGGTCGAGGGCGGCGGGCTTCTGGTCTGCTTCGTCCCCCGTGGCTCGGAGGCACAGCCTGCCGACGCCGGGCCCCTGTCGGACTTCCTCGCCGCGCCACCCGTCCAGGGCCGCGACCCGGCGGACAAGGCCCATTGGGACTACCTGCTCACGGTCCCCGCGACCCTGGCCCAGCATGTCACGCCCTTGCTGCCGCCCGGGCCCCCCCTCCCCGAACCCTCGACCACCCCGGGCGAGATCCGCCTGAAGACGGCGTGGCAGCAGGCCGTGGACATCGGCCTCGGTGCGCCGGTGCAGGTGCGGGAACTCCTGGCGAATGGGTTCCACCTGACCGGGGAGATGGAGTTCTTCACGAACGAGGACGGGGGCTTCGAGGATTGGAAGGTCACCGACCTGGCCGAGCCGGCCCCCTTCGCCCTCGGGCCGGTGAGGGAGCTGCCGGGCACCGACCCACAGTCGGAGGCCCGCCTGCTCCAGCGCTTCCAGCGGGAGTTCGAGGCGTACCGGCTGTCGCGCGCGCGGCAGGACCAGGACCTGGACGTCCTTGACGCCCGGTCCTTCCTGCTGACCCTCCTGGCGGACGGGGTGGTCGATGCCGTGCCGCATGCCCGTGGCCAGGGCACGGGGCTCGAGGGCAAGGCGCTGTTCGCTCTCGCGCTGGGCACCACGGTGCACGTCGATGCGACCGGCGCCGCCGACTTCCTGGCAGCCCTGGACGACGGCCAGGTCCACTTCGCCAAGCATCTGCCGGGCCTGCCAGTTCCCGACGGGGCGACGACCCGGGTGATGCCCTTCAACCCCCCGTCGACCCGGTTCGACCTGCACCCGCCCGACTTCGAGCGTGTGGCCGCCGAGGTGACGGAGGCCGGCGTGGCCTTCCGCTGGGACCTTTCCCACGCCTGGTCCCTCGGCCCGCCGGCGCCGGCCGGCGCCGATGACCGGCTGGACCCCGACAACCAGGTTCTCCACTACGAGGTGAGGCGCGTCATCGGGACGAGCGCCGACCGGCCCCTGCCCATCACCGTGAAGCCGACGACCACCCTGGGGGCCGAGCCCCGGGCCGACGGGTCCGGGTGGGACGTGTTCCCGGTGCGGTCCGCGGTCAAGTATGTGGACGACTTCGCGGACCTGGATGCGGCGGACCGGGAAGCCCTGCTGGCCCGCGCCGGGCAGGCCCGGCAGGTTGCGTACACCATCGTGCCCGTCTGCCATGCCGGACGGCGCGGCCTTCCCCTGTCCCTCACGGTGACCCTGGGCCCGCGGCCCCAGGTGGTCAGATCCCCGGCCGGGGCGACCCTGACCCTCGTGTTCGAGCACTTCGGCACGGTGGCGGCCACGACACGGATGGATGCCCAATTGGCCAAGTCCTTGGCGGGGAAAGACTGGGCGGACCTCAGCGGGCAGGACCTGCAGGGCTACCTCGCGGACGTGGCCAGGAAGGAGGCGCCCGAAGCCTTCGTGCATGTCCGGGATGGCGACCGGTCGCGCACCGGCTACCGTCTGGTGGTCGAGTTGGATGGGCCGGCGACCGGCAGCTACGGCAGGGGCGGGGAACCGGACGCCCCCGGCCTCGCCCGCCCCGGCCGGCGGCTGTGGCGCGAGGAGTTCGACCTGCCGGCCCTGGAGTACGTGCCCGAGGAGCTGCGGACCGAGGAGGATGCCGCCGGTCCCGGCGGCAGGATCGAGGCGGCGGGCAGTTGGGTGCGCAAGGCCCGCGGGAACAAGGTCGACGGCGCCCTGCGGCTGCCCGGCCAAGCCGGCAGCGGCATGGAGGCGGCGCGACGCCTCGTGGAGCTGCTGTTCCCCATGGCTACGCCGCAGGGGTCGGGTCTGCCACGCGGGCCGGTGGCCGTCCGCTTCTACCTGCGCGCGGTCGGGGCGGCGGTCGGGGGCGGGGAGCGCCCCTCGTCGGCGCCGGTCCCGGTGGAGGTGGTGACCCGGTTGCGGCACCGCGCCGGGAACGGCTGGACCACGGTGCGGGGGCCCGTCTTCGAGTGGCCCCTGGTGCTGCCCCTCCCGCCCTTGCCCGCCGATCCCCTGCGGGTGTCCGCCGGGCCCGCGGTGATGTCGGCCCCGGCCTGGGGCACGACCGTCGACGGTCTGGTCTCCCAGGACGGCAAGGCCCTGTCCCCCATCGCGGAGCGCCCCGCGCGCGTGGCGGCCACCCTGTCATGGCCCCTGGCCGCGCCGGCCCGGGAACTGGACCGCGCCCTGGTCGCCGGGTTCGCAGTCCACTCCATCGACACGGACGAGGTGACCGCGGCCGACACCATCGCCAGCAGCCAGGACATCGACCCGTCCCTGTGGCGGCGCCGCGGTCCCGCGGCCAGGGTGCTCCTGGCGTCGCCCCAGGCGGCGCGGCAGCTTC
This sequence comes from Aerophototrophica crusticola, assembly GCA_001939945.1. Classification (GTDB taxonomy): domain Bacteria; phylum Pseudomonadota; class Alphaproteobacteria; order Azospirillales; family Azospirillaceae; genus Niveispirillum; species Niveispirillum crusticola. Next base: position 22,986 of record MOEB01000048.1, on the reverse strand, counting down.
CCGCGGACACGACGGAGCTCCAGGCCTGGCAGGCCCGCTATCCCAGTGATGAGCGGCGCGCCGCGCTTCCGCCCGGCAGCCCCTGGTACTCGCCGGCGGAGTCGGCGCTGGCCTGGCCCGAGCACGAGCCGCGGCGCCAACTTTTCCCGACCCCGCGCGAAACCATGGTGTCGGACCTGATGGCCGGCGGCCGCCCGCAAAGCCTGACGTTCCGACTGGTAGAGGCCGGTGCGACCGGGACCCAGGATTTCCTAGCCTCCCTGTTGCGCGCGGCGCCGGTCGCCGCGCCCGATACCTTTGCTTGGCGCCGGGATGGGGACGGAAGGCTGATCTGCACCCGGGACGATGGGAAGCCCCTTGGCAGTGCCGATGTCCGGGCTGGCCTTGCCCGACTGGAGCTGTGGCCCGACCCCGATGCCGCGCCCTGGCGAGCCTTGGTGGAGGCGCCGGCCCGCTGGCGGTCGATCACCCTGGACATCGAGGCGGTACCGGGCATCGGGGGCGTGGCGACGGCGGTGCCCGGGGTGCCGCTTGGCCTCGACACCCTGCTGCACCCGATGCTGGTGGAGATCCTGGCCGTCGCGGCGAACCTCACCGGGGAAGCGCCGGTGGAGGTCGCCCTGCAGCCCCCGCCCAAGCCGGCGGCGCCGACCGTTGAGGGGTTGCTGGCCGCCGTCGGGCCGGGTCCCGACCCGCATGGCTGGGGGGCGTTGCAGGCCTTCGGCCTGGCAGCCGTTATCTCGCTCTATGACCCGGCGTCGGACCGTTTCCTGCTGCCGTCGGAGCTCTTGCGGCGGGTTCGGCTCGCCTGCGGCGAGGTGGCCCCGCGCTATGGCGGGCTAGGACGCCACCTGATGGCCGAGCTGATGCTCCGGCCCGGCAGCCTGGTCGAGACCGCCGACCGCCATGACGGCGCCCCGGCCCGACAGGCGCTGGAGCGGCAGGGCGGCCTCGACGCCCAGTCGCTGGGGTTCCTGCAGCTGTCCCTCCGGCCCCTGCCGGTGGCGGCCTGCGGCTATGCGGCCCTGGTCGCCGAGGTCACGCTCCCGGCCGGCATCCCCGCCTCGCAGGTCACGTCCGTCACCCTCAGCCTCCCGCATACCGCCCAGCGGCCCATCGACGTGCTGCCCCTGGGCGCGGGGGTCGCGACGCGCGTGCCGGCTGGCACGACGGGGGAGGTGCCGCCGGGCAGCCTCGTCGTGCCGGCCGCAAGCCTGTCCCGCCGGGGCGCTGACGCCGGGCCCGACGGCAGTACGGTGGTCCGGTATGCGGTCGCCGCCCTGCGCTTGAATGCGCGGACCTGGGACGCCCAGGCCGATGACGGGGCGAAGAAAGCGCTTGATGCGCTGGTGAACCAAGCCACCGTCACGGTGGGGCTCGCGCCGGCGCCGGCCGGCACGCCGACCGCCCCGGTCCAGGCGACATTGGCCGTCTCCGGCATCCTGGCCGACGGCGGCGTGGCCTTCCCACCCAGGCCAGGTTCGGCATCGCCTGACGTGGGCCCGTTCGGCCACTTGTCCGCCGAGGATTGGTCGGGCCTGCTGGCCCCGCACGCGGCGGGGTCGGAAAGCCCCGCGGCGCGGGGGTTCTCGTCCTTCCGGCGGCTGGTGGCGCGGGCGGCCGGGCTGACGGGTGCGGGGGAGGTCCCCTCTGACGGCCTCGTTGCGTCCTATGTCCCGTGGGCCCACCGCTTCCTGGAGAAGACCTGGCCCGGCACCGCCCTGCCCGACACCGCCGCGTTACCGGCCGGCGCGGCGGAGGGGAAATGGCTCGCCTTCGCCGTGGCCGAACCCACGGCCAGGAATCCTTGGACGCTGGCCCCGGACCGGGCCGGCCGGCTGTCCCTCACCTTCCTCCACGAGGACCGCTGGGCCTGCATCCGCAGCTACGCCGTGGTGCCCATCGGCCGGTATGACGACCTGCTGGCCTCGACCGGCCATGCCTATGACCCCCATGACCGCATCATCCCGGACCAGAAGCCGCGGGAACCACGCCCGTGGCCCCGGGCCGATGCGGCCTTCCCCCGGTTGGAGCCGGTGAAGGCGCCGGCCTTCGCGTATTCCGGGCTCGCCCGGGTCCGGACAATGGGGCGACGCGGCCGGTGTGGCACCTGGTGCTGGCCAAGCCCGAGGAGCAGGCGGTGGCGGAGGCCGGGCGCCTCCTGCGCCAGCGCCTGTCTTACGAGGGCACGGCGGTGGGGTTCAGCCGACGGTTCCGGTGGCGGAACTGGCCGGCGCGCCTGGACGCCATGGCCGGCCACGACCATTTCTCGACCCTGGTCCGGTTGGACCCGGAGGGCGCCGCCAGCCACCAACCGAAGCCGACATTGCTCGGGCCGCCGCCCGCCCTGGAACATGGTTGGTATGACGAGGCCCTGGCCGAGGTCGCCGCCGCCGTTCCGTGGCTCTGGCAGGGGGCCACCCTCTACCAGGTCCCGAGCGTCCCCTTCTACTACGACCACTACGCCCTGGTTTCCGGCTTGGGCGGGAAAGGGCCGCTGGAGGTCAACGCCCTGCGCCAGCAGGACTTCGACTCCGCCATACCAAAGGTGGGAACACCCCGGGCGGTCTTCACCGACCGTGGCGGCACCATCGCGCTCCGGGTCTCCTGGTCCCCGACAGCCCTCGCGGAGGCCTTGCCGGAGGACGTGGCGGACCTCTGGTCCGGGACGGAGCTGGGGACCGGCCCGGGCGCCCTGCCGGACCCGACCTCGCTGTACGAGGTCGTGGCGGCGGATGGCGAGGGCAACCGGCAGATCTTGGCGGAGGTGTCGCCCGTGCTCGACGGGCCCGGGACGGCCGCCTTCGTCAGCCGCCGGCGCGGGACCGGCCTCGTCCTGTCGCAGCCCGGCCTGTCCACGACAGGGGACCCCGGCGGCAAAGCCTGGCCGCAGGGCCCGGCAACCCTGGCGCTGGATTTCACTTTGCCGGGCACGCCCGCCCCCGTCTCCTTCGGCCTTGGCGATCGGGTCGATCCCGACAAGGCCCCGCCCGAGCCGCTCCCGCCCCCGTTCCGGATCGCCGTGGTGGAGGAGGTGGTGGTCGAGACCCCGGGGGAGATGGAGGACGACATCTGGGCCAACGTGCAGGCAGACGTGCGCTGGCTGGTCGGCGAACTGGAACGTCCGGGGCTGCTGGTCCCGGGCACGGCCGATCCCGCGGCCCTGGCCCTGGCGCGGGACGTCGCTCAGGCAAAGGATTATGGCGAGGCCTACCGGATCTGGGACAAGGCGTTGGGGACGGCCAATCATCTCCGGCTCGTCTTCATGCGCACCGCCGGCCAGGTGATCAGCTATGGGGGCGCGCCTTTCGGAAGGGTGTCCGGGGCCTCGCGCCGGCCGGCCCTGCTCAGGATGGAGGGGGTGTTCGCCGATGGGCCAGGGAGCCCCCTCGCCGCCCTGGGGAAAGCCTTGCTGGCGTGCGGCGTCGAGCCCGACCGGGTCGATGAGGTACTCGAGGATGTGGCCCGGGCGCGGAACCGGGCGTTCCTGGGCGGCCACGACCGCCTGCTGCTGCGGGTCGGCCGCGACGGCCGCTCCGGAGAGGGCGGCGAGTTCAAGCTTCCCCTTGTCCCGTCGTGACGGAGGCGGAGATGTCCGAATACAGCTTCTCAGGCCAGGTCCTGGTCAGCGGGCCGTCCAGCGGGAAAACGCCCCTGTGGCAGGTGGCGCTGAGGGCTGCCTATGAAGGCAAGGCCAATGACGGGCCGTTGAGGAAGTCCCCTCCCCTGCGCAGCCTCCATGTGGCGCAGGACCCGATCCACCGCCATTTCCCGCCGGACAGCCAACCCGCGACCTTCCAGCGGATGCACCAGCCCTTGGCGGTGGACGCGCTGCTCGGCACGACGACGGCGTCAGGCGACGACGCCAAGGTCTGGTGCAGGCTGGCAACCGGCCAACGGGACGATGCCGATGGCGCGTTCACGCTGGATGGGCGGCGGCGGGTCCTGCTGGAGCCGCTGACCAACTGGCCGCGCCCGAGTTGGAGGAACCGGCCCGGCGGGAAGGAACCGGACCGCAACCAGGACAGCGCCCCCGGAGGGCCCTTTCCCGACACGGACGACCAGGAAGAGTATGCGAGGGAGATCCCGCTTCCCGGGTTCCGCCTAGTCCAAGGGGAGATCCCGCTCGACGCCACCGCGTCCGCGACCGGCCTGTCCCTGCTGCTCCGCGGCTTCGCCGGCACGGCCGCGCGATCGTCCACCGTCGTCCTGACGCCCCAGGGTATCCGGTTCCGGGCAGACCTGCCGCACCCTGTCGCGGGGCAGGCGGTCACGCTGGACCTGCTGCTGGGGCCCGCCCCCGGGGGCGACTGGCAACTCACCCTGACGGAGGGGGCAGAGGCGCAGGGGCTGTGGGACACGATCGCCGCACACCTGCAGGCGGCGGATCGGAACGGGATCGGGGGGCGCCGGCTCGCCTTGTCCCGCCTGCTCGTCGGCAGGGGGCGGCCGATCGACATGGCATGGCCCGTCACCATCGAGAACCGCCGCTTCGTCCTGCGGACGCCGGCGGACCCCGCCGACCGGCCGGCGACGATCGTCACCCTCCTGGGGGGCGGCGCGGTCCGGGCGGAACTGGCGGACCGGAGCTGGGAGGGGGCGCCGCCACCCACCCGGGCCACCATCCGCGCCGACGCCCTGGAACTCATCCGGCGCCAGGGGGACGGCACGCTCGTGCTCCGGGCCCGGTCCGGCACGGGCCCGGCGAGCCCCTTGTCGCGCCTGGAGTACGCGGCGCAGGGGGCAGGCGGGGGCACGGCGGCCGAGACCATCAGCCTGCTCGGGGCCGGTTCGCCGCAGGCAAGGGTGCCCTTGCAGGTGGACGTGCCGGCGCTCGCCGCCCGCCTGCGCCGGGCGCAAGGCCTGGAACCCCCGAGCCTGGCCCCGGCGGCGCCGGGCCAGCCCCAGGGGGAAGGTTGGCTCACGCGGATCGGCCGCCCGGTCATCTGGGCCCACACGCCCCTGGACGAGGGCATCCTGCAATGGCCGGTGCCCAACCTGACCGACGAGATGCTGGCGGAGCTCGCCCCGCCCGGCCCGGTGGCACCGCGGGCCTCCGTCCTGTCCGGCGCGGCGCGGTTCGGTCCCCGGCGGCCTGACCGTGCCCCGGCCCCCACGGCGGCGGACGCCCTCGACGCGGGGGACAAGACATGGCCTTACCAAGCGGGGGAACTGCCGTGGGCCATCGAGGTGGCGGAGGCCGCGGCAGCCACGGCGGCATGGGAGCTGACCACCGGGTCGCAGCCGGGGGACACGCGCATCCGGTCCGTCGGCATCGGGCTGGTCAACCCGGTATTCCGGCTCGACGGCTTCCTTTGGCACGTGGACCGCAAGCCCGCGCCGGGGCAGGCGATCCCCGTCGCCGATGGCCCCACGGCCTGCCGTCCCGTCCCGCTGCGCCACGACCCGGATTGGTCGCCGGGCCCGGCCGACCTGCTGACGGCAGGGTTGGCGGGGGCGGGCGCGCTGCTGACGCTCACCGTCCAGCCCCGCCCCGACCTCCCGGATGGCTACACGGCCGCCGTCGAGGTTGCCGGGGTGGCCGTCACCTTCGACGCCACCAAGGTCGCCTCGGCCGTGGGCAAGCTCCCCCCCCTCCTGGCGGCATTCAAAGGGCGTGGGGTCCCGTTCGACGCCCTGGCGTGGCTGCCCGCCCGGTCATCGGTCGGGCAGGCGGGACAGGCGGGCCGCCTGTGCCCGTTGCCGCTCCTGCCCCAGGCGCAGGTGACCCGGACCGGCGGGGCCGTCCCCGGGGGAAACCTCGTGGCCGAGCTGCTGCCGCACAGGTTTTCCGGAAAGGCGGGGGCCACGTTCGGCTTCCGGCTGGATGCGCCGGTCGGCCGCCAAGGCGCGCGGACACCCTGGCCGTCCCTGAGTGGTGTCGTCACCCTGGCGGAGGACTGGTACGGCCAAGCGGAGCGGTTCCGGGACGAGACGCCGCGCGACAAGGGGGTGCGCCAGGGCCCGCCCGCCCGTCCGCTCGGACTTTTCCTGCCGACGGTCCCCGGGGTGGAACTGCGGGTCGTGCCCCCGCGCGACGCCGCGAACCTGGTGACCTTTCGGCCCGTGCTGCGCTATGACTTGCCTGCCCTCGACGAAGCCCATGCGCTGGCAAGGTTGCCGACGACGGATGACGAGCCGAGCCCAGAGGGGGATGGCGAGGGCGCGCCCACCACCCTGGATCCCGCCGCCTGGTTCGCCTTCGTCCGGGAGCAGGCGCGCCGCGTCGAGCTGACCCGTGTCGACGGGTCCGTGGCCGGGTGGTTCGACGACGGAATGTTCACCGTTGTCACGCCGCTGCTGGAGGGGACGCCGCCCGCGGGTACCACCGGCCCAGTGCTCGACCTTTCGGTGGGGACGGCCCTGGGTGCCGTCTGGCTGCTGGGCAAGCAGGCTCCCGTGGACGACATCCTGGCCGGCCAGCCGCGCTGGGTGGGGGGGGACGGAAGCCTTTCCATGGACGAGAGGCCCAGCGACAGGCTGGTCCAGGGTTATGCCGTGGCATCGGCTCTGGATCCCGGCGGTACGTTGCTGGACGGGTGCGGCATCTCCTATGGCCCGCCTCAGCTCACCACCGTCACCGGCGTGACCACCCGTTCGCTGACGGTCAGCCGCCGGGCCGAGCCGGGCTTGGCCCGCCGGCTCGCCACCAGCGGGAGCCCCCTGGCCATCGACATCGCCGGGAAATCCGACTGGACGTTCTGGTTCGCCGACCTGCCGTTGGATGCCGAGGCGGGGACCCTGGCCGTCGCCGACCTGCCGAACCCGCGGGAGGCATGGTCCCGGGACGGGTTCGCGGCCCATGGGTTCAGCTGGGGCCTGCAAGACCTGGCGGCGGACCCTGCCGCCGGGCAGGGCGTGTTAAATCTTTTCGGCCTGGGCTTCAGGCCCCGGCGCCTCGCCCGGTTCGCCCTGCCGGGCCCTGGCGGCCCCGACCCGGCCTTGGTGGTGTTGGGCGAGCTCAGCCTCCTGCACGCCGATGCCGCCGATGCGGCCGGGAACATCGTCGCCCTGGGTTTCGACTGGACCGGGTCCGGCCTTGTCCTCTCGCGGCTGTCCGCCTGCGGGCCCGGCACGTCCGGGGTGGGGCCGAGCCCGTCCTGGGACCAGCTGACCCAGGGTGCCCCGCCCTTGGTCTGGCCACTGCACGTCGCCCCGGCCAACCCTGCCGAGCCCTGGCGGCTGTCGGAGGAGAACCGCCCGGTGCTGGAGCTGGCACCCGCTTGGGCCAAGGGCGGGCCATCGCCGCCCAGCTTCCCGGGGACGCTCAGCTTCCGCTACCTGGGGACGGGCTGGGCCCTGCCGGCCACCCTCGAAGCCGTCCCTGGCGGCCCAAAGGTGTCCATACAACCCCCATCGAGAATTGCCGGCACCGGCTTCGCCGTGACGTCCGTCCAGGTTACCTTGGTGCCGGGCAACCATGTGGTCGAGGCGTCATGGCGGCTCGCCATCGGTCCCGCGGGCGGCCCTCTGCTCCAGATCACCTGTGACCGCGGCGGCTCCAGCGTCACATGGCTGCAGAACGGCCTCAACGCCCTGCCGGCCCCGACGCTCCGGGTCGACCATGGGGCCGGCACCCTCACGGCGTCCCTGTCTTGGTCAGGGGAACAGGCCAACGGGCCCCAGGTCGCCATCTTCCGCGGTAACCCACAGCCCCTCGCCGCCTTGGAGCTGGCCGTGGCGTTCACCGCCTCCCCCGGTTCGGGCAAGGACCTCCCGGTGCTGGAACCAAGGACCGGCGTGGCCGAGTTGGCGGTCTCGCTCCGAGGGGACCTCCCGGCACCGGGTGCCGTGGCCATCGGCGTCCTCCGTCCCGCCCTCACGGCCCGGCATACCTTCTGGGCCAAAGAAAAGGAAGGTTGGTCCTCGCATCGCCTGGCGTTGCGTGGCGGCCTGATGCTCGGCAGTACGATCGCCTGGCCATTGGTGGCGCCGTCGCCACCGCTGCCGCCCGCGTCCGACACCCTGACCCTCGACGGGAACGCAACGGCCCGCCACACGGTGATGGTCCGGCTGGAGGACCACGAGGTGGACCCCGACTGCATCACCCTGATCCAAGCCAAGCCCGGGGAAAAGGCCGTGCCCGGCATCGCGCCCGCCAAACCTTGGCGCTTCGCCGCCCGGACGCGGCATCGGCTGGAGCCGGCGGCCAGCGCACAGGGGCAGGTGGCCAGGGTGTGGGACACGGTGCAGTGGATCCTGCTCTGGAACGGCGACTTGGCCGACCCACGGCTTGCCGACCCCGCGGACGGTGAGGAGCGCACGACCTTCGCGCCGCGTTATGCCCACCCGAACAACGACAACCGCTTCCCCAAGCTTGCCCGTTCGGGTTTCGCCGGCCTCGCGGATGCGATGGTGGCGCAGGCCCCCGCTTCCCCCGCGGCGGGTGGCATCGCCGCGGACGCCGGGCATACCGTCATCCTGAGCCGCGAGAGGGACGGCAGGCCCGAGTGGCTCCCGTTCCACCTCCCTTGCGTCGCCGCGTTGGGCGTCCTGCCGACGCCGGCGCCCCTGGGCACGGTAACCATGTCCCTGGCCGGGGCGGACATGGCCGCGGCCAACTGGGAGAAGGGCGCCGCCACGCCCCTGCGCGGCATCGCCATGCACGTGCCGGGCGGGGATGGCGTCCCCGACTGGGCGCGGGGCCCGGTGGGGCTGCCGCGCGGCGGGGTGCCGACCCCGGAAGGCGCACGCGCCATCCATGTCGAGCACCATATCGGCGTCCCGACATCGACGGGGACGTTTCCCTGGCCCCGGTCGGCCTTGATGGTCGATGCCATGCTGCGGGAGGGGCCCGCCGGGGTCGGGACGCCCCTGGCCTACCATCCTGGCCCCCGCGACGCGCGCGGCCTGTTGGCCGGCCCGGCGGGCCCCATCGCTGTGCCGGTCTACGGGGACCAGGCGGCGCCCGGCAATCTCGCGGCGGAGGAAGGGCCCATCGCGGTCGACATCCTGGCCGGGGGGCGGGGCGGCATCGCCGCGGCGCCCTGGTCCGGCCCACCCTGGCGCGGCGGGGGGGAAGCGTGGCAACCCGCGGCGCTCGCCTCCGCGCGGCAGGTCTTGGAGGACGCCGAGTTCGTCCTGGTCCGCGTCTGGCCCCGGCCCGCGGAGGGGGACATCCCGTCCTTCCGGGTGCTGCCCGTCCCTCAAGGGGAAGGCTTGCCGGATGCCTGGGCATGGGCCGGCCGCGCCCGGCTCCACCCCGGCGCCGGGTTGTCCTGGGCCGGCGCCGCGGAACCGCACGCTTCGGGGACACGGCTTGCGGACCCCCCCGCGCAGGGTGGGCACATCCCCTTCGTGTCGCCGGCCCACGGCTTGAGCGGCCGCGCCTCCGCGTTCAGCCTGGCGGGTGCCGTCCTCCCCCTGGAAGACATGCCCTGGATCATCGAGAAGCGTCTGCCGATGCACGAGGGCATGCCGGTCCCCGTCTCCTGCGCCCCGGCCGACGGTCTCGCGGCCCGGGCTGCGCGGCTGCGGCTGCCTAGTCGGGAGGAGGTCGGGCGCGCCCTGTCCCGGGTGGACGGCAACCCCGACCCGGGCGTCATCGGGTCGCACCGCTGGCTGGTCCCCCCCAGGCTGGGGCGGGCGACCATCGGCGACCGGCCTGGGGCCGCCTATGGCGAGCGCGTGTCCGTAGCCCATGCCCTCACCGGGACACATGGCGGGAAGACGTCCGTTCCCGCCTTACCCGGGGCTTCCGCCGTCAACCAGCAGAGGGCCCCGCGGCCGCCGCAGATCCCGGTGCCCCCCCCGCCCGGCATCCCCGGCGCCAAATGGCTGCCGCGTCTACCCTATGGCCGCCATGGCGACCCGACGGCACCCGTCATCATCATGCGTGGACCGCTGGACGGATTCCGGCTTCCTGCTGGGGCCGCAGGGGACGACGCGCAGGTCTGGGCAAGCGTCGTGGCCCCCCGCGGCGGGCGTGTCAGCGACGCGTGGGACGGAAGCGTCGCGCTCCGGCTGGACGTCAGCCCGCCCCTGCCGCCCGGTGGGACGCCGGAAAGCTGTCTGGAGCAGTTCGTCGCCGGGAACCTCCGCCTCACCCTCGTGATCGGGGCAAGGGAGTTCAAGCTGGAGAGGATTGCCCCGGCACGGGACGGGGCGCGATCAACCACGTCCACCTCGGCCACGCTCGTCTTCGGTGACCCAACCTTGCCGGGGGCGCAGCCGGTTCCCCGGGGACTGCCCAACCCCGTGATCCTATCGGCCCTGCAGGACCTGCCGGCCGGGGCCCGCCCCCGAGTCCGGTTGTCGGCGGCCCTCGTGGAGTCGGTGGTCACCCCGCTGCCCGTGGGCCAGGGCGGCGCGCCGGTGACGATGGACTTGCCGCTCGACTATGTCCCGGCCACGACCTATCCCCTGCCGCTGGAGGCGGTGTGCATCGCGTTCCACGACCCGGTCTACGACGCCGAGCTGGGCAGCGAGCCGTTGCTTTCCCAAGTGGTCGTCGAGCGGGCCGGCATGCCGCCCACGCGCGTGGGCCTCCATGTCGACCGCAAGGAGACCAACCCTGACGGCACGCTTTTCCTGATGGTCGACGCCGTGCCAGCCACCGGGGCCGGCCTCCCCGCTCTCGGCATCCCCTCGTCGACAGCCCTCGGGGCCGCCACGCTACTGGTATCGGTGCTGGACGGGGCGGGCGGGGAGCGGCCCTTGCGGCTCGACACCGGCGCAGACCGCATCCCGCTGGACACCACCCTGACGGACCGGGTCCACCTGCTCAGCCTTTCCCGGCTGAGGGCCGAGGACGGCACGCCCTACGCTCCGCCGGCAGGCTCGCGGCTCCGGTTGAGGGTGGACCTCGGCACGGGCGTGAAGGAGGCGCTCGTGGCGGAGCTTCGGGTCGTGGAGCAGCCAACCGTGCCACCGCCGACCGCCGGCTACCTGCTGTTGGAGCTGGACAGCGATCGCAAGGTTAGCCGTGCGGCGGCCTGGGCCTGGGCGCCGCAGCCTGACCGCGTCGAGTTCGTCGACCTCGCAGCTGATCTCCGGTCTGGCTTCGTGCGGCGGATCGGCTGCTTCCGTTGGACGGTTTTCCGGAGGGCGGCCCTCGGGAAGGCGGCGCCCTCGTACTATCTGCAGAAGATCGACCATTCGGGCGCTACCCGGCTGCCAGCCACACTTGATGATTTCCACAGGCCTTGACGGTGGGGCCATGCGGGTGAACGATACCCGGCTTCGTTGCAAGGTGGGCCCGCATCCCTCGAGTTGGCCCGGTCAAGGGGGGCCGGGCCGTGTCGAATTTCCAGGGCCGCCACTCCGGGGGCGAGATCGTGTAGTGGGCGGTCCGTTGGTGCTGCCGATGCCCACGGGCCAAAGCCGCAGGGACGGGTGTGAACGGCTACCGGTAGGGAAAGCGCCACGATTCGCCGCGACCGAAGGGGAAAAACATGACTTTACAGATTTGGATATGCAGCTTCATCCCGCAATCCATTGCTGGATATACTAGGCCCCTGCCTGGGGGCGGCGCTAAGACGATGATTCCAGGGCCCCTGCCAACCAGCGATTGTTTCTTGACTGATCAGCGTACCTTCTCGAACTCGCCCACCGCCTCGTCACGGACGCGTTCAAGGGTTGAGATAAACACGGCGGCGATGACTCTGATTTCGCAGGCCCACCACTGCGACAACACCGTGGAAGTGGACTGCGAAGATGGCGATGTCGAGTGCAACAAGACTCCTGATGCTAACAATCTAAAGGTAAGCAACTTCATATCTTCGGGAGGAAAATGCTCGTTTGTCTTCGAGGGGGGCGCTGGCAACCCGTGCGCCGGTGCCGCTGCGCCATCTATTGATTGGTTCATCAACGTCACGGTCGAAAAGCAAGGTGGAGGCATTTCCGTCAGATTGGGCCCTGGGAGTTTCGTCGAGCCGTTCCCAGCGTTCGAGATGTACGCATCAATGAACGGCGTGACGAAGCCGGTCTTTCAGCGATCGCCTGATGCGGGGGCGACACCTTGGGACTTGTTTGGGGCACCGAACAAAGCTGTCAGCGGAAGCGTGGCTTTCGCGTGAGCCGCGACGGTAGGCGCGTGCGCGTCACGCCCTTCGACCTCCTTGAAAACACGGAGGGACTGGTCGTTGGTGAGCGCATCGCCGGGAGGGTCACCGACCAGTTCCTGCTGCGCTCCGTATCCTGATTTGTCTAGACCGGCGTGCTGGACCCGCATTCGGAGCCACCACATCGGCGCGTTCATTGCTTTGACCATGGTGGGAGGAAATGACGCAGCTCATCCTCGTTCATGGCGTGGCGACAAGATCCGGAGTTGGGTACGAGGCAGCCGCCTCTAACCGAGACAGGCTCATCAAGGACGTCCTGTTTGAGGGTAGGGGGGCACCATACATTCACCGCTCTGGGGCAACCTCGTGCCGGTAATCGACCGAGCTGTCTTTGCCACCGGAAATGGTATCCAGAGCTTCAGCCTTGGTGGCGGTCTCACGGGTACCGCCACGAGCGCCGCGGCCAAAGGCGCATAGAGCGACTCCACGGTGGCCGAGATTGCTCAGGGGGGCTCTGTTGCAAAGTTGGCAGGGTCAGGGCGGAATGGCTTGATACCGGAGGGAGCCAAGCCGTGTCGGATTTCAAGGGTCGCCATTTCGAGGGCGAGATCGTGCTGTGGGCGGTGCGGTGGTTTTGCCGGTACGGGATCAGCTACCGGGACCTTGAGCAGATGATGGCCGAGCGCGGCGTCTCGGTTGACCATTCAACGATCTACCGCTGGGTCCAGAAGTACGCCCCTGAGACCGGGAGGCGTCTGCGCTGGCAGTGGCGCTGCCCACGCTCGACCAGCTGGCGGGTGGACGAGACCTACGTGAAGGTCGGCGGGAAGTGGGCCTACCTGTACCGGGCCGTCGATACGCACGGGCAACGCCATCGACTTCTATTTTTCACCCACCCGGAACACCGCGGCAGCCAAGCGCTTCCTGGGCAAGACGCTGAACGGCCTGAAAGACTGGGAGAAGCCGAAGGTCATCAACACCGACAAGGCGCCGGCCGATGGGGCCGCCCTGGCCGTCCAGGTAGAACTGCTGGACCCAGATGCGCCGCATGACCTCCACCTCCTCGAGTTCGCGCAACCCGTCCGGCGCGCCGCCGGCCCAGACGGCGGCAAGGACGTGGTGGCCGTCCGTGCCGAGTTGGCAGGCACGGCCCTCGCGGGTGGCTCGCGCCCTGGCGACATGCCCCCAGTCGCCGTGCCCGGCGTAGTGCTCCGCCCAGTGGGGGAGCGCATGGGCGAGCAGCCATCGTGGCTCCGCGGCCGCCACGGCGTCCAAGGCCTGCCGGAGCGCCTCCGTGGCGCAGTCCACCCGCACCCGCACCCGCATGGCGGCAAGGACATGCGTGGAGTCCGTGCGCACCTTGCCGCCGGCCGTCACTAGCTTGTGCGCAACCGCGACGGCCAGCACAGCGTCCAGGAGCTCGTGCTCGGCATGTCCCGCCACGAGCCTGGTCCAGAACTCGCAAAGCACCGTGCTGTCGAAGCCCAGGTCCGCAAGGGGCAACGCCAGCAGGTACTTCCAATCCAGCCGGACCCGGACGGCGTCCGCCGCCTGCCGGTCGGACAGGTTCTCGGCGAACTGGAGCAGGGTGCCCACCGCCAATCGCCAGGGCGCCTCGGCCGGGCGCCCGCGCCGGGGGAAGAGGTGTGCGAAACGGGCGTCGTCGAAGATCGGGCCGAGGCTGTCGCGCAGACGCATTGCCATGCAGCCGCGCGGGAAAGCCGCCTTGGCTACCATCCCGGTATCCTCGGGAACGTCGCTGTGGGTGCTGGGGCGCAAGGACATGGCGGCGGCTTTTCCGGGACGGGGGTCCGCCTCCAACCTCAGAAAACTCCCGTGATCCCTCAGCTCCCGGAATTCGCCAGCAGTGTCAACTTTGCAACAGAGCCATCCCGAAGGCAGAACCCAACGATATATAAATTCTGGATAGACCGTTATAACTCACATGTTGACAGAAAAGGATAAAGGTGTGCTAAAATCTCCTTTAGCGAGCAGGAGCCGGTTACGGTATGGAGAGCCAGGGTCAATCGTCTATTTTTTAGCAGTGCAACGCGAACTGAAGTATAGATATAGCTGGCTGATTTATGTAAATTGAGTATGTTTTCTACATTTCGAATGATTCTAGAGGTTCACGATCTTTTTAGAGGAAAAAACGTTTTCTATTCAAAAATAAAAAAAGTTATTATTCTGCTCTTTAAGTTATGATCAAAAAAATTTATCGGATTCTTTCGGAAGAAACATCAAAAGAACCTTAAACAAACAGGAAAACGCATGTCCGTGTTTATTGAAAAATTTGAGGCAAAGGGTTTCAGCCGACAACAGATCGCCTCTATGATCTCCCCGCGGGTCCAGGAACTCATCATCCTGCCGACCGAGAAGTGTAATTTCCGTTGCACCTATTGCTATGAGGATTTTGCAATCGGCCGCATGTCGCCGGCCACCCAGACGGCGATTGAGCGGTTCGTCGCGCGGCGTGCCGAAGGCGGGATGAAGTGGCTGCGCCTCAAGTGGTTCGGCGGCGAGCCACTGCTCGCCAGGGATGTCGTCCTTCGCCTCTCCCGGTTCGCGCACGATTTGTCGCGCACCGCAGGGTTCGAGGTGATGGGCGACATGACCACCAACGCCTTCCTGCTGGACAGGGCACTGTTCGAGGAGTTGGTGCTGCTGAACCTGAACTTTTTCCAGGTCACCCTCGACGGATGGGGCGAGGCCCACGACGCCGTCCGGAAGAAGGCGAACGGCGGCGGCACCTTTGCCGGCATCTGGAAGAACCTGGTGGCCATGAGGACGGTGCCCCATGCCTTCGAGATACTGATCAGGGTCCACATCCGGCGCGAGAACATCGCGGGCTTGCCGACCCTCATGCGGCACCTGGCAGAGCATTTCGGTGACGACCCCCGTTTCCGACTGGACTTCGAGCATGTCCGCGACCTGGGCGGGGGAGGCGGCAAGACCATCGCCGACCCCGTCTCCTTCCGTGAGGCACGGGGGATCGAGCAGACGCTCCGCGCCGTATACCGTGAGGCGGTCGCGCGCACCTTCCCGGCCCTGGTCCCGCCCATGTCGGCGGCTGCCGCCGCGGACGCGGAGGATGCCGCGGCCGAGGTGCTGCGGAAGGCGAAGGCCGCCGGCGAGTCGGCGGGCGGGCGCCGCGCCGGGGACATCACCGCGGACGAGCCGTACATCTGCTACGCCGCGAAGCCGAACTCACTGCTGATCAGGGCGAACGGGCGGATCGGCAAATGCACCGTCGCCTTCGCGGATGACAGAAACGACATCGGCCACATCGCCGAGGACGGCAGCGTGGACATCGACAACAAGAAGGTCCTGCCCTGGATCCGGGGGCTGTCGACCTTCGAGCCGGCGATGCTGTCCTGCCCGCTTGTTGGGATGGGATCGCCCGAAGCTCCGTCACCGGCATGAACGCACCACAACCAGATCATGTAGTGAGAGAAGGAACCATGGCATGAGCGACCTCAACCTGGGTTACGCCATCGAGATTTCCCGTGACGGCAAGGTCATCCTGTCCGACGCGGACCTGCTGGAATTGGAAATGTCGCTGGAGGTTACCTCGGCCGGCGGCGGCAACGAAAGGTGCTCGAACAGCGCGAATTGTGATGGCACATACAACCGGACCTGCTCGAACTCCGGCAGTTGTGACAGGGCCTCGAACTCGACGGCCTGCTCGGGTACCCAGGTCGACTCCTGACGTGAACGCCGCGGCTTCCCTGTGAATGGGTGTTCAGGCGCTAGTCGCGGATGGGTGGGATCTCATTCGGCGCCGCGGAATTTGGCTATCCGGACATGCCGGACCCGTAGCCCCCGGGGGTTCTGCGCCCCCGACCGACGTGAGGCGCCAGGGCGGGACAATGGCGCGGCGCCCGGAGCCCCACAGCCCACGCTACGTCATGGCGGCTGCCCGCGCGAGGCTGCCGATCGTCGAGCCGGCGATGTTGTCCCGCCCGCTCGACGGGATGGGGTTGCCCCGGGGCCCTGTCCCCCGCGGCGGCAGGAATGCAACCAAAACCGGACCACAAAGCAAGAAAGGAATCATGGCATGATCGACATCAACCTGGCCTGCGCCATCGGGATTTCCTGCGACGGCAAGGTCATCCTGTCCGATGCGGACTTAGTGGAACTGGAGAAGATGCTGGAGGTCCCCTCGGCTGGCGGCGGCGGCAACGGGGGCTGCACGAACAGCGGGGACTGCTCCGGTTCCGCCAACCGGACCTGCACGAACACCGGCAACTGTGACAGGTCCTCGAACACGACGGCCTGCTCGGGCACCCAGATCGACTCCTGACGCGGACGCCATGGCTTTCCGGGGGATGGGCACAGGGCCCGCCCGATCCCTCGGGAAGTGCTTCCACTCCGGCGTCGTGTGCGACACGATGGAGAAAAGAATAGCCAGGACCCAACCCGTTGGAAGCGTGGGCATGGAAGGCCAGCCGGTTTCCCGCCGCCTGTTCGGGCGCAAGCCGCGGATGAACGAGATCTCGTTCGGTGCCGCGGACTGCGGCTATGTGTGCGTGGCGGCCCTGCTTGCCCGCTGGGGGGTGCCGGCCTCCTCGGCCGACGTGAAGCGCCATGGCGGGACCACGGCGCGCGGCCTGACCCTGCGCGGCCTGCGCCAGGTCATGGCCGCCTGCGGGCTGGCGACCAACGCGACCCTGTTCGACACCGCCTCCGCCGCGAACTTCCCGGTGCCCGGGATCCTGCTGCTGAAACGCGGGCATTATGTGCTGCTGCACGGGCGCCGGGGCGACGAATTCGAGGCCTATTA
Organism: Aerophototrophica crusticola; assembly: GCA_001939945.1. Taxonomy (GTDB): domain Bacteria; phylum Pseudomonadota; class Alphaproteobacteria; order Azospirillales; family Azospirillaceae; genus Niveispirillum; species Niveispirillum crusticola. The sequence continues at coordinate 6,201 of MOEB01000048.1, read as the reverse complement.
TCCCGAGGGCGGCTGGCGCCGCGTACCCCGCAAGCGACTGGCCCGTGACACGGCCGGCCTGGGTCTGGAGGTGATCGGGTTCGACCGCAGCTCGGCCCCCAGGGGCCGGGACCCCGCCTTCTCCAGCGACCCTGTCGTGAAGGGCTTCGCCGGGGCATTCGCCAACAGGACGGGGGTCGCCGCGGGAACGCTGATCGCCGGGTCCCAGGCGGCGTCCCTGGCTCTGCCCCTTCTGGTCATGACATCGGTCAACACCACGCAACTCGGCCTCGGGTCCGGCACCGCAGGGTGGGCCGCGCTGGCCTTCCTACTGATCTCCCTCACCAGCGCCGCCATCTCCTTGATGGCAGACCTCGCGAACCTGGCTGTGCATCGGCTGGCGACGGAGCGAGTATCCCGCCGGACCTTCGACCACCTGCTGTCCCGGCCGACCTCCTGGTTCGAGGAGGTGGGCGCCAACGGCCTGCAAGGCGTCCTGGGGTCGGTTGACGCCCAAGTTGCGGTCATCGTGCGTGCGGTGACCGTGGTGGGCGCCTTCGCGGTCACCTTCATCGGCGGGATCGCCGCCCTGCTGTTCGTCTCCCCCTGGTTGATGATCCCGGGGCTCGTGGGGCTGGCACTCTCCATCGCCATCGAGCAACTGCTGACCCGACGCCAAGTGGATGTCACCTTCGAGTACCTGGACGCCCAACAGCGCAAGCGGCTGTTCGTGGGCGACGTGCTGAGCCAATTGCCCATGGTGGCACGTTATGACGGCATCGGCACGGCCAGGGCCCGGTTCGGCCGCTTGGTGCGCCTGGCCTTCCGGGCGGACCGGGCCTTGAAGACCCTGCAGAGCCTGAAGGGCTCCTCCACCTCCCTGATGCGGGGCCTGGAGAACTTGGTCTTTGTCTGCCTGTCCGCCTACCTGATGGCCAAGGACAATTTCTCCCTTGGGCTGTTCGTGGCTGTCGGCGTCTACAAGGACCTGCTGGCCCAGTCCCTCTATACCCTGTTCCAATATGCGCAGCAGTACCGCTCGCTGCACCCGCACCGGCGGTTGACGGCCGAGCTGTTCCAGGGCGACCCGGCGGCCCCACCCTCCCGCCTGCTGGTGACGCTGGGCCGGGTGGAGCTGGAGGACGTCTGGTTCCGCTACGGCACCCTCGATCCCTACCTGATGGAGGGGGCCTCGGCCAGCTTCGCGCCGGGGAGCTGCACCGTGGTCACCGGGCCGTCGGGCACCGGCAAGTCCACCCTGCTGAAGCTTGCCGCTGGGGTCTTCGCCCCCAGCCGGGGGAGGGTCCTGGTGGATGGGCAGGAGGTGTCCGGCCCGGCCATCGGCCTTGCCGCCGTCTTCCAGAGCGATCGGCTGATCACGGAATCGATCCGCGAGAACATCCGCTTCTTCCGGCCGGGCATCGGCGACACGGAAATTTACGCGGCGTTGAAGGAAGTCTGCCTCCATGACTTCGTCGTGTCGCTCCCCATGAGGCTCGACACCGTCGTCGGTGAAGGGGCAGGCGGCCTGTCCGGCGGGCAGAGGCAAAAGGTGCTGCTGGCCCGGGCCCTGGTAGGGAACCCGCGGGTCATCATCCTGGACGAGGCCACCTCCAACATCGACGCGGAAGGCGAGGCGGAGATCATCCGGGCCGTGAAGGCCAGGGGCGCCACCGTCATCATGGTCGCCCACCGGCCTGAGGTGCTGGCCTTCGCCGATGCCCACTATGCCATGGCCGGGAGGTCGGTCCGGCGCGTCGGCGAGCGGCCATCCCCCGCCGGGCCAGGAGGCGTGGACGGCAGGGGCGGCGCCCTGGCCCTGGCGGGTGTCGCGGTGGGGACCGTGGCCGGGCTGGGGTCCGGGGGGTGCTCCGGGCCGCAGGGAGGCCCTTGACCCCCGCGGGCGCACTTCTCCGGTCGAGGCGCGCGCGGGATGGCACGGCGTGGGGCGGGCGGGCCCCGGCGCTGGTGGGAAGTCGGTCCGCCCGGGTCGGATGGCAGGTCCTGCACGGCGCAGGCATTCGGGTGACGGGGTATCATGGCGGTTGCATCTGAGTTGGCGGGCGAAGGCATGTCCCGGGAACCGCCGCCTTTCCGGCAGGGGGCTTGGCGGTGGGCCCTCTGGTCCCTTTGTGGTGTGGCGTTCCTCGCGGCCCTGGGCCTCAGCGCGCGGGACTTGCTGGGGGAGAAGAAGCCGCCCGTGCAGGTGACGACCGTGGCGGTGACGGTCGGGGACGTGGAGCGCGCGGTCCTCGCCGCCGGCACCATCCGGCCGGCGGTCATGGTCAACGTGGGAGCCCAGGTCTCCGGGCAGCTGACCCGGCTGGACGTGGAGGTCGGCCAGGAGGTCAGGAAGGGTGACCTGATCGCGGAGATCGACTCCGCCCCGCAGCGTAATGCGGTACGTCTTGCCGAGGAGGACTTGAACTACACCCGCGCCCAGCGGGCGGCCCGACAAGCCCAGCTGGAGCAGTTCAGGCTGGAGTTGCGGCGCCAAGCCGAGATGGTGAAGGTGAACGCCACCAGCCGCGCCAAGTTCGAGGAGGTGGAGGCGAGGACGAAGGTCACCGAGGCCGAGGTCGCCGCCCTGGACGCACAGATCGCCCAGGCGGAGACGGCCGTCACCACGGCCCGGGTGAACCTGGGCTATACCCAAATCCGGGCGCCGATCGATGGCACCGTGGTCGCCATCGTCACGCGGCGCGGCCAGACGGTGAACGCCAACCAAGTGGCGCCGACCATCGTCAAGCTCGCCCGGCTGGACGCCATGGTGGTGAAGGTGCAGGTTTCCGAGGCGGACGTGACCAAGGTGCAGGCTGGCCAGGAGGCCAACTTCACCATCCTGGGTGAGCCGGACCGTCGCTACAAGGCGGTGGTCCGCTCCATCGAGCCGGCACCGGAATCCATCTCCGACGAGGGGACGGGACCGGGCCTGGGCTCCATCACCCCCAAGGCGATCTATTACAACGGCCTGCTGGAGGTTCCCAATACCGACGGGCGGCTGCGCATCGCCATGACCGCCCAGGTATCCATCGTGCTGGAGAGGGCGGCCCAGGTGCCGGTAGTTCCGTCCGCCGCCTTGGTGGGCAAGGGGCCCAGCCAGTGGGTTGAGGTGCAGGCGGCCGACGGGTCCATCTCCTGCCGGGGCGTGGAAGTGGGGGTGAACAACAACGCCGTGGCTGAAATCCGCTCGGGCCTGTCCGCCGGGGAGAGGGTCGTGGTCGGCCCCCGCCCCGCCGGGGCGCCGGCCACGACTTGTGAAGGCGCGGGTGCCTGACCATGGCGGCGCACACGATGACCCCGTCCCCCGCCCCGCCGCCCCTTCTGGACCTGCGCGGGGTTGGCCGAACCTACCGGTCGGGGGGCGCGCCCCTGGATGGGCTTAAGGGCATCGACCTGACCATCCATGCCGGGGAGATGGTTGCCATCGTCGGCCCGTCGGGGTCTGGCAAGTCCACGCTGCTGAACATCCTGGGCTGCCTGGACCGGCCGACGCGCGGCACCTACCGCTTCAAGGGGCGAGAGGTGGCGAGGCTTGACGCCGAGGCGCTGTCGGCTCTGCGGCGGGAGCACATGGGCTTCATCTTCCAGCGCTACCACCTGCTGCCCGACCTCACCGCCCTCGGCAACGTGGAGCTTCCGGGCCTCTATGCCGGGCAGCAGCGGTCGGCGCGGCGCTACCGCGCCCGGGCCCTGCTGGGCCGGTTCGGGCTGGCCGACCGGTGCCACGACTATCCCAACCAGCTCTCCGGTGGCCAGCAGCAGCGCGTCGCCATCGCGCGGGCGCTCGCAAACGGCGGCGAGCTGGTCCTGGCCGACGAGCCGACGGGCGCCTTGGACAGCCGCACGGGCGAGGAGCTGCTGAAGGTCTTGGGTGGGCTGAACCAGGATGGGCACACGGTGGTGATCGTCACCCACGACCCGGCGGTCGCCGCCCATGCCGACCGGGTCATCGAGATGCGGGACGGTGAGATCGTCTCCGACCGCACCCGGGTGCGGGGAGACGGCGCCCCCACGCCAAGCCCAGCTTTGACGGTGTCGACGGAGCGCCCGGCGCGGCGGGCGGCCGCGGCCATGGAGCGCTTCTTCTCGGCGTTCATGGTCGCGTTCTCGGCCATGCGGGCCCAACGGCTCCGCTCCGTCCTCACAACACTCGGAGTCGTCATCGGCATCGCGGCCGTGGTTGTCACCGTGGCCTTGGGCGATGGCGCGACCGAGGCGGTGATGCGGAACATCTCCCAGCTGGACGGCAACTCCCTCAGCATCTTGCCAGGCTATGGCCGCGGGGACCGCAAGGCCTCCTCCATCAAGACGCTGGTGGAGGCGGACGCCCACGCCCTGGCCGGGCATCCCTACTTGGACAGCGTCACCCCGGAAGTGAACATCAACACCGTCCTGCGCCACGGCAGCATCGCAGTGGAGTCGGCGGTCGGCGGGGTGGGGGACCAGTTCTTCCGGGTGAGGGGGCTGCCCCTCATCGCCGGATCCCTGTTCACCGCGGATGCCGTCCGGCGACTGGAGCAGGAGGCCGTGATCGACCAGGTCACCCGCGACGTCCTGTTCCCTGGCCAGGACCCGGTCGGCGGGATCCTGCTGGTCGGCAACCTGCCGGTCCGCGTCATCGGGGTGGTCGAGCGGCCAGTCTCCGGCTTCGGGGCCAGCAGCGACGCGCTCAAGGTCTACCTGCCCTACACGACGGTAATGTACCGCATCGTGGGCGACAGCTCGTTGCGGTCCATCATCGTCCGCGTCGCCGACGACGTGCCGCTGGACGTCGCCTCTGCCGAGGTCACCCGCATCCTGACCTTCCGCCACCGGGTCAAGGACTTCTACATCCTCAGCTCGAACGAGTTCAAGCAGAACGCGGCCGAGGCGGGTCGGACCTTGAGCCTGACGTTCGGCATCCTCGGAAGCATCGCCCTGCTCGTCGGCGGCATAGGCGTGATGAACACGACGCTGGTCTCTGTCACCGAGCGGGTGCGGGAGATCGGCATCCGGGTCGCGGTGGGCGCCCGCCGGGGCGACATCACCCGCCAGTTCCTGGTCGAGGCCGTGCTGCTCTCCATTGCCGGAGGCCTGCTCGGGGCAGTGTTGGCCCACGGGGTCGGCCTCGTGCTCAACACCTACCAGATAACGGACTATGAGGTCGTCTTGTCGGCCAAGGCTTACCTGGTCGCCTTCGCCTGCGCCGCGGGGACCGGCGTGCTGTTCGGCTACCTGCCGGCCCGCCGCGCCTCCTGCCTCGACCCTGTGGTATCGCTGGCGCGGGACTAGGGTCTGTGGACATTCGTGACGTGACAGGTGCGGCGCCCGTCGGTTTCCCGTGCTTTGCGGGAGGGGAACCGGCATGGGCCGCGACCTGCTGAGTGACGGGCAATGGGGACGGGTGTCGGCGCTGCTGCCAGGCAAGCCCGGGGACCCCGGCCGGAGCGGGGACGACAACCGCCTGTTCCTGGAGGCGGTGCTGTGGCTCGCGCGCACCGGGCCGCCGTGGCGCGACCTGCCGGAGCGCTTCGGGCTGTGGAACACCGTGTGGCAGCGGTTCCGCCGCTGGGCGCGGGGCGGGGTGCTGGACCGGGTGTTCGCGGCGATGTCCGGCGACCCGGACTTCGAGTACGCCCTTGTCGAAGGCACCATCGTCCAGGTCCACCAGCACGGGACCGGGCAGAAAGGGGGGCTGCGGCTGCCGTCGGGCGCTCGCGCGGCGGCCTGGCCTGCAAGGTGGCGGCCCTGGTGGACGCCCTGGGCAACCTGGCCGGCTTCGTGCTCCTGCCCGGCCAGCGCCACGACAGCCGGGGCCTGGGGCCGCTGCTGGACGGTGTGGAACCGGGAGCCCTGGTCGCCGACAAGGCCTTCGACAACAACGCGATCCGCGAGGCTCTGGCCGGGAGGGGCATCACTGCCGTGATCCCGCCCAAGGCCGACCGCGCGACGGACATCCCGTGCGACTACGCCATGTACAGCTGGCGGCACCTCGTGGAGAACGTCTTCTGCTCCCTCAAGCAGTTCCGCCGCGTCGCCACCCGCTACGACAAGACCGACAGCAGCTTCGCTGCCATGATCCACCTCGCCGCCATCCGCTTGGCTCTCAGGTGAATGTCCACAGGCCTTAGTGCCCCCCCAGGCCGTTCCGCTGCTGTGCGTGCTGCGGACGCGGAAGGAAACAAACTGCTCGGTGGGCCGTGGCGCTCCAGGCTAGTGGTCTGAGGCGGAAGTTCGCTG
>MOEB01000047.1 GCA_001939945.1 Aerophototrophica crusticola | reverse complement strand
GGCGCGGGCCGGCGGTCGCCGGCCTTGCGGAATGAGCCTGCGGCTCATTCCGCATCGTGGAAGATGATGCCCAGCGTGTGGCGGGTGCCTGACCGCACCGTCGCCACCCCGTGGCGCAGGTTGGTGCGGTAGGTGCCTCGGGCGCCCCGGGCCGGGCGGTGGCGGGTGGCGAACAGGATGGCTTGGCCCTGGGTGGGGGCGAAGGCCTCCCCCCGGCTCTGCATCCGGGGGCGCTGCTCGGTCAACAGGAACTCGCCCCCCGTGAAATCCTCGCCCGGGCGGGACAGCAGGATCGCTATCTGGATGGGGAAGACCACGCCGCCATAGATGTCCTGGTGCAGGGCGTTCCACCCGCCCGCCCCATAGCGCAGCAGCAGGGGCGTGGGCCGCGTCTGGCCGGCGGCGGCGCAGACTTGCCGGAACTCAGGCAACGTGTCGGGGATGGGGTGGCCGATCCCGACCTTGGGCGCCCAATCCCGGGCCAAGGGGGCGAGGTGGCGGTAGGCGGCTTCCCGCAACCCGGCCACCAGCGGCGGCAGCGGGTCGGCAAAGTAGCGGTAACGGCCCTCGCCATAGCCATGCCGGGCCATGTCCACCGTGCTGCGGAACAGCGCGTCCCGGTCGAACAGGGCGGTCAGGGCGGCACACTCTTCCGCTGTCAGTATCGCCGGGGTCAGGGCGGCGCCACGGGCATCCAGCTCCGCCAGCAGGGCGGGCCAGTCCAGGGCGGTGAGGCGGGTGGGAACGTCGGGGGTCAAAAGGCGGGGTCCGGGCTGAGGTGGCGGATGCCGAAACCATGCTGCCCGGCCAGCAGCTCCGCCACCCGTTTCCTGTGGCAGTGCTCATGGCTCGCCTCGAAGCAGAGCAGGCAGGCGGGCCCCTCCCCCGCGATGCCGCCGGCCCGGGCCAGATCGTGGGCGGCCTCCGGCGTGGCCAGCTTGTCCTCCACGATGTGCCAGAACAGGGCCATGTCGCCCTTGTGGTTGGCGACGCGCCCTTCCTTCGGCGTGCCCAGGCCCTTCAGGTGGACATAGGCGATGCCGGCCTCCGCCAGGCTGGCGGACAAAGGTTTCTTGGAGAAGCCGGCGCGGCGGGACAAGGGCAGGTCCCGCACGTCCACCAGCGTGCGCACCCCCGCACCCTTCAGCGCGGCGATCACCGCGGGCTGCGACGCCCCCTCATAGCCGATGGTGAACAGGTCCATGGTCCCCTCCCCGGTTGTTGGCCGCAAGGGTAGCGTGGCGGCGGGAATGGGTGAAGGGACGGCCCTTGGCCCGATCCCTTGGATAAACTAGGATGCGCAGGCGGAGGTCCGCCCATGGCCATGGCTGAGCGCAAATACCCGACCTACCAGGAGCTGCGTGCCCGGCGGCTCGCGGAGCTGCGGGCTACCGCGATCGAGGCCGTACGGGGCGCGGAGCGCTTGGCCCGTGCCCGTGGCGGGCACCTCGTGGTGTTCGGGTCGCTTGCCACCGGACGCCTGCATGAGCGGTCCGACATTGACGTGGCCTTGTACGGGGTCCCACCTGGGCAGGACCTCGCCGTCGCGGCCGAGGTGATGAGCCACCTGAACTTGGCCGGCTTTGAGGCCGACGTCCTGGAAGAGAGGTTCCTGTCCCCGTCCCTGAAGGCAAGGATCGAGCGCGATGGCAGGCTTCCCGGTGATCTGGCCTGACCTCGCGGAAAGCTTCGCGCAAGCCGAGGCGCTTGTGGCAGAAGCCTCAGCCCAAGCGGAAGGGCTTGACGACCCGTCGTCGGACTCGGCGCATAGGGTGCAGCGGGAAGTCTATGTCGGCTACTTGCTGCACAATGCTTATTGTGCCGTTGAACGCGCCCTCGAGCAGTTGGTGCTTGCGGTGGATGGCGGGTTGCCGTCCGGGGCACGTTACCACGCCGAGCTTGTCCGGGCCCTGAGCCTCCCCCGCCCCTATCGGCCACCGTCTACGACATGTCGGTTGCCCGCGACCTTGATCGGCTTCGAGCCTTCCGCCACGCGTTCCGGCATGCCTACACGAGCTATCATTACCAGAAAGCGTCCGAGAACGTCCCGGTCGCGGTGTCCGTGGTTCCCCGGGCCAAGGCGGCCATCATCGCTTTCCTGGAGTCCCGCGGGGCGTGACGGCCGCTGCCCAGGGCCGCACAAGCTGAAACGCTAGCCGCCAAACCGCGCTTGCAATCATCCGGTCATCCCACTATAACCCGCCGCTCTATCGGGCGGCGAGGCCGGGCCGGTGTGCCCGGGGCATGCCCAACCGCCCAATTAGGAAGAAGGACCCAAAATGCCCAAGTTGAAGAACCATTCGGGCTCCAAGAAGCGGTTCAAGTTCACCGCTTCCGGGCTGGTCAAGGCGCAGGCCCAGGGCAAGCGCCACGGCATGAGCAAGCGGCCCCAGAAGATGAAGCGCAACGCGCGCGGCACCTTCGTCATGTTCAAGGCCGACGGCGAGAAGATCGCCGAGAACTTCCTGCGGGTAAAGTGAGGAGCTGACCCATGGCACGCGTCAAGCGGGGCGTCACCACTCACGCCCGTCACAAGAAGATCCTGAAGCTGGCCAAGGGCTACCGCGGCCGCGGCTCCAAGTGCTACCGCGTGGCGCTGGAGAAGGTCGAGAAGGCCCTTCGTTACGCCTATCGCGACCGGCGCAACAAGAAGCGCGACTTCCGCAAGCTGTGGATCCAGCGCATCAACGCCGGTGCCCGCCTGCACGGCCTGAAGTACAGCACCCTGGTGCACGGGCTGAAGCGCGCCGGCATCGAGCTGGACCGCAAGGTCCTGTCCGACATCGCCGCCCGCGAGCCGGAGAGCTTCGGCGCCCTGTGCCAGCAGGCCCAGGCCGCCCTGAAGGCCGCCTGATCCGGCTGACAGGTCGTTGGAAGTACGGGAAGGGCGCGGCCTGCGGGTCGCGCCCTTTCTGCTTTTGGGGCGGGTCAGACGCCGTCGTAGATGTCATCCAGGCTGAGGCCGCCGGGCACCGTCTCCAGCGGGACCAGCGCGTCGCCGATGTAGTCCCGCACGAACCAGCCTTCCGCCTGTCGGGACCAGAGCTGGACCCACCGGGACTGGCTGTCCACGAACAGGATTTCCTGCACGGTGGGGATCAGCCGGTAGTCCTGGCCCTTGCGCCCCCGGTCATGGGCCATGGTGGTGGGGGACAGGATTTCGACCACCAGGGCCGGGCCCGTGATCCACTTGCCGTCGCGGGCATGGGGGCGACAGGACACGGCGATGTCCGCCTCATAGAAGGCATCATCCCGGTTGGGCAGGCGCAGCCCCGCTTGGGCATAGGGACGGCAGGGCAGACTGAGCTTGGCCCTCAGCAGGCTGGCCAAGTTCACGGCCAAGGCACCATGCCCGGCAGTTGGTGGGGCCATGGCTACGATCCGGCCATTGACCAACTCATACCGCACGTCCGGCTCTCCCTCGTACTCCAGGAACTCTTCCACGGTGATGAGCTTTTCACCGGGGTGGCCGGGCATGGGTGCCTCCGTCTCGATCCGCTTGAGGATGCGCGTCCCGCGGGCGTGTTTCAAGCCACCCCCATCCCATGCTGTCCCGTCCTGGCAGACTCGCGGGCACCCCGCATTCCAACGGCGGGCCGGCGATGGCACAGTCTCCGCCCCGGCGCGGGGCTTGGAATCGTCTGGCCTTCGCCCGCCGCGCTGGGTAGAACCTACGGCCTTCCTTTTGCTGGACCCGCTGTGATGACGAGCCTCGACGCCCTGAAGTCCGACCTGCTGTCCCTGGTGAGCGGTGCTTCCGACCTGCCCGCGCTGGAAGAGGCCCGCGTGGCGGCCCTGGGCAAGAAGGGACGCATCACCGGGCTGATGGGCGACATGCGCGCCCTGTCGCCGGAGGAACGGAAGGAACGGGGCCAGCAGCTGAACGCCCTGAAGGACGAGGTGGCCGCCGCCATCGAGGCGCGGCGCGGCGTGCTGGCCAAGGAGGCGCTGGCGAGGCGGCTGGAGGCGGAGCGGGTGGACGTGACCCTGCCCGCGCGGCCCGAGGCCCAGGGCCGCATCCACCCCATCACCCAGACCATCGACGAGATCGTGGCGATCTTCGCCGCCATGGGCTTCACCGTGGCGGAGGGGCCGGAGATCGAGGGGGAGTTCAACAACTTCACCGCCCTGAACATGCCGGCCAACCACCCCGCCCGGCAGATGCACGACACCTTCTACCTGCCCGCCGCGCCGGACGGGACGGACCGGGTGCTGCGCACCCACACCAGCCCGGTGCAGATCCGCACCATGCTGGCGGAGAAGCCGCCGATCCGGATCATCGCGCCGGGGCGCACCTACCGCTCCGACTATGACCAGACCCACACGCCCATGTTCCACCAGGTGGAGGCGCTGGTCATCGGGGAGGACATCCACATGGGCCACCTGAAGGGCACCCTGCTGGAGTTCGCCCGCGCCTTCTTCGGGATCGACGACCTGCCGGTGCGCTTCCGCCCCAGCTTCTTCCCCTTCACCGAGCCGAGCGCCGAGATCGACATCGGCTGTTCCCGCAAGGGCGGGGAGCTGAAGCTGGGCAACTTCGGCGACTGGCTGGAGATCGGCGGCAGCGGCATGGTGCACCCCAAGGTGCTGGAGAATTGCGGCCTGGATCCCAGCCGCTGGCAAGGCTTCGCCTTCGGCATGGGGATCGAGCGGATGGCCATGCTGAAGTACGGCATCCCCGACCTGCGCACCTTCTTCGAGGCGGACCTGCGCTGGCTGAAGCATTACGGCTTCGTGCCGCTGGACATGCCCAACCTGGCCCAGGGGCTGGGGCGGTAGTTACGGTGCCGACCATCGCCGAATTCGACGGGATTAAGGTGCTGATGTATTATCGGGACCACGAACCTGCCCACTTCCATGTGGAGTACGGGGAGGCGGAGGCCCTGGTGCGCATCGCGGATTTGGGCCTGATTGATGGCGAGGTGCCCAGCCGTATCATGCGGCGGGTCCTGGATTGGGCGCGGCCGCGGCAGGCCGCGCTGGCCCTGAACTGGTTGAAGTGCCGCGGCCACGTGGCGCCGGACCGATTGTGAGGATCGTGATGCCCGGCTTGCTGAAGAACAGGATCGTCACGGCCAAGCCCGACCCGTCGACCCGGACCATCGCGCTGACCTGGGAGGATGGGTCGGAGACGGCCTATGACCTTTCCGCCGCCATCGCCCAGGGGGGCGTGTTTGCGGCATTGCATGACCCCGCCATATTCTCGGCCCTGGCCATCGGCCCCCGCGGCCGGTCGCTGCGGTGGCCGGGGGATGTCGACATCGACGCCGATGCGATCTGGTTTGACGCCCACCCCCAGGACAACCCATTCACCAAGCCCGCCGCGGCCGAGTGATCCCGACATTCCCGCCTGACGGACACATCCCATGAAGTTCTCCCTCTCCTGGCTCAAGGCGCACCTGGACACGGATGCGTCGCTGGACACCATCACGGACAAGCTCACCGCCCTGGGCCTGGAGGTCGAGGGGGTGGAGGACCGCGGGCGGGAGCTGGCGGCGTTCCGCATCGCCCATGTGGTCAGCGCGGAAAAGCACCCCAACGCCGACAAGCTGAAGCTGTGCATGGTGGATGCCGGCACGGGGGAGCTGGTGCAGGTGGTCTGCGGCGCGCCCAACGCCCGGGCCGGGATCAAGGGCGTGTTCGCCCTGCCGGGTGCCGTCATCCCGGTGGACGGGTCGGTGCTGAAGGTCGGCGCCATCCGCGGGGTGGAGAGCCGGGGCATGCTCTGCTCCGAGCGCGAGCTGAAGCTGTCGGATGAGCATAACGGCATCATCGAGCTGCCGGAGGACGCGCCCGTGGGCGCCAGCTTCGCCGAGTGGCGGGGCCTGAACGACCCGGTGATCGAGATCGCCCTGACCCCCGACCGGGCCGACTGCGCCGGCGTGCGCGGCATCGCCCGCGACCTGGCCGCCGCCGGGCTGGGCACGTTGAAGCCCCAGGACACCAGCCCCGTCCCTGGCAGCTTCCCCGCCCCGGTGACGGTGCGGCTGGAGACGCCGGGCTGCTACCAGTTCGCCGCCCGGGTGATCCGCGGCGTCAAGAACGGCCCCAGCCCGCGCTGGCTGCAGGACCGGCTGCTGGCGGTGGGGCTTCGCCCCATCAGCGCCCTGGTGGACATCACCAACCTGTTCAGCCTGGACCAGGCCCGGCCGCTGCACGTGTTCGACGCTGCCAAGCTGCGGGGCGACCTGCTGCTGAAGCCGACGGCGGAGGGCGACAGCTTCCTGGCCCTGAACGGCAAGGAATATGCCTGCCCCGCTGGGCTGGTGGGCATCTATGACGACAGCGGGATGGTCTCCCTGGCCGGCGTCATGGGCGGGGAGACGACGGGCGTGACCGAGGCCACCACTGACGTGGTGCTGGAAGTGGCGCTGTTCGACCCCGTGATGATCGCCAAGGCGGGCCGCGCGCTCGCCATCGACAGCGACGCCCGCTACCGCTTCGAGCGCGGGGTGGACCCGGCTGGGGTGGTGGCGGCGGTGGAGCAGGCCACCCGCCTGATCCTGGACCTCTGCGGCGGCGAGGCGGGGGAGACCTTCATCGCCGGCGCCGAGCCCGAGTGGCGCCGCACCCTGCCCCTGCGCCCGTCCCGCGTTGCCCACCTTGGCGGCGTGGACGTGCCGGAGGCGGAGCAGGTGCGCATCCTGGAGGCGCTGGGCGTGGAGGTCCGGCAGGACGACGGGCGACTTGCCTGCGTGCCCCCGTCCTGGCGCGCCGACATCCATGGTGAGGCGGACCTGGTGGAGGAGGTGCTGCGGGTCCACGGCTTCGACCAGATCCCCGCCACCCCCCTGCCCCGTGACGTGACCACGCCGAAGCCCGCCCTGTCCGGCACCCAGCGCCGGGTGTCCCTGGCCAAGCGCGCCCTGGCCGCCCGCGGCCTGCTGGAAGCGGTGACCTGGTCCTTCGTGCCCCATGAGGTGGCCGGCCTGTTCGGGCAGGTGAACCCGGACCTGAAGCTGCTGAACCCCATCAGCACCGACTTGGCGGTGATGCGGCCCAGCATCCTGGCGACCCTGATCGGTGCCGCGGGCCGCAACGCCGCGCGCGGTTTCCCCGATGTGGGATTGTTCGAGGTGGGCCCCGCCTTCCGCGACCCCACGGACAAGGGCCAGGACACGGTGGCCGCGGGCGTGCGCGCCGGGGCGGCGGTGTCGCGCAACTGGGCAGGCCCGACGCGGGCCGTGGACGTGTTCGACGCCAAGGCGGACGCCGTGGCGGTGCTGGAGGCGGCAGGCGCGCCGACGGCCAACCTGCAGGTGACCCGCGACGCGCCGGACTGGTACCACCCGGGCCGGTCGGGCGTGCTGCGCCTGGGCCCCACCGTGCTTGCCCGATTCGGTGAGGTGCACCCCAGCATCCTGGAGGCGCTGGACGTGGCCGGCCCCGTGGTGGCGTTCGAGGTGTTCCTGGAGGCCGTGCCCGCCCCGAAGAAGAAGGGTGGCACCGCCAAGCCGCTGCTGGTCCTGTCGCCCTTCCAGCCCGTGGACAGGGATTTCGCCTTCCTGGTGGATGCCGGGATCGAGGCGGACAAGCTGGTGAAGGCCGCCAAGGGGGCGGACAAGGCCTTGATCTCCGACGTCTTCGTCTTCGACGTCTACCAGGGCTCTGGCGTGGAGCCGGGCAAGAAGTCCGTCGCCCTGTCGGTCACCCTGCAGCCCGTGGACAAGACCCTGACCGACGCGGAGATCGAGGCCGTGGCCGGCAAGGTTGTGGCGGCGGTGGCCAAGGCCACGGGGGCTTCCTTGCGCACCTGACCGATGCACGTTACGGCCTATCCATTATTGCGTGTGTCCCGTCGGGCACAAGAATCGGCGCCACCGGATAATTCGGTGGCGCCGATTTGCTTCGCCCCTTGCGACGGTGCAGGGAGTTCCACCACATTGTAGGAAACCATAAAGGATAGCTGGCTACCGTGCGGGCCAGTGGAAGGTCCACCGGGGAGGCGACATGCAGGCGTTCAAGAATCTGCCGATCGTGCAGAAGCTTCTGATCCCCCTCGTGCTGATGGGGGGCCTGACAGTCGGCACCTCCCTGTATGCGCTGTCGCAGATGCGGACCGTCGGCGACGAGTATCAGGGACTGATCGCCGAGGAGGTCACCGCCACCCAGGCCATCCTGCGCGCCAACGAGGCCGTGTCCACCATCGGCCGCACCGCCTACCTGATGCTCGCCGAATCGGACAGTTTCATCCTGGAGGGGCTGAAGGATGAGATCGGCGTCACGGCAGAGGGGCTGACCAAGCAGCTGGCGACGGTGGAGCAGCTGGTCCCTGAGTTCAAGAACGACCTGGACAGCGCGCGCGGCGACTTTACCGAGCTTCTGGCCATCATCGAGAAGGCCCGCCAGCTGGCCATGGCCGGAAAGGGCCAGGAGGCCGGCCGCGAGCTGGTGGATGTGGCCGACCCGAAGATGACCGACGGGCTGGACAAGCTGGCCGGCCTGACCCGGGAGCTGGAGAAGCGGACGGCGGAGGAGAACGCGGCCGCCGCCTCGCTCTATGACGACGCCCTGCGGGTGACCCTGACGGTGGGGCTGACCGGCACGGCCCTGTTCCTGGCGCTGGCCCTGTGGCTGACCCATGTGGGCGTGTCCCGGCCGCTGAAGCGGCTGGTGCGCTCCATGACCGCCCTGGCCGACGGCAATCTGGACGTGGCCGTCACCGGCGGCGAGCGCAAGGATGAGATCGGCGCCAACGCCCGTGCCCTGGCGGTGTTCCAGCAGAACATGCGCGACGCCGACCGCATGCGGTCGGAGCAGGAGGCCATGAAGGCCCAGGCGGAGGCCGACAAGCGCGCCGCCCTGCGCCGGCTGGCGGACGAGTTCGAGGCCAGCATGGACGAGGTGGTGCGGTCCGTGGCCCAGGCGGCGGAACGGATGCGTGGCACGGCCCAGGGGCTGACCGGGGTGGCGGAGCACACCAACCGCCAGTCCGCCGCCGTGGCCAGCTCTGCCGAGCAGGCGGCCCAGAACGTCAACACCGTGGCCGCGGCGGCGGAGGAGCTGTCAGCCAGCATCCATGAGATCGCCCGCCGGGTAGCGGAGAGCAGCCGCATCGCCACGGAGGCGGTGAACGAGGCCGCCCGATCCAACCAGACCGTCACGGGCCTTGTGGAGGCCGCCAGCCGGATCGGGGAAATCGTCCGCCTGATCAACGACATCGCCAGCCAGACCAACCTGCTGGCCCTGAACGCCACCATCGAGGCGGCCCGGGCCGGCGAGGCGGGGCGCGGCTTCGCCGTGGTGGCGCAAGAGGTCAAGGCCCTGGCCACCCAGACCGCCAAGGCCACGGAGGAGATCGGCGGCCAGATCGGGGAGATGCAAGCCGCCGCCGGCAGCGCCGCCGAGGCCATCCGCGGCGTGGGCGGCACCATCGGCCGGATCAACGAGATCGTGACCACCATCGCCGCCGCGGTCGAACAGCAGGGCGCCGCCACCAGCGAGATCGCCCAGAGCGTGGCCCAGGCCGCCGCGGGCACCAACGACGTCAGCGGCACCATCGGCGACGTCACCCGCGCCGCGGCCGAAACCGGCACCATGGCCGGCGACGTGCTGGCCGCCGCCAACGAACTGGTGGAGGAATCGGGCGTGCTGCGGAACCAGGTCGAGGGCTTCGTGGCGCGGGTGCGGGCGGGGTGATGCCAGGGTTCCCTCTCCCTGGGGAGAGGGTGCCTCGCGCAGCGAGGCGGGTGAGGGAGGTGGGCGTAAGGACTGACCCTGGCTCTGCTCCCGGCCCCCCTCACCCCAACCCTCTCCCCGGTGGGGAGAGGGGGAGGTTTCGAAGAACCCGTCCCCCTCATCCGGCGCTTACACGCCGCCTTCTCCCCAGGGAGAAGGAACAGGGGTCACGCCGAACAGCTCGCCCCGCCCAGCACGCAGAACTTGGCGCAGTGGGGGTGGTTCAGGGGCACGACCTTCCGGCTGTCGGCCAGGGTGCCGCCCAGCTCGAACCGCGGGTCATAGGGCAGCAGGGTGCAGGCGACGACGGCGGGCCCGTCCGCCCCCTTGCGCTTCACCACCATGCGGCTGCTGGCGCACATCATCTGGTCCGGGTGCTTGTCCAGGATGGCCCAGCAGCCGGTGCTGACCTCCGGCACGTCCACCCGCTCATCCATCTCCGGGAACAGGACGAGGCGGCTGGGGTCCTGGGTGTCCAGGGGGATGCCCAGCTCGGCGAACAGGCGGGCATAGCCGGCGCGCATGGCGCCTTCCGCCTCCCCCGACAGCTTGCGGCCGGCCACGGCCAGGTTGAAGCCGTGCTGGCCCAGCCAGCGCAGCCCCTTCATCAGCGGTTCCCAGGTGCGGGGGCCACGCTCCGCCTCATGCACGGCGGGGCCGTAATGATCGATGGAGACGCGCAGCGCGAGCTGGTCGCCATACCGCTCCCTCAACGCCAGCAACGCCTTGGCATGGCGCTGCATGGGGCGCATGGCGTTGGTCAGCACCAGGGTGCGGAAGCCGCCGGACAGGCAGTCCTCGAGGATCCCCAGGACATCCGGGTTCATGAAGGGCTCGCCGCCTGTCAGGCCGATCTCCCGCGTGCCCAGGCCCTGGGCCGCGATCTCATCCAGGTAGGCCTTCACCTCCGCCCGGCTGATATAGGCGAGACGGTCGTTCTTCGGGCTCGATTCGATATAGCAGTTCAGGCAGGTAATGTTGCACAGGGTGCCCGTGTTGACCCACAGCGTCTCCAGCCGTTTCAGGGCCACCCTGGCGCGGGGTTCCCCCTTGGCGGTGCGGTCCGCGTCGCGGAACTTGGCGGGGTCCAGGGGCTTCAGCGCGAGGGGGGCGGGGGCGGCCAGGGTCATCAGCGCGGGCATACGTCCATCGGGGAACCTCAACAGCAACATAAACGGCCCGGAGCGTAAAGCATCCCCCTCCCGTGCGCCCTCACCGGGTCGTGAAGGGGGTGCCTTCACCCCGGGTCCTGGAACCACCCCTCAGCCACGGCTTGGCCCACGCCGGAAACATGCTAGCTTGGGTGCCATGTACAGCGATGTCCTCGACCTCAGGGAGTTCTACCAGGGCAGCCTGGGACAGGTGGTGCGCCGCCTGATCCGGCGGCGCATCCGGCAGCTCTGGCCTGATGTCACGGGCATGCGGGTGCTGGGGCTTGGGTACGCGACGCCCTATCTGCGCCCCTTTCGGGAGGAGGCGGAGCGGGTGGTGGCGGTCATGCCGGCCAGCCAGGGCGTCACCTTCTGGCCGCCGGAAGGGCCGGGGCTGGTGGCGCTGGGGGAGGAATCGGAACTGCCCTTCCCCGACATGTCCATCGACCGGGTGCTGCTGGTCCACGGGCTGGAATGCACGGAGGAGCTGCGCCCGATGATGCGGGAGGTCTGGCGCGTGCTGGCCGGCGGCGGGCGGCTGATCGTGGTGGCGCCCAACCGGCGCGGCATCTGGGCCCGGTCGGACCGGACCCCCTTCGGCCATGGCAGCCCCTTCTCCCCGTCCCAGCTCAAGCGCACGCTGCGGGCCAACCTGTTCGTGCCGGAGCGGGAGGCCTGCGCCCTGTTCATCCCGCCCACCAGCTCCCGCTTCTTCCTGGCCAGCGCGGGGCCGATCGAGGAGGTGGGGGAGCGCTGGTTCAAGGCCATCGCCGGCGTGAACATGATCGAGGCGTCGAAGCAGATCTACGCCAACGCCGGGAAGGCCAAGGCGCGCAAGCGCTCCGGCCTGCTGTCCCCCTCCGCCCAACCCGCCTTCGGCCGCCTGGCGGCGGAGCGGGGCGAGGGGAAAGAGGGTTAGGCTTATCGCTTGCCCAACCCCCGCCCCGCGATCACCGCCCCGCCGACGATCAAGGCCGCGGCGGCGGCCAGGGTCCAGCTCAACGCCCCGCGGCCGGCCAGCAGCAGCAGGGCGGTGGACATCAGGGGCGTGGCATAGCTGATGGCGCCCAGGGTCTGGATGTCGCCCCGCTTCACCCCATGGTCCCAGACGAAAAAGGCGGCCCCCACGGGCCCCAGCCCCATGGCGACGATCGCCAGCCAGGCCGTGCCCCGCGGCCAGCTCCCCCACGGCTCCAGCGCCAGGTGGCAGAGGAAGGCCAGGGCCGCGGTGGCCAGGATGAAGAAAGCCACCGCCTCCGTCGGCACATGACCCACCCGGCGGGACAGGACGGAATAGCCGGCCCAGGTGATGGCGCAGGCCAACGCCGCAAGGTAGCCGGTCAGGTACTCGGCCCGGACCTGGAGCCCCTGCCCGCCCGTGACCAGCAGCGCCGTGCCCGCCAGCCCGGCGGCCGCACCCAGCAACTGCGCCTTGCCCAGCCGCTCCCCCGGCAGGAAGCCGGCGAAGACGACGATCAGCAGCGGCCACAGGTAGTTCACCAGGTTGGCTTCCACCGCCGGGGCGGTCTGGAGCGCCAGGAAATAGAGGAAATGGTAGCCGAACAGCCCACCCACCCCCAGCAGCCAGACCTTGGGCGGCTGGCGCATCGCGGCGAAGGGCGCGCCGCCGCGGGCCAGCAGCACGGCCAGCCCCGTGACACCCCCCACCCCGAAGGACAGGGCCACCAGCAGGAAGGGCGGCACCGGCCCGGCCAGGTCCGCCAGCAGCGCCAGCGTCGCCCACATCAGGATGGCCGACGCCCCCACCAGCGTGGCCCGGCGGACGGCGGGGTGGTCAAGGGTGGCGGCGGTCAATTCCCGTCGAACCGATCTTCGGGAATGGGTTCCTGGGTACCGGCCCGGGCCAGGATTTCCAGGGCGCGGCCGCGAGGCACCCGGGCGGCACGAGCCGCAAGATATGCTTCGGCCTCGGCCTGGATCTGGATCATGGCCCGAGCGGCGAGATACCGTCCTGCTTCCGTCTCGCCTTCTTCTGGCAGTCTCTCGCGGTCCATCATGGCCCCCAAGTTTCGAGGCCGCATCTTACGACAGGACCGGGTTTCCCTCTACAACCTTCCCCGCCACCTTCGTGCTCAGCACCAGGACTGAGCGGGTGGAGCCCAAGGGGGCCAGGGCGGTGATGATCCGGTCCAGGTGGCGGACGTCGCCGGCGGCCAGCTTCAGCAGGTAGCTGTCCTCCCCCGTCACCTCATGGCACTCCAGCACCTCAGGCACCTCCGCGGCGAAGGACTCGATGGCGGCGTCCTGGCCGGGGAAGGCGCGGATGCCGACGAAGGCGGTCAGGCCCCAGCCCAGCGCCGCCCGGTTGACCTGGGCGTGGTAGCCCTGTATCAGGCCCGCGACCTCCATGCGGCGCACGCGCTCGGCCACGGCGGGCGGCGTCAGCCCCACCAGCCTGGCCAGGTCGGTGAAGGGGCGGCGGGCGTCGCGCTGCAGCTCGGCCAGAAGCCTGCGGCCGATCTCGTCCAGCAGGTCGGTCGGTGGGGTGGGGCGTGCGGTCATGGCGGCGCATCCTAACCGCGCCGAAGGATTTCCGCCATTCCGTCAGGGCTGTGCGGTTGGGGTGGTTCGCGCCGCGGCACCGGTGCGGGAAGGTGGGGTGGGGCTTGCTGGAAGAGCTGGGACTGCTGTGGCGGGGCATCATCCTGGGCGTGGTCATCGCCGCGCCGGTGGGGCCCATCGGCCTGCTGTGCATCCGCCGGACGCTGGAGCGGGGCCTGGCCGCCGGCTTCGCCACGGGCATCGGGGCGGCCATGGCCGACGCCTTCTTCAGCGCCATCGCCGCCTTTGGTGTGACCGCCATCCTGGACCTGATCACCGGCCACATCGGCGCCCTGCGGCTGGTGGGGGGCGTGTTCCTGATCGGCGTGGCCATCCACAGCTTCCTGCGCGACCCCAAGCCCCTGGCCGCCGTGCCGGAGCCCGGAAACCTGGTGGCCGCCACGGCCAGCGGCTTCGCCCTGACCTTCACCAACCCGGTGACCATCCTGGGCATCGTCGCCGTGGTGGTGGGCTTCGGCACCACGGACAGCACCCTGCACGCCACCACCCTGGTGGCGGGCATCCTGCTGGGGTCGCTGGCCTGGTGGTCCATCCTGTGCGGCGGCATCAGCCTGCTGCGCCACCGGGTCACGGCCAAGACCGTGCACTGGATCAACATGAGCACCGGCGTGCTGCTGGGGGCGCTGGGCCTGTGGGCCCTGGCGGGGCTGTGGCTGAGGCCGATGGCGGGGTAAGGGTCAGGCCCGCCGCACCAGGGTCAGGTTGATGCACAGGGCCAGCAGGCCGCAGGCGGCGATGATGGCGCACATGGGCACGGGCGTGCCGTCGGCGAAGTGGCCCACCAGCCAGCCGGTGCCCGCCCCCAGCCCCAGTTGCAGCGTGCCCGCCAGGGCAGAGGCCGCCCCTGCCCGCTCCGGCACCCTGGCCAGGGCGCCGGCCATGCCGTTGGCCCCCACCAGCCCGGTCATGCCCAGGTAGCCGACCAGGGGCACCACGATGCCCCACAGGCCGCCGACGCCGCTGGCGCCCGCCGCCAGCAGCACGCAGCCCATGCTGGCCGCCACCGCCGTCCCGGCGCGCATCAACGGGTCGGTGCCCAGGCGCAGGACAAGCCGGCTGTTCACCGTGTTCACCAGCATCATGCCGACCACGTTCAGCCCGAACAGGAAGCCATATTGCTGCGGCGGCACGCCGAAATACTCGATATACACATAGGGCGTGCCGGCGATGTATGCGAACATGCCGGCGAAGACGAAGCCGCTGGACAGCACATAGCCCAGGAACCGCCGGTCCCGCGCCAGCGCCAGGTAGCTGCGCAAAGCCTGCACGCCGCCGCCCATCACCCGCCGGGAGGGGTGCAGCGTCTCCCGCAGGGTCGCCAGCCCGGCCAGCGCCACCAGGCCGAAGCCGGCCAGCACCCAGAAGATCGTCCGCCAGCCGCTGTGGGCCAGCACCTGCCCGCCGGCCAGGGGGGCCAGCATGGGGGCGATGCCCATGACCAGCATCATCAGGCTCATGGTGCTGGCGGCCCGGTCCTTGTCAAAGCTGTCACGCACCATGGCGCGGGCCAGCACCGGGGCCGCCCCCGCCCCCAGCCCCTGCACGAAGCGCCAGCCGGCCAGCCCGACCACGCTGCCCGCCAGGGCGCAGCCCACGCTTCCGCCCACGAACAGCAGGATGCCCGCCGCCGCCGGGGCCTTGCGGCCATAACGGTCGCCCAGGGGACCCCAGGCGAGCTGGCCGAAGCCGAAGGCCACCAGGAACCAGGACAGGGTGAGCTGCACCGTCGCCTGGTCGGCGCCGAAGTCCCGGCCGATGGCGGGCAGGCCCGGAAGGTACATGTCGATGGCCATGGGGCCGAACATGGTCAGCAGTCCCAGCACGGGGATCAGCCAGGGAACCATCCCGGCCTTCACCAAGGAAGAATCGGCCGTCTGGCCCTGAGACAAGTCCGGTCCCGGCATGGGAAATCCTGTTGCTTCGGTGGCAGCAGCATTTAGCCATCGGCGACCCCGCGGGTAACCTGTCCGCAGGGAGGGGCTGCCATGCCGGGGCAGGCCGGGAACCCCCTTCCGGGGCACCCCCCTGTCGTCCGCGCGCCACAGGGGGCGTGGCTTCTGCGGCACCCGTCTTCCGCCCGCATCCCCGCTCGGCTAAGGTCAGCGCTCGACAGGGGCGGGGGACGGGAGTAAAGCACCGGCCAATCCCCCTTCGCCCCGAGGACCCGAGCCATGAAGTTCTTCGTCGACACCGCCGATATCGCCGAGATCCGCGACCTGGCCGCCACCGGCCTGCTGGACGGCGTCACCACCAACCCCTCCCTGGTGGCCAAGGCGGGCCGCAACTTCGTGGAGCTGGTGGCGGAGATCTGCGACGTGGTCTCCGGCCCGGTGAGCGCGGAGGTCGCCTCCACCGAGTTCGAGCCCATGCTGAAGGAGGGCCGGTACCTGGCCACCATCGCGCCGAACGTGGCGGTGAAGGTGCCGCTGACGCCGGCCGGCCTGAAGACCTGCCGCATCCTGGCGAACGAGGGCACAATGGTGAACGTGACCCTGTGCTTCAGCGCCGCCCAGGCCATCCTGGCCGCCAAGGCCGGCGCCGCCTTCGTCTCCCCCTTCGTCGGCCGGCTGGACGACATCGGCCAGAACGGCCTGGCCCTGATCGAGGAGATCTGCACCATCTATGCCGCCTACCCGCACTTCACCACCGAGGTGCTGGTGGCCTCTGTCCGGAACCCCACCCATGTGGTGGAGTCGGCCAAGATGGGCGCCCACGTGGCGACCATGCCGCCGTCCGTCATCCGGCAGCTGTTCAACCACCCGCTGACCGACAAGGGCCTGTCGCAGTTCGTCGCCGACTGGGCCAAGACCGGCCAGAACATCCTGGACCAGAAGATCCCCACCAAATCCGCCTGAGCGTCCACAGCAGGAAGGCCACAGCATGTTCCGCGACCCCGGACCGCCCGCCAACATCCTGGCCTCCCCCGCCCCGGAGGACGCGCTGACGGCGGAGGACGTGGCGGCCTACCTGCGGGACAACCCGGATTTCCTGGTGCAGCGGCCGGACGTCATCCCCTATCTGGTCCCGCCCTCGGCGGACCTCGGGGATGGCGTGGCCGACATGCAGTACTTCATGGTGCAGCGC
The DNA here is from genome assembly GCA_001939945.1 of Aerophototrophica crusticola. Lineage (GTDB taxonomy): Bacteria > Pseudomonadota > Alphaproteobacteria > Azospirillales > Azospirillaceae > Niveispirillum > Niveispirillum crusticola. Next base: position 15,544 of record MOEB01000047.1, on the reverse strand, counting down.
CTGCGGGGGGAGCTGGCCCGCATGGCCGACCAGCAGCGGGAGCTGGTGGCCACGTCCCGCGCCAACCTGAACAACCAGAACCGGGTCCACGCCGCGGCCCTGTTCCTGCTGGACGCCACCAGCTTCACCCACCTGGTGCAGACCATCACCACCGACCTTGCGGTGCTGCTGGACCTGGACGTGGCAGCCCTGGGCGTGGAAGGCGTGACGGGGGAGGTCACCCACGTCAACCCGTCCGGCGTGCGGGTGCTGGAGCCGGGCTTCGTCAACGGCCTGCTGGGCCGCCGCGACGTGGGCCTGCGGGCCAACATCCAGGGGCTGCCTGAGATTTATGGCCAGGGCGCCGGCCTGGTCCGGTCGGAGGCGCTGGTGCGGCTGGATTTGGGCCCGGAGGCGCCGGTGGGCCTGTTGGCCTTCGGCAGCCGGGAACCGGACATGTTCCACCCCGGCCAGGCGACCGAGTTGCTGGCCTTCCTGGCCCATGTGGTGGAACGGAGCATCCGTCGGTGGCTGGACCTGCCGGGGTGAGGGGGGGCCTTCAGGCGTCGCCAAGGCGGCGCCGTGTGTGGGGAAAACGGATTTGAACGGATCAGAACGGATGAAAACGGATGGGTCTGGCATCGCGGCTTCGTTCTGATAGCGGATTGAGATTCCAGGCGGCTTCGCCGCATTCGTTTCTTTACCGTTCCAATCCGTTTCGATCCGTTTTCATCCGTTTTCCCGACACAGGCCGACGGGCGACCGGTGTTGGCCGGAAAGTCACCCGGACATGACCCCTACCCTCGGCTTTTCCTGCCAGGCGGACGTGGCGGACGCCGTCGGGGCGTGGCGGGCGTACCTGTCCAGTGAGAAGCGGTTTTCCGACCTGACGCTGGTGGCCTATACCCGCGACCTCAGCCAGTTCCTGGTCTTCCTGACGGAGTACCAGGGGGCGAAGCCATCGCTGGAGCGGTTGGCCAAGGTGTCCGTGGCCGATTTCCGCGCTTGGCTTTCCTGGCGGGCGGAAGGCGGGGCCATCGCGGCCACCCGCAACCGGGGCCTGGCGGCGGTGCGCAACTTCTTCCGTTGGCTGGACCGCACGGGCCGCATGCACAACCCCTATATCGGCGTGGTGGAGGGGCCAAGGACCAAGCGCCCCCTGCCCCGCCCCCTGACCGTGGCCGACGCGGGCACCCTGCTGGAGGAGGCGGCCGGCCTGCCCGACGCGCCCTGGGTCGGCCTGCGCGACCGGGCGCTGTTCACCCTGCTCTATGGCTGCGGCCTGCGCATCAGCGAGGGGCTGGCCCTGAACCGGAACGACCTGCCCGACGGCGCGGAGACGGTGCGGGTGCTGGGCAAGGGGTCGAAGCAGCGGCAGGTGCCGGTGCTGCCGGCGGTGCATGAGGCCCTGCGCGCCTACCTGGCGGCCTGCCCCTTCAACCCGGGGCCGGGCGGGCCGATCTTCCTGGGCGTGCGGGGCGACCGGTTGAGCGACTCGGTCGCGCGCAAGCAGATGCAGAGCCTGCGCGGCCTGCTGGGCCTGCCGGACAGTGCCACGCCCCACGCCCTGCGCCACAGCTTCGCCACCCACCTGCTGGGCGGCGGGGCCGATTTGCGCGCCATCCAGGACCTGCTCGGCCATGCCAGCCTGAGCACCACCCAGCGCTACACCGACGTGGACACGGAACAGCTCCTGGCCGTTTATGAGAACGCCCATCCGCGGGCGCGGCGTTAGGGACTGGCCGACTTCCGATGCTCACCTATTACACCCTTGACCAGGGCTGCCTGGTCCCCACCGACAAGCCCGACGGCTGCCCTCATGTGGCCTGGGTCGACCTGCACTCGCCGACGGAGGCCGAGGAGCGGGAGGTGGAGGAATGCCTGGGGCTGGACATCCCCACCAAGGCGGAGATGCGGGACATCGAGGCGTCGTCCCGCCTTTATGTGGACAAGGGCGCCCTGGTGCTGACCGTGGACCTGGTGTCCAACGCCACCGGGCCGGACCCGCGGGTGGAACCGGTGACCTTCTTGCTGCGGCCCGACGGCCAGGGCGGCGGCTGCCTGGTAACGCTGCGATATTGCGAGCTGCGCTCCTTCGCCCTGTTCGTCCAGGGCTGCAACCGGGAGCCGCTGGAGTCGGGCGATCCCTGGACCGTCTTCCTGGGCATCCTGGAGACGGTGATCGAGCGGCTGGCGGAGACGCTGGAAAAGGTGGGCGAGGATCTGGACGACCTGACCCGCCGCATCTTCCGCCGCGGCAACCGCCGGCAGTTGGCCACCGCCTCCGCCCCCCGGGCGGACCTCAGCGTCGTGTTGGAGCGGATCGGACAGCACCATGACGTGGTGTCCAAGGTACGCACCAGCCTGCTGGGGCTGGGCCGCATGGCCGCCTATGTGGCGCAGCGGCGGGAGGCGCACCTGAAGCTGCCGCCGGAGGCGCTGGCGCGGCTGGAAGCCTTCCGGGTCGACCTGGGGTCCTTGTCGGAGCATGACAACGTGCTGTCCGCCAAGGTGGACTTCATGCTGGACGCCACCCTGGGCCTGATCAACGTGGAGCAGAACGGGATCATCAAGATCTTCTCCGTCGTCTCCGTGATCTTCATGCCGCCCACCCTGGTGGCCAGCATCTATGGCATGAACTTCGACTGGATGCCGGAACTGAACTGGCCCTACGGCTACCCCTTCGCCCTGGCGCTGATGCTGGGCGCGGCGGTGCTGCCGTACCTGTATTTCAAGTGGCGGCGGTGGCTTTGAAGCGACTATTAAAATGCGGAAGCGCCGCTGTGCTAGACAATTAGTTGCGTGTCGACCATAGCAGACCCACCCTTGCAATTTACCCCTTTCGTGTAAGAATAACCGTTCGGTGTCGATTGATCGCACCCGGATTGCAAAGAGGGGAGCTTTGGAATGTTCGGCTTCACGTTGAAAGATTTTCTTGGATTTGAACGAATGGTTGCCTCATCCTTGGTGAAGCTGGTTTATTGGATCGGCATCATCCTGGGCGGACTGGCCGCCATATCGCAAGTGTTCGCCGCCTTTGGGGTCATGCGCTACAGCTTCGGGGGCGGGATCAGCTATTTGCTCGCTGCCATCGTGGGGACTGTGATTGGCGTCCTGTTCTGGCGCGTCCTTTGCGAAGGCATGATCATCATGTTCGGCATTTATGATCGACTTGGCGAGATTAAGCGCGACCTTGCACGGGGTAGCCAAGCCTGAATCTGGCCTTCCATGCGAGAAACCCCGCGGCATCGGGATGCCGCGGGGTTTCTTCTGTCATGACGGAACCGGGCGCCGCCGCTCAGATATGGATCGGCCGGCCATCCACGGCGAGGCAGGCTTCCTTGATGGCCTCGGTCAGGGTGGGGTGGGCGTGGCTGGTGCGGGCCACGTCCTCGGCCGAGGCGCCGAACTCCATGGCCAGGCCCAGTTCCTCGATCATGTCGCCGGCGTTGGCGCCGATGATGTGGGCGCCCAGGATCTTGTCGGTCTTGGCGTCGGCCAGCACCTTCACGAAGCCCTCGGTGGCCTGCATGGCGCGGGCGCGGCCATTGGCGGTGAAGGGGAACTTGCCGACCTTGTAGGCAACGCCCGCCTCCTTCAGCTGCTCCTCCGTCTTGCCCACGCTGGCAACCTCCGGCCAGGTGTAGACCACGCCCGGGATGGCGTCATAGTTGATGTGGCCGGACTGGCCCGCCATCACCTCGGCGGCCACCACGCCCTCCTCCTCCGCCTTGTGGGCGAGCATGGGGCCGGCGATCACGTCGCCGATTGCCCAGATGCCGGGCACGTTGGTACGGAAATGGTGGTCGACCTTGACGCGCTTGCGGTCGTCCAGCTCCACGCCCGCCTGCTCCAGCCCCAGCCCCTCGGTATAGGGGCGGCGGCCGATGGCCACCAGCACGCGGTCGGCCTCCAGCGTCTCCGCCGCCCCGCCCTTGGCGGGCTCCACGGCCAGCTTCACGGTGGCGCCGTCCACCTGGGCGCCGGTGACCTTGGTGCCCAGCTTGAAGGTCAGGCCCTGCTTGGACAGGATGCGCTGCATCTGCTTGGACACTTCGCCATCCATGCCGGGCAGGATGCGGTCTAGGTACTCCACCACCGTCACCTGGGCGCCCAGGCGGGCATAGACGGTGCCCATCTCCAGCCCGATATAGCCGCCGCCGATCACGACGAACTTTTCCGGCACCGCGTCCATGGAGAGGGCGCCGGTGGAGCTGACCACCTTGTCCTCGTCGATGGCCACGCCGGGCAGCGGCATGACGTCGGAGCCGGTGGCGATCAGGATGTTCTTGGTGGTGATGGTCTCCGTCGAGCCATCCTCCTTCGTCACCAGCACCTGGCCCGGGGCGGGGATGCTGCCCTTGCCGGTGAAGCGGGTGACCTTGTTCTTCTTGAACAGGAACTCCACGCCCGTGACGTTGGCGTTCACCACGCCGTCCTTGTGCTTCAGCAGCGTGCCCAGGTCCAGCTCCACCCCCGACACCTTCACGCCGAAGCCGGCCAGGTGGTGCTTGGCCTCCTGGTACTTCTCGCTGGCGGTCAGCAGGGCCTTGGACGGGATGCAGCCGATGTTCAGGCAGGTGCCCCCCAGGGTCTTCCGCATCTCGACGCAGGCCGTGCGCATGCCGAGCTGGGCCGCGCGGATGGCCGCCACATAGCCGCCGGGGCCGCTGCCGATGACGACGAGGTCGAATTGGGTGTCCGCCATGGGGGTGAACCGCTTTTCTTCGTGGGGGCCGGGACCGGCCTGGGGAGGGTTTCGCGCCGAAGTTTATGGCAATGGCAAGGGCCCCTGTCCACCCGCGGGAACCCTTGCCTGCTGCGGCATGGCGGCATGGCTAGCCGGCTTGGAAGGGGGGCCGGGACGGTCGGCGGCAGGGACATACAACCGTCTGCGAACGAACTATTAAACATTTGGGGCTTAGGCTCGCCTTTCGTCTAATCGGATTTACCCGAAATTGCGTATATGCTGGCTTTGATCAGGTCCGCACCATAGAGAACGGACCAATCTCCAAAGTGACCAGTACGAAAAGACCTTGTGCCCGCAAGGCTTTCTCCGGAGGGAGGCAAGAGGATGGCGGACGGATCCCACACGGCGATTAAGGGCTTGTCCCGTAGCACCACCGCCATTGCTGATCTGGCGGAAGAGGTGGGCAGCCTTGGCGTCGCCATTGCTGACGTGGCCGGCCATGTCGACGACGTTTCGGGACGCATCAGCACCCAGGCCGGCGTGTTCGACGCCCTGCGCCGGGATGCGGCCGGGATGACCAAGGGCAACGCCGCCGTCGCCTCGGCCGCCGCCGCCGCCCGGGAGGTGACGGGCCGGGCGCGGGGTGAGGTGGCCGGCAGCCGGGAACAGGTGGAACGGGCCCTGGCCGACATCCGCGCCTTGGCCGACACGGTGGCCGGGATCGAGCGCCAGTTGGGCGGGCTGACCGCCGCCCTGGACCGGGTGGGCAAGGTCGCCGGCGGCATCAACGCCATTGCCAAGCAGACCAACCTGCTGGCCCTGAACGCCACCATCGAGGCGGCGCGGGCCGGTCAGGCGGGCCGCGGCTTCGCCGTGGTGGCACAGGAGGTCAAGGCCCTGGCCAACAAGACGGCGGAGGCGACGCAGGAGATCGACTCCACCCTGCGCGACCTGACCACCCAGGTGAAGACCCTGGCCGCCCAGGGCGCCGCCGGCGTGGCCAAGGCGGACAGCGTGCGCGGCGACACAAACCGCATCGGCGAGGTGATGCGCGCCGTGGACACCTCCATGGCCCAGGTTGGGACGGAGCAGGACCGCATCGACGAGGCCACCCGCGCCATCGGCGACCGCATTCAGGCGGTGGAGACGCGGATCATGGACCTGGCCGCGGGCGTGACCCAGTCGGCGGGCAGCCTGGGCTCGGCCCGCGACCGGCTGAACGGGTTGCTGGGCGCCAGCGAGAAGCTGATCGGCCTGACTGCCGACCTGGGCGTGGAGACGGTGGACAGCCCCTTCATCCACGCCGCCCAGGAGGCCGCCGCCCGCATCGGTGCCGCTTTCGAACGGGCCCTGGCCCAGGGCCGCGCGCGGCTGGATGATCTGTTCGACGGCGATTACCGCGCCATCGAGGGCACCAGCCCGCAGCAGGTGCTGACCCGCTTCACCGAGCTGACCGACGCCCTGTTGCCGGAGATCCAGGAGCCGGTGCTGGCCCTGTCGGACCGGGTGGTGTTCTGCGCCGCCGTGGACCGCAACGGCTACCTGCCCACCCATAACCGCAAGTTCAGCCAGCCGCAGCGGCCCGGCGACACGGCCTGGAACGCCGCCAACTGTCGCAACCGCCGCATGTTCAACGACCGGGTGGGCCTGGCGGCCGGGCGGAACCAGAAGCCCTTCCTGCTGCAGGCCTACCGCCGCGACATGGGCAACGGCCAGTACGCCCTGATGAAGGACGTCTCCGCCCCTATCATCGTGCAGGGGCGGCACTGGGGCGGGCTGCGCATCGCGTACAAGGTGTGAGGAAGGGCCTTAGACCCGTTTACCGCAGACTGGAAACGGGTCTAGCCCTTCGTGTTCCTCAGTCGCCGGCGCCGCATCCGCGGCTTGGCTTACGCGGGCATGGGCCCGCGCGGCGGCAGTCGCCGCCGAAGCGTGTTTGCGGGCAGCGCAAACACGCTCTACCCCTTCCTCAGCACCAACGCCACGGCCACCGCCACCACGGCCATGCCGGCCAGGGCGAAGGCGCCCAGCGTCTCCCCGAACAGCAGCCAGGCCATGATCGCCGTCGTCGGCGGGGTCAGGTAGAACAGGCTGGCGACGCGGGATGCCGCCCCGCGGCGGATCAGGGCGAACAGCAGGAAGATGGCGCCCACCGACAGCACCAGGCACAGCCAGGCCAGGGCGAAGACGAACTCCCCCGTCCAGTCGATGGCCATGTCCTCCGTCAGCGGCGCCAGGATGCCGAACAGCACGGCGCTGGCGGCGTACTGGATGGCGGTGCCGCTGCGCAGGTCCATGCCGCCGCAATGGCGCTTCTGGTAAAGGGTGCCGGCCGTGATGCCCACCAGGGCCAGGGTGGCCAACCCCAGGCCGGCCACCATGCCGGGCCCCAGGGACAGCTTCTCCCACACCACCAGGGCGACGCCGCAGAGGCCCAGGCCGAAGCCTAGCCACTGCCGGCCCGTCACCGTCTCCCCCAGCAGCGGCCCGGCCACCGCGGCGGTCAGCAGCGGTTGCAGCCCCACCACCAGGGCCACGGTGCCCGCGGGCAGCCCATGCTCCAGGGCGGTGAAGACGCCGCCCAGGTAGGTCCCGTGCACCAGCAGCCCCGCCAGGGCGATGCGGCCCGCCTCCCCCCGGCTTTTCGGCCAGGGCGCCCTGACGGCCAAGGCAACGCCCCCCAGCAGGGCGGCCACCAGCACCATGCGGACCAGCAGGAAGGTCAGCGGCTCGGCATAGGGCAGCCCCAGCTTGCCCCCGATGAAGCCCGTGCTCCACAGCAGCACGAACAAGGCGGGGGCCATGCGGGCCCAGGGGGAGTCGGGGGGCATCCGGGTTCCTTGGTAGGTCGGATTAGGTGCGCCAGCACCGTAATCCGACGGCAGAAGCAATGGCAGGGGGTGGATAGGCATAGGCGGGGAGCCGTCGGATTACGCGGCCAGGGCCGCTAATCCGACCTACGGACCCCAAAGAAAAACGGCCGCCCCGGGGAGGGGCGGCCGTCTTCCGTACTCAGTGCTGGCCTGGAGATCAGGCGGCCTTGCCCTGCTTGGCCACGATCTCATCCGCCACGTTCTTCGGCACCGGGTCGTAGTGCGAGAACTCCATGGTGAACGAACCACGGCCCGAGGTCATGCCGCGCAGCTGGCCGATGTAGCCGAACATCTCCGACAGCGGGACGTTGGACTCCACGGCGATGTTGTTGCCGCGCTCCAGCTGGCCCAGGACGGTGCCGCGGCGACGGTTGATGTCGCCGATGACGTCGCCCAGGTAGTCCTCGGGGATCACCACCTCGACCTTCATCACCGGCTCCAGCAGGACCGGGCCGGCCAGCTTCATGGCCTCACGGAAGCAGGCCTTGGCCGCGATCTCAAAGGTCAGGGCGTTGGAGTCCACCTCGTGGTACTTGCCGTCCACCAGGGTGGCCTTGAAGTCCACGGTCGGGTAGCCGGCGATGACGCCGTCTTCCTTCTGGAGCTTCAGGCCCTTGTCCACGGACGGGATGTACTCGCGCGGCACGGTGCCGCCGACCACCTCGTCCACGAACTCGAAGCCCTCACCGCGCTCCTTCGGCTCGAAGATGATCTTCACTTCGGCGAACTGGCCGGAACCGCCGGTCTGCTTCTTGTGGGTGTAGATGTGCGTGACCGGGCGGGTGATGGTCTCACGGTAGGCCACCTGCGGCCGGCCCATGATGCCCTCCACGCCGAACTCCGTGCGCATGCGGTCCAGCGTCACCTCCAGGTGCAGCTCGCCCATGCCGCGCAGGATGGTTTGCCCCGTCTCCTTGTCGGTCTCCAGCCGGAGCGAGGGGTCCGCGCGGACCATCTTGCCCAGGGCGGCGGAGAACTTGTCCTGGTCGCCGCGGTTCTTCGGCTCCACGGACACGCTGATGACGGGCTCGGGGAAGCGCATGCGCTCCAGCACCACCGGGGCGGTGGCGTCGCACAGCGTGTCGCCGGTGTCCGTCTCGGCCAGGGAGACGAACGCCACGATGTCGCCCGCGCGGGCTTCCTCAAGGTCGTTGGTGTCCTTGGCGAACATCTCCACGATGCGGCCGATGCGCTCACGCTTGCCGCGGGTGGTGTTCAGCAGCTGGGTGCCCTTGGCGACCACGCCGGAGTAGACGCGGACGAAAGTCAGCGCGCCGTACTTGTCGTTGATCACCTTGAACGCCAGGCCGGAGAAGGGCTCGTCGTCGGAGCAGATGCGCTCGCCGTTCGGGTTGCCGTCCGGGTCCACGGTCTTGATGGCCTCGACGTCGGTCGGGGCCGGCAGGTACCAGATGACCGCGTCCAGCAGCTGCTGCACGCCCTTGTTCTTGTAGGACGAGCCGCACAGCACGGGCACGAAGGCGCCGGACAGGGTGGCCTTGCGGATGCACTCCTTGAGGACGTCGACGCCGGGGGCCTCGAGCGTCTCCAGGTAGTGGTTCATCGCCTCGTCGTCCTGCTCGACGCAGGCTTCCACCAGCTCCTGCCGGTAGGTTTCCACCTGGCTCAGGATCTCGCGGTCATAGGCGTTGGTGATCTTCAGCTTGTCGGCCAGGTCGGCGTTGACGTCCCAGACCTCCCACTTGCTGTCCTTCTCGTCGGAGAACCAGACGTAGGCCTTCATCTCCACGAGGTCGACCATGCCGAAGAAGTTGTCTTCGGAGCCGATGGGCAGCTGCAGGCAGATGGGGCGCGCGCCGAGGCGGTCCTTCACCATCTGCACGGTGCGCCGGAAGTTGGCGCCCGAGCGGTCCATCTTGTTGACGTAGCACATGCGCGGAACCTTGTAGTTGTCCGCGAGGCGCCAGTTGGTCTCGGTCTGCGGCTCCACGCCCGCCACGCCGTCGAACACCACGACCGCACCGTCGAGCACCCGGAGCGAACGGTTCACCTCGATGGTGAAGTCCACGTGGCCTGGGGTGTCGATCAGGTTGATCTTCTTGTCCTTCCAGAAGCAGGACACCGCGGCGGACTGGATGGTGATGCCGCGCTTCTGTTCCTGCTCCAGGTAGTCGGTCGTCGTGGACGACTTCAGGTCCTTGGTGTCGTGGATGTCGATGATCGTGTGCTTGCGCCCCGTGTAGTACAGGATGCGCTCGGTCGTCGTCGTCTTGCCGGCATCGACGTGGGCAATGATGCCGATGTTACGGATGTTCGCCAACGGGGTATTGCGGGGCATAAGCTAGGCTCCGTCGTCCAGCGTCGTGTCTTGATCGTTGACCCGGCGTGGCAAGGTCGGTGATCGGGGGCGGGCCACACCCCGATACCGGAAAGCGGGCCGCATGAAAAAAACCAGGAGGCGGTGGCGAAACGCCCCGACCTCCCGGCGGCGGACTATTTAACGCGGCGCGCACCGGATTCCAAGGGGCTGGCGAGCATGACCGCTACGCGCGCGGTGAGTGTCGCAGTCCGGAAACAGGAGCAGTCCCCGCGGCAACCGCCGCCGTGGGCATCAGGCCCTGAAATGGTGAGGAATCGGTAAAGGGGAAGCGACCGCCGGCCTGCGCTTTCGGGGGTGGATGCCGTTGCCGTCGGGCGGGTGACCCGGTAAACCTTCATCACCAACGAAAACGGGAGGGTCGCGGTGCAGGACGGGTTCCAGGGCTACATGGCCAAGCCGGCGGTGAGCGCCGCGGACTATGCCGGGCTGGTGGGGACGGAGCTGGGCGTTTCCGACTGGGTGGAGATCCCCCAGGGCCTGGTGGACGCCTTCGCCGATGCCACCGGCGACCACCAGTTCATCCATGTGGACCCCGCCCGGGCCGCCATGACCCCGCTGGGCGGCACCGTGGCCCATGGCTTCCTGACCCTGGCCCTGCTGGGCGGGCTGGGGCCGAAGGTGATCCCGCCGGTGGCCGGGAGCGTCATGGGCTTCAACTACGGCTTCAACCGGCTGCGCTTCGTCACCCCGGTGCGCACCGGCAGCCGGGTGCGGGCCCGCTTCGTGCTGAAGGGCTTCGAGGAGAAGGCGCCGAAGCAGTACACCAGCACCTATGACGTGACGGTGGAGATCGAGGGGCTGGGCAAGCCGGCCCTGGTGGCGGAATGGCTGACCGTGGCGGTGGTGGGCTGACGGCCCAAGGTAAACCTGGGTGGGGGGACAGTAGACCGAGAGCAGTACTGGAATCTCACGAAGCGGTCGTGCCATTTCCGCGTGTGGCCTGTTGGCATCCCGACAAGCAAGGGATGCCTGGACATGCTGGACCTCTGGTACAAGAACGCCGTCCTCTATTGCGTGGACGTCGAGACCTATATGGACGGCAACGGGGACGGGGTCGGGGATTTCCGCGGCCTGTCCCAGCGGCTGGACCACATCGCCGGGCTGGGGGCCACCTGTGTCTGGCTGCTGCCCTTCTATGCCACGCCCAACCGGGACAATGGCTACGACGTCAGCGACTATTACGCCGTGGACCCGCGGCTGGGCACCTTCGGCGACTTCGTGGAGTTCACCCACCTGGCGCGGGAGAAGGGGCTGCGGGTCATCGTCGACCTGGTGGTGAACCACAGCAGCACCGAGCACCCCTGGTTCAAGGCGGCCTGCGCCGACAAGGACTCCCCCTTCCGGGATTTCTACCTGTGGTCGGAGGAGAAGCCGGCCGACGCCCATGAGGGCATGGTCTTCCCCGGCGTTCAGCACACCACCTGGACCTGGAACGAGCAGGCCGGCGCCCACTATTTCCACCGCTTCTACGACCATGAGGCGGACCTGAACATGGACAACCCCGCTGTCCGCGAGGAGATCGAGCGGATCATGGGGTTCTGGCTGCAGTTGGGCGTGTCCGGCTTCCGCATCGACGCCGCCCCCTTCGTGATCGAGACGCCCGTTGGCCCCGACAAGGGTAAGATGCATTTCGAGTACATCCAGGAAATGCGCTCCGTTCAGCAATGGCGCCGGGGCGACGCCGTGCTGCTGGCCGAGGCCAACGTGCTGCCGGAGGAGGTGGGCGATTACGTCGGCGACGGCGACGGCATGCACCTGATGTTCAACTTCATCACCAACCAGCGCCTGTTCCTGGCCCTGGCCCGGCAGGACCCCAAGCCGCTGGCCGAGGCCATCAGGTCCCTGCCCGACATGCCGGAGATGGCCCAATGGGCCAACTTCGTGCGGAACCATGACGAGCTGGACCTGGGCCGCCTGTCCGAGGAGGAGCGGGAGGAATGCTTCCGCCTGTTCGCCCCGGATGAGCACATGCGCGCCTATGGCCGCGGCATCCGCCGGCGCCTGGCCCCCATGCTCGGCAATGACCGGCGCAAGCTGGAGCTGGTTTACAGCCTGATGTTCACCCTGTCGGGCACCCCCGTCATCTGGTACGGGGAGGAGATCGGCATGGGCGAGAACCTGGAGCTGGAAGAGCGCACGGCCGTGCGCACGCCGATGCAATGGTCCGACGGCCCCAACGGCGGCTTCAGCCCCGTCGGCAAGGACAAGCTGGTCCGCCCGGTGAACAGCGGCGGGGAGTACGGTTTCGAGACGGTGAACGCGGAGGCCCAGGCCCGCGACCGCGACAGCCTGCTGACCTGGTTCGAGCGGGCCGCCAGGATGCGCCGCCAATGCCCCGAATTCGGCTGGGGCCCGACAGAGCTGCTGGACCTGGGCAACGACAAGGTCCTGGCCCACCGCTGCCGCTGGCGCGGCAATAGCGTCGCCGCCCTGCACAACTTCAGCCCGGACAAGCAGGCCGTGTCCCTGGAGCCCCTGTGCGAGGAGGGCACCCGGCTGGTGGACCTGTTCGAGGACAAGGATTACGGCCGCCTGCAACGCACCGACCGGCTGGAGCTGGAGGGGTACGGGTATGTCTGGCTGCGGGTGGAGGGGAAGTGACCGGGCCGCTCAGGCCAGTCGGTCCATGGGCAGGCCCGCTTCCCCCTCGTCATCCGGCCCGTTCTCCCCTGCCCCAGGGTCCCGTGAGACGTTGAGTACCACTGTCCGGCAGCGCTGCCGGATGGCGTCGGCGAAGACGGGCAGCATGGCATGGTCGCCGGCGGGCATGGCCCTGACCTCGGCGACGGCGGCATCCACCCCTTCCTGCACCCGATGCCCCAGGTCCGCCACCCGGCGGAGCACGGCCCTGGCGTTCAGGCCACACGCTGTCGCCATCCGGGCCCAATGCTTCGCCCGCACCTGCCGCCCGCGCCGCTCGCCCCCGATGGACTGGGCATGGTTCTGGGTGATGTTTTCCCAGGCGGCGGCGCACATCAGGTCATAGAGAGGGGCGAGGCGCGGTGGCTCCCCCGCACGGTCGAACAGCAGGGAGTAGTTCTTGGCGTGGGAATCCACGTTCGCCAGCAGCACGTTCAGGATGACCGCGTCCAGAAACGGCAACAGGGCGCCCGGCCGCGCCTCCCGCCGCAGCAGCCCGGCCAGGGCGGGCAAGCCGGTGGCCCGGGTCCCGGACCCGTCATGCTCGTATTTGGCGGCGGGCGGCAGGCCCAGGGCCTGGCAGAAATCCTCCTGGTGCTGCCGCCGCCATACCGCCCCGTGGCGGAACCGGTCGTACCGCTGCACCAGCAGGTAGGTGCGGTCGCCCACCCGGCCCGTGGTCACGGGCGCCACGTCCAGGCCCGCGCGCCGGGCCAGGACCATGCACAGGGCCTCGTTCTGCACGCTGCCGAACAGGTTGGGGTTGTCGGGCTTCAGGATGTGGGTGGAGGGGGCGCCGTCCACCGGGATGGCGAGCCGGTCCCCTTGCAAGGCCACGGGCAGCTTGTGCTGGGCCCCCGCCAAGCTCATGGACACCCCGTCCTCGCCCACCAGGAAGGGCCGCCGGGGCAGGTCGTTGATGATGCGCTCCAGGTCGGGGGCGCCGGCGATGCCCAGGTAGTCGGGCTCCTCCCCCTCCCGGGGCGCGCCGATGGCCAGGGCGCCGGCCGTGTCCCGGCCGATGCGGCCCACCAAGCCCAGCACGTCCTCCGCCGCGATGCCCATGGCCCGGCCCACGGTACGCAGGATGTCCCCCTCCGGCAGCAGGTTGGCCAGCCAGGGAACCAGCCTGTCCGGCCCATGCCGGTCCACGGCCAAAGGCATGGTGACGGAGACGGGGAAGGCCCCCCGGGTCCGCTGCCAGCGCGGGTCATAGCGGAACACCGGCCCCCCGGCTTCCGCCGCGATCTCCCCCACCAGGAAGGTTTCGTAGAAGACCGGGACCATCAGCCGTTCCCGGTGCTGGGCAGGTCGTAGCCGCCGGGATCATCCGGGGGAACCGGCGCCGGCCCGGTTGCCTCTGGCAACAGTCGCAGCCCGACTGCCTCGGCCGCCGCAAGCGCTTTGCCCAAGTGCGCCGTGGGCTTCCCGGCCTCCAGGTCCACGATGAAGCGCGGCCCGGAGCCGATCAGCAGGGCCACCTCCTCCTGCGTCAGCCGGTTGGCCACCCGGTGTTGCCGGACCAACCTGCCGAACTCGGCCGCATCCATGGCGCCCTCCGCTTTATGCCGCGGCTACTGATCCTGGCCGATCAACGGCCCCCTCAGACGCCGGGCGCCGCCATCCGGCGGCTTGGCTCACGCGCCCATGAGGGCGCGGGCCGGCGGTCGCCGGCCTCCACCGGCATGAGTCCCTGACTCATGCCGGTGGTCTTCCCGATCGGTAAGGTGCGCGCCCATTTCCGGCTTGGCAAGACCAATTCTTCCCGATCGGGAAGCAGAAAGGGGCGGACCTTTCGGCCCGCCCCTTCCCTTCACCAGCAAATGGGCTGGGTCAGTTCACCCGCGGTTCCCCCGCCGGCACCAGGCCGCGGTTCTTCAGCAGGGCATCCACCTTGGGCTCGCGGCCGCGGAAGCGGATGTAGGCTTCCATCGGGTCGGAGGTGCCGCCGGCGGAATAGACGTTGTCGTACAGCTTCTTGGCCATAGCGGGGTCGAAGATGTTCCCAGCCTCCTTGAAGGCGTTGAAGCCGTCGGCGTCCAGCACCTCCGCCCACATGTAGCTGTAATAGCCGGCCGAATAGCCGTCGCCGGAGAAGATGTGGGAGAAGTGCGGGCTGCGGTGCCGCATCACGATCTCCTTCGGCATGCCGATCTTCTTCAGCGACGCCGCCTCGAAGCCATTGACGTCCAGCCCCTCGGCGGACTTCAGGGCGTGGAACTCCATGTCCACCAGGGCGGAGGAGACGTATTCCACCGTGGCGAAGCCCTGGTTGAAGTTGCGGGCCGCCAGGATCTTGTCCAGCAGTGCCTTGGGGATGGGCTCGCCGGTCTTGTAGTGGACGGCGAACTTCTGGAGGATCTCCGGCTGCTCCAGCCAGTGCTCATAGACCTGGGACGGGAACTCCACGAAGTCGCGCAGCACCGACGTGCCCGACAGGTACGGGTACTTCACATTGGACAGCATGCCGTGCAGGCCGTGCCCGAACTCGTGGAACAGGGTGTTGGCGTCGTCGAAGGACAGCAGAGTCGGCTCGCCCGGCGCGCCCTTGGCGAAGTTGTTGTTGTTCAGCACCAGCGGCCGGATGGATTCGTCCAGGTTCTCCTGGTCGCGGAGCGTGCTCATCCAGGCGCCGCTGCGCTTGGTGGGCCGGGCGAAGTTGTCGCCGATGAACAGGGCGACGTGCTTGCCGTCCTTGTCCTTCACCTCCCACGCCCGGACGTCGGGGTGGTAGAGGGGCAGGCCCTTCACCTCCGTGAAGGTGACGCCGAACAGGCGGTTGGCGGTGTAGAACGCCGCCTCGATCATCTTGTCCAGCTGGAAGTACGGCTTGATCTCCGCCTCATCCAGCTCGTACTTGGCCTTGCGGACCTTCTCGGCGTAATAGCGCCAATCCCAGGGCTCGATGTCGATGTTCTGGCCCTCGGACCGGGCCATCTCGGCCAGCAGCCCCTTCTCCTCCGCCGCCCGCTCCTTGGCCGGGCCCCAGACCTTCAGCAGCAGGTCGCTGACCGCCGCCGG
>MOEB01000046.1 GCA_001939945.1 Aerophototrophica crusticola | reverse complement strand
GCCGGGCACCAGGACCGGGGCCTTCGACGGGGCCGGTGCCTCCGCCCGGGGCGGGGCGGCGGGGATCGGGGGCAGGGGCTGGGGGGCCGCGGGATAGGGCATGGCCAGGGTCGGGCCCGGCCCGGCCAGATCCGCCAGCAACCGGCGCAACGGGGCCGCCTTCGGCCCGCGCGCCGTCTCCGCCCGTGCCAGGCAGCGTTGCAGCAGCGTGGGCTCCGCGCTCAGTTGCAGGAAGCTGGTCTGGTCGGCGGACAGCCCCTCCAGCCGGAAGGCCAGATCGTCCCCCGGCTCCTGCCCGTCGGCGAAGCGGCGCATGGCCTCGATGGTGGCCGTGACCACGGCCGCGTCCCGCACCGCGCGGGAGGAAAAGACCTTGGCCGTGCCCGCCGGCTCCCCGCCGGTGGGTGTCGGTTCGGGCAGGGTGGGGGGCGTGGATTGCGCGCGGGGCGCCTCCCGGGGTGGGTTGCCGCCGATCAGCTTGAACAGCTTGCCGAACATGCCGGCCTCACCCGGCCCGGCGGGCGGGCTGGATGCCCCGGCCGGACGGAGCCCTAAGGCATGCGGTGGTCGCCGGCGTCTGCATCAATACCCTTACCCCAGTCGAGAGACATCTTTCGGCTATCGTTACCACGCATGGGCGCGACCATGCAATTTCGACCCCGGCCCGAAACCTGCCGCCCTTGTGACCTTTGCGCCGATGGCTCCTGCCCTGCGCGCCCAGGTGGAACTGGCGGGCACGATCGAACGGGGTAAGGCTAAGGGCTTGTTAACATCTGTGGCCGCAAGGTCGTCGGGTGTGGCGCGGGGACGGCACGGAGCAGGCGGGTTCACGGCGGATGGCGCCCGATCATCTTTCCTTTGCCGGGGATCTGGACGCCGTGCAGCAGGCCTCGGCCGTGCAGCCCCATGGCTGGGTCCTTCTGCTGCATCCGGAAACGCGCTGCCTGGTCCAGGCCGGCGCCAACCTGCCGGATTTGGCCGGCCGCCCCTTGCAGGCCCTGCTGGGCCGCCCCCTGGCCGAGGTGCTGGGGGAAGCCGGGGCCGCGGCCCTGGAACGCGCTACCGAGTCGGCACCCGCCGACGGCTTCGGCCCCGTCCCGTTCCGGGGCGGCGCCGGCGGCGACCGGCCCCTGTGCCTGCACGGCCATTGGACGGCCGCGGGGTTGTTGCTGGAGGTGGAGCCGGCGGACGACGGGGCGGAGGCGCAGGACTTCCTGGCGGGCTTCGGCGCCGCCATCCGCCGTTACCGGGCCGCCCCCGACATCGTGACCCTGGCCCGGACCCTGGCCCGTGACCTGCGGCGGCTGACCGGCTTCGACCGCACCTTGGTGGCCCGCATCACGGACGGGTCCAGCCTGCTGCTGGCCGCCGATGGCCATGGCGCCCCGCCCCCCGGCACCCGGCAGCCGGTCCCGGAGGTGACGCGCATCCTGCTGGAGCTGAACCGCGTGCGGCTGGTGGTCGACCTGGCCGCCCCGGCGGTGGCCCTGGAACCGCCGGTGAACCCCCTGACCGGCCGGCCCACGGACCTGTCCCGCGCGGCCCTGCGCCAGCCTGCGCCCACCCTGGCCCGCCATGCGGGGCCGGGCATGCGCTGCGTGCTGACCGTGTCGCTGATGCGCAACGGCCAGCTCTGGGGGGTGGTCTGGTGCGAGTCCGGCCGCCCCCGCCACCTCGCCCCCAGCCTGCGGTCCCTGTGCGAGGGCCTGGGGGAGATCGCCGCCGCCCAGGTGGCGGCGCTGGAGGACCGGGAACAGGCGGCCCGGCGGGTCGCAACCGCCGATGCCCTGGCCCGCATCGCCGCGGACCTGCGGGGCACGGACGACCTGGCCGGGGTGCTGGCCGCCCGGCGGGCGGAGTTGCTGGCCCTGTTCCAGCCCGACGGCATGCTGGTCAGCATCGACGGGGGCCTGCACCGGCACGGCTTCATGCCCCCGGCCACCCGCTGGCTGCCCCTGCTGGACCATGCCCGGCCCCAGGACCGGGACGGGGTCAGCCAGGGCTGCGACGGCACCCTGGCCGCCCTGCGGGTCGAGGTCTCGGCCGGCGGCTCCGTCGTCCTGGTCCGCCGCGGCGGCCAGCCCTGGAGCGAGGCGGAGCTGGAATCGGCCCACGCCCTGCACCGGCTGCTGGCGGAGCGCCATGCCGGCCTGTACCGGGCCAAGGCGGAGCAGGCCCTGTTCCGGCTGGCCAACTTCGACCCGGTCACGGACCTGCCCAACCGCGCTGCCCTGCTGGCAGAGGCGCAACGGAGCCTGCTGGCGGGCCATCCCACGGCCGTGCTGGTGGTCGGGCTGGACCGGTTCCGCGCCCTGAAGGGCACGCTGGGCGAGGCGATGGCCGACCAGCTCCTGGCGGGGGTGGGACAACGCCTGGCCGGATGCGTGCAGCCCGGCGACCGGCTGGCCCGCGTCGATACCGGCGCCTTCGCCGTGCTGCTGTCCGGCGACCGCGCCAGCCCCGGCCCGGGCGGCGGGGCCGACACCCTGGTCCAGGCCGTGCGCGAGGGGCTGCGGGCGCCCTTCCCCCTGGGCGGGCGGGAGATCTATGTCACCGCCAGCCTGGGCCTGGTCCCCGCGGCGGCGGGGCAGGGGGACGCGGCAGGCCTGCTGCGGGACGCGGAGATCGCGGCCGCGGAGGCGGAGGCCGGCGGCGGCGGCTCCCGCGCCTTCGACGCCGCCATGCGCGACCGGCTGACCGAGCGGTACGAGCTGTACGACCGGCTGCGCCACGGCATCTATTTCGGCGACGCCGTCCGCCCCGTCTTCCAGCCCATCGTGAACCTGGAGGACGGCCAGCTCGTGGGGTTCGAGGCCCTGGCCCGTTGGACGGACGCGGAGAAGGGGGCCGTCCCGCCCACCAGCTTCATCCCCGTGGCGGAGGAAACCGGGCTGGTCGTGCCCCTGGGCAACCAGATTCTGCTCCAGGCCTGCCGCCAAGTGGTCCGCTGGAATCGGGGCCGGCAGGGCAAGCCGCTGTTCGTCTCCGTCAACCTGTCGCCCTACCAGCTCGACCCCGACCGGCTGGACCTGGTGCGTTGGGTGTCCGGCGTGCTGGCCCTCACCGGGGCGGACCCGTCCTGGCTGCGGCTGGAACTGACGGAAAGCGGCCTGGTCACCCACGCCGGCACGGCCATCGAGGTGTTGCAGAATCTGCGGGACCTGGGGGTGGGCTTGGCCATCGACGATTTCGGCACCGGCTATTCGTCCCTGGCTTACCTTCAGCGCCTGCCCATCGACGGCATCAAGATCGACCGCAGCTTCGTCGCCAACCTGGATGACGGGGCCAAGGGGCTGGCGCTGGTCCGCACCATCGTCCAACTCGCCCGCACCATGGGGCTGGGGGTGGTGGCGGAGGGGGTGGAGACGGGTCGCCACCTGGAGGTCCTGCGCGCCCTGGGCTGTGGCCGCGGCCAGGGCTACCTGTTCGCCCGCCCGCTTGAAACGGCCGACGCCGCCCGGCTGGTCCAGGGCGGTGCCGCCTGGGACGGCAAGGCCTGGGGGTAAGGGCCGTCTCCCGCAACGGGACACAGGCCCCAGCAATCGATGGGGTTTAAGGCCCTGGCCTGTTTCCAGGCAGTGGCCAGGCGCCCCACATGGGCCGTCACGCCGCCGCCAGCACCCGCTCCGCCTCGGCCAGGCTGGCGCCCAGGGTGCGGCCCAGTTCCGGCAGGTGTGCGTGGCGCTCCAGCAGGGCCGCGGCCTCCCGCAGCAGGGTGCGGGCGCGGGCGTGGCAGCCCACCGCCAGTTCCAGCCGCAGCAACCGCGCCGTGGCGGCGGCCAGGGGAAGCAGCACGGCGACGCCCGCCCCGGACCACCCCGCCAGGTCACGCAGGGCCCCATGCAGGGCCTGGGTCGCGGGCAGGTCACGCCCGTCGGCATAGGCTTCCAGCAGCAACAGCCCGCCGGCGGCCAGCAGGACCTGCAGTTCCCGGTGCCCGGGGAAGGCATGGGCGAAATGGGCCAGGGTCTCCACCAGCTGGTGGGCCGTCTCCAGCCCCTCGCCCGTGCCCAGGTCGGCATAGGCCCGGGCCAGGGCGTGGCAACATTCCGCCGCGCACTGCCGGGAGAAGGCCTCATCCTCATACAGCCCGGCCAGGGCCACCATCTCCCGCGCCAGGGACAGGGCATCGTCGCGGTAGCCCTCTTCCAGCAGCGCCTGGACATAGGCGCGCATGGCCTGCACCTTGCCCCGCCGCAGCCCCGCATCCAGCTTCAGCGGGTCGGCGATGGCGGCCGCCCGTTCATAATCGGCGCGGGCATGGGCAAGGCGGACCGGTTCCCGACGAAGGGGCATGCGCGACATGGTGGGCCTCCCGGTGTCAATGGGTGCCATCGGATGGTCAAATGGACGCAGGGGGTAAGATGTCCAGCCACATCACCCAAACAAGGGACGGTGCCCGAACGCTGCTCGGCCTTTCGCATGGCTGTCCGCAGGTCGGTCGCCCCTGCCCAAGACGCTTGCCCTAGGCTATGGTGCCCCCGCCATGACAGACGACACCCTCCTCCCGCCCCCGCCCGAGCCGCCGCCGCCCTGCGCCACCTGCGGCAAGCCCCCCGACCTCTGCCTCTGTGCCGAGCTGGTGCCCCTGCGCGTCCGCCGGGGCCTGCTGGTGCTCCAGCACCCCCAGGAACAGGACGTGGAGCTGGGCACCGCCCGCCTGCTGACCGGGCAGGTGGAAGGTGCCGTCCTGCGCGTGGGCCTGTCCTGGCCCAACCTGGCCAAGGCGCTGGGCCGGCCCCAGGCGGACAACCGCCGTTGGGGCGTGCTGCACATGGGCAGCAAGGAAGACGTGGCGAAGGTGCCTCGCGGCGGCATCGCCGTGATGGGCAAGTCCGGCATCCTGCCGGAAAACGACCTGGTGCTGGCCGACCTGGAAGGCATCGTGCTGATCGACGGCACCTGGGCCCAGGCCAAGACCCTGTGGTGGCGGAATCCCTGGCTGCTGAAGCTGCGCCGCGTGGTCATCCACCCGGACTTCCGCTCCGCCTACGGCAACGTGCGGAAAGAGCCGCGCAAGGAAAGCGTCTCCACCCTTGAGGCCGGCGCCTTCGCCCTGGCCAAGCTGGAGAACCGGCCGGAGCTGCAGGCCCAGCTCACCAAGCCGTTCGACACCCTGCTGGACCGCTGGAAGAAACGCCGCGGGCCGAGGCGGCCGGTGAAGCTGGCGGCGGAAGTGCCCAACGACTGAGCGGGTTCCATTTGACACGGACGACACGGACCCGACTTCGTCGGACACGGACCCGACTTCGTCGGACACGGACAAGCACGGACGCAGGTTAGCTGCCGGTAGTGTCGGGCTCGGGCCGTCGCACAATTCTTGCCTGCCCTGCTTTCGCAAGGGAGGCGGTTTTGCTTGTCATCAGCCTCAGTGCTTCAGCCAAGCACCTTTGGGATCGTCTCCCGTTCGTGCTTGTCCGTGTTGCCGACGCAGTCGGCGTCCGTGTCGTCCGTGTTGTCTGGTGACCCGGCCCGGCGGGGGAGCACCCCTCACCCATACGCACGCCGGCGCAGGTCCTCCGCGATGTCCTTGTCCACGATCTCCTTGCCGATGGGGGCCAGGGACAGGCCGGCGAACTTGAAGTGCTGGAAGCCGAAGGGGATGCCGATGATGGTCAGGCAGAATCCGATGCCGACCACCAGGTGCAGCAGGGCCAGCCACCAGCCCGCCAGCACGAACCAGATGATGTTGCCGACCGTGCCCAGGGGCCCGGTGCCGATGTCCTCCCGCCCCGTCAGCAGGGTGCGGTCCACGGCGGTGCGGCCCACGGGCCACAGGGTGAACAGGGCGATGGTCAGGGCCGACCGGGCCCAGGGGATGCCGACGATGGTGATGACCATGACCACGGCCGCCAGCAGCCAGCCCAGCGCCGCTGCCCAGCCGAACAGGAACAGCCATAACAGGTTCAACAGCAGGGCCAGCATCCGCACGCTCCCATAAGCCTCGGGTCACCCCGCAAGGCTGGGCCATCGGGCCGGGGATGTCCATGCCATTGGGCGCGCGGCGTGCGGGGCCATTCCCGGGACCACGGGCATCAGGCCGCCATCGCCCCCACCACCCGCCCCAGGCCCGGCTTGGGGCGCAGCAGGCGGACCCAGGTGGGCTGGGCGCGATACCACTCCGCCCCCTCGCGCAACGCCTCCGCCCCTTCCGCCGTCAAGGCGTAGCGGCGGCCATGCGGGTCCACCGGGGCGATCCAGCCGTGGCGCAGCAGGTCGTCGAAGACGTGCACCACGTTGGGCACGCCGTGCAGGTGGTAGGCCAGCGCCGTCTCCCCGCCCTTGGTCAGCAGGCGCCCCTCGGCCAGGGACATCAGGGCGTCGAGCCAAACGAAGCGCGGGTTCATGGTCGGTCTCCAAGGTCAACCAGGCGGGAGAGCCCTTGAACCGCAAGCGGCCGTGCCCGGTTCCCGGGGCGGCCCACGGCAGGGGGCACAGAACCATGCTGCGTTGCAGCAAAACCCTCAACCCCTTCTGGGCGCTTCCGTCGCAGGCGTGTCTGTCGCACCCCCTCCCCATCTCCGGCGGCAGGGCGGGGAAGCAACCGCCGCCGACCAACACAAACCAGGGGGTTTAGAGATGGGCCTGTTCAGCATGTTCAAGAGCGACCGCGGCGAGGACATGACCCCGCACAAGGCCTTCGCCATCGCGCTGATCTATGGCATGGGCGCGGACGGGGAGATGGACGCCGAGGAGGTGGGCCACCTGCTGGCGGTGATCGGCGGTTCCCGTGACGGCAGCGGCACCATCGGCGTGGGCGCCCAGAACAAGGCCCTGCTGGACAGCGCCCTGCGCTATGTGCGCAGCCACAGCCCCGACCAGTTCCTGGCCGAGGCCACGCCCATCCTGACCACGGCCCAGCGCCTGTGCGTCCTGATGAACTTGGTGGACAGCGCCCTGTCCGACGGCGAGGCGGAGGTCGAGGAGCAACAGCTGTTCGACAAGATGCAGAAGGCCTTCGGCATCACCGACGAGCAGTTCAAGCCCTACTTCGAGGTGATCATGCTGAAGAACGACCGCAGCGTGTTCCTGGACAAGAACCACCCGAAGAACAGCCCCGACTTCAAGGTGGAGATGCCGGGCAAGGCGGCCTGACGCCGCTTCCCCAGGCGCCGGACCTTGTGCGCCCTCAGGCGCCGGGCGCCCGCTCCGCGGGCTTGGCTTGCGCGGGCATGGGCCCGCGGGCCGGCGGTCGCCGGCCTGGGTCACGGCCTTGAAGCGTTGAGAAAAGGTGGGGGGGAGGGGGCGTCGGCCCTCTCCCCCTTCGTCATTCAGCCCTGGTCGCGCAGGGCGTCGCGGCTGGGGAACTGGCGTTCCTCGCCCTGGTCGCGGATGCCGGGCACGTCGCCCAGATTCTGGTGGGCCAGTTCCGGTTCGATTGGGCCCTGGCGGGTGGCCACGTCGTCACCGCCTTCCGATGGGTTTGGTTGCAGGGTGGCGCCGATGTTCTCCTGCTGGGCCACCAGTTCCGACGCCATGTCCCAATGGGCTTGGTCCCGGCCTTCGGGGCGCCCTTCCTGTTCCCAGATCTGATGCGCCTTCTGGCGGATGCGGGCGTCGCGGTCATTGTCCTGAAGCGGGTCGGCCATGGTTCGGCTCCGTTGCGTGCGTCGATGCACCCCCAACAGGCGGGCCGCCCCGATGACGCCCGGGGCAATCCAGCTTTGTCTCTGCCGTGACTCGGGCCAGGTGGCGGCCGCCTTGACCGTTTCGCGCTTTCGAGGTAGGTTGTGGATAACCTAGAGGTGTGTCATGGCCGTCGGCAGCATCTTTTCCAACAGCAGCGTCTTCTCCACCCCCGGCCTGCAGGGCGGGTCGGTGCAGCCCACCGGCGCCCCCAACGGCGTCGGCCGCGGCAAGCAGGCGGAGCAGGAGCAGCGCGTCGCCCAACCCTCCGTCCAGGAGGAGTTGGAGGCCCAGGCCACGCAGGAACGCCGCCAGGAACGCTTCCTTACCCCCGACCCGACGGAGGAGCAGCGCCGTCAGGCCCTGGGCGCCGGGCAGACCCGCGGCGCCTTCGTGGACATCCGGGTGTAATCGGCGCGACCAGCGCCGATCTGGCAAAGGGCCGCCCCGCCGGGCGGCCTTTCCTGTTTCAGGGGCGGCAGGCCTTGATCTCCGCCGGCGGGGTGGGCGTCTCCGGCGCCTCGAACAGGGCCACGTAGCGCTGCTTGTCCTCCAGCCGCGTCACCCCGGCGGGGCGATAGCCCACCGCCTTGAACTCGCAGGTCAGCAGGTCCAGCGGCGTGCCATGGCGGGCCGTGTCCCGGTCGATCTCCAGCACCGCCACCAGGGCACCCGGCCGCAGGGCGGGGGCAAGGTTGTACAGCAGGCCGAAGGGCTGCTCGATCTCATGGTACATGTGGGCCATCAGCACCCGGTCCAGGCTGCCGGGCGGCAGGCGCGGGTCATGCCCCTCGCCCAGGGCCAGCGCCACCTGGCCCGGCCCGGTTCCCTGCGGGACCCCCGCCGCGACCAGCCGGCGGGACAGCATGTCCAGGTAATCCGGCATGATGTCCTGGGCATAGACGGTGCCCTGCGGCCCCAGCCGCCGCGCCAGCCGGATCACGTGATAGCCGCTGCCCGCCCCGATGTCCGCCACCGCCTGGCCGGGGGCAAGGCGCATGGCCTCGAACAGCGTGTCCGCCTCGCCTGAGCGGTCGCGGTGCGCCCCCTCCCCCCAGGTGGGGGCGACGATGCCGGCCACTTGCCGCCGCGGCTTGGGAAAGGCCTTGGCCGGCGTCCCTGCCGGGCCCAGGTGGCGCGCCACCCCTGCCGGGGCGGTCACCGCCGCCGTGGCCGGGCTCGCCGTGGATGTGGCCGGGGAGGGGGCGCAGGCCGCCAGCAGCGCCGCCAGCACCACCCCCGTGGCCGCCAGGGCCCCCCGCCGCCTTGGTGTCGGGTTCATATCCTTCTCCCCTGCCGTTCCCGTTCCCTTACCAGCTAGCATGGCCGGGGCGGAAGGGAACCCCGGCCCGGCTGTTGGGGCTGGCAGGGGCAGCGCTTGCCAGCAGCAGGCCATCCCGCTGAAGGCCCGCGCCCCATCCATCGCACAACCGGGGGGCGCGAGCTTGCCCCGGCCCCGAGCCGGGGGCGTCAAAGGGGCCGCCACCCGGCGGCCACGCGAAAATGGGGGCAGCCATGGGCCATGTGGTTCTGCTGGGGGACAGCATCTTCGACAACGGCGCCTATGTGGCCGGTGGGCCGGATGTGGGCAGGCAGCTCGGCGCGTGCCTGCCCGCGGGCTGGCGGGCCACCCTGGCCGCGGTGGACGGGGCGGTGGCTGCCGGGGTGGCGGCACAGCTCCCCCGCATCCCCGCCGACGCCACCCACCTGGCCGTCAGCGCCGGCGGCAACGACGCCTTGCGCCAAGCCTCTATCCTGGAGCAGCCGGCCCGCAGCGTGGCAGAGGCGGTGCTGGCCCTGGCCGACGCCCGCGACCGCTTCGCCGCCGATTACCACGCCATGCTGGACGCCGTGCTGGCCCGCCGCCTGCCCACGGCCCTCTGCACCATCTACGACGCCCGCTTCCCCGACCCGGTGCAGCACCGGCTGGTGGGCGCCGGCCTCGCCCTGTTCAACGACGTGATCACCCGCGCCGCCTTCACCCGCGGCCTGGCCCTGGTGGACCTC
Organism: Aerophototrophica crusticola; assembly: GCA_001939945.1. Taxonomy (GTDB): domain Bacteria; phylum Pseudomonadota; class Alphaproteobacteria; order Azospirillales; family Azospirillaceae; genus Niveispirillum; species Niveispirillum crusticola. The sequence goes on along the minus strand of MOEB01000046.1, from coordinate 24,614 downwards.
CGCCTGCTGTGCGGCGACGACGCCGACTACGCCAACCCCATCGAGCCCAGCACCACAGGCGGCGCCAAAATCGCCGCCGCCCTGGCCCACTGGGCCACCGGCCCCTACGGCAGCCCCGACACCCTCCGCCCCCAGGACCAACCCCACCCCAGCCCGGTCTTCGCCCATGGGAAGGGAGGCATCCCGTCCGACGCAGGGCACCAAAAACCGTAGGCCGGGATAAGGCGAAGCCGCATCCCGACAGCAAGACTCCCCAGCCTTATCCCGACCCGGCCATGGTCCGGGAACACGGATTTGAGCGGATGGACACGGCGGGCCCTCACCCCGCCGCCGGCTCCCCCGCCGCTGGGGTGGCGTCCGCCCGCAGATACACCCCCACCCCGCCCGAGTCGGCCAGGAACACCACTCCCCGCGCCTCGAACGCCGCCCGCAAATCCCTCAGGGTGCGCCTCTGCGGGTTCCGCTCCCCGCGCTCGAAGGCGGCCGTTGGCGGGATGCGGAGGGGTGGAGATGTAGGTCGGATTAGGCGCCAACGGCGCCGTAATCCGACAGAACACGATGGCGTAAGTGCCGTCGGATTACGCGGCCAAGCCGCTAATCCGACCTACACAGCATTCCTGAGTGGCATCCTCTCATATGACCACCTAAGCTGTTGCCGTTGACCCCACGGCGGCTTGCATCGGGATGAAGGCGGTCTTCACTACCAAGGTCGATCCCACCTACGACGACCTGCCCGAATTCCAGTACCACTTCCCCCGCACCTACCTGCGGCAGGCGCAGGCGGCTGTCGGCGATTGGATCATCTATTATGAGCCGCGGCGAAGCACGGGTGACCGGTCCTCACGCGGGGGCCGCCAAGCCTATTTCGCTACGGCCCGGGTGATGGGCATCCGGCCCGACCCAACCTTGCCAGACCATTTCTACGCCTTCGTGGAAGGTTATCTGCCCCTTGTCCGTCCGGTGCCGTTCCGGGAAGGCAGCCACTACTATGAACGGGGCTTGCGGCGGGATGATGGGGAAACCAACAAGGGCGCCTTTGGCCGTGCTGTCCGGCTGCTGACGGAGCAGGAGTATGCGGACATCCTCCAGGCCGGCATGGCTCATATCCTCACGCCTGAGCCGCCGACAGCGCCTGTCGGTCAGACCCCCTTCGGCTTCGCCGACGAACCCGCCACCTTTGAACGCCCGATCATCGAGCGGCTGGTGGCCCGTCCCGTGCGGGATGCGGCCTTTGCCGCAGCGGTGAAGGAAGCCTACCACGACACCTGCGCCATCACTGGCCTTCGCCTGATCAACGGCGGCGGCCGGGCCGAGGTCCAGGCCGCCCACATCCGCCCGGTGGCGGAACACGGGCCCGACAGCCCCCGCAATGGCCTTGCCCTCTCCGCCACGGTCCATTGGATGTTTGACCGGGGACTGGTGTCCGCTACAGACGACTGCCGCCTGCTGGTGGCGGAACGGCATGTGCCCGAACCTGCGCGCCGCCTGTTCCTGCCGGATGGGAAGTTGCAGTTGCCGGACCGCCCGGACCTCCGCCCACATCCGCAGTTCCTGCGTTGGCATCGGGAGCGGGTATTTAAGGGATAAGCTTGTACGTCCTGCCGACGTTTCGCGAAGCATGCAGGTGCGCGCGCTGGCGCGGTTTCATAGTTTATGGGTACTGGAAAAATCAGCGCTGTTGCGTCGTCCCCTGCTTTTATGTGCGCTGCGCGAATTGCAGGCGGCAGCGTTCAAACGCACTCTGTGCGTGACAGAACGTATTGCGATACGTAATGTCGTGTACGAGTTTTCCGTACGGGAAACCGGAGAGGCCAGGAAACGGCTGGTACCCGCTTCCTGGCCCCCTCCTAGTGCGAAGTCACGGTGAGCTGGATCTGCCAGCGCCAAACCGGGACCGTTAACACAAGGAAGAAGGGACGCTTAGCCATCGTCTTCTCCTAGTGTGCTCTTGGCGAGCCAGACACAACGTCTGGCTCGCCTTCATTGTATGTGGATTGGCTACCCTCCCACAACCAAGTTTTGGTGCCCGGGCCGGAACCGATCAAGGGCATGCTAACTGTCTGATTTCACGTAGAAATTGCCGAACCTAAAACTAGAGCGGTATAGAGATTTTGTATGGTGGGTTGCTTAAGGCGACCTGCACATAACTGCGAGATTCACCTGAGCTTGCAATAACAGACGCAATCTTGACAATATTCCTATCCCATGCTCCCATACCCGATCCGCCCCCGTGGCGGACGGGTCTTGTACTTGTCGGGTTTTCATGCGTTCCAGGGGAAGGCCTGTGCCGGTGGCCGGCTTAACGAGACAAAGGTGACATGCTTCGGACCGCGTCACCTTAGTCTCCTTAAGGCGTTTTTCCCAATGATCCCAGCCTCTTGGGATGAGACACGCGTCACCTTAAGCGTCACCTTTGTCGCGTTAAGGTCTCCTTGCGTCACCCAAACCAAAAACCCCGGCGGATCGCTCCGCCGGGGCCTTCGTCTCTCGCCGTCGGATTACGGGGCCAAGGCCCCTAATCCGACCTACGGGGCTCCCCGGGGCGGTTGCCCGCCCCGGGGTCAGGGACTTAGAAGTCCATGTCGCCCATGCCGCCCATGCCGCCGGGGCCGCCGGCGGGGGCGGACTTCGGCTGGGGCTTCTCGCCGATCATGGCCTCGGTGGTGATCAGCAGGCCGGCGATGGAGGCGGCGTCCTGCAGGGCGGCGCGCACGACCTTGGTCGGGTCGATGACGCCGAACTGGAACATGTCGCCGTACTCACCGGTCTGGGCGTTGAAGCCGGCGTTGACGTCGCCCTTCTCCAGCAGCTTGCCGACGATCACGGAACCGTCGAAGCCGGCGTTGGCGGCGATCTGACGGACCGGGGCCTGCAGGGCCTTGCGGACGATGTCCACGCCGAACTTCTGGTCCTCGTTCGGGGCCTTCAGCTGCTCCAGGGCCTTGGTGGCGTACAGCAGGGCGACGCCGCCGCCGGCCACGATGCCCTCTTCCACCGCGGCGCGGGTGGCGTGCATCGCGTCGTCAACGCGGTCCTTGCGCTCCTTCACCTCGACCTCGGTGGCGCCGCCGACGCGGATGACGGCCACGCCGCCGGCCAGCTTCGCCAGACGCTCCTGCAGCTTCTCACGGTCGTAGTCCGAGGTGGTCTCCTCGATCTGCGCCTTGATCTGGGCGATGCGGGCCTGGATGTCTTCCTTGCTGCCCTCGCCGTCGACGATGGTGGTGTTGTCCTTGTTGATCACCACCTTCTTGGCGCGGCCCAGCATCTCCAGGGTCACGTTCTCCAGCTTGATGCCCAGGTCTTCGCTGATGACCTGGCCGCCGGTCAGGATGGCCATGTCCTCCAGCATCGCCTTCCGGCGGTCACCGAAGCCCGGCGCCTTCACGGCCGCGACCTTCAGGCCGCCGCGCAGCTTGTTGACCACCAGCGTGGCCAGGGCCTCGCCCTCCACGTCCTCGGCCACGATGACCAGCGGGCGGGAGGACTGCACCACCGCCTCGAGGACCGGCAGCATGGCCTGCAGGCCGGACAGCTTCTTCTCGAACAGCAGGATGAAGGGGTTCTCCAGGTCCGCGACCATCTTGTCGGCGTTGGTCACGAAGTAGGGGGACAGGTAGCCGCGGTCGAACTGCATGCCCTCGACCACGTCCAGCTCGGTCTCCAGGGCCTTCGCCTCCTCGACCGTGATCACGCCCTCGTTGCCCACCTTGGCCATGGCCTCGGCGATCATCTGGCCGATGCTCTCCTCGCCGTTGGCGGAGATGGTGCCGACCTGGGCGATCTCGTCGTTGGTGGTGACCTTGCGGCTGCGGGACTTGATGTCCTCGACCACGGTCTGCACGGCCAGGTCCACGCCGCGCTTCACGTCCATGGGGTTCATGCCGGCGGCGATGGCCTTGGCGCCCTCACGGACGATGGCCTGGGCCAGCACGGTGGCGGTGGTGGTGCCGTCGCCGGCGAGGTCCGCCGTCTTCTGGGCGACCTCCTTCACCATCTGCGCGCCCATGTTCTCGAACTTGTCGGACAGCTCGATTTCCTTGGCGACAGACACGCCGTCCTTGGTGATGCGGGGGGCGCCGAAGCTCTTCTCGATCACCACGTTGCGGCCCTTCGGGCCCAGCGTCACCTTCACGGCGTCGGCCAGGATGTCCACGCCGCGCAGCATCTTGGCGCGGGCGTCGGAGCCGAACTTCACTTCCTTGGCAGCCATTGTCTTCGTCCCTTCGTTCTATATTGGGTCAGGTCGATCCGGGGGATCCGACTCAGGCGGCGTTCAGCACGCCCATGATGTCGCTTTCCTTCATGATCAGGTACTCGACACCGTCGATCTTCACCTCGGTGCCCGACCACTTGCCGAACAGCACGCGGTCACCGGCCTTCACGTCGAGCTGGACCAGCTTGCCGGACTCGTCGCGGGCGCCCGGGCCCACGGCGACCACCTCGCCCTCCTGGGGCTTTTCCTTGGCGGTGTCCGGGATGATGATGCCGCCGGCAGTCTTCTGCTCGGACTCGACGCGCTTGACCACCACGCGGTCGTGCAGCGGACGGAAACGCATGAATTCTCTCCCTTTATGAAGGCAAAAGAGACTCGGGATGAGCCTGTTGTTAGCACTCACCCGCGGTGAGTGCCAGCGAGGTAATTGAGCCCGCGCGAACTGTCAAGAGGGGGACCGGTTCCTGCCCCATCCCTGCCCCGGGGTATGGGGGCTACCCCGCCGCCCGTTCTGGCAGCAGCCACGGTTCACGGCTGCTAACATGTTGAAAAGCCAGAACAAACCCCTTCACGGAAACTTCATGTGGTGGCAGCATGAATGCCACGGGAGGGCAGGCGCACGACGCATGCCCCGCGACGGGGAGTGAAGGGATCGCGCCGGGCCGCCCATCCTTGCGAAGGATCGACGGGGGAGGACCATGGCCGCACTCGCCTTGCAACTCAAGGATTACCGCCTGACCACGGCGGAAATCCTCTACCACATGCCCGACCACCCGGGGGTGCTCCAGGCCTATATCTGGCAGGAGCTGGACCTGGCGCCCCGCTTCCCGCAGCTCAAGCACTTCCTGGATTTCTGGTCCCGCTGCCTGGACGGGAAGCTGCACAGCGTCCGCGTGGCGTCGGAGGCATTGATCAAGCCGGCGGAGTTCAAGCTGGTGGGGGCGGAGTTCCGCCTGCACTGAGTCGCGCCAGGGAAAACAGAAAGGGCGCCCCGGTGGGGGCGCCCTGCTTCTCATCCAACGGCTGCCGCCTTGGTATCAGGCGGCCAGCTTCAGGCTCGGCCCGGCGACGGCGATCAGGGCGTCGAAGCCGGCGCGCTGCTCGGAGATGCTGTCCAGCAGGTCGGCCAGGCTCTCCCGGGCAAAGGCGTCCTGGGTCTCCGACAGGTGGGACCGGACGATGGCGGCGAACTGGTCCAGGACCTCACGATGGATACGGGCGGAGGCGGTGACGTCCTTGGCGAAGGTCATGGTGGCCATTGTCTTGATCCTTTCCAGTCTGGCGTTTGGCGGTGTGCGTTCGTGATGAGGTGATTACAGCGCCAGACCGGTTAACGACCTCCTAACGACCGCCCCCAGGGGGCCGTGTAATGTTGGCTAATACTTGCGCTGCTCCTTTGCTTGATTGGGGATCGGTTGGGGATAGCCCGATCGGATATTGGTAACCCCTTCGTATTTGCCTGATCCGGGTGGGGAGGGGCAAAAAAACGGTTCGGCCACCCACCGGTTCCCTGACATGGATCAAATCCGCGCGGGCCGCGCCGCGCCCCGTGGGAAAAGGCGATGGGCCATGCTACATATGCCCTCGCCATGCACCGCTTCGCCAACCCCGCCCGCTTCCTCCGCCTCGCCGCCGTGGTCCAACCCTGGGCGGCGGGCATCGCCGTGATCGGCTTCGTCGCCGGCCTGTACTGGGCCCTGGTGGCCAGCCCGCCCGATTACCAGCAGGGCGACACGGTGCGGATCATGTACATCCACGTGCCCGCGGCGTGGATGAGCCTGTTCGTCTACAGCTCCATGGCCGTGGCCGCCGCCGTGGCGCTGATCTGGCGCCACCCGCTGGCGGAGGTCTATGCGCGGGCCGCGGCCCCGCTGGGGGCCGGCTTCACCCTGGTCTGCCTCGCCACCGGGTCCCTCTGGGGCGAGCCCATGTGGGGCACCTGGTGGGTGTGGGACGCGCGGCTGACCAGCGTGCTGATCCTGTTCTTCCTCTACCTGGGCTACATGGCCCTGGTGGACGCCTTCGACGACCCGACCCGCGGCAACCGGGCGGGCTGCATCCTGCTGCTGGTGGGCGCGGTCAACGTGCCGATCATCAAGTTCTCCGTGGACTGGTGGAACACTCTGCACCAGCCCGCCAGCGTGTTCCGCATGGGCGGGCCCACCATCCATGCCGACATGCTGTGGCCGCTGCTGGCCCTGGCCATCGCCTTCAAGGCCTATTTCGCCGCCGTCGTGATCACCCGCATGCGGGCCGAGCTGCTGGCGCGCAAGGTCCAGGCCCTGCGCCTGGCCCAGGCCTCCCAGGCGGCCGAGTGACGGGGGCGACCATGCGACCCGCCGTCGCCCCGTCTGGCAGGGCCTCCTACCGATCGACATATATCCACGGGCTTGGCGGCAGCCTGCCGCCCGGCCGGGTCCAGGGACTGTGATGGCCGAGTTCTTCGCCATGGGCGGCTACGCCCTCTATGTCTGGGGCAGCTACGGCATCGCCGCCGTGGTGCTGCTGGGGCTCATGCTGCTGAGCCTGAGCGCCCATCGCCGCCAGCAGCGCACGCTGGCCACGCTGGAGGGCATACGCCAGCCCCGCCGGGCCCGCCGCGCCAAGGCCGCCGACGGTGGAAGCGGCGGGGAATTGGCCCTGGCCGGCGCCTATGCCGGCGGGGGAAAGGGTTCGGCCGACTGCGACGCCGGCGGTGACGGCGGCGGCAGCGGCGGAGGGGATTGCTGAGATGATGACCCGCAAGAAGCGCCGCCTGTACGTTGTCCTGCTGGCCCTGCTGGGCCTGGGCACCGCCGCCGCGCTGACCCTGTCGGCGTTCGAGGAGAACATCGTCTTCTTCTACAGCCCCAGCGACCTGGGCGCCCGGCCCCCAGGCGACCGCTCCGTCCGCATCGGCGGGCTGGTGGCGGAGGGGAGCATCACCAAGCAGGCGGACGGCATGACCACCGTCTTCCAGGTGACCGACATGTCCGCCACGGTGCCCGTGCGCTACACCGGCATCCTGCCCGACCTGTTCCGCGAGGGGCAGGGCGTGGTGGCGGAGGGCAGGCTGGGCCCGGACGGGGTGTTCGTGGCCCGTGAGGTGCTGGCCCGCCACGATGAGAACTATATGCCGCCAGAGGTGGCCGACGCCCTGAAGCGCGCCGGCCAGTTCAAGCCGGAGGTGCCGGGCAAGCCGGTCTATGAGACCTCCACGACGGGCGACAAGGTCCACGCCACCACCACGCTGAAGCAGTAAGGGCGGCCGGCAGTCCCGTGCCGCCCGACAGGGAGTGAGCCCATGATCCCGGAGATCGGCCATTACGCGCTGGTGCTGGCCCTGCTGATGGCGGTGGTGCAGGGCACCCTGCCGTTCGTCGGCGCGTCGCGCGGGAACGTCGCCTGGATGGAGGTGGCGCGGCCGGCGGCCTATGGCCAGTTCCTGATGATCGGGCTGGCCTTCGTGGCCCTGACCTGGGCCTTCGTCGTCTCCGACTTCAGCCTCCAGGTGGTGATCCAGAACAGCCACAGCCTGAAGCCGATGCTCTACAAGGTGTCCGGCGTCTGGGGCAACCATGAGGGCTCGCTGGTCCTCTGGATGGTGATGCTGTCCGGCTTCGGCGCCGCCGTGGCCGCCTTCGGCCGCAATATCCCGCCGACCCTGAAGGCCCGGGTGCTGGGCGTGCAGGGGCTGGTGGGCGTGGGCTTCCTGCTGTTCATGCTGCTGACCAGCAACCCCTTCGTCCGCGTGTTCCCGGCCCCGGCCGACGGCAACGACCTGAACCCGTTGCTCCAGGACCCGGGCCTGGCCTTCCACCCGCCCTTCCTGTACCTGGGCTATGTGGGCTTCTCCGTCGCCTTCAGCTTCGCCGCCGGCGCCCTGATCGAGGGGCGCGTGGACCCCGCCTGGGGCCGTTGGCTGCGCCCCTGGGTGCTGATCGCCTGGGCGTCCCTGACCATGGGCATCGCCATGGGCTCCTGGTGGGCCTATTACGAGTTGGGCTGGGGTGGCTGGTGGTTCTGGGACCCGGTGGAGAACGCCTCCCTCATGCCCTGGCTGGCGGGCACGGCGCTGCTGCACTCCGCCATCGTGGTGGAGAAGCGCGACGCGCTGAAGACCTGGACCATCCTGCTGGCGGTGCTGACCTTCGCCCTGTCGCTGATGGGCACGTTCCTGGTGCGCTCGGGCGTGCTGACCTCCGTCCACGCCTTCGCCGTGGACCCGGCCCGCGGCACGGCCATCCTGATCCTGCTGCTCCTGGCGGTGGGCGGCAGCCTGCTGCTCTACGCCATGCGGGCCCACACGTTGAAGGTGGGCGGCGTCTTCGCCCCGGTCAGCCGCGAAGGCGCGCTGGTCTTGAACAACCTGCTGCTCAGCGTCTCCTGCGCCGTGGTGCTGATCGGCACGCTGATGCCGCTGGTGCTGGACGCCTTCGGTCACAAGATCAGCGTCGGCGCCCCCTATTTCAACTTCATCACCCCGTTCTTGGCCATCCCTCTGATCCTGGTGATGGGCGTCGGCCCCTTCCTGCCCTGGAAGCGGGCGGACCTGGGCGCCGTGCTGCCGCGGCTGGGCGTGGCCGCCCTGCTGACGGTGGTCGCCATCCTCTGGGCCCTGTGGGCGCATGGGGTGAAGCCGGTGATGGCCCTGGTGGGCGCCGGCCTTGCCGCCTGGGCCTTCTGCGGCGCCTTCGCGGAGATCGCGGAACGCATCAAGCTGTTCCGCATCCCCCTGGGCGACAGCCTTTCCCGCGCCGCCAGCCTGCCCCGCGGCGCCTGGGGCACGGCCCTTGCACATGCGGGCCTGGGCATCGCCGTGGCCGGCATGGTCGGCACCAGCTTCTGGCTGTCGGAGGAGATCCGGGTCATGAAGGTGGGCGACCAGACCCCGCTGGCCGGCTATACCTTCACCCTGGACAAGGTGGAGGAATTGCGTGGCCCCAACTACGTGACCGAGACGGGCACCTTCACCATCCGCGACGGTGACGACCTTGTCGCCACCATCGACGCGGAGCAGCGCTGGTACCCCGTTGCCAAGATGAAGACGACGGAGGCCGCCATCCACACCACCTTCGTCTCCGACCTCTACGCCGTGCTGGGCGACCGGACAGAAGACGGCACGGGCTGGGTGGTGCGGCTGTACCACCACCCGCTGGTGCCCTGGATCTGGTTCGGCTCCATCGTCATGGTGCTGGGCGGGCTGCTCAGCCTGTCGGACCGCCGCCTGCGGGTGGGCGTGCCGCAGAAGCGCGCCGCCCCGGTGCGCGGCCCGGTGGCCCAGGCGGCGGAGTAAGCGATGAGCCGCGCCCTCCTCGTCCTGCCGCTGCTGCTGTTCCTGGGCCTCGCCGGCTGGTTCGCCCTGGGCCTGACCCGGGACCCCAGCGTGCTGCCATCCAACATGATCGACAAGCCGGCGCCGGCCTTCGACCTGCCGCCCATCGCGGACAGCCTGCCGGGGCTGAAATCCTCGGACCTGAAGGGCCAGGCCCAGCTGGTCAACATCTTCGCCAGCTGGTGCGCCCCCTGCCGGGTGGAGCACCCGGTGCTGATGCGCTTGGCGGGGGAGCTGAAGGTGCCGCTGGTGGGCATCGCCTACAAGGACAAGCCGGAGGCCACCCGCGCCTTCCTGGACCAGCTCGGCAACCCCTTCACCGCCGTGGGCCAGGACCGTGACGGCCGCGTGGGCATCGACTTCGGCGTCTATGGCGTGCCGGAGACCTATGTGGTGGACCGCGAGGGCCGCATCCGCTACCGCCATGTGGGCCCGCTGATGCCCGCCGACGTGGAGGAGAAGATCCTGCCCCTGATGCGGGAGTTGTCGAAGTGAAGCTGACCCGTCGCATCGCCGCCCTGGCCCTGGCCGGGCTCCTCTCCGCCCCCGCCCTGGCCGTGCTGCCGAATGAGAAGCTGGCCGACCCGGCCATGGAGGCGCGGGCGCGGGAGATCAGCAAGGAACTGCGCTGCTTGGTCTGCCAGAACCAGTCCATCGACGACAGCAATGCCGAGCTGGCCCGTGACTTGCGGGTGCTGGTGCGCGAACGGCTAGTGGCCGGCGACAGCGACGAGCAGGTGCTGGCCTACGTCCATGACCGCTACGGCGACTTCGTGCTGCTGCGGCCGCCGGTGACCGGCTACACCGCCGCCCTCTGGTTCGGTCCGGCCCTGGTGCTGCTGCTGGCCGGGACTGGGACCGCCGTCTACATGCGCAACCGCCGCCGGGATGCGGAGGCCGCCCCCGCCACGTCCAGGCTGACGCCGGAGGAGGAGGCGCGGTTGCAGGCCCTGCTGGCCGCGCAGGATGGTACCGGGAGCGGGGAAGGCAAACGGGCATGATCGGTTTCTGGTTGGCCGCCGCGGCCCTCACCGCGGTCGCCGTGGTCATGCTGCTGCGGCCCCTGCTGCGGCCCCCCCAGCCCGGCGTCTCCAACGGGGAGTTCGCCCAGGGCATCTATGCCGACCAGTTGGCAGAGGTGGACCGCGACCTTGCCCGCGGCGTGCTGACACCGGAACAGGCCGCCAATGCCCGCACCGAGGTAGGCCGCCGCCTGCTGGCCGCGGCGGCGGAGGCCGAGCGCGTCGCCAAGACCCAGGGTTCCGGCACCGCCCGGCCCAGCCGCAAGCTGGCCTTGGCCCTGACCGGCCTGGTGCCCGTGGCGGCCTTGGGCCTTTACCTGTCCATGGGCAACCCGACCCTGCCCGCCGTGCCCTTCGAAGGCCGCCCGGCAGCCGCCCCGCCGCCGCAGGAATTCCTGGACGCGGTGGCGAAGCTGGAAAGGCTGTTGCAGGAGAACCCGAACGATCTGCAGGGCTGGGTGACCCTGGCCCAGAGCTATGCAAGGCTGGACCGCCCCGCCGACGCGGCAGAGGCCTACCGCAAGGCCGTGGGCCTGTCCCAGGGCGACGCGACGGTGCTGGGCAGCTTCGCCGAGGCCTTGACCAACGCCGCCGACGGCATGGTGACGGAGGAGGCGCGCCGCGCCTTCGAGGCGACCCTGCAAGCCCGGCCCGACGACCCCCGCGCCCGCTTCTACCTGGGCGTGGCCCGCTATCAGGCCGGCGACTACAAAGGCGCCATCGACCGCTGGGCCGCCCTGGTGGCGGACAGCCCGGCGGACGCGCCCTGGCTGCCCGTCGTGCGCCAGCGCATTTATGACGTGGCCAGCCAGGTCGGCATCGACCCCGTCGCGGCCACGCCCCAGCCCAAGCCCCCCGCCAACCCGCAGACGGCGCAGCAACCGGCACCCCCGCCCGCAGCCGCGCCCCAACCCGGGGAAGCCCCCGCGGCTGCCGGCGGCCCCTCGCCGGAGCAGATGCAGGCCATGGCCGCCCTGCCGCCGGAACAGCGCCAAGCCGCCATCCGCGCCATGGTGGACAGCCTGGCGGAGCGGATGGAGAAGGACCCCGGCAATGTGGAAGGCTGGCTGCGCCTCGCCCAGGCCCGCAGCGTGCTGGGCGACAAGGAACAGGCCGTGGTCGCCGCCCGCCGCGCCACCCAGGCCGCCCCGGACCGGCCGGACACCTGGCTGGCGCTCGCCCGCATGCTGAACCCCGCCCCCGGCGCCAAGCCCTCGCCGGAGTTGGAAAGCGCCCTGCGCAAGGCCGTGGAGCTGGACCCGAAGAACGCCCAAGCCCTCTACTATCTGGGCCTCGCCGCCGCGGAGAACGGCCGCAAGGACGAGGCCCGCGCCACCTGGACCAAGCTCCTCCAGCAACTCCCCCCCGACAGCCCGGACCGGAAGGAGCTTCAGGAGCAGATCGACGGGTTGAAGTAGCAAGTACCCCCCTCTCCCCACCGGGGAGAGGTCGGACGCGCAGCGTCCGGGTGAGGGGGTGGTGCCGCCGCACCGGGGCTGGGCGTCTTTCTGCTCCCAGCACCCCCTCACCCCAACCCTCTCCCCGGTGGGGAGAGGGGAACCACAGCCCTACCGCGGCGCCGGCCGCGCCGCCAGTTTCCAGGTGCTGGCCTGGGCGTATTTGCGGGCCAGGAAATGGTAGGTCTTTTTCAGCAGGGCCTCGAAGGCGGGGGTCTTGTCGGGTTCCGCCGCCTCCCACTCCTCCAACAGCTCGTCCCAGGGCATCAGGCACTGGTGCAGATCGTCCCGCATCTCCCGGATATAGGCCACGTTCTTCTCGAACGCCTTCAGCATGGCCAGGATCTCACCGGTCTGGGCGTCCACCTGGGCGAAGCGTTGCTCCATGTCCGTGATGGGCGGGAGGGAGAGGGTCTGCATGCGCACGATCTCCTCCCGCAGGTTGCGCTCGATCTTGTAGATGCGGTGGGCCGCCTCCAGCCCGCGGCGGATGACGGCCAGCTTCAGCGACCGCTCGCGCAGCGCCTCGATGTAGGCCAGTTCCTTGGCCAGGAGGTCGATGCGCTTCTCCACCTCCTCCTCGGGGTTGCCGGACAGGGCCAGCTTGTTGGCGATGACCTTGAAGGCCTCCGTCACCCGCGCCTTCGTCTTGGGGTCCTCGACCACCTGCTCCAACTGCTCGGGGCTGGAGATCACCGTCTCACCCCCTGTCAGCCAAGTGACGAGCTGGACCGTCAGCCGGCCCTTGGCAATCTGGAAATGCCGGTCGTCCACCCGCCAGCTGGCGGTGCCGTCGATCAGCTCGTTGGGGATGGTGTCGCCGGGGCGGATCTCCCGCACGTACTTCAGCCCCTTGGCCGCCATGTCCAATAACTGGCCGTCGAAGGACTTGGGATCGATCTTGAACTCGTTGCACAGCTTGGAGATCGGCACCTCGGCGTCGTTCTTGCCCAAGCGGAAGCGCATCACCGGCTCGTCGTCGTTGCGGGACAGGACGAAGCGGACATTCTCCAGGGTGAAGACCTTGTGGTCGAACTCGAACTTGGTGCTGCGGTTCATCTGGCCTGTGGTCCCGCCGGTCGCCGGTGGGGCGCAACATACCACGTTCGCGCCAAGGGGCGGGGGACGAATGGCGGAAGGGCTGGTTTGTGCGTTCGCCCTCAAGCGCCGGGCGGGCGCATCCGCGCCCTTGGCTTACGCGGGCATGGGCCCGCGGGCCGCCGGTCGGCGGCCTCCGGCGGTAGGGGTCAAAGCCCCCTACCGCCGTTTTAGCTATCCCCATACCCCTCCAGCACCTGCGGTTCCACGCCCAAGGACCGCAGCATGGCCAGAACGGCCTCCGTCGCCCCGTCCAGGGCGGCCGGGTCGGTGGCGCGCAGCACCAGGCTGGTGCTGATCTTGCCCTGGCGGAAGGCGGGGTAGCTGCCGATGTCCACGCCCGGGAAGTCGGCGGCGATGGCGCGCAGCGGGTCGGCCATGGTGCCCTCCGGCACGCCGGACGCGACGGTGCGGACCAGCACCTTGGGGCCCCCCACCAGCCGGTCCCCCAGCCCCGCCAGCATGGCCTGCATGATCATGGGCACGCCCGCCATGACGAAGACGTTGCCGATCTGGAAGCCGGGCGCCGCGCTGACCGGGTTGTCGATCAGGCTGGCCCCCTCCGGCGTGTTGGCCATGCGCAGCCGCGCCTCGTTCAGCATGTCCGTGCCGGCATAGTGCTTCTCCAGCCGCCGCACCGCCTCCGGGTGGCGGACCAGGGGCACGCCGAAGGCCTTGGCCACGCACTCCGCCGTGATGTCGTCATGGGTGGGGCCGATGCCGCCCGTGGTGAAGACATAGGTGTATTTGGCGCGCAAGGCGTTGACCGCGTCGATGATCTCCCCCTCCACGTCCGGAACCACCCGCGCCTCCCGGAACCGCACGCCGATGCCGGCCAGGTACTTGGCGATGTGCGCCATGTTGGCGTCTTGGGTCCGGCCCGACAGGATCTCGTTGCCGATGATCAGCAGGGCAGCGGTGGGGGCGGTGTCGGTCATGGCGGTCCATCCCGGTGGTCGTCTTCTCACGCTGCTTCCATATAGACGGGCGCGCGGCGTTCGGCGACAGTCCCGCCGCATTCTTCCCACGCCCGGGTCCCCATGCTCTTCCCCACCCCCCTGGTTCCGGCCACGCTGCAGCGCCGGTACAAGCGGTTCCTGGCCGACGTCACCCTGCCGGACGGCAGCACCGCCACAGTCCACGTACCGAACTCCGGCGCCATGCTGGGGCTGGACGCGCCGGGCAGCGAGTGCTGGGTCAGCCGTTCCCCCAACCCCGACCGCAAGCTGGCCCACACGCTGGAGATCGTGCGGGAGGCGGCCACCGGCGCCCTGGTGGGCTGCAACACCATGCACCCGAACAGGCTGGCGGAGGAGGCGATCCGCGGCGGGGTGATCCCGGACCTGGCCGGCTATGCCACCCTGCGGCGGGAGGTGAAATACGGGGTGAACAGCCGTATCGACCTGCTGCTGGAGGACCCGACCCGCCCCACGGCCTATGTGGAGATCAAGAACGTCCACCTGCGCCGCGGGCCCCCGGTGGCGGAGTTCCCGGACTGCGTTACCAGCCGCGGTGCCAAGCATCTGGTCGAGCTGGCGGAGATGGTCCGCGCCGGCCACAGGGCGGTCATGCTGTACCTTGTCCAGCGGGACGATTGTGACCAGTTCCGGCTGGCGGCCGACCTGGACCCCGCCTATGCGCGCGGATTGGCCGCCGCGCGCCAAGCGGGGGTTGAAGCCATTTGCTGGGCGTGTAAGGTCACGCCGGATGGCATCGTGGTCCACCGGCCCTTGCCCATCCTGGACATCCCCGCCTGAAAACCCCGCCTGCCTGATTGAGAGCCCGCCTGTGGACGACGACGACAACCGCCCCATCAAGATCCACAGCCCCGATGATTTCGAGGGCATGCGCCGTGCCGGCCGGCTGGCCGCGGCGACGCTGGATTACATCACCCAGTTCGTCCGCCCCGGCGTGATGACGGAAGAGCTGGACACCCTGATCGAGCAGTACATGCGCGACCATGGCGGCATCCCGGCCACCCTGGGCTACAAGGGCTATTCCAAGTCCAGCTGCATCAGCATCAACCACGTGGTCTGCCACGGCATCCCCGGCGTGAAGCGGCTGGCGGAAGGCGACATCGCCAACATCGACGTGACGGTGATCCTGGACGGCTGGTACGGCGACACCAGCCGCATGTACATCGTCGGCTCTGGCTCGGTGAAGGCCAAGAAGCTGGTGGACGTGACGTATGAGGCGATGATGCGCGGCATCGCCGCCGTCCGCCCCGGCGCCACCCTGGGCGACATCGGCCACGCCATCCAGACCTATGCGGAGGCCAACCGCTTCTCCGTCGTGCGGGACTTCTGCGGCCACGGGCTGGGCCGGGTCTTCCACGACGCGCCCAGCGTGCTGCACTACGGCCAGCCCGGCCGGGGTGCCGTGCTGAAGGAAGGCATGTTCTTCACCATCGAGCCGATGATCAACGCCGGCCGGTACGAGGTGAAGGTGCTGGCCGACGGCTGGACCGCCGTCACCCGCGACAAGAGCCTGTCCGCCCAGTTCGAGCACTCCATCGGCGTGACCAAGGACGGCTGCGAGATCTTCACCCTCTCCCCCGCCGGGATGAACAAGCCGCCGTACGAGCTGGCGGAGAAGGCGGCGTAGTTTTGCGGCGTTGCGGATAGACTTTTACACGGACAACACGGACGCCGACTTCGTCGGCAACATGGACGGACACGGACGGGCGTCGGGCTTGGGGAGGCGGTTTTCCCAGGCCGACGCCCTTCCTGTTTGTTGCGGCTTCGGCGCGGTCCCTTGAGGTGCCGCAGGCATTCACTTTTCCAAGCATGTTCGTGACCGGCGCGATTTGGCACCTGTCCGTGCGTGTCCGTGTTCCCGCGCGCAGCGCGGGGTCCGTGCCGTCCGTGTTGATTGGCCCCTCCGCCAGAAACACACCCCGCGGGCATAAGCGCCGAACCCCTTCCGCAAGCAGGCGGCCATTGCTATGCTTCCTACAGGTGTAGGGAGAAACGAGCATGGCGGGCAACGCCTCGACCAAGGCTTTGGATGATGAGCTGGCGGCCGCCCTGGCGCGCGGGCGGCGGGAGCTGCCCCTGCCCCTGCCGGAGGAGCCGGCGGGGGAGGGGGAGTCCAAGCCCCATTACCATGGCCACCGGGACCGGCTGCGCGGCCGGTTCCTGGAACAGGGGCCGGATGCCTTGCAGGATTACGAGCTGTTGGAACTGCTGCTGTTCCAGGCCATCCCGCGGCGGGACGTGAAGCCGCTGGCCAAGCAGCTCCTGCAAACCTACGGGTCCCTGTGGGCCGTGGTGAACGCGCCGCCGGAGTCGCTGCGGACCCGCTTCAACTTCTCCGACACGGTCATCGGCGCCATCCGCATCGTTGGGGCCATCGGGCTGCGGATGGCACGGCAGGAGGTGATGGGCAAGCCCATCCTGTCCTCCTGGCAGAAGCTGCTGGACTACTGCCAAGGCGCCATGGCGCATGAAAGCGTGGAGCAGTTCCGCCTGCTGTTCCTGGATCGCAAGAACACCCTGATCGCGGATGAGGTGCAGCAGCGCGGCACCGTGGACCACACCCCCGTCTACCCGCGCGAGGTGGTGCGCCGGGCCCTGGAACTGGGCGCCACGGCCCTGATCCTGGTCCACAACCACCCCAGCGGCGACCCCACCCCCAGCCGCGCCGACATCGACATGACCAAGCAGATCGTCACCGCCGCCCAGGCCCTGGGCGTGGTGGTCCACGACCATGTCATCATCGGCAAGGGCCAGTATGTCAGCTTCAAGAGCGCGGGGCTGATGTGACCATCGCCCGCGCGGGTGCCGCCGGGGCGGGCGGCACGGCGGGTTGCGCCTTCAGCGTGTCCAGCTCCCGCTGCAACCGGTCGGCGCGGGCCTGGTGCTGGCGTTCGGCCTTGCGGTGGCCGTGCTGGCCCAACCAGGCGACCAGGGCGCCCTGCAGGAAGCCCAGCACCAGCGTGACCAGCACCAGGGTGAAGGCCGGCGCCTCCACCCGGAAGGGCAGGGGCCAAAGGCCCAGGCTCACCGGCTCCAGGTTGGACACGGCGAAGGACACGGCCAGCAGGGCGACGGGAAGGGTGACCAGCCAGGACAGGTAACGCACGGCAACAACCCTCCCCATCGACAAGGCGATCCCGCCCTTACTCGTCGGTGTTCAGCCGCTCGCGCAGCTGCTTGCCGGTCTTGAAGAAGGGGATCACCTTCTCATCCACATCCACGCTTTCCCCGGTGCGGGGGTTGCGGCCGGTGCGGGCGTCCCGCCGCTTCACGGAAAACGCGCCGAAACCGCGCAACTCCACCCGGTCGCCCCGGGCCAGGGCCTCGGTGATCTCATCGAAGATGGTGGTGACGATCTTTTCCACGTCCCGCTGGTACAGATGCGGGTTCCGCTCGGCCAGCTTCTGGATCAACTCTGATTTGGTCATCGCGAGGAATCCCCCCAAGGGCGGGAAACTTGTCGGCCCCCGGCTCCCCCCAGGTGCCGCGTCCCCCTTCTGAGCCCAACAGAGTGCCGGAGAGTAGCCCGGGGCGCAAGGGCTAAGCCGTTCATATTCAACTCGTTTTCGGTACCATTCAGCAGGGGCGGGGTGGCACCGCGCCGCAGTTCCTGCGTTATGGGACATGAGGTTCGTGCCCGGCACGGGGCCGGTGAGTGACGAGGGGAGGCGGAATGGAACCCAAATGGCTTGTCTGGGCGCGACGGATGCAGGCCTTGGCCCAGACCGGCCTGGCCTTCACCAGGGACAAGTATGACCGGGAGCGGTTCAAGGCCCTGCGCGACCTGGCGGCAGAGGTGATGGCCGCCCACGGCGATACGCCCGTCGACCACATCAGGGGCCTGTTCGCCGCCCAGACCGGCTATGCCACGCCCAAGGTGGACGTGCGCGGGGCAGCGTTCCGCGACGGCAGGATCCTGATGGTGCGGGAAGCCATGGACCAGGACCGCTGGACCCTTCCCGGCGGCTGGGCCGACGTGAACGACAGCCCGGCCGAGTGCGTGCGGCGGGAGGTGCTGGAGGAGTCCGGCTTCGAGGTGCGCGTGACCAAGCTGGCCGCCGTCTGGGACCGTGCCAAGCATGCCCACACCCCGCCCTACCCATTCCATATCTACAAGATGTTCTTCATCTGCGAGGTGGTCGGTGGCTCCCCCGCCGCCGCGACGCTGGAGACCAACGGCGTCGCCTTCTTCGGCCCGGATGAGGTTCCGGCCGACCTGTCCCTGGGCCGGACCCTGCCCTGGCAGGTCCAGCGCATGTTCGCCCACGCCGCCGACCCGTCCCTGCCGACGGACTTCGATTGAGAGCGTTGCCCCTTGCTGGCAACGCGCTTCGGCGGCGACCGCCGCCGCGCGGCCCCTTGGCCGCGTGAGCCAAGCGGCCGGCGCCTGAGGGACACGGAATGCGAGACCCGCCTCCAGTCCCCTAGAGGCCGGCCAAAAGAAAAGGGCCGCCGTGGTTTCCCACGGCGGCCCGTCCTTGCCGGTTTCCCGGTAAGGCTTACTCGCCCTGCTGGCGGCGCTTCAGGGCCGCGCCCAGGATGTCGCCCAGCGAGGCGCCGGAGTCGGAGGAACCGAACTCCTGCATGGCCTGCTTCTCCTCCTCGACCTCCTTGGCCTTGACGGAGAGGCCGATCTTGCGGCTGCCGCGGTCAACCTGGGTGACCTTGGCATCCACCTTCTCGCCGACCGCGAAGCGCTCGGGGCGCTGCTCGGACCGCTCGCGGGACAGGTCAGACTTGCGGATGAAGCCGGTGAAGCCCTCGCCCACCGAGACCTCGATGCCACCGTCCGTGACCTGGGTCACGGTGCAGGTGACCACGTCGCCCTTCTTCATGCCGGCGGCGGCGGATTCGAACGGGTCGCCCGCCAGCTGCTTGATGCCGAGGGAGATGCGCTCCTTCTCCACGTCCACGTCCAGGACCTTGACCTTGACGTGGTCGCCCTTCTTGTACTCCTGGATGGCCTGCTCGCCGGGGGTGTTCCAGTCCAGGTCGGACAGGTGCACCATGCCGTCGATGTCGCCGGGCAGGCCCACGAACAGGCCGAACTCGGTGATGTTCTTGACCTCGCCTTCCAGCTCGGTGCCGCTGGGGAACTTCTCGACGAAGCCCTCCCACGGGTTCTGCATGGTCTGCTTCAGGCCCAGGCTGATGCGGCGCTTCACCGGATCCACGTCCAGCACCATCACCTCGACCTCCTGGGAGGTGGAGACGATCTTGCCGGGGTGGACGTTCTTCTTGGTCCAGCTCATCTCGGACACGTGGACCAGGCCCTCGATCCCCGGCTCCAGCTCCACGAAGGCGCCGTAGTCGGTGATGTTGGTGACGCGGCCCTTGAACTTGGCGCTGACCGGGTACTTGGCGGCCACGCCCTCCCACGGGTCGGCCTCAAGCTGCTTCATGCCGAGGCTGATGCGCTGGGTCTCCGGGTTGAAGCGGATGACCTGGACCGTGACGGTCTGGCCGATCTGCAGCGCCTCGGACGGGTGGTTGATACGGCGCCACGCGATGTCGGTGACGTGCAGCAGGCCGTCCACGCCGCCCAGGTCGACGAAGGCGCCGTAGTCGGTGATGTTCTTCACCACGCCCTGCAGGACCTGGCCTTCCTTCAGGCTGGCCACCAGCTCGCTGCGGGCCTCCGCACGGCTCTCCTCGAGCACGGCGCGGCGGGACACCACGATGTTGCCGCGGCTGCGGTCCATCTTCAGGATCTGGAAGGGCTGCGGCGTGCCCATCAGCGGGCTGATGTCGCGCACCGGGCGGATGTCCACCTGGCTGCCCGGCAGGAACGCCACGGCGCCGTTCAGGTCGACGGTGAAGCCGCCCTTGACGCGGCCGAAGATGATGCCGGTGACGCGGGACTGGTCGTTGAACGACTTCTCCAGCAGCGTCCAGGCCTCCTCGCGCTTGGCCTTCTCACGGGACAGGACAGCCTCGCCGTCCTTGTTCTCCATGCGCTCGAGGTACACCTCGACGGTGTCGCCGGCCTTCAGCTCCACCGGCTGGCCGGGGACCGCGAATTCCTTCAGGGCGACGCGGCCCTCGGACTTCAGGCCGACGTCGATCAGCACCTGGTCGTTCTCGACGCGGACGACGCGCCCCTTGACGACGGTGCCCTCGAGGCTGTCGGCGGTGCCGAAGCTCTCCTCGAGCAGGGCGGCGAAGCTCTCCTTCGCCGGCGCGGACTTGGTAGCGGAAACCTGGGCCATCAGAACTCCTTGGGTGGATCCCAAGCGGCACTCCGCCCGTACCCCCGGCACGCCCGAGCCGGCTTCAGGGCTTCACACCGCCGCACCGGGCACCACGCCCGGCGACTTGGTTGATGCGACCGGCACCATGCCGGGCGGCTTTTCCTGCCCCGAAGGGGTCTGCCCTCACCCCCCGAAGGCGGGGCGGGAGCGGATGAAGGTCATGGCTGCGTCGAAGGCCTGCGCGGCATCCAACGAGGACGTATCAAGCAAATACGCGTCGGCAGCCGGAACGAGGGGGGAAACCGCCCTCTGGCTGTCGCGCGCGTCACGGTCCTTCATGTCCTTCAGGACATCCGCGTATATAGCGGCGTCCCCCCGGCCTAGCAACTCATTGAGTCGCCGTTGGGCCCGCACTTCCGGGCTAGCGGTGACGAACAGCTTTGCGTCCGCCGCGGGGCAGATGACGGTGCCGATGTCCCGCCCGTCCAGCACCGCCCCCTTGGCCCCGCCCGGCGGGTGGGCGGCGAAGCCCCGCTGGAAGTCCAGCAGCGCCGCCCGCACGTCAGGCACGGCGGAGACGATGGAGGCACCCTGCGCCGTGCTGTCCAGCCGCAGGGCCGGGTCGGCCATCAGGTTCTCGATGTCGCCATGCGTCAGCGACCGGGCCGTGGCGGCCGCGGCAGCCGTGTCCCGCAGGTCCCCGCCCCGGCGGATCAGCGACAGGGCCACGGCCCGGTACAGCCCACCCGTGTCCAGCAGGGCGAAACCCAGGGCCTGGGCGACACGGCGGGCAAGGGTGCCCTTGCCGCTGGCGGCGGGGCCGTCGATGGCGACGACGAGGGGGCGGGTGCTGCTGGTGCTCACGGGGCGGCGGGCCTGGTTGGGAAAGGAGGTCGCGATGCGGCGCAACCGTGGTGCCCCGGACAGGTTCCGTCAAGGGTGGCGTGCGGGCCGCCTAGCCGTCCATTACCGATAGGTCGCGTATTCCAAACCAGGCGGGGGCGGGCCCATCGCGTCGGCGGGGCGCAGGGCCGGGTGGTTCAGGGCGCGAGGGTCGGGTACCTGCGCCGTGATGGGGAGGGGCGTGGGCAGTTTGGCAAGGATATGTTTGCGGTCCCCTTCAAGCCCATCGCGCACGGCATAAACCGCCCCGGCCGCGGCCGAGATGCCGAAGATGCTGCGACCCTTCACGGAATGGGCGACGTAATGCCCGATATAGGTCACTTCCCCTGGCCGGACCGTAAAGTTGACCTCAAAAGGCACGCGTTGGCTGATGTAGCCATATCCCGCGCCCATCGCTGTGAACAGGGATACGTCGAAGAACGTGTAGTCCCCCGGTGCCAAGGTCTCCAGAACGATCGACCCCTTCTCCTGCGGCGTATCTATGTCATAGCTGACAGCGGAGAACAGGCTGTCATACCGCCAGAGCAACTCACTCCATGTTTGGTCACCCCGACGCCTGATCTTGTAGATGTAGTGAGGGTAGAGGTTGTTTGACGCGGCAGAGGCCATCAGGGCGACGTAGCCGGCGTCAGCACCTTTGTAGCCCGTGGGCGAACTCGCGACGTTCGCGCAGCCGCCGAGCAGGAGCGCGAACAGCAGGACGACCAATCGGGTCATGGCATGCCCTTAGGCGAGTGTCAGGGATGCCCACAATGCCGTATGAGTTAATCCTCGTGAAGGGAGCGCGCTGCGGCGTGTGGCCGCTCGGCTTGGCCGTCCGCCCCCTTCGGCGCCTCACCCCTCCCCGATCCCCGCCCCCAGCCCGTTCATCAGCCTGACGAAGCCCGGGAAGCTGGTGTCGATGAAGCTGCCGTCGTCCACGCCGACGGGCTCGTCGGTCGCCAGGCCCAGGACCAGGAAGCTCATGGCGATGCGGTGGTCCAGGGCGGTGGCGATGCGGGCGCCGCCCTTGGGGGGCTTGCCGGTGCCGTGGACGACCATCCAGTCCTCCCCCGCCTCCACCTTGACGCCGCAGGCCACCAGCCCGTCCGCCACCATGGCCAGCCGGTCGCTCTCCTTCACCCGCAACTCCCCGATGCCGCGCATCACGGTGGGGCCGGTGGCGCAGGCGGCGGCCATGGCCAGGATCGGGTACTCGTCGATCATGCTGGGGGCGCGGTCCGGCGGAACCTCCACGCCCTTCAGGGCCGTGGCGCGGACCAGCAGGTCGGCCACCGGCTCCCCGGCCTCCTCCCGCTGGTCCTGGAAGGCGATGTCGGCACCCATCTCTTTCAGCGTCTCATACAGGCCGGTGCGGCGGGTATTGGTGCCCACGCCGGGCAGGCGCACCTCCGACCCCGGGCAGAGCAGGGCGGCCACTGCCGGGAAGGCGGCGGAGCTGGGGTCTGACGGGACAACCAGGTCGCGGGCGGTCAGGTTGGCCTCCCCGGTGACGGAGACCGCCAGGGCCCCGTCCTCCAGAACCTCCTCCCGCACGTCCACGCCGAAGTGGCGCAGCATGCGCTCCGTGTGGTCGCGGGTGGGCTCCGCCTCGATGACCGTGGTGCGGCCGGGCGTGTTCAGGCCGGCCAGCAGGATGGCCGACTTCACCTGGGCGGAGGCCACGGGCAGCCGGTACTCGATGGGCACGGGCATGTTGGTGCCCACCACCGCCCCGGGCAGGCGCCCGTTGCTGCGCAGCACGAAGCTGGCCCCCATCTTGGACAGGGGCACGGTCACCCGCGCCATGGGCCGCTTCACCAACGACGCGTCGCCGGTGAAGATGCTGGTGAAGGGGTGGGTGGAGACCAGTCCCATCAGCAGCCGCGCCGCCGTGCCGGAATTGCCCATGTCCAGCACCCGGCTCGGCTCCGCCAGCCCGCCCACGCCGCGGCCCCGGGTGCGCCAGGTGCCGTCGTCCAGCCGCTCGATGCTGGCGCCCAGGGCCCTCAGCGCGTCGGCGGTGCGCAGCACGTCCTCCCCCGTCAGCAACCCCTCGATCCGCGTCTCCCCCAGCGCCAGCGCGCCGAACATCAGGGAGCGGTGGGAGATGGACTTGTCCCCCGGGACCCGCACCGTACCGGCCAGGGCGCCGCCCTTGCGGGCGACCAGGGGCTTGGCGGGCATATCATGGTGGTCGGACATGGGCTTGCTCGGGCGGGTGTTTTCAGGACAGATTATTCCCGACCGGGATAGCACGGGCACCCGCCTGTCGTGAACCGGGCATGACCGGCCCCGGCCATGAGCGCGGCACATCCAGCCGTTGCCCGTGTTGGGGGCCCGGTGCCCATGGTTCCGTTTGACAGGGGGCGGGACTCGTGGCATGTGCCCGCGCCGACCCTGGTGGGCGTCCGCCCCGACCAGCGCATAATCTATGGAGAGTCTCGTGGCGAAGGCCGAATGGGGAATCAAGCGCATCTGCCCGAACTGCGGCACCCGCTATTATGACATGCGCAAGGACCCGCCGACCTGCCCGTCCTGCGGCACCACCTTCGACCCTGAGGCGCTGCTGCGCTCCCGCCGCGCCCGCCCGATCCCCGTGGAGGAGGTGAAGGCCAAGGTCGCGCCGGAGACGGAGGACGAGGATACGCTGGGCGTGGATGCCGAGGAGGAGGTGGCCACCGAGGAGGTCACCGAGGACGAGGATCTGGAAGTCGCGGACATCGAGGAAGAGGATGTCGTTGAGGACGTTGGCGCCGACGAGGAGGACGACGTCCTGCTGGAGGACGCGGACGAGTTGACCGACGAGGACGACATGGGCGAGGTCGTGGACGTGGAGGGCGACGAGGACCGCTGAGTCCGGCGGTTTCCGCGGGGTCCGGGACCAGCGCAAAAAAATCCGGTCCCCGCGAATTTTTCCTCTTGCATCGGGGCCGGCATTGGCCGATAACCCCGGCCCACGGCGGCGGTGACCGGGACCGAGACAAACCGGACGGTCAACCCAGACGACGCCGACGAGTTCGGGGCCATAGCTCAGCTGGGAGAGCGCTACAATGGCATTGTAGAGGTCAGGAGTTCGATCCTCCTTGGCTCCACCAAGTCGAAGGGCCCGGCAGCACCGCTGCCGGGCCCTTCTGCTTTTGGTTTTCGGGATGCATCTCCCGACCGCGTCGAGCCGCAGCGCAAAAATACCCTCTTTAGGTCACAGGCCAGGATGCCCGCGCTGTGGCAGCGTTCCGGGGACTACCCAATCGGAAGAGGTATTTCCATGCGCATGCCTGTCGCCATCATCACCGCCGCCTCCCTGCTGGCCGCCACCTCTGTGACCGCCTTCGCCCAGGGCGCGGGTGCCGGGGCCCAGGGCAGCGGCGCCACCACGACCCCGGGTGCCACCAGCGGCACGGGCGCCTCCGGTGCCGCGGGTGCAGGTGCTGCCCCCGCCGGTGCGGCGGGCGCC
>MOEB01000045.1 GCA_001939945.1 Aerophototrophica crusticola | reverse complement strand
TCCCGTCCCCTCTCCCAGGGGGAGGGGACGTGGTGGCACTGTCCAACCTCATCGCGCACCGGGGTTCGGCAAAGGCTCTCCTCACCACCCTCCTCCTCGCCGCCACCTTCCTCACGGCCACCCCAGCCCCCGCGCAGCAGGCCCCCGCCCCGGCCCAGGCCCAGCCCGACCAGCCGCCGGAATCCTTCGAGGATTACTGGCGCCGCCGCCCCGGCCAGGCGCGGGAGGACATGGCCCCCCCGGCCGACAACCGGGTGCCCATCCCGGACCCCTCCTCCTTCCCGACGGATGAGATCCCGCTGCCCGACCGCTGGCGCCTGATCGAGGCGGTGGGCGTGAAGGAGCGGTGGTGGGACCCCTACCACCAGAACACGCTGAAGGGCGACCGGCCCATCTTCGGCACCCAGGACTGGTTCTTCGCCCTGTCGCTGATCTCCGACACGGTGGTGGAGCCGCGCAGCTTCCCCATCCCGGTGGGTAACCAGACCACCACCCGCCCCGGGGCGAACGACCTGTTCGGCGACCCGGACAGCTGGGTGTTCAACCAGAACCTCGTGGTCAGCCTGGCGGCCATCAAGGGCCAGACCGCCTTCAAGCCGCCCGACCTGGAATTCCGCCTGACCCCCGTCTTCAACTTCAACTACGCCAAGGTGAAGGAGAAGCGCATCCTGTTCGTGGAGCCCGCCAAGGGCACCAGCCGGCGGGACGGGTTCATCGGCCTCCAGGAAGGCTTCATCGACTACCACATCCGCAACGTCAGCGACCGGTACGATTTCGACAGCCTGCGCGTGGGCATCCAGCCCTTCAGCACGGATTTCCGCGGCTTCCTGTTCCAGGACAACCAGCTCGGCGTCCGCCTGTTCGGCAACCGGGACAACAACCGCTGGCAATACAATCTGGCGGCCTTCTGGCGGCTGGAGAAGGAGACCAACTCCGGCCTGAACGACGTGACCCAGCGGGTGCGCGACGATTACGTCTTCGCCGCCAACCTGTACCGGCAGGACTTCCCGGTCCTCGGCCTCACCAGCCAGGGCACCGTCGTCTACAACATGAACCGGGAGAAGGGGGAGACCCAGGTCGACACCAACGGCTTCCCCGTGCGCCCCGCCCTGATCGGCAACCTCCGCACCCGGGACTATGACGCCGTCTATGTCGGCTACAACGCCGATGGCCATTTCAACAAGGTGAACCTCACCGCCTCCGCCTACCTGCTGCTGGGCCGGAACGAGGACAACATCTTCACCGACAAGGACAGCCAGGTCCGCGCCTTCTTCGCGGCGGTCGAGCCCAGCATGGACTTCGACTGGACCCGCATCCGCCTGTCCGGCGTCTTCGCCAGCGGCGACAAGGACCCGTACGACAACACGGAGACCGGCTTCGACGCCATCTTCGAGAACCCGCTGATCGCCGGTGCCGACACCAGCTACTGGATCCGCCAGGGCATCCCCCTGATCGGCGGCGGACGCGCCGTGTCCCTGAACGGCCGCAACGGCCTGTTGCCCTCCCTGCGCTCCAGCAAGGAGGAAGGCCAGTCCAACTTCACCAACCCCGGCCTGATCCTGGCGGGCGCCGGCGCCGACCTGGACCTGACGCCCGAGCTGCGCCTGTCCCTCAACGCCAACCACCTCTGGTTCCACCACACCGACAGCCTGGAGGCCCTGCGCATGCAGGGCGCCATCGGCCGCGACATCGGCTGGGACCTCTCCGCCGCCGCCATCTACCGCCCCGGCTTCATCCAGAACTTCGTGTTCCGGCTCTCCGGGGCGGCCCTGTTCGCCGGCGACGGCTTTAAGGACATTTACGCGGCCCAGGACGGGCGGGATACGTACTACTCGGTACTGTTCAACGCGGTGCTGACGTATTGATGCGGGAAAGGATTGCCGTTTAGAAGCTATTGTCTACAACACTTTTTGTACTTCTTGCCGCTTCCGCAAGGACATGGCTCATTAACTCCGACTTTGGTCTCTTTCTGATGTGCGGACAGAATACTTTTAAGTTGGCGTGGTGATAGAGGAGGCCCAAAGCGGGGCAGGAGATTATCCATATCCGGATTAGGCTGCCAAACTCCTGACAAGCCAATCACTAACCGTGTTTGTCCAGCTTCGCTTGGGCTAAGCGCAATACCATACCAGTTATTAGCCTTACTCCGATATTTCGACAGTTCGCAATGTGCGTAGAGTCTCTTGAATGTTTCTTCATTGTTCTCTGCACCACAATGCATTGTAATCCCGCTGTCACCAAACAGCATAGTAAAGTCATGAGTTCTGCGATCATGCTGGAACTTATCAAATATATACTGCATACACTCTGACATATTCTTCATTGATTCTTCATTAATCGACAGAAGCAGATACCCGAAATCTAATATATTATCTGCTTCTTTATTCTCTATTTCTGCTATAAGATTTCCAAAGTTGCTTCCTCTTCCTTTTGTTAATATACCCTCTGGCGTTGTTTTCCCAGGAAAGTTCATTCTGCGAGCAATCATCGCACTATCAACATCAATAGAAAAATCATCGCCAAGATTAACGAAATCCATACTATCTTCAAACCACAAATTATATTTGAGATGGTATCCAAGAATTGAAAGTTCGCTACTTGCGCGTATTTTTCTTGCATATGAATGGCGACGATTCAAAAAGCTAAACAGATATAGCGGAGACCGTAACATTTCGCAAACTACGTCAAACGTGAAAACGTCTATTATATATGGCTCTCGTATTTGTCTATGCGCTCTAAGCTTAAGAAAGCTTTCAGCATAGTTTTAAAGTCCTGGGAAGTGTTCTGCAATTAAGCAGATAATAAAAATTTCTTTGATTTGAGCCGGTATAGTTATCTTTTCTCCTGATTCTTTACTAAAAACAAGATTTTTGTCCATCAAACATTCACCGCAACTAAAACCTTGATCGTAAGCCGCTTGCACAGTCTTTTCAAAATCGGATTTTAGCGCTCCTTCGATACCTTTACGAGCGGCTTCACCTAACCGCTTGGATTTCGCTTGCAGGACTATAGCTCTATCAGCATACAGTACAAGTACATCTATTTCTCCAATGGAGTCACCAGATTTGTTGTGAATGTAAATATTTTTGAAAATCCGATTTTTTTCAAAGATGTTTTCCAGCCTGAGTTCAGCAAAACTCTCCGTGAAACAACCTCGATTTTCAGCAGCCACATTACGGTAAGCTTTATCATTGATCATCCAGTAGAATGGAGACTCATATGCACTCTCAATAAACGAATATGATTGCAATAAGAAGAACTCATCATTGGATATTCTGATAATTGGTTTTGATGTGAGTTCATTCCATGACCCTACATGTCTGTAGGTTTCTAACGGTGCTGGCCGGCTTGGAGAGAACGCGGTGATAATGTTTTCTACAGTATCTTCCTTTAATCCGGTTTGAGAAATGATATCATATTTTAAAAACATGAATGCTGGCAACAAAGTTAGAGTATCTATCGATTCCAAATTAGTAGATCTTTTGATTTCTTGCAGCCTAAATACAGTAAGTGCACATACACCATCATAGAATTGTGTCAATTCAAATGGGGAAAATCCCATTTTCTCGATCATCCATTTGGCATCCGCTGCATGACGAAGCACGGAGAACTCCTTGTACTGGAAATCATAAGCAGATTCTGATGAATAAAATATGGGCTCCCTTAATACTGATGGGTCAGTAAATATGTCATTCCCATAAAGTTCCGGATTTGAATTTTTCAGAGAATGCAGATAAGCAGAACTCAGAACCTGATGAAGTTCTTGCAGAAGCCTGTGGGATTCGTCGATATATTCTTGAATCTTAATTGATCCTGGGAAAGTCATATCAATTTCCGCTGAATACATTAGTCTTTTGAGGAGAGCGATCTCGCTTCTAAGCAAACGATTTTCCCCCTTCATGCCTTGAACTGCGTCGGGCGTAATCTCTTTGTCGAAGCCAATAAAATTATATTGCCAGCACAAAAATGATAACGCATGCACATAACCTACTGATGTGCATGTTTTTTCAAGGCGATCGAGAACTTCTGCTTCAGACGGAAGTTCTGGTATCACTATGTTTCTGAGATCAAATGACTCAAATTTTTCTGTTCCATGCTCTGGAGTATTATTCATCCTCTTCTCCATATTCTTTGATTAAATAGGAACATTGCTCCTTCGTGTCCGTATCGGACATACCTAATTCTAATTCTGCTTGAGTTAGGCAGCATCTGTCAATAGACGTCGTGCTGTGTTTTCTGTGTGGTTTATCTAAATATAGATGCCGCCAAAGATTTTTTAAGTGTAGGAAAATTTTGATATTGTGATTGCAACGTTTTAATAAATGCTATAACAATTCTAATAACTATGAATTGAAGTATCTTTATTGTGGCCTTTGAGCTGATCTTTTACAAATGCACTTATTGATGATGCTATGACCAGAAAAATCTGCTGGGCATTTTTCTGCTTTCGTCCTTAAACTAGCCTTCTGCATATTGGGAGAGAACATGGCTGGCCCATCCGTTTACATCCGTTCTGATCCGTTCAAATCCGTTTTCCCAGACCCCGGCGCCGCCACTGCCATGGCGCCGGAGCGCCACCCTCCCCCTCACCGCCCCCGCCTTACTACCACCTCATCCCTACCAAGCACCCGGCGAACAGGGCACCCTCCGGCGCCCCTGTGGCGGCTTGGGACACGGGGCCCAAGCCGGGTTCGCCCAGCAGGGTGCCGATTCTGTCCAGGCGCAGGCGGGAGGCGGGGAAGACCTGGGCCAGCAGGTCCAAGCTGCCGCCCGGCAGCCGTCTGCCCAGCAGGGCGAGGGCGTCGAAATAGCGGCTGCTGATCTCCACCGCCACGCCGTCACGGCGGAGCTGGCGGTCCTCCGGGTCCAGGATGAAGCGCTCGAACCGATACCCGTCGGGTGCCATGACCCAACTAACCCCCTGCCCTGCCCCCTGCCCCAGCCGGGACCGGCGCGGGAGCCGTGCCCAAGCCGGCTGGCAAGGCGATGGCGGCAAGCGGGGGCCAGGACGGAATGGACTTTGGTCCTATCCCGTGCCATGCTGGGCCCTTGCCCCTCATGGGACAACGGGTCTTGCACAGGGTGAATCGCCGTGCCAATGGGGGAACCGCGAGCCAGTCGGGCCAACCGGTTCTGCGCCGCCGTGCGCCTGTCGGGGCGTCTGGCTTCACCGCTTAAGGAGACACGGGCCAGACCCCGTCACCTTTGTCACCTTAAGCGGATTTCCCCAATCCTGCCAAGCACTTGCGATGTGACATACGTCTCCTTAAGCGTCACCTTAAGGTCACTTTAGTCACCTTTAGGTCGCCTTAGTCACCTACCGCCAGGGCCTGCCGCACCGCCCCTGGGCTGCCGTCGCCCAGGCCGGCATAGGCCTGGGCCAGGGCCTCGCGAAAACGCGGGTCCGCCGCCAGGTCGGCCGGGAACAGGCCGGGCAGGGACAGGAAGCGGGCCACGTCCGCCACCGGCTCCCCGCCACAGGCCCGGGCGGCCTCCAGCAGCTTGTCGGCCAGGGGGTCCACCAGGGCGGGCTGGCCCGGGCGGGCGCGGGTGCGCAGGAAGTGCAGCCAGCCCGCCACCGGCAGGCACAGTCGGCCGATTTCCGCCCCGGCGGCCAGCCGGTCGGCCACGGTGCCCAGCAGGCGCACGGGTAGCTTCTGCGACCCGTCCCAGGCGATCTGGGACAGCAGGTGCCGGATGCCGGGGTTGCGGAACCGCTCCAGGATGGCCTGCCCATAGGCGCGCAGGTCGAAGCCGGGGGGCGGCGGCACGGTGGGCAGGATGTCCCGCTCCATCAGGGTGGCGACGAAGCGGGCCAGGGCCTCGTCGGCCATGGCCTCCGCCACCGTCTCCCGCCCCAGCAGCAGGCCAAGGTAGGCCAGGGTGGAATGGGGGCCGTTCAGCAGCCGCAGCTTGGCCCGGTCGAAGGCGGCCACGTCGCTGGTCAGCTCCACCCCCACCGCCGCCAGGTCGGGCCGGCCGTCGCGGAACCAGTCCTCCACCACCCATTGGGTGAAGGGCTCCCGCTGGATCGGCCAGGCATCGTGCAGGCCCAGCGCCCCGTCCACCCGGGTGCGCAGGGCGTCGTCGGTGGCGGGGGTGATGCTGTCCACCATGGTGTTGGGGAAGGCACCCTCCCCCTCGATCCAGGCGGAAAGGTCCGGGTCCAGCTCCGCCGCGAAGGCGACCAGGGCGGCGCCCACCTTGCGGCCGTTGCGGGGAAGGTTGTCGCAGCTGACCACGGTGAAGGGGGCAAGGCCCGCGGCGCGCCGCCGCCGCAGCCCCTCCACCAAATGGCCCACCAGGCTGGCGGGCTGGCGGGGGTTGGCAAGGTCCTGGCGGATGGCGGGGTGGGACAAGTCCAGGGCGCCGGACGCGTCCAGGCAATAGCCCTTCTCGGTCACCGTAGAGGTCACGATCCGGGTGCCGGGGGCGGCCAGCCGGGCCAGCACCGCCTCAGTCTCCGTCGGGGCGTGCAGCACCTCGCGGATGGACCCGATGACCCGCAGGCCCACCTCGGCGCCCAGGCTGGCCAGGGTGTAGAGCCCGTCCTGCGGGGCCAGGGCGTCGCGGGCCGTCGGGTTGTTGGGGGCCACGGCACAGATGGCCCAGTCGCCCCCTTCCCTGCCCAGCACCTCATCCACATAGAAGGCCTGGTGGGCGCGGTGGAAGGCGCCGGGGCCGAAATGGACGATGCCGACCCCCGTCTTGGACCGGTCATAGGCGGGGAGGCCGACACTGGCGGGCACCCGGCCCAGGGTAGCGTCGGACAGGCGTTGGAGCATGCTCACAGGGTCACCCCGCTCTTCCACACGGCGATTTCCCGCTCGCCGTTCAGCTCGTTCCGCGCCGGCTTGCCGGATGCCGTCTCCGCGATCAGGTCCAGCAGGGCCCCCGTCGCCCCCTCCATGCCCCCCGGCCCCAGCACGCCGCTGGCGTCGAAGTCGATCCAGTGGGGCTTGCGGCCCGCCAGGTCGGCGTTGGTCGCCAGCTTCAGCGTCGGCACGGGGAAGCCCAGGGGTGTGCCGCGGCCCGTGGTGAACAGCAGGATGGTGGCCCCGGCGGCGGCCATGGCGGTGCTGGACACCCCGTCATTGCCCGGCGCCTCCAGCAGGGTCAGGCCCGGCCGGCCCACCCGCCCGCCATAGGGCAGTACCTGGGTCACCGCCGCCCGGCCGCCCTTCTGCACGGCGCCCAGGGACTTTTCCTCCAGGGTGGTGATGCCGCCGGCGATGTTGCCGGGCGACGGGTTCTCATGCACCGGCTGTCCATGGTCCAGGAAGTAGCGCTTGAAGCCGTTGACCACGCCGACGATGTCCTGGAACACCCCCTCATCCGCGGCGCGGCGCATCAGCAGCTCCTCCGCGCCGAAGATCTCCGGGATCTCGGTCAGGATGGCGGTGCCGCCCGCCCCGGTCAGCCGGTCGGCCACCTGGCCCAGCAGCGGGTTGGCGGTCAGCCCGCTGAACCCGTCGGACCCGCCGCACTTCAGCCCGATGACCAGGTCGGACAGGGGGCAGGGCTCCCGCCGGTCCTGCTCGGCGATGCGGACCAGCTCCTCCACCGCGGCCAGGCCATCCTCCAGCTCATCCTCCGCCTTCTGGGCGGCGAAGGAGCGGAGGCGGGCCGGGTCCAGGCCCGGCGCCTCGGCCAGCAGCTGGTCGATCTGGTTGGACTCGCAGCCGAGCCCCAGCACCAGCACCCCGCCGGCATTGGGATGCTGCGCCAGGGCGGCCAGCAGCCGGCGGGTGTTGGACAGGTCGTCGCCAAGCTGGGAACAGCCGAACGGGTGCGGGAAGGCGTGCACCCCGTCCACCCTTCCGGCGAACCTCGCCGCGGCGGCCTGGGCGATGCGCTGCGCCGTGCGGCCCACGCAGCCCACGGTGCAGAGCACCCAGACCTCGTTCCGCGTGCCCACCCGCCCGTTCGCCCGGCGATAGCCCAGGAAGCCGGGCAGGCCCGTCGCCGCGGCCGGGGCGGGCGCCGGTTCCGGCTCGTACCGGTACGCCAGCGTGTCGGACAGCTTGGTCGCCACGTTGTGGGTGTGGACATGGTCGCCGGGGGCGATGGGTGCTGTGGCCCGGCCGATGGGCCAGCCGTACTTCAGCACGTCGGCCCCTTGGGCGACGGGCATCAGGGCAAGCTTGTGCCCCTTGGCGACAGGCGCGCGCAGGGTGACGGCGCAGTCACCCACGCTGACCACCTCCCCCGCCGCGAGGTCGCGCAGCGCCACGGCCACGTCGTCCCGCGGGTCGATGCGGTGGGCCGCCGGCAGCCCGATCCTGCCCGTTCCATCCATCTGGGGTGGCCTCCCTGTCACGTTTATTGCGTCTGGCCCGCAAAAACTTCTGTGCCCATACTATGACACCGGTTACCATACGGGGCACCAGCCGACAAGGCAATGCCGGGCCGCGCATGACCGCCCGGGATAAAGAGGAGGACCGCCGCCATGACCGCCCCCCTCCCCCTGGCGCCCGTCAAGGCGCCTCCGGCCATCAACCTGGCCGACCTGGCCGGGATCGACGGCATCACCCTGCCCCGGCACAAGCGGGCCGAGGCGACCATGCACCTGATCGTGGACGTGGTGCGGTCGCTGCTGCGGCAGAAGCCCCTGGACGCCATCACCATCGATGAGATCACGGCCCTGGCCGGCTGCTCCCCGCCCTCCATCTATGCCCGGTTCCGGGACAAGACGACCCTGCTGTCCGCCCTGTACCGGGTGCACACGGGCGCCCTGCGGCAGACCCTGGCGGCGTTCCTAGAGCCCGGCCGCTGGCGGCGGCGGGATCTGGGGGAGTTCGCCACGTCCCTGGCCCGCTTGCTGGTCCGGGTGTTCGAGGAGGACCGCAACCTCTACCGCGCCGTCCTTGCCTCCCCCGACCCGGCCTTGCGCGCCCAGGTGGCGGCGGATATGGGGGAGCTGGCGGAGGCCGTGCGCGCGGCGGTGGATGCCATCGACGGGAACGCCAGGCAGGTGGACCGGGAGCAGGTCCGCCCCGCCCTGCTGGCCCTGGTGGCCGGGCTGCATGGGACGGCCGTCTGGGGCTGGCTGGCCGACGGGGAGGCCGGGGCCGACCAAGCCGCCCTGTTCGTCCGCGCCATCCGGCGGGGCGGCTGAGCCCCCCCGGCCGGCCGAGCGGCCTACCGCCGCACGTCCAGGCCGCCGCCGGCGACGCAGGCCTCCACGTCCGCGAGGCTGACCAAGCTGGCGTCACCGGGGACCGAGTGCTTCAGCACCCCGGCAGCCACGCCGAATTCCAGCGCCGCCTGCCCGTCCATGCCCGTGGCGATGCCGTGCAGCAGGCCGGCGGCGAAGGCGTCGCCACCGCCGATGCGGTCCACGATGCCGGTCATGCCGCGGCTGGCCGTGCGGACCAGCGAGCCGTCCCGGCCGGCCATCTGCCCCGCCAGGTCCTGGCAGTCCACGGAATCGTGGGAGCGGATGGTGCTGGCGATGCGCTCCAGCCGCGGGAAGGCCTGGAATGCCGCCTGCGCGGCGGCGGCGAACCGCTCCCCGGCCGGGACCTGGTCGAAGCCGGTGGCCAGCATCAGGGCGATGTCCCGCTGGTTGCCGAACAGCAGGGTGGCGTGGGATGCCAGTTCCTTCAGCACGGCGCGTCCGTCGGTGCCGCGGGCTTCCCACAGCTTCTGGCGGTAGTTGCAGTCGAAGGAGACCCTGACCCCGGCATCCACGGCCGCCCGCACGGCATGCAGGGCGGCCACGCCGGCCGCCTCGCTGACCGCGGGCGTCACGCCGGAGACGTGCAGCCAGTCCGCCCCCGCCAGCAGGCGGGGCCAGTCGCGGCCGTCGGCGGCATGCTTGGCAAAGGCCGAATCGGCCCGGTCATAGACGATCTCCGACGGGCGGCTGAGGGCGCCGGTGGCCAGGAAATACAGTCCCATGCGGCCCGGCACCGCCCGGACGGCGTCGGTGCGCACCCCGTGACGCCGCAGTTCCCCCAATGCCGCCTCGCCCAGCGGGTTGGCGGCGACGGTACCCACCATCGCGCAGTCATGGCCGAAGCGCGCCAGGGACACGGCCACGTTCGCCTCTGCCCCGCCCACATGCACGTCGAACCGCGGGGTCTGCAGGATCAGCTCCCGCCCCGGGGCGGACAGGCGTAGCAACAACTCGCCGAAGAAGACAAAGCGCGCGCCCATGACCGATCCTCCCCCAACCCGTTCGCTTCTGGTGGCAAGCCTACCGGCCCCGCCCCCCTGCTGCCACCGGAATGGGCAGAAAGGGGTTGTCACCGGTGTCATCTCCTTGCATAAGCTGTCCATGTCACCGGTGTCAAATTCCCAATCCCTACCCGGACCGGAGCTTCCGAGATGACCGACTTCCTCAACCTGCTCACCGCCTCCCCCGTCGTTCCCGTGCTGGTCATCGACCGGGCGGAGGATGCGGGCCGACTGGGCGAGGTGCTGGTGGAAGCCGGGATCAGGACGGCGGAGATCACCTTGCGCACGCCTGCCGCGGTGGAGGCGATCCGCCGGATGGCGGAGATCCCGGGCCTGACCGTGGGCGCCGGCACCATCCTGTCCCCGGCGGACGTGGACCGGGCCCTGGGCGCCGGGGCCAGGTTCCTGGTCAGCCCCGGCACGCCTGCCCGGCTGGTGCCGGCCCTGCTGGGGTCCGGCGTGCCGGTCCTGCCGGGTGTCGCCACCCCCAGCGAGTGCATCGACCGGCTGTCCGACGGGTTCGAGGTGCTGAAGCTGTTCCCGGCGGAGCAGTATGGCGGCGTCGGCACGCTGCAGGCCATCGCCGGCCCCCTGCCCCACGCCCGCTTCTGCCCCACCGGCGGGATCAGCAAGGACAAGGTGCCGTCTTACCTGGCGCTCAAGAACGTGGTGGCCGTGGGCGGCACCTGGATCGCCCCGCCCGCGCTGCTGAAGGCAGGTGACTGGGACGCGATCGCGGCCAACGCCCGGGCCGCCGCCGCCTTTTCCCCCGCCCCCCAGGCCTGAGGGTCCCAGTCATGGCAGCCCGCGGCATCACCGTCCAGACCATCGTCCGCCGCGAGGTGGCCGTCCCCGGCAAGCAGGATTTGCAGGACATGGTCCGCCAGGCGCTGGAGGGCATCCGCAAGGGCGGCCGCGCCGGCGCCGGCACGCGGCTGTGCTCCGTGCGGGTGGTGACGCAGGTGCGACGGGGTTGAGGGCGCGTCCCTGACCGTCAAGCGTCCGCCGATGCGGCAAGCCCACCCTGGCACAGCGCCAGGAGCCGCGCCCGCAGCCAGCGCTGGGCGGGGTGGTCGGTGGCGCGGTCGTGCCAGGCCATGGCCAGGCTGAAGCCGGGAACCGGGACCGGGGGGTCCAGCACCAGCAACCGGTCGGCACGGTCGCGCGCGATCCGTTCCGGCACCAGCGCCACCCGGTCGGAGCGGGCGACGATCTCTGGCACGACCAGGAAGTTCGGGGCGGACAGGACCACGCGGCGGGAGCGGCCGTGGGCGGCCAGCGCCGCGTCGGCCGGTCCCGTGAAGCCGCCCCCGGCGGGGGAGACGATGACGTGCTCCAGCGCGCAATAGGTGTCCAGGTCCAACACAGGCCCCACCCCCGGATGGCCCCGCCGCACGATGGCGACGTATCGTTCCCTGAACAGGACCCGCAGGCGGAGCTGGTCCGGCGCGATTTCCGGCGTCATCAGCGCCAAATCCACCTCACCCCGCTCCATCTGTGCGACCAAACTGGCAGCGTCCAACGCCCGGAGGGCCAGCCGCAGCCCCGGAGCCTCCCGCGCCAGGGCCTCGGAGAGGGGCAGCAGCGCCGCATACTGTCCATAGTCGCTGGCGGCGACGGAGATGGTCAGCGCCGCCCCGGCCGGGTCGAAGCGGGCCCCAGCCAGCAGGACGCCGCGCACCTCCTCCAGTGCCCGGTGCAGGGGCTCTTGCAATTCCAACGCCCGCTGGGTGGGGATCATGCCCCGCTGGGCGGGGAGCAGCAGCGGGTCGCCGAACAGGTCGCGCAGCCGCGCCAGCCGGGCCGAGAGGGCCGGCTGGCTGAGGTTCAACCGCTTTGCGGCGCGGGTGACGTTGCGTTCCGCCAGCAAAGCGTCCAGGGCGAGGAGCAGGTTCAGGTCGATGTTGCCATCCATGCAGGTGATAGCAGCACGCATGCATGACGATTTCAAGGATGCCAGGGCCCGACCTCAACTCCAGGGGCAGGCGGGGCCGGGGGGGGCACCGCCCCTTCCCATTCCCCAGTTCCTGGAGCCAAACCCATGAACGTCTTCATCATCCACGCCCATCCGGAGCCGAAGTCGCTGAACGGCGCCTTGAAGGACTTGGCGGTGGAAAGCCTGCGCGACCTGGGACACCAGGTGCAGGTGTCGGACTTGTATGCCATGGGCTGGAAGGCCGTGGCGGACGGCGGCGACTTCCACGACCGGGAGAACCCGGAGAGGATGTTCTACGGCCGCGAGTCCAAGCACGCCTTCCTGGGCGGGTCGCAGAGGGAGGACGTAGTGGCTGAGCAGGAGAAGCTGCTGTGGGCCGACGCGGTGATCCTGCAATTCCCCCTGTGGTGGTTCTCCATGCCCGCCATCCTGAAGGGCTGGTTCGAGCGGGTCTATGCCTATGGCTTCGCCTATGGGGTCGGGCAGCATGGGGGCGAGCGCTGGGGTGACCGCTATGGCGAGGGCACCCTGCTGGGCCGGCGGGCCCTGGTTTCCATGACGGTCGGCGGGCGGGAAGCCCACTACACCGACCGCGGCGTCAACGGGGCGCTGCACGACGTGCTCTGGCCCATCCAGCACGGGACCCTGTTCTATCCCGGGATGGCGGTGCTGGAACCCTTCGTCATCTACCAGGCCGGCCACCTGACGCCGGAGCGCTGGCAGGTCGAGGCCGGACGTTACCGGGCCCGCCTGCGCGGCCTGTTCACGGAAGAGCCGATCCCCTACCGCCGGCAGAATGGCGGGCACTATGACGGGCAGCAATCGCTGAAGGAAGGGTTGGGCCGCGGCGAGGCCGGGACCCGTATCCACCTTCTCCAGCCCGGCGACCCGCCCCAGGTGCCGCCGGGCCAACCCTGAAGGCCGTGCCTCACGTCCCCTGCTGGATGAACGGCACCTTGGCGAACAGGGCCCGCTCGGCCCCGCGGGGGTCGTTCACCAGGGCAGAGGTGGCGTTGACCACCAACGTCTCCCGGTTGGGCAGGGTATAGGGCTTCCACTCCGGGATGCCCTTGTGGCTGGGGTTGCCGGTGCGGGCGAAGGCCAGGAAGGCGTCCATCATCTGGGTGGAGACGGAAACGGCATCCGGCGCGGTGCCGGTGATGCTTTCCGGCGCATCCAGGGTGCCGAACACCAGGGGGATGTCCAGCGTGTGCGGCGCGCCCCACTTGCCGCCGTCCTTGGGGGAGCCCCAATCCAACTGGTAGGCGTAGACAGGGGAACCCTGCTGGGCCCGCAGCTCCGCCTCCACCACCGCGGCGCGCCAGGACCGGCCTGCCGTGGTGGCGGCAAAGAACACGTCTGACGGGCTCAAGGCCGGGTAGAGCTTGCGGTATTCCGCCACCACCACTTCCGGCAGGATGTCCACCCGCATGTGCTGGGCCAGGCGGGCCGGCAGATCCTCCCACCGCAGGTCGAAGGTGGTGGGGTCGCCGGCGCCGATCAGGTTCCGCGTCTCCCCCCTGGTATTGCCGATGATCATGGGGATGTGGGCGGACTGGGGCGGGGCATCCGGGTAGAAGGGGTGGCGGGTCAGGTGCCGCTCATCCAGCACCGGCCCGAAATAGACGCCGCCGGCCCCGATCACCGGGTCGGTGGCGGACAGCGCCGCCACCAGCTTCTCCACCGGCAGGGTGCGGGCCTCTGCCGCCCGTTCCGGCGCCAGGCCCAGGGCGGTGAGGTAGGTGGTGGCGCGCTTTGTGGCGTTCAGCGGGCCGGAGGCGGTGAGCTGCTGGCCGCTCATGGTCGCGGCGCGGTGGAACAGGCCCTTGGCGGCCGGCATGGCCATCATGGTTGCGATCTTGGCCCCGCCGCCGGACTGGCCGAAGACCATCACGTTGTCCGGGTCGCCGCCGAACTCCCGGATGTTCTCCTGCACCCATCTCAGGGCCAGGATCAGGTCGAGCTGGCCGGCATTGCCGCTGTCCGCCATCTCCTCCCCCGCCAGCCGGGCAAGGTAGAGGTAGCCGAAGGCGTTCAGCCGGTGGTTCACCGTGACCACCACCACGTCGCCCCGCTTGCAGAGCTTCGTCCCGTCATAGAGAGCGCTGGAGCCGGACCCGCCGGAATAGGCGCCGCCATGGATGTAGAACATCACCGGCCGCTTGGCCCCGTCCCGCAGGGCGGGGGTCCAGACGTTCAGGAACAGGCAATCCTCGCTGGCCTTCTCCTTGTCGCCCCGCTGGGGGCTGGCCGGGCCGTACTCCAGCGCGTCCAGCACGCCGGACCAGCGCTTCGGCGCCTCGGGCGCCATGAAGCGGCGCGGGGCCGTGTCGGCGCCATAGCGGATGCCCTTGAACACATGCACCCCGTCCAGGGTGGCGCCGCGCACCTTGCCATGGGCGGTGGTCGCCACCGCGTCCGCCGCCTTGCCCAGGGCGGGCGTGGCCAGCAGGCTTGAGGCGGCGAGCAGGCCTGCGGCGCCCTTCAGCAGGTCCCGGCGG
Source organism: Aerophototrophica crusticola (assembly GCA_001939945.1). Classification (GTDB taxonomy): domain Bacteria; phylum Pseudomonadota; class Alphaproteobacteria; order Azospirillales; family Azospirillaceae; genus Niveispirillum; species Niveispirillum crusticola. The sequence goes on along the minus strand of MOEB01000045.1, from coordinate 19,633 downwards.
TCGAGGTCATGCGACATGGCGGCGTACCTTTCGAATTCGAAAGTGGGACTTTAGTCTTACGAGGGAACGGATGCAGGCAGGGAACCAGGGCCGAACGCCACCAGGGCGTCCCCTCCCCCAGAGGGGGAGGGACAGGGAGAGGGGTTGTCCTCTCCCCGGAAGGGGGAACCTGCGGATAGGGTCCTGCTGTCCTGGTCTGGCCTCCCCTCTCCCTGTCCCCCTCCCCCTGGGAGAGGGGACGGGACGGCGCCGTTCAGCCTGTCGAAATCCATGGCAGCCAACGGCGGCGGATGCCTCACTCCTTCGCCACATACCCCAGCAGCGTCGCCATGTTCTGCACGAACAGGCCGGTGGAGATGCCGATGGCGGGCGTGTCGGTGATGTAGGGAGAGGTGTCGGTGCGGTCGCCGACGCGGGTCTGGGAGAAGTCGCCGGGTTCCGGCGTCTTGTTGCCGGGGCCCACATAGGGATTGCTGACGGCCCGCAGCTCGCTGGGCCACCAGCCCTCCGCGTTCAGGGCGCCGACCACTTCCTTCACCTTGGCCGCGTCCGACTGCTTCTCCGCCGCGCTGGCGGCGTCGCTGTTCAGGTCGGACACCTCGATGGGGCGGAGGGAGAAATACCGGGGCAGGCCGACGATCCCTTCCGCCTTCAGCGGCGAGTTGCGGGCGGCCTCCGCCGGCGGGGTGGCCTTCAGCGCCTCATACCGCTTGCGCAGGCCCGCCAGGTCCACGGCCCGGGTGCTGGAGTAGTGGGTGATGGTGTTCTTGAGATCGTAGTCCACGTAATACTCGCCGTTCACCACGTTGGAGCCGCGGCGGTGGACATAGAGCGGACGGTCGGTGCCGATCTCGATGAAGGTCGGGTGGGTCCGGTTGTTCTTCACCTGGTCCGCGGGCAGCTTCACCCTCTCCAGCCAGTCCAGGGCCGCCGGGATGGGCGCCAGGTACTTCGGGTCGCCGGTGAGCTGGTAGAAATCCATCAGCTGGCCGATGTTGGCCGCCGTGGTGTGGGTCACCAGGGCCTTCGGCTCATAGCTGCGGGCGCCGGCCGGCTGCAGGTCCGGGGTGTATTGCAGGGCCCAGCCCGCCTGGGGGGCCTTCTGCTGGGTCACCGTGAAGATGTCCATGCCCCGGCGCACGGCGTCCAGCACCGTGCGGTCGCCCAGCGCCTGGTAGACCATGATCAGGAACTTGATGTTCTCCGCCGCCACGTCGTCGTTGAAGGTGATGTAGCGGGTATAGTCCGGCTTGCCGTGCAGGGACGCCTGTTCCGCGAAGGGGAAGCGCTGCGGCCAGCCGCCGTTGGGGTACTGGCTGTCCAGGACGAAGCGGATCGTCTTGTCCAGGGCCGGGCGGTACTTGGGGTCCTTCTTCGCCACATACATGCGCAGCAGGAACTGCGAGGACTCGGCCGTGCCCGCGTCGTCGAAGGTGGCGTTGCCGTAATAGTGCTGGAATTCCTCCAGCCGCCAGGCGTTGGCGCCGACCGTGGCGTACCACTTCTTCAGCGCCTCTTCCCCGGCAAAATCCACCACATAGTTCCAGCCGCCCGCCGGGTGCTGGCCCTTGATGAGGGCGCCGGCCACCTGCTCCGCCGCCTTGTAGTAGGACTCGTCGCCCGTGGCGTTGTACGCGTCCAGGAAGACATGGCCCACGGTGGCCGTGCCGGGGGGCTGGATCCAGACCATGGTGGGGGTGGCCTCGATCTCCCCCCAGCGGCGGGACATGTCCGGCAGGTAGGACCAGACATAGCCGCCCTGGTAGGCCACCTTCTCCGTCATGAAGCGGGTGGCCTTGCGCATGGTGTCCAGCGCCTGCTGCCGCAGCGCCGGGTCCGCCGCGGCCAGGGACGGCATCGGCAGCAGGGCGGCGGACAGCACCAGGGCGGCGCCCAGCACCGCGCGGCGGGTGGGGCCAAGCGCATGGGCCAACGGCCCTTGCGCTTGGAGGCCGGCGACCGCCGGCCCGCGGGCCCATGCCCGCGTAAGCCAAGCCGCCGGATGGCGGCGCCCGGCGTCTGAGGGCGCCGTTGATCGGTCACGATCGCCGGCGATCGGAACAAGGCGGGGGGTCATGGGGTCTCTCCTCCCGGCGGTCAGCGGCTGAGCTGCGGCAGGGCCAGGGACAGGTAGGGCACGTAGGTGATCAGCGCCAGCGACGCGGCCAGGGCCAGGTAGAAGGGCCAGATGGTCTTCACCGCCTGCTCCACCTTGATCCTGCCGATGGCGGCGCCCACGAACAGGACCGACCCCACCGGCGGCGTGACCAGCCCGATGCCCAGGTTCAGCATCATGATGATGCCGAAATGCACGGGGTCCACGCCCACCGCCTGGGCCACCGGCAGGAAGATGGGCGTGCCGATGACGATCAGCGGTGCCATGTCCATGAAGGTGCCCAGGATCAGCAGCATCAGGTTGATGACCAGCATCACCACGATGGGGTTGTCGGACAGGGACTGGATCAGGGCGGCGAGCTGGGCCGGCGCCTCCAGCAGCGCCACCAGCCAGCCGAAGGTGCCGGCGGCGCCGATGATCAGCATCACCATGGCCGTGGTGCGCACCGCCCCGGTGACGGCGGCGAAGAAGCCCTCCCGCCCCATGGAGCGGTAGACGAAGGCGGCCACGATCACCGTGTAGATCACCGCGACGGCGGAGGATTCCGTCGGCGTGAACAGGCCGGCCAGCACGCCGATGAAGATGATCAGCGCGGTCGTCAGGCCCGGCAGGGCGGCCGCCAGGGCAAGGCCGAAGGCCCGCCAGCCCGGGAACTGCCCGCGCGGGTAGCCGCGCTTCACCGCGACCAGCCAGGCCGCGACCATCAGCAGGCCGCCGGTCAGGATGCCGGGGATGACGCCGGCCAGGAACAGCTCGTTCACCGAGACGCCCACGCCGGCGGCCGCCGCGTAGATGATCATGTTGTGCGACGGCGGGATCAGCAGGCCGGTGATGGCCGCCGTGGTGGTGACGTTGACGGCGTAGTCCGCGTCGTACCCCTTCTCCTTCATCATGGGCATGAGGGTGGAGCCCAGGGCGGAGACGCTGGCGATGGCGGAGCCGGACACGGCGCCGAACAGCATGCTGGCGCCTACGTTCACCTGCCCCAGCCCGCCGCGGGTGCGGCCCAGGACGGCGTCCGCCACCTGGACGATGCGCCGGGCGATGCCGGCATGGTGCATCAAGTCGCCGGCGAAGACGAAGAAGGGGATGGCGATCAGGGCGAAGATGTTCATCCCCGCCGCCATCTGCTGGAACGCCACCACCAGGGGGATGTCCAGCACCATGAGGGTCAGCAGCGAGGCGCCCAGCAGCGCGAAGGCGACCGGCACGCCGATGAGGAGCAGCACGCCGAGGCTGCCCATGAGGACGGTCAGTTCCATTGGGGCTCGACCTTTCTGCCCAGGCGCTCGGCCAGGGCCTGCTCCAGCGCGAAGAGCACGATCAGCAGGCCGGAGATGGGGATGGGCAGGTACGCCACCCCGCGGGGGATGGGCAGGGTGGGTATGGCATGGGGCCAGGTGAAGCGGACCAGCTCCGCCCCCCACACGGCCATGGCGACGCCGATGGCGCCGACGATGGCGTGGGCCGCGAGGCGCAGCCAGGGCTTGGCGCGGGGGGACATGTCCTCCAGCACCGTCATGCGGATGTGGAAGCCCTCACGTACGCCGGCGGCGGCGGCCAGGCTGATGTACCAGATCATCAGCACCAGCGAGGCCTGCTCCGACCAGGCGGGGCTGGCCTCCAGCACGTAGCGGGCGAAGACCTGCCAGCCGATGATGCCGGTCATGACCACCAGGCCGATCCCGGCGAACCAGAGGAACAGCCGGCTGAGGAGGCGGGAGACGGCGGCGATGGCGTCAAGCATTGCCCGTACCCCCCAGGTTGACCACGTCCTCCAGCAGGCGGCGCTGGGTGGGGGTGGTGATGAACTGGTTCCAGACCGGCTCCATCCGCTTGGTGAAGGCGGCGATGTCCACGTCGTCGTTGACCTGCGCGCCGGCGGCGATGACCCGCTGCTGGGCGCCCGCCTCCCGCTCGTCCCACATGGTCCGCATGATGCCGACGGACTCCTTGGCGCAGGCCTTCAGGATGGCGCGGTGCTCCGGCGACAGCTTCTCCCAGCGGCGGCGGGACATGACCAGGATCTCCGGCGCCATGACGTGCCGGGTCAGGCTGTAGTAGCGGGCCACCTCGTAATGCCGGGTGGTCTCATAGGACGGCCAGTTGTTCTCCGCCCCGTCCACCACGCCCTGCACCAGGGCCTGGTAGGTCTCGCCCAGGGGGATCGGCGTCGGGTTGGCGCCCGCGGCGGCAGTCATGGCCACGTAGAGGTTGGAGGCCTGCACCCGGATCTTGAGGCCGCGCAGGTCGTCGGGCGTCCGCACCGGCCGCTTGGTGTTGTAGAAGCAGCGGGCGCCGGAATCGTAGAAGCACAGCCCGATCAGCCCGTGCGGCTCCAGCGCCGCCAGGATCGCCTCCCCCGGCGCGCCGTCCAGGGCGCGGCGCATGTGGTCGGTGGACTTGAACAGGAAGGGCAGGGACGGGATGAAGGTTTCCGACGCGATCGGGTTCAGCGGCGCCAGGTTCACCCGGTTCAGGTCGATGCCGCCGAAGATCGTGATCTCCAGCGTGTCGGACTCGCTGCCAAGCTGGCCGCCGGCGTAGATGCGCAAGGACAGCTCGCCGCCCGTGCGCTCCTCCAGCATCTTGCCCAGGGCCTGGGTAGCCTTGACCGTGGGATAGCCCGGCGGGTGCGCGTCGGCGGAGAACAGGGGACGCTTCACCTCCTTGCAGCCCGGCAGCAACGCCAGCCCGCCGGCCCCGGTCGCCTTCAGCAGGGTGCGGCGGGACAGGCCGGCGGTCATGCCCCATCCCCCTCGCCCGTCGCCGCCACGGTCACCAGCTCGATCGCGGCGACGCCGTCGAACTCCACCCGCGCGGACTGGCCGGCGCCGATGTCGTGGATGCCCGTGGTGGCGCCGGTGGAGACCAGGGTGCCGGCCCTCAGCACCAGCCCGCGCGACCGGGCATGGTCCAGCAGGAAGCGGAAGGCCGCCAGCGGCCCGCCGGGGACGGAGGCGGCACTTCCCTCCCCCACCACCTTGCCGTCGATCAGGGTGCGGCAGGTCAGGTTGGCCGGGTCGGCCTCCCGCCAGCCCGGGATCTCCGGCCCCAGGATCAGGCCGGCATTGTTGCCGAAGTCGCTGGCCACCACCGTGGGGCCGAGCTGGTTGATGGTGGCCAGCGGGCTGCCCGCCATCTCCACCCCCACATGCATGGCGGCGGCGAGGTAGGTCGCCTCTTCCGCCGACACGTGCCCGCCGGCAAGGGGCAGGTCGTGGGAAAGGCGCACCACGAACTCCGCCTCCACCGCCGCGAAGCCGCCGACGAAGACGGGGACGGTGGTCGGCGTGCCGGGGACGGCCTGCCAGACGCGACGGCTGAAGATCGGGCCGGCCAGCCGCTCGGCGCCCAGGGCGGCACGGAATGACGGCGGCACCATGCCCACCTTCCAGCCCACCGCCTGGTCCGGCCAAGCCCGCAGGGACAGGTCCTGGATGGCATAGGACGTGGCAAGGTCTTCCGGGATCGCCCCGGGGTAGTCCGGCAACGCGCGGGCCGCCCGGCGGGCGCCGGTGAAGGCCTTCGAAATCTCCTGCAACGCCGCGACCGCGGTCATCCCCTTCGCCTCCCCTGTTCCCGGTCGCCGTGCCGGCGCCGGGGTTGTTCCCTTCTTGCGCCTTTCGGCGTCAGCGCGCCAGCCAGCCGCCGTCCACCGGGATCACCGCGCCATGCACATAGGCAGCGGCGTCGGAGGCCAGGAAGACCGCCGCCCCGCCCAGGTCGGCCGGCACGCCCCAGCGGCCGGCCGGGATGCGGGCCAGGATGTCCCGGTTCCGCTGCTGGTCCTGGCGCAGGGCCTCGGTGTTGTTGGTCTCGAAATAGCCGGGGGCGATGGCGTTGACGTTGATGCCCTTGGCCGCCCATTCGTTCGCCAGCAGCTTGGTCAGCCCGGCGATGCCGCTCTTGCTGGCGGTATAGGACGCCACCCGGATGCCGCCCTGGAAGGACAGCATGGAGGCGATGTTGATGATCTTGCCGCCCGTGCCCTGTGCCAGCATCTGCCGCGCCGCGGCCTGGGCCAGGAAGAAGGGCGTCTTCAGGTTGACGTCCAGCACCAGGTCCCAGTCGGCTTCCGAGAACTCCAGCGCGTCGGCCCGGCGGATGGTCCCGGCGTTGTTCACCAGGATGTCCACCCGGCCATGGGCCTCCACCGCCTTGGCCACCACCTCGCCCACCGGGGCGTTCGTGCCCAGGTCGGCCTGGATGAAGGTGAAGCGGGCGCCCACCTCCCGCACCGCGGCCTCCGTCTCCGTCGGCGGGGTGCGGCCCACGGCGGCAATGTCGGCGCCGGCCTGGGCCAGCGCCACGGCCAGCCCCTGGCCCAGGCCCGTGTTGGCCCCGGTGACGATGGCGGCACGGCCCTTCAGGCTGAACAGCGCACTCATGGTCGCCCCTTCCCGCTCAGCGGAGCTGGCAGATGTCGAGCACCTGCATGTCGGTGTAGTCCTGGTTCTCGCCGCCCATGGCCCAGATGAAGCTGTAGTTGCTGGTGCCGGAGCCCATGTGGATCGACCAGGGCGGGGACACCACGGCTTCCTTGTCGTCCACCACGATGTGACGGGCCGCCTCCGGCTCGCCCATGAAGTGGAAGACCCGGGCGTCGGGCTTCAGGTCGAAGTAGAAGTACACCTCGGACCGGCGCAGGTGCAGGTGCGGCGGCATGGTGTTCCAGACGCTGCCCGGCTTCAGGATGGTCAGCCCCAGCAGCAGCTGGGCGGACTTGCAGACGCCCGGGATGATGTACTGGTAGATGGTCCGCTCGTTGCTGGTCTCCAGCGAGCCGCGCTCCAGCGGGACGGCCTGGTCGATGGAGATCTTCACCGTCTCGAACCGGGCGTGGGCCGGGGTGCTGACCAGGTAGAAGTTGGCCGGGCTGGCCGCGTCGGCCGAGGCGAAGGTGACGCTTTCCGTCCCCATGGGCACATACAGCCCGTCGCGGGTGGCCAGCTCATAGGCCGTGCCGTCCACGGTCACGGTGCCGGGGCCGCCCACATTGACGATGCCCAGCTCCCGCCGCTCCAGGAACGGCTTGCCGGCGGCGGACGCCGGCTCGGTCTGCTTCGGCAGCTCCAGGGCCGTGCCCTCCGGTGCCGCGCCGCCGATGACGAACCGCTCATGGTGCGAGTAGGCCAGGTTGATCTGGCCCGGCTGGAACAGCCCGCCGACCAGGTAACGGTCGCGCAGATCGTCGTTGCTGGCCCCGGCCATCATGGACGGGTGGGTCGCGTGGTAATTCTTGGCGAACATGGTGCCTCCCGGGTGCGCGGCGTCGCCGCTCACAGTTTGTAGGCGCGCTTGGGCAGCGCGTAGGCGAGGTCCGCGGCCACCTGTTGGGCGTCTTCCTCGTCCAGCCGGTGTTCGGCCACCAGCTTGGCGAGGTAGGCGCAATCCACCCGGCGGGCCACGTCGTGGCGGGCCGGGATGGACAGGAAGGCGCGGGTGTCGTCGTTGAAGCCGACAGTGTTGTAGAAGCCGGCCGTCTCCGTGGTCATCTCGCGGAACCGCAGCATCCCCTCGGGGCTGTCGTGGAACCACCAGGCGGGACCCAGGCGAAGGGCGGGGTAATGCCCGGCCAGCGGCGCCAGCTCACGGGCGTAGGACGTCTCGTCCAGGGTGAACAGGATCAGGGTCAGGCGCTTGTCGTTGCCGAACCGGTCCAGCAACGGCTTCAGCGACCGGACATAGTCGGTGGGCGTGGGGATGTCGGCGCCCTTGTCCCGGCCATAACCCTGGAACAGCAGCGGGTTGTGGTTGCGGAAGGAGCCGGGGTGGAGCTGCATGACCAGCCCGTCCTCCACGCTCATGGCCGCCATCTCGGTCAGCATCTGAGCGCGGAACAGCTCGGCCTCCGCCGGCGTGGCCTTGCCGGACACGACGGTGCGGAACAGGGCCTCGGCCTCCGCCCGCGGCAGGTCGGCGGTCAGGGCGGTGGGGTGGCCGTGGTCGGTGGAGGTGGCGCCCACCCTGGCGAAGTCGGCGCGCCGCTTCCGGTGGGCAGCCAGGTAGCCGTCCCAGGAATGGACATCCTCCCCCGTCACCTCGGCGAACCGGGCCAGGCTGGCCTGGAAGGCCTCATGCTCCGGGTCGATGACCGGGTCGGGGCGGTAGGCGGTGACCACCCGGCCGGCCCGGCCGCTTTCCCAGCCGCTGGCGCGGATCGCCTCATGGTGGGCCAGCGTGTCCACGGGGGATTCCGTGGTGGCCAGCAGCTCGATCCGGAACCGGTCGAACAGGGCCCTCGGGCGGAAATCCGTTTCTGCCAGCTTCGCGGTGATGGTGTCGTAGTAATGGTCCGCCGTGTCCGGCCCCAGCCGCACGTCCAGGCCGAAGACGGTGGCGAAGGTGTGGTCCAGCCACAGGGAAGACGGGGTGCCGCGGAACAGGTGCTGGTGGCTGGCGAAGATCCGCCAGGCCTCCCGCGGGTCCACGGCCGGGCGTCCCTGCCGGCCCGGGATGCCCAAGGATTCCAGCGACACGCCCTGGCTGTAGAGCATCCGGAACAGGTAGTGGTCCGGCACCAGCAGCAGGTCGGTGGCGTTGGCGAAGGGCGCGTCCGTGGCGAACCAGGACGGGTCCGTGTGGCCGTGCGGGCTGATGATCGGCAGGTCCCGCACGGACTGGTACAGCCGGCGGGCGATGGCCCGGGCGCCTGGATCGGCGGGGAACAGCCGGTCTTCGTGCAGCACCAGGGGTCTTGCCATGTCTCTTGGCCTTCACGCTTCGGGAATAGGCGGGGCGACCTTGGTAGGCCGCCCCGCGGCAGGTTGTACTATACTCGTTTACTACATTTTGGAAACCGGTGTCATCCCTGCTTCCAGGGGACTTCCGATCCCCTTAGTTCGCCATCTTGTAGCGGACGCCGAACAGGATGGTACGGCCGAAGTGGTTATACTCGTAGTTCCGGTTGGCATCCTCGTCCGTGAACCGGTCGCGGTAGTCGTCGGTCAGGTTGACGCCTTCCAACGACAGCTCCAGCTCCTCGGTCAGGCGGTAACGCACCGAGGCATCCAGGTTGAAGGAGGAGTTGTAGCCTTCGAACAGGTTGCCCGTGGCGCTGGACCCGTCGATGAAGCCGCTGCGGTAGCTGGCGGACACGCGGGCGCTGAACTTCTCCTCCTCATAGTAGAGGGTGCCGTTGAAGGCCCGCTTGGAGAGGTTGAACAGCGGGGCGCTGCGGTCCGCCCGCACCAGCGCGCCGCCGGGCGAGGTGGCGGGGCCCTGCAGGGTGTAGTCGGCGTCGCTGTCCACGAAGGTGGCGTTGGCGATGCCGCCGAAGTTCGACCAGAAGCCCGGCAGGAAGCTGAACGGGCCCTGGATGGACAGCTCCACGCCCTTCAGCGTGGCGCCCTGGCCGTTGACGATGGTGGAGATCGCCCAGGGCTGGCCTTCCGGGTTGGAGGCGGCGGGGGAGCTGGGCAGGATCACCGACAGGGGCAGCCCGGTGGAGGCGAAGGTGCCGGACTGGGTGACGGAGACCGGGAAGCTCTTCACGTCCTTGGTGAAGAACGCGACAGAGGCGATGGACTCCTCCGCGAAGTACCATTCCAGGGCCACGTCATAGGACCAGGCGCGGAACGGCTCCAGCCGGGGGTTGCCGAAGTTGACGCGGTAGTTGAAGCCGTCCACCGAGCCGCCGGGCGTCAGGTTGCCCAGGGTGGGGCGGGTCATGACCTTGGACACCGCGCCGCGGACGATGATGTCCTCGGTCGGGTACAGGGCCACGTTGGCGGCCGGCAGCCAGTCGTCATAGTACCGGTTGGCGTCCACCAGCACGCCGCTGTTCAGGCCAGTGGAATCCTGGTCGGTGCGCACCCAGCGCACGCCGGCGTCCGCCGCGTACTCCAGGCCGAACAGCTCGCCCTTGGCGTCGAACTCCAGGTAGCCGCCCTTCACCTCCTCGGTGACGGACCGGTTGTTGCCGGCGTCCAGGGCCAGCGGCCGGTCGTATAGCTTGGTGAAGTCCGCCGCCGCCTTCAGGTCGGGGACCAGCCACTGGGTGGTGGTGCCGTCCGGCTGGCCGGCGTCCTTCAGGTTGAACAGGCGGGCCAAGCTGGCGGTGACGGGGAAGCCATAGACCGCCGTCGGCCCGAAAACGCTGCTGGGCGTGCAGGTGACCGTGCCCAGGACCACGTCGGGGGCCGCCGTGGTCCGGGTCGGGCAGACCACGGTGTCGCGGGTGAAGGCGGTGGTCTCGAACTCGAACTTGCGGTAGACGGCGCCGATGCCGATCGTCAGGTCGGTCAGCGCGTCCGTGGTGAAGTTCAGGTGGTTGGCCGCGTCCCAGCTGGTCTTCAGGGACAGGGTCTCGAACTTGTTCGTCACGTTGTTCGGCCGGTCGCGGATCTCGGCCAGCTGGAACACGGACGGGTCGGTGACGCTGGTGCCGAAGCGCAGCACCGGCTTGCGGGACTTGGTGTAGTCGTAGAAGTAGCCCTGGGCGTCGCGGTCGTCGAAGACGAAGGTCGTCTCCACCGGCACGTCGGCGTCGGACTTGGAGAAGCCGCCCAGCAGCTCCACCTTGAAGTACTCGCCGATGTCCTGGTCCAGCTTGGCGCTGATCTGGTGGAACTGGGTCTCGGACTTGCGCAGGAAGGTCTCGGTGCGGACCCAGGCATCGTTGAAGGTGCCGGAGACCAGGTTGTTGGTCTGCGGGTCGATCTGGAAGTTGACGACGTCGATGGCGCGCTCGTTGCCGCGGAACAGCACCTCGCCCCAGCTCTCGCCGCGCTCATGCTTGAAGCTGGAATACAGGCCGTCGATGGACAGCTTCGTGGTCTCGGTCGGCTCCCACTGGACGCTGCCGGTCACGCCCAGGCGCTCGCGGTCATGGCGGACCTCGCCATAGCGCGGGATGCGGGGATGGAAGGCCAGCGCCACGGCGTTGCAGTTCGGGCTGGGCACATAGGTGCCGCCGCTGTTGGGCGTGGTGAAGCAGCGGGTGCCGTTGACGCTGTCGAAGCGGGCCTGCTGCCACCGCACGGTGTTGTTGCCCAGCTCCAGCGTCTCGGTCTGCTGGTAGGCCGCAGACAGGGCCACGCCCCAGGTGCTGTCCGGCGACTTGTAGGACAGCAGGCCGGCCACGCGCGGGCCGAGGTCCTTGCTCAGGTCGTTGTAGCTGCCCTGGGCGGAGGCGGCGACCGTGAAGCCGTCCTTGCCGTTCAGGGGGTTGCCGGTGTTCAGGTCCACCACCGCGCCCAGCGAGCCCTCGTCCAGGGAGGCCTCGGCGGTCTTGTGCACGACGATGGAGCTGAACAGCTCCGAGGCGAAGACGTTGAAGTCGAAGGCGCGGTCGCGGTTCGCGGCGGCGCCGTCGCTGGAGGTGGCGACCGTCTCCAGGCCGTTGACGCGGACGCGGGTGAACTGGGAGCCCAGGCCGCGGACGGTGATGGCGCGGCCCTCGCCGCCGTCGCGCTGGATGGAGATGCCGGGGATGCGCTGCAGGGACTCGGCCAGGTTCTGGTCGGGGAACTTGGCGATGTCCTCCGCCACGATCACGTCCACCGAGCCGACCGCGTCGCGCTTCTGGTCCAGCGCGGCCTGCAGGGACTGGCGGAAGCCGGTCACGATGATCTCGTCCAGGCCGCCGGCTTCCTCGGCCGGGGGCGGGGGCGGGGGCGTCGTCTGGGCGGTAGCGGGGGCAGCCGCCAGGATACCGGCGGCAAGGGCGACAAGGGAAACCCCGGTCGCCAGGGACATGGACGGACGCGACGCCGCGTTGACACCCTTCATAGCGATTCTCCCGTTCCGGCCGCTCGCTCCGTTGGCGGCCTTGCTGGTCCTGGATCAGTCGGTGCGGGCACCTGCCCCCGGCGACGGCTTCCGTCGCGGGCGGCACCCGTTGGTCTTGGCTGAGAAATTCTTTGGCGGCGCGGCGTGCGCTGGCCTTCTGTCCTCCCCATCCCGGCGCCGCTCTGGGCTGCCTTATTGATCCGGTTCTTTGTTGGAAACCGGTGTCATGCGGCGGACAATGCCAAGGTGGTCAGGAAATGTCAATCACCCTGCGCGCACGGCATGTTTCTGACCGTGGCGGGCTTCCGGTCCGCGTCTTTCCTGGAATTCCGGCCGGTCCGGGGCCATGGCGGCCCCGATGGCTGCCCACCGGTGTCACACCCTATCCCGAAGCGTAGCGGGACGCGCCGACCGCGCGCCCCTGGCCCGCGCGGGGAGCCGGTCAGGGTGCCCTGGCGGTGGATTCGCGGATCACCAACCGGGCCACGACGATGCTGTCCGTGGCCGGTGGGGTGCCCGGGTTGACGATGCGCTGGATCAGCTTCTCCGCCGCCATCTGCCCCATCTCCTTGATGGGCAGGCGCACGGTGGTGAGCGACGGCCACAGGCGGGAGGCCAGGGGGCTGTCGTCGAAGCCCACCACGGACAGCTCCTCCGGCACCCGCAGCCCCATGCGGTAGGCCACCTTCAGCACGCCGGCCGCCATCTCGTCGTTGCAGGCGAAGATGGCCGTGGGCCGGTCCGGCCGGGACAGCAACTTCTCCGCCGCCGCCTCCCCCGACTCGAAGGTATAGGCGCCCTCCTCCACCAGGGCCGGGTCCAGCCCCACCCGCCGGCGGGCCAGGCCCTGGCGGAACCCGCGGTCGCGCTCGTGGGCGGAGCGGAAGCTGCGGGGCCCGGCGATGTAGCCGATCTTGCGGTGGCCCAGGTCGGCCAGGTGCTCCGCCACCTCCGCCGCCCCTTCCCAGTCATAGTAGAGGACCGTGTTGGACGACCGGTCGATGGGGGCGGCCAGCACGCGGACATAGCGGCAGTCCGCCTCCGCCAACTCCGCGGCCACCTGCTCGTTCTCCGACACGGGCGGCAGCAGGATCACCCCGTCCAGCTTCTGCCGCTCCACGAAGTGCCGCACCTCCGCCGCGAGGCCGGGGCTGGTGCGGTCGCAGGGGTGCACCACCAGCTCATAGCCGGCGCGGCGGCTGGCCTCCAGCACGCCTTCCTGGATCTTCACCACATACTGGGCGTTGGGGTTGTCATAGACGAGGCCCAGCAGGAACGAGCGCTGGGAGGCGAGCCCGCGGGCCTGGAGGTCCGGCTCGAAGCCGATCTTGTCGATGACCTTCTGCACCCGCTCCCGCGTGTCGCCGCGCACCAGCGGCGACTGGTTGATGACCCGGGACACGGTCTTCTTGGAGACGCCCGACAGCCGGGCCACGTCGTTGATGGTGGGGCGGCGCTTCAGGGTCCAGGACAGGTCGTCGGGGATGGGGGCATCTTCCGGGATGACGTCCGCCATCTCCAGCACCGCCTCGCCCCGCTTCCGGCCGACACCGAGTCCCATGGAATGTTCCTTCCGCCAACCGCCGCCTTGCCCGTCCGCAAACCCGCCCGGGCGAAGGCCGCCTGTGCCTGCCGCCCGGGACGGTGTCGCGGTGACCGCGCGCGTCGCCTCTAGATAAGGGCTCCGCCCCGTCCGGCAAAGCGGCAACCGCCGATCCGCGGCGCGGGACAACCAGAAACGGCAAGGCGACCCCGGACAAGCAAAGCGACATGGGCCCTTGCACCGCGTCCGCTGACGTTATAGAAGCGTTTTGATACCGGTGTCATCTGGGAAAGCGGGGAGCCCCGGATGGTATCCCGGCACAGAAGGCCGGACTCGGCGGATCGGCGCGCCCGCAGGCGGCACCCTTCCGGCGGGACGGAAACAAAGGATCCCCGGCGTGGGCCATGCCCGCGTAACCAGGGCGGGAGGAGGCCAAGCGTTGCGCCGACACGCCTTCCCGATCGCCAGGACCGCCCCGGCGGCTGGCGCGGTGCCACCCCCGCCGCCCGTCGGCAGGGGCGATGACGAATTCACCCGGCTGCGCCACCGCCCCATGGCGGTGCGACAGGGGGCCGGGGCCGATCCCGCGGACCTGGCGGCAACAGCGCGGAAACTCGGCCCCGGCGGCCTGTCACTTCGGGCAGAGCCGCGCATCCCCCTCGACACCCCCACCCTTCCCGGCCCGACGCCCCCATGGGGGCCGGCCCATACCCTTCCCGCGGAGGCCTGAGCCATGCGCAACCCCGTCGCCCCCAGCCGCCGCGGCCTGTTCCGCGGCGCGGCCGCCCTGGCTGCCGTCACGGCCGCCGGCCCTACCTCTGCCAGGGCACAGGCGGCGGAGGCCTTCCCCCTGACCGGCCCCGACCCGGCCGAGGTGGTCCCCCTCTGGCCCGGCGATCCCCCGGGCGGCCCGGTGCAGGGGCTGACGCAGACGACGCTGGAGCGGGACAACCCGTACAAGCTGCGCGACCGGGCCATCAAGTACGTGACCCGCCCCACCATCACCGTCTTCCGGCCGGAACGGCCCAACGGTGCCGGCGTGCTGTTGATCCCGGGCGGCGGCTACGCCCATGTGGTGGTGGACAAGGAAGGGTTCGAGACGGCGCGCTGGCTGGCGCAGCAGGGCGTCACCGTCTTCGTCCTGCTGTACCGGCTGCCCCAGGACGGGTGGGCCGGCGGCCCCGACACGCCGTTGCAGGACGCCCAACGGGCCATGCGCGTGATCCGCCACGGGGCCAAGGGCTTCGGGATCGACCCTGGCAAGGTGGGCGTCCAGGGCTTCTCCGCCGGCGGCCACCTTGCCGCAAGCCTGGCCACCCGCTTCGCGGAGACGGTCTATGGCGCGGTGGATGCGGCGGACACGCTGGGGGCGCGCCCCGACCACGCCTGCCTGGTCTATCCCGTCATCACCCTGGCCGCCCCTGCTACCCATGCGGGTTCGGCCCGGAACATGCTGGGGGAGAATCCCGACCCGGCCCGGGTCGCCCGCTATTCCCCCAACATGTCCGTGCCCGCGGACACGCCCCCCACCTTCCTGCTGCACGCCTTCGACGACAAGGCGGTGCCCATCGACAATGCCTTGCTGATGCTGGCGGCCCTGCGCCAGGCCAACATCCCCACCGAGGCCCACTTCTTCGAGGAGGGCGGCCACGGCTTCGGCCTGCGCGGCCTTGAGGAGAAGCCCGTTGCGGCCTGGCCGCGGCTCTATGCCGGCTGGGCCCGGCGCCGGGGCTATTTCACCTGACCGCCGGCGCCCCTACCGGCCCAGCAGCGCCTCCAGCCGCTGGTAGCGGCGATGCCCCAGCACCCCGTGGCGCCAGAGGAAGGCGCGTGTGCGGGCGTCCAGCAGCAGGGGGCGGTGGGCCTGGACCAGGTTGGGGTTGGCCAGGCGGCTGTTGCCCTCCACCACCCGCGGGCCGTCGGGCGTGACGCACAGGTCCCAGCCCACATGGCGGAGGCCGGGCACCAGGGCCGCGAGGTCCAGGGCCAGGCGCTTCACCGCGTCCCATTGCGGCACGGCCACCCCCTCGACGGGGGCGCCGGTCTCCGGGTGGGCGGGGTGGGAGTCGGCCGCGTGCAGGCCGGGGTTGGTGCGGCCGCGGGACAGCACCCCCGTCTCCAGGTCCACCAGGGCCGACAGGCCGCCACGCTTGAAGTTGTCCGCGGGGGCGGAGGCGGTGACGCCGAAGCGGTGGGCCGCCGCGGCGATGAAGGGCCCGTCCTCGTCCACCAGGGTGATGACCCGGATGGTGTTCAAGGCACCGGGGAAGATGGCGGCGGCATAGGCGTGCTGGGCCAGGAACCCCTCCAGCACATACTCCCCGTCCGTGGCCAGCCCTTCCGGCCGGCGGAGGATGTGCACCCCGCGCCCGCCCGCGCCCGTCGCCGGCTTGGCCACCAGGGGCCCGAGCCGGGCCAGGGCCTCCGCCAGGCTGCCCGCCCCGCAAAGGTCCCGGTACTCGCCCCGCACGGCCACCCCGGCCAGGGGGGCCGCGACGCCCGGCCGGCCCTGCTGCTGCAGCAGCAGGTGGAACAGCAGCTTGTCGTCCAGCCACCGGGCGGCGCGGTCATCGTTCACCCGGCCCAGCCGCCGCTCCACCTCCCAGTCGGACAGGTAGGGCTCCGTGCCGTGGCAGGCGAAGTCATAGAGCCATGCCCGCTGGGAGAAGAACCCCTTCGCCCACAGGCCCGGCCGGAAGGCACGCCTCGGGAAGGCCAGTTCCATCCGCGCCATGCGGCGCAGGAAGCGGAACCGCTCAATCCCTGCCCGGATCATGCCGCCCCGGCACGGGCGGGGGCCGCGCCGATGTGCCGGGGCCTTGACGCGCCCATGGGCGTGTCCAGGTCCAGCAGGTCGCCCATCTGCCGCTCGAACGACGGCGGGTGGAAGCGGCCCAGGCCGGCGTCGGGGGTGAAGGTCAGCTCGCCGAACCAGATGCGCCCCTGGGCCGCGTACAGGTCCACCCGGCAGAAGGGGAACGGCCGCGACAGGGTGGCGGCGGCATCCAGCATCTCCCCCAACTGGTCGGGCCGGGGCACGGCACCCTCCACCGCGGGATAGGCGCGCCGCACGGGCAGCCGCCGCCAATGGGGGTCGAAGAAGGCCTGGCGGTGGCCCACGAAGCGGTCCCGGTCCACCTGGACCAGCACCGGCTCCCCGTGGAAGCAGAAGATCTTGAAGTCCTCCAGGTCGCCGCCGTCGTCGGACTCTATGAACTCCTCCACCAGGATGCGCGGCTTGATGCCCTGGTACTGCTTTTCCCGGTAGCGCTGGGAGAAGTCGCGGGCCAGCCCCTGGCGGGCCTTTTCCCGCGCGGCCGCCCAGTCGAACCGGTCACGGTCGCGGCAGATCAGGATGGTGCCGGAATCATGGTTGGCCTTGGCCACGAAGCGGCGGTCGGGGATGCGCTCCGGGTCCAGGTCCGCCGGGTCGTCGGTGACCAGGATCTCGCGGGCCAGCAGCCCGTCGCCCATGCAGTCGCGGACATAGTCCCGCACGGCGACCTTGTCCGCGCACTGCCGGTGAAGCGCGGTCATGCCGTGCAGCTTCATCCAGCAGATCTTCTCCGACAGGTCGCGCGGCGTGACCAGGTCGGGGCGGAAGCCGTTGCGGCGGCGATACTGTTCCTCCACCGCCAGCCGGTCGGGCAAAGCCCGTTCCAGCCGGAGCCAAGCCCGGTCCAGGAGACCGGGCCGGCCCCCCTTGGCGGTGAGCGGCGATCGGGGGTTTCCGTCCAAAGCAATCCTCAGGGGGCTGCGGGAATGGGGGCGAGCGGGGGCGCCTCGACGGCGGGGGCCGTCGAGGCACAAGGAACAGGGCATCGCAGTTGGCGTTCCCAGCCTGCTGCTATCGGCGTACGACCAACGGGACAGGGCAAAAGATGGGTCGATACCACGAATAGCAGGGGCCGGACCGGCACCGGCCAAGCCATGATGCCGTCCCACAACGCCTTTTCGCGCCTTGCGGGGCTGGCCCCGACCGGGGAGCCGGGGCGGTGGGACAAGGCTGTGGCAGGCCCGGTCACAATAAAATCACGGGAGTATGCAGTCCCACCCCCGCCCGCCCGCGGGTTCCTAACCCCGGCCCCCGGCGTGACCGGCCCCTTGCCTTGAAGGTTGAGAGATGACGTCCCCTGACGACCGCCCGCCGCCCACCGACAGCCGGACGGCATTCCGCCGTTCGCTGGCCTGGACGCTGGCGGAGCGTTATGCCGGCCTGGTGATCAACTTCCTGGGCCTTACGGTGCTGGCCCGGCTGCTGACCCCGGCGGAGTTCGGCATATTCGCCATCGCCGCCGGCTTGTCCGCCCTGCTGGTGGTGCTCCGGGACTTCGGCGCCACCAACTGGATCATCCAGGCGCCGGAGCTGCCGGACTGGCAGCTGCGGACCGCCGCCACCCTGACGCTGGCGTCCGGCCTGCTGCTGGCCGCGTGCCTGGCCTTCGGCGCGCCCCTGGCGGCGCGTCTCTATGGGGAGGAGGAGCTGACCCCGGTCATCCAGGTGGCCAGCATCGGTTTCCTGCTGAACCCGCTGACGCTGGTCCCCATGGCCATGCTGTCGCGGGAACTGCGGTTCAAGGAACTTTTCCTGATCAACACCCTGGGCGCACTGGCCGGGACCGCAAGTTCCATCGCCGCGGCGCTGCTGGGTTATGGCCCCATGAGCCCGGCCATCGGCATCGTGGTCAGCGCCGCCACCACCCTGTTCGGCACGATGCTGCGGGCCTGGTCCTACCATGTGGTCCGGCCGGGGCTGCGGGGCTGGCGCGACATCCTCTCCTTTTCGGCCTATTCCATGGGGGCCGGCATGTTGAGCGAGGTGGGGCGGGTGCTGCCCACCGTCCTGGTCGGCCGGACCCTGGGCGTGGACGCGGCCGGCCTGCTGAACCGGAGCTATGCGGTCAGCTTGCTGTTCCAGAAGCTGATCCTGCAGGCGGCCAAGCGCGCCGCCCTGCCGGTGCTGGCCCTGGGCCGGCGCGAGGGGGTGGACCTGTCCCGCGCCTACCTGGCCAAGATCGCCTTCATGGCGGCCGTGTCCTGGCCCGCCGCCCTGCTGTTCCTCACCCTGGCGGAGCAGGTGGTGGCCGTGGTGCTGGGCCGGAACTGGGAATCGGCCGTGCCGGTCGTGCAGGTCCTGTCCCTGACCCTGGTGTTCCTGCCCCTGACCGCCCTGAACAACGAGTTCTACATCGCCATGGGCCGGGTCCGGCTGCAGCTGTGGGTGGAGATGGTGGCCACCGGCGCGCGGATAGCCATGGTGCTGCTGGCCGCCCTGCACAGCTTGGAGGCGGTGGCCGTCGCCATGGTGGCCAGCCGCGCCGTCGCGGCCCTGGTGAGCAGCCTGCTGGCGCAGCGCATGCTGGGCGGCGTGGGTGCCCGCGCCTTGGGCAAGGTCCTGCTGGGCAGCCTGCCCCCCACCATCGGTGCCTTGGCGGGGCCCGGCCTGGTCTGGGCCGCCGACCTGTCCGCCACCCACCACCCGGTGCTGGTGCTGGCCGCCGCGGGCCTGGCGGCGGCCGTGGGCTGGCTGCTGGGCCTGTGGGTCTCCAACCACCCCCTGGGCGGGGAAGTCGCCCGGCTGCTGCCGCGCTTCCCGATCCCGCGCCTGCCCCGGCCCAAGCCCCGCGGCTAGGGCGGATTTCAGGTGACCTGAATCCGGGTCCGACCCTCAGCCCGGACCCAGGTTGCTGGCAGAGACCACCAGGCGGCAAAGCAGGCCCCCGGCGTCCCGCGCCACCTCCACCCGGCCGCCGAGCTGGCTGGCAGCCGCGGCCAGCATCTCCGACCCGAAGCCGCGGCGGGTAGGGGCGGGGTCCACCGGCGGCCCGCCTGCTTCCCGCCAGTCGAGCGCCAGCGCCCCGTCGGGCACCACCGCCCAGGACAGCACCACCCGCCCGCCCGGCAGGTACAGGGCCCCATGTTTGGCCGCGTTGGTGGCCAGCTCGTGCAGGGCCATGGCCATAGGTTGGACCGCATCGGGGCCCAGCAGCGCCGGCGGCCCGTCCAGAACCGCCTGCCCCTCCCCGGCGAAAGGTGACAGCTCGTCCGTCGCCAGGTCCCGCAGGTCCGCCCCGGCCCAGCCGCCCTGGGCCAGCAGCCGGTGGGCCCGGGCCAGGGCCGCCACCCGGCCCTCCACCGCGCCGACGAAATCCTCCGGCCCTTCGGCCCGCGTGACGCGGATGACCGCCTGGACGACGGCGAGGGCGTTCTTGGGGCTCTGTTGCAAAATTTAGCTGGAG
>MOEB01000044.1 GCA_001939945.1 Aerophototrophica crusticola | reverse complement strand
GGTGAACAGGGAGCGGATGGCGGCCTGGGCCGCGGAATTGGTGACGATCGAGTTTGCCATGACTGTGCTCCCGCAATCCTACCGCCTTTACGGTACTCAGCATGGATACACGTCCCACGAAGGATTTCAAGTATCCGCTGTAGGCGGCCGCCCGGTCCCGGTGCCGCACAGGCCAGGAATCCCGCGGGCCGTGGCCCGGCGCGCACGGCCGGTGCCGGGGCCGGCCCCCCATTTGTCACACTTCACGATTGTGCCCGGTGCCGGTCGGCCCGTTCAGGCAGCCGTCGGGGACCGGTCGGCCAGCAGGCGGCGCAGCTCCGCGTTCTCCCGCTCCAGGGCCCGCAGCCGTTGGGCAAGGTCCGCCTTGGCGCCCTGCTGTTCCTGGCGCCAGCGATAATAGGTCATGCGCGTGACACCCAGGGCTTGCGCCACGGCCACGATGGTCTGGCCCTGGCGCAACAGTTCGTCCGCCAGGGCCAGCTTGGCGGCGATCTCCTCCGCGCTGTGTCCTGGGCGGGGCATGGGCTCACCCCTCCCGCCGCCCGGCCACCCAGGTGGCGAGGACGGAGAGGTCGGCGGACAGCAGCACCAGGTTGGCCGCGGTCCCGGCGGAAAGGCGGCCGTATCGCCGCTCCAACCCCAGGAACCGGGCGGGATAAAGGCTTGCCATGCGCAACGCCCGCTCCAGCGGCAGGCCCAGCAGGCGGATGGCGTTGCGCAAGGCCTGGGCCATGTCGATGTCCGCCCCGGCCAGCACGCCCGCGTCCGTCACCAGCCGGCCGTCCCGGCGGTGGATGGTCTCCCCATACAGGGCAAAGCTGGTCACGTCCGTGCCGGTGGGCGGCATGGCGTCGGTGACCAGGAACAGCTTGTCCGCTGGCTTGGCCGCCAGGGCCGCGCGCAGCAGGGCCGGGTGGACATGGATGCCGTCGGCGATGATCCCGCAGGCGGTGCCGGGGTCGGTCATGGCCGCCAGGGCGATGCCCGGCTCCCGGTTCTGGATCGGCGGCATGGCGTTGAACAGGTGGGTGAAGCCCGACAGGCCCGCGGCGATGGCCTGCCCTGTCCGATCGAACGAGGCTGCCGAGTGGGCGCCGGCCACCACCACTCCGGCGGCGGCCAGCCGGGCGATGTCCGTGTCGGCGACTACCTCCGGCGCCAGGGACAGCAGCACCCGGCCCTGCGGGAAGCGGGCGGGCAGGGCGCAGAGGAAGTCCAGGTCGGCATCCGTGGGCGCGCGGACGAACTCCGCCTTGTGCACGCCCCGCCGCTCCCGGTTCAGGAAGGGGCCTTCCAGGTGCAGGCCGACGACCCCGCTGCCCGGGCTGGCAGCCGCCTCGGCGGCCGCGTCCGCCGCGCGGCGCATGCCGTCGGCATGGTCGGTGATGAAGGTGGGCAGCAGCCCCGTGGTGCCGAAGCGCCGGTGGGCCCGGGCGATGGCGAGCGCGCCTTCCACCGTCGGCGTGTCGTTGAACAGCACCCCGCCGCCGCCATTGACCTGCGTGTCCAGGAAGCCGGGGGCCAGCAGGGTATGTTCCGGCAGCGTCACGTGCGCCGCGCCGGCAGGAGCCTCCTCCTCCGGCAGCACCGCGGCGATGCGGTCGTCCTCCAGCAGGACGCCGTGGCCCTCCAGGATCGTGTCGCCGGTGAAGACCCGGCCGCCTGCCAGGAACTGCCGCATCAGATCGTCTCCGTCACCTTGCGCAGGTTGGCCGGCACGTCCGGGTCCAGGCCGCGCGCGGCGGAGATCCGGTGGATGGCCAGGTAGAAGGACAGCACCGCCGCCATCGGCTCCAACTCCGGCGGCAGCCCAGCCACCACGGGCAGGGCCGTGGCGCCCGGAACACCCGGGTCTGTGCTTAGCACGTCGGCCCCCAATCCGGCCATGCGGGCCGCGGCCTGTGCCGTGGGCTCCCGCGTCTGGTCATGCTGGCTCAGGGCCAGGACCGGGAAGCCGGGCCCCACCAGGGCCAGGGGGCCATGGATCACCTCCGCCGCGCTGAAGGCCTCCGCATGCAGGCGGCAGGTCTCCTTGCACTTCAGCGCCATTTCCTGCGCGACGCCCATGCCCAGGCCGCGGCCGATGACATACAGGCCGGTGGCGGACACAAGGCGTGACAGGGCCGGGTGCCAGTCCAGCGCGGCGGCCTTGGATAGGGCCCCCGGGGCCGCGGCCACCGCGGCGTGCAGGTCGGCGCTGTCTGACCAGTGGGCGGTGAGTTGCAGGAAGGCCAGCAGGCTGGCGACATAGCTCTTGGTGGCGGCCACGCTGCGCTCCGGCCCGGCGCAGAGCGGGATGAACACGTCGCAGAGGCCGGCCAGGGGGGAGGCCTCGTCATTGACGAAGGCAACGGTCAACGCGCCGCCCGCCTTGGCGGACTCCGTCAGGCGCAGCAGGTCCGGGCTCTTGCCGGATTGGGAGACAGCGATGAACAGGGCGCCGTCCAGCTTCAACGGCGTGTCATAGAGCGACACCACCGACGGCCCGACGGAGGCCACGGGCAGGCCGAGGGCCGTCTCGATCAGGTACTTGCCGTAGCTGGCGGCATGGTCGCTGCTGCCGCGGGCGCAGGTGACGACCACGCTTGGGTTCAGTGCCCGCAGCCGGGCACCCAGATCGCGGAACAGGGGGCCGCAGCGCTCCATCTGGCGGGCCGCGACGGCGGGGGACTCCGCCGCCTCCTGGGCCATCAGGGGCAAGGGCGCGATGTCGGGGGCGTAGGGCATTTGGGCCTCGGCAAGGGGGGCGGCCCGGCGGGCCAGGATCAGGGCGCCGTCCATGGCGTCGCCCTTGGGTGGGGCGAGGGCCCGGCGGATGTCGTCCGGCAACCAGGGGAGGAGGGGGGTGGAAAGGCCGCCGACAAGGGACACGGTGGGGGCGCCCAGTTCCCTCAGGCGGCGGGCCATGGCGGCCAGGTCGTCGGCGGCGCGGCGCAGGATCGTGGCGGCGGCTTCGTCGCCCTTGCCCGCATGCTCCAGCACCAGGGGCGCCAGGGCGGCATAGTCGGCGGGCTTGGCCGCGAAGGACCAGGGCACCACCTCCGCCGGGCCACCGCCCAGCCCGTCCAGCACGGCGCGGGTCAGGGGCCCGAGGGGGGCAAGGCCGTCATGGGCCAGCAGGGCCGCGCGCACCGCCTCCCGCCCGATCCAGGCGCCGCTGCCCTGGTCGGAGGCGGGGAAGCCGTAGCCCCCGATGGCGTGGCTGGTGCCGCCCACCAGCGCGAAGCCCTGGCTGCCGGTGCCGGTGATCAGGATGGCCCCGTCCGCCCCACCCGTGGCGCCCAGGCAGGCGGTGTGGGCGTCGCTGACCGCCGCGACGGCGGCGAAGCGCAAGGGGGCGACTTTCGAAATCGAAACCCCGTCCGCATCCGTAACGATACCTGCAAGACCGAGACCGATCCGTGTCCGGTCCAAAATCGACCGGTCCAGCCCCGCGGCGGCCAGGGCCGCGTCCACCGCTTGCATGATGCCGGACCAGGCGGTTGCCAAGCCCAGCCGGATGTTGGCCGGCCCGCCCAGCCCCTCGCCCAGGATTTGCCCGCCGGCGTCCGTCAGCCGGGCCCGGCAGCGCGTGCCGCCGCCGTCGATGCCGAGGAGCCAGGTCATTGGGGCCTCCTTTCTCCCCCTCTCCCCCCCGGGGAGAGGGTTAGGGGTGAGGGGGTGCCGGGAGCAGGGGACGGCTTGGAGTCGGTGCGGCGGGGAGCCCCCCTCACCCCGACCCTCTCCCCGGTGGGGAGAGGGGGAACAACGCGCTTGCCTCTTCCCGCAAATGTAGTATCGATCTCGTAACAAACGGAGGGAGCACGCCCATGGACCTGCTGGTCAAGCTTTATGACCTGCCCGCCGACTTGCCGGCCCTGCCGCTGGACGTCACCGTCCGCCGGGCCCTGGCGCCGGAGCGGGAGCGGGTGCTGGAATGGGTGGGGGAGCGGTTCGGCAAGGGATGGCGGGGGGAGGCGGCTGCCGCCTTCGCAGGGACCCCGCCGCGCATCCTGGTCGCCACCATGGGCGACGACCTGCTGGGCTTCGCCTGCTATGACGCCACGGCCAAGGGGCTGTTCGGCCCGACCGGGGTGGGGCCGGAGGCGCGGGGCCTCGGGCTGGGCAAGGCGCTGCTGCTGCATGCGCTGCGGGCCATGGCGGCGGACGGCTATGCCTATGCCGTGATCGGCGGGGCGGGGCCGGTGGAGTTCTACAAGAAGGCCTGCGGGGCCATGGAGATCCCGGGCTCCGAGCCCGGCCTCTACCGTGGCATGCTGACGGCGCGCTGACTCCATCATCCACCCCCTCATGCCGGCAACAGGCAGTCGCGGACAAGGTGGCCGGGCGCCACTTCCCGCAGGTCCCCGGCGGAGGCGCTGGCCCGGCGGACCGCCTCCGCCCGCGCCAGGATGCCGCCGTCGGCGGCGAGGGGACGGCCCACCTCCGGCACGGCCGACAGCAACAGGCGGGTGTAGGGGTGCTGCGGTCGGTCGATGACGGCGTCCACAGGTCCTCTCTCCACGATCCGGCCCCGGTAGAGCACGGCCACGTCCTCCGCCACATGGCGGGCGGTGGCGATGTCGTGGGTGATGTAGAGCAGGGCGATGCCGCGCTCGGCCTTCAACCGGCGGAAGGTCTCCAGCACCGACAGGCGCAGGCTGACGTCCAGCATGCTGGTGGGCTCGTCCGCCACCAGCACGGACGGGCCCACCGCCAGGGCGCGGGCCAGGTTCACCCGCTGGCGCTGGCCGCCGCTCAGCTCATGCGGGTATTTGGGCAGGGTGGCCTCCGGGTCCAGGCCGACCCCCTCCAGCAGCCGCGCCGCCTCCGCCGCGCGGTCCTGGGATGGCAGGTCCGGCCGGTGCAGGGCCAGGGGGCGCACCAGGTGGTGGCGGATGGTGTGCGCCGGGTTCAGGGAGGCGAAGGGGTCCTGGAACACCATCTGGACCTGGCGGCGGTAGGCGAGCTGGTCCGCCCGACCGTTCAGGCGGGTCACGTCCCGGCCGCCGAACAGCACTTGGCCCGACGTGGCGGCCAGCACATGGGTCAGCAGCTTGGCGCAGGTGCTCTTGCCGCTGCCGGACTCCCCCACCAGGGCCAGGGCCCGGCCGCGGTGCAGGGCGAAGGAGGCGCGGTCCAGGCTGGGGAATTCCTGGCCCGGGAAGCGCATGGTCAGGTCCCGCACCTCCAGCACGGGCGTGTCGGCAGTCTGGCTCATGGCGCGGTCCCGGTGCGGGCTGGGGTATCGGGGTGCAACCGGGGCAGGCTGTCCCAGAGGCGCTTGGTATAGGGGTGGCGGGGCCGGGCCAGCAGCTCGGCCGGGGTGCCCTGCTCCACCAGCTCCCCCTTCAGCATGATGCCGACCCGGTCGCAGAACTGGCTCATCAGGGCCAGGTCGTGGGTGATGAACAGGACGGCGAAGCCGAACTTGGCGCGCAGCTCCGCCACCTGCTCCAGGATCTCCCGCTGCACCACCACGTCCAGGGCGGTGGTGGGCTCGTCCATGACGATGAGCTTGGGCCGCAGGGCCAGGGCCATGGCGATGACCAGCCGCTGGCGCATGCCGCCGCTGAAGGTGTGGGGCCAGTCGCCCAGCCGGTCCGGCGCGATGCCCACCAGCCGCAGCAGCTCGGCGCTGCGCTCCCGCACCTCCGCCTTGTCGCGCACGCCGTGGGCGTGGAACAGGTCGCGGAACTGCGCCTCCACCGTCAGCAGGGGATTCAGGGCGTTCATGGCGCTCTGCAACACCACGGACAGGTCGCGCCAGCGCCACTGCCGTAGCTCCTCGCCCTTCAACGCCAGCACGTCGGTGCCGTCCAGGGTGACGCTGCCGCCAGTGACGAAGGCGGGCGGCTTGTGCAGCCGGGCGATGGCGAAGGCGACGGTGCTCTTGCCGGAGCCTGACTCGCCGGCCAAGCCCATCACCTCCCCCTGGGCGAGGTCGAAGCTGACCCGGTCCGCGGCGCGGACCAGCTTGGTGCCGGTGGCGTAATCGACGCAGAGGTCGCGGACGGACAGCAGGGGTACCGTGCTCATGCCGTCCTCCCGCTCAGGGCGGCCTTCATCACCGCCTTGGGCACCCGCAGGGTCCGCAGGCGGGGATTCGCCACCTCATCCAGCGCGAAGTTCAGCAGGGACAGGCCGGCGCCGAAGATGACCAGGGCGAGGCCCGGGGCCGCGATCTCCCACCACGCGCCCACCAGCAGGGCGGAGGTGCTCTGCGCATGGTACAGCATGGTGCCCCAGGACACGGCGAGGGGGTCGCCGAGGCCGAGGAACTCCAGCGTCGCCTCCGTCGTCACGGCGTAGAGCACGCTGCCGATGAAGGTGAAGCCGATGATGCTGGTCAAGTTGGGCAGCAGCTCCACCAGCACGATGCGCCAGGCGGGCTCCCCCAGCAGTTCCGCCGCCAGGACATAGTCCCGCTGGCGCAGGCTCAGCGTCTGCGCGCGGACGACGCGGGCGGCCCAGCCCCAGCTGGTCAGGCCGATGATGGCGGCGATGACGAAGGGGCCAGCCTGGCCGATGAAGCTGGCCAGGACCAGCATCAGCGGCAGGTTGGGGATGACCAGCACGATGTTGGTGGCGAGGTTCAGCCCCTCATCCACCCGGCCACCGGCGTACCCGGCGGTGACGCCCACTGCCACGCCGATGATGGTGACCAGCAGGCCGGCAGAGAAGCCCACCAGCAGGCTGGTGCGGGTGCCGTGGATGGTCTGGCTCAGCACGTCGCGGCCCATCCGGGTGCTGCCCAGCACATGCTCCGCGCTGGGCGGCTGGTGGGGGGCGGCCACGCGCTGGTTGGGGTTGGCGGGGGCGATCCAGGGGCCGAACACGGCCAGCAGCAGGAACACGCCCACGATCACGGCGCCGACGGCGGCCTTGGGGTTGGCGAGCAGGGTGCGCAGCATGTCTCAGCCCCTCCGCAGACGGGGGTCGAGGGCGAAGGCGGCCAGGTCGGCGGCGAAGTTGGCCACCAGCATGGCCAGCGTCATCACCAGCAACTGGCCCTGGACCAGCGGGTAATCCCGCGCCGTGATGCCCTGGTACAGGGTATAGCCCAGGCCCGGGTAGTTGAAGACCACCTCCGTCACCAGCGCCCCGCCGAACACGGCGCCCAGCGTCATGGCAAGGCTGGTGACGGAGGGGAGCAGGGCGTTGCGCGCGGCATAGGCGTGGCGCAGGCGGCTTTCCGTCAGGCCCTTGGCGATCCCCAGGGTGATGTAGTCCTCCCCCAGCAGGTTGATCATGCTGTTACGCATGGTGACCAGGTAGCCGCCCACCTGGGCCAGGGCCAGGGTGGTGACCGGCAGCACCGCATGGGTGGCGACGCTGGCGATGCTTTCCCACGTCCAGCCCAGGTCGAGCATGGGTTCCCAGGCATAGCCGGTGGGCAGCCACTTCAGCGTGACGGCGAAGAGCGACAGGGCGAGGAGCGACGTGACCAGCGGCGGCACGGCCTGCAGCACCAGGGCCGCCGGCGCCAGGGTGCTGTCCAGCCAGCCGCCCCGCCGCCAGGCCGCGGCGATGCCGCCCAGGGTGCCAAGCCCGAAGGCCAGGGCGGCGGAGGCCAGCACCAGCAACAGCGTCCAGGGCAGGGAGGCCCACAGCACCTCCCCCACCGTCAGGGGGTGGAACTTCACCGACAGGCCCAAATCCCAGGTGAAGACGCTGGCCAGGTAGCGCAGGTACTGCACGGGCAGCGGCTCATCCAGGAAGCCGAAGGTGGACTTCAGCGCCTCCAGGCTTTCTGGCGGCAGGGCGGTGCCGGCCTGGGCGAACATCACGTCCACCGGGTTGCCGGGCAGCAGCCGTGGCAGCAGGAAGTTGAAGGTGGCGGCCACCAGGAAGGCGGCCACGTAGAACCCGAGGCGTCGGGCAAGGAAGGGCATCGGCCGTCTCCCGGGGGGCTGGCGGCGGTGGAAAGGCGCGGCGGGTGGGGTGCGGCCGGGGCGGCCGTAGGGGGTCAGCTGTCGCCGGGGCGCACGGGCTCCAGCGACAAGAGGTGCAGCAGGCGTTCCGGCGTGCCGTCGAACACGTCGGGCTTGCCGCGGGGGTTGTCGGCGTTGAACCAGCCCTTGAAGCGGCTGGTGTTGTATTCGTACCAGACCGGGTTGCTGAACAGCGGCACGGTGGGCATGTTGGCCGCCAGGATCATCTGCACCGTGTCCATGGCCTTGCGCTGGGCAGCGGGGTCGATGGTGGCGGTGAAGGCGTCCAGCGCCGCGTCCAGCCCGGGGTCCACGAAGCGGGTACTGGCCCAGCGGGTCTTGCCCACGAAGCGGGAATGGAAGCCGCTGTCGAAGCTGCGGTGCGGCGTCTCCCCCGCCAGCAGGCCGTTGATGGCCATGTCATAGTCGCCGGTGATCAGCTTCTGGGTCCAGGCCGCGGGCTCCGGCGTGCTGACGCGGGCGTCGATGCCGATGGCGTTCAGCCCCTCGGCCACCAGCTGGGTGGTGTTGACCCAGTCGGTCCAGCCGTTGGGGGCCAGGATGGTGAAGCGGATGGGCGTGCCGTCCGGGTTGTCCACGAAGCCGTCGCCGTCCATGTCGCGGTAGCCGCTCTCCGCCAGCAGGGCCCGGGCGGCGGCTTGGTCGAACTTGGCGAAGCGACCGAAGGAGCGTTCGGCTTCCTGGTTCACCCACTCATGGTAGGTGCGGCCCAGGCCGGAGGCGTATTCGTTGACCACCGGGTAGCCGTAGCCGGCGATGTCCACGATGGCGCGGCGGTCCACGGCCATGCTGACGGCGCGGCGGAACTTCACGTCGCGGAAGGCGGCGCGGTTGCCGGCGGTGGGGCTGTCCAAATTGATGTTCACCGACACCGTGCCACCGGGCGGAAACCAGTAGCGGTGGTGGGCCGGGTCGGCGGCCACGTAGGTGCGCTCGATGTCCGGGATGAAGGCGCCGAACCAGTCCACCTTGCCGGCAGCGGCCGCGGTCAGGAGCTGGTCGTTGGTGGAGAGCTGCGGGAAGCTCATGCAGTCCACCTTCAGGTTCCCGGCGTCCCAGTAATGCGGGTTGCGGCACTGCACGTAGAGCTGGGAGGTGAAGCGCGCCACCTCCGTCATCGGGCCGGTGCCCACCGGGATGTCGTTGGTGAAGCTGACGGGGTTGGCCACCTTTGACCAGACATGCTTGGCCACAATGGGCACGCGCACGATCTCATACGCCATGTTGGCGTTCACCTTGCGCAGGCGGAAGACCACGGTCAGCGGGTCCGGCGTCTCCACCGCGGCGATGCGCTCCGACAGGTCGAAGCTGTCCAGGGCCCGGTTCCGGCGCAGCAGGTCGAAGGTGAAGGCCACGTCGGCGGCCGTGAAGGGCTGCCCGTCCGACCACTTCACGCCCGGGCGCAGGGTGAAGGTCAGGGTGCGGAGGTCGTCGGAGAAGTCGTAGGCCGTCGCCAGCCGGTATTCGGGCCGCCCGCCCTGCTGGGTGTTGAAGACCACCAGCGGCTCATAGACGAAATCGCGGGTGCTGTGCAGGCGCGTCGTCTCGTTGAACGGGTTGAAGTTGCGCACCCAGCCCGTCGACAGGCTGGCCACCACGGTCAGGGTTGACCGGCCCGGCACCGTGGCTTGGCCCTGGGCCTGTGCCAGGGGCACGGCGGCCAGGGCCGTGAGGCCTGCCAACAGCGCTGCCAAGGGTTTCCGCATCCCGCCTCTCCCGTCCCGCGACCCTGCCCGGCATTCTGTCGGCCGGTGCGGGTCCGTGTCCCTAGTCTCGTTGCCCCGGCCGCCGCGGGCCAGGGTGGAATATCGTCACTTTCGTCAGCCCCGGCACGATTACCGCGGCCTCAGCCCTTCAACAGGGCGCCGAGCCGCGCCAGCGTGTCCGCCACATCCCCCGGATCGGCGGGCACGGGCACCCGCGCGGCCTCCAGCCGGGCCCAGGCCGCTTCCGTCAGGGGGCGGGACTGGGCGGCGATGTCGGTCCAGGTCTCCACGTCGCCATGGCTGGCCAGGGCCACATCCATGCCGGCGGCCAGCACGTCGCGGCAGCGCTCCGCCAGGGTGCCCACCAGGCTGTCCATCCAGATGCAGTCCGATACCAGCACGCCGGGATAGCCGATGCGTTGCCGGACCACCTGCTCGATCACGGCGGCGGAGGTGGTGGCCGGCCGCTCCGGGTCCACCGCCGCATAGACCACGTGGGCCACCATGGCCCAGGGGCAGTCCGCCAGCCGGCGGAAGGGCAGGAAATCCGTGCCGTCCAGCTCTTCCAGGCTCGTCTCCACCACCGGCCGCGCCTTGTGGCTGTCCACCGCGGCGCGGCCGTGGCCGGGGATGTGCTTGACCACGGGGGCGACGCCGGCGGCCAGCAGCCCGTCCACGAAGGCACCGCCCAGCAGGGCCACCACCTCCGGGTCCGACGCGAAGGCGCGTTCGCCGATCACCGGGTCGGCGCCGGCCACCGGGACGTCCAGCAGGGGCGCGCAGTCCACGCTGATGCCATGGGCGGCCAACACCTGGCCGATTCCCAGGCCGCCCAGCCGCGCCGCCTCCAGCCCCTGGGCCATGTCCCGGGCATAAACCCGGCCGAAGGCGGCGGGGGAGGGGAAGGCCGGCCACACCGGCGGGTCCAGCCGCTGGTGCTCGCCCCCTTCGTGGTCCACCAGGATGGGGGCGTCGGCCCGGCCCACCGCGTCGCGGAACTGGGCGCAGAGGCGGCGCACCTGGTCCGGGCTTTCGCAGTTGCGCTTGAACAGGATCAGGCCCAGCGGGTCGGCGTCGCGGAAGAAGGCCCGCTGGTCGGCGGTCAGCTCCGTCCCGGGCGTGCCGAAGATCACGGCGAGGGGGCGTCTGGCGCTGGTCATGGTTTCCGGTCCCGGCCTGGATGGGGTGGCGTGTCGCTTCCCCAGCCCTGCCCCACGCCGACCGGCCCGATCAAGGCCCCCTTTGCGCAACAACGAATTTACCGATATGCTTCCCCCTGCCCGTTGCCGGGGCGGCCAATAAAAGCGCCGTCAAAATCGTCAAAATCCCAGAATAATGGCAAGGGGCACGGGGCGGGGAGGCTTTTTTGGTGGTCGGGCAAAGACAAGGCTGGTGGAGAGTCCTGTCCTCACAGGGGCCGGTCCTGGTCGTGCTCGTCCTCTCCTTGGTGGTGCTGGCGCTTTCCATTGGGCGCGGCGTCTCGGTCCAGGTGGAACAGGCGCGGGGCGCGGCCAAGCGCGACTTGGCGACCTTGCTGGAGTTCGCCCGGGCACAGACGGCGGCCTTCGCCGGGACCAGCTTCATCGGCTATGGTGTCGGGCGCTATTACGGCTTCGCCCCGGCCTTCGCCCAGATCTCCCCGGACCCGGAGCGGGCGGCGGCCCTGTTGCGCGGCGCCTATTTGCCGGGGCAGGACCGGCCGGCCGACCTGGCCCCGGCCCTGCTGGCCTATGACGCGGTGCATGAGCGGTTCCACCCCAGCTTCGTGGGCATGATCGCCGCGTCGGTGTTCGACGACATGTACCTGGTGGACCGGTTCGGCCGCGTCGTCTATTCCCTGCGCAAGGATGCGGCCTTCGCCGCCGACCTGCGGGACCAGAAGCACCGCAACACCCCCCTGGCCGGCTTGGTCCGCGCCGTCAACGCCCGCCTGCAACAGGCGGAACAGCCAGACCAGGTGCTGGTGGTGACGGAGCCGGAACGGCTGGACGACGGCTTCGGCATCCTGTTGGGCCGGCCCATCGTGCGCCATGGAACGGTGGAGGGGGTTGTGGCCTTCCGCCTGCCGCTGCCGGCGGTGGAGCGGCGGCTGGCGGGCATCGCCGTGCCGGGCATCCGCTTCCTGTTGCTGGACGGGCAGGGAAAGCCCCTGGGCGGCCAGGCCCCCGGGGCCGGTGAAACGGCCCACGGCCCCTTCACCGTGCCGGACGCGGGCTGGCCCTTCCTGGTGGTGGCCGACGACGCGGTCCTGGCAGGGCCCTACACCTATTATATGGCCGGCCTAATGCTGCTGGCCCTGGCGGCCTTGGCTT
This sequence comes from Aerophototrophica crusticola, assembly GCA_001939945.1. Lineage (GTDB taxonomy): Bacteria > Pseudomonadota > Alphaproteobacteria > Azospirillales > Azospirillaceae > Niveispirillum > Niveispirillum crusticola. The sequence goes on along the minus strand of MOEB01000044.1, from coordinate 22,531 downwards.
TCCCGCTGCTGCGACGCCGGCGGGAGGCCGCGGTTCCCCTGCCCGTGCCCATCGCCGCCGCGGCCCCCGCCCCCCTGCCGCCGCCCGCGGCGGCGCCCGAGCCTGAGTTGCCGCCGCCCGCGCCGGAGGAGGCCGACCCGCATCCCGCCGCCCTGGCGGACGAGTCGCACGCCCCGCCGCCCGACCCGGAGCAGGCAGCCCTGGACGCGGACGAGGGCTACCGCCGCGCCCTGGTGGACGTGATGACCCTGACCCTGGACTACTGGCAGAAGGCCCGGCGCAAGGGGAAGGTGGAGCTGGCGGAGGAAAGCGGCATCTGGCGGGTCTACATGGACCGCAGCTCCCTCCAGACCCGCACCCTGGACAAGTACCTGCTGGTGGAGACCCTGCCGCGGAACCCCCGCTGGCGCGACGTGGTGCGCACGGCGGAATACGTGCTGCGCCACTGCAACGAGGCCACGCCCGAGCGCGACGCCCTGGCCGCGTCGCTGAACCGCCTGAAGCTGCAGCTGCGGCAGGCGGAACGGATCTAGAATTCCTGGGGCGAATCGCCCCGTAACGTTACACGGCACCCAAGAAAAGCAAAGAAATGGCCGGTGATTTTCCGTCATTTTCGGCGTTCTGCCGGAACTCGCCTTTCGGTTTCCCGCATATCCGCTTTCCTTCCCCCACCGCGTTGGCCGGCGAACGGCCCACAAACAGCAAGCAGTGGACACGGAGGGACAGCATGGGTTCGACGGGGGTTTTCCTGAGGGGGTCGGTCAGCGCCGTTGCCCTGCTCTGCATCACCGGGGCCGCGTTTGCGCAGGGAGCCCCGGCCGGCGGGGGTGAGGCGTTGGATGAGATCATCGTCACCGGCATCCGCGGCAGCCTGGTCCAGTCCATCGAGACGAAGCGCGACGCCAACGCCATCGTCGACGCCATCACGGCGGAGGACATCGGCAAGTTCCCGGATAAGAACGTCGCGGAGAGCCTGTCGCACATCCCCGGCATCCAGGTGGACCGCGACTTCGGCGAGGGTGAGCGGGTGGCCATCCGCGGCACCGACCCGGCCCTGAACCGCACCCTGCTGAACGGCCAGACGGTGGCCTCCACCGATTGGTTCATCCTGGATGCGCCCGGCCGCACCTTCAACTACACCATCCTGGCGCCCGAGGTGGTCGGCCGCCTGGAGGTGTACAAGAGCCCCGAGGCCCGCATCGACGAGGGCAGCGTCGGCGGCACGGTCATCCTGCACACCCGCCGCCCGCTGGACCTGAAGCCGCTGACCCTGAACGCCAGCATCGAGTACGGCTACAACGACCGGGCGGACAAGGGATCCCCCAACGCGTCGGGCCTGGTGTCCTGGAAGAACGAGGCGGAGACCTTCGGCATCCTGCTGTCCGCCACACACCAGGAGCAGGACCTGCGCCGCGACGGCTTCGAGACCCTGGGCTACCCCACGGTGGACCTGCCCGGCGGCGGCACGGCGCTGATGCCCAACGTCATCAACTCCGCCCTGTTCACCCAGAAGCGGGAGCGCACCGGCGGCACCATCGGCGTGCAGGCCAAGCCGGTGGAGAAGCTGGAGATCAACGCCACCGGCCTGTACGTCAAGGGCACCTACGACAACTTCAACCAGAGCCGCTATTACTTCAATAACTTCCGCGGCCTGCCCAACAACGCGGTCATCAAGAACGGCGTGGTTGTCGGCGGGTCTTATGCCAACGCCCCGTCCCCGAACGCGGGCCTGATGCTGCTGGACGCCATCGCCCGCGAGTCCGAGATCGAGACCTATGCCGCCGACTTCAAGGCGGACTGGACCGACGACACCTGGCGCTTCGGGGTGCAGGGCGGCAAGACCCGCTCCACCGGCGGCACGCAGCAGCAGTTCTTCGGGGAGTTCGAGCAGCTCACCGGCTACAGCTTCGACATCAGCAAGGCCCCGGGTGAGCTGGCCAGCGTGACGCCCCAGTTCTCCCCCACCGACCCGGCGGGAACCACGCTGGGCTTCGCCCAGCTGCGCCAGCAGCCGACCACGGACGAGGAGTTCTACCTGCAGGCCGATGCCGGCTTCGACGTGAACTTCGGCGCCCTGTCCGACGTCCAGTTCGGCGTCAAGTACCGCGACCATGAGACGACCCAGGGCAGCCAGCTCCGCCGCGTCAACGGCGCCTCCACCCCGCTGGCCGGCTTCGTCGCTGGCAACACCCCCAGCGGCTACCTGAAGGGCATCGACGTCAACCAGGTCCTGAAGGACTGGCTGACGGTGGATGAAGACAAGCTGAAGGATTTCTTCAATTCCCGCCCCGCCAGCGGCTTCGTGGACCCGAGCTACTTCGACTTCCTGCCCGCCCAGTTCGCGGTGGAGGAGAAGATCTGGGCCGGCTACACCCAGGCCAACTTCCGGGGTGACGACTACCGCGGCAACATCGGCCTGCGCTTCGTCCACACCGACCAGAGCAGCAGCGGCCGGCGCGACCGCCTGGGTGGCCAGTTCGGGCCCCCGATCATCCCGGCCAGCCAGATCGAGCCGGTGGAGTTCGAGAAGACCTACAATGACTGGCTGCCCAGCGCGAACTTCTCCTTCGACCTGGACCAGAAGACGGTGCTGCGCTTGGCGGCGTCCCGCGTCATGGCGCGGGCCAACTATGCCGACCTGACCAGCTTCGTGGAGCAGAACAACACCCTGCTGACCGCCAGCGGCGGCAACCCGAACCTGGACCCGTACCGGGCCAGCAACTTCGACGTGTCGGTCGAGTACTACATGGACCGGCTGACGCTGATCTCCGCCACCCTGTTCTACAAGGACATCAGCAACTACATCGTCCGGACCACGGCGCCGGAGACCCTGTTCAATGACGACACCAACCCGGTGACCAACCCGCAGGGTCCGGGTTTCCGCACCTACCAGGTCACCCGCCCGCGCAACGGCGGCGGGGCCGAGGTGCGCGGCTTTGAGCTTAACTACCAGGGCGACATCGCCTATGGCTTCGGCATCCAGGCCAGCTACACCTTCGCCGACAGCAAGACCAGCGACCCGGGCGTGGCCCTGCCGTTCAGCAGCAAGCACAGCGTCAGCCTGACGCCGTACTATGAGGACGACCTGTTCAGCGCCCGGCTGACCTACAGCTACCGCAGCAAGTACTTCCGCGAGGTGAACCGCGCCACGGCGGTGACCAACGACAGCTACCACCAGCTGGACGCCTCGCTGGGCTACAACCTGACGGAGCAGATCAGCCTGACCCTGCAGGGCCAGAACCTGCTGGACGAGACCCAGTACCAGTACCTGGGCGACAAGTCCGTACCCTTCGCCGCCTTCAAGAACGGCCGCCGCTTCTTCGGCGGTGTCCGCTTCACCTACTGACCCTCACCCAGTCCCCGGGCGTGCCCAGCCGCGCCCGGCCTGAGGGGGCTCGCAGGCATTTGGCGTTCCCAACCTGGTGGAACTGGGGCCGGGCCTTCGGGTCCGGCCCGCTTTCTTTGCGGGGGGAAGGGGATCAGGCGGCGGCGAGGTCCAGCAGCTTGCGGGCGGTGGCGAGGTTGCGGGTGGTCCCGCCCTGGCCCAGCGCCTTCAGGGCCGCCTCTGCCAACAGGCCGGCGGAGATGCCGTCCGGGCACCAGATCCAGCCCGCCCGGTCCGTGACCACCAGCGCCTCCGGCCCCCAGTCCCGGTCCGCCAACACGCGCAACCGGGCGAGGCCACCTGCGTCCGCCACGGCCAGCAACAGGCGCGACGGCTCGGTCACCCGGTCCCCGAACGGCTCCGACGCCACCAGTCCCGCCAGCTCGTCCACGGTGAGCACGAAGACCCGCACCTTGACGCCCAAATCCGCCGCCAGCCCCGCCTCCAGCCGGGCGGCGACGGTGCCCGTGTCCTCCGCCGACACCAGCACCAGGTTGCCGCTGTTCAGCAGCGTGCGCGGGTTACCATAACCCAGGCGCGTGGCCAGGGCCCGCAGCTCCGCCATGGGCACCTTGTTGGCCTTGCCCAGGTTCACCCCGCGCAGCAGGGCCACATGCGTCGCCATCCGTTTTCCCCGATTCGTTGGACGGGACCGTACCAGCCCGAAGATGTCAGCGTTACCCCCAATCCCTTCCAGTAACCCGGATCTCCACCCAAGCGACAACCGTCATCCCGGCGAAAGCCGGGATGACGATATCTTTTTGTTTTAGCGGGTTAACGATCAAGATCGGGGTGGGCGGGGAAAGCGCTGCTGGCGAAGCTCACAGCGCCCCCTTCGTTCGCCCGATGCCCAGGACCGGGCCGGTGGGGCGGCCGGTGGGGGAGCCGCCGGCGGGTTCCAAGGTGATCTCGAAAAGCTGGTCCTGGCCCAGGGGCAGGTCGTCCAGCCGCAGCCGTGCGGTCTGCGGCCGGTCCAGCACGGCGACGGAGCGGGGCCCGACTTGGCGGTCCCACAGGGTCCAGACCTGGAGCGCACGGCCTTCCGGCACCTGCAAGGCCTCCAGCGGCACCAGCTCCACCCGCCCGTCGCGGAAGGTGTTGACCACGGCCACGGGCCTGTCGGCCCCGGCCAGCAGCACGGCCACCATGGTGGGCGTCCGCTCGAACCGCCAGGACTGCACCCCCAGGCCCACCGCCAGCAGCAGGCAGGCGGCCACGGCAAGGCCGGTCATGCGCCGCCAGAAGGGTGCCCGGTCGTTGGCGGGCCGCGGCGGCGCCGAAGCGGCGGGGCGGCGCAGGGGCACCGGCTGCGGTGGGCCGGCGGCAAGGCTGGCCTCCACCCGGTCCCACAGGGCCGGGGAGGGTTGGATGGGCATGGCGGTGGTGTCCAGTTCCCCCAGCCGCTCCCGCCAAGTGGCAACGGCGGTGGCAAGTTCCGGGTCGGTGGCGAGGCGGGCTTCCACGTCCGCAGCCTCCGCCGGGTCCAGCAGGCCCAGGAGATAGTGGCTCGCCCGCAGGTCCAGGTCGCTCATCCCAGGCACTCCCGCAGGCTGAGCACGCCGCGGCGCACCCATGACTTGGCGGTGCCCAGGGGCACGTCCAGCCGGCCGGCCAGCTCCGGGTGGGTCAGCCCGTGCACGAAGGCCAGGACCACGGCCCGCCGCTGGCCCGGGGCCAGCTGTTCCAGGCAGTGGCGCAGGGCCTTTCGGTCCGACAGGCGGGCCACCACGGCTTCCGGGTCCTCGCTGGGCAGGGGCTCCTCCTCGTCGATGGGGGTGTCGGTCAGTTCCTCCCGCGACTGGGCGCGGAGCATGTCCAGCGACCGGTGGCGCAGGATGGCATAGATCCAGGACCGGGCGTTGCCCCGGGCCGGGTCGAAGCCGGCGGCCCCGTTCCAGATCTTCACGAAGGCGTCGTGCACCGCGTCCTCCGCCACGGCGCGGCGGCGCAGCAGCCGGGTGGCCACGCCCAGCATGGCAGGGGCTTCGGCATCATACAGCGCCCGCAGGGCCGACTTGTCGCCCCGGGCGCAGGCAGCCAGCAGGCGGGCGAGGTCTGCCTCTCGCCCGTCGCCTGTCGGGACCGTCCCATGATGTGCTGCCACGCCGCCCCCTTCGCAGGCTTGCCTTTGACGCTGATACGCGGATGCCACGCCTTCGGATGCGGGTCACCCCGGAGGAAAGTGGGAGATCGTCGAAGGCCGCATCCTGAGCCGATGGGGTAAGACGAAAGTTTGCGCATCTGTCCGGCGCCCCCGCCCGGTATCGCCGCCGAACGCCCGTGCCACCCAGCGCCGGGCCAAGGATGAAGATGCAGGGGAGTGGCGTGATGACGATGAAGGCAACCGTTTCCTGGGCCGCCCTGGCCCTGGCGGCCGGCCTCGGGGCCAGCTTGCCGGCAGCGGCACAGACGGCCGGGGCCTGGACCGGCGCCTATGTGGGCGGGCACCTGGGCTATGGGTTCCAGCCCGGCGACGGCGGTGAGCGGGTGCTGTTCGACACCGACCTGAACGGCAGTTACGGCGACACGGTCCGCACGGGCGCGGGGGTGGATGCCTTCTCCCCCGGCTTCTGCGGCGGCACCGCCAAGGGCCGCACGCCGGGGGAGGGCTGCAACGGCGACGATGACGGCGTGGATGTGGGCATCCGGGCCGGCTACGACCTGCAGTACGGTTCCTTCCTGGTGGGCGCGCTCGCGGAGTTGAGCTACCTGGACGTCCAGGACGGCGTGGCCGCCTTCAGCACGACGCCCGCTTCCTACAGCTTCTCCCGCGAGTTGGAGTTCCTGGCGGCCCTGCGGCTTCGGGCGGGTGTCGCCACCGACAGGTTCCTGGTCTACGCCACCGGCGGCCTAGCCTGGGGCGACGTGGACAGCAGCTTCCAGAGCACCAACACCGCCAACGCCTTCCTGCCCCGCGGCGACAAGGGCGCCTGGGGCTGGCAGCTCGGCGCGGGTGCCGAGGCCAAGCTGAACCAGACCCTCTCCGTCGGGCTGGAGTACCTGTACACGCGGCTGGATGACGACCGCTATGTGGTCCGCACCGCGCGGGGCACGGCCCCGGCCACCAACCCCTTCCTGCTGGTCAACCCCGACGGCACCGACATGCGCCGGGGCGACAGCGACTTCAGCGTCAACACGGTCCGGCTGACCGTCACCTACCGCTTCGGCGGCTGATCCCCCTGCCCAACCACGAAACCGGGAGACCGACCATGAAGGCTGGCCTGCGTACCCTGCTCCTCTCCGCCGTCGCCGCCACGGGCATCGCCGCCCCGGCCGCGGCGGGCACCATCCTGGCGCTGGTGGACGGCACGTCCATCGCCCACCTGGACCCGACCTCCCTGAAGGCGGGCAAGGTCGTGGCGGTGAAGACCACCGACCGGCTGCTGGGCATCGACGTGCGCCCCGCCGACGGGATGCTGTACGGCGTCACCGCCGCGGGGCTGGTGGTGAAGGTCGACCCGGCCACGGGTGAGGTGTCGCCCAAGGCCGTGCTGACGGAGAAGCTGAAGGACGGTGTCACCGCCACCGTGGATTTCAATCCCGCGGCCGACAAGCTGCGCGTCATGGGCAGCGATGGTAGCAGTCACCGCGTAGACGTGGATAGTGGGAAGGTCGTCATCGACGGGTCCCACAAGTGGAAGGAAGGGGACCCGGGTGCCTCAGGCTCACCGAGCGTGGTGGCCGGGGCCTATACCAACTCCGTCAAGGGAAGCAAGGCGCCCTCCACGGCGCTGTATGTGGTGGACGCGACGGCGGGGGCATTGGCGCTCCAGGCCCCGCCCAATGACGGGGTGCTGTCCACCATCGGGGCCCTTGGCGTGAAGGGCACGGGCCCCATGGCGTTCGAGGTGGTGGCCAAGGACGGCGGGAACACGGGCTGGCTGCTGGCCGACGGCGCCCTGCACCAGGTGGACCTGGCCACAGGCAAGGCGACCCCGGCCGGCAAGGCCGCGGGCCTGAAGGGCACGGTCACCGACATCGCGTGGTGGGAGTAGCCGCCGGGCCAGGGGAGGGGAGGCCGGCCCGGGGCGAAAGTCCCTGGCCGCGCGACTTTCGAATTCGAAAGTCGCGCGGTTCCTCTCCCTTCCTTGCCGAGCGCGCCTGGGATAGGGGCCGACCCCGGCGCCGCCGGCACCCCGCCAGCCTGTTCCGCCCCCGGTGTCTGCATCTGCCGGATGTAGGTCGCGGCAGGAACTCCCCCCATGCGGCGACCGTTACCGTCCCACAGCGCCGCCCCGAGAGGCGGCGGTGAAAAGGGGTGGGAGGGCATCATGGGACGCGGCAGGCAGGCCGGGCGCGTGGCAGCCCGGGATTCGGCATTGGCGCGGGGCCGGGGATGACCGCCGCCGCGGAGCGTTCCGCGCCGGCGGTGGAAGTCGTCCGGGCGAGACCCGGCCGGATCGAGCAGGGTCGTCGCAAGGCCGCCTTCTGGTTCCTATTGCCCACGGTCACCGCCCTGTTGCTGGTGGCGGGCTGGCCCCTGGCCCGCACCGTCTGGCTGGGCTTCACCGACGCCCGCCTGGGCGGGACGGAGGAGGCGCGGTTCGTCGGCCTGACCAACTTCGTCTACATGCTACAGGACCCTGCCTGGTGGCAGGCGGCCAAGGTGACACTGCTGTTCGCCGGCGCGTCCGTGGCGCTGGAAACGGTGATCGGCATGGTCATCGCCCTGGCGCTGAACGCCCATTTCCGGGGCCGGGGCCTGCTGCGGGCCGCCGTGCTGGTGCCCTGGGCCATCCCCACCGTCATCTCCGCCCAGATGTGGGGTTGGATGTACCATGACCTGTACGGGATCATTAACGTGGTCCTGCAAGGGCTGGGCATCATCGACCAGAACGTCGCCTGGCTGGCCGACCCGACCACGTCGCTCTGGGCCATGGTGGCCGTGGACGTCTGGAAGACGACGCCCTTCATGGCACTGCTGATCCTGGCAGCATTGCAGACCCTGCCGCACGAGATCTACGAGGCGGCGAAGGTGGACGGGGTGAGCCCCATCCGTGCCTTCTTCCAGATCACCCTGCCGTTGATCCGCCCGGCCCTGATGGTGGCCATCGTCTTCAGGGCGCTGGACGCGCTGCGCATGTTCGACCTGGCCTATGTGCTGGCGGGCGGCAACCCGGCGACGGCCACCCTGTCCGTCTATGCCCGCCAGCAGCTGGTGGACTTCCAGGACGTGGGCTTCGGGTCCGCCGCCTCCACCCTGCTGGTGCTGCTGATCGGCATCATCACCGCCATCCTGCTGACCGCCGGCAAGGTCCGGCTGTCGGCCGACCGCTGAGGGGAAGGCCCGCCATGGCAACCTCCAGGCAAGCCCGCCGCATCGCCGGCCGCGCCGGCTTCTACCTGCTGGTCCTGTTCATCGCCCTGTACACGCTGTTCCCGTTCTATTGGGCCATCGTGTCGTCCCTGCGGGAGGGGCAGGCCCTGTTCTCCACCGACCTGCTGCCGCGGGACCCGACGCTTGCCAACTATGTCGGCGTGTTCGCGGAGCAGCCCTTCGCCCGGAACATCCTGAACTCCGTCATCGTGGCCACGTCGGTGGTGCTGCTGTCCCTGGCCCTGTCGGTGACGGCGGCCTATGCCCTGGGGCGGATCGACTTCCGCGGGCGGGGCTTCCTGCTGGCGGTGATCCTGGCGGTTAGCATGTTCCCCCAGGTGGCCGTGCTGTCCGGCCTGTTCGAGCTGGTGCGGCTGATGGGGCTGTACAACAACCTGGCCAGCCTGGTGCTGAGCTACCTGATCTTCACCCTGCCCTTCACGGTCTGGGTGCTGACCACCTTCATGCGGGAGCTGCCGAAGGAGCTGGAGGAGGCCGCCATCGTGGACGGGGCCACGCCCTTCGTCACCCTGACCAAGGTTTTCCTGCCGCTGATGGGCCCGGCGATGGTGACCACGGGCCTGCTGGCCTTCATCGCCGCCTGGAACGAGTTCCTGTTCGCCCTGACCTTCACCCTGGCCAACGAGCAGCGCACCGTCCCCGTCGCCATCGCCCTGATCACGGGGGCCAGCCAGTACGAGCTGCCCTGGGGCCGGGTCATGGCCGCGTCCGTCACCGTGACGGTCCCCCTGATCGTGCTGGTGCTGGTGTTCCAGCGCCGCATCGTCGCCGGGTTGACCGCCGGGGCGGTGAAGGGATGAGGGCTGCGCGGGAGGTGGAGCGGGCCCGCTGGGCCGTTTTCGTCGTGTTCATGGTCAACGGCTTCCTGTTCGCCAGCTGGGTGCCCCGGGTGGCGGAGGTGCGCGACCGGCTGGGGGTGGGGGAAGGGGCCATGGGCCTGGCCCTGTTGAGCTTGGCCGGCGGGGCGCTGCTGGCGATGCCGCTGGCGGGCTGGGCGGCGGACAAATGGGGGACCCGGGTGACCATCGGCCTGTCGGCGGCGGTGCTGGGCTTCAGCCTGCCCCTGCCGGGGCTGGCGACGACGGTGGTGGAACTGGCAGGGGGCCTGCTGCTGATCGGGATCGCCAGCGGGGCGATGGACGTGTCCATGAACGTGCAGGGGGCGGTGGTGGAGCAGCGGCTGGGCCGGCGCGTCTTCGCCGGCTTCCATGGGGGGTTCAGCCTGGGCGGGCTGCTGGGTGCGGCGACGGCCGCCCTGCTGGCCGGCGCCGGGTTCAGCCCGTTGCAGCACTTCGTCACCGTCGGCCCGGCCGTGGGCCTGGTGGGTGCGGCCATGTCCCTGTTCATGCTGTCCTCCGCCATGTCGGCGGGGGAGGGCCAAGGCCACGGCGGCGGGGGCATGGGGGCGCTGCTGGGCGTGCTGCTGCCGGGGGTGATCGCCTTCTGCTGCCTGATGGCGGAGGGGAGCGTCGCCGACTGGAGCGCCATCCTGCTGGCGGACTGGCGCGATGCCGGCCCCACCATCGCCGGGGCCGCCTTCGCCGCCTTCAACGGGGCCATGGCCACGGGCCGGCTGCTGGGGGACCGGATCATCGCGCGGCTGGGGGACAATGCGGTGCTCCAGGGCGGCGGCGGCTTGGCCGCGGCGGGCTTGGCCATCGTGCTGCTGGTGGACAGCGCGGCGGCGGCGGTCGTGGGCTTCACCCTGACCGGGGCCGGCCTGTCCTGCATCTTCCCGGTCTGCCTGAACTTAGGCGCCAGGCTGATGCCCAGCCGGCCCGGGGCGGCCATCGCCGCCGTCTCCACCCTCGGCTATGGCGGGCTGCTGGCCGGGCCGCCGTTGATCGGCCTGCTCGCCTCCGTCACCTCGCTGCCCCTGGCCATGGGCCTGGTGGCGCTGCTGGTGGCGACCATCCCGTTGCTGACCCTTCGACTGCCCCGCCGGCCCGTGCCGGCCTGAAGAACAAACCATGGGAGGGAAACGATGAAGCTCAAGACGATGCTGGCGGCGGCCCTGGTCGCCCTGTTGCCCGGCGGCGGCGCCCTGGCGGCTACGGTCACCATCTCCTGCGGCGCGCTGGGCCAGGAACTGCAGATCTGCCAGCAGGGGGCGGAGGCCTGGGCCAAGAAGACCGGCAACCAGGTGAAGGTGGTCTCCACCCCCAGCTCCGCGACGGAGCGGCTGGCCCTGTACCAGCAGATGCTGGCTGCGCGGTCGGGGGACATCGACGTCTACCAGATCGACGTGATCTGGCCCGGCCTGCTGGCGGAGCACCTGGAGGACCTGTCCGCCGCGGTGGACAAGCCCACCCTGGACAAGCACTTCCCCAGCATCGTCAAGAACAACACGGTGAACGGCAAGCTGGTGGGCATGCCCTGGTTCACCGACGCCGGCCTGCTCTACTACCGCAGCGACCTGCTGGAGAAGTACGGCCGCAAGGTGCCCACCACCTGGGCGGAGATGGCGGAGACCGCCAAGATCATCCAGGACGGGGAGCGCAAGGCCGGCCAGGCCCGCATGCAGGGCTTCGTCTTCCAAGGCAAGGCCTATGAGGGGCTGACCTGCAACGCCCTGGAATGGGTGGACAGCTTCGGCGGCGGCAGCATCGTCGGGCCCGACGGCAAGATCACCATCAACAACCCCCAGGCCGTGGCGGCGCTGAAGGCGGCCCAGTCCTGGATCGGCCAGATCAGCCCCCAGGGCGCCCTGAACTATGAGGAGGAGCAGGCCCGCGCCGTCTTCCAGTCCGGGGACGCGGCCTTCATGCGCAACTGGCCCTATGCCTGGGCCCTGGCCCAGGGCCCGGACAGCCCGGTGAAGGGCAAGGTGGGCGTGGCCCCGCTGCCCAAGGGCGGCGAGCAGGGCAAGAACTCCGGCACGCTGGGGGGCTGGCAGCTCGCCGTGTCCAGATACTCTCCCAACAAGCAGGCGGCCATCGACCTGGTGAAGTACCTGGCCAGCGAGGAGGAGCAGAAGCGCCGCGTCATCGCCGGGTCCTTCCTGCCTACCATCCAGTCCCTGTACCAGGACCCGGACGCGCTGAAGGCCCTGCCGCTGCTGAAGGACATCCAGCCGACCCTGGCCGCCGCCGTTGCCCGGCCCGCGACGCCCACCGGCCAGCGCTACAACCAAGTGTCCACCGAGTTCTTCAACGGCGTGCATTCCGTGCTGACCGGCAAGCAGCAGCCGGAGGCGGCGGTGCAGCAGATCCAGCGCAACCTGGACCGGCTGAGCCGCGGCGGCCGCTGGTAAAAGCCAGCGGCATGGGCGCGTGAGCCAAATGCGCGGATGCGCCCGCAAGCCTGCCACGCCGCGGGGGTGCCCCCCAATCGCCGGGCAACCCCCCGCGGCGCCACGGCGTTAACCATGTTCGGTCCAGGCGCAGGGGGGAATGGCGGATGGCGACGTTGATCGTGAACGGGCAGGAACGGCGGTACGACGGCGACCCCGACATGCCGCTGCTCTGGTACTTGCGGGACGAGGCCGGCCTGACCGGCACCAAGTTCGGCTGCGGCCAAGCCCTGTGCGGGGCCTGCACCGTGCATGTGGACGGGGTCGCCACCTTCGCCTGCGTCACGCCCCTGTCGGCTGTGGAGGGGGCAAAGGTCACCACCATCGAGGGGCTGTCGCCCGACGGCGGCCACCCGGTGCAGGCGGCGTGGCGGAACCTCAACGTCTCCCAATGCGGCTACTGCCAGGCCGGGCAGATCATGCAGGCCGCGGCCCTGCTGGCCGGCACGCCCGACCCGACGGACGAGCAGATCGATTCCGCCATGACCGGGAACCTGTGTCGTTGCGGCACCTACCCGCGCATCCGCGCCGCCATCAAACAGGCTGCCCGCGGTGGCCGCCGGGCCGAAGGGGGCCAGCCATGAGGGGCCAAGTGGAGATCGCCAACGTCAGCCGGCGCGGCTTCCTGGCGGGTGCCGGTGCCGGGGCCTTCGTGCTGGCCGTGGGGCTGCCGCGGCGCGGCCTGGCGCAGGAGGAACCGCCCAAGGGCTTCGGCCGGGACGCCATGCCCAACGGCTGGCGGGATGACCCGACCCTGTTTGTCTCCATCGCCCCGGACGGGGCCGTCACCCTGACCTGCACCCGGGCGGAGATGGGGCAGGGGGTGCGTACCTCCATCGCCATGGTGCTGGCGGACGAGCTGGAGGCCGACTGGGCCCATGTCCGCGTGGCCCAGGCCAATGGCGACGAGGAGAAGTACGGCAACCAGGACACGGACGGGTCGCGCAGCCTGCGCCACTTCTTCATGCCCATGCGCCGCGCGGGCGCTGCCGCCCGCACCATGCTGGAGCAGGCGGCCGCCAAGTCCTGGGGCGTTCCGGCGGGGGAGGTGCGCGCCCGCAACCACCTCCTGGTGCACCAGCCCAGCGGCCGGACCATGGGCTTCGGCCAAGCGGCGGGGGCCGCCGCCGCCCTGCCGGTGCCGGACCGGGAGACGGTGCGGCTGAAGCAGCCGGGGGAGTTCCGCTATATCGGCAGCGACGCCATCGGGCTGGTGGACAACCAGGACATCACAACCGGCAAGGCCATCTATGGCATCGACGTGCGGCTGGAGGGGATGCTCTATGCAGTCATCGCCCGCCCGCCGGTCTTCGGCGGCAAGGTGGCCAGCCATGACGCCGCCGCGGCCATGAAGGTGCCGGGGGTGGTCAAGGTGGTGGTCATCGACCCGCCGCCCATCCCGTCGGAGTTCGAGCCCCTGGGCGGCGTCGCCGTCATCGCCCGGAACACCTGGGCCGCCATGCAGGGGCGGGAGGCGCTGAAGGCCACCTGGGACGACGGGCCGAACGCCTCCTATGACTCCGACGCCTACCGCGCCCAACTGGAAGAGGCGGCCCGCAAGCCGGGCAAGCTGGTGCGGGAACAGGGCACGGTGGAGAAGGCCTTCCCTGGTGCTGCCAAGCGGGTGGAGGCGGAATACTACATCCCCCACCTGGCCCAGGCGCCGCTGGAGCCCCCGGCCGCCGCGGCCCGCATCACAAACGGCAAGTGCGAGGCCTGGGCCTGCACCCAGGCGCCGCAGGTCACCCGCCTGCGCCTGGCCAAGCGGCTGGGCCTGAAGCCGGAGGACGTGACGGTGCACGTCACCCTGCTGGGCGGCGGCTTCGGCCGCAAGTCCAAGCCGGACTATGTGCTGGAGGCGGGCATCCTCAGCCAAGCCATGGGCGGGGCGCCGGTGAAGGTGACCTGGACCCGGGATGACGATTTGCACCACGGCTACTACCACACCGTCTCCGTGGAGCGGCTGGAGGCGGGGCTGGACGCCAAGGGCAAGCCGGTGGCCTGGCTGCACCGCACGGCGGCCCCCACCATCGGGTCCATCTTCGCGCCGGACCCCAAGCACGAGCTGCCCTTCGAGCTGGGCATGGGCCTGACCAACCTGGTGCTGGACGTGCCCAACATCCGGATGGAGAACCCGGAGGCCCCGGCCCATGTGCGCATCGGCTGGTACCGCTCCGTCTCCAACATCCCCCACGCTTTCGCCACCCAGTCCTTCATCGCCGAGCTGGCCCATGCCGTGGGCCGCGACCCCAAGGACTACCTGCTTGAGGTGATCGGCCCGGCGCGGCTGGTGGACCCGACGGAGCTGGGCGACGTCTGGAACTATGGCGAGGACCCCAAGCTCTACCCCATCGACGCCGGCCGCTTGCGCAAGGTGGTGGAGGTGGCGGCGGAGGGGATCGGCTGGGGCCGGCAGGTGCCCAAGGGGCACGGGCTGGGCATCGCCGCCCATTACAGCTTCGTCAGCTACGTGGCCGTGGCGGCGGAGGTGGCAGTGGGCCCCGACGGCAGCCTGAGCATCCCGCGGGTGGACATCGCCGTGGATTGCGGGCCGCAGGTGAACCCGGACCGGGTGCGCTCACAGATGGAAGGGGCGGTGGTGATGGGGGCCGGTCAGGCCGTGTCCGCCGCCATCAGCTTCAAGCAGGGGCGGGCTCAGCAGGACAATTTCGACACCTACCTGATCCCCCGCATCGACAGCGCCCCGCGGGACATCCGCGTCCACCTGGTCGCCCCGCCGCGGCCCGACCTGCCCCTGGGCGGGGTGGGGGAGCCGGGCCTGCCGCCCGTCACGCCGGCCATCGTCAACGCCGTCTTCGCCGCCACCGGCAAGCGCATCCGCCAACTGCCCATCGCCGGGCAACTCGCCACCTGAGGGGAAGGGACCGCCATGAGAGCCTTGGACAAGGTGCTGCCCGCCATCCTGGTCCCCGCCCTGCTGGCCCTGGCCGGGCCGGCCGCCGCCGGACCCTGCATGGACCGCATCACCGCGTTGGAGGGGCGGCTGGACAAGGAGGCGGAGGTTGCCATCTCCACCTCCTCCGGCGGGCAGGGGGTGGCGGGGGCCCGGGAGGGACAGGCCATGGAGGGCACCGGCGGCTCCCCCGCCGCAGACCCGGCCGTGCCCTACCAGCGTGAGGGCAAGGAGGCCCAGGCCGTGGGCCAGGCCGCCGCGGCCGGGGAGGGCGGCGACAAGGTCATGCAGGCCAAGGCCGCCCTGAACCGGGCCCGCGCCCTGGACCAGCAGGGCGACGCCCAAGGTTGCGAGCAGCAGGTGGCGCAGGCGGAATCCCATTTGGGCGGGGAGTGATCTCCTGCCCCCAACGGATTATATTGGTAGAGGAAAGGGTTCGTCCTCCCGTATCACGAGACGTTGAACATTCCTCCCGGTTGGCTTTCCACGGCCGCCCAGCGGCCGGACCTGGGGAGCAACCCCAGGCCACAAGAGTACACCGGGGAGTGAGGAATGACGAACCGATCACGCTCGAGGTGCGTCCGCGCGCTGGCCGCCGGACTCGCCTTGGCTGGCCTGTCGGCTACCGGCACCCTGGCGCAGGACACGGCCAAGCCTGCCGCCACCATGCCGCCCGGCGCGCGCGCCAACGACGACGACATGCAGCGGCGCCTCGTCTATTTGAAAGACCTTTGGGACCGCGGCCTGATCACCGAGCAGGATTATGAGACCTCCCGCCGCCAAGTATTGAGCGAGGTGGTCAGCCGCGGCGGCCCCGTGGCCGGCCCGGCCCCCCTGCCGCGGATCCAGGACACCCCCGTGGTGAAGCCCCAGTCCAAGCCGTCCGCCGGCAACTGGGCGTCCAAGGACCGGGGCTTCCCCGGCATGTTCGACGACTATGCCCTGGACTTCACCGGCTATCTGCGCGCCGGCATCGGCGGCAACGGCCGGGGCGGCGACCAGGTCTGCTTCCAGTTGCCCCAGGCCCGGTCCAAGTACCGCCTGGGCAACGAGTGCGAGGTCTATGGCGAGCTGCAGCTGGACGCGCTGGTGGCCGAGACCAAAGGAGGGGCCAAGTTCAGCGTCACCACCCTGCTGGCCTATGTGGCCGAGGGTGAGGAGGACTTCGAGACCACGGAGCCCGCCTTCCGCCAGGCCTGGGTGGGCGCCACCAACGTGGTGGGCGGACCCCTGGCCAGCGCCACCTTCTGGGGCGGCAAGCGCTTCTACAAGCGCAACGACGTCCACATGATCGACTTCTATTACTGGGACGAGACGGGCCCCGGCGCCGGCGTGGAGGACATCGACCTCGGCTTCGGCAAGTTCAGCTATGCCTGGTTCCGCAATTCCCGCGACGATTTCGACAGCTTCGACGTGCGCGACAGCCTGGGCAGCGAGCGCACCATCACCGACGCCCGCCTCCAGGTCACGGACCGGGCCGCCAGCCGGCACGACTTCCGCCTGACCGACATGAAGGTGAACCCGGGCGGCACCCTGGCGCTGGGGGCCAACATCCGGGTGGCGGAGGAGAACCGGGACCAGTTCCGCGGGCGCGACGGCCTGTTCTTCACGGTGCAGCACAACCAGGAGAACGTCTTCGGCGGCAACAACACGGCCGTCATCCAATACGGCCAGGGCTCCGGCTCCACCCTGTCCAACGTGCCAGACGACACGCTGGGCCAGAACGTGAAGAACATCCGCCTGCTGAACGCCTGGACCCTGAACGAGGCGGGGCCCTGGTCCGCCCAGGCGGTGGCCATCTGGGAGCATGAGATCGGCGGCACCCCGGACGAACGGCGCGACTGGATCAGCATCGGTGCCCGGCCCGTCTACCACTTCACCGAGACCACGGCCGTGGCGGTGGAGGTGGGCCACGACAGGGTGAACCCGGCCATCGGCCCGACCCAGACCCTGACCAAGTTCACCGTCGCCCCCATGATCACGGCCGGGCCGAAATTCTTCGACCGGCCGCAGCTCCGCCTGTTCGTCACCTATGCCGACTGGAACAAGGCCGCCCGCGACGCCGGCCTGGAAGGTACCGGCAACAAGACCAACGACATCACCTTCGGCGCACAGATCGAGACCTGGTGGTAGGGGGAGACGGTCAATCCGGCAAGGCGGGGACCAGCAGGCTGGCCACCCCGTCCAGGAAAGCCCTGACCCGGCCCGCGCGGCCGGGCAGGGACCCGGTCTGGCAGCCCAGGAAGCAGCGGCCGGCGGACCAGACCTCCAGATAGGCGGTCACCGTCACGGTGCAGCCGACCCCGCCGGGGCCAGGGCCCAGGGTCCATTCCTCAACGCCGCCTTCCGGCTCGTCCGCCAGGTTGAAGCGGAAGCCGTCCTCCGGGTGCTCCAACGGTTGCAGCAGGTCGGCCCCGGCGGCGTCGCGCAACTCCAGCCGGCCGCCGGGCAGGGCGCGGAGCCGGGCGGTGCCGGGCAGCCAGGCAGGCTCCCGCAGCACATGGGCGATCACTGCCCGGACAGTGTCCATGTCCGCGGCATAGGCGTGGTCGCCCAGGATGACCTGCCGGGGCTGCTGGCGGCAAGACCCCGCGAGGTAGCGGGAACGGCAGCCCTCCGCATCCTCCACACACCCATGCATCGGCTTGGTCCCGTCCCGCACGCCCTGGCCCCCTTTCCTGCCGGAAGGGCCGCAGGGTGCCGCCATCTCGGGCCATCGGTCATTGACCAGGATCAGGAATGAGGGCCGGGCCGGGGCGGGTGACCATGCCCGCGCGGTGGCAGTCGTCGCCGGAGCATGTTCAGGGTCGGCGCGGACACACCTTAGCCGTCCGCGATGCCCAGCAGCAACAGGACGATGCCCACGTTCACCGTCAGGGCGACCATAACGGCCAGCACGCCCAGCCCGATGCCCAGCAGGGCCACGGCCCCGTCGCGGGTGGCGAGGCCGAGGCCCAGGATCGCCAGGGCCACGGCTGGGGGCAGGGTGCCCAGGGGGATGGGCAGGGCCATGACGAAGGCCAGGAGGATGGCGGCGAGGCCTGCCAGCCGGGCGCCGCTGCCTTCCACCAGCTTGGCGAGGCGCGGCCGGCAGCGCGACGCGATGGGCCCCAGGATCTTCCGAGCCCCTCTGGCCACGGCGGCGGCGGTCCCGGCGTCCAGCGGCCGCCGCGCCAGGAAGCGGGGCAGGCGCACCCGCCGGTGGCCCAGGGCCAGCCCGCCCGCCACCAGCATGGCCGGCAACCCGAAGGCCAATGACAGGCCGGGCGGCCCCGGCACGCAGTTGGGCAGGGCCAGGGCGGTCAGCATCAGCCCGTGGCCGCTGGGACCCAGCCGCTCCGCCGCGTCGTCCAGGGTCCCCGGCGGGGCCAGGGCGGCCCCCAGGGCACCCACCGCGCAGGGGGGCAGGGTGGCTTCCACAAGCGTCCCGGTGTCGGCCATGCCCGATCCTCTTCCATCTGTCCCGACCCCACATACGCGCGGGCGGCCGAGGCCATCCGGGGAAAAAACACGGCGGCCGTCGGATGGAAGGCGACCCCGGCGCGTATGTGGGGGATGATGACGGGAGCCACAATCAGCGGGAGGGCCGCGGGGCCATGAGCGACCGGGATTTCCGGGAAGGGCTCGCGCGGCACCTGGCCGCCTTGCGCCGCTATGCCCTGCTGCTGGCGCGGGACCCGGCGGACGCGGACGACCTGGTGCAGGAGTGCCTGGCCAAGGCGCTGGCGGCCGCCGACACCTGGCGGCCGGGCAGCGACCTGCGCGTCTGGCTGTTCCGCATCCTCTACACAACCTTCATCTCGGAACGGCGGCGGCGCGACGTGCGCGACCGCCATGCCGGGACCCCGCCCCCGGGCGCGGAGGAGGGGGCCGGGGAACCGGACCAGCTGCTGAGGCTGGAGGTGGCCGACCTGCTGGCGGCGTTGGACCAGCTCCCGCCACAGCAGCGGGAGGTGGTGGTCATGGTCGCCATGGACGACGTAAGATATGCCGATGCCGCGGGCCGGCTGGGGATCCCGGTGGGGACCTTCATGTCGCGCCTGGCCCGTGGGCGGGAGGCGTTGCGCCAGGCGCTGGAGGGGAACCGGCGGCCGAGGCTGAGGCTGGTGGGGGGGGACAAGCCATGACGGACGAAATCGACGAGTGCGACCTGCACGCCTACCTGGACGGGGAACTGGACCCGGCGCGGGAAGCCCTGGTGCGGGCGCACCTGGAAAACAACCCCGCCGACCGGGCGCGGCTGCGGACCTATGCGGAGCAAAAGCTGGCCCTCGTGCTGGCCGGGCCGGAAGCGGCGTCGCAAGGGGCCGGCGCCACGGCGCTGGCGGGGCGGCTGTTGGCGCGGCAGCGGGTGGCCCTGGTGGGCCGTGCCGCGGCGGCCCTGCTGCTGGTGGCGGTGGGATGGGGCGGTCACGGCCTGGCCGACCGGCTGCTGGGGCGGGACCTGCCCGAATACGCCCAGGCAGCGCTGGAGACCCACGAGGCCCTGGCGGAGATGCCCGACCCCCCCATGGAGGTGGCCGCCGCCCGCGGGCCGGAGCTGGCCCGCTTCCTGGCCGCCCGGCTGGGTGAGCCGGTGGAGGTGCCGGAGCTGCGCGCCATCGGCTTCCGGCTGGTGGGGGCCCGGCTGGTGGGAACGGAGGAGGGGCCGGCGGCCCAGCTCGTCTACCAGGACGATGCCGGGCGCCGCCTGTCCCTGGCCCTGGTGCCCGAGGGGGAAGGGGCGCCGGAGGGGCTGGAGGTCAGCGAGGCCGAAGGGTACGTCGTGGGCGTCTGGCGGGGCCGCGGCTTCGCCTATGCCCTGGTGGGCCGCACCACCCAGGACCGGCTGGAACAGGTGGCCTCCGCCCTGGGCGCGTCGGGCGTGCCCACGGGGGAGTAGGCCGCTACGCGCGTCCCGGGGAATCCATCCCAGGTGCTGGAGGACTAGCGCCGAGCCGCCGGACAGGCCTTCCAAGGGGCCGGGGCCTTCCACCGCGGGGCCGGAACCGGCATCTCAGGATCGCGCTATGGTCTGGGATGGGGCCCTGCGTCCGCGGGACCCCGCTCGGATCGGCTTCCGGATGATGGGACAGGACCATGGGTGCGACGGTGGCGCTGGCGGTCGAGGACCGGTTGGTGCGTGAGGGGATCGGGGCGGTCCTGCGGGGCCTGGGCTGCCAGGTCGTGGCCGAAGGCCCGGTGGGCGACCTGCGCGGCCAGCCGGCCGCGGCGGCCGTGCTGCTGCTGGACACCAAGGCGCGGGAGGCAGCCGCCATGGCCCGGGCCCGCGCCGCGGCGCCGGGGGCCAGGGTGCTGTTCCTGGGCGCCGACCGGCCCGGCCGGGTGGCGGCGGCCCTGTCCTGCGGGGCGGACGGCTGCTTGGGTGACGACATCACGCCGGCGGCCCTGTCCGCGGCCATGACGCTGGTGTTGCAGGGGCAGCGCGTCTTCCCGGGCGGCATCCTGGCCGACCCGTCGCCGGCCCGCCGGGCGGGGCGCTTGGTGGTGGGGCATGCCTTGTCCGAGCAGGAGCTGCTGGCCTGCCTTGCCCGCGGGGAGTCCGACCGGGCCATCGCCGCCACCCACGGGCTCAGCCACGGCACGGTGCGGAGCGCGGTGAAGGCGCTGCTGCGGCGGCTGCGGGTCAGCAACCGTACGCAGGCCGCCGTCTGGGCCATGGCCAACCACGCCCTTCCCCACCCGCCGGGTCCGCACCCCTGACACGGGCACGGGGCGGCCGGCCGCCCCGGGGAAGGTTTCAGACGTTCGAGGCCCGCCCGGCCGGCACCGGGGCGGGCAGGGGCGCGGCCCCCCGCTCCTTGGCCCAGCCCACCAGGAACAGCGCCGCCCCGCTGGCGACGGTGATGCACGCCTGGGCGNCCGGCCGGCACCGGGGCGGGCAGGGGCGTGGCCCCCCGCTCCTTGGCCCAGGCCGCCAGGAACAGCGCCGCCGCGCTGGCGACGGTGAGGCACGCTTGGGCAAGGGGCCCCAGCACCTGGGTGGCGGCCAGGATGCCGACGCCATAGACCAGCAGGATGTGCAGCACGTAGGCGTCCAGGGAATGGCGCCCCAGCCGGGCCAGCGCCGGCGAGCGCAGCAGCCCGCCCACGCCGCGGGCCAGCAGCCGCACCGGGGCGGACGCCGCCTCCGGGCCCCACAGCAGCAGCCACGACAGGGCATAAGCCAGGGCGGCGAAGTTCAGCAGGACCAGCGGGCCCAGCTCCGTCCGGTCGGCGAAGGCGATGAAGCGGGCCGCGGGGACCTCCGGCAGCGCCGCGGCGGCCCAGCCGGCCCGGTACAGGGCGAACGCCACCAGGACCGCCAGCGCCGCGGGCAGCGCCCCGCCCCGGGCGGGGACCCAGTGCCCCAGGTCCAGGCGCCCCCTGGCCAGGGCATGGCCGGCCCACAGGCCGGTGACGAACAGCAGCTGCCAGGCCAGCGGGTTGAAGTGCCCGCGCAGCCAGGCGCCGGGCAGGGCATGGTCCAGCACCCCCTGCGCCGCCATGGCCAGGGGCGCGTGCCAGCCGAGCTGCACCAGCCCCCAAAGGCCCAGGCTGCCGGCCAGCACCCGGGTGCCCCGGCCCCGCGCCATCAGGGCCAGCAGGAAGGGCGTCGCCAGCAGGTAGAGGACATACTGGGGCAGGATGTCCAGCAGCGCCGGCTGGTGCAGCATCAGCAGGGCGGCGGGGATGATGCCGCCCGGGTGGTCCCAGACCCCCTCCAGCCAGCCGCCCCACCAGACCTGGGAGGACGGCACGGCCAGGGCGGTGCCGTAGAACAGGACGAGCAGCAGCCAGGACCGCCAGACCAGGGTGGCCGCGCGCTGCCGCGACCAGGCGGCGAAGGCCTCGCCCCGGCCCGCCGCCAGCCGCCGGGTCCCCACCACGCCCACGACCAGGCCCGAGAGGAAGACGAAGCCTTGGGCGTCCTGCACGTAGCCCAGCCCCGCGTGCCCCATGTTCCCCAGGGCGTTGGCCAGGGGCAGGGGCAGGTGGTGCAGCAGCATGAACAAGAGGAAGTATCCGCGAAGGCCGTCGAGGGTGTCCAGGCGCGCCATTCAGGGTCCAGGGGTCAGGGGGCCGGTGGGGGACATACGCGCCAAGGCGCGTCCCCATCCCCGCGGCCCCCGCCCCTTCCGGGGAGGCGCCGCCCTTCCGGGCCGCCCCTCGGCAACGAGGGGCCGCCCCGCGCGTCAGCGCAGCACCCCCGCGACGGTGTCCGCCACCAGGCGCCGGAACGAGGCGCTGCCGGGTTCCAGGGCCCCGGCCTGCCGGTTGCTCGCCGACAGCAGGGCGCGCCCGCCTGCGCACAGCCAGGCCGACAACTCGGCGGACCCGTGCAGGTCACCGACGCTCGGCGGCGGCGGCGCGGCGTCCCCGGCGCAGGGGTCCCCGTGCCGCCAGCCCGGGCGGTGCAGCGCCAGGACCAGGACGGCCGGCCCGCCCGCCCGGAGTTCGGCCGCGGTGGCGCCAAGCCTGTCCTGCAGGTCGGGCGGCAACGCCGCCAGGGCGGCCGCCCCCAGCGTCCCGGCAGGGTCCAGCCCCAACAGCGCCACGGGCGGCCCCGCCAGGGCAGGCGGCGGGGGCGCCGCCCAGCCGGCCAGGGCCACGAAGGTGGCA
>MOEB01000043.1 GCA_001939945.1 Aerophototrophica crusticola | reverse complement strand
ACCTCAACGGCAAGGGAGGGGGTGGTCCAAAGCGTCAGGGCGCAGGCCAGGGCGTACAGGCCCGGCCGGCCATGCGAGACGGTTCCGGCACGGCGCCGGATGGCGGACGCTTCCGCAGGCACGTTTCCCTCCCCTGTCGGCGGGCCATTGGCCCTGCCGGAATCATCGTCGGCGCTTTTTTCCGCCGTTTCTCTGGCGTGGCTTGTAACGGTGTGTCGGCCCGGACGCAACCACGGCAATTTCCAGCCCAGCCTAGCCGGTCGGCCCCGTCCGGCAAAGCCCTGTCATGCGGGCGGCGCGGAACTCCCCCCACCAATCCCCGGTTCAGGGGGCCACCACCCAGCGGAGAGGACCCATGGCAGGACAGGACGACAAGCACGACAAGGCCCGGGATCTGGCGGAGCAGGCCCTGGACAAGGCGGCCGAAGGCAAGGGCAAGGAAGCGGAGGGCCTGATCGAGAAGGCCCGCGACCTGGACCCGCAGGCGGTGAAGGAAGCGGCCCAGGACGCGGCGCGCGACGCCGAACAGGCGAAATCCTATGTGGACAAGGACAAGCGGGAGGGCTGAGCCCCGGCCGCTGGGCGGTCACGGGTAGAACCGCCAGTCCAGCACCATGTCCAGGTCGAAGGGGCAGCGGATCGGCGGGTCGAACCCGCCGGCCGCCGACCCTGTCAGGAAGATCCGCACGGCTTGGTCGTAGATCAGTGGCAATTCCGCCTCCACCAGCAGCCGCAGGCTGGCGGAGCCGTCCAACAGCTCCTCCAGGTCCATCCGGGCGGCGCAGACCAGCCCGCGCCGCGGCCCGCCCCCGCCCGGCCGCGCCAGCAACAGCAGCAATTCAGACAGCACCAGCCGGACCAGGCGTCGCGCCTGCCGCTGCTCAGCCCGGGCGATGGCCAGCAGCTCGTCCGCCACCAGATCGCCGGCGATGTCGGGCGCAAGGCCGTCCGTCTGGCGCAGGCGGCGCGACTGCTCCCGCAGCCATGTCTGGCGGTCCCCCACGGCGTCCATCACCCCGCAGCCCCTTCCACCCCAGATGGAAAGGGGCAGCCTAAGCCAGGGTCGGGCCAGGCGGCAGGGAATCGGTGGGATTAATGCTAAACTCTCGGGATTTGGGGGCAGGGGCCACCCAGGTCGCGCGAATGCCAGGAACAATTCGATAAGCTTCAAATCAAATCCATGTGCTTTGTCCGCCACGGTGAACAGGCTGACCACATACAAATGCGATTTGGTCGCTTCGGCCGCGGCGGAATGTAGTAAACCGGGCCGAAAGAGAAATACCGGGCGCGGATACTTAGATGCCGGCAAACTATTCTTTGCGTGTGCTGATCATCGAGGATGACGCGCTGGTTGCACTGGACCTGGAGGCCATCTTCACCCGCCTTGGCCACAGGGTCGTGCAGATCGCCGCCACAGAGAATGACGCCGTGTCTGCCGCCCGCACCCATGCGCCGGACCTGATGACCGTGGACATCCGCCTGCGGGAGGGCACCGGCACGGCAGCCGTGAGCCGCATCCTGGCCGAACGGCCGGTGCCGCACCTGTACGTCACCGGCAGCCCGGTAGAACTGCTGGACCGCAACGCCGTGCTGGTGCCGAAGCCCTTCTCGCGCCGCACGCTGCTGGCGGCGGTGGAAAGGGCGCTGGCAAGCTGACCCCTCGCCCGTTCAGGCCGCGCGGGTGCCGCGCGGGCAGGTGTTGATGCCCAGCATGGGGTACAGCGGGCACCAGCGCAGCAGGGCCGTGCCCAGGGGCACCAGGCCGACCAGACCCCACCAGCGGGCATCCCCCTCCAGCAGGACAAGCAGGGACAGCAGGATGATCCCCACCACGAAACGGAGCACCCGGTCGATCCCACCGACATTCGGCTGCATGGCGTCCTCCCCAAACCCGGATACCGGCCCGGCCGGGCCCGTTGCCCGGCGGTATCGGCGAAACCTGGACACATGTTTACCTGCGTATCTCTGAAGGTAATTGACTTGGATCAGCCCGCCCGCGGATTTCCGGGGCGGGAGGGGGGCCGGAAGGAGGGGGCGCCAAACCACGGCGCGGCCCGTCCGGGCGGGTTAACCCGCTTTACCTTGGCGGCCGGCACCCCGCCCGGGGCGGGTTGGCATGTTGACATCGGGTCTACCGCTGCCCCCGGGAGGTTCGCCCGATGAAGCCCGTCGCCCTTGCCCTGCCCCTGGCCCTGCTGGCCGGAGCGGCCCTGGCCCAGCAGCCCTCCCCGCAACCGCCGCCCACCACCCAGGACCAGGGGGCCCTACCCAGCGGGCCGCAGCCGGCGCCACAGCCGCGCAAGAACGACCCGCATGCCGCGGCCCGGGCCCAACTCGGCGCCTCCATCCAGCAGTTGGACCAGGTGGCGGACCGGCTGAAGCAGGCCCAGGCCCCCCTCTATGCCCCTCCCGGCAGCCCCGCCCCGCCGGACGCCGTGGGCGGGGTCAAGGCCGCCCTCGACCAGGTGAGCCAAGCCCTGCCGCCGGTGGCGGCCGTGCCGGAGATGCGGATGCAGGTGGACCGGGTCGCCACCCATGTGCGTGACGCCCATGCCATGCTGGACGCGGCCGTCCAGGGCGGCGGCGACATGGACCGGGCCCTGGCCCAGGTCTCCACCGTCCACACCCATGTGGTGGAGCTGAAATCCGCCGCGCAGGGCGCTTATTGGTAACGGAAGCGGTCCTGGCCGCCGACCGGCGCCTGGGGGAGCACGAAAAGGAAGCGGGCGGGGATCGCTCCCCGCCCGTCCGAGTCAAGACCGGTGCCTGTCAGGGCGCCCGGGGGCGCATCAATCATCCGCGTAGATGTCGATGTCCTTGGTCTCCTTCACGAACAGCATGCCGATGACGAAGGTCACCGAGGCGATGATGATCGGGTACCAGAGGCCGGAGTAGATGTCGCCGGTGGCGGCCACGATGGCGAAGCTGGTGGTGGGCAGGAAGCCGCCGAACCAGCCGTTGCCGATGTGGTAGGGCAGCGACATGGAGGTGTAGCGGATGCGGGTGGGGAACATCTCCACCAGCATGGCCGCGATGGGCGCGTACACCATGGTCACGTAGATGACCAGGATGGTCAGCAGGGCGACGACGGCGACGGTGTTGACCTGGGCCGGGTCGGCCTTGGGCGGGTAGCCGGCAGTCTTCAGGGCGTCGCCCAGGGACTTCTCGAACTCGGCACCGGCGGCCTTGGGGTCGGCGTGGGCCGGGGCGGCGGACGGGCCGTGGCCCAGGTGCACCTCGGTCTTGCCGGCGGGCGCGCCGCCGCCGTCATAGGAGGAGATGACCGTGCTGCCGACGCTGATGCTCGCCAGCGTGCCGGCCGGGGCTTCCTGGTTGGTGTAGGGGATGCCGCGCTTCACCAGGGCGGCCTTGGCGATGTCGCAGGAGCTGGTGAACTTGCTGGTGCCCACCGGGTTGAACTGGAAGGAGCACTCCTCCGGGTTCGCGGTGACCACCACCGGGTTGGTGGCGATGGCCGTCTCCAGCGCCGGGTTGGCGAAGTGGGTGATGGCCTTGAACAGCGGGAAGTAGGTCAGCACCGCCAGGGCGAGGCCGGCCATGATGATGGGCTTGCGGCCGATGCGGTCGGACAGGCTGCCGAACAGGATGAAGAAGGGCGTGCCGATCAGCAGGGAGCCGGCGATCATCAGGTTGGCCGCCTGGGCGTCCACCTTCAGCGTCTGGGTCAGGAAGAACAGGGCGTAGAACTGGCCGGTGTACCAGACCACCGCCTGGCCGGCGACGAGGCCGAACAGGGCCAGCAGCACGATCTTCAGGTTCTTCCAGTTGCCGAAGCTCTCGGTCAGCGGCGCCTTGGAGTGCTTGCCCTCCTCCTTCATCTTCTTGAAGGCCGGGCTCTCGTTCAGCATCAGCCGGATCCAGACGCTGATGCCCAGCAGCAGGATGGACACCAGGAACGGGATGCGCCAACCCCAGCTGTTGAAGTCGTCCGCCGACATGGACAGGCGGCAGCCCAGGATGATCAGCAGCGACAGGAACAGGCCCAGGGTCGCCGTGGTCTGGATCCAGGCCGTGTAGTTGCCGCGGCGGCCGTGGGGGGCGTGCTCGGCCACGTAGGTGGCGGCACCGCCATACTCGCCGCCCAG
Organism: Aerophototrophica crusticola; assembly: GCA_001939945.1. Taxonomy (GTDB): domain Bacteria; phylum Pseudomonadota; class Alphaproteobacteria; order Azospirillales; family Azospirillaceae; genus Niveispirillum; species Niveispirillum crusticola. Next base: position 31,282 of record MOEB01000043.1, on the reverse strand, counting down.
CGCCAGGCCCTGCAGCAGGCGCAGGATGATCAGGATGATGGGGGCGGCGATGCCGATGGCCGCGTAGTTCGGCAGGATGCCCACGATGAAGGTGGACAGGCCCATGATCAGGATGGTGACCAGGAAGGTGTACTTGCGGCCGATCATGTCGCCCAGCCGCCCGAACACCAGGGCGCCGAAGGGGCGCACGGCGAAGCCGGCCGCGAAGGCCATCAGCGCGAAGATGAAGGCCGCCGTGGGGTTCACGCCCGAGAAGAACTGGGCCGCGATCACCGCCGACAGGGAACCGTAGAGATAGAAATCGTACCACTCGAACACCGTGCCGAGGGACGATGCGAAGATGACCCGCTTCTCTTCCGCCGTCATCGGCGGCGCTGTTGCGGCGGTTCCCACCGTTATGTTGGTCATGTCTCCTCCCAACCCATGCGATACCACAAGACGCGACAAGGCATTCGGCGACGTGGCGCGCCGATTTCTTCCCGGGGACTTCAGTCCCGGCTATGCCCTGGACGTTTGCAGGGTTATTCATCCAGCACACCTTTTCAGCCCCGACCTTGGTCGGGGGACCCGCGGGGCGGGAACCTTTCCGCCACGGGCCAAGAGGGCGGCCGGGGAAGGCTGGCCGTTCCACAGTCAGCCGAGGGTCAGCGCCCAATAACCGACAGTCCCCGGGGCCACTGGGCCAACCAGGCACAGTACTATGCCGAAGTCGGGCCGATACGTGACCGACGGACTAGGCCCTATGTCGGCTCGCCAGCGGCCGCGCAGACTTGGTACCTAATGGCTTAGTCACGTGACGGGGACCGGCCCGCGCATCCCCATTCGGAACCTATTTGGCATGAGCGTGCCCGACACGACAGCCAGCGCGCCGCCCGACCTGTCGGCCTGCGACCGCGAACCCATCCACATCCCCGGGGCCATCCAGCCTTACGGGGCCATGCTCGTGCTCGACCCGGCTGCCCGCACCGTGGTGCAGGTCAGCGCCAACGTGGCAGAGATGCTGGGCCAGGGGCCGGACGCGCTATTGGGCCGGCCCCTGGCGGAGTCGCTGCCCCAGTTGGACCCGGTGCTTGCCGGGCTGGTGGTGGAGCCGGGCCGCCATGCCGTGCTGACCGTGTCGCCCAAGGTGACCGGCCTGCCGGTGCACACCCACCTGGTGCTGCATGCCAGCGACGGGCAGCTGGTGCTGGAGCTGGAGGCCGCGTCGGAGCGGGGACCAGCTACCGAGCAGCCCTACCTGTTGGTGCGCGACTTCATCGAGGGGCTGCACCGCACGGCCAGCGTGGAGGGGCTGTGCGCCCTTGCCGCGCGGGAGGTGCGCCGGCTGACCGGTTTCGACCGGGCACTGGTCTATCGCTTCGACGCGGACTTCCACGGCACCGTGGTGGCGGAGGACGGCAACGGCACCCTGCCCAGCTACCTGGGCCTGCGCTTCCCGGCCAGCGACATCCCCGCCCAGGCCCGCGAGCTGTACCGCCGCAACCGCAGCCGGCTGATCGCCGACGCGGACTATGTGCCCGTGCCGGTGCTGCCCGCCGCCAACCCGGTGACGGGCAAGCCGGTGGACCTCAGCCTGTCGGTGCTGCGGGCCGTGTCGCCGGTGCACCTGGAATATATGCGGAACATGGGGACCTGGGCTTCCATGTCCTATTCCATCGTCCAGGACGGGAAGCTCTGGGGCCTTATCTCCTGCCACAACGCCGCCCCGTCCCGCGCGCCCTTCCACGTGCGGCGGGCCTGCGAGTTCCTGGCCACGGTGCTGGCCCTGCAACTGTCCGCCACCGAGCGTGCGGCGGACATGGAGCACGGCATGCGCCTGCGCACCATCGGCGCCGCCCTGCTGGGCCGCATGGCGTCGGAGGAACGCTATGTGGACGGGCTGCTGAAGGCACCCGACCTGCTGCTGGGCATGACCGACAGCGGCGGCGCCGCCATCATCAGCGGCGAGCGGGTCTGGCTGGTGGGCGCCACCCCCGGCGAGGAGCAGGTGCGCGCGCTAGTGGAGTGGCTGCCCCGCCACCCGGCGGACGAGGCCTTCGTCACCGACCGGCTGCCCCAGGTCTACCCGCCGTCGGAAGCCTACAAGGACGTGGCGTCAGGCCTGCTGGCCATCGCCGTGTCGCAGATCCACCAGGATTATGTGCTCTGGTTCCGGCCGGAGGTGGTGCGCACCGTGGACTGGGGCGGGGACCCCCGAAAGCCCGCGGGCGCCCCGAAAGCGGGCCGCATCCATCCCCGCAAGTCCTTCGACGTGTGGAAGGAGACGGTCCGCCTGCGCTCCCTGCCCTGGCGTGGGGAGGAGGTGGCGGGTGCCAAGGCCCTGCGCACCGCCGTGGTGGACGTGGTGCTGCGCAAGGCGGAGGAGCTGGCCGCCCTGGCGGAGGAACTCCAGCGCAGCAACAAGGAGCTGGAAGCCTTTTCCTATTCCGTGTCCCACGATCTGCGGGCCCCGTTCCGGCACATCGTCGGCTTCGCGGAGCTGCTGAAGGACAAGGAGGGCACAGCCCTGTCCGACCGCGGCCGGCGCTATATCGAGACCATCATCGAATCCGCCAAAGGCGCCGGCACCCTGGTGGACAACCTATTGAGCTTCTCCCAGCTCGGCCGTGCCTCCCTGCGGCCGATCCCGACGGCCATGAACCAGCTGGTCGCCGAGGTGCGGCGGCGGCTGGAGCCGGACCTGGCCGGCCGGGACATAAGGTGGGAGGTGGGCTCCCTGGGCCTGGTGGACGCCGACCCCGCCATGCTGCGCCTGGCGCTGGAGAACCTGCTGTCCAACGCGGCCAAGTACAGCCGCGGCCGCGCCCCGGCCACCATCGCCATCACCCGGGAGGACCGGGAGGGCGAGGCCGTGTTCGCCGTGCGCGACAACGGCGTCGGCTTCGACATGTCCTATGTCCACAAGCTGTTCGGCGTCTTCCAGCGGCTGCACCGCATGGAGGAGTTCGAGGGTACCGGCATCGGGCTGGCCAACGTGCGCCGCATCGTGGAGCGGCATGGCGGCCGGACCTGGGCCGAGGGTGCCACCGACCAGGGTGCCTGTTTCTATTTCTCGCTTCCCAACCGCCAGTCGCAGGGATGACGCCATGGCCGATTTGAGACCCATCCTGCTGGTGGAAGACAACCCCAAGGACATCGAGCTGACCCTGGCGGCCCTGGACCGCAGCCAACTGGCCAACGAGGTGGTCGTCGTGCGCGACGGGGCGGAGGCGCTGGACTACCTGTTCTGCAACGGCCCCCATGCCGGGCGGAACACGGGCGACCCGGCGGTGGTGCTGCTGGACCTGAAGCTGCCCAAGGTGGACGGGCTGGAGGTGCTGGCGAAGGTCAAGGCATCCCCCGCCCTGAGGCACCTGCCGGTGGTGATGCTCACCTCCTCCCGCGAGGAGCAGGACATCGTCCGCAGCTATGCCTTGGGGGTGAACGCCTTCGTGGTGAAGCCGGTGGACTTCCGGGAATTCTTCGAGGCCATCCAGAATGTGGGCGTGTTCTGGGCCATCCTGAACGAGCCCCCGGCCCGTCCCGGCCCAGGGGCGGGGTAAGGGGGATGGTCATCCTGGCCGACCCGCACGGACCCGCCACCGTCCAGGCCCCCGCCATCCGGCTGCTGCTGCTGGAGGACAGCCCGCTGGACGCGGAGCTGGTGACGGAGCACCTGTCCAGCCTGGGGCGACCGCTGGACATCACGCAGGTGGACACGCGGGAAGGCTTCACCCGGGCACTGGCGGAGGACCGCTTCGACCTGGTCCTGGCAGACTATGTCCTGCCCAGCTTCGACGGGGAGTCGGCCCTGACCGTGGCGCGGGAGCTGGCGCCCCTGACGCCGTTCATCTTCGTCTCCGGCACGCTGGGGGAGGAGGTGGCGGTGGAGGCGCTGAAGCGCGGCGCCACCGACTATGTGGTCAAGTCCCGGCTGCAACGCCTGCCCCTGGTGGTGGTGCGCGCCCTGTCTGAGGCGCGGGAGCGGGCAGAGCGGCAACGGGCGGAGGACGCGCTGCGCCGCCTGAACGAGGGGCTGGAGCGCCGCGTGGCCGAGCGGACGGAGGCCCTGGCCGACACCATCAACCGCCTGAACGCGGAGATCCTGCGGCGGGAGCGCATGGAGGCCGTGCTGCTCCAGGCCCAGAAGATGGAGGCCATCGGCCAGATGACGGGCGGCATCGCCCACGACTTCAACAACCTGTTGCAGATCCTGGTGGGCAATTTGGACCTGATCCATGCCCGCGCCGGCGACGCCGCCCAGGTGCGCAAGCTGGTGGACACGGCGCAGGAGGCGGTGCAGCGCGGCGCACGCCTGACCAGCCACCTGCTGGCCTTCGCCCGCCGCCAGGCCCTGCGGCCCCAGGTGGTGGACCTGAACGCCCTGCTGCGCGAGACGCAGGAGCTGGTGGGCCGGGCCGTGGGCGCCAGCGTGGAGGTGGCCCTGGACCTGGACCCGCGGGCCGGCGCCTGCCACCTGGACCCGGCCCAGTTCGAGGCGGCCATCCTGAACCTGGCGGTGAACGCCCGCGACGCGATGCCGGACGGCGGCCGGCTGGAGATCCGCACCCGCTGCCTGGCCGAAGGGGCCGAGGAGGGCCGGGTGGAGCTGACGGTGGCCGACACCGGTACCGGCATGCCGCCGGAGGTGCTGGCCAAGGTGTTCGAGCCTTTCTTCACCACCAAATCGGTGGGCCGGGGCAGCGGCCTGGGCCTGTCGCAGGTCTATGGCTTCGTCCGCCAGTCCGGCGGCGAGGTCACCCTGGACTGCCCCGAACGGGGCGGCACGGTGGTGTCCATCCGCCTGCCCCGGCTGGACGTGCCCGCCCCCGGCCCGAACCGCCCCGCCCTGGCCGGCTTCCCCGGCGGCAGGGGGGAGCGGCTGCTGGTGGTGGAGGACGACAACGCCGTCCGCCAGACGGCGGCGGAGACGCTGGAGGCCCTGGGCTACCACGTGGTGGTGGCGTCCTGCGCGGCGGAAGCGCTGGCGCTGCTGGAAAGGGGTCCCGGCTTCGACCTGCTGTTCAGCGACGTGGTCATGCCCGGCGGGATGAGCGGCCTGCAACTGGCCGAGCGGGCCCGCAAGGCTTGGCCGGGGATGCGGCTGCTGCTGACGTCCGGCTTCGCGGCGGAGGACGTGGACGCGCTGGGGACCGCCCCGGGCATCGAGCTGCTGGGCAAACCCTTCCGCCGTGCCGACCTGGCCCAGCGGGTGCGCCACCTGCTGGACCAGGCGAACCCGGAGAGCCGCGACGGCCAAGCCGGTAGGCTGCGCATCCTGCTGGTGGAGGACGAGGCGCTGATCCGCCTGCACGCCCGCACCCTGCTGGAGGAGATGGGCCACGCGGTGGAGGAGGCGGATTGCGGCCAGGCGGCCCTGTCCTGCCTGGAGGACGCCGCCTATGACCTGATGCTGACCGACCTGGGCTTGCCCGACATGGGCGGTGAGGATCTGGTGCGGGAGGCGCGCAGCCGGCGCGGCGGCCTGCCGGTGGTGCTGGTCACCGGCCGCACCGTGGGCGGGGGGAGCCCGGTGGACGGCTTCCCCGTGCTGCCCAAGCCCTTCACCCAGGGCGACTTGGCCAGGGTGCTGGCCGGGGTGGCCAAGGGCTGAAGTACCGGCGTCCTTCCGTGACAGGCGCTCGCGCCCTACCACTTTTTCGTGCACACTTCGCCGTGGCGCGGTTTCGGGCAGCGGGGTGGGCGCATGGGCAAGGCACACAGCGTGCTGGCGACGGTCGTCCTGTCGCTGCTTCTCGCCACGCCGACGGCCCGCGGCAGCGAAGGCATGTTGACAGCCGCCGTCAGCGAGGGCTGGGGACCGCCGCTGGTCCTGGCGGAAATGTCGGACAGGGGGCATGAAGGGTTGCTGCCCGACCTGTACCGGGCCATCGGGGCCCGGTTGGGCCTGCCGGTGCGGATCACCAACCGGCCGCGCAAGCGGGTGACGGCGGACATCCTGTCCCTGGACATGCATTGTTATGCCACCGAGCGCTGGTTCCCGGCGGACGTGGTGGCGGCCCTGGCTTGGTCGGAACCGGTCTTCACCCACGTGAACCTGGTCATCGCCCCCGCCGAGCTACCCGCCCCGGCGGAGATCAAGGACCTGCGCGGCACCATTGCCACCACCCTGGGCTATGTCTATCCGGCGCTGGAGGCCGCCTTCGCCGAGGGCACCCTGGTCCGCAGCGATGCCCAGCGGGCGCCGTCGGTGGTTGACAAGGTGGCGGCAGGGCACACCGACTATGGCGTGGTCAACAGTCTGGTCCTCCGCCGGCACTTGGAGGCCAACCCCCAACTCCGTGACCGTGTGGCGGTGGTGCGGGAGATCGACCCGCTCGAGATCCGCTGCGCCGCCCGCCGCGACGGCCCCCATGCCCAGGCGATCCTGGCCGCCGTGAAGGAGTTGGAGGGGAGCGGCGAACTCCGCGCCCTGCGCGAACGATGGTCCGGCGGCGGGCCGTCATGACAGGTGGCTTGGCCCACCCCGACGGGGAGGACCGAGCACCTCAGCTTCCCAACCCGTCCCGGGCGCTGACCAACCGCAGGCCGGGGCCGGGCAGGAACTGCTGCTCGAACTCCCGCACCGGCAGGGGCTTGGCGATGAAGAACCCCTGGAGCAGGTGGCAGCCGGCGCGGACCAGCCATTGGTACTGGGCGTCGGTCTCCACCCCCTCGGCCACGCATTGCAGGTTCAGCTTGGCGGCCAGGGTCAGCACCGTCTCGGCGATGGCCGTGTCCACCGGCAGGTCCTTGATGAAGGTGCGGTCGATCTTGAGCTGGGTGATGGGCAGTTGGCGAAGGTAGGACAGGGATGAGTAGCCGGTGCCGAAATCATCCACGGAGATGCCGCAACCCAGGCTGCGCAGGTTGCGCAGCGCCTCGATGGCGGAGTCGATGTTGTCCATCAGCATGGACTCGGTGATCTCCAGGGTCAGCTGCTCCCCCGGCAGGCCCGATTCCTCCAGCGCCGCACGCACCGTCTCCGCGAACTCCGGCAGGGCGAGCTGGCGGGCGCTGACGTTCACCGCCATCTGGAGCGGTCCGTGCAGCCGGCTCCACCGCATGGCCTGGGCACAGGCCGTACGCAGCACCCAGGCGCCCACGGGGATGATCAGGCCCGTGTCCTCCGCGATGGGGATGAACTCCGCCGGGTTGACATAGCGGTCGTGGCGGCGCCAGCGCAGCAACGCCTCCATGCCATAGAGCCGGCCGTTGGCCGAGCGCAGCTTGGGTTGGTAGAAGACTTCCAGCTGCTCCTGCTCCAGCGCTTCCCGCAGGCTAGCCTCCGTGCGGAGGAAGACCAGCGAGCGCTCCAGCATCTCCCGCGAATAGAAGCGCCAGGTGCCAGCCCCCGCCGCCTTGGCCGCGTACATGGCCGTGTCGGCGCTGCGGATGAGCTGTTCGCCGTCGGTCCCATCCCGCGGCCACAGGCTGATGCCGATGGACACGCTGACATGCACCGGCTGGCCATTGATGGAATAGGAGCGGGAGAGGGAATCCACGATCTCCCCCGCCAGCCGGATCACCTTGGAGCGGTCGGTGACCCGCTCCAGCAGCAGCATGAACTCGTCCCCGCCCATACGGGCGAGGCCCTCGGGGGAGCCCACCAGCTCACGCAGGCGCTGGGCCACGGCCAGCAGCAGCTTGTCGCCTGCGGCGTGCCCCAGGCTGTCATTCACATGCTTGAACCGGTCCAGGTCCAGGTAGAGCAGGGCGAGCTGGCCGTCATGGTTGCGGGCAGCGGTGACCGCCCGGGCCAGGCTGTCGGTCATGCTCATGCGGTTGGGCAGGCCGGTCAGCGGGTCGCGGCGGGCCATGCGGTACAGGTCCGCCTGGGCGGTGCCCAGGTCTCCCAGCGTCTCCGACACGCTGCGGACGACGCGGCCCAGCTCATTCTCCTCATGGTTCGGCGGGATGGGCAGGGAAAGGGCCGCCGGGTCGGCGCCACGACCGCCGCGCAGGGCCTCCCCGAACTCCCGCAGGGGACGGACGATACGGGCATGGACCTGAAGCGTCAGCAGCGCGCCCAGCAGCAGCGCGCAGGGCAAGCCGGCCAGCAGCAACGGCAGGACCGCGGCGCTGCCCAGCCGGGCCACGCCGGCGGCGGACATGCCCAAGGCCAAGGTGCCGACGGTGTTTCCGGCCTCGTCCTGGATGGGCTGCACGGCCTGGATCGCGCCGCCCAGCAGCAGCCCGACCAGGCCGGGTTCCTCCCCGTCATGGCGCAGGCTGGCCAGCCGCGTGCCGTCGGCGGCCCGCAGCTCCACCCGGTCGGTGGCCCCGCTTTCCACCAGGGATCGGGCCAGCCGCTCGGCCGCCGCATGGTCCTTGCCCTCCAGCACCGGGCGGGCGGCCAGGCTGGTGACGGCCAGGGTCTGCCCCAGCCTGTCGGTGAGCCGGCCGCGTTCCGACATGCCGGCAAGGCCGGCGGCGACGCTGCCCACCAACAGCGCGACGCCCAGCGCCACGGCAAGGGCGCGCCAGCCCAGCCAGACAGTCAGGGACTGCCGCGACCGTTGCCGCAAACGATCAAGGGGGCGGGAGAAGCCGGGGACCATGGCGGTCAGCCGCTCGCCGGGCGGGGGGCTGGGCGGCGGCTCATGCCGTGCCTCCCCCGTCGGGGCCGGATTGGCGGCCGCGGTCGGCGCGCTCCGGCAGGGTGGCGATCTGGGCGGCCATGTCGGCCATGGCCACGGGTGGTGCGACCAGGGTGCCGCGGAACCGCTTCGTGCCGGAGCGCAGGATGGCCGCCCACTGCCCCGCCCCCTCCACCCCGCGTGCGGCCACCATCAAGCCGCGGGACTGGGCCAGGGACAATAGCGCGGACAGGGCCGGCGGCATCTCCAGCCCCGTGCTGGGGGCCAGGAACTCAAGGCCGGAGCAGCGCCCCTCGCTCAGCAGGCCGATGGTCACCGCCTCCGGCTGGGTCACGTCCAGCCAGACCTCCAGCCCCAGGGCCCGCAGCCGGGCCAACCCGTCCAGGCAGGCCGCACTCTCGGCCACGCCCTGGGGGGCAAGGAGGACCAGGGGCACGCCCGGCCCCTCCCCCGCCCCGTGGCGCAGAAGGCGCTCCACCAGGGTCGGGAAATCCGGGTCGGCCAACTGCCGTTCCACGCAGCGCACGACGATGGGCAGGTCGGGGCCCTGGGCCGCCGCCCGCAAGGCCTCCCGCAGCACATGGTCCTGCAGGGCCACCTCCAGTCCCACCTCCCGCGCTGCCGTCACCAGATCCCGCCCTTCCAGGCTTTCCCGCGGCAGGTCGCACCGGGGGATGGCCACCAGCGCCTGGGGCTGGCGGCTGCCCGCCTCCACCTGTGCCTGGAACATCAGCTTGATGCCGCCCTGCTCCAGCGCGGCGATCAGCCCGTCGGCCCGGGCCAGCATGGCGCGGGACTGCTCCCCCATGCCGGGGGCGGCATAGCCGATGCTGCCGGGGCTGGTGGCCTGGGCCGCGGCCCGGGCCTTGGTGGTCAGCGCCTCCGCCGTGCCGCCGTCCAGGGGATAGAGGGCGATGCCCAGGGCGGGGGAATTGTCAATCCGCCCCTCGGGCAGGGCGAGGCCGTGGCCCAACCCCGCCATGAAGCGGTCGGCCACCCGCATGGCGCCCACCGCGTCGCTGTCCGACAGCACCACCACGAACTCGTCGGCGGCCAGCCGCGCCACCAGGTCGGCACTGCGGGTACAGTCGGTCAGCCGGGTGGCGATGTCCAGCACGGCCCGGTCCCCGCCCTTGCGCAGCGCGCCGGGCAACATGGTGACGGCCATCACGGCCAAGGGCTTGCCTTCCCGCTGCGCGCGGGCCAGGGCGGCGCCCAGCGTCTCCTCGAACAGGGCCCGGTTGGGCAGCTTGGTCAGGGGGTCGCGGGTGGAGTAGCGGCGCAGGTCCGCCTGCACCGCCGCCAGCCGCACCAGCACCTGGTTCACCCGCACGGCGATGGCGCCCAGCTCGTCCCGCTCGTGCCCCTTCGGCACGGGCACGGACGATTCCTCGGGCATGGTGGGGTCGATCTGCTCGATGTCACGGCCCAGGTCCATCAGCGGCCGGGTCAGGGAACGGTTGAACACCAGGGTCAGGGCGATGCCCAGCACCAGGTTGCGCAGCAGCCCGCCCACCAACGCGTTGGCCAGGAAAGCCCAGAGGTCGGCGCTGATCACCTGCAGGTCCAGGTGCAGGCGGACGCTGCCCGTTGCCTCCCCCGCGGCCACCTCTGCCCCACCCACGGCCTGGGGCCGGTAAAGGGGGCGCTCCATCACCCGCAGGTCGCCGAAGACCAAGCTGCCCAGCCAGGACTCCCGCTTCTCCGTCCGGCGGGCGGTGGCCAGCACCTCCCTGTTGCGGTACATCAGATCCAGCCCGTGCACCGCCTCCAGGGTCAGGGCGTCATTGGCGACACGGCGGCCCAGGTCGGGATCGAAGGTCCAGACGGCCACGGTGGCGGCGCCGTCCAGCAGGTCCAGGATCTCACCGCCCAGGCGCTCCACCTTGTCCCGCTCCCGCAGGACGGACCAGCCCATCTCCAGCGCCGTCAGGCCCAGCCCCACCATGACGGCCACGGACAGGCCACGGACCGCCTGCCGGACGGAAAGGGAGGACCAGAGCCCGCCCGCGGCGCCGCGCTTTCCCGGGCGGTTGCCGGCCCGCTCCCCGCCGCCGTCGCCTGCCATCGCCTGACCCGCCATGGCCTGCCCCTTGTCCCCGGGTCCGGTCACGCCGCCTCGCCCTGGCGCAGCACGTCCAGGAAGCGGACCACCGCCCCTTCCAGCTCCACATAGGACGTCTGCAGGCGCACGGCCGCGTCACCCACCGACGTGGCGACCCGGCCGGCCTCCGCCGCGTCGGACACGACGGCGGCGGTGTTCTCGTTCACCTGGGCCACGCCCTGGGCGGCATGCTGGACCGAGCGGCTGATCTCGCTGGTGGCAGCGTTCTGCTCCTCCACCGCCGCGGCGACGGAGGCGGAGATGCTGGTCACCGTGCGGATGGTGTTGGCGATCTCGCGGATGTCCTCCGCCGCGGTGGCGGTGGCGCGCTGGATTTCCGTGATCTGCTCGGCGATCTCCTCCGTGGCGCGGCCGGTCTGGTTGGCGAGGTTCTTCACCTCGCTGGCCACCACGGCGAACCCCTTGCCAGCCTCACCGGCCCGTGCCGCCTCGATGGTGGCGTTCAGGGCCAGCAGGTTGGTCTGTCCGGCGATCTCGGAGATCAGGCTGACGACGCTTCCGATGCGCTCCGACGCGCTGACCAGCAGTTCCACCCGGCGCATGGCCTCCGACGCGCGGGCCGAGGCCGCGTCCGCGGCGCGGTGGCTCTCGCCCACCCGCTGGGAGATCTCCACCGTCGACGCCGCCAGCTCCTCCACCGCGGCGGCGACGGTCTGCACGCTGCCGCTGACCGAGTCCGCCGTGTTGGCGGTCTGGCTGGAGACCTCATGGGTCCGGGTGGTGGCGTCGGACAGGGTGGAGGCGGAGGTGGACATCTCATGCGCCACGTCGCCCACCGCCATGATGAGGTCGCCGACCTGCTCCTGGAAGCTGCCCGCCATGTCCATCATGCTGCGCTTGCGCTCCGCGGCCAGCTCGGCCCCGCGCTTGGCCTCCAGGGCCTCCAGCTCGGCCTTGCGGGCCAGCTCGTCCCGCAGCACGGCGATGGCGCGGGCCATCTCCCCCACCTCGTCATGGCGGTCACGGCCGGGCACGCGGTCCGGCAGACGCCCTTCCGCCAGGGCGCCCAGGACGGTCCGGGCCTCCGCCAGCGGGGTGAAGATCAGGCGCAGCACATAGATGAGGATGCCCAGGGCGATCAGCACGGTCACGACGCCGGCGCCCACATTGGCCAGCAGTAGGCCGCGCTGCTCCGCCGCCACCCGGTCCAGGCCATAGGTCAGGGTGAGCTGGCCGATCTTCTTGCCGTCCTTCTCGATGGCCTGGTCCACCACCAAGGTCCGGGCCTTGGACGTCACCGGCAGCTCGGCGAAGACGTTGCCGCGGTCATCCTTCACCGTGGCGCCCAGGAAGTCCTGGTCCTGCTTCAGCGCCTCCAGCGAGGTCATGGCGGCGGCCTTGTCCAGCTGCCAGATCGCGGTGACGAGCGAGTCGGCCTGCACCTTGCCCACCAGCCCCGCCCGCTCGCGGAGGTTCTCGGACAGCAGCGACGAGATGCGGTCCGCCCCGAGGAAGGTGGATGCCGCGATCACCAGGGCGATGCCGACGGACATGAGCAGCAAGGCCTGCTGCCTCAGGCTTAACCGCATGGGCTGTTTTCCACTGAGCTAGGAACAAAGGGCACGGTCACCTGGGGAACTCTATACCACTTTCGTTACAGGCGAAATCATGAGATTCAGCAACAAGGAAATCCAGCCATGCAGCACAAGCGCATGGCTCGTGGATTATTTGAGGTGGATCAATCGATGGCTCTGCCTGGCCTTCTGCACTCATTCGTATTCAAGCTCGAATACTTCCAGGAAGCAGCCAGATTATCTCCAACCCCGTGATGGGCCAGATCAAGGAAGACCATGGGGGTGTGCAGATCAATTCCGCCGGGCCCGCCAAGTTCGATTCTGGATGCCTGCGGCAACCAGCCGGTCCATTGCGCGCGACGCTTGCTTCCGGATTATCCCGCCGAACCTATCCTGCACGCCCCGGTCGCTCCCGGCCCGGAATGCCGGACCACTTGTGCTTGTCTTACCGAATCAGGGGATTGTTCCCCATAGAAGTTCCGCGGCATATGCCTAAAAATACATTTACACAAGAATCATCATATACTTCCGGCTTGACATCCATCGCACCGACCGCAACCTGTCCTGTAAACCAGGGACCGCGACCGCAATCCAGGACATCGGGTCGCGGGGTCGTAGCACAGTTCCCGCCGGAGCCGTCGGCCTGCCCGGGCAACCAGAGTGATGAGGCTTCACGATGTCAGATGTTGGACAGGCGGGCCGGGGCGAGTCCCGGCCGGAGCGGATCCTGTTGGTGGAGGATGACGAGTTCAGCAACCAGCTGATCGAGATGTACCTGCGCAAGGCCGGCTTCAGCGAAGTCGGCATCGCCCGCGACGGGCGGGAGGCGCTGGAGGTGGCGGCCGCCACCCCGTTCGACCTGATGCTGCTGGACCTGAACCTGCCGCGCCTGAACGGGGCGGAGGTGCTGCGCCGCCTGCGCAAGAACAACGCCATGGACCAGATGGCCGTCCTGGTCATCACCTCGCTGACCAACGTGGAGGAGACGGCCCATTGCATGGAGCAGGGCGCGGAGGACTTCCTGCCCAAGCCCTTCAACCGCATCCTGCTGGAGAACCGGGTCTTGTCCATCCTGGAGCGGCGCAAGCTGCGGCAGGACGCGGCGGCCGCCGCCGAGGAGGCGCGGCGCCGGGCGGAGCTGAACCTTGCCGCCGACTCGCTGGGGCTCGAGGCGGCCCTGGCCGTGGCGGGTCGGGGCGTGGCCGGGCGGTTGCTGACCGGCCGGGCCGGGACCGGCGCCCGCGCCGACCTTTTCCCCCTGCCCGGCGGCGGTGCCGTCGTGCTGTTGGCGGAATTGGCGGAGCCGTCCCGCTACCTGGCCCCGGCGGTGGGCCTGGCCCTTGCCCACGGCCGGCAGTTGCTGGCGGCTGACCCTGGCACGACGCCCCGGGCCCTGGTGGCGGCCATGGGGGCCGGGCCGGCCGGGCATGGGGTCCAGCCCTCGGCGCTGCGCCTGGGCGCCTACCGGCTGGACCGCGAGGCAGGCCGCTTCTCCCACGACGCGACGGGGCAGCCGGTTCCCTGGTTGCTGGGTGCCGCCGGGTCGGACCTGGTCCCGGCCACGGGCACGGACATCCCGTTGGCTGGCATCCACGGGGTGATGGTGGCCAGCCAGGCCCTGTCGTCGCCGCTACGCGCGCCGTCCGTCCGCGCCTCCGTATCCTCCGCCCTGTCCGCCGCCGGGCTGGTGGAAGCGCTTTCCCTGGGCGCCACGGCATCCGGCGGCTTGGCGTCAGATGGTGCCGCCATCGGCTTCTGGCTGGACTGAAGGGGGTTCGGGCCCCTGGCGGCCCTATTTCTTGGCCGCCGAGGAGAACAGGTGGCGGACCGGGGTGGGCGGGTTCAGGCAGCAGAAATGCCCGTCCACCCCGCCGCCCTGGAGCCACCGGGTGACGAAGTGGATCTGGTTCTCGTCACCCAGGGCCGGGGTGTGGCCGGTGTCAGGCACTTCCATCAAGGTGGTGTTGGGCCGCTCGACCATCTGGGCCACCGTCTCTGGCAGCAGCGCGTCAGAGACCATGCCGTGGATCACCAGCACCGGCTGGCCTTGCAGCCTTGCCCAGTCGTCCCACTGTTCCAGGCTGCACTGGGCCTGCTCGGCATAGGCCTGCAGGGCCCTCAGGTCGTGGCGGTAGACCCGGCCGCCACGCCCGTCCGACCATTCCGTCTGGAAATAGGTGTTGTGCAGCAGCTCGTCCTCCGTCACCGGGCCGTCATTCTTGGCCGAGGCGCCGGTGCGGCGGAACAAATCCGCCGGCTTGCGGAAGACATAATAGCGGGCCACCGCCTGGGCCCGCCGCCGGCGCCGCTCCGCCGGCATGAAGGGGCCGATGTCGTTCAGCACCAGCCGGTCCACCAGCCCCGGGTGCCGCGCCGCCAGCGCCAGCGCCGTGCTGCCGCCCAGGGATGAACCGATGATGCTGACCTTGCCGCAATCCAGGTGCTGGATGAACTGGCGCACCTGTTCCACATGGGCGTCGGGGGTGTAGTCCCCCTGCCAGGGCATCCACTCGCTCATGCCGCGCCCGGCCCAGTCCAGGCAAACGGCGCGGAAGCCACCGCGCTGGGCCAGGGCCAGGGCCAGCGGGTCCCAGCGCCGGGCGGTATTGGCGATGCCGCCCAGCAGCACCACGGTGGGCGCGTCCGGGTCGCCCCAGTCGGTATAGGACAGGCGCACCGGCGTGGGCTTGCGCTGGTGCTCCGGCCAGTGGGCCTGCATGGAGACGGGGTGGACATAGTCGAAGCTGCACAGGTCGAACTTCCCCTCCCCCGGGGCGATGGCCCGCATGACCATCAGCTCGTACTCCTCCCAGGTCATGGCGTCGCCCCAGCCCAGGGCGGCCATGCGCGATTGGACGGCGCTGTCGGGCACCATCTCGTCGGCCAGGTCCAGGAGGTTGGTCATGCGGGTCCTCGCGAGCGTCGGTTGGGGTTACTGGGGGGCGCCGGCCATGTGCCGGCCCAGGTAGCTCATGGCGTCGCCGATGGTGGCGGCCCAGACCGGCCATTCATGGTCGCCGTCCACCACGCGGAACTCCGCCTGGCCGGGCTGGAGGGCCCGAACCTCGACGTAGAAGCGGGCGGCATGGATCACGATGTCGAATTTGTCGTGGTCGCCGGAATTGACGTACATGGGCACGCGGACCGGCTGGTTCTTGTAGCCGTCCCACAGGGGCTGCCAGTTCAGCCGAGCCCAGGTCTGCTTGTCGAACTTGCCGTTCTTGAACCACTGCTGGTCCTTCAAGGCGGAGGAGTTGGCCGGCGGCTCCGGGTCGTAGATGGCGGGGCTCAGCGCCGCGATGGCGGCGAACATCTGCGGCCGCTTCAGCGCCTGGCGGATGGCCGCGTGGCCACCGGCGGACAGGCCGGCGATCGCCCGTCCTTCCCGGGTCTTCAGCACGGGGTAGCGCTGTTCCACCGTGGGCAGCAGTTCCTCGAACAGGACCGACTCGGCCGGCTCCACATTGCCGTCCACCCACCACATCAGCTTGTGGCCGGGCATGACGACGATCATGGGCTGCAACTTGCCCTCGCCGATCAGCCGGTCCAGGGTGGGGCCCACCTGCCCCTTCACCGGCCAGTCGTTCTCGTCCCCGTTGGCGCCGTGCAGCAGGTAGACCACGGGATACGGGCCCTTGTCGGGCGAATAGCCGGGCGGCTTGTAGACGCTGAAGAAATAGTCCCGCCCCAGCAGCTTGGAGGACAGGCTTTCCCGCGTGATGTCGGCCGCCCAGGCCGCAGCCGGCAGCAGCAGCATGAGGCAGAGGGACAGCACGGGCCCCAGGACGCGGCGCACCGCCGCCCCAGGCCGGGCCCCCGATCCGTTGATCGCAACCACGATAGCACTCCCGTTCGTGTTAACGCAGTCGCAGTATATTAACCCGCTCATGCTGAATTCAATTTATTGGATTTTACCTTTATATTGCCTTTCGCCCGACGTGTGCGAGACGATGGCCAGGGCGGCGGTACAGGCCGCCATCATGCCCGCCAGCACCAGCAGGGCACCGTCACTGCCCAGATGCCCCAGCAGGGCACCCACCAGCACGGGACCGGCCATCAGGCCCGCCCGCTCGCACACGCGGTACAGGCCGATGACGCTGGTCTGGCCGTATCGCGCCACCTCCTCCCCCGCCACGCGGAACAGGACGGTGATCTGGGGCGACATGCCGATGGCCTGGGCCGTGCCCAGCAGGGCCATGGCCGCGACAGTCGGCCACAGCCCGCCCCCCGCCAGCGGGATGGCCAGCATGGCGATGCCGGACAGCAGCAACCCCGCCAGGGTGAAGGCCATGGGCCGGCCGGTGCGGTCGATCAGGCGGGACCAGGGCACCGCCGTCGTCGCCATCACCAAGGGATAGATCATGACGACCCAGCCGATCAGATCCTGCGGGATGCCGCGCTGGTGCAGGTACAGGGGCACGAAGAAGAAGACGAACCCACCATTGACCAGCCGCGCGGGCAGGGCCGCGAACAGCACAAGACCCAGCATCGCCCGGTTGCGCATCACGTCCAGCGGACGGAGGCGCTGCGGCGGCGCCGCTTCCCGTTGCGAGGCCAGCAGCAGCGCCCCGGCGCCGACCACGACCGCCAGCCCGGCCGCGAGCGCCAGGGTGGCGGGATAGCCGAGTCGCGATGCCGATTGGCTGCCGGCGAGCGTCCCGGCAAGGGACCCCGCGAAGAAGAGGCCGAGGTACAGGCCCGAAGCGAAGGTCCGCCGGGCCGGGCCGAGCGCCCGGAGGAAATAGTCCTGCACCAGGATCATCACCGCCCCGAACCCCAGGCCACCCAAGGCCCGGCCCAGGACCAGGGAACTGACCGTCCCCGCAACGGCACAGGCGGCCAGTCCGGCGCCCACCAACAGGCAGGCCGCGGCGAGAAGCAGGCGTCGGTCACGGCCGCGCTCCCACAGGCCGGTGGTCAATTGTGTCGCGGCGACCGCCAGCCAGAACACCGATACCGGCAGCCCGACCGCCACGTCATGGGGCAGGAAGCCGCCCGACTCGTGCAAGTGGTCGGCCAGGATCGGCAGGAACGGGATGCTGAACCCGTCGGCGGCGATCAGCAGCAGGAACCCGCCCCCGACCAGCCAAGGCTGGTCGTAGCGCCCGCTCCCGCCCGCGGCAGAAACCCCCATGGATTCTATGCCCCTCGCCACTTCGCCCGGATCGTGGAAGATCCGGACCGCCCAACGCTGCCAAGCCCCTTGGCCCGGCCAGGACGGCGCTGGTCATATATCCAGGATGCGACCTGGGCGGTAGGGATTTTTCATGCGAGTCCATGAAATGGATGGGTTACGAAGGTATGCACCTGCCTGCGGTAGTGAAATTTTCATTGGTCATTCGCCTTTATCGTATATGTAATGTGGCCTACCCCTAACGAAAACGCGGGAGATGAGAATGGGAGTCGCGCTGAGCCGTCGTCTGGCCCTGATGGCCACCCTGGCCCTGCCCCTGGCCATGTCGGTGCCTGCCCCCAAGGCCGTGGCCCAGGAAGGGCCGGGCGTGCTGATGGTCCTCTGGCGCGGCATCACGGAGCCGGAGCAGGCCTTCAAGAAGCGCCTCGAGGAAAAGGGCGTGAAGGTCACCTACAAGGAGATCACCGGCGACCAGGACCGCGCCAAGATGGCCGAGGCCATGCGCAACGTGGAGCCGGACATCGCCGCGGGCAAGTTCAAGGTGGCCTACAGCTTCGGTTCCACGGCGACCCAGGTGGCCCAGTCGGTGATCGCCGAGCGGGTCCCCATCGTCTTCAACATCGTCTTCGACCCGGTGGGCGTGAAGCTGGTCGACTCCCTGCAGAAGCCCGGCAAGAACACCACCGGCGTGACCAACGGCGTCACCATCGACGCCCAGTTCGACGCCTTCCAGAAGCTCACGCCGATCAAGAAGCTGGTCGTACTGTTCAACGCCCGTGAGCCGAACTCCAACATCATCGAGAAGGAGGTCACCACCTGGGCGGCTAAGAACAAGGTGGAGGTGGTGTCGCACCGCGTGGCCCCCGGCGACACCTCGCTGGACACCTTCCTGGCCGACGTGAAGGACGGCAAGATCGCCGGCGACGCCCTGTATGCCGGCGCCGACAGCTTCCTGGGCTCCAAGGCCGCGGACATCCAGGCCGCCGTGGGCGACAAGATCAAGCTGTTGGGCGGCACGCAGACCTTCGTGCTGCGCGGCTGGCTGGCCGCCTTCACCCCGACCGTGCAGGACATGGGCGCCACGGCGGCCGACCAGGTGGTCCGCGTGCTGAACGGGGAGAAGGCGGGTGACCTGCCCGTCATCCTGCCGACCCCGAAGATGATCGTCTCCCAGGCCGCGGCCGACAAGCACGGCGTGAAGGTGCCCGCCGGCGCCGTCGTCGAGAAGTAAGCCACCGGCTTGGAACCGCGGGGGCCCTCGGCCGATGGCCGTCGGCCCCCGCTTGCCCATTGTCGTGGCGCCTGTCGTTCTTTCCTGGCCGGGGGCCTTCCCGATCGTCCCGGCAGTCTTGTTCGAGGCCAGAATGTTGCGGGTGCTGCTCGCGATCCTTGCCCTGGCATTGGTCGTCCCAGGCCTTGCCGCCGCCAACCCGACACACGAGCCCAAGCATGTGCTGATGGTCCAATGGCG
The DNA here is from genome assembly GCA_001939945.1 of Aerophototrophica crusticola. Classification (GTDB taxonomy): domain Bacteria; phylum Pseudomonadota; class Alphaproteobacteria; order Azospirillales; family Azospirillaceae; genus Niveispirillum; species Niveispirillum crusticola. The sequence continues at coordinate 12,459 of MOEB01000043.1, read as the reverse complement.
GGGCGCCACACCGGCGGACACCGCCTTCAAGGACCGGTTGAAGGAGCTGGGCGTGCCGGTGGAGTACACCGAGATTGACGCCAAGCAGGACCGCACCGCCCTGGCCACGACCCTGCGGGAGATGCGGCCGGACATGGTGGCCGGGCGCTGGAACCTGATCTATTCCTTTGGCACCTCCGCCAGCCAACTGTCCCTGGCGGTGGCCCGGCAACGGGTGCCGCTGGTCTTCAACGTCGTCTATGACCCCGCGCAGACCGGGCTGGTGGACAATCCCGACCAGCCGGGGTTGGGCGCCACCGGGGTGACCAACCAGGTGCCCGCCGCGGAGCAGTTCGCCCTGTTCGGCAAGTTGCTGCCCATCCGGCGGCTGGTGGTCCTTTTCAACGCCCAGGAATACAACGCCCGCCTGAACGAGGGGCAGGTGCGGGCCTGGGCGCAGTCAGCGGGGGTGGAGGTGGTGTCGATCCCCGTCTCCGCCGACACCAACGCCCTGAACCAGGCATTGGCGGAGATCGCGGCCGGGAAGATCGCCGGCGACGCCGTCTATGCCGGGCCGGACAGCTACATCATCTCCCGCGCCGCGGACGTGCGGGCCGCCCTGGCCGGGCGGGTGCCGCTGGTGGGCGGCAGCGAGGCCTTCGTGGATGCAGGCTGGCTGGCGGCGGCCTCGCCGGACTATGCCGCCATGGGCCGGGCCGCGGCGGAGCAGGCCGCCGCCATCCTGGACGGTGTCCCCGTGACCAAGCTGGCCGTGCGCGGCACGCCGGCGCGGCTGTTCGTCTCCCGCAGGGCGGCAGAGGCGGCGGGCATCCCGGTCCCGCCGGATGCCGCGGCCAAGCCCTGAACGTGCATGTCACAAGCCGTGTGGCTTAACACTGGCGTATGTGTCATACCTCTTAGCTAGTACGATGGTAAGCCGACCCGCCTGCGGAACGCCGTGCGGGTGTATGCGGCCGAGGGGTGAGGCATGGTCGACCGTTTCCTGTTCATGCGCCATGGCGAAACGGCCTACAACCGACAGGGCCTGCGCTGCGGCGGGGACGTGGACATCCCCCTGACCGAAGAGGGGGAGGCCCAGGCCCGCGGGGTGGGGGAGCGGCTGGCCGCCACTCACCCCGGAATCGACGTGATCCTGGCCGGCCCATTGCAGCGGACCCGGCTGACAGCGGCTTTGGTGGCCGAGTCCCTGGCCGCGCCGCCGATCCTGATCCATCCCGGCTTGGTGGAACGCCGGCTGGGCGACTGGAACGGCCGCCCCATCGGGGAGACGCAAGCCGCCCTGTCCGCGGGGGAGACACCGCCCGGCGGCGAGGGGGAGGGGGAATTCCGCCTGCGCGTCGCCGCCACCCTGGCCGACATCCTGGCCCAACCCCATACCCTGCCCCTGCTGGTGGGCAGCAAGGGCGTGGCCCGCATCGTCTGCCTGTTGATGCTGGGGGACACCGCGGCCACCCCGCTGGGCAACGCGGAGGTGCTGGACATCAGGGTCGATGACAACGCCCGCGCCCGCTTGGCGGCCCTGGTGGGCTGACGGGCGCCATGCCGGGGACCGCGCCCGCCACCGCCCGCCCACCCCAGCCGCGCACGCCGCTGGAGCGGCTGCACCGCTACGACCACCTGACCCTTCAGGCCACGCTGGGCATGCTGGCCGTGCAGTTCTACAGCCTGGAGGCGGAAGAGTCGGGCTACCTGATGGGCGATATCTTCGCCACCCTGCCGGAGGTGCCCGGCATCGTCATCCTGCAGGACGGCGAGTATCTGGGCCTGATGGGCCGGCGGCGCTACATGGAGCTGATGGCCGACCGGTTCGGCCGCGACCTGTTCGCCCGCCGCCCCCTGGGCCGGCTGTTGGCCACCCTGGGCAGCAAGGGGCTGGTCCTGTCCTCCGACGACCGGGTGGAGTTGGCGGCCAGCGTCGCCCTGCTCCGCCCGCAGGAAGAGATCTACGACCCCGTCGTGGTGCGCTTCCCCGACAAGCGCTTCGGCCTTTTGGACGTGCAGGAGATCCTGCTGGCCCAAACCCGCATCGTCGAGAGCGCGGAGCGGGAGAACCGGCGGCTGGTGTCCCTGCTGGAGGCCGACCTGAAGGTCCGCCAGTCCGTCGAGCACAGCCAGGTCATCTATAACCGCCGCCTGATCCGCCAGACCGCCGCGCTGGAGAAGATCGCCCGGCTGGAGGCGGTGCGCGCCAGCGACCTGGATGCCGCCGCCCCGGACATCGTCCGGCTGGTGGGGGAGGCGTTGCGCCTGGACCGGACGGCCCTGTGGCTGTTCTCGGTGGAGAAGGGCGGCATGGTCCTGTCGGAGCTGGCCTGCCACGACGTGCTTCCCGGCCACGTCCCCCCGCCCTCCCTGCCGTTGGAGGAGATGGGACCCTACCTGACCGCCCTGAACCGGGACCGCACCCTGATGGTGCCCCAGGTGGCCAACGACCCGCGCTTGGACCCGCTGCGCGCCACCATCCTGGAGCCCGGCGGGATCGTCGGCATCCTGCACGTGCTGCTGCAGGTGGGCCAGCGGCCTATCGCCATCCTGCGCTGCGAGCTGCGGGAGCTGCGGCAATGGGCCGGCGACGAGCTGAACTTCGTGGACGCGGCCCTGAACTTCATCGCGCTGCTGTCCATCGGCCAGGAACGGGCCCGCGCCATCCGCGCCCAGCTGGAGAGCGAGGCGAGGTTCGAGCGGATGTTCGAGACCAGCCCCGTGGGCATCTGCGTCCTGAACCCCGACGGCAGCATCCAGCGCGCGAACCCCCAGCTCTGCCGCTTCTTCGACCGCACCCATGACGAGCTGGCCCGCCAGGGCTTCGCCGAGCTGTACGCCGAGCCGCGCCGCCACGCGGAGCTGCTGGCCCGCTTCCGCCGCGACGGCCATGTGCAGGGGGAGGAGGTGGCCTTCCGCACCGGCGTGGACCAGCGCCGCTGGACCGTCATGTCATGGGAGCCCCTGCCCCAGGGCGGAACGGACCACATCGTCGTCTGGCTGTTCGACGTCACCATGCAGAAGAAGGCGGAGGAGAGCCTCCGCCAGGCCAAGGAGCAGGCGGAGGCCGCCACCCGCGCCAAGTCCAGCTACCTGGCCACCATGAGCCATGAGATCCGGACGCCCATGAACGGCGTGCTGGGCATGCTGGACCTGGTGAAGCGCACCACCCTGACCCACAGCCAGCGGCGGACCCTGTCCCTGATCGAGGAGAGCGCTCAGTCCCTGCTGCGCATCATCGACGACATCCTGGACTTCTCCAAGATCGAGGCGGGCAAGCTGGAGATCGAGAGCGTGCCCTTCTCCGTGGCGGAGGTGGTGGAGGGCGTGGCCGCCACCCTGGCCCCCGGCGCGCGCCGCAAGGGGTTGCGGGTGCTGTGCGCCGTGGACACGGGCCTTCCGCCCGCCGTGATGGGCGACCCCGTCCGGGTGCGGCAGGTGTTGGTCAACCTGCTGGGCAACGCCATCAAGTTCACCATGTCCGGGCATGTCTGCGTGCGGGTGCGCCGCCTGCCCCGCGGCCCCGTCGCCATGGAGGAGCGGCTGCGCTTCACCGTGGAGGACACGGGCATCGGCCTGACCGAGGCGCAGATCGCGCGGCTGTTCCAGCCCTTCGCCCAGGCGGAGATCTCCACCAGCCGCCGCTTCGGCGGGACGGGGCTGGGCCTGTCCATCTGCCGCATGCTGGTGTCGCTCATGGGCGGCCGGCTGGGGGTGGAGAGCGTGCCGGGCCAGGGCAGCCGCTTCTGGGTGGAGCTGTCGCTGGCCCCCGCCGACCGGGATGGGGCCAAGCCCACCGATTTGGTGCCCCTGGACGCCTTGTCCGTGCGCCTGTCCCTGGACCATGCGGACGAGGCCGCCATCCTGTCAGGCTACCTGATGGCTGACGGCGCCCGGGTGCTGAAATCCGAAGTCGGGGACGACACCCGCCTGGTAAGGGACGACCGCGGGGAGAAGCCCGCCGTGCTGGTCGTCGAGGCGGAAGCGGAGCTGGAGCCGCCCCCCGGCACCGCCCTGGTCCGCCTCAAGCCGGAGGACAAGCCCCTGCGCCGGGCGGTGCTGAACCGCATGGTGGCCGCCGCCGCGGGCAAGGTGGACCCCAGCGAGGTGACCAAGGTGGCCACGCTGGACCGGCTGCCCTCCCCGCCGGCGGAGCCGATCCTGATCGTGGACGACCACCCCATCAACCGGGAGGTCATCACCCGCCAGTTGGAACAGTTGGGCTGCAAGGTGGCCGTGGCAAGCAACGGGGAGGAGGCGCTGGCCGTCTTCGACATCGGCCGTTACGCCCTGGTGCTGACGGACTGCGAGATGCCGGTCATGGACGGCTTGGCCCTGGCTCGCGCCATCCGACGGCGGGAGGCGGAGGCCGGCGGCGACAGCCGCGTGCCCATCGTCGCCCTGACGGCCAACGCCCTGGGCGACCAGCATGCCCGCTGCCTGGACGCGGGCATGGACGACTGCCTGATCAAGCCCATCGACACCCGCCGCCTGGGCAGGAGCCTGGTGCGCTGGTTCCCCCCGGACGAGAACGCCCCGAAGACCCCGCCAGAGCCGCCCCCCGTCCCGACGCCCGGACCCAAGCCCGAACCGCAGGCCGTCGCCCCTCCGGCGAAACCGCAACCCGACGAGGCGGGACGATCGCAGGCTACCGCCGCAGCGGAGCCGCCGCCCATCAGCCTGGCCGGGCTGGTGGACCTGGTGGGCAACGACAAGGATGCCCTGCGCGCCCTGCTGACCCGCTTCCTGAAATCCACCCGCCCCTGCTACGACGCCCTGGACAAGGCCGTGCGCGACGGCGGGGAGGTTGAGGCTGTGCGGGCGGAATCCCACCGGCTGAAGGGGGCCGCCGCCATGGTGGGCGCCAATGCCCTGGCCCAATCCTGCCACCAGATGGAATCCGCCGCCCGCGCCGGCGACAGCGCCACCTTCCCCGCCCTGCAAGACGCCATCGCCGGCAATTGGCGGGCCGTGGTGGCTTTCATTGAGGGGTTCTGACCCCCTTGCCCTCTCCCTGGGGAGAGGGTCCGCCGAAGGCGGGGGTGAGGGAGGTGGGCGTAGGGACCGACGCGAACCCCGCCGTTTCTCTGAACCCACCCCCCTCATCCGGCGCTACCGCGCCACCTTCTCTCCAGGGAGAAGGGACGGGGCTTGACGCAAAGCCCCCGCTGCCGTCCCCTGTCGGCCAAACAAGCGGGAGGAAACCATCGTGGGCGTGCGTAACCTGCTGGTGGGGGCGGCAGCCGCCCTGGCCCTGGGCTTGGCCTCCGTCGGCGCGGCGGGGCCTGCCGCCCTGGCGGAGACGGTGCTGAACCGCGGCAACGGCCCGGCCCCCGCCACCATCGACCCCCACCTGGCGACGGCGGCGGTGGAGAGCCGCATCATCTACGACCTGTTCGAGGGGCTGTTCACCGTCGGCCCGGAGGGGCTGCCCGTGCCCGGCGTGGCCGAGCGGTACGAGGTCTCCCCCGACGGGATCACCTATACCTTTCACCTCCGCGCCAACGCCAAGTGGAGCGACGGCAAGCCGGTGACGTCGGAGGACTTCGCCTTCTCCTGGCGGCGGCTGGTGGACCCCAAGACAGCGGCCGAGTACGCCTATTTCCTCTGGCCCGTGAAGAACGGGGAGAAGATCAGCCGGGGCCAGGTTCCCCCGTCGGAGCTGGGGGTGGCCACCCCCGACCCCCGCACCTTCGTGGTGACGCTGGAGAAGCCCGCCGCCTATTTCCTGGTGGCGCTCCAGCACCGCTCCACCTACCCGTTGCAGAAGGCGCAGGTGGAGCGGGACGGCACCGCCTACCTGCAACCCGGCAAGCTCGCCAGCAACGGCGCCTACCGGCTGGAGGCCTTCACGCCCCAGACATCGGTCAAGCTCGTGCGGAACGAGCAGTTCCACGGCGCCAAGGACGTGAAGATCGACACGGTCTACCACCACATGTCCGACAGCCAGGACACGGAGCTGCGCCGCTTCCGCGCGGGCGAGCTGGACACGGTGGTGCTGGCGCCCAGCACGCAGGTGGACTGGCTGAAGGAGAACCTGCCCAAGTCCATCGCCTTCCACCCTGTCATGCAGACCTGGTACCTGGCCTTCAACATGACCAAGGAGCCCTGGGCCTCCAACCCCAAGCTCCGCAAGGCCCTGGCCCTGGCCATCGACCGGGAGGCGCTGGCCGACAAGGTGGCCAAGGGCGGTGAGCTGCCGCTCTACACCTTCACCGCCCCGGGGCCCAAGGGCTACACCGCCCCCTTGCCCGACTGGGCGAACCTGGCCCAGGCCGAGCGGGACAAGCAGGCGCAGGCGCTGCTGAAGGAGGCCGGCTATGGCCCCGGCGGCAAGCCGCTGCGGGTGGACCTGCTCTATTCCACCCAGGAGAGCCGCCGCCGCGTCGCCATCGCCGTGGCCACCATGTGGAAGCAGAAGCTGGGCGTGGAGACGGTGCTGGAGAACCAGGAGCAGAAGGTCCAGCTCAACACCTCGCGGGAGAAGAACTATCCCGGCCTGTCCCTGCTGACCTGGCTGGGCGACTACCCGGACCCGCTGACCTTCCTGATGCAGACCTACGGCCGCACCGGCAAGGGCAACTTCTCCGGCTTCAAGGACCCCCAGTACGACCGCATGGTTGACGAGGCGGAGTCCATCACCGACCCCGCCATCCGCCTGTCCAAGCTGGCCCAGGCCGAGGCCTACATGCTGGCACAGCAGCCCGTGGTCCCCCTGATGGTCGGCAGCTTCACCACCCTCGTCGGTCCCCGGGTCAAGGGCTACAAGGGCAACCCCATGGGCGTGGTCCAGACCCGATTCCTGAGCGTGGAATGAGATAACCGTCCCCTTGCGGCAACCGCCGAGCCCCCTCTCCCCACTGGGGAGAGGGGGTCGCCGTGCGCCCACGCCCGGAAATCCACACGGGGTCAGGGGTCATCCCTTGACACCCCACCCTCCCGTCCCCATCCTATTACCATCCAGCCAGATGGTGCAGAGATGGCGAGCAACGTGCAAGACCTCCGGCCCAAGGGCCCCGACAGTGAGAAGATCACCATAAACCTGGGTTTCGTGGACCTGGGGCAGGTGGACCTGCTTGTCGCGGAAGGGTTCTATTCCAACCGGACGGACTTCATCCGCACGGCCATCCGGAACCAGCTCGACCGCCATTCCGACGTGGTGCGCCAGTCCGTGGCCCGGCAAAGCGTGGAGCTGGGCCTGCGCCACTATAGCCGCGCCGACCTGGAGGCCGCCCGTGACGTCGGCCAGGTGCTGCACATCAAGGTGCTGGGCCTTGCCAGCATCGCCCCGGACGTGACGCCGGAACTGGCCCGCCAGGTGATCGGCAGCCTTTCCGTGCTGGGCGCCCTGCATGCCAGCGCCGAGGTCAAGGCCGCCCTGGCCGACCGAATGCGCTGACCGCCTTTCCCCCTTTTGAAAGTCCCCATGATGAACCCCGATTTCCAAGCTGGCATGGCCGAGGCCACGCGACTGACCCAGGCCGGCCGGCTGGCCGAGGCCGCGTCCCTGATCCAGCGCCTGCTGAACGGCGGCCCTGTCGCGGCCGGCGCCGAGCCCGCCCCCACCCACGCCGGCCCGCTGATCGACCTGGAGCCGGTCTCCGTCTCCTACGGCGACGCGCACACGGCCGACCCCGCCCCGCCACCCCGCCCCAAGGCGCGCACCCCCCGGGGCATGCCGGCCGGCCTGTCCGGGAACTTGGCGGACACGCTCAACCAAGCCTTGGGCAAGGGCTGGACGATGCCGGGCAAGCACGGCCGGACCGTACCCGTCCCCGAAGGTGCCCGGTTCGAGGAGCTTGTCTTCAGCAATGAGGCGGGCAGCCGCTCCTACAAGCTGTACGTCCCCGCCAAGAAGCCGGAGGGTCCCCTGCCCTTGGTGCTGATGTTGCACGGCTGCACCCAGTCGCCGGACGATTTCGCCATCGGCACCGGCATGAACAAGGTGGCGGAGGAGCATGGCTTCCTGGTGGCCTACCCGGCCCAGCCGCAATCCGCCAACGCCCAGAAATGTTGGAACTGGTTCAATCCCGCCGACCAGCAGCGCGACGGCGGGGAGCCCAGCATCCTGGCCGGCATCGTCAAGCACCTGGTGCGGGAGCATGGCGCCGACCCCGCCCGGGTCTATGTCGCCGGCCTGTCCGCCGGCGGGGCGGCTGCGGCGGTGATGGGGGCCGCCTACCCGGACCTGTTCGCCGCGGTGGGCGTGCATTCGGGCCTGGCCTGCGGCTCCGCCCGTGACATCCCCAGCGCCTTCCAGGCCATGCGCCAGGGCGCCAAGGGCAAGCGGGCCAAGGGCGTGCCCACCATCGTCTTCCATGGCGACCGGGACAGCACCGTCCATCCCAGCAACGCCGACGCCGTGCTTGCTCAGGCCGGCGCCAGCGCCAAGGGGCTGGCGTCCGCCAGCGAACAGGGCCGCTCCCCCGCCGGCCAGCCCTTCACCCGCACCCTCTACCGCGACGGCAAGGGCCGGGTGGTGCATGAGCATTGGACCCTGCACGGGGCCGGGCACGCCTGGGCCGGCGGCGACCCGGCGGGCAGCTACACCGACAAGTCGGGACCGGACGCCAGCCGGGCCATGGCGGCGTTCTTCCTGTCGCACAGACATAAGGCGTGAACGGGAGCGGCCGCATGAGCAAGGCCTTCGTCAAGGACGACGACGCCGATGACGGCGGCGGCACCCTGGCGGATCCGGAGTTGGAGGCCATCCTCCGCTCCGGCGGGCGCAACTACGTCACCCCCGCCGGGCATGAGCGGCTGAGGGCGGAGCTGGACCGGCTGCTCAACCTGGAGCGGCCGGAGGCCGTGGCCGCCGCCGCGGGCCGCCTGCGCGACATCGACCAGCGCATCCGCTTCCTCTCCCGCCGGCTGGAGGCGGCAGAGATCGTGGACCCGTCCCGCCAGGACGGGGGCCAGGTCCTGTTCGGCGCCACCGTGACGGTGGAGACGGAGGACGGGACGGAGCGCACCTACCGCATCGTCGGGATCGACGAGGCCGATGCCGCGGACGGCCGGATCAGTTGGGTCTCGCCCGTCGCCCGGGCCCTGCTGGGCGCGCGGCTGGGCGACCTGGTCACCTTGCGCACGCCGCGCGGCGAGAGCGAGGTGGAGGTGGTGCGAATCACCTATCGCTGAGGCGTGTTTACGGTGACCGTAAACACGCGTCGGCGGCGACTGCCGCCGCGCGACCACATGGTCGCGCAAGCCAAGCCGCGGATGCGGCGCCGGCACCTGAGGAACACGAACAGCCAGGCCTGTTTCCAGTCAGCTGGAAACAGGCCTGATCGGCCCTCGCGCCTTGTCGCATCCCCCATGTCTTGTCGGGCCTTCCGCTTGCGATTAATTCGCATTAGAAGAGGGGCAACGAGACGGAGGGTTTTCTGATGCTGCGGACGACGACCAAGCTGTGGGTGGGTGTGGGGCTGGCCGTGACCCTGGGCGCGGCCCCGGCCCTGGCGACGGAAACCCACGGCGGCCATGGCCATGCCGCCACCCAGGCCCAGGGCGGCGAGGGTGGCGAAGGCGGCGAGGGGGGTGAGGGCGGGGAGGCCGGCGCCTTCTCCAGCCTGTCGGCCGACCAGCAGCTGGCCGGCAACCTGGCCCTGGTCCGCGGCCACCTGTCCATCGCGCGGGAACTCTATGCGGCGGGCAAGGCGAGCGACGCCCTGCCCCATTTCCTGCACCCGTCCGAGGAGATCTATGACGGCATCGCCGCCGAGCTGGACAAGCGCAAGGCCGGCTTCCGTCCCCAGCTCGACGCCACCGTCGCCAAGGCCAAGGCGAAGGCCCCGGCCGCGGAGGTGTCCCAGGCCCTGGATGCGGCGGAGGCCGCCATCGCCAAGGCCGAGGCCACCCTGCCGGCGGACCGCAACCGGCCCGCCTTCCTGCTGCCGGTGCTGACCTCCGTGCTGAAGACCGCCGCTGCGGAATATGCCGCCGCCATCGAGCAGGGCCGCATCGTCGCCCCGGTGGAATACCAGGACGGCCGCGGCTTCTATACCGTCGCCCGCCAATGGGGCGACAGCCTCGCCCCGGCCCTGAAGGCCAAGGACGCCGCGGCGGCGGAAAGCTTCACGACCACCTTGTCCGCCCTGGCCCAAGTCTGGCCGACACCGGTCCCCGGCACTGGCAAGGCCACCGACCCGTCCGAGGTGGCGGCCCTGGTCTCCAGGCTGGAACTGGCCGCCAGCCGGCTGAAGTAAGCGGGGGAGCGCCAAGTCATGGGGAGAGGCGTCATCGGATCGGCCCTGCTGGCCGGGATGGTGGTGGCCGCGGCGGGCATCGCGGCCGGCCAGCACCAGCCTGCGGGTCCCGTGGCCAAGGCGCCCATCCCCACCGACCCCGCCGCCTACCGCCAGCCCGCCGAGGGCATCCCCTTCCCGGCCGACAACCCCTATAGCCGCGCCAAGCATGAGCTGGGGGAGCGGCTGTTCCACGACCCCCGCCTGTCCGGCGGCGACACCATGTCCTGCGCCAGTTGCCACGACCCGTCGCTGGGCTTCGGCGACGGCAAGGTGCTGGCGGTGGGGGAAAAGGGCCAGCAGGCGCCCCGCCATACACCCACCCTGTGGAACCTGGCCTGGGCGCCGACCCTGTTCTGGGACGGGCGCGCCCCCAGCCTGGAAGCCCAGGCCACCGGCCCCATCGCCAACCCGGTGGAGATGGCCCAGGATCTGGCCGCCCTGCCGGCGGAGCTGGCCGCCGACCCGGAGTATCCCGCCCAGTTCGCCGCCGCCTTCCCGGAGGCCCCGGGCGTGACCCTGGACAACCTCGCCAAGGCCCTCGCCACCTTCGAACGCACCCTGGTCAGCCCGGAGACGCCCTTCGACCGCTGGGCCGCGGGGGACGAGACGGCGGTGCCGGAGGCCGCCAAGCGCGGCTTCGCCCTGTTCACCGGCAAGGCCCAGTGCGCCGCCTGCCACAGCGGTTGGGCCTTCACCGACCACGCCTTCTATGACATCGGCCTGCCCGGCACGGGTCCGGGCCGGGGCGGGGTGCTGGGCCAGCCGCGGCTGGAGAACGCCTGGAAGACCCCCACCCTGCGGGAGGTGGGCCGCCACGCCCCCTACATGCATGATGGGTCACTAGCGACGCTGGAGGCGGTGATCGACCACTATGCCGGCCGCGAGGTGGAACGCCCCACCCTGGCCCCGGAACTGCCGCGCAAGCTGGTGCTGTCCGCCCAGGAGAAGGCCGACCTGCTGGCCTTCCTCAAGACCCTGGACAGCGACCGGCCACAGGACACCGCGCCGGTGCTGGCTGCCTTGACCCTGCCGGCCCCCAAGGGCCACGACCACGGTCCCAAGGCCCAGGATCGGGTGGAGGTGACCCAGCGGGACAAGGCCTTCAGCGCCAAATCCGTGGCCCTGAAGCCCGGGGGCACCCTGGTGATCCACAACGACGACAGCCGCGCCCACAACATCCGGGTGTTCGCGCCATCCATGGACTATGACAGCGGCCTCCAGGACCCGGGCCAATCCGTCTCCGTTCCTTTCAAGGCTCCGGGCGAGTATACCGCCGTCTGCAACATCCACCCGACCATGCGGCTGAAGGTGACCGTCGGCCCGGACAAGGGCGCCCATCCGGGGCATTGAGCGGGGCGGGCGACGGCCTCGCTTTGCCGCCCGAAGGGGCAGCCGGGCTAAGCCGCTGCACGCGGCGGGTCGGCGGAAAGTCGTGGTTTGAACGATTCCGCCCCTCTGCCTCCGCCATTTTGTGACACTTACATTGCGGTTCCATGTCAACCCCATGACGGGGCCCAGCATGGCCTTCGAGACCGCAAGCAAGCTCCCCCTGCCCGCACCCGCCCTGCCCGGCATGGGGCGGACCGTCCGCCTGGCCCTGGGGGTGGGCCTGCTGAATATCCTGTTCCAACTGCTGGCCATGCGGCTGTATGAGGCGCAGGGCCTGTTCCCGGGGTTCCTTTACGGCGACCCGAACAGCATCGCCAAGCAGCCGCCCTCTTACGGGATGTTGACCTTCCTGGGCGTGCTGCTCTGGGCGACGGCGGGGGCGGTGGCCAGCTTCGCCGGCTTGGCACGGCGCGGCCTGGTGGGGCGGGACGGGCTGGCGGGGTTCCTGCTGGTTGGCGGCCTGCTGACCCTGGCCATGGCTGCCGACGACCTGTTCACCTTCCATGAGAACTATGCCCGCCATGTCGGCCTGTCGGAGGCGCGGGTGATGGCCATCTACGGCCTGTGGGCCGGGTTCTGGCTGGTCGCCTACCGTCGGGACGCGCTGCGGGGGGAATGGCTGCTGCTGGCCCTGGGCCTCGCCGGTCTGGCCGGGTCCGCGATTTGCGATGTGCTGGAGGACAAGCTGCACCTCGTCCTGCCGGTGGAGGAGCAGTGCAAGCAGTTCGGCATCCTGTTCTGGGCCCTGTTCCTGGTCCGGGCCAGCTGGGCCGCGCTGAAGCCGGATCGGCAGGGCTGAGTGGGCCTGGAAAAACCAAACGCCCGCCCGGGTTGTCCCGGG
>MOEB01000042.1 GCA_001939945.1 Aerophototrophica crusticola | reverse complement strand
GCCAACGCCATCCGCAACGCCGTGCCCACCGCGCCCGCCGCCCCGGCCGCTCCCGCCGCGCCCACCCCCCAGACCGCCGCCCGGCCCTTGAGCCAGGAGGAGGTGCAGGCCGCCGAGGCCATGGCGCCGGAGCAGCAGCAGGCCATGGTGGAGCAGATGGTGGCCGGCCTTGCGGAGCGGCTGAAAAGCGAGCCGGGCGACGCCGACGGGTGGCTCCGGCTGGGCCGGGCCTACACGGTGCTGGGCCGCAAGGATGAGGCGCGGGACGCCTTCGCCAAGGCCGTGGCCGCCGCGCCAGCCCGTGCCGACGTGCTGCTGGCCGAGGCGATGGCCGGCATGCCGGAGGATGGCAGCCGCCCGGGCCAGCCCTTCTTCGACAAGCTGTCCAAGGTGCTGGCCCTGGACCCGCAGAACCAGGCCGCCCTGTGGTACCTGGGCCTGGGCGCCGCGGCGGACGGGAAGCGGGTGGAGGCCGAGGCCCTGTGGCGCCGCCTGCTGGCGCAGTTCCCGGAGGGCAGCCCGGACCATACGGACCTGAAGAAGCGGATCGAGGCGCTGAAGGGGCCGTGAGGATGTTTGAACGGGCAGGTCCGGCAGATATCAGGGGCCTTGAAGAAACCAAGCCCTCCTCGGCGGCTAAATGTTCCGACCAGCATGATGTGTACCTAGTCCGGCTCGCCAAAGTTCCCATGGCATGGCGGGTGTTCTGGCATCTTGGGCCAGCATGCCTATTCGTGTGGACGCTTTTCAGCCTCCAGCACCACGTACCCGGTCCGGAGACGGTGGGCGGGGCGATGCTGTACGGCTTGGCATTCTTCGTCATCCTGCTGCCCGCGGGATGGGCCGCCTATGTGATCGGCGACCGGGCCACCCGTTGGCTTGCCTGCCGGCGCCCGGAGGTGGTCGTCGCGACATTTTCCGCGGAAGGGGTGCGGCCAAAGGGGGGCGACCTTGTGCCCTGGGAAGAAATCATCAATGTCTGCATGCATGTCAACCAAGGGAACTTCCCCGCGCTGAAAATCATGATGCGCAACCCGCCGGGTGAACCCTCCATGGCATTCGGTTACGGCTTCTACATACCCCTCACACCGGCGCGCCGGCCGGCCGAGGAGGTGTTCAAGGAAGTCCTCGCCTTTGCCAAGCGGCACAAGACGTTGACGGAATGGTACATGTGACGCCGAGCCGACGGGGCCGTTAGCTTGGGGCAGGTCCCCCGACCCGCCCATTGATCTTCGCCTGGCTCGCCGCCATCCTTACCCCATGGCCGCCAGGGCGGTGTCCCGGTCCGGCTGGATGTCCAGGATGCCGGCGAAGCCGCTGACCTCGAACACCTCGCGGATATGGTCCTTCATGGCGCAGATGGCGAAGCGGCCCTTGGCGGCCTTCAGGCGCTTGGCGGCCATGAGCAGCACCCGCAACCCGGCGGAGCTGATGTAGTCCAGGTTCCCGAAATCCACCAGCAGGCGGGTGGTGCCGCCGTTGATGCGGGCCATCACCTGCTCCTCGAACGCCTTGCAGGTCACGCTGTCGATCCGGCCGCCGGGCGCGAGCACGGTCACGTCGCCGGCCTGGGTCTCCACCACGTCCATCCTCACCGCTCCCTGGTCCGGCCGGGCCTGCGCCCGGCGGAAGTTGTCTCAGCCCAGCGCCTTCCAGAAGCGCAGGCGGTTCTGCCCATCCACGTATTCATAGCGCGTGCCGTCCATGAACGTCTTCACGAAATGGACGCCCAGGCCGCCGATGGCGCGGTCGTCCACCTCCGCCGCCAGGTCCGGTTCCGCCGCCTCGCTCAACGGGTCGAAGGGGCGGCCGTCATCGGCCAGTTCCGCGTGCAGGGACCCGTCGCCCAGCCACAGGCGCACCCGGATGTCGTGGTCCCGCCCGTCGTCGAAGCCGTAGGAGACGATGTTGGTGAACAGCTCATCCAGCACCAGGCCCACCTGGTAGGTGACCTTGGGCGAGGCGCCGTGCCCCTCGCAGAATTCCTCCGCCAGGGAGAGCAGGCGGTCCAGCTCCCCCAGGTCGTTCTTCAGCACGAGGTCGAGCGATTCGGCCAAGCTGTCCCCCCGCCGGGTGCGCCCCGCGGCGCTGGTTCTGGCCCCGAGGGTATGACGGATGCGGCCCGGCCGCAACGATCCATCGCGCCGAACCCTCCCCGATCGGGGTAGATGTTTCCCAGACCGAAGGAATCACGGCGCGGTGGCGCGGCCGCTCTGCTATCCTGCGCCGGGTTACCCCGGGGGGAGAGGGCAGCATGGGCGACAGCCTGCACCAGTTGGAAGAGCGCGTCGCCGCCCTGCTGGAAAGCGGGCAGGTCTTCATCGCCCAGGACCTGGCGGGGGAGGGGCTGAAGGCCCATCCGGAAAGCGTGCGTCTGCGCATGCTGGTGGCGCTGGCCCTGATCCGCACCGGCGCGGTGGCGGAGGCGGTGGCCACCCTGAAGCCGGTGCTGGCACGGTTCGACACCAAGCCGCTGCTGGCGGCCAAGGGCGCCTTGCAGGCGACGCTGGCCAGCCTGAAGAAGGACCCGGAAGGCCGTGCCGCGCTGGCGGCGATGGCGGAGCTGGTGCACAGCCTGGACGCGGTGCGCAACGCCGGCCTGCGCCAGGGCCAGGTGGAGCCGGACCTGCTGACCCGGCTGGGGGAACTGCACCTGGAGGCCTGGCAGAAGGTGGGGGATCCCGCCCTGCTGGAGACGGCCCACACCCTGCTGGAGGAAGGCTTCGCCCTGGGCGGGGACGTGCGGGCGGGCGCGTCGGCGGCCGTGACCCTGCACCTGCTGGGCCGGGCCGAGGCGGCGGGGGCCCTGGCGGCCCAGGTGCTGGCCGCACCGGACCCCGCCGGGGTGAATGACGGGGAGACGGCCTTCAGGATCGGCGCGTCCCGCGGCCTGGCGGCCCTGCTGGCGGGGAAGACCGGGCAGGCGGTGGACCTGTTCGGCCTGGCGGTGGAGGACCTTGGCCGCCGCAGCCCCCAGGTGGTGCCGTTCCTGCGGCTGGCGCGGAAGCTGCGGGCAGAAGGCGTCAAGGTGCCGGCCGACGTGGACATGGTGCTGAAGCCGCCGGGGGTGGTGGTCTTCACCGGCCACATGATGGACCGGCCGGGGCAGGCGGAGGAACGCTTCCCGCCCCGGCTGGAAACGGCCCTGCGGGCGGAGATCGCAAGGCGGCTGGAGCGGATGGACGTGCAGGTGGGCTATTCGGGCGCCGCCTGCGGGGCCGAGTTGCTGTTCGTGGAGGCGCTGCTGGAGCGGGACGGGGAGGCGAACATCGTCCTGCCCTTCGACACGGAGGATTACGTGGCCACCAACGTGGCCTTCGCCGGGCCGCGGTGGGAGCGGCGGTTCCGCAACGTGCTGCGGCTGGCCCATTCCGTGGTCCATGCGACGCAGGAGAACTGGCTGGGCCACGAACAGCTTTTCCGCTTCCAGAACCAGATGCTGCACGGGTTGAGCACCCTGCGGGCCGAGTTCCTGGAGACCGCCCCCAACCTGCTGGCCGTCTGGGACATGATGGAGGGCAGCCTGTCCGGCGGTGCGGCAGACTTCATCGACCAGTGGGCCGACATCAGCCGCTTGCAGATCATCGACATCGACGAGATCCGCTATGGCCTGCCCGAGGCGGCAGAGACGGTGACCCTGGATCCCGGCAAGGTACCGGCGCCCCGCCCGGTGCGCACGGTGTCGCCGGAACGGGTGATCCGCGCCATGCTGTTCGCCGACCTGGTGGGCTACAGCAAGCTGTCCGAGGCGGCGATCCCCTATTTCATGGAGTTCTTAGGAAAAGTCGCGGCCGACCTGGGGGAAGACCTGCCGAAGCCGGAGGTGATCAATACCTGGGGCGACGCCGTCTTCGCCGTGATGCCCCGGGCCACCGACCTGGCCCGCTTCGCCTTCGCCCTGCAAGAGGCGATCCGCCGGCACCGGACCACGGACAAGGATGCCGGTATCTATTTGGACATCCGCATCTCCCTCCACGCCGGCCCGGTCTTCATGGGCCGCGACCCCTTCAACGACCGCCCCAACTTCTTCGGCAGCCACATCAACCGGGCGGCCCGGCTGGAGCCGGTCACCGTCCCCGGCCACATCTACGCCACCCAACAGTTCGTCGCCCTGCTGACGACGGAGGAAAGCCAGCGGCGGCATGAGGCGGAGGCGGCGGGGGAGGCGTTCGCCCCGGTGGCCGCGTGCAGCTATGTGGGGGTGATGTCGCTGGCGAAGAACTTCGGGAAGGACGCGGTTTACCACGTGCAGCGGTGGGGGTAAGGAGCTCACTAGCACCCCATCCTCGTTCTCCTCCCCGGCCGAGGTTTTGGGATAGGACGGGCGGCCAAGGCCTGCCACACGGCCAGCGCATCACGAATCGGCGGGGGCAGCGTCCGCAAGCGGCCAGTCACGCATGTTGGCTGGGCCTGCGGACAGGTCCCAGGGCGAGGGCGCTGACCCACCGTCCACCAGGGTGCCCCTCAGGCGGCGTCGACCGCCTCACCCGCCGCGTCGGTGAAGCGCAGGCGCAGGGTGCCGTTGGCGTGGGCGATGACCATGACCGGGCGGGCCACGCCGTCCAGGGTCAGGGTGCCGGTGTCGCCCGGGTCCGCGTCCAGGTCGGCGACGACGCGGGCGCCGCCCTCGGACAGGTCGGACAGGTGCCCCTCCGCCACTTGGCCGGCCACCGCCAGCAGGCAGGGGGCGTCCGTGTCCTGGCGAGGGTGGCGGCGGCGGTCCACCTCCTCCACGCTGGTGCGGACGACCCGGACAAGGACGTGGCGCAGCGCCTCCACGCTGCCGGCGATCTCCGCCGAGCTGCCGCGCACGTGGCCTGCCTGCTGGCCGGTCAGCACCGCATCCTCCGACACGGCGGCGATGCGGGCGGAAACTTCCCGTGCCGCGTCGGAGGTGACGGCCACGTTGCGGCTGATCTCCTGCGTGGCGGCGGCCTGCTGCTCCATGGCGGCAGCGATGGTGCCGGAAACCTGCTCCACCCGGCCCAGGGCGCCGCCGATGGCGCTGACGGCTGCCACGGCGCCGCCGGTGGCTTGCTGGATGCCGGCGATCTGGCGGGCGATCTCCTCCGTGCTGTTGGCGGTCTGGTTGGCCAGGATCTTCACCTCCTGCGCCACCACGGCGAAGCCCTTGCCGGCCTCCCCGGCGCGGGCGGCCTCGATGGTGGCGTTGAGGGCCAGCAGGTTGGTCTGGGCGGCGATGTCGCGGATCAGGGTCGCCACCTCGCCGATGCGACCCACCGCGTCGGACAGGGTGGCGATGCTGGCCTGTGCCTGGCCGCCGGCCTCCACCGCCTGCCGGGTGACGCTGGCGGAATGGGAAACCTGGGCCGTGATCTCCTGGATGGAGACGGCGAGTTCCTCAGCCGCCGCGGCCACCGCCTGGGCGTTGGACAGGGTCTGCTGCGAGGCGGCGGCGACGCTCTGGGCATTGCCGCTCAGCCGCTCCGCCGAGCCGGACATGGCCTCCGCGTCCTGCCGCAGCTCCCCGGTGAAGCGGGCCACCTCCGCCACGGCACGGCCGGCCTCCCGCTCCACCGTCTCGGCCATGCCGCGCAGGGCGTTCTCCCGCGCCTGCTCCGCCGCGGCGGCCAGGGCGGCTTCCCGCGCCTGTTGCTCCAGCAGGCTGCGGCGCATGCTGTCGAGGGAGTTGAGCAGGCGCCCCAACTCGTCCGTCCGGCCGGGGTCGGGCCGCTCCGACAGGTCACCCCCGGCCACGGCGGCGGCGCGGCGCACCGCCTCGCCGAGGGCCAGCAGGATGTCGCGGGCCAGCAGCACCGCCAGGGCCACGCCCAGCGCCACGGCGACGGCACCGGACAGGACGGTCACGATCTGGGCCGTGGCGATCTGTTCCCGCCCGGCCTCCATGAACTCGAAGCCGTGGGCCTTGGTCTCCTCCACAGCCACATCGATCTTGCCGCGGATGTCGGCGGCCATGCCCTCCACCTCTGCCAGGGCGGCGTCGCCCCCGGTGCCGCCGAACAGGGCGAAGACGCGGGCGTCCCAGTCCTTCAGGGACGCGGCCACCGCATCCACATGGCCGCGCAGGGCGGGGGTGGGCGCCCGTTCCGCCGCGATGGAAAGGTTGCCGTCCAGCATCTCCCGCGCCTCGCCATAGGCCTTGCGCGCCTCCTCCCGCACGCCCTGGTCGGGGGAGAGGGACTGCATCGCCAAGCGGCGCAGGTCGCTGAAGTCCGCCTGGGCGGAGCGGGCCGCGTCGGTGGCCTGCAACACGCTGTCATACAGGACCACGGCGATCCGGCCGGTCTGGAACAGGTTGTACAGGGCCAGCAGCCCCGCCAGTCCGCACAGGACGAGCAGGGCCAGGAAGCCACCGTAGAGCTTGGCCCGGATGCTGGTGTGGGCGAGCATTCATTCCCCCTGGGACGGGTGTTGCGGGCTCATACGAGCGGCCGTTGACCGGCCCCTTTTGTCGCCGGGCGGGCGCATCCGCGCCCTTGGTCCATGCAGCTGCCGGGCTGCGGGGCATGGGTTGGCGGCCCATGCGGCCGGCATCAGTCCTTCACCGTGACCTTCAGCTTCATGGTGGGGTGGATGGCGCAGCGCACTTCCACCTCGCCGGCCGACTTCAGCACCACGTCGCTGGACTCGCCCGGCTTCTGGGTCTTCACGTCGAAGGCGTTGCCGGGGGACTGGGAGTAGACGTTGTGGGTGATGCTGTCCTTGTTGACGAAGCGGACGGTGTCGCCCGCCTTCACGGCCAGTTCGGTGGCGCTGAACTTCTTGTTCGCCTGGTCGACCACATGGGTCTCGGCCAGGGCGGGGCCGGCGGCCAGCAGCAGGGCGGCGGCCAGCAGGGCGGGGCGGAGGGGCATGGGGGGACCTCTCGGAAATGGGTCTCAGAAGCCCGCCGGCTGGGCCGGCACGGGCAGGGCGGGAAGGGTGACGGGGTCGGCCTCCCCGGTGAGGGTCAGCATGAAGGCGACAAGATCCGCCTTCTCCTGCGGGGTCAGGCGGAGGGGCCGCATCTCCGGCGACAGGCTGGGGCGGGCGGTGCCGCCCTTGTCATAGTGCTCCACCACCGCCCACAGGTCGGGCAGGGAGCCGTCATGCATGTAGGGCGCCCGGCGGGCCACGTCGCGCAGGGTGGGCGTCTTGAAGGCATGCCGCATGGAGGGCAGGGGCAGGTGCTCCGCCCGGCCGATGTCCTTGTCCGGCAGCCCGATGTCGTGGAAGGAATGGTCGGTCAGGTTCCAGCCGGAATGGCAGGCGGCGCAGTTGCCCTTGGTGTTGAAAAGCCGGAAGCCGCGCTTGGCGCCGTCGCTGATCGCCCCCTCCTCCCCCGCCACCCAGCGGTCGAAGGGGGCGGTGCCGGAGACGACCGTGCGCTCATAGGTGGCGATGGCCTTGGCCACGTTGGCCAGGGTCAGCCCCTCGCCGGGGAAGGCCAAGGCGAAGGCCGTGCGGTAGCCGTCCACCTTTTCCAGCTTCGGCACCACGTCCTTCAGGGCGAGGTTCATCTCCATGCCCGATTCGATGGGGCCGAGGGCCTGGGCTTCCAGGCTGTCCTTGCGGCCGTCCCACATCAGCAGCTCGGCCCAGGCCAGGTTCAGGATGGTGGGGCTGCGCCGGCCCAGCGTGCCGCCGGTGCCGATGCCCTTGGCCAGGCCGTCGCCCCAGGACAGGGCCGGGTTGTGGCAGGTGGCGCAGGACCGGGTGTTGTCACCCGACAGACGCGGGTCGAAGAAGAGCTGCTGGCCCAGCCGCACCTTCTCCACCGTATAGGGGTTGTCGGCGGGGAACGGGACGGCGGTCGGGCGGGCATAGTCCCGCTTCATCGCCTGCAACGACGGCCCGGCGGGATCGGCGGCCGGGGCGGCGGGGGTGAGGCAGAGCAGGCTCGTGGCGGCGAGCAGCGCGGTTACGAATTTCCTGGCGAACGCCATGGCAGGGCGACTCCGGGCTGGGGGCCCGGGCCGCCCCCGGTCGGAACAACCCTGAATGCCGGGCGCGGCCCCGGGCCGCTGAGCTTGCCCGAGGTCTTGAACGCGAACCATCGGGCTCGCTTATTCTTGCCACCAAAAAGATATAGGCCGCCTTGACCTATATCATCCGAAAGGGAGGGGTAGACGCCTTCAGGGCTTATGTCGACCGGGGTAGGTCGGCGAAGGAATGACCCTCAGCCCACCGTGATGTCCAGCAAGGCGGCGGTGGCCGCGGGGCGGTGGATCACCGCGCGGCGGCCGGGGGCGGCGGCGGCAAGGGACTGGATGTCCGCCTCGGGCAGGGTGCCGCAGTTCAGGATGACGCGGCTGGGCCAGCCCAGGCGCATCACCTGCTGGATCAGTTCCCGCTGGGCGGAGGTGCGGTCGCCCAGGGGGAAGGCGGCGGCGGGGGGCATGTGCAGGTAGTGCCGCACGTCCCGGAACTCGTCATACACGGTGGTCTCGTCGCCCCAGGGCAGGTCGCCGAAGACCAGGGCCGGGGGCTGCCGGTCGCCCCAGCCGTGGAGCATGTCGCTTTCCAGCAGGTCGAACCCCACCCCGTGCAGGGCCTGGTTGGCGCGGCAGAGGGCCAGCGCGTCCGAATCCACGTCCAGGCCCACCAGGGTGACGCGGGGCGCCTCCAGGGCGACGGAGATGGCCAGCGCCCCGGCGCCCACCCCGACCTCCGCCACCACCGCGCCGTCGGGCAGGTCGCGGGCGGCGGCAAGGACCGCCTCCACCAGGTGGGAGGTCTCCGGGTCGGTGATGTGGGCGCGGCGGTCCATGCGGAAGCGGCGGCCGCGGAAATGGATCTGCCCCAGCACATAGGCCACGGGATCGCCGGCCAGCCGCCGCTTCAGCAGGGTGCGGAAGCGGGCGGGGTCACCCCCGGCGGCGGCGCGCAGGGCCGCCAGGTCCGCCTCGGGGATGCCCTGTCCGGCCCAGGCGTCCGGGAAGTCCCGGGCGATCTCGGAGATGATGGCTTGGGGGGTCAAGGCGGGGTCCGTTGTTGCGATGCGGCAGGAAGGTAAGGCAGGCGCCCCGCGCCGGGAAGCGGCCGGACGGGCATTGCCCGAAAGGCTGCGGGCGGCGCTTCGGGACCGAAGCGGCCACGGCCATGCAATCAGCCGGGGCCGCGGAATTCCAGTACGAGGATGGTGATATCGTCGGACTGCTCCGCCCCGTCGGCGAAGGTCGTCACCGCCTGGTGCAGGGTGCCGGTGATGGTGGACGGGCTGGCGCCGGGCCCGGCCTCCCGGATTGCCGCGGCCACCCGGTCGAAGCCAAAAACGTCCGCCGTGGGATTGTGCGCCTCGGTCACGCCGTCGGTGAACAGGACCAGCCGGTCGCCCGGGGTGAGGCGCAGCTTGCCCACCCGGTACTCGAACTCCTCATACACGCACAGCGCCAGGCCGGGGACCTTGGTCACCCGCTCCACCTTCCCGTCGGCATGCATGATGAAGGGCGCGTCATGGCCGGCGTCGCAGTACTCCACCTCCCCCGTGCGCAGGTTCAGCACGCCGACGAAGGCGGTGATGAACAGCTCCGACGGGTTCTCCCGCGCCAGGGTCAGGTTCACCTGGTGCATGATGGTGCTGACCGAATCGCCCGGCCGGACGGCGCTGCCCTTGAACAGGGTCTTGGCGACCGCCATGAACAGGGCCGCCGGCACGCCCTTGCCCGACACGTCGCCCACCAGGAACAACAGGTGGTCCTCGTCCATCAGGAAGAAGTCGTAGAGGTCGCCGCCCACGGACTTGGCCGGCTCCATCACCGCATGCAGGTCGAACTCCGCCCGCTCCGGGAAGGCGGGGAAGTCGCGGGGCAGGATGCCCATCTGGATGTCGCGGGCGGCGGACAGCTCGCCCTCCACCCGCTCCTTGGCGGCGGTCGTCTCCTTCAGGTCCTCGATATAGGCCTCGAGCTGGGTCAGCATGGTGGACATGGCGCGGGCCAATTCCCCCACCTCGTCCCCGCGGCTGCGGCGGATGTCGCGCAGCGCCTCACGGGTGCAAGGGTCCACCTGGAAGTTGTTGGAGGCGAGGGAGCGGGTGTGTCCCGTCAGGGCGATTAGCGGCTGGATGATCCGCCCAAGCACCATGCCGGCCACGATGAAGAACAGGGTGAAGCTGGCCACGCCGATGGCCACGGACAGGACCACCACCTCCTGCGTCTTCTTGTTGACGAAGTCGATGGGCAGGTCGGCGCCGGCGATGAAGATCTTGCCGCTTTCCGTGGTGAAGGGGATGTAGACGGACCGGAAGGTGCCGTACTCGTCCTTCAGGTTCTCGTACCTGATCTCCCGCTTCGCCACCGCCTCCTTCATCAGGTCGGAGGCGTCGTACTGGTGGAAGAAGCGGTCGAAGGTCTTCTTCGCCAGCTCCTCTTCCGTGGCGTTGGTGGCCGTGGTCACGAAGCCGTCGCCATGGGGCATGTAGGTGTAGACATAGGTCATGCCCGTCATGACCGCGAACTCGTTCAGCCGGGTCATCATGGCCAGGTATTCGGCTTCGGGGACGCTGTCCTCATCCACGATCCGGTCATGGTAGGCCCGGGACGTGATCTTGAGTGTGCCGTAGGCCGCAGCCTGCAACCGGGCGTCAATTCCTTCCATCTGCGCGTCATGCAACGCCGTGTAGGACAGGAACGAGTAAGCGGC
Organism: Aerophototrophica crusticola; assembly: GCA_001939945.1. Classification (GTDB taxonomy): domain Bacteria; phylum Pseudomonadota; class Alphaproteobacteria; order Azospirillales; family Azospirillaceae; genus Niveispirillum; species Niveispirillum crusticola. The sequence continues at coordinate 24,812 of MOEB01000042.1, read as the reverse complement.
GGCGCTGGTCAGGTTGAGGAGGAAAAGCAGCAACAGCAGCTTTTGCCGAACACCCAGCCTGATGGTCATCGTCAAGCACCCCAGAATTCAAGTCGGGCCCTGTCGGGCACGAGGCAGGTATTGCCGCCGGAACACGCACGCGGCTCACCCTAAAATGTCCGCGCCAAAGGGTTAACACATTTTCTGAAGACCCGGATATAATACAGGTGGACGGGGCGACCCCCGGCCTTACGGGGGTGGTGCGGGGACTTATGACGGCGGGACTGTTAAGATTCCTGCGGGTCGAGCGGGGCGACCTGCCGAGGGTGCTGTCCTTCGGCCTGCTTGCCGTGCTGCTGCAGTTCGGGCTGAACATCGGCATGTCCGCGGGCGACGCCATGTTCCTGTCCAAGGTCGGCGCCGACAGCCTGCCCGTCATCTATGTGCTGATGCCCGTCGTCATGGCGGTCTACACGCCCGTCTTCTCCCTGCTGACCGGGTCACTCCCCGTGTCGCGGGTGCTGGAACTGGCCATGGGCGTGCTGGTGGTCGGCGGGGTGGGATTCTGGTTCCTGCTGGACGGGGGCGTGCAGCTTTCCGCCCCCTTCGACCAATGGGCCTTCTATGCCCTGCGGATCTATTCGGCCATCTGGTACATCGGCCTGTACACCCTGTTCTGGAACCTGGCGGACGAGTATTTCGACATCCAGGACGGCAAGCGCCTGTTCGCCCTGCTGTCCGCCGGCACCGCCATGGGCGGCGTGCTGGCCGGCAGCGTCATGGGCCCGGTGGCGGAGACGGTGAGCGTCGGCACCTGGTACCTGGTCTGGGCGGGCACGGCCCTGCTGACCCTGCCGGTGCTGCGGCGCATCCGCAACCGCCTGCCGGCGCTGACCGAATCGGAGGGGGAGGAGGCGCCCGGCGGGCTGGCGGAACAGGTGCGCGGCATCGGGCAGGCCTTGGTGGGCAACGCCTATGTGCCGGTCCTGGTCACCGTCTTCATGCTGTGGCTGGTGCTGGCGAACATCAACGAGTACCAGTACCTGAACGTGCTGTCGCAAGGCCGGGACGAGAACGCCCTGGCCGGCCTGCTGGGCCAGCTCTACGGCGCGGCGAACGTGGTGAACCTCGTCATCAACCTGTTCGTCTTCAACCGGATGGTCCTGCGCATCGGCGTGCGCAACGTGGCCCTGGTGGTGCCCGCCTTCTACCTGGCCCTGTTCACCTTCTATTTCGTGGACCGGGGCATGGCGGCGGCCCTGTTCGGGTTCGTGGTGCTGCACGGGCTGGTCAGTTCCGTGGACTTCAACAACGCCAACTTCCTGTTCAACGCCATCCAGGCCCGCTACCGCAAGCAGGTGCGCACCTTCGTGGAAGGGCTGGGGGAGCCGGTGGTGACCTGCCTGACCGGCCTGTTCCTGCTGGCCACGGCCAAGGCCATGTCGGCGGAATCCCTGTCGGCGGTCGGCATCGGGCTGGCCATCCTGCTGATCTGCCTGGTGCTTGCCCTGGGCGGGCTTTACCGCCAGTCCATGATCGAGAATCTGCGCCGCGGCTGGCTGGACCTGACCCGGGGCGAGGCGGAGATGGTGGGCCCCCTGGGCAAGGACGAGCTGCAGCAGCTCTCCATGGTCGCCTCCGACCCGGAGAGCGCGCCGGAGGACGCCCTGTTCGCCCTGCGCTGCCTGAGCGACAAGGCGCCGGGGGAGCTGCTGGACCCGCTGGTGGCCTTCCTGGCCCGCACCGACGAGGAGGGGCGCCGGGAGGCCAAGCCCATGCTGCGCCAGGTGCTGGGCGGCGGGGAGGTGGAGACGATCCTGGCGGCGGTGGAGGCCCTGCACCGGGCCGACCTGCTGAAGAGCCCGTCCGTGGTGGAGGAGCTGGGCAACTTCCGCCTGATCGACCGGACGGAGCTGGGCCGCCTGATGGCCGCGGCGGAGGAGGCGGGCCAGCGCGGCGCCCTGCTGGTGCCCCTGTGGCACAGCCCGGAATCCCGTGACGGCCTGCGGGCGCTGGGCATGCTGGACGAGCTGCGGGTGGGGGAGGAGGCGGAGCGCTGCGCCGCCGTTCGCGCCCTGGGCCAGCTCCGCCAGCCGCAGTTCAGCCACCTCGTGGCGCAGTTCCTGGAGGACCGCAGCCCCCAGGTCCGGCGGGAGGCGCTGCTGGCCCTGAAGGAGATGGGGCCGCTGGCCAGCACCCGGCTTGTGCCGCCCGTGCTGGCCACCCTGGACGGGGCCACGGCCGACATGCGGGTGACGGCCATGGAGGTGCTGGGCTCCTCCGGCGACCCCGGGTCCTTGCGCGGCGTGTTGCTGCGCACCGACGGCTTCACCCCGCTGGAACGCCGCATGGCCGAGCGGATGGCCATCGGCATGGGCACCCCGGCCATCCCCATGCTGGTGTCGCACCTGCGTGACCGCAACGCCAACGTCAGCGGCCGGGCCGTGGCGGCGCGCGCCCTTGCGCGCCTGTCCCTGCCCCAGTTCCAGGCCATCGCCCATGAGCTGGTGGCGGGGGAGATCGACCAGGCCTATGCCAGCCTGGCCAAGGGTGCGGCCCTGGCCGCGCGGGCGGAGACGTCGGACGGCATGTACCTGCTGTGGCGCTGCTACCGCGACGCGGAGCGGGACGGCATCGACCTGGCCCTGCTGCTGCTCTGCCTGAACGGCGACCTGCCGGACTTCGACCTGCTGCTCAGCAGCCTGCGGTCGCCCAACCCGAAGGTGCGGGGCAACGCGCTGGAGGCTCTGGAGCAGGGTGTCCACCGGGACACCTATGCCAAGCTGCGCCCCATGGTGGACGGCCGGTCCGCGGAGGAACGGCTGGCGGCCCGGCGCGTGGCGGTGGCGGACGCCGATTCCATCCTGGACGCCGCGGCGGCGGACGGGGAGGGGCTGCTGGGGGCCGCGGCCATGCAGGTCCTGTGGGACCTGTACCCCGACAAGGCGGCGGGGCGGCTGCGCGAGCGGCTGCGGCCCGACAGGTCCGACCCGTTGCAGTTCACCCTGCGGGAACTGTTGCACATCGAGAAGCACCGCAGCGACCTGACCCTGGTGCGCCGGCTGGCCTCCCTGGCGCGGACGGAGCTGTTCCAGGACATCAGCCTGCGCGACCTGCTGCCCGTGGCTCTGGCCTCGGAAAGCTGCCTGGCGCCGGAGACGCTGGAGATCTTCGCGGCGGGGGAGCCGGCGGACAGCCTGTTCATCCTGCACCGCGGCCACTGCACCCTGTCCGGCCCCGGCGGCGCCACGCCCGTGGCGCAGGGCACCCTGTTCGGCACGGAAAGCCTGCATGGCGGCCGCTATGCCCGCACGGCCACCCTGGAGGGGGCAGAGATCGTCGTGATCCCGCGCGGCGTGCTGCTGGCGGCGGCCCAGACCTTCCCCAGCCTGGCGCTCAGGCTGCTTGAGACGAGGATGTCCGCGGCATGAGCCGGCGCGCCACATACGGGCTGCAGGCACTGGTCCTGCGCACCACCATCCCGATCCTGGTGCTGATCACCGTGGCCTCGGGTGTGCTGATCTATCGTGAGCTGTACCAGACCATCCTGGCCGGCTTCGACGGGAAGCTGGTGGCCGTGTCCACCATCACCGCCGCCTTCATCGACGGCGACAAGCACCAGGAGATGGCCGCCCGGCTGAGGGAGCCGGACTTCGACGCCGCCGCCATGGAAGCCTCCCGCGAGTTCCTGGACACGGTGGAGCCGATGCGGGAGATCAAGGCCAAGCTGGACCTGACCTACCTGTACTCCCAGAAGGTCACCGGCGTGCTGGACATCGTCTACCTGTTCGACGCCAACACCGACGACAACCACAGCCCCCCCGGCTATGCCGACACCATGCCGGAGGACGACGCGGACAACATCCGCAAGGTGGTGACGGACGGGGTGGTCCACCTGACCCCCATCCAGGCCTGGGAACAGTGGGGCCTGATCAAGACCGCCTTCTCCCCCATCCGCGATTCCGCCGGCCAGCCCGTGGCCATGGCTGGGGCGGACGTGGACATCACCTCCATCCAGCGGCGGACCCGCATCGCGCTGGTGAATGTGGGCGTGGTGGGCGGCCTGTCCCTGCTGATCGGCACGGCCATCGCCTATGCCATCGCCGTGCGGCTGGCGGCACCCATGCGCAAGCTGAAATATGCGGGGTTCGAGGTCTCGGCCGGCAAGTTCGGCCTGCAGGTGGAGCCCACCGGGCCGACGGAGCTGCGGGCGCTCGCCCACGGCTTCAACCGCATGAGCGCGACGCTGCGGGAACGGCTGGAGACGCTGCGCCAAACCGACCGGCGCACGGAGGAGGAGCGGCGGGAGCGGGAGATCATCCGCCTGCTGCAGGAGGAGCCGCCGGGCAAGGGACCGGTTCGCGCCGACGGGCGGCTGGACCGCAGCGGGCGGACCCTGTGGTGGTGGGTGGACCTGCCGGAGGACCCCCTGGCCGCGGCGGTGGAGCGGCGGTCCTGGCGGGCCCTGCTGGCCCGGATGCTGCCGGAGGAGCCGGGCGGGCCCGGCCTGCCCCACGCGCTGCCGGCCCTGCTCGGCCCGGAGCTGCGCGGGCTGGTGCTGCTGGACGGCGGGATGCTGCACGTGGCCACGGTGCGGCCGCTGGTGCTGGAACGGGACGGGTCGCGGCCCGACGTGCTGACCGGCCGGGCAACGGTCGCCCTGTCGCCGGGCCAGGCCTGGCGCATCCATCCGGCGGGGGACGGGGCATGAGCCTGATCGACACCATGTTCGCCCTGCGCCGGGTGCCGCCCTTCGACCGGCTGCGGGTGCCGGAACTGCTGGCGGTGGGCGAGGTCAGCCGCTGGGTGACCTACGCCCCGGGGGAGCTGGTGCTGCCCGCCGGCGCGCCGGTGGCGCAGCTCTACGTCGCCTGCTCCGGCGGTTTCGAGGACGGGGAGGGCCGGCCGCTGCCCGGTGTGGTGGGGCTGGCGGACCTGCTGTTCGACCGGCCCGCGGCCGCGGCCCTGCATGCCAGCCGGGCGGAGGGGGCGCGGGCCCTGCTGGTGGCCAAGCGCCACTTCCGTACCCTGGTGAACGAATGTCCCGCGCTGGTGATCGGGTTCTGTGACACGGTGGCGCCCGTGGAAGGCGATGCCGCGGGAGGTGTGCCATGAAGCTGCCGGCCCAGGCCCTCGCGGCCATCATGCCCCTGTTCATCGGGCTGGCGCTTGTCAGCGGCGCCCTGATCTTCCTGAACAAGCAGCAGGAGATGGTTTGGGGCGCCCAGTCCCGCACCCAGGCCGCCGCCGTGACCATGGCGGAGTTCATCCGCGCCGAATGGCTGCGCGCCGCCGACCGGCAGGGCATGCCGGACCGGCTGCGCAAGCGGGTGGAGGCGGTGGCCGGGCCCAACCGGATCGAGCGGGTCAGCCTGGTCCTGCCGGACGGCACCTCGCTGTTCGAGTTCGGGGAGTCCAAGGGCTATATCGACGCCCTGGCCAGGTCGGCCGAGGTACAGGCGAGCGTCGCGGGCGGCAGGCCCTTCGTTTCCCGCGTCATCCCGAGCCCGGAGGAGGGCTTCATGACGGTGGCCTTCGTCCCCATCCTGGACGGGGAGGGCAAGCTGTCGGCCATCCTGCGGCTGCGCACCGACATGAACGAGTACGGCGCCGAGTTGCAGCGCATGCGCGACCTGATCATCGCGCTGACCGCGGTGATCGTCGTGGCGGGGGTCGCCGTCAGCCTGTGGGTGACGTGGCGCATCGCCCGGCCCCTGCGCAAGCTGAAGGCCGGGGTCTGGCTGGTGGCCTCGGGCGAGGTGGAGCGCTGGCAGCCCGCGGGCGGCCTGCGTGAGATCGAGGAGCTGGACGAGAGCCTGCGCACCGTGCAGGCGGTGATGCGCAAGGAGCTGGAGAAGTCCCGCCAGGGCATGCTGGAGAACGAGCAGCTCCGCGACATGGACGACCTGCTGGACACCCTGGCCCGCCGCTATGCGGCCCCCCTGTCCGGCACGGTGGCCGGCGTGGCGGTGGACGCGCGCTGCCTGAAGCCGGACGGCACCGGCTTCCTCGACCTGTGGGAGGGCGACGGGGACGCCTGGCTGGTGCTGGGGCGGATGGACTGGACCGACCCGCTGGACCGGGTGGCCGGCGGCCGTGCCGCGGCCAAGCTGCTGCGCGGCCTGCTGGCGGACGAGCGGGACCCGGGCGCCACCCTGGGCCGGGTGGCCCATGCCTTCCCCGACGCGCGCATCCTTGTGGCCCGCTGGGCCGCCGGGTCGCGGCGGCTGGCCGTGTGGGAGGTGTTGGGCGGGGAGGTGCGGGAGCGGCCGACCCTGTTCCTGGAGCCCGGCCGCACGGCGGTGCTGGAGATGCTGTCCTCCGACGCGTCGGAGACGCTGGGCCGCTACATGGACCAGTTCGGCCATCTGGCCCCCGCGACCCTGGGCGCCGACTTGGCGGCCCTGCTGCCCGTCCGGCGGCAGGGGGTGCTGGCTTTCCTGGCGCCGGAGGCCGGGGAAGCGGCCGAGCCCGCCCCCCTGCGGGCGCGCTCGGCATGATCCCGGCCCGGGGGGCGGCATGAGCACGGCCCTGCGGCGGCTGGTGGCGGCCGGCCTGTTGGACGAGACCGCCGCCGGCCGGGCGGAACGGCTGGCCGTCGCCGCCGGGGAGGCGACGGTGGCGGCCCTGGCCCGGCTGGGGCTGGTGGCCGAGGAGGACATGGCCGGGGCCCTGGCCCGGGCCGAGGGGCTGGACCTGGCGGGGACGGACGGCATCGCCCTGTCCCCCCTGGCGCGGCGGCTGTCGCCGGCCTTCCTGGAGCGGCACCTGCTGGCCCCGGTGGAGGGGCCGGGCGGCCCGGCCCTGCTGCTGGCCGACCCGACGGACAGCTTCGCCCGCGCCGCGGCGGCCCGGTCGCTGGGCCAGGACCTGCCGGTGCGGGTGGGTACGGTGGGGGCAGTGCTGGCCCTGCTGCGGGGAGAGGCGCCGCCGTCCGCGGCCGCGGCCCCGCCGGCGGGCGGTGCCGCGGACGGGGAGGATGCGGCCCGCCTGCGCGACGGGCGGCGGGAGGAGCCGGCCATCCGCCTGCTGGATGAGCTGGTGGAGGCAGCCGTGGACCGCGGTGCCAGCGACATCCACCTGGAGCCGGAACGGGACCGGCTGTGCCTGAGGCTGCGGGTGGACGGGCAGCTGGTCACCCACCGGTCGCTGCTGCCGGACCTGGCGGCGGCGCTGGTGGCGCGGCTGAAGGTGCTGGCCCGGCTGGACGTGGCGGAGCGGCGGATGCCCCAGGACGGGCGCTGCCGGCTGGCGGTGCGGGGGCGGCCGGTGGACCTTCGCGTCTCCATCCTGCCCACCCTGTTCGGGGAAGGGGCGGTGCTGCGCGTGCTGGACAAGGCGGCGCAGGCCCGTGACCTGGGCGCCCTGGGCCTGCCGCCCGCGGTGGCGGGGGGGTTGGGACGGCTGGCGGGGTTGCCGCACGGGCTGGTGCTGGTGGCCGGACCGACGGGCAGCGGCAAGACCACCACCCTCTACGCCCTGCTGGGCCAGGTGCTGGACGGTACCCGCAAAGTGGTGACGGTGGAGGACCCCGTGGAGTTCGACCTGCCCGGCGTCACCCAGGTCCAGGTGAACCACGGCATCGGCCTGGACTTCGCCCGCATCCTGCGCAGCGTCCTGCGGCACGATCCCGACGTGCTGATGGTGGGTGAGGTGCGCGACGGGGAAACCGCGCGCACGGCGGTGCAGGCGGCCCTCACCGGGCACCTGGTGCTGGCCACCGTCCACGCCAACGGGGCGGTGGAGAGCGTGGCGCGGCTGGTGGACATGGGGGTGGAGCCGTACCTTCTGGCGGGGGTTCTGCGGGGGGCGTTGAGCCAGCGGCTGGTGCGGAAACTGTGCCCCCATTGCCGGCAGCGGGAACCGGTACCCGCGGCCTTGCGCGACCGGGTGGGCATGGCGGACTGGTACCGGCAGGGCGGATGCCCGGCCTGCCACGGACGGGGCCATGCGGGCCGGGTACCGGTGGCGGAGTTGCTGGTCGCGGATGCGGGTTTCTGCCGGGCGGTGGCGGAGGGGGCGGGGCCGGACGGGCTGCGCGCGGCGGCCGAAGCGTCAGGCTTCCGCGACCTTCGGGAGGAAGGGCTGGCCCAGGTGGCAGCCGGCACCGTGGGTTATGCCGAGCTGGTGGCGGCCCTGGGCGCGGGGGACTGAGCCTTGCCCCGCTTCGCCTATACCGCCCTGACCCCGGCGGGGGAGCAGGTCAACGGCGAGATGGACGCGGGCAGCGAGGCGGAGGCCATTCGCCGCCTGCAGGGCGAGGGCCTGCTGCCCATCCGTGCCACCCCGGCCGCGGGTGCCCGCGCCGGGCGCAAGCCGCTGGGGCGGGAGGCGCGGGCGCGCTTCCTGGAGGAGCTGGCGACGCTGGTGGAGGCAGGCCTGCCCCTGGAACGAGCCCTGGCCCTGCTGGCCGGCCGGGCCGACCGGGGCGCGCAGCCGGTGCGCGACCTGTCCCGGGCCTTGCGGGACCGGGTGCGGGCGGGACAAGGCCTGTCGGCGGCCCTGCACGGCGAAGGCGACCCGCTGGGCGAGGCGGCGGCGGCCATCCTGGCGGCGGGGGAGGCGGCGGGCAAGCTCGGGCCCGGTTTGCGCGCGCTGGCCGAGGGCGAACGGCGCTCGGCGGAGCTGGCGGCCAGCCTGCGCGGGGCCCTGACCTATCCGCTGGTGGTGCTGTGCGTGGCGGCGGTGGCGCTCCTCATCCTGCTGGGCGTCGTCCTGCCCCGGTTCGAGCTGGTGTTCGAGGCCATGGGCCGGCCGGTGCCGCCCCTGACCCGGGTCATGCTGGGCCTGTCCGGCCTGCTGGCATCCTATGGGCCGGCCCTGCTGCTGGTGGGATCGGGCGTTGCGGGGTGGACGGTCTGGCGCCGGGGCCGCGGCGGGGTGTCGGACGGGCTGGCGGCCCTGGCGCTGCGCCTGCCCGGCATCGGCGGCTATGTGCGGGCGGTGCTGCTGGAACGCAGTACACGCGCCCTTTCCTTGCTTTTGCAAAGCGGCGTGCCGTTGGCGGAGGCCCTGCCCCTGGCGGCGAAGGCCGCGGCCGGGCCGGTGGGCGACGCCTGGGCGGGGGCGGGCACGGCGGTGCGCGCGGGCCGGTCCCTGTCGGACAGTCTGCGCGCCGACGGTACCCTGCCCGACGTGGCGGCGGAGCTTGCGGCGGTGGGGGAGGAGACGGGCCGCCTGGGCCCCTGCCTCGGTACCCTGGCGGGCCTGTTCGCGGCCGACGCGGCGCGCATGGCCCAGCGCTTCACCAGCCTGGTGGCGCCGCTGCTCACCCTTGTCCTGGGCGTGTTGGTGGGCGGCGTGGTCCTGTCACTGGTCAGCGCCGTGATGGAGCTTTACGATCTTGCTGGGTAGCTTTTTCGTTTTCCCTCAGGCGCCGGGCGCCCGCATCCGCGGGCTTGGCTTGCGCGCCCATGGGGGCGCGGGCCGCCAGTCGGCGGCCTGCGGCGGCAATGGGCATTGCCGCCGCTTGTCGGGGGTCCGGATGGGTTACGTGCGGGAACGGTCTGGTCACGCGGGGGAGCAGGGTTTCTCCCTGATCGAGGTGCTGGTGGTGCTCAGCATCATGGCGCTGGTGCTGACCCTGGTGGCGCCACGGGTGGTGGGTTGGCTCGGCTCCAGCCAAGCCAAGACGGCGGAGATGCAGGTCAAGAACATCGCCGCCGCCATCGACCTGTTCCGGCTGGAGGTGGGCCGCTATCCCACCGAGGCCGAGGGGCTCCAGGCCCTGGTGGCCGCACCCGCCGGGGTGGCCGGGTGGCGTGGGCCATACCTGAATTCCAAGACCCTGCCCATGGACCCCTGGGGCCGCCCCTACCAGTACCGGATCCCGCCCCGCCACGGCGTGGCCTTCGACGTCATCTCCCTCGGCGCCGACGGCGCCCCCGGTGGGGAGGGGGAGAACGCGGACGTGCACAACTGACGGACATGGCGACCAGGCAGCCCGGCGAGCACGGCTTCACCATCGTCGAGGTGGTGGTGGGATTCACCATCATCGCCCTGGCCGCAGCGGCCCTGTCCGCCGTCCTGGGCGGGGGCCTGCGGGCGGCGGAGCTGGCGGGGCGGGATGCGGCGCGCATCGCCCTGGCGCAGGACGTGCTGGCGGAGGCGGCGAGCACCGGGCGGCCGGTGTCGCGGCGGGCGGGGGACCTGGAGGCGGCGGCCGAGCTGGTGCCGGAACCGGGTTTGGCGCCGCGGGTCGGTTTGTCGCTGGTGCGGGTGACGGTACGGGTCAGCGACGCGGGCGGGCCGGTGCTGGAACTGGCGACCCAGCGTTTGCTGCCGGCGGGGGCCGGGCCGTGAGGGGCTTCAGCCTGCTGGAGGTGCTGGTGGCCCTGGTGCTGCTGGGGCTGGGGCTGCTGGTGGTCTCCGACAGCCTGGGCTTCGGCGCGCGGGTGCTGGGCAAGCTGGAACGGCACCGGAATGAACGGGTCACGGACACGGCCGCCCGGGCCACGCTGCGGCACCTGCTGGAACGCGCGGAGTCCGGCTGGGCTGACGCCACCCAACGGCTTTTCCGGGGGGAGGCGGCAGAGCTGACCTTCGTTGCGATAGCGGACGGGCCGGCGGGGGACGGCCTGCCGACGCTGTTCCGGCTTCGGAACAGTGGTGGAGACCTGATCCTGGAGCGCTGCCCGCTGGGCCGGGACTGGACCCCGGAATGCCCCGGCGGGAACTGGGCGGAGCGGTTGCGGGTGCCGGGCTGGGGCGGGCTGGCGGTGGCCTATGGCGACGGGCGGGACTGGCGGGGGGAGTGGCGGGACCAGGGCCTGCCCCGGCTGGTACGGCTGGCGGGGGAAGGCGGGGCGACCCTGACGGTGGAGCTTCGCCAAGCTGAGTGGGGGCGGCGGTGAGACGGCCGGGGGAGCGGGGGAGCGCCTACCTGCTGGCGGTCTGGGGCAGCCTGGCCCTGGCGGTGGTCGCCATGCTGGTGCTGTCGCTGGGCACCTCCACCGCGGACCGGGCGCGGCTGGACCGGGCCCGTGCCCTGGCGGAGGCCGCGGCGGACGGGCTGGTGCAGCGCGGCGTCTTCGCCCTGCTGGACCCGGCGGAGCGGGGCCGCCTGCCCCGTGACGGCACGCCGGTGGAAGCGGACCATCTGGGCCACCGCACACGGCTTTCCATCCAGGACGTGCGCGGGCTGGCGGATGTGAACCAGGCCGAGCCGGCCTTCCTGGCCGCCCTGTTCCGGCAGGCAGGCATGGCGGAGGGGGACGCGGCGCGGGCCGTGGGAGTGCTGGTGGCTCTGCGCCGGCCGGAGGAGGGGGGCGGGGAGAAACCCGCGGGGCTCCGCCACGCGTCGGTCCTGGCAGACCTGCCGGGCATGACGCCCGACCTTCTGAAGGCCTTGCTGCCACTGGTCACCGTCCATTCCGGCTCCGCGACAATCGACCCGTTCTCAGCCCCTGCGCCGGTGTTGCAGCCGGCCACGGGCGCGCCGGCGGGGGAGGTGCAGGCCTTCCTCCTGGCCCGGCGCGCGGGCTCGGCCGTCACCCCGCCGGACAGCTTCCGCAAGGGCCCCCTGGCGGTCAGCGACGGGCAGGTCTTCGTGCTGGTGGCGGAAGTGCTGGATGGCGCCGGGGCCGTGACCGTCCGGCGGCGGGCCACCGTCGCCCTTGCGCCGGGGGGCGGCCACCCATATCGCTTCCTGGAGTACCGCTGAGCTGTACACTTTCAGCGTGATCGCAAGGTGATTGTCTCTTATGCGCAAACGCTTGCTGATATAGCCTGCTGTGAATCCCATTGCCCGAATGGATTCTGGAAGAATGCTCGGTTACGTCGTGGCGCATTGGCGCGGGCAGCTATCCCTTGGCAAGTCATATTGGCTGAACGGCGTTTTGATCGGTGCGGTCCTCGGGCTCTGCGTAGGGCTTCTCAGCCTGACGCCGCCGGTGATGGGAAATCCCACCCTTGCCCTGGCGATGAACATGGTGGTCATCGTCTACACGGCCTGGGCCCTGGTCGGCGTCTGGCGCTCGGCAGGGGAGACCTTGCGCAAGGGAAAGCTTTCAGTCCCGCCGGAACCGAGGTTCCTACCCTATCTCGCCAGGGTCATGGTGGGGGTCGGCCTCGCGCAAAGCATCTGGACCCTTGGCCCCGTGACCCACGATCTGGTCCAGGTGATTCTGCTGCGGCAGTCTGACATCGGCACGCAGTACTCCATCCAAATGACCGAAACATCGGACATCGCGCTGGTGGGCTATATCAACCCGTCCTCCGTGGACGCCGTACTGGAGCACTTCAAGCAGCCAGACCGCCGGTTCCTGATCATCAGCAGCGCGGGTGGCATGCTCACGGATGCGTTCCGGCTGGCCGACCTTGTCCGGGAACGTGAGATCATGGTGGTTACCGAGGGTGCCTGTGCCTCGTCTTGCCTCCTGGTCCTGGCCGCGTCGCCGAGGGGTGCTGTCATCCCGGGCACCCAACTGCTGTTCCATAATCCACAGCCAGCGGTGACCATCCTGGATGCGGACGCGAAGGCGGTCATCGCCAACGATTTAAACCAATATTACGAGCGGTTTCTGACCTATGGCGCGTCGGCGGATTTCATCTCACGCATGAAAGCGCAGAGCGAGACACCTCTCGGCCTCCGCGAGGCCGCCGGGGCGAACATCATCAAGCTGGTCTGGGATGAGGGCGAGGAGTCGTTCTTGCCCGTCGACGAATATTGCAGGCAGCACGAGTGCCCTTGAGCTAAAGGGAAACACACCACCCGCCAACATCCAGAAGCAAGGCATAGGCGCCTCACGGCATGCATGCCCCGACATCATCCCCCACCACCCTGGCGAGCCTGCCGTCCCTGGCGGGGCGGGCCTGGCGTGGCTGGCTGGCCGGGCTGACGGACACGCTGACCCGCGACCTGCGGCCCCGGCGCTGGGTCACCGACATGGGCACCGTCCGGCGTGGGCAGGTGGTGGCCCTGCTGCTGCCCACCGGCAGCGCGCTGGAGAAGCGGCTGGTGCTGCCTGCGACGGCGGAGAGGCACCTGCCGGCCCTGCTGCGGCATGAGGTGGGGCGGCAGTTCCCCTTCCCGGCAGAGGCCTGCGCTTTTGGCTGGCGGGTGGAATCGCGCGGGCCGGAGGGGCTGGCCGTGCGGCTGGCCGCCCTGCCGGTGGAGGAGGCGGCGGGGATCGAGGCGGACCTGGGCGCCCGTGGGGCCCGGCTGTCGGCCCTGGCGGTGACGGATGCGGGTGGCGGCACCCTGGTGCTGCTGGACCGGGGCGGTGGCGGGGTCGGGCGGCCGGACTGGCTGCTGGCCGGGCTGGCCATCGCCGTGCTTCTGGCGGCGGCGGGGCTGCCCCTGTGGCAACAGGCGCAACGGCTGGAACGGGTGCGGGCGGAGGCATCGGCTCTTTCCGCCCTGGCCCCCGCGCAGGGGCAGGACCGGCGGCAGGTGCTGGCCCTGGTGGAAAGGGCGGCGCGGTCCCGCTCGGTGAGCCTGCTGCTGGAGCGCGTCACCGCCGCCCTGCCGGACGAGGCCTGGGTGAAGCGGCTGGTGCTGGACGGGCAGGGGCTGGAACTGGAAGGCACCGCCGCCAGCGCCGCCGCCCTGGTGCCGAAGCTGGAGGCGATCCCCGGCGTGGCCTCGGTCAGCTTCGCCGCGCCCACGGTGCTGGACCCCGCCCTGGGGGTGGAGCGGTTCCGATTCCGGCTGGTGTTCGCGGAGGGGCAGCCATGAGCGTAGCCTTCGCGCCTCTACGGCTGCTGGGCATTGCCCTGTTCGCGGGCCTGCTGGCCCTGGCGGCGGCGCAGGCCCATGGGTTGTGGCAGCAGGCGCTTGACCGCATGACGGCGGAGGCCGACCAGGCGGAAGCGCTGGCAACCCGGCTCCGCGCCCTCGCCCCCGTGGCGGGGTTGGACCCGGCGGCGGTGGAGGCGAGGCTGGCGGCCCTGTCCCTGCCCGCCCCCAGTGTGGCCCAGGCGGCGGCGGCCTTGCAGGACCGGGTGAAGGGGGTTGTCTCGTCGGCAAGCGGTCGGCTGGACCGGCTGGACCCGCTGCCGCCGCAGCAGGCGGGCGGGGCGACCCTGGTGCAGCTCCGCGCCCGCTTCGCCACGGACACCAAGGGCTTGCAGGCCGTGCTGCATGGGCTGGAGACGGGCACCCCGGCCTTGGCGGTGCGCGCCCTGGCGGTGGAGGCGGGGACGGGCGGCATGCTGGTGGCGGAGCTTCTGGTCACCGTGCCCTGGCTGCCGCCCGCGGGGGGTGCGCCATGACCCTGCTGCGCCTTTTCCTGCTGGCGCTGCTGCTGGGCGGCCTTGCCGCCCTGGCCGGGCAGCTTTCGACCTCGACGGTCCCGCCCCCCGCCGCGTCGGGGACGGACGCGCCCGGGGCGGTGCCGGAGCCCCCGCCGCCCCTGGCGGGCTTGGCCCAGACCCGCGACCGCCCCCTGTTCACCCCCGCCCGGCGTGCCCTGGAACCCGCAGCCCCCGTGGCGGCAGACGCCGGGCGGGCGCAGGTGCTGGGCAAGTGGACCGTTGCCGGCGCCTTGTCCCAGGGCGGCAAGGCCAGCGTGCTGCTCGCCCCGGTGGGCGGTGGGGAGCTGCGCCCGGTGTCGGTGGGGGATGAGCTTGATGGCTGGACCGTGGTCCGGCTGGACCTGGACCAGCTCGTGCTGAGGCAAGCTTCGTCCGAACAGGTAATTCGTTTTGAGCAGCCCGCCCGTAAGCGGTAAAACCATGCGGTCAGCAAGTGCATCCGGGTGGGGCGGGGATGGCGTTTATTCTTGGGCGGCGGGTCGGCGCCGTGTTGGGCTGTGCCCTGCTTGTGCTGGCGGGATGCGCAAAGCCGCCGGAAGTGCCCGTCGCCACCCCTGACGCGGACCCCATCCGCCCCCTCGCCCGCACCGCGCCGTTGCGCGCCGCCGAGGTTGGCCGGGCAGCGGAACCGGGGGACACCGCGCCCAGGCGCACCGTGGAGCGGCTGCCCGCGACGGCCGGCTCGGGCCCACGGGCCCTGGGCACGGGCCGCAGGGCGGCAGACCCGGGCCCGGACGCGGTGCAGCTCAACTTCCAGCAGACCCCGGTGCGCGATGCGGCCAGCATCGTCTTCGGCCAGATCCTGCGGCGCGACCATGTGGTGGATGCGGGGATCGACGACACCCTGACCTTCCGCACCGTGGACCGGCTGGCCCCCGCGGACGTTCTGCCCGTGTTCGCCGCCCTGCTGTCCAGCCGTGGCCTCGCCCTGACGGAGGAGGGCGGGGTGTTCCGCGTCTCCCGCCCCGCGCCGGGCACGGCGGCGCCGGCCCTGCCCAGCCAGCCGGCGGAGCTGGTGCGGCTGCGCCATGTGGCGGCGGGGGAGATGGGCAAGCTGCTGGCCGCCGCCGGCCTGCCCGACCGGGCCGTGGCGGTGCCGGGGGTGGAGAACCTCCTCGTCGTCCGCGGCACGGCGGCGGAGCGGCAGCGCATCGCCGACGCGGTGGCCGCCTTCGACGTGGACGCCATGGCGGGCATGTCCTCCGCCTTCGTCGGGCTGGTCCATGCGCGGGCGGAGACGCTGGCGCAGGAGCTGGAAGACGTGTTCGGGCCGGAGCGGCAGGGCCCCGGCGGCGGCTCCATCCGCTTCGTGCCGCTGGACCGGCTGAACGGGCTGGTGGTGCTGGCCCGGGGTGAGGGGCTGTTGGACCGGGCCCTGTCATGGGTGGAGCGGCTGGACCGCGCCCAACCCGCGGCCGGGCGGCGCATGCATGTCTACAACCTGCAGAACCGCAAGGCGGCGGACATCGTCGTCAGCCTGCGCGAACTGCTGGGCCAGGGTTCCCTCCAGGCCCCGCCCGCGGCACCGGTGGTGGCCATGACGGCAGAAAGCGTGCCCGGGCCCATGCTGCCGGCCGGCGCCCTGGACAGCCCGGCCCCCACGGCGCCCGGCCCGGCGGCGGACATCGGTACCCTGCCAGGGCCGGTGGCGGACAAGGGCACGGGCCCGCGCGTGGCGGTGGACGCGCAGAACAACGCGCTGCTGATCTCCGCCACCGCGGCGGAGTACCAGCAGGTCCGCGACCTGATCCGGCAGCTCGACATCACGCCCTTGCAGGTGATGATCGAGGTCAGCATCGTCGAGGTGGTGCTGGATGACAGCCTGCGCTTCGGCGTGCAGTACGCCCTGCGGACCGGGCGCATCGGCGGGCTGGGCGACAGCGGGGCCATCTTCACCGACACCAACACCAAGCTGCCCCTGACCCCGGGCCTGCCGGGCTTCGCCTTCTTCCTGGGCGACCGGGGCGCGCCGGAGGTGATCCTGGAGGCGCTGGCGCGGGAGACGGACGTGAAGGTCGTCTCCTCCCCCAAGCTGGTGGTCCTGGACAACCAGCCGGCCACGCTCCAGGTGGGCGACAGCGTGCCCATCATCGTGCAGCAGAGCACCAATACCAGCAGCGTGAACGTGGTGAACGACCGCACGGGCCAGGTGGTCACCAACGCGGTGGAGTACCGGGACACGGGCGTGCTGCTCCAAGTCACGCCGCGGGTCAGCAACGGCGGCAACGTCTCCCTGGAGGTGAGCCAGGAGGTGAGCGACGTGGCCCGCACCACCACCTCCGCCATCGACAGCCCGACGATCCGCCAGCGCAAGCTGCTCACCACCGTCTCCGTCCGCGACGGGCAGACGGTGATGCTGGGCGGCCTGATCCAGGACCGGAGCGAGCGGGGCCAGGGCGGCATCCCCGTGCTGAAGGACATCCCCGTGCTGGGCTCCGCCTTCTCCAACACCCGCAACAGCGCCACCCGGACGGAGCTGGTGGTGCTGCTGACCCCCAGCATCATCGCGACGCCCGAGGACGCGGAGGGCATCACCCGCACCCTGCGCCAGAAGTTCCGCGCGCTGGCGGAGATCGCGCCCCTGGGGGCGGGGCGGTGAGGGCGGCCCGGTCGCATTTTCCTGCTTCCCCCGCGAAGGCGGGGGCCCACGGTTCTTCTGAGTCGGTGTCGGTGGAAGGCGGGCCAAGGACTGTGGACCCCCGCCTTCGCGGGGGAAGCGGTCGGGTGTGGGGGATGCGGATTTTCCCGATCCTCTGCATTGCCGCGCTGGCAGGTCCCACCCACGCCCAGACCCTGTCCGTGGAGGGCGGGATCGACGGGTACCTCTCCGGCACCACCCCCGCCCTGCTGAAGGACGACGCCCTGTGCCGCCGGGCGCGGGAGGCGGTGGCGGGGCTGGCGCGGGAGCATGTGCTGCGGCTGGAGACGGCGGGTCCGGCCGCCCGGGTCAGCGGGGCGGAAGGGTTGGAGGGGCCCGCCGGGGCCCTGGCCCAGGACGCGGTTGAGCTGGTCACCCTGGTGCGGCGGCTGGCCGGCGGGGCGGGCGGCGGGCGGGCCTACCTGCTGCGGCTGGGGCCGGCTGGGTTGTTCGTGGCGGCGGACGGGCAGGGCGGGCGACCCTTCGGCGACGCGTGCGAGGCCATGGGCTTCCTGCTGGCCCAATTGCTGGCAGACGCGGGCGTGGACATGGCGAACGCCGCCGCCGCGGGCGGCCCGGCGGCGGTGCTGGCCAGCCTGTCGAAGGGCCGGGCGGGGGAGGCGCCGCTGGCCAGCCTGGCCCAAGGCGGGCAGGTGACCATCCGGATCCAGGGCCTTTCCCTGGCGGGCGGGGAACTGCCCCTGCTGGCCGGGCCGCCGGGGCTGACGGTACACGGGCTGCGGCGGGAGGCGAACGGCGACCTGGTCGCCACCCTGCGGGCCGCACCCGGCGTGCCGGTGGGGGAGGTGTCGCTGCTGGCCTATGCGCCGGGCTCACGCCTCACGGCGCTGGCGACCTGGACCCTGAAGGTCCTGCCGGGGGAGGCCGCGGCACCCCTGCCGCCCGGCATGCCGCGGCCGATCCAGGCCGGGCAGTCCGCCACCGGGCTGGTCGATCCGGGGCGGGCACCGGTCCGGCATGAGCTGCTGGTGGACCGGGCCGGCACCCTGTCGGTGCGCAGCCTGGGCGGCACCGACCTGCGGGCCGTGCTGCGGGGGCCGGACGGAAAGGTGGTGGCCGCCGATGATGACGGCGGGGGCGGCTACCGGTTCCGGCTGGAGGTGCCGGTGCGGCCCGGGGCCTATGCCCTGGAGGTGAGCCATTGCTGCGGCGGGGCCGGCGAATACACGGTGGAAACACGCCTGGATGGCGCCGGGGGCAAGTAGCCCAGGCAACCTGTCGCAGCATGGAAATATTTCCGACTAATTCATTCTAAAATCCAATCTATCCCGATACAAAAATTGGCCTTATAACCATAGGGGCAAGCCTAATGGGTTAGGGCGGGGGACATGGGTTTCGGGAAAATGGCGGGCAAGGCGGCCCCAGTGGCCGCCCTGGTGTTGGCACATGCGGGGATGGCGCTGGCCCAGCCCGTCCCGGACCGGCTTCCGGGTGCGGCGGAACCCGGGCGCCAGGCCACCCAGCCACCGGCAGCCCCCAAGGCACCCGAGGCCAAGCTGCAATTCTCCATCCCCACCCAACGCAAGGGCGGGGAGAAGCCGGGTGCGGAGATCAGGTTCACCCTGAAGCGCGTCCTGGTGGAGGGTGCGAGCGTCGTCGGGCCGGACTTCTACGACCCGCTGGCGGCCAAGCTGCTGGGTCGGCCGGTGACCCTGGCGGAGGTGACGGCCCTGGCGGACGCCATCCAGGCCCGCTACCTGGAGCTGGGCCATGCCCTGACTCGGGCCTATGTCCCGGCGCAGGAACTGGCGGACGGCACCATCCGCATCCGGGTGATCGAGGGGTTCGTGTCCCGCGTGCTGGTGGAGGGGGCGAGCCCGGGCCTGCGGGACCGGATCGAGGCGCGCCTGCAACCCGCGCTGGAGACGAAACCCGCCCTGGTCCCGGAGCTGGAACGCGGGCTGCTGCTGGCGGACGACCTGCCGGGCGTGTCCCTGTCCGGCCTGCTGCGGCCGGGCGACCAGTTCGGCGCCGCCGAGCTGCTGGTGAGCGTGGATGAGGACCGCTATGGCGGCACCATCGGCACCAGCAACCGGAACAGCCGATTCGCCGGCCCCTGGACCGCCTATGCCGACCTGTTCGCCAACGGGATGGCCGGGATGGGGGAGCAGGTGGGCGTCACCCTGTCCGGCACGCCCAAGGGGGACGAGCAGCGCGCCGCCGCCTTGCGTTACCTGCAGCCGCTGACGGCGGGTGGCCTGTCGCTGCTGACCACCGGGTCCTATGCGAAGGGCGCCCCGGGTGCCGCGCTGAAGCCCTTCGCCGTGCGGACGCGGAGCTGGAGCGTGGGCCAGCGCGCCGCGTACCCGCTGCTGCGCAGCCGCTTGCGCAACGCCGCGGTGGAGTTGGGCTGGACCGTGAACCGGTCCAAGGTGGACCTGCTGGGCAGCCCCTTCACCCTGGACCGCTGGCGCACCGTGGACGCGCGGGTGACCTGGTCCGACGCGGCCTTCCGCAAGGGCACGCTCTACGCCACCGTGGGCGTGGTCCAGGGGCTGGACCTGCTGGACGCCAGCGACACGCGCAAGGGCGACCTGACCTCCCGCGACAACATCCGGCCGGAGTTCACCAAGTTCACGGCGGAGCTGGAACGCGGCATCGCCCTGGCGCCCGGGCTGACCACCCTGGTGAACGTGGCCGGGCAGTACAGCGCCCGCACCCTGGTGTCGGGGGAGGAGTTCACCCTGGGCGGCGCCCGCTATGGCCGCGGCTACAACAACGGCGACCTCAGCGGCCCGCGCGGCCTGGCCGTGACGTGGGAGACGCGCTACGCCGTGGACACGGGCACGGCCCTGGTTCCCTCCATGACCCTGTACGGCTTCGCCGACTGGGCGCGGGTCTGGGGCTCCATCGCGCTCAATGACGAGCTGGCCTCCGTCGGCGGCGGCGTCCGGGCCGAGCTGCCCAGGGGGGTCAACCTGGGGCTGGAGATCGCCCAGCCGCTGGAGAAGCTGGCCCTGCCCGGCCTGCGGGACCCCGGCACGCGCTACTTCCTCGACCTTTCCATCGCGTTTTGAGAAGGGGGCACCCGATGACCAGCCGCCGCGCCCGTACCGCCCCCCGCCGGACCCGCAGCACCGCCCGGGTGCTGGCCCTGCTGTCCGGCACCAGCCTGTTCGCCCTTGCGTCGCCCGCCCTGGCGGAGGGGCCGGGCGGGGCCAGCGTCGTTCAGGGGGCGGTGGGGGTCAGCGCCACGGGGAACCGCACCACCATCACCCAGTCCAGCCAGCGGGCGCTGGTGGACTGGCGCAGCTTCGACACGTCCAAGGGCCACACGGTGCAGGTGGACCAGCCGGGGCGGGACGCGCTGCTGGTCAACCGGGTGCGCTCCGGCACGGCCACCCGGTTCGACGGCACCCTGACCGCCAACGGGCAGGTGGTGATCCTGAACCAGGCGGGCGTGCTGGTGGGCAAGGACGCCCGCATCGACAGCGCCGGCTTCATCGCCACCACCACCGACCTGGATGAGCAGGCCTTCGCGGAAGGGCAGCTCGCCTTCACCCGGCCCAGCACTGACCTGGGCGCCAAGGTGGCAAACGCCGGCGCCATCAAGGTGGCCGACGGCGGGTACGCCCTGCTGGCCGCCGCGACGGTGGAGAACAGCGGCGTGGTGGAGGCGCGGCTGGGCACAGTGGCCCTGGCGGGCGGCGGCGCCTTCACGGTGGACGTGGCCGGCGACGGGCTGCTGAGCTTCCAGGCGGAGGCGGGGGAGGTGGCTGGCCAGGTGGTGAACACCGGCACCCTGCGCGCCGACGGGGGCACGGTGCTGCTCACCGCCCGCGGCGCCCGGGACGCCATGGCCGGCGTGATCAACACCACGGGCGTCATCGAGGCCCGCGGCGTGCGGGAGAGCGGCGGCACGATCATCATCGATGGCGGGGAGGATGCCGCCGTCACCATCTCCGGCACCGTGGACGCCAGCAACGCCGCCGGCACCGGCGGCCGGGTGGACATCACCGGCGGCAGCATCGCCCTGGCCGCGGCGGCGGTGGACGCCAGCGGCAGCGCCGGCGGCGGCACGGTGCGCGTCGGCGGGGCGGAGCGGGGCGGGCCCGGCCTGCCCAAGGCCCGCACGGTGACGGTGGACAAGGACAGCGCCATCAAGGCGGACGCCACCACCAGGGGCAAGGGCGGGACGGTGATCCTCTGGTCGGAGGAACGGACGGCCCTGGCCGGCAGCATCAGCGGCAAGGGTGGCGCCAGGGGCGGCGACGGCGGCTTCGTGGAGGTGTCGTCCAAGGGCAGGGTGGCCCTGTCGGGCCGCATCGACCTGGGCGCCGCCAGGGGCCGGGGCGGGACCTTCCTGCTGGACCCGGACAACATCTTCATCGACGACGCGGCGGACCTGGCCACCCCCATCGGGCCCAACGACCAGGGCGTGTCGGTGGAGTCGCTGGAGGCCTTCACCGGGTCGGAGATCCTGCTGCAGGCCAGCATCAGCATCTTTATCCGTGACCTGGCCGGCGACGGCACCATCAACCTGCAACCGGGCGTCAGCCTGCGGCTGATCGCCGACACCGGCAACATCACCTTCGACAACGTCTCCAACGGGATCAGCGCCCTCAGCCTGGGCGCCATCACCATGCAGGCGCCGGGGGCCACGCCGGGCAACGGGCTGATCCGGGCCGGGCGGTTGAGCGCGGAATTCGCGCCGATCACGCTGGAGGCGGCGAACGGGATCGACCTGGGCGGCTCCGTCCAGACGGTGACCGGTGCCATCACCCTTGACGGGGACAGCGACCAGAGCGGCAACGGCACCCTGCTGGTGGACCAGACCATCACCACCAGCGGCGGCGCCGTCACCCTGCGGGCCGGCAGCGGCGGCACGGTGATCGACAGCACGGTCAGCCTGGGCACCGGCAGCATCACCTTCCTGGGCTCCACCGCCCTGCCCACGCCGCTGGCCATCCTGCGCAAGACCCTGTCGGCAGGCGGCAACCTGGTCCTGTCCCAGGCCCTGACGGTGGAGGGGCCCGACGCGCTGCTGCAAAGCTTCGGCACCATCCGGCTGCCGGGCAGCATCACCATGGGCGCCGGCAGCACGCTTTCCCTGGAAGCCGGGTCGCTGGACCTGTCCAGCAACGCCACGGCATTCGCCAATGCCGGGACGGCGACCCTGAAGATCCGGTCCGCAAACCCGGCCGGGGGCATGGTGCTGGGGGGCAGCGGCAGCACGTCCGACCTGTCGCTCGACAGCGCCACCCTGGCCGCCATCAGCGGCTTCGGCGCGCTGGAGTTCGGCGCGCCGTTCATGTCGGGCACCCTGCGGCTGGCGACGAACCTGACCACCGCGGCCAACCTGACCTTCTTCACCGCCGGGAACATCCAGCTCGACGGCAGCATCGACACGCGCGGCGCCGCGGCCGGCCAGGGCAGCGTCTATGCCGACGCGGGCGGTACCCTTGCCCTGGCGAACGGGGTGGCCATCCGCACCAATGGCGGCGGCATCACCCTGCTGTCCAACACGGGCGGCAGCACGTCCCTGGGCGGCGTCTCGCTGGCGGGGAACAACATCCTGGCCGCGGGCGGCGGGGCGGTGACCCTGGTGGGCAACGGGGGCGCGTCGGGGGGATCGGGCGTCTCCATCGGGGCGGGCAGCCAGGTGGGGACCACGGGCGCCGGCCACATCGACGTCATCGGCACCGGCGGCGGGGCCGACGTCAATTCCATTTCCGGGATCGTGATCGACGGGGCCACCCTGTCCACAGACGCCGGCGCCATCACCTTGTCGGGCCGCGGCGGCACCGCCGTCGGCCGGACGGAGCTGGATGGCATCACCCTGCTGAACGGTGCCCGGATCAGCAGCGGCAGCGGCACCATCACCCTGACCGGCCTGGCGGGGGAGAGTGCGGGCGACCAGTCGGCCGGCATCTTCCTGGGCGGGACTGGCGGGACCCGGGTGACCAGCACCGGCGGCAGCATCACCCTGTTCGGCCAGGGCGCCGGGACGGGCAACACCGGCGTCGGCGTCCACCTGCGCGACGGCGCCCGGGTTGACACGGCCGGGGGCGGCACCATCACCGTGACGGGGGAGACCGCCAGCGGCGGCACCCTGACCGATGCCGTGGGCATCCTGCTGGGCGGGGGCAGCGGGATCATCGGCGGCAGCGGCCAGACCTTCCTGTTCGGCCGGTCCTTCGCCACCGGGGGAACCGGGAATGACGGCATCTACGTCACCGGCGGGTCGTTCGTCCGTTCCGGCAGCGGCGGCGACATCCAACTGAGCGGCACCGCGGGCACCAACGGCCAGGGGATCATCCTGGCAAGCGGCACCAGCCTGGGCGGTGGCGCGACCCGTAACATCCATCTGTTCGCCAACAGCATGGACCTGCTGGGCACCCTGGACGGCGTGGGCTTCCTGTCCATCAGCGCCCAGGACCACACCACCTCCATCGGTGTCGGCGACGGGGCGGCGGGGACGCTCCAGCTCACCGCCGCGGAAGTGGCGAACATCCAGACGGGCTTCCAGGACGTCTTCTTCGGCAACCAGTTCACCACCGGGACGATCAGCATCACCGGCGCCGCCTTCCGGTCCAACGTGCTGTTCCGCAATGACGGCGGGTCGCTGGTCCGGGTCACCGGGCGGCTGGAGACGGGCACAGGGGCCGACGCGGGCGCCATCCGCATCTTCAGCGGTGGCGACCTGGACCTGGACGGGGCCACGCTGGTCACCAACGGCCAGTTGATGGACCTGCGATCCCGCTTCGGCGCGCCGCTGGACCCGGACGACAATACCGTCACCGGCGCCATCCGCATCACCAACGGGGCGTCCCTCACCAGCAATGGTGGGCAGATCCTGCTGGGGGCCACGTCGGACTTCGCCACCGGCTATGCCCGCGCAGGCGTGGGCGGGATCACCCAGGGCCGCGGCATCCTGGTTCGCGGCGCCACCATCAATGCGGGCGGCGGCGAGATCCTGATGCGGGGCAAGGGGGTCTCCTCCGGTGCCCGCAGCATCGGGGTGGAGCTGGACAACGCCACCGTCACCACCAGCGGCACGGGGGTCATCAGCATCCTGGGCATCGGCGGGCAGGCCAGCGTGCAGACGCCCTTCACGAACGCCTATGCCTCGGGCGTGCATATCGGCAATGGCAGCCTGCTGCGGACGGAGAACGCGTTCCTGTCGGTCAACGGGTCCAGCAGCGGCACGGGGGCGGACCATTTCGGCATCAGCTTCGGCCCCGACCCCACCATCCGGACGCGGCTGTTCACCACCGGCAGCGGCGCGGTGAGCCTGCGGGTGAACCAGGCCAACGGCCTGTTCAGCACGGTGACGCCGGACGGCAGCAGCAACGCCCTGGTCGGCAGCGACGGGACGACCACCTATGGCTCCGCCCTCGACATCTGGGCGGACCGGGCCATCATCGGCGGCGGGTTCCGGGTGCGGAACACCCGCGGCATGGGCATCTTCCCCTTCACCGCCGGGCGGCTGGTGGACGTGGGCTCCACCCGCGACGACACGGCCAACACGCTGGAGCTGTCGGCGGCGGAGGTGGCGCAGCTGGCCGCGGAGACCAACCTGGTCCGCATCGGCGGCCGGCCGCAGTTCACCCAGCCGGCCAGCGGCCGCATCACCTTCACCGCACCGGTCACCCTGCCCACGGGTGTCGTGCTGCTGTTGCAGGGGGCCGGCATCACCCAGGCGGCGAACGCGCCGCTGACGGTGGACCGGCTGGCCATCGAGTCCACGGCGGAGGTCAGCCTGCTGGCGGCCAACCGGGTGAACATCCTGGGCTCCGTCTACAACGGCTTCGGCTTACAGGTGACGGCCACCGGCGACCTGGACATCCGCACGGCGGGCGGGCCGGTCAGCATCGACGGCGCCTACGGGTCCGACACCGGCAACGCCACCCTGGTGGTGGACGGCGGCGACCTTTCCCTGACTTCCCGCGCCGTGGCGGGCGCGCGGGCGACGGGC
>MOEB01000041.1 GCA_001939945.1 Aerophototrophica crusticola | reverse complement strand
CCCCGCCGTTGCCGTGCCGCGCTCCAGGACCAGGGCGAGGGGGTCGGCGAGGAAGGCGCGCAGGTCGCCGAACATCAGGCCGCCTCCCCCAGGTCGCGCCCGGCCTGCCGTGCCTGCGGCGCCCGCGGCGGCGCCTGCTCGGCCACGTGCAGCCCCCCCGCCACCAGCGCGCCGCGTTCGCCCGGGCCGGGCCCCGTGCCGTAGCGGAACAGCCGGAGGCCCGCCCGGCGCAGCACCCGCTCGAAGGCCTCGTCCGTCACCGCGCACACGGTCTCGATCCCACGCTGCCGCGCGAGGGCCAGCATCAGCGCGAGCAGCTCCTTGGTGCAGGCATCCGGCGCCGGGTGCGCCGGGTCGGCGCCGAACCGGCTGATCTCCCAGGCGCGCGGCGAGCGCGGCAGGGGGTGCCCGCCGGCGAGGTGCGGGAAGACCTCGGCCAGGAGGTAGGGCCCCGTGGTGGGCAGCATGCGCCAGCAGGCCACCGGGGCGCCGGCCTCCACCACTGCGCCGTAGACCGTGTCGCGCCGGTCGAACTGGTCGCGCTCGGCCCCGTCGCGCACCGCCAGCGGCCAGCCCAGGCCGTCCACGAAGATGCGCTTGCGCAAGCGCAGTGTCTGCCACACCAGGTCCGTGTGGCTCCCCACGGTGAATGCCAGCACCCGGAATTCGCGTCCGGCGACGCGTTTCGTATATGCTAGGTCGTCCATCAGCCTAGGCCTCCTGCAATCCAAGGCGGGCGCATCAGAGCGTCCCGCCCGGCCTGGGCGCCATCCCGGGAAATGGGGAGGATTCGTGTGATCGACCTTGACCACCTCATCGGCGAGGTCCAGCAGGCGGGCACGCTCGCGGAGCTGGCGGCGCTGCTCCAGCGGGCGATCGGGCCGCTGGGCTTCGAGAGCTTCAACCACCTGGACACGGGGCGCCCGGACGCTGCCGCGCCGTTCTTCCACGGCACCTGCCCGGACGCCTGGCAGCGCTGCTACCGCGACAACAACCTGGTGGACGGCGACCCCATGGTCTCGGCCGCGCGCCGCCGCCGGCTGCCCTTCGCCTGGGGCGACGTGCCGCTGCCGCCGCGCGGGCCCGGGCCCGCGCCGCTGGCCCTGCGCGCCATGGACGCCGCCCGGGACCACGGCTACCGCGAGGGCTACGTGGTGCCGTTCCACTCGGTGGACGCGCTCGGCCGCCCGCGCTCCGCCCTGACGGCGCTGTTCTGGAAGGAGCCGCGGCCCGAGTTCGAGGCGCTGCTCGCCCGCCACCGGCACGCGCTGCACGTCTTCCTGATCTACTGGCAGGAGCGGGCCGTGGACTTCGTCTGGCCGGACCCGGCCCAGGGCTTCCGCGCCCTGGACGGCGAGGGCCGCCCGCTGGCCGCGGCGCGCCTCACCGACCGCGAGCGCGACGTGCTCTCCTGGGCGGCGCGCGGCAAGACCACCGCCGCGATCGCGGCGATCCTGGGCATCTCCGCCGAGACCGTGGAGACCCACGTGCGCGCCGCCATGGCCAAGCTCGGCGCCAGCAACCGCACCGCCGCCGCGGTGCGGGCCGTGCAGCTCCGGCTGATCGACGTCTAGGGTGGCCGTGCCTAGGGCGCCTGCAACGCCAACTGCGACGTGACCGCCACGGCGTGCGACTTGTCGCGCACATCCAAGTCCCGCATCAAGGCAACAAGGTGAGCCTGGCCCATGAACGCGCCCAGGCAGAAAGGGCTGCTCATGCTCGGCCCCCAGGTTCTGCGGGTCGCCCGCCGTCAGCTACCCAACCGACAAACCCGCTTGAGAACAAACAAGGAACATGAAATCCTGTACCCAAGGTTTGCACCCAGGAGGACGACCATGTCGGGCATCATCACGCTGCTCGTGAGCGGGCAGGCACCAGAGGACGATTCGACGCTGTTGGCGGACACAACGTGGCTCTATGGCGACAGGGTGCGCGTCGCCTCACGATTCCGGGACCATGTCGGAGAAGGGGAAGCGACCCATGTCGCCAGCCTGGAGGTCCTCCCCGCGCGGCTCCAGGCCTGCCCGCCTCGGGCAGGTGGGTGATCCGGTGTCGCCGCGCACCCGGGGCCGATTCATGCGGGAGTGGGCCACGTCTCTCCCTTGGCACGTGGACTTCCCCGTCCCGGACGGCGGGTTCGGGCAACGCCTCAACGCCATCAATGAGTGGTTGGAGGCCAAGCTGGGCTGGAAGACACCAGTATCGGTGCCGGCGACGACGCAGGCGGGCAATGGCCGTCGTGTGCCCTGCCACCGCGTCTGCTTGGCGACGGAGGCGGAAGCCTTGGCGCTTGCCGCGGCTTTCCCGGACCTGCTGCCGACGGCGGGCCGCCATGAGGAGTAGATCGGTTGTCAGCCGCGTGTGGACCAAAGCCAATACTTTGACGCGCTGCGCAGGCACTATTTCCTTTATGAAGCCCCAGCGCGCCTCTGTGAGGGTCGCAGCCCGGGTGCATTTCGAACGACTTGAGCGGGGCTGGAGAGTGGTCTATGATAATGAGGGAGAGTGGATATGCAGATATCAGGCGAACGGGATCGGAGGTATAAGGGCCGCCTTAATTGGATCGTGCCCATATCCTTAGTTCTCGCCCTGTATTTCGGGATAGAGTATGTTCGCATAGAAGTCGGTTTTGAATTTGCATCAGTGATTGCCCTGATCATCTTTATTCTGATTTGTTTCCGCCTTAGACAAATCAGCTGGCGATAGATCAAAGCTTGTTTGTTTCATCGGTACTGACAATCCTCTCACCTCCCGAACAATTCGCTCGCGAACATGCCAAGCGCCATCGCGTAGCTCCTCGCGAGTCTCGACAAGCAACTCCATTTCAATACCGGCCGCAATAACTATATTGGATCTCCCATTTAATAGTAAACTACGAAATTCCATATCTTCCATTGAAGCTCCGAACTCGCCTTCTCTTGTTTTAAACTTCCAGCGCCGATTAGCGTCTTCTAAAAATGGACTAAGCAAAGTGGCTTTAATGACATCTTCTCTGTCTCGCCTTTGATTTGCTGTGTCGCGAACCACTGCTGAACGAACCTCCATTTCAGACCGTGGAACGAGTTCAGAAGGCCTGACCCCTGGAATGAAAGATATTCCTACTCCTTGGATGGAAGCATCTTTTGCAAGATTTCTATAGACTTCCCTGACATGTTTCTCAGCTTCTTTCTTTTCAATCACTTCTATGACCTTTGCGGCGCAACTCTCTGCTGTAGCTTTACTCTTTTTAATTTCCGCATCTGTGATTTCTTCAAGAATAGCGTCCAGGACCTGTTCGTAAGTATATTGGAGTGTTTGCATGCCAAACCAACACGCAATCAATATGATTGCTGCTTTCAGTGTGAGTAATTCACTAGTTTTTGCGCTTTCAGAACTCGCCATTAAGTTTTGTACTACCCTTAGGACTGCATCAATACTAAGGCTTCCTTCGGTTCCGCTAACGAGTTCAACCCTCAAAGCGACTTGTGGGTCAAGAATCAATCCAACTTCTTTAATAGCTCTGGACAAAGCTATAGCAGCGCGAGCTACATTCTCAATGTCGGGCTTAGTCCCACTGTCAAGGTCTAGATACAAACTAAATGATGCGGCGCCGCTCATGACTACCCTTTGAGATAAGAATAACCCTTTCGTATTATGCTTAGCGGAGGCACGTAGCGCAAGCCGCATATGCAGGAGGTGGCGTAGAGCGTGAGCTGAAACTGTGTGCATTGAAATTTATCGCAGTGAAGCAGTCTGCTCTCTGGCGAGTGAACTGGCCATCAAACCGATTGGAACCGTGAGTTTGTCGCGCCAACTCATTCCGAGCAACACCAAGCCCTCACCTCACGCCTATCAAACTTTGGCTGCCTTCCATTCTCACCCGGATAAGCCTTCAACATACCCGCCGTGCAAATCCCTTCCATCTCTACTTCCTTGACCCCCAACATTCTTGAAGCCTCTCTGCGTGAGCACATGTGCTGCGCCATTTCTTTCAGCTTCCCAAGATCTTCCTTGTTAATAAAGGAATACTCGCTCCATCGGCCTTTTGCCGGGATCGTATGGACCTGAATTCCAAGCGTCTCACACAATGCCCGCACTGTCGGGCCGACCAAGCGCAGGGAGCGGGCCACGCTGGTCAGCGGGATCGTCGCCGTCTCAATGGCGCTGGACCCAGCCTTCACCGCCTTCTTGCGCCACATGTGGAAGCGGGCACTGGCTTGGTACGTCTCCAGCGCCGGAAAGATGATCCCCCGCAGCACAGGGTTCGACCTTACGGCGCCGAGCGCGCTCCAGAAGGTGACGCCGAACTCCTTGTGCACCCCATGGTTCCTCTGGGCCTGCCGCCCCCAATTCTCCAGCTTGGCCCTCGCCCTGGCCCGGTCCAGCAGGTCGAAGAACCCGTTCGGCCAGGCCGCGGCCAAGGCATGCCCGCGGGCCAGGAACGACAAGTCCCGAGGCGTCCCGTCATCCCCGCGCCCCCCGTCGGCGATATCGTCGAGCCGGCCCAGGAAACGCCAAAGCCTCAAGGCGTCGCGCAGCGGCAACCCCCAGACTTCCAGGTCGCCCCCGTCGCACGCCGCTTCAAGGCGCCTCCCGACTTCATCGAGGAAGCCGGAAATGCCTGGCGGGGCTGGTTGGGCTGCTGCCCCGGCCTGGTCAGCGCCGCAGGCGGCACAGGTCCGTACGCAGGGGATCCACCAGCTGTAGTCGATGCCGCACATGTGGCAGGCGCACCTGAGGCGCACCCGGTGCCTCGGGCACCAGTCCTGCCCGTCCAGCATCCAGGCCGCCCGCTGGTAGGGAGCCTCAGCGAAGCAGGCCGTGCAGACCCGCCGGCGGAAGTAGAAGAGTTGGTCACGGTACACCGTGTCCCCAAAGAACCGGCGTCGGTTCCCCTCGCCGGTGCTGCCTTGCGCAGCCCAGGCCAGCCGCTCCTCCGCGACGCCCGAGATGGCCGAGAGCAATCCCAGCGGCTCGTTGCTGACGTCCAGGAGCGTGCGACGCCAGCCAACCATCTCGTAGACCCAGGTGGTCGCGTCCAGGCCGTTGCGCTCCGCCAGCCGGGCCACGAAGCCCAGGAGCGGCTCGTCGGGGTACGGCGTGACCCTCAGGTGCAGCGGCGCAGATCGGAGCTTGGTGTTCGCGTTGGCCATCAGACGCCCTCCTCGGCGAATGCGGGCGAGCTTTTCCGTTTCCGCAGGCGCGTCTCCCTGTTGGGCTGGCCATTGACCAGTTCGGGGCCCGCGACCACGGGCTCGGGCTGGTCAAGGTCAAACGGGTTCTGCCAGTGTCGCCGTCCCAGCGGTCGCGACTGCTCGTGCGCGTCCCGGAGCACCAGCTGGTCAAGGCAAGACATTCTCCTGTCCTCCGCCAGCCGCAGGGCATTGGAGAGCAGCGCCGCGACACCGCCCAACAAGCCGCCCGTCGCCACCTGGATCCTCAAGGAAAGGTCAGCCCGGTGGAGCCCGGAGGATTGGGGCAGGTCCAGCACCTTCTCCAACCGCCCCAGGATGTTCCTGAATTCCAGGCGGTCTTGCTCACTCCCCGGGTCGAACTCCGTGAGCCCCACCCGAGCCATGCAGCGTCGCGCGAGCTGCGGGTTGGCGTCGAGCACCCTTTCCGCCCCCGGCATGCCAACCAACGCGATCGGGCATGGGCCGCCGTTCAACAGGCTCTTCACCCAGTCCGACACCTCCACCGCGACACGCTCTGTCCTGTGGTCAACCAGCTGCTGGAACTCATCCAGCAGCACGATCTCCACCCCGCGGCCTTCCAGCAAGGTCAGGACGCGGCGCGTCAGGGAGGGCACGGTACCCAACCCGGGCCGAGGGTCCCCCAGCTGCACCAGCATCGTCTCCGCAAGCGACTTGATGGTGCACTTGGCCGGGCAGACCACCTGCAGCACTGGTAGGATGTCCGCCTCCGGGGTGACCCGCTCCTGGAAGGGAAGGGAAAAGCGGCGGAGCAGGCTGGTCTTCCCGCTGCCGGTGTCCCCACAGATGAGGATGCACCGCTGCTCATCCGCGGTTCGGTTTTCCGCATGCAGGTCACGGAGGTGGCGCTCCGCCTTCACCAGCCGGGAATGCCCGATCACCGCCGACCGCAACCTGGTGATCGCCTCGCGCCCGTCCACCACCAAGTCGGCCCGCGCCCCGCCATTGGTCATCACCATCGTTCGTCACTCCCGGATCACCGTGACCGACCCCAGCGCGGGGGCACCATCGTCACCCCGAGCTCTTCACTTCCCATCTCCTCATCCCGAGGCACCGGACCTACTTGATCCTCCCGCGAGTGGCTGGGTGGGTTTGGCCCGCCACCAGGGTCTGGAGGCAGTGCCGTCTTGCTTCCGCTCGGCCCACCGCCCGGCGGCGGTTTGGCAGCTGCCGTGTCGGGTCCGGAGGCCCTGTTGGCGGGCGCATCCCTGGACGGCCCGTGGCCAGCGGCGCGGGCCGCCTTGGCACCACCCTTACGCTGCAGCTGCGCTTCGGTGGCTTCGGCAAGCTTGGTGCGTGCCCGTGCGAGTGCGCTGATCCTGATGCGGCCCTTGCCGTCAGCGACGGCCTTCCGCCTCACCAATTGGTGCAGGTGAAGTGAGAGTCCGCGCGCATACTCCCGATCCGTCGCACTAGCCTCGATCCAGACGTGACGCTCCCGGTCCTCGACCCAGACCTTGTCGATGCAGCCTGGGTCGTACTTCACCCTCACCTTGGAGGCGGAATTGCCCCTGAGCTTCCTGTATAGCTCCGACAAGCCTTCGCTGCCGTAGACAAGCCCCCAAAGCTCCACGCCGTCCCGCCGTACCATCCGCTCTGTCGCGGCGGCCACGAGGATGTCGAGGTCGCCGCGCTCGGTTGGCAACTGGGGCTCCCAGGTGGACAGGGCATCCTGCCACGCGGCCCGAGGTGCTTTCAGCAGGCCCGTGTGGAAACTTTCCGCATACAGATCGCAGATCCACTGGTGCAGCTTGTGGTCCAGCTCGTCGATGGTGACCTGCGCGAGCTCCTGGGATTTGTATTCGCCCCGTTGCCGGATGTTGGAAAAGGTGGTTCCCGGGAGGCGGTGGATCACGTCCCTTGCCAGCGTGCCGAAGAATCGCTCGACCTTGCCTTTCAGCCAGGGCTCCCCAGCGACGCAGTACTGGATGGCAACCCGCAGCCGCGAGCAGGCGTCCCTGAAGCTTTCGCTGTGGAACTCCTTGCCGTTGTCCACCACGATCGTCTCCGGCAGGCCATGGCACGGCCAGTCGCCCTCGATGTCGGGGAACCGCTCCCGTACATACCCCTTCGGCATGATCAAGTGCCGCAGGCACCGCATCACCGTCAGATAGCCCGGCGGCTCGAAACCAAGGCACATCCCCACCGGAAGGCGGGTGTGGCGGTCCAGCGCGACCGTGAGCCATGGCCGGCCAAGCGTCACCCCGTATCGCCGATCCACCACCATGACGTCGAGGAGGGTGTGGTCGATCTCGACCACCTCGAGGGGCCTGGAGGTCCCGGGGCATTTGCCACGCGCGACGTACTGCCTCTTCGCCGCGCCCGGACCATGCCGTGCCGTGGCGACCTCCATGGGGTCGAGCCTCGACATCTCGGCCCGGACCACGCCGATCCCCGGGACCGGCAGGGCCGTGCCCTGTACAGCGTTCGCCTGCCCGATCCTATGCGCCAGCAGTTGATGCATTGACTTGGGCGACCATTCCTCGCCACGCATGCAGAACTCCTCGACGACCTCACGGGTATGCTCGATGACCCCAGGTGACACGCGGCGGGTGCGGTTTCCCTTCCGGTGGTGGTCCGGGATGAGGGTCCGGATGTCCCCGCCTGAGTCCCGCCATCTACGGTGCCAGCGGTAGGCGGTCGAGAAGCTCGGCACGCGGTCGTCACCGAGACGTTCGGCTTCCCGCTTGAGCACCGGCACTACCGTCCGCTCCGTGAACGACCCAGGGCACTCGGCGAGGAGGGCCTTGACATAGCCTTCGGCCCTCCTGGCTTCCGAGCGCAATCTCTCCGGCAGGGCGTCGAACGCAGGTTCCGGCGAGGCTGGGTTCCGTCGGGGCCGGCCGTGCCTGAAGATCTTCAGACGCCCCTGGCCCCACGCCTCCAGAAGCTCCCCGATCGGGGCCGCCCGGAAAGCCAGGCTTTCGTCGGCTTGGAGCTGGACATAGCCCTCGTCAGTCTTGCCGGCGACCGTGTAGGCGACGCCATCCAGGTCCAGCTCACATGCAACCGGCAACCTCATGGTGCACCCGTCTTTTTCATTGCGGGGCTGAGCCTGACCTTGCGCACCAACGCGTTGGGGCCAAGCGGCTCCGAGATGTCGACGACCACGATCCCGTGGGCGACCAAGTGCAGGATCTGGAGGTGATCCTGATAGCCAAGGCAGGCCGACAGGCTGCCAAGCGTCGCAGCCTTGCCACCATCGGCGGCCCCGGCACATTCGAGCAGTTCGCCTGGGGTTGGGAACTGCCTTGAGGCGATGAAGAGGGCCCTAGCGTTGGCAATCTTGGCCGGCGCGCGGATTTCTTCTTCACCAACGACGGTGAAGCTCTCACCCCTCGCTCGGACGACCCTGGCCACGGTGTCGAGGACGGCCGCGGTGTCCGGCCGGGCGGCGAAGTGGGCGGGCTTTACTTCGACGACCTCAGCCACGCCATCTCGTTCTACCCGGAAGTCGGGTGTGTAGGTGTGTCTTGTCTTTCCGAGCCGGTACTCGATGCGTTCGGGTTGGTCCCACAGGCCCGTCACCGCCGGGTCCATGTCGGTGGTTAGGATGAAGTCGCGCTCTAGCTGGGACTCCCAGGCGAGGAGGCGGCCCGCCTTCAGGCTCGGGATGAAGCCGACGATGCGGCGAGGCCGCGTGGTCACGACCCGGCGGGCCGGAGAGAATGGCCCACATCGTTCCCATGGCTTGGGCATAGGTCCCCCTTTCCGGCATGCCAGCCGGCGACCTCCCCACAGGAAAGGTCTCTGGTCCTAGCCGACCTCCTGTCGGCAAGACCCGATTTCGTCATGCTGGGCGGCCGCCCATGGCGGATGGCGGGCGGCAGGCGGGCGCTGTCGGCCCGCGGTCAAGGTATTCGGCAAGCCCCGGGCGAATGGGGATGACGATGGGCCTTCGTCCGGAATGTGACTGCTTCGGGAGGCATGACGAGCCTGCGGGCCAAGGCTGGGGCTGGACCAGCCCCGGGATCAAGGGATTTGCCTGGGCCAATGACCCAGGCTGTCAGCCCCGTATCGCCAGCAGCCAGGCAAGCGCGCCCGTCGCAGCCGGGAGCGGCTGTCCAACAAAGGGTGGGCGTGTGCGGTATGCGATCGTCATGTAGGCATGAAATCACACCAAGCCGAATGTCACAACGGTTTTCTTCATTGCGCTGACGGCCGCCCTCGACGGCAAGAGGAATGTGGCCCGATAGGGGTAGATTGGCGTTCCTGTAAGCCGCAGGTCGTGCCCCGCCAGCAGTGGTTGTGAGGGGCAGGCTCGACGCCTATGCTGTCTCACATGGTCCTGGATTTCCCCCATGGTGCCCCCACGGCACCACATGTCCGCACAGGAAGCGGTGCCTCCATAGGCCCGCTGCCCCCGGCCACGCCCTGAGCAGGGCCGGCAAGGCAGCCACCAAGCCCATGCCGGCCATCCTGACCCGCGTGGCTTCCCGCAGTTGACCTTGTGGTGTGCCGGCGCCAGCCGGGGCCGCCATGCGCCCCCGGCCACCGGCAGCTTGCCGGGGGTGAGACATGGACAATCAAGAAGGGAGTGGCGGCGCCGGCCGCCATCCGATCACAAGCTTATGGCTCCTCGATCCATTCGAGATGGAGCAGGACGAGTTGGACAGGTGTCTTCTCGAGTTGGCGGAGGCCACGCGGGGATTCATGGCGGCCACAAACGGCAAATGCCCGCCTCGTGTCCGCGAGTTGACAGCCGTGGCAGCAGCGGGCGACGTGGACAGCGCATCTGCGCTCGGCTGTGTGGTGCTGCGCAACCCAAGCTTATGGCACCTGAGTTCCACCGGGCCGATCCTCCGCCGGGGCTGGCTTTGGTATGCGGCCCATGAGGGTTCGAAGGGCGCACAGGTGATGTTCGCATGCGAGGTCTACAGGGACCTCCGATCGGGCAGGGCACAGGCTTTGGGTGTCGTGAGGGCTGCCAGGCTGGCGCTTGTGCGCGTAGCCGACAAGGTCATGCAGTGGGCCCACGACCCCCGCGACATCCACAATGCACTCGGCGCCAGCCTGTCGCTGGGGGCCAAGGCCAAGGACGGTGACGGCGAGGAGGCAGATTGGGGGACTGACGACAACACCCAAGAGGCGGAAGAAGAAGGGGACAAGGCATGCCAAGCGAGCACCCAGCCAGGGTCGCTGGTCGTTGCCCCCCGATTGGGCAGCTGCGATGCGCAGTATGCGTCCCTCGGCTCACCCCTGCCGCTTAGGGAATGTGCCCTGTCACCCGGCCAACTGCATCGGCAGCTTGCGGCTGAATTCCCCTGGATGATCCCGGCCATTGACAGGGTCAGGGACGACCTTGCCCTGGCTGCCCTCGTAGGCGTGCGCGCGTTCCGAATCCGCCCCATGCTCATCACGGGACCACCGGGGGTTGGCAAGTCCCGCTTCGTGCGCCGCCTCGCGGAACTGGCGGGCATTCATTGGGCAATCATCTCCGCCGGCGGTAGCTCGGATAGCCGCGATCTGCAGGGTACGGCCAAGGGTTGGTCCAAATCCCGGCCTGCCCGTCCCGTGGTCGAGATCGCCTCGGCGAGGGTTGCAAATCCTCTCCTGCTGGTGGACGAGGTAGACAAGGTGTCGCCCAGCCGCACGAACGGCTCCGTCTGGGACAGCCTGCTTGCCATGCTGGAACCGGGCACGGCCAAGGTCTTCCCGGATGAGGGGCTGGGCTGCACCTGCGACATCTCCTGGGTTTCCTGGGTCCTTTGTGCCAATGACGCCGACAAGGTGCCGGCCGCCCTGCGATCTAGGCTCGGCATCGTCGAGGTGGGGCGGCCGAGGCAAGAGGACTTCGGCATCGTCCTGTCCGGCGTGTTGGATGACGTCGCCGCGGAGTACGGCATCTCCCCGGCACATCTGCCGGAGTTGGACGAGGCCGCGGTCTCCCGCTTGAGGGCTGCCTTTGCCCGTGGAGGTCAACCCAGGCAGCTCAGGGCTGGGGTCCTGAGGGCTTTGGCCACAGCGGCTTCCGCGGTCACCAAACATTAGTGCATGGGGTTGTGTCGTCCGGCCTGGCAGGGCTACCCCCCGGGCCGGGCGTCCCACCCATGAGCGCATGGGCTCACCTTCGCGTGCAGGACAGGAGGCGGGCCTGACCATAGCATTCCACGTCACCCCAAACGGCGGGGTAGGGCCATGCTGGGCTATCTCCTGGACAACAATGTGGCCAGCGAGCTCTCGCGGCCCAGGCCCGACGTGAACGTGCTCGCATGGTTTTCGGCCATACCTGACGAGGAACTCTTCCTTGACGCGATGACGGTGGGGGAGATCGCCAAGGGTGTCGCGCTGGTGCGTCGTCGGAATGTCGCCCGTGCCCGCCAGCTCCAAGGTTGGCTTTCCGCCATCACCTTCGTCTTCGCCGACAGGATCCTCAAAATCGACGTGGCAACGGCCCGGATCTGGGGAGAGCTGTCATCCCGCACCCCGACACCGCCGCCAGCCGACGCCTGGATCGCTGCGTCGGCCCTGCGGCATGGCCTTGTTGTGTCTACCCGCAATACCCGTCATTTCGAGGGCTTTGGTGTTGGCTTGGTGAACCCATTCATGCCCCGTGTTCCTAACCTCCTGCGGCCAGCGACAGAGCCCGATGACGTTTTGGCGGTCCAATGCCAGAACGGGCTGCATCGTTGAAATAGCAGCAGACGTGAATCTTGGTAGAAGCTGGGCATGGGCAGAGGACGTCCAGCATCTATGCGGATTGCTGTCAAAGATTGCCCGGTATATGATCCCGCAATCATCACCGGCTACGGCATTCTGCATCCTGGCACCGATGAACGCGATGTGCGGGATCAAGCCGTGGGGAATGACGAATTCAAGCTCTGGGATTGTTCAAATGGCAAAGAACACGGGCGAGGGCTTCCGGCGCGGTGCCGTCAAGGGCCGTACCCAATTCCAACGTGAGGATGGGCTCTGGCAGAAGCGGAACGAGGGCGACGGGAAGTTCATGGCGGTAAAGGACGATGGCAAACCTTTCAAGGGCGTGGCCAAGGAGCCTGATGGCCGAGACACCAACAACTCCTGAGGCCATTAGGTGGGCACCGACAATGTGGAGGGTGACGAGGTTGAAGCTTTTGGCTTCAAGCGATTGACTGTCGAGAACTGGTTGCTTCCCGACAAGGCCATCAGTAATCTTGTTTGGTGCACTGCGCCAAGTTTCACACAATCTGTTACTCCGCAGAGCCTTGCCAGCCAAGTGCTCGCGGTGCAATTGACAGATCATGCCCCCCTCGAGGTTCGTAAGCTCTTTGAGGTGGCGAAAGGTTCCTTGTGCTACGGCGCCTTCTTCTACCCTTTGTACACCTTGGGTGCCGAGCAACTCTTCCGTGTCCTCGATACAGCCCTGGACGCGCGGTGCCGCTTGGCGGGCTGTCAGAAACCAAAGATGACCTTCGCTGACCGAATCGAATGGGCTGCCAAACGCGGGCTGTTCGATAAATCGACCGCGGGGCGCTGGCAGGCGGCGCGGGAGCTTCGCAATCAGGCCTCCCATGCAGAGCGGCAGTCCATTTATACCCCTGGCATGGCATTGGAGATCCTCCACTACACAGCCGGATGCATCAATGAGTTGTTCTTTCCGCTTTCAGGAAACCAAAGATGATAAAAAGGCTTTGTTCAGGATGGAGTGGGAGCGATTGTAGATCAAACTCCCATCCCGGCGCTCCCCGGCGTAATTTACTCGCCGGCTGGGCAGTGCTGAGAATGCTTTACAATCGCTCGTGTACAATTGCTATCATACACTATTGAGTAGAATACTATTTTACTCTCCCGTCGTTCATGCGCGGCATGGCGGCCAGCAGGTCCTTGAAGCGACCATCGGCACGCGCAAGTGCCTGAAATGCGTCAAGGTCCAACACCACGACATTGGACTTACCATCCCTGTTGACCACCTGCGGCCCGCTTCGTGTCGCTTCATCGAGCAACTCGCCGAAGCGCGCGGCAGCTTCTTCCTCGGACCATACGGCCATATTGCCCTCCTGCGGAGAAAGCCAGCCAAAGGAATATCATCTTTTGCCAATTGCGGCGTCGACCCGGATAATATGGCGTCTCTAGGACTTGAAGTAAAGAGATCAGTGAAAACTGCTGAGGCGTTACTTCCCGCACTATGACTTTATTCACAACTCATTTTCGGCTTATGCCAACTTTTCTCATCTTATGCCGAACCCGACACTGGCCACACCCGGGCAGAAAACCTGCCGGGGCGGCGATTTCGAATTGACAATCATTCTCAATCTGGCGATGCAGGCCGCCGCGGCCAAGGTGCAAATCGTTCGCATTCTCGCACTGGGGCCGCGGCCAATTCCCTTCAGCCTGCCGAGACCGATGCCCAAGACCGCCCGCCCCGCCCGCCGCCTGTCCGCCCTGCTGGCCCTGGCCGCCGCCCTTCCCGTCGCCCCGGTCATGGCCCAGCAGGCCCCGGACGACGCGTTGCTGGAGGAGATCGTGGTCACCGCCGACCGGGCGGGCTATGGCGCGGCCTTCGTGCAGGCGGGCACCTTCCGCAACGCCCGCCAGTTGGACACGCCCCTGACGGTGAGCGTCGTCCCGCGGGAGGTGCTGGATGCCCAGCTCGCCACCTCCATCCACACGGCGCTGCGCAACACGGCGGGGGTGACGCGGTCTCAGCTCAACGGCGCCACCTATGACAATCTGGCGATCCGCGGCATCACGGTGGAGAACCGGGGCAATTACTGCCTGAACGGCTCCCTGCCCATCATCAACCTGATCGACCTGCCGCTGGAGAACAAGGAGCGGGTGGAGGTGCTGAAGGGCGTGTCGGCCCTGTACTACGGCTTCACTTCCCCCGCCGGCATCGTCAACCTGACCACCAAGCGCCCCACGGCCGAGCCGCTGACCACGGCGACCGTCACCGCCACCGGCCATGGCGGGGTGACGGCCCATGCCGACCTTGGCCGCACCAGCGAGGACGGGACCCTGGGCGTGCGGCTGAACGCCCTGGCGGGGCGGGTGGACGCCGGCATCGACGGGGCGGACGGCGACCGGGCCCTGGCCTCCGCCGCCCTGGACTGGAACCCGACGGAGACCCTGTCCTTCAAGCTGGACGCCGAGTACATCGAGAAGAGCATCGGGGAGCCGGCGGCCATCGCCCTGCTGCCCGCGGTGAACGGGCGCATCACCCTGCCAAGCATCCCGCCGGCGGAGCGGAACCTGGCGGGGTCCTGGCAGAAATACGATGCGGAGGCGCTGAACCTGCTGGGCCGGGTGGATTGGCGCTTCACCCCGGACTGGGTGCTGACGCTGGAGGCCGGGCAGGCCCACACCCAGCGCGACCGCGCCTTTTCCCAGTTCCAGAGCTACAATCTGGTGACCGGGGAGGGGCAGTTGCTGGCCTTCCTGGTGCACGACCAGGATTATGAGAATCGGAACCTGCGGGGGGAGCTGACCGGCGCCCTGGTCACCGGCCCGGTGCGTCACACCCTGACCTTCGGCGCCACCAGCAACGAGCGCAAGCAGGACGCCCCCGGCCAGCGGCAGGTGACGTTCGGCCAGAACCTTTACAGCCCGCGGCCCGTGCCGGTGACGGAAATCCCGTCCCTGCCCACCAGCCCCAGCAAGATCGAGGACCGCGGGGCCTATGTCTTCGAGCGGGCGGAGTTGGGCGACTGGCTGCAGGTGATGGCGGGTCTGCGCTACAGCGACTATGAGAATGGCCGCTACACGGCGACCGAGACATCGCCCTCCGTCGGCGTGGTGGTGAAGCCGCTGCCCTGGGTCAGCCTGTACGGCACCTGGATCGAGGGGCTGGAGGAGGGCGGCACCGCCCCCGCCAACGCCGTCAACGCCAACGAGGTGCTGCCCCCCGCCACGTCGGAGCAATGGGAGCTGGGGGTGAAGGCGGAGCCGCTGGACAGCCTGCTGGTGACCCTCGCCCGGTTCGAGGTGGACCGGCCCAGCGCCTTCACCAACGCGGAGCGCCGCTTCGTCCAGGACGGCCGCACCAGCTACAAGGGGTGGGAGGCCAGCGTGACCGGCGAGGTGACGGGGGATTGGTCCGTCTATGCATCCGCCCTGCTGCTTGACGCGACGTTGGAGAAGGCGGCCAACACCGCCCTGATCGGCAAGCGGCCGGAGAACACGGCCCGCTTCTCCGGCTCCGTCTTCGTGGAGTACCGTCCCCCGGCCGTGGAGGGGCTGGCCCTGACGGCGGGGGCATTCCATGT
This sequence comes from Aerophototrophica crusticola, assembly GCA_001939945.1. Lineage (GTDB taxonomy): Bacteria > Pseudomonadota > Alphaproteobacteria > Azospirillales > Azospirillaceae > Niveispirillum > Niveispirillum crusticola. The sequence goes on along the minus strand of MOEB01000041.1, from coordinate 20,778 downwards.
GGGGCGGCGGGCCGTGAACAACCTGAACCAGGCCTGGGTCAACGGCTACACCACCTTCGACCTCGGCGCCCGGTACGGGTTCGAGCTGGGCGGGCGGGAGTACACGGCGCGGCTGGCGGTGGAGAACGTGACTGACCGGTCCTACTGGAACTCCGCCGGCAACGGCCTGCTGGGGGTGGGCGGGCCGCGCACGGCCAAGGCTGCCCTGTCGGTGCGCTTCTGATGCCGGGCCGCCGGCCCTTCCGCTCCGTCTGGCGGCCCTGGTTGTCAAGGCTGCATGCCTGGGCAGGGCTGTTCCTGTGCCTCTGGTTGGTCATGCTGGGGGCCTCAGGCACGCTGCTGGCCTTCCGGGACGACTGGGTGCGGCTGACCGTGCCGGCGTCGGCGGGGGACCTGCCGGCGGCGACGGCGGAGGGGTTGGCGGTTCGGGCTCGGGCGGCAGCGGCTGCCCTGCCGGGGGAGGTGCGGCTGGTGCGTTTCGCCACGGACCGGCTGCCGCTGGACCAAGTGTTCTTGACCGACGGGGGCGGCGCCCTTCTGGACCCGCGGACGGGCGCGCTGCTGGACCGGTGGGAAGAGAACGGCCGGTTCATGGAGTGGCTGTTCGACCTGCACCACCGGTTGCTGCTGGACGATGTGGGGCTGAAGGCCATCGGCTTCGTCGGCTTGGCGCTGGTGGTGATGCTGGTGGTCGGCGTGGTGCTGGCCTCCGCCACCTGGGGCCAGTTCAAGTGCCGGGTCTGGCCGAAGAACCCGCGGCGGGCCGCCCTGATCACCGCGCACCGGGACCTGGGCTTGGCCTTGGCGCTGCCGCTGCTGCTGGTAGCGGTAACGGGGGTGGCGCTGACCTTCCCGGAGAGCAGCCGGGCCGTGGCGGCCTGGGCGTCCGGTCCCATGCCCGCGGTACCCCCGCCGCCCAAGCCCGACGCGGCGGCGGAGCCCGCGCCCATCGCCTGGGAAGCGGTGTTCGGCGCCGCGTGGCAGCGCTTCCCCGACGCCACCATCCGCTTCGCCATCTGGCCCACGGCCAAGAACGCCGCCGTGGAGCTGCGCCTGCGGCAGCCGGCGGAATGGCACCCGAACGGACGGACAACTCTGCGCGTAGACGCGTCAGGCGCCGTGCTGGCAACCCTGGACGCCACGACCCTGCCGGCCGGGTTCCAAATCCTGAACACCGCCTATCCCCTGCATTCCGGACGGGTGGGGGGTCTGGCATACCGGCTGGCGGTGGCGCTATTCGGGGTGGGGCTGGTGCTGCTGTCCGGGTATGGGGCGCTGGCTTATGGGCGACGGCTGCGCGGCGGGGGGCAGAGGAAGGCCTTGTCCTGACGGGGGGCCTTCCCGGACGTGGCGTGTCCGGGTATTGCCCCGGGGCGTCGGTCCCCATCGGGCTGGGATGGCCAGCTTCTCTCAAGCTGCTGAAATTGGGGCCTTTTCGTGACTTTTGCGGCCTTCGCGGAGTCGGGCCGTGATTCCTGCCGGGAAAGGCTGTTGGGCCCCACAACCGACAACAGCCAAGGGAAGACTCCCATGAAGGCGAACATGCTGGCCGCCGCCGCGGCCGCCGCGATGCTCTTCTCCGCCCCGGTGGCTCTGGCCCAGTCCGCCAGCAGCGACATGGCCGGCACGGAAAGCACCGCTTCCGCGGGCAAGATGAAGCCGTCCAACCTGACCCAGGACCAGGTGAAGCAGGTCCAGCAGGCGCTGTCCGACAAGGGCCAGCAGGTCACCGTGGACGGTGTCTGGGGACCGAACACCAAGGCGGCCCTGAAGGAGTTCCAGCAGGCCCAGGGCATGCAGTCCGCCCAGGGTGACCTGAGCCCCGATGTCATCACCGCGCTGGGCATCGACCAGAGCGCCTTCATGGCGGCTTCCGCCACGGGCGAGCCGGGTGCGGAGCCCGAGGTGGGCTTGGGCGGCGGCTCCTCGTCGGGCAGCATGGGCGGTAGCAGCGACACCGGCATGTCCGGCAGCACCTCCCAGCCTCCCGCCGCGGGCACGACGGGCAGCAGCAGCACCGGTGCCAACACCCAGTCGCAGAACACGCCGGAAGGCCCCACCGGGACCAGCGGCGACCGCTGAGCGGCGGTGACGGGTTAGTGATGCAGGCCCGGCGGGGACCCCCCGCCGGGCCTTTCACGTTGACGGGGTGGCTGCCTGGGACCTTTGTCGGGCTTGGGGCCGCGCCTCGCCCCAGGGGGGAACCCACCCCGCCACCTCCTGTTGCCAAGTCCAATCGGCAACAGACACGCGGTGGCTTCCATGATCCGCAGCACATTCCTCGGCCTTGCCCTGCTGGCCGGCACCACGCTGGGAGCGCAGGCCCAATCCTCCGACAGCGGCATCAACTGGGGTGACCGGGCCCGCTCCATCCTCGGCCAGGAAAGCGGCGACAGCCGCATCGCCGACCTGCAACGGGCCCTGGCCCGGGCGGGCTACGACCCCGGCAGCACCGACGGCCGCATGGGTCCGGGGACCGAGGCGGCGATCCGCGCCTATGAGCGCGACAACAACCTGCCGGTGACGGGCGAGCCCTCGTCCCAGCTCTACGCCCGCCTCCAGGAGGACAGGAGCTATGCCGGCAACCAGGACCGCGGCAGCGGCACGCTGGACCGGGACACGGTGGCCGACCTGCAGTACGGGCTGCGCAACCGGGGCTATCCCATCTCCGAGATCACCGGCCAGATGAACAGCGAGACCCAGTCCGCCATCCGCGCCTACCAGCGGGACAACGGCATGCGGGTCACCGGTGAGCCCAGCCGCCAGCTCCTGGCCAGCCTGCAGGGGCAGGACCAGGGTCGCGGCACCCGCAGTGCGGAGGACGACCGCGGCTATCGCGATGACAGCGGCAGCCGTGACATGGCGGAACGGACGGAGCTGCTGCTGCGCGACAAGGGCTATGAGGTGGGCGAGGTGGACGGGCGCCTGGACCAGCAATCCTCCGCCGCCATCGAGCAGTACCAGCGCCAGCGGGGCATGGAGGTGACGGGCCGCCCGTCCCGCCAGCTCCTGGCCGACCTGGAACGCTCCGACACCCGCGCCGAGGGCCAACCCGGCGACCTGGCCACCGGCCTGTTCCGGCAGTTGGAGCGCGGGTTGCAGCAGGGGCAGCAGGGCCAGCCGGGTAGCCGCTGAGGCCCCTAGATCATCGCTAGGTCACGCTTGCGGCGGGGCGGGGGATAGGCGGCGTCGATCTCCGCCCAGTCCTCCGCCCCCAGGGTGAGGGCGGCCGCCGCCGCGTTCTCCCGCGCGCGGGCGGCATTGCCCGTCTTGGGGATGGCGAACAGGTGTGGGTGGCGCAAGGCCCAGGCCAGGGCCACCTGGGCCGGGGTGGCGTCGTGCCGCTTTGCGACCGCGGCCAGGGCGGGGGAGCGCAGCAGGGCGCCGCCCTGGCCGATGGGGCTGTAGGCCATGACGGGCAGGCCGTGCCGGGCCTGCCAGGGGATCAGGTCGAACTCGATGCCACGGTGCTCCGGGTTGTAAAGCACCTGGTTGGCGGCACAGGCCTTCAGGTCGGTCACCCCCGCCAGCTCCTCCAGATCCGCCACGTCGAAGTTGGAGACACCCCAGCGGCGGATCTTGCCGGCGGCCAGCAGCGCCTCGAACCCGGCCACCGTCTCCGCCAGGGGCACGCCGCCGCGCCAGTGCAGCAGGTAAAGGTCCAGGCAGTCGGTGCCCAGGCGTTTCAGGGTGCGCTCGCAGGCACGCTGCACGCCATCCCGGCTGGCGTTGCTGGGCAGCACCTTGCTGACCAGGAAGACCTCCCCCCGCCGGCCGCCGATGGCCTCCCCCACCAGCTCCTCCGAGCGGCCGTCGCCATACATCTCCGCCGTGTCCACCAGGGTCATGCCAGCGTCGAGGCCGGCGCGCAGGGCCTCCACCTCCGCCCTTCTGTCGGCTGGCCTGTCGCCCATCATCCAGGTACCCAGCCCCAGGGCGGGGACGGGGGTGCCGTCGGTCAGGGTCACGGTGCGCATGGGGGTTCCTCCGGGGCTCTGCCTGTCGCCAGCATAGCAAACGCCCCGGCCGCGTGAACGGCCGGGGCGTCTACCGCTTCTCCCCCAATGGGATCGTTAGGCCGCCAGCACGCCCTTGGCCTTGGCCGTGTGGGTGGCGATGGCGTCCATCAGGGGCGGGGACAGGGCGTCATAGGGCTCCAGCCCCAGCTCCTTCAGCCGGGCCCGCACGGCGCCCATGCCGGACGGCGGGTAGCCGGACTCGATGATCGAGGAAACGAAGGCCGCGAACTCCGGCGCGCTCCAGCCCTTCTGGGGCGACAGCTCGGTATGGACGAAGTCCAGCCCGTAGAAGGGGTGGGCCGTGTTCTCGATCCGCCCGTACATGTGCACGCCGCAGCCCTTGCAGGCATGGCGCTGGATGGCGGCAGCGGGGTCCACCACGGCCAGCTTGTCGGCATTGGCGGTGACCCGGACCTTGTCCTTGGACACCACCGCGATCTGGGAGAAGACCGCGCCCGCGGGCTTCCAGCATTTGGTGCAGCCGCAGACATGGTTGTGCGCGGTGTTGGCGGAAACCGCCACCTCCACCGGGTTGGTGGTGCATTGGCAGCGCAAGGTGCCGCCGGCGAAGTTCGGTTCGCCGGGCTTCACCCCATGGTCCACCGCCGGGTGGATGTGGATGTTGCTCTCGCTCACCGTGGTCGATTTCTTGTTCCAGAACATGCGTGCTGTCCTCCCCTGTCGCTCGGGCACACCGCCTCGTTCGGCACCCCCATGGCGAGGGTCCGGTCCGGTCGGTCCGCTTTGCTGTCCGGCGAGCATCGGTCGGCTGTTTTTTTGGCCGAGGGATGACGGGCCGGTCCTCTCGGAAGCGCAATCCACGCCCTTCCGTTGGGTTATCCTGGCATGGTGACAGTCCCGGCGCCAAGCACCATTTGGGACAGGAGGACCAATATTGTTGGATCGTCTTTCCTTGTCTTGCGATAGAAAAGATTTATTAAGCGCTTTGTTGCGGTGCGGCAAGCCCCTTGCCGGCCGGCCCACCCGACCCACCCTTTCCGGCCATGCAGAGTTTCCCGCCCAGCCGCGCCGCCGGCATGACCCGCCTTTCCGACTTCCTGCCCCATGCCGGGACGGCCTATGCCGCCTGCCGGAACTTCGACCACGGCCCGGGGGACCGCTCCAACGTCTCCCTGCTGTCCCCCTATGTCCGCCGCCGGCTGGTGACGGAGGGGGAAGTCGTGGCCGCGGCCCTTGCGCTGCACGGGCCGTTGGAGGCCGGGAAGTTCGTGCAGGAACAGCTCTGGCGCACCTATTGGAAAGGTTGGCTGGAGATGCGGCCCGCGGTCTGGGCGGACTACGGGGCGGGCTTGGTGGCGGCCCGGGACAGGTTGGAACGGGTAGGGGGTCTGGCCCGCGCCCATGACCAAGCGGTGGCCGGGCGGACGGGGATCGACTGCTTCGACGCCTGGGTGGCTGAGCTGGAGACACAAGGCTACCTGCACAACCACGCCCGCATGTGGTTCGCCAGCATCTGGGTGTTCACCCTGCGCCTGCCGTGGGAACTGGGGGCGGACCTGTTCATGACCCACCTGCTGGACGGCGACCCTGCCAGCAACACCCTGTCCTGGCGCTGGGTGGCCGGTTTGCAGACCCGCGGCAAGACCTACCTGGCCCGCCCTTGGAACATCCGCCACTACACCGGTGGCCGCTTCGACCCGCAGGGGTTGGCGACGCGGGCCGAACCGCTGGAGGGGCCGGAACCCCCACGGCCCGCGCCGCTGCCGACACCGGTCCGGCCCCTGGACGGGGTGCCCACGGGGTTGCTGCTGCATGGGGAGGACATGGCGCCGGAAGTGGGGCTCGACCTGCCGCGGGGCCTGAAGTCCCTGGCGGTGACGCGGCTGGCCCCGGCGCAGGCCGGGGGGGACAAGGTCATCACCTGGGTGGATGCCGCGTTGGGTGACTTGGCCGCACGGGCGGGCGCGTTGCTGGGGTTGGAGCCCGCCCGGCCGGAAAGCCTGGAGGCCGTGGTGGACTGGGCCAGGTCGGCGGGGCTGCGGCAGGTGGTGACGCCCCATGCCCCCGTGGGCGGGACGGCCGATGCGCTGGCCGCGCTGGAACCCCGGCTTGCCCGACACGGGATCACCCTTTGCCGGGTGCCGCGGGCCCATGACCTGGCGTGCTGGCCGCACGCCACCCGGGGCTTCTTCACGATGAAGGAGGAGATCCCGCGGCTGGTGGCCGACCTCGGCTACCTCCCCTGAACGAAGAAGGGCCGGCCCCCAGGGGGAGCCGGCCCGGTCTCAAGTGCCTGGCGGTGCCTTAGAACTTGGCGATGACGCCGGCGTAGAAGTACTGGCCCTTGTTCTCAAAGATGCCGGAGAACTCGCCGACGCCGGTGATGTCCAGCGGCGGCTTGCGGTCGAACACGTTGTCGACGCCGAAGTACAGGTTCACCTGCTCCGTCACGTCATAGGCCAGGCGGATGTCGTGGTAGAACACATCCGGGTAGAACTCCCGGTCCGCATAGTCGGCGTTGGTCGGGGGGCGGCCCTGGACGGAGCGGATAGCCTCGATGGACGGGGAGATGGCCTGCTTGCCGATGTACTGGAGCTGGTAGCCGAGTGTGAAGCCCTCATACCGCCACGTGGCGGAGAAGCTGGCCGTCCAACGCGGGTCGCCCAGCTCGTACAGGATCTGGTCGACGAAGCCCGGGTCCGTGACGTCCGGGTAGTTGTTGCGCTCCTTCACATAGGTGGCGATCCCGTTCAGGTTCAGGTCGCCGAAGTCGCCCAGGTCGGTGGTGTAGTTGGCTTCCATGTCCACGCCCTTCGCCGTGCGCTTGGCGAAGTTCAGCGAGGATTGCAGGATGCCGCCCGGCACGAAGAAGAACGCGTTCGCCTCGCCCGTGCGCGGGTCGACGCTGCCCGCCGGCCGGCGCTGGATCAGGGCGCAGAAGGCGTTGTCCAGGCCCTGCAGGTCATAGCACTGGTCCACGATCTGCTGCGCCGTCACCGAGGCGATGACGTCGTCCACCTTGATGTCGAAATAGTCGACGGTGATGGACAGCCCCGGCGCGAAGGTGGGGGTCAGCACGCCGCCGATGGTCCAGGACTTGGACGTCTCCTCCTTCAGGCCCGGGTTGCCGCCGGACAGGATCTCCTGCGTCTGCTGGCGGGCGGACTGGTTTATGAACCCGGCAGGGATGCCGGCCGCGGCGCAGTTCGCGGCGCGGTTCGGCGAGCCGGAGCTGATGAAGTTCACGTCGCAAGGGTCGTTGACGGTGGCGAAGTTCTGCGACGCGGCGGAGTACAGCTCCGACTGGTCGGGCGCGCGCACCGACTTGGAGTAGTTGCCGCGGAAACGGATGTCATCGATCGGGGCATAGGTCAGGCCGGCGTTCCAGGCGATGACGGTACCGGTGGCGCCCTTGTAGTCGGACACGCGGCCGGCCACCTGGCCGGTCAGCTCCTGCGCGAAGGGCAGGTCCTTCAGCAGCGGGATGTTCAGCTCGCCAAAGGCCTCCTTCACCTCGAATGCCGGCGGGTCGAAGATGGGGATGGCGTTCAGGAAGGTGGCACCCGAGCGGACCAGCTCGTCATACTCCTCATAGGAGGTCTGGCGCCGGTACTCGGCACCCACCGCGAAGCCGATGGGGCCGGCAGGCAGCTCGAACAGCTGGGACAGGTCGCCGGTGACGAAGCCGCTGGCGACGAACTGCTCCTGCTTGCCGTCCGACCGGCTGGTGGTCATGACGTAGTCGCGGGCTTCCTGGCTCAACGCGTTCTCGCCGAACGGGTTCAGCGGCACGCAGCCCGCCACGTCGCCGGCCAAGTACTGCTCCAGCGAGGGGTCGATGGCCACCCGGGCGGCCGGGTCGATGGTCACGCGGCAGACGATCTGCCCCGTGGCCGGGTCGCGCACGGCATCGGTGGCGAACTGGAAGCGCTGCTCGATGCGGTTGCCGCTGGAGAAGTTGGTCTTCTCGTACCGGCCATAGTTCGCCGCGACCTCATAGCTCCAGTCGTCGTTGAAGTCGCCCCGCACGCCCACCACGGCCCGGTAGGTGGTGCGCTCGATATCCTCGCTGCGGATGCCCAGGTCCAGGTTGTTCCGGTTCACCGCGAAGCCGTTGGCCAACTGGGCGGCGGTAAGGCGCGGGGTCAGGAAGTCGCGGGCCTGCTGGGTCAGGAACGGGTTGTCGATGCTGACCACCAGGGTGCCCTGGTCGAAGCTGGGGCTGGACTCCTGGATGACGTCGTTGCGGACGTACTTGCCCTCGAAGAAGGGCACGAAGGCCGGGTTGATCTCGTACTTGGCCAGCAGGTTGATGGAGGTGCGCTCGATCTGCGGCTGCAGCTGGCCGTAGCGCCGCAGGGTGGAGCCGTCACCGCCGTTGGTGTTGTTGGCGTTCGGGCGCAGGTCGATGCTGCCGTAATCCGCCTCGGAGACCGTGCCGTCGGGGCGGAACCGGAAGATGCGGGCCACGTTCGGGTCGGAGGGGGAGGCCTTGGGCTTGCAGCGGAGCTGGAAGGCGGCGCTGGCCGGGTCCAGGGTTGACGGGCAGCTCGCCACCACGGTGCCGCCCTCGCTGATCAGCACGCTGCGGACGTCGTTGTAGAACAGGCGGTCGGGGATGCCATCGCTGCCTCCGGCCTCACCGGCCGTCGGCTCGCTGATGACGAACAGGCGGCGGCGGGCGCCCCAGTTGCGGTCCTCAAACCGGAAGTCGTCCTGGCGGGCGTGCTCCATGGACAGGGCGAGGTTGCCCTTGCCGTTGTCGAAGTTCTTGCCCGCCGTTGCGCTGACGAAATAGGCGTTGGCGTCGCCTTCCTTGCTGATGCCGTTCTGGGCGCGGATCTGCACGCCCTCGAAATCATCCTTCAGGATGAAGTTCACCACGCCGGCCACGGCGTCGGAACCGTAAACCGCCGAGCTGCCGCCCGTCACCACGTCGACCCGCTCGATCAGGTCGGTGGGGATCATGTTGACGTCGACCTCGTTGCTGCCCTCCAGCGCGCCCACGTGGCGGCGGCCGTTCTGCAGCACCAGGGTGCGGCTGGTGCCCAGGCCGCGCAGGTCCAGCAGGTTCAGGCCGGCGGTGCCGATGAACCGGGTGGAGTTGGACGAGCTGAAGGTGGAGCGCAGGGCCGGCAGGTCGTTCAGGATGTCGCCGACGGACACCTCACCGGTGGCCGAGAACTCCTCCGCGCCCACGGACGTGACCGGCACCGCGGACTCGATGTTCGGGCGGCGGATGCGTGAGCCCGTGACGATGATCTCCTCAAGCGCGGCTGCCTCGGTCCCCGGCCCGGCGGTCCCCTGTTGCGCCATGGCCGGCGGTGCGGCCAGGACTGCCAGGGCGGCGCCGGACAGCAGCGCGCCTCGGGCCACCCGGCCCCTCATGTGATCGAAAAACATCCCCACCCCTGTTCGCATTTTTGGTCGGCAGGACGTCCATGCGTCCCTGGGGCGAGTGTTGGAATGTAGAAGAGCGGTTACGCAATGTTCACAAACGAGAAATCGTCAGGAAGCCGCGAAGTGTGTCCTTGCAAACACGCAACTATTTGCTCTTAGGTATTAGAAAGGGATTGCTGGGTAATTTGATAGTCTTATAATTACGATACGATATCAGCAAAGGTATATGCCCTGGTGCCTATTTATATTAGTCAGTCCAGTGTGCATCAGGGTGGTGGTGCTTTCCCGATTCGCGGGTACCGGGGCTACGAAACCCTGCGGGGGGCGCCCCGCCAGGAGCGCCCCCCATGTCCGGGTCAGGCGACGGTCAGCTTGACGTCCACATTGTTGCGGGTCGCGTTGGAATAGGGGCAGACCTGGTGGGCCTTGTGCACCAGGTCTTCCGCCGCCTGCCGCTCCAGCCCAGGCAGGCTGATGGTCAGGCCCACCTCGATGCCGAACCCGCCCTCTGACCGGGGGCCGATGCCCACCTTGGCGGTGACCGTCGTCTCCGGCGGCACGCGGACCTTCTCCTGGTTGGCCACGAACTTCATGGCGCCCAGGAAGCAGGCGGAATAGCCCGTGGCGAACAGCTGCTCGGGATTGGTGCCCTCCCCGCCGGGGCCGCCCATCTCCTTCGGCACGGCCAGCTTCACGTCCAGGGTGCCGTCGGCGGTGCGGGAACGGCCATCGCGGCCGCCGGTCGCGGTGGCCTCGGTCCAGTACTTCACGTCCACGGTCATGGGGACCTCCTCGGGTTGGGGGCGGCCGGGGCCTGGCCCCGGGAACGGCAGGAAGGATAGACCCGCCCCGCCGCATTCGTCCCGTATGACGAACGGTTCATGGGGTGAAGCGTTTGTGACAGCCTCGCCCCGCCCCCACAGCAGTACCCCGGACGGAAAAGTTCTGGGAGCGAATGACCACACTTGCACCGGGGGCACCGTTCCTTATCCTCGGCGGGGTAAGAAGCAGGCCCAGCGACGGGCCGGCGAGAGCCGCCGCCGGGCGGCCGGGATTTGGGGAGGTTTCCAGGTGCGTCCACTCTGTTATGCCCTTGCCGTCGGCCTTGCCCTGGCACCCCTGGCGGCGGAGGCCCATGGCCCCACCCGCCGCAAGGTGGCGGAGACGGTGGAGATCAACGCCCCGCCAGAGAAGGTCTGGGCCATCGTCAAGGATTTCGGGAACATGGGCTGGCACCCGGCCGTGGAGAAGACCGAGGCCCAGGGCGGCAACGAGCCCAACAAAGCCACCCGGACCCTGAAGCTGAAGGGCGGCGGTGAGATCAAGGAGATGCTGGAGCGCTATGACGCGGCCGGCATGAGCTATTTCTACCGCATCACCGACGTGAACATCGACGTGCTGCCGGTGGCCAACTATTCCAGCACCCTGACGGTGAAGGCCAAGGAGGGCGGCGGCGGGTCCGTGGCGGAATGGCGCGGCGCCTTCTACCGGGGCTACATGAACAACGACCCGCCGGAGAAGTACAATGACGAGGCGGCGGAGAAGGCCGTGAAGGCCGTCTACCAGGCTGGCCTCGCCAACCTGAAGGCGCTGGCGGAGAAATAGGCCGGTGCGCCGCGTCTTCCCGGCCCTGCTGGCGGCGGTGCTGCTGGCCGGGCCGGCCGCGGGGGCGGAGGCCTGGGTGACCAACCAGGGGGACAGCAGCGTCACCCGGCTGGACACCGCCGCGGGCAAGGTCCTGGCCACCCATCCCGTCTGCCGGGAACCGGCCGGCATCGCCGTGGCGCCCGCGGGCGGGCGGGTCTTCGTCACCTGTCCCGGCAGCGGGGAGGTGGCGCGCCTCGACCCCTCCACGGGGAGCCTCGCGGCGCGGGTGGCCGTGGGCCAGGGGGCCGTCGGCATCGACACGGATCCGGACGGGCGCCGCGCCTATGTGGCGGACTGGTATGGCAACCGGCTGCTGGTGCTGGACGGTGACACGCTGGCCACCCTGGGCAGCGTCCCCCTGGGGCCCGTGCCCGCAGGGGTGACGCTGCTGCCCGGCGGGCGCCAGGCGCTGGTGGCCGTGCGCGATGCCGACCAGGTGGCGCTGGTGGACCTGGAAAGCCTGTCCGTCGCCGCCACCATCCCGGTGGGTCGGCACCCCTTCGGCATCGGCGTGGACCCGGAGGCGCGCCGGGCCTATGTGGCCAACGTGGAAAGCGACGACCTGTCCGTCATTGACCTGGAGCGTCGGGTGGAGGTGGGCCGGGTCAAGGTGGGCTCCCATCCCTATGCCGCCGCCGTCACCCCGGACGGGGCCAAGGCCTATGTCACCAACCAGCAGGGCAACAGCCTGTCGGTGGTGGACACGGCGACCCTGTCCGTCACCGCCACCATCCCGGTGGGGGAGTACCCGGAGGGCATCGCCGCCGACCCGGCAGGGGACAGGGTTTATGTCGCCTGCTGGTTCGACAATATCCTGGCCGTGGTGGACACAGGGAACGACAGCGTCGCCGCCCGCCTGCCCACCGGGGACGGGCCCCGGGCGTTCGGCCGCTTCCTCATCCCCTAGGCCAAGTGGACAGGTCTCCCGCCACCCCATACGGTGAGATGCAATTTTGGGCTGTAAGGGGTGCCCGGAGCCGGCATGACGGGATCGACGGAGCCGAACCGGGAACTGGGGGGCTTGGCCAAGTGGGCCGGTGCCGATGCCCGCGGGTTGGCCGACGCCCTGCCGGACATCCCAGGAGCCCGGCACGGGTTTGGTCCTGGACTGGCGGGACCGGGGCGGCGTGGTTTCGGCAGCGTGCTGCTGGAACGGCTGGTGCGGCTGCAACCGGCCGGCAGCCTGGAGCGGGTGTGGGACCCGGCGGGCCTGTGCTGCACGGTCATCCTTCCCGACGTGCTGGTGCGCCCGGGACGCAGCCCCTGGGCCTGAGGTCCCTCAGGCCTGGCCCATGGCGGGGTCCAGCAAGGCCAGCAAGCGGGCCGCGCGGTCGGGCAGGGGATGCGACGGGCAGGCGGACAGGCTGTAACCCTCCAGCGACGCGCCCCCGGCGATGGTGTCCAACAGGTGGCCCAGCCTTGCCAGGGTGGCCTCGTCACAGCCGGCCACGGCCTGGCGGCAGCTCTCCAGCACCTGGGCGCGGCGGGCGGTCAGCGGGGCAGGGGGCATGGGTACGGGCTCCGGTGGACTTGGGGCCAACCCTGCCATGGCCGGGTTAAAGCTGGTTTCATGCAGCGATGGGGGCCAGGGGCCGCTTAAAACCCGGCTTAAAGAGCGGCGGCTAGGGTGGGGGCCTGAGAAGCCGACGGGACCCCGCATGATCGCCGACCTCCCCATACTGCCGCCCGCCCCGGCGGACCCGGCCCCCGCCCGCCCCGGGCGCGACGCCGCGTCGCCGGCGCCCGCGCGCTTCGAGGCCCTGGTGACCGGGGATCAGCCTCCAGCGACCGAAGATGCCCCGGCCCCGCCGCAGCGCCGCCCGGTCAGGCAGGCGCCGCCCAACGGGGACCCGGGGTTGGTGGCCGCCGTGGTGCAGCTTCCCTTGCCGGTGCAGCCGGTGGAGGTGCCGGTGCCGGCGGGTACGGCCCTGGCGGCCGGCCCGGTCCCGCCGGCCCCAGGGCAGCAGCAAGCGGCGGTGCCCGGTCCCGCCATCATGCCCACGGCTGCCCCGGGGACGGTCGGGACCGCTCCAGCGCAAGGTGACCAGCTCCCGGTGCCCGTCACTGTCCAGCCGCCGGACCCCGGTGATCCGGCTGGCGCGGCCCAGGTCCCAAAGCCGCTTGCCGGGGGCGTGCCCGCGGGGGCCGGCACCCTGCCGGCAGCTGCGCCGACGACCGGGCCTTCGGCTGCCGGCGGCCTCCCTGTGGCCAGTCCCGCCGTGGCGGCGGAGACGGCCGCCCCGGCAGCACCCCCCGCGGCGGCCCGTCCCGGGAAGCCCGTCCTGCAAGCGCCTGCCGCGGACCCGGCGCGCCCCGCGCCCGTCATGGTGGCGCCGACGAAGAAGGAAGGTGGGGCGGAGCCGCTGGCCACCGTCCTGCCGGCCGGTTCCGGTGCTGCTGCCATCCCAGCCGCGCCGGGTGGGGAGGCCATCCATGCCCCCCACCGCCCCGCCCCCGCGAGCCCCCCGCCCCCCAGCGCCCAAGTGATGGCCAAGCTTGAACCTGCCCTGGCGGAAGGCCGCCCCACCACCCTGACCCTCCGCCTGACGCCGGAGGAACTGGGCCGGGTGGAGGTGCGGATCGAGGTGCAGGACGGCAAGGTCAACGCCCTGGTGGCCGCCGACCGGCAGTCCACCCTGGACCTGCTCCAGCGCGATGCCCGCGGCATGGAGCGGGCGCTGGAGCAGGGCGGGCTGAAGCTCCAGCCCGACGGGTTGCAGTTCTCCCTCCGCGACGCCCCGCGCCAGGACCAGCCGGGACAGCAGCCATCGCCCCAGGGTGGCCGCGCCTACCGACTCGACCAAGCCGAGGTGGAGCCCGGCCCCCTTGCCCCCATCGCCCGCAGGTTGGACGGGCTTGTCGATATCCAGGTCTGAAAGGGAAACCGCCCATGACCACCGTCACCCCCACCACCCTGGGCGATGCCGCTTCCCAGGCCGCGCAGGCCCGGCTGACCACGGACACGCAGAGCTTCCTGAAGCTGCTGACCGCCCAGCTCGCCAACCAGGACCCCATGGCCCCGGTGGACGCGACCCAATGGGTCAGCCAGCTCGCCCAGTTCTCCTCCGTCGAGCAGGCGGTGCAGTCCAACGGCAAGCTTGCCGACGTGCTCCAGGAACTGCGGGCCAGCAGCGACCGGCTGGACCTGGCCTACCTGGGCAAGCAGGTGGAGATCGAGGGCAACACGGTCGGCCTGAAGGACGGCAAGCTCACCGCCCGCTACACCGTGCCCGACGGGGCCGCGGCGGTGGAGGTCCGCATCCTGGACGACCAGGGGCGGCTGGTTCGCACGGTACCCGTGCAAGCGTCACCGGGCACCAAGACCTTCACCTGGGACGGCAAGGCTGCCGACGGCACGGCCATGCCCGATGGGCCGTATGTGCTGGACATCGGCGTCGTGAACGCGGCCGGCAAGGCCCTGGACAGTACCGTCACCTTCGATGCCCTGGTGAAGCGTGTCCGCCGCGACGCCGGCGAGACCCTGCTGCGCCTAGACACCGGTGTGGAGGTCAACCGTGACGCGGTGGTGTCGGCGGGTTAGGGCGGGGGCCGTAGCATCTTGATGGTCCGGTAATAAAGGAGCGGGTCCCCGCGGGTGAAATGGGACTCGCCCACGGCCACGAACCCATGGCGCTCATAGAAGGAAGCCGCGTTCAGCAGGGCCGTGACCGCCAGCGGCCCTTCATATCCGACCGCCGCCTGGGCGCAGGCATGGTGGAACAGCCGCGTGCCCAAGCCGCGGCCCGCTTGGTCCGGCCGGATGTAGAGCAGCGTGACCTCCCCCGGGACCGCACCGCAGAAGCCGACCAGCCCTCCCCCGCTCTCCGCCAGCCAGACCCGCCCCTCTTCCAGCCAAGGCCGGTAGATGTCCGGCGTGCGGTCGTGGAACCAGGCGCCCAGGTTTGCCGGGGAATAGGCCCCGGCGCAGAAGGCGCGCACGGATTGCTGGTGCAGCTCGAACAGGGGCGCGGCGTCGGCGAGGGTCGCCGTGCGGATCACCGCGTCAGCGTCGCGCATGCCTCCTCCCCCTCTGCGAACCTTCCGCCTTTGGGATCGACCCCGCAGGACGGATATGAGACTGAACGAACTCCGCACATTCCCTATACTAGCATGACATGTATGATAAGCCCGCCCTGCCAGCCTGCCGTGTGATCGCGCCGGATGGAGCCGGGCAAACCGGCCAGTCCGGCGAACGGGTCCCGACCGGCCCGGGTCGCAGACGGGGCTGCGGGCCGACGGGGGTAGCAACCGGGGGCAACCCCGGTCCCCAGGGCCCAATCAGGGGGCAGAAAGGAGGAATCTGGTTGAGTAGATTCGAACGGTATGCGCTGGCAATCGCGTTCGCGCAGTTGCTGGTGGCTGCGGTGGCCCTGCTGGTCATGCTTTGAGCAGCAGGGGGTTGGGGCCGGGCCGGCGGCCCCCCTCCGTCCCCCAAAAAAGAACCCCCCAGGCCGTAGCATAGCCTGGGGGGTGGTACGCATCGGAGAAACCGATGAGCAGTTCGAACGATACATAGAGAATGGGCTCCCGACCGCCGCCTGTCAACCATCCTCAACCCTGGGTTCCTGCGCCCGATCCTGGGCGTCCGAGACAACCTGCCCCCTCGCCTTCGCGCGCCGAACTTTGTATGAAGCCGCAGGTTTGGCGTCCCCCAGCGAAAGAAACGGCACCATGGCGCAGGACAGCGGTTTCAGCCTGTTCCCCCTCGGCCCCGACACCACCCCCTATCGCAAGCTCACCAGCGATTACGTCTCCACCGCCGAGTTCGAGGGGGAGACGATCCTGAAGGTGGAGCCGGAGGGGCTGCGGCTGTTGGCGGAGCAGGCCTTCATCGACATCAACCACCTGCTGCGCCCCGGCCACTTGGCCCAGCTCCGCGCCATCCTGGCGGATCCGGAAGCATCATCAAACGACAGGTTCGTGGCGCTCGATCTTCTTAAAAACGCCGGCATCGCCGCGGGCGGTGTGCTGCCCATGTGCCAGGACACGGGCACGGCCATCGTCATGGGCAAGAAGGGCCGGCGGGTCTGGACCAAGGGGGCCGATGAAACGGCCCTGTCCGGCGGCATCCTGGACGCCTACCAGAAGCGGAACCTGCGCTACAGCCAGGTGGCGCCGCTCTCCATGTTCGAGGAAAAGAACACCCGCACCAACCTGCCCGGCCAGATCGAGATCTTCGCCGACGGGGACGACGCCTACAAGTTCCTGTTCATGGCCAAGGGCGGCGGGTCGGCCAACAAGACCTTCCTGTTCCAGGCGACGCCGTCGGTGTTGGCGCCGGACCGGCTGGTGCCTTTCCTGAAGGACAAGATCGCCTCCCTCGGTACGTCAGCCTGCCCGCCCTACCATCTGGCGGTGGTGATCGGGGGCTTGAGCGCGGAGCAGAACCTGAAGACGGTCAAGCTGGCCTCCGCCCGCTACTATGACGGCCTGCCCACGCAGGGCTCCGACAGCGGCCACGCCTACCGCGACCTGGAGATGGAGGCGCAGGTCCATGTGCTGGCCCAGGGCCTGGGCATCGGCGCCCAGTTCGGCGGCAAGTATTTCTGCCACGACGTGCGGGTGATCCGCCTGCCCCGCCACGGCGCCAGCCTGCCCATCGGCATCGGCGTCTCCTGCTCCGCCGACCGCCAGGCGCTGGCCAAGATCACCAAGGATGGCATCTACCTGGAGGAGCTGGAGCGCGACCCCGCCCGCTTCCTGCCGGAGGTGCAGGAGGGTGACCTGTCCGGGGAAGTGGTGCGCATCGACCTGACCCGGCCGATGGAGGAAATCCGCCGCACCCTCAGCCAGTACCCGATCCGCACCCGCGTGTCCCTGACCGGCCCGCTGATCGTGGCCCGGGATTCCGCCCATGCCAAGCTGCGGGCGGCGCTGGAAGAGGGGCAGGGCCTGCCCGACTACTTCAAGAACCACCCCATCTACTATGCCGGCCCGGCCAAGACCCCCACCGGCTACGCCTCCGGCAGCTTCGGCCCTACCACGGCCGGGCGCATGGACAGCTTCGTGGACCAGTTCCAGGCGGCGGGCGGCAGCTTCGTCATGCTGGCCAAGGGCAACCGCAGCCCGGCGGTGAAGGAAGCCTGCAAGAAGCATGGCGGCTTCTACCTGGGCTCCATCGGCGGTGCCGCGGCCCGGCTGGCCCAGGACTGCATCCGCAAGGTGGAATGCATCGCCTTCCCCGAGCTGGGCATGGAAGCCATCTGGCGCATCGAGGTCGAGGACTTCCCCGCCTTCATCGTCACCGACGACAAGGGCAACGACTTCTTCGACGAGTGGGCGCACTGAACCGGTCTTTGTGTGGGGCGCGGCTAGAGAGGTCGCGCCCCTGATTGCCGTTGGTGCAGTTTTACACGGACGGACACGGACGCTGGCGTCGTCGGCTACACGGAATAACACGGATTGTCGGACGCCTATCTCATAAATGGCAGAAAGGAAATGATCAGTTTCAGGCTTAACTTTGAACCTAAAACAGAGAGAGATTTATTTGATAGAGATTTTTCTGATCCAGCAGCAAAAATCGCGGCATTAACGTTTCTGATTGTACTGATCTATGACCTGATAGGGATGAATATCTTCTGGATCTCATCATCTGCATCAGAGAATACTGATCATTTGCCTAAAGAAGTTTACAATGTTTTACCTATCGTGTTCTGCATCGTCCTTCAAGTATCCCATTTGCTATGGGCTATGAACAGGGAGAACCGTTCAAGAAGGATACCTGAGCAGCGTTTTTGGCTTCAGGATTTTATTATTGGAGTGATTGCCATTTATCTGTTCACTGATTTTGTACTGAAACTTTTCGATTCAGCTTCAGGCTACAGTTATTTTACATGCTTGTTCTTTGCATTATGTTCACAGGCGACCCTGATAAGTAAAGCTCTCTTGCTGTATTTCAGTATGAGAAAAGGTATGGCTCGACAAGAGTACTAGAGATTTTCTGGGAGGGTGGGCGTCGTCCATTTGAGATTCCAAGCTTCTATCGAGCCTTCCATGTCCCGTGAAGCGGATCCGTGTCCATCCGTGTTCCCTGGCTCCAACCCCGCCATGCCGCCCCGCATTGCAGCAATGTCATAACACCAGTCCAGCCCGATCCGGCAATCTCTGATCCAATCCGTCGCCCATTCCTTTCCGTAGATTGCCAAGAGGCCCGTCTTGCCCCAGCTCCGTTCCCGTACCTCCACCCATGGCCGCAACATGGCGGGCGCCCGCGGGCTGTGGCGTGCCACGGGCATGAAGGAGGGCGACTTCGGCAAGCCCATCGTCGCCATCGCCAACAGCTTCACCCAGTTCGTCCCCGGCCACGTCCACCTGAAGGACATGGGCCAACTGGTCGCCGGCGCGGTGGAGGCCGCGGGTGGGGTGGCGAAGGAGTTCAACACCATCGCCGTGGATGACGGCATCGCCATGGGCCATGCGGGCATGCTGTACAGCCTGCCCTCGCGGGAGCTGATCGCCGACGCGGTGGAGTACATGGTGAATGCCCACTGCGCCGACGCGCTGGTCTGCATCAGCAATTGCGACAAGATCACGCCCGGCATGCTGATGGCGGCCCTGCGGCTGAACATCCCCGTGGTCTTCGTCTCCGGCGGGCCGATGGAGGCGGGCAAGGTCCTGCTGCGGGGCGAGCAAAAGGCGGTGGACCTGATCGACGCCATGGTGGTGGCCGCCGACGACCGCTACACGGACGAGGAGGTGCAGGCGGTTGAGCGCAGCGCCTGCCCCACCTGCGGCTCCTGCTCCGGCATGTTCACCGCCAACTCCATGAACTGCCTGACAGAGGCCCTGGGCCTGAGCCTGCCCGGCAACGGCACGGTGGTCGCCACCCATGCCGACCGGAAAGAGCTGTTCCTCCAGGCCGGGCACCTGGTCGTGGAGCTGTGCCGCCGTTGGTACGACCAGGACGACGCCACCGCCCTGCCGCGCACCATCGCCAGCCGCACCGCCTTCGCCAACGCCATGGCCCTGGACATCGCCATGGGCGGCAGCACCAACACGGTGCTGCACCTGCTGGCCGCGGCGCAGGAAGCGGGGGTGGACTTCGCCATGGCCGACATCGACCGCCTGTCGCGGGAGGTGCCGCAGCTCTGCAAGGTGGCCCCGTCCGTCGCCAACGTGCATATCGAGGACGTGCACCGGGCCGGCGGCATCATGGGCATCCTGGGGGAGCTGGACCGCGCCGGCCTGATCGACACGACCGTGCCGACCGTCCACGCCCGCACGCTTGCCGGGGCGCTGGACCGCTGGGACGTGAAGCGGACAAGCGATGAGACCGTGCACACCTTCTTCCGCGCCGGCCCCGGCGGCGTCCCGACCCAGGTCGCCTTCAGCCAGTCCCGCCGGTACAAGGAGCTGGACCTGGACCGGTCAGGCGGCGTGATCCGCGACCTGGACCACGCCTTTAGCCGCGACGGCGGTCTGGCCGTGCTGTTCGGCAACCTGGCGGAGGAAGGCTGCATCGTGAAGACGGCGGGCGTGGACCCCTCCGCCCTCACCTTCAGCGGCCCCGCCCGGGTGTTCGAAAGCCAGGATGATGCCGTCTCCGCCATCCTGGGCAACCGCATCCAGGCCGGCGACGTGGTGCTGATCCGGTATGAGGGGCCGAAGGGCGGCCCCGGCATGCAGGAGATGCTGTACCCCACCAGCTATCTGAAGTCGAAGGGCCTGGGCAAGGCCTGCGCCCTGGTCACCGACGGACGCTTCTCCGGCGGGACGTCGGGCCTGTCCATCGGCCATGCCTCACCCGAGGCGGCGGAGGGCGGCACCATCGGGCTGGTGGAGGAGGGGGACACCATCCGTATCGACATCCCCAACCGCGTCATCCACCTGGACGTGGCGCCTGAGGAGCTGGCCCGCCGCCGCGCCGCCATGGAGGCGAGGGGCGACGCGGCCTGGCAGCCAGAGAACCGGGTGCGGCCCGTCAGCGCGGCGTTGCAAGCCTATGCCGCCCTGACCACCTCCGCGGCCCGGGGGGCAGTGCGGGACGTGTCACAGCTGCGGCGGAAGCGCTGAGAGCGTGTTTACGCTGACCGTAAACACGCTCCGGCGGCAACTGCCGCCGCGGGGGCCCATGCTCACGTAAGCCAAGCCGCGGATGCGGCGGAGCCTGCCCCGGACCCCGATCTGGGGGCGATTGAGGAAAACGAAAGATTAGTGCTCCGTCAGCACTGAGGTGATGGGTAGAGGCTTCCTAGTTTTATGCGTGCGTCGCTGGTTGTGAACTGCCGGCGTATGCTTGGTGCGGCGGCGTTGCGGCCTTCCTCCCCTTGGCGGACCTGGCGCTCCAGCGTGTCCTGGCGGACGATGCGGCGGGCCAAGCACTGGCGGGAGGGGGCGCCCGCGCCGGGCATGGCCGGCAGCGTCCCGCGGTACATCTTCATGGCGGCTCTCCTGCTGGTGCCAAAACACCGCCCCTTCACCTCACGCCTGACGCCGTACTGGACCCGTTTCCCACAGGCTGGAAACGGGTCTGGCCGGGCCACGGCAGAGTCTGCCGCGTGCCCCTGGGGAACGGCGCCGCGGGACCGTGCCGGGGCAGCAAGATCGGGACCATCGCCTCCGGGAGGCGCCCTAGCCTGGGGCCGACGCCAGCCTTTGGGGGACGGGAATGGGTTACCGGGACAGTTTGGACGCGCAGGCCGCCGCCCCGGCGGCGGACGCCCGCGTCCGCGGCTTCGTGGACGTGCTGGCGACCATGGGCCAGTGGCCGGCGGCCCCCGGCGGCGACGCCGCGGCGGGCGCCTACCTATCG
>MOEB01000040.1 GCA_001939945.1 Aerophototrophica crusticola | reverse complement strand
CCCGGCGGGGCGGTTGCCGGGGATGGCGCCCTGGGCCGCGTCGGCCCCCGCCGCCGCCTGGGCGGCCGGGATGGGGGTGACGGGGGCGCCGGGGCGGGCCTTCTGCTGGCCCTCGACGATGATCACCTCCCCCTCCCGCAGGCCCTTGGCCACGGCGATCTGCTGGCCGGACTGGGCGCCCAGGGCGATGCGCCGCTGCTGCGCCACGTTGCCGGGGCCCAGCACCAGGACATAAGCCCCTTCCCGGTCCTGCTGCACGGCGCTGACGGGGACCACGGGGGTCTGGGCCACCTTCTCCGGCCGGACCAGCACGCTGGCATACTGGCCGGGGATCAGCAGCCGGTCCGGGTTGGGGAACAGGGCGCGGACGGTCAGAGTGCCGGTGGCCGGGTCCACCCGGTTGTCGATGAACTCCACCTTGCCGGGATGGGCATAGGGCTCGCCGTTGGCGAGGTTCAGGGTGGGCACGAAGCGGTCGGCCAGCTCCGCCGGGGTGCGGGCGCCCGTGTCCTGCATCACCTGCAACACCTGCCGGTCGCTGACAGGGAAGGTGACCCGGATCGGGTCCACCTGCACCACGGTGGCCAGCACGCCGGTCTGGGGCGTCACATAGTTGCCGGCGGTGATGGCGGTGGCGCCGATGCGGCCGGCGATGGGGCTGGCGATGCGGGTATAGGACAGGTCCAGCTCCGCCTGCTGCAACTGCGCCTTGGCAGCCAGCACCTCCCCCTCCGCCGCCGCCCGGTCGGCCTGGGCCTGCTCCAGCGCCGCCTCGCTGACCGTGCCGCGGCTGCGCAGGGCCTCCGACCGCTCCGCCGCCTGGGCTGCCTGTGTCAGCCGGGCCTGGGCCTGGGCCAGCCTTGCCTGCGCCGCGGTGCGCGCCGCCTCATAGGGTGCTGGCTCGATGACATAGAGCGGCTGCCCCGCCGCCACGTCCTGGCCTTCCTGGAACGACACCTCCTGCACGGTGCCGGAGACGCGGGGCCGCGCCTCGAAGCTGGCCACCGCCTCCACCCGCCCCACGAACTCCGCCTGCGGGGCGAGGGAGCCCAGGCGAACGGGCTGGGTGGTCACCGCCGGGGGTGGCGCGCCGGGCGGTGCCCCTTGGGCGAGGGCGCCTGCGGGGGACAGCAGCAGGGTCGCCAGGACGGGCGCGAGGCGGAGGCTTCCGGGCAGGTGCATGGGTCGATCCACGGGACAGGGGCACCGTCGCAACAGAACGGCTCCGCCGAAGGCACGCCGCCTCGCCAGGGATAATGGGCTACCCGGCCGGGGCCGCGGCGGGCGCGGGGCGGGTGGAGCAGCCTTCCCCGGTGTCGGCCAATGCATTGCCGGCCATCGCCAGGCACCGCAGCTTTCGCGCAAGGGGCCGACGCGGGCATCCGGTATGGCGAGACGGTCCCGGAGGACATGGTCGCCCAGCGGCTGACCGGCGACATCCGGTGGGTGGTTGCAGGGGCGCTCGCCTACCTGGAGAGGCATGGCGTGCCGGGCCACCCGCACGACCTGCTGGCGCACCGCTGCCTGCGCATACGGCTTGGCGACGCCGGAACCCTGCGTCGCGCCGCTGGTCGGGCGCGGCGCGCTGCGCGTCGTGCTGACCGACTGGGCCCCACTCGGGCCGGGCTTCCACGTCTACTACAATGGGCGACGGCAGCTGCCGACTGGCCTGCGCCTCTTGGTTGACCTGATCCGCGAGATGCGGCCCCTCGGCCTGTGAGGTGGCGGTCGATGAGCATCGCTCATCGCCCCGTCAACGACGCGCCGGGTAACCGGCGGCAACCCGCGGCCCCATACTCCCCCCTTCACGGTCCGTGCCGTGTCGCACCCAGCGTCAGGAGGGACAGGGCATGGCAGGCGACACCAGTTCGGAAGTCATCGACGGGGCATCGCCCCGACACCGGGGCGACGCGGCTGGCGGCTGGGGGGCGGTGCTGGCGCTGATGCTGTGCGTGTCGACGCTGATCGCCTCCGAGTTCATGCCGGTCAGCATCCTGACGCCGATAGCGTCCGACCTCCGCCTGACCGAAGGGGCGGCGGGCCAGGCGATCTCCGTGTCGGACCTTTTCGCCGTGCTGGCGAGCCTGGCCACCCCGTCATTCACGGCGGGGGCCGACCGTCGCGCCGTGCTGCTGGGCCTGACGGGGCTGATGCTGCTGCCCGGCGTGCTGGTGGCGGCGGCGCCCAACTTCTTGGTCCTGATGGCTGGGCGCGCCCTGCTCGGCGTGGCCATCGGCGGCTTCTGAACGTGCCCGACCCCACATCCAGCGGCCGGCGGACGCCGTCATCCGCATCATCCGCGCCTGCATCCGCGGCAGCGACCTCTGGCCCTACAAGGGCGGGCCGAATGTCGCGGCGTAGGCCATGGGCCACGAGGCCATCGGCGTGGTCCGGCGGGTCACGCGTGGCCGGGTGGTGGTCATACCGTCGCAGCGCTGCTGGAATGCGGCAGCCTGGACGCGGTGCAGCGCCGCCTGGCGGAGCGGGCCGACCAGATGGACCTGGTCCTGCGGGACCTGATCATGCCAGGCAGCCACGGCCTGCTGGGCCTGCTCCTGCTGCTGGCCAACCACCCCACGGTTCCGGTTGCCGTCGTTTCCGCCACCGAGGCGCCAGCGGTGATCCGCCACGCCCTGGGGCTGGCGGGGCAGACGGTGAAGCAGCACGTCTCCCTGGGCTTCCGCAAGATCGGCGTCTCCAACCGGGCCCAGGCGGAGGCCCTGCTGGCCCGCCTGGGCATCAAGCTGAGCCCCGCGCCGGAGCGTCACTACCGCTCGATCCGATGCTCCTTGTCGGAATAGAGGTAGCAGAGGCCCCCTGAGCGCTCGAACCTTGGCGGGCAGCGCCCCTTGTTGTCCGGGGGCAGGACGTTCAGCACGCACAGGTTCCTGTGCACCTGGACGCAACAGGCCCCGTTCCGGCGGGCGACACAGGCTCCACCCACGGAGGTGTCGCCGTTCCGGGTGACCACGTCGCCCCGGACGAAGGCCGACGCGCCATCGCCGATGCGGGTGGATGAACTGCCCCGGTTCGCGTTGGTGGTGACCGAGCCGCCCACCTGGGCGGTTACGTTGCCGCCGCTGCTGCGGCCGACGATGCTGCTGGCGCGGCCGGACCCCGACGCGGTCGTGGTCACGTCTTCCCGCACGGAGGCCGTGACGTCGGCACCGTTCTTCGCGATGCCCACCAGTGATTCGGCCGTGGCGCGGTCGCGGGCGGTGGTGGTGACGTCATCCACCCGGACATTGACCTCGGAGCCACGCCCCTCCGCCACGCCGATCCCGCTGTAGGCCGAAGCCTGCCCCCGGGCGGTGGTCGTCACGTCGTCCGCCCGGGCATTCACCGTCTCGCCGCCCACCCTGGCCACGCCGATGTCGGCCACCGCCGTGGAGCTGCCCGTGGCGTTGGTGTTGACCTGGTCGACGACCGCGTCCACCCGCGTCCTGCCGCCGCCGCCGGCACCCCAGTCGCTGGTCCCCTTGGGGCGGCCGCCACCGGCCCCGCCGGCGCCTGAGCCGCCATTCCTTCCCGTGCCTTGGCCGGGCGATCCCCCCCGGTCCTGGCCCGGCCCGCCGAACAACTTCTGCAGGCCCGCCTCGACGAGCCTCTCGGACGCCTCCCCGCCGGCCGCCACCAGATAGTCGGCCAGGAAGTCGCCATTGCAGAAACCGATCGAATGCGTTGCGGTCGGGGAGTTACGCCTCGCGATGTCGCGGCACGCAAAGGCCTGCAGGGGAGACAGCCTCAAGCCCGTGGTGGGCTTGTCCAGCAGCCATGCGACCAGGACGTTCGCTGCTCCTCCGAGGACATTGATCGCCGCGCCCCGCCAGCCATCCTCCTTGAACGCTGCCACGACCTCCGGGATCTCGCTGATGACCCCGACCACCACATCGACGGAGAGCCGCTTGACGAACTTCCCCGCCAGCATGATGGCCTTGGATCGGCTGGCGCTCGACAGGAGCTGCTTGGCGCCGTCCACGATGGGCTTGGGGATCTTCGCGACCAGCTTGTCCTTGTGGGCCTTGTAGGCGTCACTGATCAGGCGCGCGCCAAGACCTTGGGCAGCATTCTCGATCCCGGCTTGGTGTACCCCCGACAGGAAGTCGTCCAACCCCGACGGTTGGGCGGTGGCCCGGGCGGGCAGCAAGAGGCTTGCGGCGACCAGGATCAGGCTGATGAGCAGCGCCCGCATCATTTGGCGTCCCGGTACGGGTCCAGGCTGGTCACGCCCTCCGCCGTCACTTGGCCATCCTTGCCTTTAGCGAACGAGACGAGGAACCAGACCCGACCCTGCTCGGGGTTCGCGCTCCCCACGACGATGCGGCCATCGGTCTCGAGCACGAACAGGGGAAGCAGCGACTTCCGCAAGGGTTCTGCCACCTTGACCACGGCATCAATGGCGCCAGAAAGGGCGCCGCCGCGGAAGAGCTCGCGCAGGCCCGCCTCGTCCCCCTTCCCCAGCAGGTCCAGGGCCCGGCGGTGGGGGCCGGCGACGGCCGGGGTCGTCTCCAAGGCGATCACCGCGCTGTAGGTGTCCGCCAACCGGTCGGCGAAGATCTCGAGGGTTGCGTTTGACCCCATGCCCTGCGGCCCGAAGGCCGGCGGCTGCGTCGCACCGTCAGGGAAGGCCGCTTTGAAACGCTCCATTGTCTTGGATACCTGGCTGGGAAGGCCATCCAACAGCGAACGCCCGCCCTCCCCCCGCATCCAGGACGGCAGCGGGCGCGGTGCGGCCTCACCCCGGAGGGTATCCCCCAGGACCACCTCGGCGCGGACGAGGCCGGCGGGTTTTTGGCTGGTGTCCCAGCCGGTCAGCAGCCAGGCATCCACCACGGGATTGTAAAAGGCGACCAGCTTGGTGGCGGAACCCATGTGCGCCTGGAATATCTGGGTGCCGCGGAAAAAGTGGGCCCAAAGCGCCTTCTGGGCGTCGGGGTCCGATACGCCTGGCAACACGGGGGCAAAAGCGGAGCCTGCCCCGGCCGGCTTCGGGAAGAACCCGGGGATCCGGTCCACGTCCACGGCCCCGACCAGCCTGAACTTCAGGACATGGGCCAAGAGGGCCGACTGCTCGGTGACCGTCACCGCGCCCGCCGGGCTAGGCTGGGCGACGATGAGCACGAGCAGCACCGTGACCGACCTGAGGAACCCTCGCATACTCATGGCCGCTTCTCCGGGCAGGTGGCCTTCGATTCGACCACGCCGATGCTCACGCAGGCCTTCCCCGACTTGGTCTTCGTCGAGGTGACCACGTCCTTTACCTTGACCGTCGTTTCCACGGGCGACCGGGCCCGCACCCGGTCCTCGTTGTCCCCGTCCACCCGGCCGTCGGCCAAGTTGGCCGCGGCAGTGTCACGCGCGGAATCCGCGCCCGACCGCGGTTCCGCGCCGAGCTGGATCCCCGCCCCTTCCGCCGGGCTGCCGAACTCCACCACGCCCTGGCGGCCATGGCTGCCGAGGATCACCGTGGTCTGGCCCTGGGCCGGGCCGGTTATGCGCTGGGGGTCGCCGCCCGGCGGGGTGGCCGAGGGCGGGACCAGCACGCCTGGGGTCTCCTTTGCCGAGACGGTGCCCTGCGCCACGGCGGCGGGGACGAGGCCTGCCAGCAGCAGGGCCAGCGCCAGGGCGTGGGCGGCCCGTGGCCCGCCCATCACCGGACCCGCCATTTGACGCTCTGCACATCCGTCTTCATGCGGTCCGCCTCCAGGTGCAGGTTGACGGCACGGAAGGCGTAGGGGGCAGTCAGGGGCTTCAGGTCGCCTTCCCCGACCAGCGACGGGGCGGTGCCCCGGGGATAGCCGCCTTCCTTGGCGATGCAGGCCACCTCCTCCGCCGCGCCGGCCTTGGAAAGCACGATGCGGAAGTTGCCGTCGTTCCCCGGTACGCGAACCGTCTCGCCGGGCCTGACCAGGGGGTTGGGCTGGAAGCGGTTCGGGAAGATGCGGACGAGCTGCGGCTTGTCGCCCTCCTCGAACTGGTAATAGCAGTAGACCTCGGCCGGCCGCTTGACCGAGACCAGGAAGGACAGCCGGTCACCGATCCTGAAGTTGGCCTGCCGCCCGCCCTCGGGCTCCAGGCTGAGCCCGATCTCCGAGCCCACCGCCTCTGTCACCGTCTCACCCCGGCCGGGCGCCATGGGGGCGTAGGCGACCTCCTGTCGGGGCCCGCCGCGCTTGCCCGGCGTCGCGGGGCCGTGCGGCATCACGGCCGCGTTGTCCACCAGCAGGCGGTAATACAGGTCGAAGTCCACCTGCCCGTTGGCGATCAGGTCGTTGCGCGCCTTGTAGGCATTCACCGCGTCGCGGAAGGCCGGGCCCATCACCCCGTCGACAGGGCCGGAATACAGCCCCGAGGACGACATGGCCTGCTGCACGATCCGGAGCCGCTCCCCCTCTGGGATCTGGTCGTACCAGTCCCGGGCCTGCTGGATCATGGACGGGTTGGTGGACTCGATCCCCAGGCAGCGCCAATAGGGGACCTTGGTCAACTTGCCCAGCACCTCGATCAGGCCCAGCTCGACCAGCGTGCGCACGGCTTGGTGGGTGCCCTGGGTCCGGTCCTGGGAGACCTCGAAGTAGATGCTGGCCTTCTGGATGATGCCTTCCGCGTCCGTCCCCTTGCCGCTGCTGACGACGGTGATGGTGTTCGTGGTGTGCAGGCCGGGGATGATCTGCCGCTCGACGACATCGCCGATGTTCATGTCGATGGTGACCACCGACAGCAGCTGGTCGCTGGAATAGCCCAGGGACGCCATAGGGATGGCGATGCCCGCCGACTTGGAGTTGGAGGCGACGTTGCGGTCGACCTGGGTAATCGCCCCGCGGATGTAGTAGTGGGGAAGGTCGAACCCGCGGCCTAGCTTCGTCTGCACGAACTCAACGGCACCGCCCTGCTCGATGTCCACGAACTTGAAGGCCCCGCTCCTCTCCGACATCTTGGAGAGGGTGGTGATCATCATGTCCTTGGTGCCGGAATTGATCTGCTGGGTCTGGTCCGGCAGGCCATCGCTGGTGATGACCAGTCCGGTTTTCCCATACGCCAGGAACAGCTCGTCCATGCAGCGCAGCGCCTGGGAGAAGCTGGTGATGTTCTTGGTGATGGGCGTGGTCGGCTGGGCAATGACCGAGGCCACCTGGGGGTTCGTGGTCTGGCAACCGGCCAGGGCCAGGGAGGCGGCAAGGATCGGCGCGACGGGGGATCGCTTCACGTCAGGCTCCGGAAAATTGATGGCGTGTGGCCGTCAGCGGCAGATGTTGATGACGTCGCCGGGCACGACGACGACCTGCTCGTCGGCCTTGGTGCGCCGCTTGTCGGCTTTGTCCGTGTTCCCGATCTCCACGGGCCCGCAATTCGTATTCACGGTCTCGCGGTTCAGGTTGGCGTCACCCGCCTGGGCGGCCTTGCTGCGCGCCTTCGTCAGGGCCCGGCCCACCTTGGCATTCGCGGCCGGGCTGGCCGTCTGGCGCTGGTTCAGGTTCTGGGCGCCCGCCTCCGGGACCCAAGAGGTCGGCGCGGCGGACAGGAAGAGGGCGATCGCGGCGGCGGCCATAGGACCGCAAAGGCTGCTGGGGCGCATGGTGTCCATCCCAAGTCGGTGGGCGGCACCGGCACACAGCGCGCCGGTGCCGCCACTTGGAGTCAGCGGTTCTGGCAGGCGCTGGTGCCCACGGTGCCGATGTTGGAGCAGGCCTTGGCCTTCTCACCCTTCGCCGTCGTGTTGATGTCCCCGGTCTTGGCCTCGATCTTCACGTCGCCGCCGACCACGGTGTTGTTGCCGGTCACGGAACCCACGTTGGTCTCCGCCGTCGAGTTCTTGCCCTCGGCGGAGGTGTTCACGTTGCCGGTCGTCGCCTTGATCTGGACGTCACCACCGACCTTCACCCCACCCTGCTCCTGGGCCGAGGCCACGCCGGCGAGCAGGATGACGGAGAGGGAAACTGCACAAGCGAACGCCTTCATCATTTTTCTCCAGTTGCAGGACACGAGACTTGCGCTGAGGAAGGGACAATGAATTCCGTGTGCAAGTCCTCAAAGCTTCTTTCCGATTGCATTAGAGCGCAACTCAGTAACGACCATGTACCGCCGCACTAAGATTGCGGGTCACTTTGACGAAGAAAGCTTAGATTTATTCCAAATCTACAGCCCTGTGAGGTTGCATACGGCGAACGGTGCGGCCGTTCATAAGGTTTTGTCCCTAACTCAACGTGATTTTAGCTCGATTTTCATTGTTTAACACCATGGGGTTAGGTTAGCAATATGCGAAAGGGGCACTACAAACGGGTGGGGCATATACATATGGCAAGAACTCGCAAGAGGCTTAAGGATTTTGGCCGCGCGGCGACGGCGATCACGGTGGTTTTGTCGCTGACCGGTTGCGCAACGACGGGCGCGTTGGAAAAGCAGGCCGGGGTCGCCCCCATTGCCGCCGATGACGTCTGCGGCGCACAGGCGACGGCCCTACGGGAATCGAAAGGCTATTTCGAGCGTGACATCGTCGGCGGCGCCATGGCCGGCGCGCTGGTCGGCGCGCTTGCCGGGGCCGTCATCGGCGGGAGCTCGAAGGACATTGCCAAGGGCGCGCTGGCTGGCCTGGCCGTGGGGGCGGCCGGTGGTTACCTCAAGGCGCGTTCAGAGGCTGCGGCCGATCGCGCCAGCCTCGTCGGCACCGTGTACCAGGACATGCAGCGCGAATCCGCGGAGATCACCAGGGCCCTCGCCGCGTTCCAAGCGGTCCGCGCCTGCCGGCTGGCCCGGGCTGACACGATCCGGGCCCAGTTCAAGAGCGGCGCCATGGACCGGCCCACGGCGGAGGCCGCCTTGGCGAAGGAGCGGGCGCGCTATGCCGACGACATCGCGATCGCCCGGACCATCGGCGCCAAGATTTCTTCCCGGCAGATGGAACTCGGCGAGGCGGCCAACGCCCTGGCGGCCGACAATCCCGAGGCGACGTCGCTCATGACCCGGTTGAAGGCGGCGGAGCAGGAACAGGCGGCCCAGGCCGCCACCTTCGTCGCCGTGACGACCAAGGCCCCGGTCGAGATGGCGAAGGCCAGCAACGTCGCAAACGTGCGGGGCGAGCCATCCACCTCTGGTGCCAAGGTGGGGCAGCTGGCTGTCGGGGAGGCGGTGGAGGTGCTGGACAGGAAGGTTCCTGCCTGGCCGCGGGTGAAGCTCGCCGACGGCACCATTGGCTATGTCTCCGCCAAGCTCCTGCAGGACGGCGCCCCCGCCCCGGCGAAGCCGCAGGCCCCGCCGGTCTCCAAGGTCAAGCAGCTGGTGGATACGGTCCCGACGTCCGCCGCGCCCGAAGCCCGCGTGGTGGCCGGCCATTACGAGGGCGTGTCGAAGAAGCAGGAGTTCGACAAAGTCACCGATGTGGCGGCAGCGGAGGAATCCACCCGGTTCCAGCTTGACCTTCCAGGGTAAGTGACGCGCATGTCCTGGTCCGGACTTCCGCGGGCCGCCGCGCTTGCCGTGGCCCTGCTCGCCTCTCTCGTCGGCACGGCAAAGGCCGACCCGCCCTCGACGCCGCTGCTGCGGGTCGAGTCCGGGACGCACCTTGCCGTCGTGAACCGTCTGGTCGGGCTGTCCGGCGACCGTTTCCTCAGTGCATCCGACGACCAGACGGTCAGGGTGTGGGCAGCCGCTGGGGGGGAACCGGTCGCCGTGGTACGTGGCCCTGCCGGCCCGACGGACGAGGGGGCCGTGTACGCGCTGGCCACCGGCGGCCGGTTCGTTGCCACGGCCGGCCGGGCCGGCCGCGCCTGGGGGACGGGCAAGGCGGCGGTGCGCATCCTGGATGCGGAAAGCTTGGCGCCGCTGGGCCTGCTGGCAGGGCTGCCATCGGCGGTGCTGTCGCTCGCCTTTTCCCCCGATGGCAAGATGCTGGCCGTAGGCATGCTGGGCGAGCGCCAGGGTGTGCGGGTGTATGAGCTGGGCCAGGGAGCGGCGGTCGTCCTGGATCGGGATTACCGGGAGGACGCCGCCGACCTTGCCTTCACGCCGGGCGGCGACCTGGTGGTTGCGGACGGCGGCGGCGCGCTCCACGTCTATCCGCGTGTCGTGGGTACCCGCCGCAGCATCCCGCTTCCCGCAGGCGCGCGCCCCTGGCGTGTCGCCGTCTCGCCGGCTGACCCGGACCTGGTCGCCATCGGGGTCCGCGACATGCCGGCGGTGCTGCTCGTCAAGCTGTCCACGGGAGATGTCCAGACCCTGGGGGTCCAGGGCCTGACACGGGGCGAACTTCCGGTGGTGGCATGGTCCGCCGACGGGAAGATGGTCCAGGCCGCCGGGCGCCTTTCCGATGCGGACCCGGATTTCGGCGTCCATGGCTGGATGGCGTCCGGACGGTATGTCGGCGCCAAGGTCCGGACCGGACGGACGACGCTGACGGCCTTGGCCGCCCTGCCGGACGGCGGCGTCCTGGTGGGCGACGCGTCCGGTGGCATCCGGCGCTTCGCCGCGGACGGCAGCGCCAGGTTCGACCGATCGGCGAACGCCCCGCGCCTCCGGGGCAGCGCCCTGCGACCCCTTGCCGTGTCGGCGGACGGGCAGGTGGTGGAATTCGCGTTGGATGAGCAGGGCACCTCCGCGGCGGCCTTCGACGTCGCGAACAGGACATTGCGGCAGGTGGCGCCCGGTGCCAAGGGCGGCGCCCAGCCGCGGGAGCGGAAGGTGAAGGGCCTGTCCGCCGCGGTGGACCCCGCCACGGGCAAGGCCGCCGCCGCGGGCCGGCCCCTGCCCCTGGACGCGGATGAGCGGGCGCTTGACGCGGCGGTGGCGGGCGACGGCCAGACGGTCTACGTCGTGACCAACTTCAATATCCGCGCCTACCGGGACGGGCAGCTGACCTGGAAGCAGCCGACCCCGGCCCCTGCCTGGGGCGTGGCGCCGAGCGCCGATGGGCGCCACCTGGTGGTAGCCCGGGGAGATGGGATTCTGCAATGGCTGGATACCAGGGACGGCAGCACGCGCGCGTCGCTCTTCGCCACGCGCGACCTCCGGCACTGGGTAATGTGGACGCCGGAAGGTTATTTCGACCACAGCCAAGCCCGGGAGAACGGGAAGGGCGGCGCCGACCTGGTCGGTTACCACATCAACAACGGTGACAAGGACGCGGCCACCTTCCTGGCCATCGACCGGCTCTACCGCGAATACTACCGCAGCGACCTCGTCACGGCCGCGCTGGGCGGTGCCAGCCCTGGAAAGAAGCCGGTCGGTGACCAGCCCGACATCCAGGACGTGCTTCGCCAGGCGCGGCCGCCCAACCTGTCCATCCTGGAGGTCTGCGGCGTGGACGCGGTGGCCGGGGCGACGGGTTGCGTCTCGCCCAAGGCGGCGACGGGGACCCGGGGTTCGGCGCCCCTGCTGACGACGCTGGAGCGGCACGACACGGTGGAGATCGTCGTCCGGGCGAAATCCAACGGGGCCGGGATCGGACGGTTGGAGGTCAGGCGCAACGGGGCTAGCCTCGCGGCGGAGGGGGAGGCCATCGGCGGCCAGGACACCAACATCGTCAAGCGGCGCATTTCATTGACCCCCGGCGAGAACAGGATCGAGGTGGTCGCCTTCGATTCCTCGGACCGGATCGCCAGCGAGCCGGCGACCGTGGTGCTGGAAGGCCCCCTTCCCCTGGAAGACCGCCGGGTCGTACGGACCCTGGCCGTCGGGATCAGCGATTACGCCGTGAACAGCTTCGACCTGGAACAAGGCGTCGCGACCCGGGATGCGGAGATGGTCGCCTCGCTGTTCCGGCAGGCGTCCAGCAGGGGCAAGGTCTTCACGCGCTGGGAGGGGCAGACGCTCCTGGACTCGGCCGCCACGGCGCAGGCGATCGATGCCGCCCTGGACAGGCTGGCCAAGGAAGCAGGGCCGACCGACACGGTCGTCGTCTTCTTCTCCGGCCATGGCGACGTGGTCGACCGCCAGTACCATTTCGCGCCCCACGACATGGGCACGCGGAACACGGCTATGATCGCCGATGCCGTGCGGCGCCAAGCATTCAGCGATGTCGTCGTGCGGGAGGTCTATCGACAGGAGGGCTATTCCCAGGAGCGGCTCCTCCAGCGGCTGCGGCGGATCCAGGCGGAGCGGGTCATCATCATCCTGGACACGTGCTATTCGGGCGCGTTCGCGGCCACGGGTGGCGCCCAGTTGGGGGCCACGGCCCAGCAGGTCGCCGACATCCTGGCCCGCGAGTCGGGACGGTTCGTGCTTGGCAGCGCCCGCGGCCTGGCGAACGACACCGATGGCAAGGACGACGCCCAAAGCTCTGGGCACGGCCTGTTCAGCTCCGCGCTGCGGGATGCCTTGACCGGTGCCGCCGACACGAACCAGGACCGGCTCGTGTCCTTGGTCGAGGTCGGCGGCTTCCTAAAGGTGGAAATCAAGAACCGGTCGGCCACGATGGATGTGCAGCAGACACCGGTGGCTAATTTCTTTGGCAACCCCTACTTCGACTTGGTCGATGTTCCGACGAATCCTTGAGAAGATTCATGACAAACAGGAGAACATGATGTCCAGCGCGACCCGATTTCT
The DNA here is from genome assembly GCA_001939945.1 of Aerophototrophica crusticola. Classification (GTDB taxonomy): domain Bacteria; phylum Pseudomonadota; class Alphaproteobacteria; order Azospirillales; family Azospirillaceae; genus Niveispirillum; species Niveispirillum crusticola. The sequence continues at coordinate 24,461 of MOEB01000040.1, read as the reverse complement.
GGCCGTTTCATGCCTCTTTGTCGTCCCAGCCATGCTGACCGGGGGCGTGGCGCACGCGCAGCAGCATTTCGGGGACACCGTGGTCTATGACCGCGCCCCGACGGTCGACGAGCTGAACGCCCTTTTCGCTGCAAAGCCGGCGGCCCCGCGCAAGGTCCGGAAGATCGAGCTGGGGCCGGAACCAGCCGCCGCCCAACCGGCCACCCCCGTTTCCACGGGCGGCCGGGTGCCGCAACCGGCGGCCCAGGCCAAGAAGGTGGCCTTCCCCATCGAATTCGAATTGAACAGCGCCGAACTGGTGCCGTCCCAGCAGCCGAAGCTTGCCAGCCTCGGCACCTTCCTGGCCCAGAACGCCGACATGCGGGTGTTCATCGCGGGACACGCGGACGCCACCGGCAACGACCGGACCAACCTCCTGCTGTCTCAGCAACGGGCGGCGACGGTGATGACTGTCCTTGCCAGGGAGTACGGCATCGATACCGCCCGCATGATGGCCGAGGGGTACGGCTCCAGCAAACCCCTCCAGGGCCTTGTCGGGACACACCCGCTGAACCGGCGCGTGGAGTTCGAGTTGGTCCGGTAGCCGCCAGCCCCTATTCAGCCCCGCGGAACCGTGCAAGGAGTCGCCACTGCCCGGTCGGGCAGGGGCGTCCCTTGCCGGCCATGTCCAAGCCATGGGCCACCGACGGTTCCGCAAACCTGACCCGGTGGGCCATTCGACCCCCGGCGTTTGTCCCCAACCTGGCGTCACCTGCGCTGTTCAAGCCGGTCCTGCGTCTCCTCGGCATGGCGCCGGGCCTTCTCCTCCAACTGCCCCACCAGCCCCTCGACCTGGGGCAGGAAGTGGTCGCGGACCTGTTGGGTGCAGCCCGGCAAGCCCTCGGCCTTCAGGTTGGCCAGGAACTCCTTGCCGAACGCGTCACGGCGGGCCTGCAACTTCCCAATGAACCGGTCCATCTCCGGGCCCTCCAGGCCCAACTCGTGCACCAGGCTCAGGTAGAGGCCGCCGAGGCGCCCGGTGTCGATGCCGCACACGTCGGACGCGCCGGCGACCACGGCCATGTCCTCGGCCGCGTCCATCAGCTTGCGGCGCTTCTCGCCGTCGCTCTCCGCGTGGGCGACGCCGATGGCGAGGGTGGCCAGCACGGCCATGGCCAGGATGCGCGCCATGTCGGCCCCCCTCACTTCCGCCCGTCGCCCAGGCCCAGCACCCGGCACTCATACTCGTCCGTGCCCCGCTCGGCGCGGCCACCGTTGGAGGTGCGGTAGCGCGGGTCGTCGCACTGCCCGTTGCGCGCCAGCTCATGGGCTTCCTGGCGGCGTTCCTCCGCTTCCCTCGCCTGGCGCTCCATCTCCTCCTGCTGGGCGCGGTCCTTGCGGTCGCGGTCCAACTGGAACATGCAGCCGGCGAAGGCGCTTTGGCTGGGGTGGATGCCATAGGCCATGCAGGTCTGCCGGTCCTCGTCCAACTGCCGTTGGCGCTGCTCGGCCTGCCGGCGCGCCAGTTCCTCGCCGGTCACGCAGCCGGCCAGCAACACCATGAGGGTACCGGCCGGCAGCAGCCGGCGAGCCCAGATCCCAAAGTCCATCTTGCACACCGGGGTTGGTTTCAGGGGGGGGTGGCGGTCAGCGCTCGCCGCGGCGCCACTTGTCCTCGTAGTACTTCTCCTGCTCCGCCCGCTTCTGCTGGGTCTCCTCGTTGAGGGCACGGCCGGTGGCCTGGAGCTGGTTCATCATGTCATAGGCGCCGTCCACCGGGTCCCGGCCGCCGTTCCGGACAGAGAGGCCCTTGCCGAGCGCCTGGAGGTCCTTGTGCGCCGCCCGGACCTCGGCGTTGGACATGACCCGCCTGGGCTCGATCCACTCCGCGAACTTGTCCGTGTTGCCGTAGGTGACGCACAACATGCCGTCGGCCCGCTTGCCCAGCAGGGTCACCTCCCGCGGCACGGTACCAACCCGAATCCAGATCGTGGGACCCGTCTTGTTGCGGAACGCCTTGTCGCAGTCGAAGCGGGATTCGGTCCGCGGCGGCTCGGGCGGCCAGGGTTGGGTATAGGTCTCGCGGACCCGCGGCTGGCTGCGCGGCGGCTCGGGCAGCGGCTGGGTCCGGACATCGGGAGGCCAGTCCCGGGTGCGCGGCGGCTCGGGCATTGGTTGGGTCCGGACCTCGGGTGCCCAGTCCTTCGTGCGGACATCCGGGGCCCAATCCTGTGTCCGCGGCGGTTCCGGGATGTCGCCGGTGCGGCCCTGTCCCCCCGCGCTGCCGGCCTGGGCCGCTGTCCCGACCATGATGGCCGACACCCCGAACAGGAGGGTCGCCAGCTTTCCCCTTCTCATCACGACACCTGCATCGCCGACGGGGCGCCGGTGACGGTCGACGCGCCCGGGATTGGTCCCGCCGCCGCCGGGGGCCCGGTTCTGGCCGTCACAGCACCCCAAGGCATGGGCGACCTGGACCATACCGAATCAAATATTCATGAAATATGCGGCAATGTGTCTTCACCAAATTAAAGGAGATTGGGTTGGTGAATATTCCACTGTGTCGTGATTATAAATCCGTCATTCTGAATTTGCATTATGCGCAATCAAGCTTGCTACCCATGAATACAAAATCCGCGAGGCCTCACCCACAGAGAACGCTGTGGCCCCGCGGTGGAGGAGTGCGACGGCCGGTCCCAGCGCCAGCGCATGAAACCTCGTTGACCCATGCCGTTGGGTTTATATCTTACGGATTGACCATACCTCTTTTGGGGATATCGGGTCAACGCACCTGGCCGCCCGGTCCCCCCGCCGCACGATGTCCGGTTCCAACCCTTGGGGAGCTATCGATGATCGCCAAGACTACCCTCGCCGCCGCCGTCCTGGCTGCCGGGCTGTCCCTGCATGCCCCGGCCGCCTCCGCCCAACAGTTCCTGGTCAGCGGCCTCAACAGCTTCTGCATCGAGGCCGCTGGCGGCGCCACCCAGGGGGCCGCGGTGGTGAACAACACCTGCGTCGGCACGTCCACGACCCAGCATGTGCGCTTCTCTGGCCGGGGGGAACTGCGGATCGGCCAGATGTGCCTGGACGCGGCGGGCGGCCAGGGCCGGCCGGGTGACCGCGTGGTGATGTGGCCGTGCAGCGGGGCCGCCAACCAGCAGTGGGCGCTGGACGGCGGCCAGCTTGTGGGGATCAACGGCCTTTGCCTGGACGTGGCGAACAACAACCTTTTCCCGCGTGCCGGCCTCGTGGTCTGGACCTGCAACGGCGGGGCGAACCAGCGCTGGTCCCTGGGCACCCTGAAGCCGGCCACCACGGTCGGCCTCAACCCCCAGCAGGCCGACAAGGCCTTCCAGGCCAAGCCCCAGAACGCGGCGCCTGTGATCGCGGCCGGCGGGGGCAACGTGATCGCCGCCGGGGGCGGCAACGTCATCGCCGCGGGCGGCGGCAACTGAGGCAAGGGAACACGACCATGCGGGTGAAGACGCTTTTCCTGCAGGCCCTGCTGGCGGCAGCCCTGGCCGGCGCGGCCATGCCGCTGCCCGGGCCGGGCGGGTACCGGGCGGCCGTGGCCGCGGAGAGCCTGGCGGGGTTGACGGAAGACGTGGTCCGCCGCGAGGTGGAGGCCATGTTCACCGCCGTCTACCATGAATCCTGGATGAAGCCCGGCGACCTGCGCTTCGAGTATGAGGGGATGGAAATCCTGCCGGAGTCTGAGCGCAAGATGGACCGGGGCGAGTATGCCAAGCCCGTGCCCGTCCGGCCGGTGAGGATGACCGTGCGGGTCGTCGTCAACCGGGGCGGCACGCCGGACGTGAAGGTCCGTGGCCGGGGCAACCCCATCTCGCCGAAGGAGACCTTCTATTTCTACCGCCAGGACGGGGAGTGGACCTTCAAGACCGGGCTCCCCCTGACCGGGGCCGTCGCCCCCCAGGGGGACGTCATGGTCACGCCCTGACGGGCCTGCCGCTGCCCCCGGCCTAGGCCTGGAGACACGGACAACGTCCGGGCCGTGGTGGCGGACGTGGGCGGCTTCCCCGGCATCGGGGGGCGCCAGGTGCACCCCCCTTCCGCCAATCCTTGTCAGAAAGGGATATCGCCAGGTCAGGTCCGTTGCGGCAATGATGGGGATTGCCCCTGCTTGGCGCCAGCCAGGACAGGGGCATGCCTGCCCAGGGCAAGGCGGGCCAGCGGCTGCGCCAGCAAGGTGGTGAGCAGGGCCATGAGCAGCAGCCCGTTAAAGGCGGTGGACGTGATCAGGCCCGATTGCAGCAGGGCGGTGAGCACGACGATCTCCATCAGGCCCTTGGTCTGCAGCAGCGCCCCCAGGGCCAGGGCGTCGCGCCAGCCGAAACCCAGCCATCGGGCCGCGACAGCGCCACCGCCCATCTTCCCCAGGATGGTCGCCGCCGTCGCGCCAAGGGCGATCGCCATCTCTTCCAGGCCGAATGCCATGCTGGTGTGCAGGCCGGCGTTCAGGAAGAAGTAGGGCATCAGCAGGGTGATGGTCGCGGGTTCGAATGTGCGGATGATCCGTTCCGCCGCTTCCCGCGGAAACGCCAAGCCGGCGACGAAGGCGCCGACGATGCTGTGCAGGCCCACCGACTCGCTGACCAGGGCGGAAGCCACCATCAACGCCGCCGCCATGACCACCTGCGCCTCCATCGGCAGGCCGGGGTGGCCGAGCACCTTCCCGGCCAAGGGGCGGACGACCAGCAGGATCGCGGCCAAATGGGCCACGGCGACGGCGGCCACCACGGGCCAGGGCAGGCCGTGCCCACCGCCGGCCTGGGCCAGCAGGGCGGCGAGCATGACCCAGAGCGCCGCGTCGGTAGCGGCCGCGACCCCCAGGGCCAGCCGTCCCAGCGGAGAGCCTGTCAGGCCCAGGTTGCCGACGATGACCGCCAGGACCGGCAGGGCGGTGACGGCAGTGCACACGGCCACGGCGTAGGCGAAGGTCCACCGGTCCCCCGCGCCCGCCAAGCCGGGCCCCCAGTCCGCCAACCACAACCCGAGCCCGAGCCCTGCCGCGAGTGAGGCGGCCATGCTCGCAACCGCGATTCCGGCGATAGAAGGCGCGCCGCGGCGCACCTCTTCCCCGTCAAGGTGCAAACCCGTCAGGAAGGCGAACAGCAGGACGGCGAGCCGGGCCAACCCTTCCAGTTGCGCGGTGGCCTGGGTGCCGAAGATCGATTCCCACCAGCCCGTGCCCAGGCCGCCCAGCACGGACGGTCCCAGGGTGAGCCCCACGGCGATCTGGACGACCACCAGCGGGACCATGGGACGCCAGGGAAGAAGGCGCCAGACCAGGTAGGGCAGGCAGACGACCGCGAAGGTCTGGACCAGAAAGATTTCTGCGTTGCTCGGCATCAGGGGCTCGGCAAGTAGTCACGGGCTTGGCGCGGGTAGCTGCCATGGCCCATATAGGGATTCATTGATCCTACAATCTCAGGCCCAGATTGAGGGATGCAAGGACCCGACGACCACGACTCCCCGCGGCGACATTGACCGAAAGTTTTTTACAAATTCGAAATCAATAAAAGTTGACCGACCAAAACAATCCTGCGGGCTATGCGGGAGAGTTGATAGTTAAGACATTCAAAAGTTTTTCTGATTCAAATGAGAAGTAGGCAATTTAGAGAAAGAGATTTGCTAAATATCATATAGAGCTTGGTATACGCTATTGGTCCGCCAGCTTCGGGGCGCGACAACCGCAGATGGTTGGATCGCTTTGCTGGATGGCCTGCGCGCACCCGATCGCACCTGGGTGCCCAGGTTGGAATTCCTGCCGCAGCGCGGGTGGTCGGCTGTCTTGAAAGTGGGGCGGCCATGGCATGGCTTGACCGGGCACGTCGGCTTGCCGGAACGGCCGCCAGCTGCCATCTTCGATACCCTGGCGGAGGACCATCTCCACCTGCCCCGGCGGGACCGGCGTGAGCACCTGCGCGCCGCCGTGGTCCGCTATGCCGCCCGGCTGGAGCACCACGCCCTGCGCCACCCGCTGCAGTGGTTCAACTTCTTCGACTTCTGGGCGCCCCCGCCCGCACCGACCCCCAACGACGGCTGACCATGGACACCGCCCTGCCCGCGACCCTCCGCGCGACCGCCCCCAAGCCAGTCCTGTTCGGCGCGGGGGACCTGACCATCGAGGATGTGGTGGCGATCGCCCGCCGCCGCGTGCCGGTGGCGCTCGACCCCGCGCCCGAGGTGCGCCGCCGCATCGAGCTGGGCGTGGCCCTGCTGGACTCCCTGGTGGCCCGCGACGGTGAGGTCTATGGCGTCACGACAGGGTATGGCGACAGCTGCACCACCCGCATCCCGCCGGACCTGGTGGCCGTGCTGTCCCTGCACCTGTCCCGCTTCCATGGCTGCGGCCTGGGGGCCATCCTGGGCCGGGAGCAGGCGCGCGCCGTGATGGCTGCGCGACTGGCCTCCCTCTCCCTCGGCCATTCCGGGGTCCGGCCCGAGCTCCTGCAGCGCCTCGTGGACCTGCTGAACCTGGACGTGCTGCCCCTGATCCCCGAGGAGGGGTCGGTAGGGGCGAGCGGCGACCTGACGCCCCTGTCCTATGTGGCGGCCCTGCTGGTGGGGGAGCGTGACGCCCTGGTGGGCGACGAGGTGCGCCCCGCGGCGGAGGTGCTGGCCGGGTTGGGGCTGGCACCGCTGACCCTGCGCCCGAAGGAGGGCCTGGCCGTGATGAACGGCACGGCCGTCATGACCGGGCTGGCCTGCGAGGCCTTCGTCAGGGCCGAGTACCTGACCCGGCTCTGCACCCGGATGACCGCCATGGCCAGCATCGCCCTGGGCGGCAACCCCGGCCATTTCGATGAGCGCCTGTTCGCCGTGAAGCCCCATCCGGGCCAGGCGGAGGTGGCGGCCTGGATCCGGGACGACTTGGCCCGCGCCGGGGCGGTGGGCAGCACGCGGTTGCAGGACCGCTACTCCATCCGCTGCGCCCCCCATGTGGTGGGCGTGCTGCGCGATAGCCTGCCCTGGCTGCGCCGCTTCATCGAGACCGAGCTGAACAGCGCCAACGACAACCCGATCATCGACGGGGAGGAAGGCCGCGTCCTGCATGGCGGCCACTTCTACGGCGGCCACATCGCCTTCGCCATGGACAGCCTGAAGACCTGCGTCGCCAACCTGGCCGACCTGATGGACCGGCAGATGGCGCTGCTGGTGGACACCCGGATGAACAACGGCCTGCCGTCCGGCCTGACCGGCGCCACGGGTGCCCGCGCCGCCATCAACCACGGCTTCAAGGCGGTGCAGATCGGCATGTCCGCCTGGACCGCGGAGGCGCTGAAGCTGACCATGCCGGCCAGCGTCTTCTCCCGCTCCACCGAGTGCCACAACCAGGACAAGGTGAGCATGGGCACCATCGCCGCGCGCGACTGCCTGCGGGTGCTGCAACTCACGGAGCAGGTGGCCGCCGCCCACCTGCTGGCGGTGACCCAGGCCGTGGAGCTGCGCCTGCGGGCGGGCCAGGCCGCCGCCGGCTGGGCCGAGTCCCCCGCCGCCGCCCTGGCGGGCGAAGTGCGGACCCTGTCCCCCTTCCTGGTGGAGGACCGGCCGCTGGAGGCCGAGCTCCGTGCCGCCGTCGCCGCCATCCAGGCCGCCGCCTGGCCGCTCTACGCCTGAGGAGGGCCCGATGCGGACCCTGCCCGCGAAGGAAATCGAGCTGACCGTCCCATTCCATGACTTGGACGTGATGCAGATCGTCTGGCACGCCAATTACGGCATTTCAGCACACGATCCAATTCTGACACTTTCAGATATCATATAGCCCTTTTGATCTCCAGGGCTTCAAGCACTCGCGCGTTGGGGTGCCTTCATTGTAGGCACAGTTCTGATGACGCGGCCGTTAACCATATTTTCGTCGCCTTGGCGCACCTTCGTCCGGCAACCGTGCGCGCGCCGCAACCGAAGGGAAAGCACCCATGTCGTTCTTCAAGCCCGCCACCTCCCCCGCTTCCGCCATCCCCGGGGCGCAGCCCGCGGCCGGCCAGCCGGCCCAGGCCGCCCAGGCGCTGGACACCGGCAATGCCCGCCGGCTGACTGTCGGCCCCGGCATCAGCCTGACGGGCGAGGTCTCTTCCTGTGACGTGCTCGTGGTCGAAGGCACGATCCAGGCCAAGCTCGCCGGCGCGCGGCGGGTGGAGGTCGCGGCCGGCGGCACCTTCCGCGGCTCCGCCGACATCGCGGAGGCCGTGGTGGCCGGGCTGTTCGAGGGCGACCTGACCGTCTCCGGCCTGCTGCGGGTGGAGGCGACCGGCCTGGTGACCGGCACCATCCGCTATGGTGCCCTGGAGGTCGCCCGCGGCGGCCGGGTCTGCGGCACCCTGGGCGCCGGGCCGGCCGAGGCCCCCGCCAAGGCCACCGCCACGCCGAAGGCCGCCTGAGCGAAGCCGGGCCGGGGCGCCTTACCGCGCCTCGGCCACTTCCGTGACCGCCCGCTCGTCCAGGACCGAGACGACCCAGACGGCGAAGCCGCCCAGGGCCAGGGCGCAGCCCACCCAACCGGTGGAGGTCCAGCCCCACCCGGCGGCGATGGCCATGCCGCCCAGCCAGGGGCCCAACGCGTTGGCGGCGTTGAAGGCGCTGTGGTTCAGCGCCGCCGCCAGGGTCTGCGCGTCGCCCGCCACGTCCATCAGCCGGGTCTGCAAGGCCGTGCCCAGCCCGCCGCCCCCGCCGATCAGGAAGACCACCAGGCTGACGGTCCACAGGTTCCCCGCCGCCAGGGGGAACAGGGCCAGGGCCGCCGCACTCCACAGCAGGATGCCGCCGATGGTGGGCATCAGCGCCCGGTCCGCCGCCCAAGCCCCGGCCAGGGTGCCCGCGGTCATGCCCATGCCGAAGACGCAGAGCACCACCGGCACGACGCCCGGCGCCACCTGCGTCACCTCCATCAGCGTGTTGGCCACGTAGGTATAGACGGCGAACATGCCGCCGAAGCCGATGGCACCAATGCCGAGGGTCAGCCAGACCTGCCGGCGGCCCAGGGCGCCAAGTTCCCGCAACGGGCTGGCGCCCCGGGGCGGCCCTCCCTTGGGCACGAAGGCCTGGACCAGGATTGCGGTGGCCGTCGCCAGCACGGCGACGATGCCCAGGCCCCAGCGCCAGCCCAGCGCCTGCCCCATCCAGTTGGCCAGCGGCACGCCCACGATGGTGGCCACGGTCAGTCCCAGCATGGTGCGCGCCACCGCCTGGGCCCGCCGCTCCGGCGGCACCAGCGACGCCGCGACCAGGGCGGCCACGCCGAAATAGGCCCCGTGCGGCAGCCCGCTCAGGAAGCGGAAGGCCATCATGGTCCCATAGTCCGGGGCCAGCGCGCTCATGCCGTTCGCCACGGCGAACACGGCCATCAGCGCCACCAGCAGGGTCCGGCGGGCCACCTTGGCCGCCAGCACCGCGATGACGGGCGCCCCCACCACCACGCCCAGCGCATAGGCGCTGATGACATGGCCGGCCGTCGGCTCGTCGATGCCCAGGCCGGCCGCCATGTAGGGCAGCAGGCTCATGGTCGCGAACTCGGTCGTGCCGATGGCGAAGCCGCCCATGGCGAGGGCGAGCAGTGCCAACCCGGGGCGGGTGGCGCGTTGGTCTTGCCCGGGGATGGGCATGGGTTTCCTCCGGATACGGCGGCATGCGCCGTCCAACGGGATGGGGGCAGGTCTTGTTGCATAGCTATGCAGCCGGGATATATTCAACCGTGCCGCCGGCCTTCAACCCCGGCGGCCCAAGTGATTCCGCAGGTGCGAGATGACGGGTGGGCATGGCTAGGGCGGGGCGACCGCCATCGTCGGTGGAGGTGGCGCGGCTGGCGGGGGTGTCGCAATCGGCCGTGTCGCGCACCTTCACGCCCGGCGCCTGCGTGTCGGCGGAGACACGGGCCAAGGTACTGGCGGCGGCGGAGGCGCTGGGCTACCGCCCGAACCTGATCCCGCGCATCATGCTGACCGACCGCTCCGGCATCGTCGCCGTGGTGGTGGGCAGCCTGGCGAACCCCTACCACGCCCGCGCGCTGGAAGCCTTTTCCCGCACCCTGCAGGAGGCCGGCAAGCAGGTGATGCTGGTCCAGGCGGGGACGGAGCGGGCGCTGGGGACGGCGGTGGACACCCTGGCCGGCTACCGGGTGGACGCGGTGGTGAGCGCGCTGGAGGTGGTGTCCCCCGACGTGGTGGCGGCCATCGACCGGACGCGGGTGCCCGTGGTCACCCTGAACTCCGCCCTGACCGGCGCCTGGAGCGCCACCGTGACCTCCGACAACGCGGCAGCGGGGGAGCGGGTCGCCCGCCTGCTGCACGCCCGCGGCGGCACGCGCTTCGGCTACATCGCCGGTCCTGCGGACAGCCTGTCCCAGGTGCAGCGGGAGGCGGGGTTCCGCCGCGGGCTGGCCGCCCTGGGCGTGCCCCTGTCGGCCCGCGGGCAGGGCGATTACGGCCATGGGGCCGGCTATGTCGCGGCCCGGGCCATGTTCGCGGGGCCGGACCGGCCGGACGCCCTGTTCTGTGCCAACGACCTGACCGCCATCGGGGCCATCGACGCCCTACGGGCCGAGTTCGGCCTGGAGGTGCCGCGCGACGTGATGGTCGCCGGCTACGACAATGTGGAGGCGGCCGGCTGGGCCGCCTATGGGCTGACGACCTTCGACCAGCGCATCGACCGGATGGTGGCGCTCGCCGTGGGGCTGCTGGAGGGGGAATGGGCCGGCGGCACCTCCCGTGCCGTCGAGCCAGAGCTGGTGGAGCGCGCCAGCACGCGGCTGCCGGCCTGACCAGCCCCCTGCCCCGCCCCTGCCACACGGCGGTCCGGGCCGCGCGGCGGGGAACGGTGCCGCGGGTCCACTGTTCGTCCCAGGGTCACCAACCAACGGAGGGCGCGGGGATGGCGGATCAGGAGAACCTGCCCGGCGCGGCGGGCATCGTCGCCGAGGAGTTCCCGGAAGTCTGGGAGGCATTCACCCGGCTGGGGGAAGCCTGCTCGGACGCGGGCCCGCTGGATGACCGCACCAAGCGGCTGGTGAAGGTGGCCCTGGCCATGGGCGCCTGGTCGGTGGGGGGCACCCATTCCCATGTCCGGCGCGCCCTGGCGGAAGGCGCGACGGCGGAGGAGTTGGAGCATGTCGCCCTGCTGTGCGTGCCCACGCTTGGCTTCCCCCACGCCGTCGCCGCCCTGACCTGGGTCCGCGACTACACCCGCGGCGGGGACGAGGGACCGCCCCGCCGGCCGGGGGAGGGACACACCCGCTAAGGTGCTGCCGGGGCGGCCTGCCGCATCGGCTTTGTGCCGGGGCCGGACCGCGATATACCGGCCTGGTGGCCCCGGCCCGGCGCCCAGGTGCCGAGGGGCCCCGTGCGGCCACCACCGCCCGCCGCCGCCCCGGCGGCGCGACCTTCGTCCTCGAGGATTGTCCGGATGCGAGACCCCGTTTCCCGCCACCGCCGCACCAAGATCGTCGCCACCCTGGGCCCGGCCAGCACGTCGGAGGAGGTGATCGAGGCCCTGTTCCGGGCCGGGGTGGACGTGTTCCGCCTGAACTTCAGCCATGGCGCGCATGAGGACCACGCGGCCCGCCTTGCCACCATCCGGGCGGTGGAGGCGCGGCACGGCCGGGCGGTGGGCGTGCTGGCGGACATCCAGGGGCCGAAGCTGCGCATCGGCAGCTTCCGCAGCGGCCACGTGGTGCTGCAGAAGGGCCAGGCCCTGCGGCTGGACCTCAGCCCCGTGCCGGGTGACGCCACGCGGGTGCAGCTCCCCCATCCGGAGATCATGGCCGCCGCCCGGGCCGGGACCCGGCTGCTCCTGGATGACGGCAAGGTCCGCCTGCGCGTGACCCGCTGCGGCGAGGCCCACCTGGACACGGAGGTGCTCGTGGGCGGGCGCCTGTCCGACCGCAAGGGCGTGAACGTCCCCGACGCGGTGCTGCCGATCCCGGCCCTGACGGAGAAGGACCGGGCCGACGTGGCCTTCGCCCTGGACATCGGCGTGGACTTCATCGGCCTGTCCTTCGTGCAGCGGCCGGAGGACATCGAGGAGGCGCGGTCCCTGGTGGGCGACCGGGCCTGGATCCTGGCCAAGATCGAGAAGCCCCAGGCCCTGGAGCGGTTCGATGAGATCGCCGTCCTGGCCGACGCCATCATGGTGGCCCGCGGCGACCTGGGCGTGGAGCTGCCGGCGGAGGAGGTGCCGCTGGCCCAGAAGCGCATCGTCCGCACCGCCCGCCGCCTGGGCAAGCCGGTGGTGGTGGCGACCCAGATGCTGGAAAGCATGATCACCGCCCCCGCCCCCACCCGGGCGGAGGCGTCGGACGTGGCCACCGCCGTGTTCGACGGGGCCGACGCGGTGATGCTGTCGGCGGAGACCGCCGCCGGCCAGTTCCCACTGGAGGCGGTGGACGTGATGGCTCGCATCATCGCCCGGGTGGAGCGGGACGAGGACTGGCGGCTGGCCACCGACGCCCACCGGGCCCGCCTGCCCCGCACCTCCAGCAGCGCCATCGCGGCCGCCGCCTGCCAGATCGGGGAGGACATCGGTGCCAAGGCCATCGTCGCCTACACCCAGTTCGGCCCAACCGCCCTGCGCATCGCGCGGGAGCGGCCGGCCACGCCGCTGCTGAGCCTGACCCCGGTGAAGGCCACCGCCCGGCGCCTGACCATCGCCTGGGGCGTGGAGCCCGTTGAGTCGGCACCTGTCCATACCATGACGGAGGCGGTGGCCCGTGCCGTGTCCGTCACCCGCGCGTCGGGCCATGCCCAGGAGGAAGGGGAGGTGGTGGTGGTGGCCGGCGTGCCCTTCGGCCAGTCCGGCGTCACCAACGCCCTGCGCATCGCCAGCACCGCCAAGCGCCGCGTCGCCGATGCCGGGAAGGGGCGGCGGCCTGCCGTCCAGGAGGCCGGGCTGGTGGCCGGGCGCTGACGGGCCCCGGTTGTCGAGGCACGGGGAGGAACCCGCCATGGCCGCCGGCCAGCCTGCGGGCTTCGCCGCCTATCCCGGTGCGCGCACCAGCCGGTCGAACTCGGCGCGGACCACCCGGTAGCAGCCGCACGACGCCTCCTCCAGCCCTTCCGGGTCCACGATGGCGATGTTGCCCCGCGTGGCGCGGATCAGGCCCGCCTGCTGCAGGGTGCCCAGGGCGACGGTCACCCCGGCCCGCCGCACGCCGAGCATGATGGCCAGATATTCGTGGGTGAGCCCGAAGGATTCGCCCGTGCGGTCCCGGGTCATCAGCAGCCAGCGGGCGCAGCGTTCCTCAAGGGAGTGCAGGCGGTTGCACGCCGCGCTCTGGGCCACCTGGTTGAAATGCGCCTGGGCGAAGCGCAGCAGCCGGGTGCGGAGCGCATCGCTCTGGCCCATGGCCCCGGCCAGGGCCCCGGCCGGCATGCGCCAGCCATCGCCCGGGACCTGCATCTCGCAGTTCGACGGGGCGGAGTCCGACGCGAGCAGGATGGGCGTGCCGACCAGCCCCTCGTTGCCGATGGTCCCCACCTCCACGGCCGCGCCCTCGGGCGTCAGGGTGATCACCGACGCGCAACCGCGCTCGATGAAGTGGACATGGGTGATCGGCTCGCCCGAGCGGTAGAAGGTGAACCGGTGCGGCAGCTCGACCCGGGTCAGGTGCGGCAGCAACAGCGCCGCCTCCCCCGGCGGCAGCGAGGAGAGAACGTAGTTCCGGCTCGCCGCCAGGTCCGGCCTTGGAGTGTCCATCGGGAAGCCTCCCCACCCCGCAACAGCGGGCCGGGCGGCCGCGTTCCGGGCCGGGGCCGGCTCACTCCACCCAGACCCACCGGGAATTCCGCCAGGCCGGCCGGGCAAAGGCCGCGCCACGGTCTGCACGCCCCGTGGACAGCGCGCTCAACACCAGGCGGAGCGCGACAGGGTGCCAGGGCTTGGCGAGCACCGGCTCCCGCCCGTCCGGCAGGTTGTCCCCCAGGCCATGGGCGCTGACCCAAGCGAAGGGCACGCCGGACGCGCGCAGCAGCGCCGCGAGGTCCAGCGCCTGCCTGCAGCCGGGACGGTAGGTCACCAGCGCGCAGTCCGGGAGGGCGCCGTCCAGCAGCCGCTCCGCATCCACGCAGGTGGGCGCCGGGCCGATCACGGCGTAGCCCAGGCCCTCCACCGCGGCGGCGAGGTCCATCGCCACCATCGCGTCCTCTTCCACCAACAGCATGTGGCGGCGCGGCACCGTATCCGGCTGGGTCGGCTGGGACAGGTAAGCCATCAGCGTCGCGCTCCTTCGCCCTGTCCCCGGGCAAGCATCAACCGACGCACCGCGGCCTCCGCCTCCAGGATGTCCGGGAAGGTCCGGCCTTCCAGCTCCACCACCTCGGGGCGGGCCGTGAAGAGGCGGTAGCCCGCCCCGTCCCGCACCAGGACCCCGGCCCCCCTGCCGGCAACCTCCAGCACGCACCGTTCCATCAACCCCACCCCCATCTGCGGTAAGCAGGCCTTCAGGACAGGCCATCCGGGGATGGGGGTCGGTACGTTTCCGCACAAGCGTCCACCATTGCACCGGAATCTACCCCCCCCCCGGGTAAGCGCTCCCCCCGCAATCGCGGCCAGGAGACCCCCGCCGGCAGGACGGCCGGGCGACAGGCCGGCGTGCCGCCTGTTGGCGGTTGGACCCCGCCCGGCCACAGGGTCGGGCACCGGCGGGAGGATGGGATGCTGAGAGACGGCGCAGACGGGAACATTTCGGGCCTGGGCGGCACGCTGGCCCGGGGATTGGCGGCGGGCGCGGCGGGGGTGGCGGCCATGACACTGGCGGAGAAGCTGGAGCAGGCCCTGACCGGCCGGCCCAACTCCTACGTCCCCGCCCACACGCTGGAGCGCCTGTTGGGCCTCCCCCACCGCCCGGACGAGGACAGGCTGTGGCTGAACTGGGCCATGCATTGGGGCCAGGGCATCCTGCTGGGCGCGGCGCGGGCCGCCATGGCGCGGGCCGGGGTCGGCGGGCCGGCGGGGTCCTTCCTGTTCCTGAACCTGCGCCTGTTGAACGACCAGAGCCTGGAGAACGCCACCGGCGTCGGGGCCCCGCCCTGGACCTGGCCGGTGGATGAGCAGGTGGTGGACCTCCTGCACAAGGCCGTCTACGCCTTCGCCACCGGCCTCGCGGCCGATGCCCTGGTGGAGGGCCCCCGCCACCGCGGCGCCCGGCACGACGGCCACTACTATCGCCGGGAAGCCCGGCGGCGGGAGGCGGCCCATGGCCGGTGACGGCAATCCCTGGAAGACCCTGGGCACCGAGCTACGGTACGAGAACGGGTTCATCCGCCTGTTCGAGGACGCGGTGGAGGACCCGGCGGGCGGGCGGCGCGGCTATGGCGTGGTGCGTTTCCGGGTCCGTGGGGTCGGCATCGTGGCGGTGGACCGCAAGGGGCGCGTGCGGCTGGTGGCGCAACACCGCTACCCCCTGGGCCGCCGGCTCTGGGAAATCCCCAAGGGCGGCGCCGACCCCGCCAAGCCGCCCCGGGAGGAGGCTGCCCGGGAGCTGAAGGAGGAGACCGGGCTGACGGCCCGGCATTGGCTGGCGCTGCCCACGCTGGACATGTCGCCTTCCACCACCGACGACACGGTGGCCCTGTTCCTGGCCTGGGGCGCCGAGGAGGGGGAGACGGACCCCGACCCGCAGGAGGACCTCTCCACCCGGTCCGTCCCCCTGGCCGAGGCCCTGTCCATGGTGGAGGACGGGCGGGTGACCGACGCGGCCACAGTGGCCGCCCTGCTGCTGGTCGGCCGCCTGCTCGACCGGGACGCCCTGCCACCGGAAGTCGCCGGCCTGCTGCGCTGACGCGACCCGGCGCATGCCTCCGTCCCGGGAACCGAGTCCGCGCCACTCCGTTGGCTGGGCAATCTCGCAGATGCGAGATGGAATTCCCCGCGGAGGATATGATGGCCGAGCCGAGGCATGACCGGCCCGTCGCCCTGGTTCTGGGCGGCGGCAACGCCCTTGGCGCCTACCTGGCCGGCGCCTATGAAAGCCTGCACGACGCCGGGGTCCGGCCCGGCTGGGTCGTCGGCGCCTCCATCGGCGCGGTCACCGGGGCGATCCTGGCGGGCAACCCGCCGGACCGCCGGCTTGCCCGCCTGCGCCAGTTCTGGGAGGAGTCGGCCCTGCATACCGCCGCCCCACCGGGCACGGGCGCGTCACGGCCCCGGGTGGCGTACAACGGCCTGCACGCCGCCATGGCGGCCATGGTGACCCGGCCGGGCATCTTCCGCCACCGCTTCCCCGGCCTCTGGTCGCTGCTGCCCTGGATGCCGGGGGACGTGGCGCTGTACGACCATTCGCCCCTGCGCCGCACGCTGGAGCGGTTGGTGGACTTCCGCCTGCTGAACGGCGGCGATACCCGCCTGACCGTCTGCTGCGTGGACATGGAGACGGGGGAGGAGGTCCACTTCGACACCGCCCGCCAGGAGCTGGGGCCCGAGCACATCCTGGCCAGCACCGCCATCGCCCCCGCCTTCCCGCCGGTGGAGATCGGCGGCCGCCTGCTCTGCGACCCCGGCTACGTCAACAACCTGCCCGTGGCCCTGCCGTTCGAGGAGATGGGCGGTGACGGGCCGCTCTGCTTCGCGGCGGAGCTGTTCAGCCTGCGGGGCGGGCGCCCGGGCTCCCTGGACTCGACGCTGGAGCGGAGCCAGGACATCCTGTTCGCCAGCCATGGCCGGCGGGCCGTGGACTGGCTGCGCCGGGAGTACGCGTACCGGGAGCGGCTGAGGCCCGGAGCGCCCGTGGCCACCCTGGTCCACGTGGCCTACCGCGCCGCGGCACATGAGGTGGCGGCCAAGGGCTTCGACTTCTCCCCCGGTTCCATCGGCGACCGCTGGGCGGCCGGGCGGCGCGACATGGGGAAGGGCCTGGCCCTGCTGGCCGCGGAGCCGGCTGGGAAGACCGGCTTCGCCTACCTGGCGCCCTGACGCGCGTCCCCCTCCCTGCCGCTCTCCCGCAGGTCGGGCGCGGCGGAGCGCCGACTGGCGAGGCACGGGGAACCGTTGGCCGCGCGAATTGATCTAAGGCAAGGCGCCGCCGGCAAGGTCGGACGTAGGGTCGGTGCATGCTTCCACCACCAGGGTCGAGGCCATGCGCGCCGTCCCCTTGCTGACCGTCATCGCCGTCTCCGCCCTCGCCGTCGGCGGGTACGTGGCCTGGGACAAGGACCGGGGCGGCCGCCTGCCGGCGGACATCGCCTCCACCAACGGCCGGATCGAGGTGGAGCGGGTGGACATCGCCGCCAAGCTGGCCGGCCGGGTGGCGGAGATCGGCTTCCGCGAGGGGGACAGCGTCCCCGCCGGGGCGGTGGTGGCGAGGATCGACGACGCGGAGGTGCGGGCCCGCCTGCTGGCCGCCCGGGCCGCCGTCCGCCGGGCCACGGAGGGCATCGCCAAGGCCCAGGCCGCCATCGCCATCCGCAAGGCGGAGCATGAGCTGGCCGCCGTGGAGCTGCGCCGGGCGGAGGAGCTGGTCCGCCGCGCCGCCGGCCCCCAGACGGAGGTGGACCGCCGCCGGGCCGAGTACCGGGTGACCGACGCCCAGATCCTCGGCGCCCAGGCGGACCTGGCCGACGCCCTCGCCGCCAAGGAGGCCGCGGAGGCCGACGTGGCCCAGGTGGAGGCGGCCTTGGCCGACCACGTGCTGACCGCCCCCGTGGCGGGCCGGGTGGAGTACCGGCTGGCCAACCTGGGGGAGGTTGTGGGCGCCGGCGGCCGGGTGGCGACCCTCCTGGACCTGTCCGACGTCTACATGACCATCTTCCTGCCCACCGGGCAGGCCGGGCAGCTGGCCCAGGGGTCGGAGGCGCGCATCGTGCTGGACGCCCTGCCCGGCTACGTCTTCCCGGCCAAGGTCACCTTCGTCTCCGCCGAGGCGCAGTTCACGCCCAAGGCGGTGGAGACGCAGGAGGAGCGGCAGAAGCTGATGTATCGGGTGAAGCTGTCCGCCGACCCCGCCCTGCTGACCCGCTACCGGGCCTATGTGCGGGCCGGGCTGACCGGCCAGGCCTATGTGCGCCTGTCGCCCGACGCCGCCTGGCCGGACTTCCTGGCGCCGAGGCTGCCCGATGTCCCCTGACCCCCGCCCCCTGGCCGTCCGGGTCACGGGGGCCAGCCACCGCTATGGCGGCACCGACGCCCTGCGGGCCGTGTCCCTGGACATCCCGGCCGGCGCCAGCGTGGCGGTGATCGGGCCGGACGGGGTGGGCAAGTCCACCCTGCTGGGCCTGGTGGCCGGGGTGAAGCGGCTGCAGGCGGGGGCGGTGCAGGTCCTGGGGGGCGACATGGCGTCCGCCCGGCACCGGGACGCCGTCTCCCCCCGCATCGCGTACATGCCCCAGGGGCTGGGCCGGAACCTCTACCCGACCCTCTCGGTGCGGGAGAACATCGACTTCTTCGGCCGCCTGTACGGCCAGGGTGCGGCGGAGCGGGAGGCGCGCATCGCCCGGCTGCTGCGGGCCACGGGGCTGGACCCCTTCCCGGACCGGCCCGCGGGCAAGCTGTCCGGCGGCATGAAGCAGAAGCTGGCCCTGTGCTGCGCCCTGGTCCACGACCCCGACCTGCTGATCCTGGACGAGCCCACGACCGGCGTGGACCCCCTGTCCCGGCGGCAGTTCTGGACCCTGGTGGAGGGCATCCGGGCGGAGCGGCCAGGGATGACCGTGCTGGTGGCCACCGCCTACATGGAGGAGGCCGGGCGCTTCGACCGGCTGGTGGCCATGGATGCCGGCCGCGTGCTGGCGGAGGGGCCGACGGCGGAGGTGCTGGCGGGCCTGGGCGTGGCCACGCCGGAGGAAGCCTACCGCCACCTGTTGGGGCTGGGCCGGGGCGCGGCCCTGGTCATGCCGCCGCGGGTGGGCCGGGACGGGCCGCCGGCCATCAGGGCGGAGGGGCTGACCCGCCGCTTCGGCGGCTTCACCGCCGTGGACGACGTCAGCTTCAGCATCGCCCGCGGTGAGATCTTCGGCTTCCTGGGCTCCAACGGCTGCGGCAAGACCACCACCATGAAGATGCTGACCGGGCTGCTGCCGGCCAGCGCCGGGCGGGCGGAGCTGCTGGGCCGGCCCATCACCGCCGGGGACCTGGGCACGCGGCTGCGCGTGGGCTACATGTCCCAGTCCTTCTCCCTGTACGAGGAGCTGTCGGTCCGCGCCAACCTGGCCCTGCATGCCCGGCTCTACCGCATCCCGGAGGGGGAGGTCGGCCCGCGGGTGGAGGCGGCGCTGGGGCAGTTCGACCTGGCCGCCGCGGCGGAGGCCTTGCCCGCCTCCCTGCCCCTCGGCATCCGCCAGCGCCTGCAACTGGCCGCCGCCTGCCTGCACCGGCCGGAGGTGCTGATCCTGGACGAGCCCACGTCGGGCGTGGACCCCCAGGCCCGCGACATGTTCTGGGGCCTGCTGGGCCGGCTGTCGCGGGAAGACGGGGTGACCATCTTCGTCTCCACCCATTTCATGAATGAGGCGGAGCGCTGCGACCGCATCTCCCTGATGCATGCGGGCCGGGTCCTGGCGGTCGGCACGCCCGCCGACCTTGCCCGCGGCCACGCGGACCTGGAGGAAGCCTTCGTCGCCGCCCTCGAACAGGCCGGCGCCGGGCGGGAGGACGGCGCCGCGCCGGCGGCCGTCCCCGCCGGGCCCCAACCCACCGCCAGGGCCATGGCGCCGCCCGTGGCCGACCGGTCCCTGGCCACCTCCCTGGGCCGCATCTGGGCCTTCGCCCGGCGGGAGATGACGGAGGTCCTGCGCGACCGCATCCGCCTGGCCTTCGCGCTGCTGGGGCCCATGCTGCTGCTGGTGACCTTCGGCTACGGCATCAGCTTCGACGTGGAGAAGCTGCCCTTCGCCGTCTTCGACCGGGACCAGAGCCAGGAGAGCCGGCGGCTGGTGGATGAGTTCGCCGGCTCCCGCTACTTCGAGGAACGGGAGCCGGTGCGCTCCGACCTGGAGGCGGACCGGCGCCTGCGCTCGGGGGAGCTGAAGCTGGTGCTGGCCATCCCGCCGGGCTTCGGCAAGGACCTGCTGCGCGGCCACCGGCCGGAGCTGGGCGTCTTCCTGGACGGGGCCATGCCCTTCCGGGCGGAGACCGCCCGTGGCTATGCCCAGGGCATCCTGGGCCACTACGCCGCCAGCCGCGGCCTGGCCCAGGCCCAGGGGCCGGAGGTGCGGCCGCGCTTCAACTACAACCAGGCCTTCCGCAGCGCCGCGGCCATCCTGCCCGGCTGCATCATGGTGCTGATGATCATGATCCCCAGCATGCTGACCGCCGTGGGCGTGGTGCGGGAGCGGGAGATTGGCTCCATCAGCAACCTCTACGCCTCCCCCGCCACGGTGGGGGAGTTCCTGCTGGGCAAGCAGTTGCCCTACCTGGTGCTGGGCTTCGCCAGCTTCCTGGCCCTGGTGGCCCAGGCCGACCTGATGTTCGGCGTGCCGGTGCGGGGGTCGCTGGCCGCCTTGCTGCTGGGCGCGCTGCTGTATGTCGCCGCGGCGACGGGGCTGGGGCTGCTGGTCTCCGCCTTCGCCCGGACCCAGGTGGCCGCCATCGTCGGCGCCTCCATCCTGACCACGGTGCCGGCCATCAACTTCTCCGGCTACCTTTACCCCGCCGCGACGGTGGAGGGGGCGGGTCGCTGGATCGGCCTGGGCTTCCCGGCCCTGTGGTTCCAGAACATCAGCCTGGGCAGCTTCGCCAAGGCTCGGGCCTTCGGGGACTTCCAGCTCGAGTTCCTGATGCTGTCCGGCTTCGCCCTGCTGTTCCTGGCGCTGGCGGCGCTGCTGCTGAAGAAGCAGGAGGCCTGAGCCATGGCGCGCTGGCTGGCCAACGTCTTCCGCCTGGGTGTCAAGGAGCTGTCCAGCCTGGCCGCCGACCGGGTGCTGCTGGCCCTGATCGTCTATTGCTTCACCTTCTCGGTCTACCAGGTGGCGACCGGCGTGAAGACCGGCGTGGACAACGCCACCGTCGCCGTGGTGGATGGCGACCGCTCCGTCCTGTCCGCCCGCATCGCCGACGGCATGCTGCCGCCGGAGTTCCGCCCGGCCCGGCAGATGGACAGGGCAGGGGTGGACGGGGCCATGGACCGGGGGGAGGTGACCTTCGTCCTGGACCTGCCGCCGGGGCTGGAGGCGGACCTGCTGCGGGGTGAGCGACCGCCCGTCCAGCTCGGCATCGACGCCACCGCCATGACCCAGGCCGGCATCGGGGCCGGCTATGTGGAGGCCATCGTGGCGCGGGAGACGGCGGCCCTGCTCGCCCCCGGCGCGGACGGCGCCGCCCCCGTCAGCCTGGTCAGCCGGGTACAGTTCAACCCCAACCTGGAGTCCGGGTGGTTCCAGGCCGTGATGGCCGTGATCCAGTACGTGACCATCCTGTCCATCCTGCTGGTGGGCGCCGCCGTGATCCGGGAGCGGGAGCACGGCACCATCGAGCACCTGCTGGTCATGCCCCTGACGGCGGGGGAGATCGCGGCCGCCAAGATCTGGGCCAACGGGCTGGTGATCCTGGTGGCCACGGGCCTGTCGCTGCTGCTGGTGGTGCAGGCCTTGCTGGGCGTGCCGGTGCGGGGCTCCATCGCCCTGTTCCTGGCGGGCGCGGGGGTCTACCTGTTCGCCACCACATCGCTGGGCGTCCTGCTGGCCACGGTCACGCGCTCCATGCCCCAGTTCGCCCTGCTGGGCATCCCGGTCTTCCTGGTGCTGAACATGCTGTCCGGCGCCACCTCCCCGCTGGAGGGCATGCCCGCGGCCCTGCGGGTGGTGATGCAGGCCTCCCCCACCGTGCACTTCACCAGCATGGCCCAGGCGATCCTGTACCGCGGGGCCGGGCTGGACACGGTCTGGCCGGAGCTGCTGGTCCTGGCCGGGCTGGGCAGCGCCTTCCTGGCCGTCGCCCTCAGCCAGTTCCGCGCCATGCTGGCCCGCAGCCAGTGACGGGCGGCCAACGATGCCCCCGGTGAACTGATCCAGGTCAGTGCGCCGCCGCCGCCCGGCGCGCAGGGTCGGGATACCCCGCGCGAACGGGGATGACGGCAAGGGACAGGGACGCCGATGGGCACACGCTTGAGCTTCCTCGGGGCCGCCGGGACGGTCACCGGGTCACGCTATCTGGTGGAGACGGACCGGGCGCGCATCCTGGTGGATTGCGGCCTTTTCCAGGGCCTGAAGACCTTGCGCCTGCGCAACTGGGCGCCCTTCCCCGTCGACCCGGCCGGGATCGACGCGGTGGTGCTGACCCACGCGCACATCGACCATTCCGGCTACCTGCCCCGGCTGGTGCGGGAAGGGTTCTCCGGCCCCGTCTATGCCACCCCGTCCACGGTGGACCTCTGCGGCCTGCTGCTGCCCGACAGCGGCTTCCTGCAGGAAAAGGACGCCGAGCGCGCCAACCGCCACGGCTATACCCGCCACGCCCCCGCCCTGCCGCTCTACACCCAGGCGCAGGCGGAACGGGCATTGGACCGGCTGGTGGCCGTGCCCGTGGACACCGACCGGGAGATCGCCGGCGGCATCGGCCTGCGCTTCCACCGGGCCGGCCACATCCTGGGCGCCGCCGGCATCACCCTGGCGGCCGGGGGCCGCCGCCTGGTCTTCTCCGGTGACCTGGGGCGGCCGGACGACCCGGTCCTGTACCCGCCCGAGCCGGTCCGCCACGCGGACTACCTGGTCGTCGAGTCCACCTATGGCGACCGCCGCCATGACGACGCGGACCCGGAGACGGCGCTGGCCGCCGCCGTCAACGACACCGCCGCCCGGGGCGGCACGGTGCTGGTCCCCGCCTTCGCCGTGGGCCGGGCCCAGGCGCTGCTTCTGCACATCCACCGGCTGAAGCGGGCCGGGCGCATCCCGGACCTGCCGGTTTTCCTGGACAGTCCCATGGCCATCGACGCCAGCGGCCTGTATGAGCGCGCCCATGCCGAGCACCGGCTGTCTGCCGCGGAGGCGCGCGCGGCCTTCGGCGCCGCGCGGTGCGTGCGCGACGTGGAGGAATCCAAGGCCCTGAACGGCAACCGCATGCCCAAGATCATCCTGTCGGCCAGCGGCATGGCCACCGGCGGCCGGGTGCTGCACCATCTCCGGCACCTGGCCCCCGACGGGCGCAACACCATCCTGCT
The DNA here is from genome assembly GCA_001939945.1 of Aerophototrophica crusticola. Lineage (GTDB taxonomy): Bacteria > Pseudomonadota > Alphaproteobacteria > Azospirillales > Azospirillaceae > Niveispirillum > Niveispirillum crusticola. Next base: position 1,387 of record MOEB01000040.1, on the reverse strand, counting down.
GGCGGGCTACCAGGCCGCGGGCACCCGCGGGGCCGCCCTGGCGGCGGGCGCGCGCAGCCTGCGCATCCATGGGGAGGAGGTGGCCGTGCGCGCCCGGGTGGAGACCCTGCCCATGATGTCGGCCCATGCCGACGCCGACCAGATCCTGGGCTGGCTCGGGGGCTTCACAGCCCCGCCCCGGGCCACCTTCGTCACCCACGGGGAGCCGGTGGCCGCCGACACCCTGCGCCGCCGCATCCAGACGGAACTGGGCTGGGCCTGCACCGTGCCCGAGCAGGGCCAGTCCGAGGTGCTGCCATGACCGTGCCCGCCGCCTTCGGCCCCGCCCAGCCGGGTCCCGCCGCCCGTGAGCCCCTGCGCGCCCGCCGCCTGGGCCTGGACACCCAGGACGAGGCGGTGGCCGTCATGCGCCAGGACTGCCCTGTCTGCCGGGCGGAGGGGTTCACCGCCCACTCCCGCGTGGCGCTGGAGGCCAACGGCCGCACCGCCTTCGCCACCCTCTACCCCATCGCCTCCGACCTGCTGGCTCCGGGTGAGGTGGGCCTGTCGGAGGCCGCGTGGAACCACCTGGCCCTGGCGGACGGGGCGGCGGTCACGGTGCGCCACCCGCCGCCGCTGGAGTCCCTGGCCCATGTGCGGGCCAAGATCTACGGCCAGGTGCTGCCGGAGCCGGCGTTGCGGGCCGTGATGGCGGACATCGTCGCCGGCCGGTATGACAGCATCGCCCTCGCCGCCTTCGTCACCGCCGTGGCCACCCGCCCCCTCGACACGGGCGAGACCATCGCCCTCACCCGGGCCATGGTGGCGGTGGGCGACCGGCTGTCCTGGCCGCAGCCCGTGATCGTCGACAAGCATTGCGTCGGCGGCCTGCCCGGCAACCGGACCACGCCCCTGGTGGTGGCCATCTGCGCGGCGGCCGGGCTGGTCATGCCGAAGACCTCCTCCCGGGCCATCACCTCCCCCGCCGGCACGGCCGACGCCATGGAGACGATGGCGCCCGTGGACCTGGGCCTCGACCGCATGCGGCAGGTGGTGGAGCGGGAGGGGGGCTGCGTCGTCTGGGGCGGCGCGGTGGGCCTCAGCCCGGCCGATGACCGCCTGATCCGGGTGGAGCGGGCACTCGACCTGGACAACGAGGCCCAGCTCGTCGCCTCCGTCATGTCCAAGAAGGTGGCGGCGGGCGCCACCCACCTGGTCCTCGACATCCCCGTCGGCCCCACCGCCAAGGTGCGGGGGGCGGAGGCGGCGGCCCGGCTGGAGGGCGCCCTGCTGGCGGTGGCGGAGGCGTTCGGGGTGCGGGCGGCCGTGGTGCTGAGCGACGGCACCCAGCCGGTGGGCCGCGGCATCGGCCCGGCGCCGGAGGCCCGGGACGTGCTGGCCGTCCTGA
>MOEB01000004.1 GCA_001939945.1 Aerophototrophica crusticola | reverse complement strand
CCCCGCCGCCCGCGCCTCGTCCACCGCGTGCTGGATCAGCGGCCGGTCCGCCAAAGGCAGCATCTCCTTCGGGATCGCCTTCGTCGCAGGCAGGAAACGCGTCCCCAATCCCGCAACCGGGAACACAGCCTTGCGTACCTTCCTTGCCATCACGTCCCCTGGAACCATGGAAACAGGCGCCATCCGGCCACCCCTTGCCACCTTGGCGAGTCGGGGTCCCGGCGTTGTGCCATGCGGTAAACGGGCTGACAACCTGTCCGGATCGGCCTTTCCCGGGGGCTTTCGGTCAGGGGCGGCGCCCCCGTTTTAGGAGGACATCCTTCGCTTGGTTGATCTGGGCGGCGATATAGGTAGACCCGCCCTGATCCGGATGGTTGCGCAGCATCAACCGCTTGTGGGCCTCGCGCACCTCCGTCTCAGCCGCCCCGGCCGAGAGGCCGAGGATCTCCAGCGCCTCCTCCTCCGTCATGCCGGGGGCCCGGCTGCCGCCCGGCTGGGACGATCCGCCGCTGTCGCCGTCCACCCCGTCGCGCCAATCCGGGTGGGTGCGGTCCAGGTAGCTTTCCAGCAGGCGCACGGCCTGGGGATCCTCCCGCGACATCATGTGCAGCAGCGCCATGAGCTGGGGCCGGTCCAGGGATGACAGCCGGCGGTCCTTGAATCCGCCCCGCAGCACCTCCCCGTCCATGGTGCCGCTATCGTGGTCCAGCCACATGCGCAGCCAGCCCGTCTCCACGTCCGAGCGCTGGCCGGGCGTGGGCCCCGCCGCGGCCTTGAACCGCCCGGCCAGCCGCCGCCATTGGATGATGAAGGGTAAGGCGAAGGGCAGCAGGCCCAGCACGGCCCCGGCCCGCCCCGTAACCACCAGGAACAGCGCGCCCGCCGCGAGAAGGCCGATCCCTGCCCGCTTCAACCAGACGGCCAGCGTGCGGGGATCGGCGGTGGCGAACAGGCGTGCCAAACCGTACAGGCCCGCCAGGATGACGATGCCAAGGGCCAGATACTGCAAGGCGCCCCCTCAGCCCAACTGGTGGGTCAGGCGGAGCACCTCCGCCGACCGGCCCTTGCCCCAGTGCTGCAACGCCTTCCGCCCGCCGGCGGCAAAGACCGCCACGGCCGACAGCAGGTCCTTCAGGGTCTGGGCGCTGGAGGCGTCGAATGGGCACCAGGCGCCGCGGGACAGCTTGGCCACTTGCTGGAAGACGGTGCGCGCCACCGGGTCCTGCCCTTCCTGGAACATGAAGACGGGGACGCCCAGCAGCCCCAGCTCCCCCGCCAGGTGGCAGATGGGGTCCGGGTCCTCCTCACAGGCGTCGCCGACGAAGACCACCGCGTTGACCGGTTTGGCCCGCCCTTCCTTCAAGGCATGGGAAAGCACCCGGTAAATCTGGGTCTGGCCGCCCAGGCAGGTGACGCCGGTCATGCGCCGGATCATGTCGGCCGGGTCGCTGATCCAGGGCGTGGTCTTGCATTCCCGGAAACCCCGGTAGAAGACGAGTTGCACCTCCAACCCGCCCACCCCGGCCGCGGCGGAGAACATGTCGGCCTGGAGATGGCTGGCGCGGTCCCAGGTGGGTTGGCGGCTGGCGGTGGCGTCCAGGGCGAACAGCAGCTGCCCGCGCTGCCCGGCCGCCTTGCCCTGGGGCATGGCGGCAACCCTGGACAGGAAGGCGTCCACCGCGGAGTCATCCGGTCTGGCCGGTGCCGGCGTGCGTCGGTCGGGGTCGGTCATTGGCAATCCCGGTTTGCATGGCCCCTCACCGAGAAGATAAGCATAGGGGGCGGCCTGATCCAGGTTGCGGCGCATGGAAGCCCGGGCGGTTAAGCCCGGGATGATAGATCGGATAGGGATGCGCCCCGTCCGGACAGGGCAAAACCGGGGCGAACGGACCGGATGGGCACAGGACGGAAGGCTCGGCTTAGGCAAGCACGGAAAGAATTCTTTTTAGGTAGGAGAAGCTGATGACAGACAGGGGCGAACTTTTGTACTAGTAAGGCGTTATTCACGTAGATGCCTGAACCCTTTACCACTTTAGGCATATCGGCATCACCCTGGTGGCTAGGCCGGCCATTGACTCGGGTTGTAGGACGGGCGATGAACATCCTAATTGGCGATGACCACCTGCTGTTTCGCGAAGGGCTCTGCCGGCTGCTGATGCAGTTGGATGAGAACGCCAAGTTCTTCGAGGCGGGTACCTTCGACGAAGCCCTGGAGCTGTGCCAGGGCGACCAGGAATTCGACCTGATCCTGATGGACCTGCAGATGCCGGGCTGGCCCGGCTTCAGCGGCATCCAGCAGATCTGCGAGCTGCAGGCGGGCACCCCGCTGGTCATCGTCTCCGCCTCGGAGTCGCAGAGCGACGTGCGCGCGGCCCTGGATGCCGGCGCTTCGGGCTACATCCCCAAATCCTCCAGCGTGAAGATCATGCTGAGCGCCCTGAACCTGGTGTTTTCCGGCGGCATCTATGTGCCGCCCGCGGCCATCCAGGGCGAGTCGGCCAGCGCTTCCGGCGGCGGGGGCGGCGGCGCCCAGTCCGGCGGCCCGTCCATGCCGGCCCTGACCCAGCGCCAGCGCGACGTGCTGCGCTGCCTGCGGGAAGGCAAGTCCAACAAGCAGATCGCTTATGAGCTGGGCCTGTCCGAGGGCACGGTGAAGATCCACGTGACCGCGGTCATGCGGTCGCTGGGCGTGCGCAACCGGACCCAGGCCGTCATCGCTTCTACCGACATGCTGCCCTGAGCACCCGTGGACAACCCGGCTGATCCCGTGGCCCCGGTCGGCACCCCGACCGGGGCCACCGCCTATCTGGCCCCCGACGGCTTCCTGGAACCCCTGTTGCAGGAACTGGGGGAGGTGCGCGGCGTGCACGGCCGGCTGGTGCTGGCCGACGGCCCAGCGCGGCCCGCGGCCTGGGCGCAGAACGTCTGGTACGATCCGGTCACCATCCCCGTCCCCTCCATCAAGCAGGGGGCGAAGGCGCTGCGCTCCATCCAGCGCAACTGGGCCCCTTACGCGGTGGCCCATCACCGGCGCACCCAGCTGATCCAGGACAACCTGCCCCATGTCTCGGCCAAGCCGGTGGTGTTCTTCACCCCGCCGCCGACAGCGCCGCTGGGATCATGGATGCTGCTGGACGAGAACACGATCCTGGCCGCCCCGCGCTGCTCCAGCCCCTTCGTGAACGGGGAGGTGCCGTTCGTGGAGGACAAGTCCACCCCGCCCAACCGCGCCTACCTGAAGCTGTGGGAAGCCTTCACCCTGATCGGCCACACGCCGGAACCGGGGGAGCTGTGCCTGGACCTCGGCGCCAGCCCAGGCGGCTGGACCTGGGTGTTGCAGACCTGCGGCGCCCGGGTGGTGGCGGTGGACAAGGCGCCGCTGGACCCGAGGATCGCGGCCCTGCCCAAGGTCACGCAGCGACAGGAAAGCGCCTTCGGCCTGGATCCCAAGGCCTTGGGCCCGGTGGACTGGCTTTGCTGCGACGTGATCTGCTACCCCGCGCGCCTGCTGTCCATGGTGCGCCGCTGGCTGGAGGCCGGCACCGCGCGCAACTTCGTCTGCACCCTGAAGTTCCAGGCGGAGACGGACCATGAGACCGCGCGCGCCTTCGCCGCCATCCCCGGCTCCCGCTTGGTCCACCTGTCCCAGAACAAGCATGAGCTGACCTGGATGCTGGTCAGGTAACCAGCGGCCTCCCCCCCACCGCCAGCTCGATGGCCGGGCGCATGGCAAGGGTGGCGGTGCGGCCCAGCTCGATCAGCTCCGCGGCCCGGTCGAAATCCAGGATGCCGATATGGCCGATGCGGGGCGTCAGCAGCACGTCCGGCGGCTCCCCCGCCAAGCGGCTGCGGGTGATCCGGTCCTGCATGATGTCGATGGAGCCGGCCATCACCTCCAGCACGTTGGGGGTGGGCTGCTTGGGTGACAGCATCTGGGCGGCCAGGAACTTGGTGCGTTCCCCCACCGTGGCGCCCAGGCGGCCGATGAACTGGGCCAGGGGCCGGGCGGCGGGCAGGACATTGTGGTGGGGGGGCGATTCGGGTGTCGCGGCGTCCCCCTTGTCGGCCAGGGAGACGCTGACCGGTCCCAGGGTGGCCTTGGAGAAGCGGGGCAGCTGGGACAGGTCGCCGTTCAGGTTCACGGCGATGACGATGTCCGCCCCCATGGCCCGGCAAAGGGACACCGGCACCGGGTTCACCAGCGCCCCGTCCACCAGCCACATGTCCTTGTGGCGCACGGCAGGGAAAAGGCCGGGCATGGCGGCGGAGGCGCGCACCACATCCAGCAACGGCCCTTCCCGCAACCAGACCTCCCGCCCCGTGGCAAGGTCGGTGGCGATGGTGCCGAAGGGTTTGGACAGGCCCTCCACCGGCACGTCGGTGGCGGCGTTGCGGAACATCTCATAGGCCCGCTCCACCGTGACCAGGCCGCCGCGCTTGAAGGTGATGTCGATCAGCTTCAGCACGCCCAGCAGGCCCACGCGCTTGGCCCAGTCCTGGAGGTCATCCAGCTGCCCGGTCAGGTAGGCGCCGCCGACCACGGCGCCGACAGAGGTGCCGCAGACCACGTCCGGCGTCACGCCCATCTCTGACAAGGCGCGGATCACCCCGATATGGGCCCAGCCCCGCGCCGCGCCGCTGCCCAACGCCAACCCGATCTTCATGCTTTCCCCGTACTGACTGTGACGTGCGTCAACGCGCCCGCCCTCCGGCCTAGGCACCACTGCCGATGGTCGGGGGCACGGCCTTGCGCCCCTGCCCCGATCAGGGCAATAACCCTACTACGATTTCGGTGAAAGGAAGGCGCATGCGTGCCCTCGTCTCCCGCTTGGCATGGCCCGGACTGTTGAGCCTGTGCATCGCCGGCTATTGGGTGGGCTGGCAGGCCGGCCATGCCGTGCTGGCCTTCAACCTGACCTATTTCGGCCTGGCGCTCACCCTCCTGCTGCTGGAGCGGGCCATGCCATACGAGCAGGCGTGGATGGAGAGCGACGGGCAGTTGCTCAACGACATCGGGCACACCGCGCTGAACAAGGGCATCGGCCAGGCCTTGGCCGCCATGGCCGCCTTCGCCGGCGCCCATGCAGCCACCCCCGCCGCGGCCAGCGGGATCTGGCCATCGGACTGGCCCCTGGCCGCCCAGGTGGTGCTGGGGCTTGTCGTGGCGGAGTTCGGGCTTTATTGGGCCCACCGGCTGGCGCATGAGTGGCCGCTGGCCTGGCGCTGGCACGCTGTGCACCACGCGGTGACCAAGCTGTGGTTCGTCAACACCGGCCGGTTCCACTTCCTGGACAGCCTGTGGAAGACCAGCTTTGCCCTGGCCCTGGCCCTGCTGGTGGGGGCGCCGCGGGACGTGGTGCTGTGGGTGCTGGCCATCACCACCTATGTGGGCTTCCTGACCCACTGCAATGTGGACATGCGCAACGGCGCGCTGACCTGGGTCTTCAACACGCCGGAACTGCACCGCTGGCACCACAGCCGGGTGCCGGCGGAGGGGAACTCCAACTACGGGGAGAACCTGATCCTCTGGGACATGGTGTTCGGCACCCGCTACCTGCCGCCCCACCGGCCCCCGGTGAATGTGGGCTGCGACGACGCCGTGCCGACCGGCTTCCTGGCCCAACTCGCCTATCCGTTCAAGGGCTGGGGCAAGCGGGCGGAGGTGGCAAGGGAAGGGGCTGATTGAGGGGGGCCAAAGCATGCCATCAGCTTAGCTTTTGTTTCCCCTGCGAAAGCAGGGGCCCACAGTTCTTAATCCCTGAAGCGTCGAGAACCGGGTCAAAAGCCGTGGGCCCCTGCCTTCGCGGGGGAAACGGGTTCCCTTCGTGGAGAAGGAAGCCCCACCCCCTACGCCGCCATCCCCGCCGCGTAGCCGCTGCTCCAGGCCCACTGGAAGTTATAGCCCCCCAGCCAGCCGGTGACGTCCACCGCCTCCCCCACCGCGTACAGCCCGGGGACCGCCTTGGTCTCCATCGTCTTGGACGACAGGGCCGCCGTGTCGATGCCGCCCAGCATCACCTCCGCCGTGCGGTAGCCCTCGGTACCCTCAGGCTGCACGGTCCAGCCATGCAGGCGGGCGGCAACGGTGGCCAGGTCCGCGTCCCGCATGTCGGCCAGGGGGCGGCTCACCAGCGGCGCCTCGCCCAGGACAGGCGCCTCGAACAGCCGCTCGGCGAAGCGGCGGGGCAGCAGTTCGGCCAGCACGGTCTTCAGTTCCGCCCGCGGGCGGCTGCGCTTCAAGGCCTTGAGCGTGTCGGCCAGGGGCTGGTCGGGCGACAGGTCCACCGTGACCGGCATCCCCTCCCGCCAATAGCTGGAGATCTGGAGGACGGAAGGGCCGGACAGGCCGCGGTGGGTGATCAGCAGCGCTTCCCGGAATCCCACCCCATCACAGCGCACCGTGCCGTCCAGGGCGATGCCGGACAGGTCCTTGGTCCGGGCCAGGTCGTCAGGCCGGAAGGTAAAGGGCACCAGGGCCGGGCGCGGTTCCACGATGGGCAGGCCGAACTGCCGCGCCACGTCCAGGGCGAAGCCGGTGGCGCCCATCTTGGGGATGGACAGGCCTCCGGTGGCCAGCACCAGGCTGTCGCCGGTGAAGGTCCCGTGGCTGGTGGACAGGGTGAAGCCCCCCGGCTCGCCCCGCCCCACCGCCTGTACCTTGCATTCCAGCCGCAGCGCCACGCCCGCGTCGGCGCACTCGTCCAGCAGCATGGCGACGATGTCCTGGGCCGAGCGGTCGCAGAACAGCTGCCCCAGCTTCTTCTCGTGCCAGGGGATGCCATGCCGGTCCACCAGCGCGATGAAGTCGTGCTGGCTATGGCGCTTCAGGGCGGAGATGGCGAAGTGCGGGTTCTTGGAGATGAACCGCTTCGGGTCCGCATGCAGGTTGGTGAAGTTGCAGCGCCCGCCGCCGGAGATCAGGATCTTCTTCCCCGCCTTGTCAGCATGGTCCACCACCAGCACCCGCCGCCCCCGCCGGCCGGCGAAGATGGCCGCGTAGAGCCCGGCGGCGCCGGCGCCGATGATCAGCACGTCGAAATGGGTGGTCATGGGGACGGGGTCTGCCCTGGTCTTCCCTCTCCTGGGGAGAGGGTGGCGCGGGCGCCAGCCCGCGACGGGTGAGGGAGACGGGTTCGCGGGGACGATGGGGTTTGGCGGCGGTCTCCACGCCCACCTCCCTCACCCGCCCGCTGCCGCGGGCACCCTCTCCCCAGGGGAGAGGGATCATCGGCCCACCATATAGGCGAAGCCTCAGTCGAACTCCACCTTCCCCCGCATCTGCTTGACCTTCGCCCGCACGGCCTTGCCCTCCATGCGCTGCTGCTTGCTGGACCAGGTGGGGCGGGTGGGGCGGCGGGGGGCTTGGCGCTCGGCGGCCTTGGCCAGGATGGCGACGAGGCGGGTGCGGGCGTCCTCCCGGTTCCGTTCCTGGCTGCGGAACTGCTGGGCGGTGATGATCAGCACCCCGTCGGCGGTCAGCCGCTTGCCCGCCACGGTGCGCACCCGCTCCTTCAGCCAGTCGGGCAAGGAGGGGGAGTTGGCCACGTCCAGCCGGAGCTGCACCGCCGTCTCCACCTTGTTGACATTCTGCCCCCCGGGCCCGCCGGCCCGCAGGAAACTCTCCTGCAACTCGGCCTCGTCCAGGGCGATGGCGGGGGTGATGGGGAGCATCAGTCAGGCCGGGTCTCGTAGGGGCGGATCAAGGTCTCCGCCGGGATTTTCCAGGCTTGGGATAGCTTCCAAGCCATGTCCATGGTCAAGCGGCGGCGGCGGCCAAGGATTTCCGTGGCGCGGGATTGGGAGCCCAGCAGGTCCGCCAGTTGGCCCCGCGTATAGCCGGCCTGCTCCATGCGTGCCTTGATGGCCTCCACCGGGTCCGGCGGGTCGATGGGCCAGCGGGCGGCTTCATAGGTGTCCACCAGGATGCCAAGCACCTCCAGCCTGTCATGCTCCGGGGTGCCCGGCTCCGCATCCCACAGCCGCCCGATCTCGGCCACGGCGGCGGCGTGCTCCTCGTCGGTGTGGATCGGCTTAACGGCATCGGTCATGGGCGATCTCCTGGCCCCTCAATACTGGTCGACGGTCAAGGCGTCGACCCGGTCATACTCGGCATGGGTGCCGATGAACTTGATGAAGGCGATGCGGGCGGTGAATTTGAACGCGACGATGAGCCTGTAGTTGCCGCCGCAGATCTCGAACCGCGCCCGCTCCCCGTTCAGCACCTTGGCCCGTGGATAGGCCCGCATCACGTCATCCATACGGGACCAATCGGCGGTCCGCGCCGTCTGGAACCATTCCTTCAGCGCCTGCTCCGTCTCCGGATGGCGGGTCCAGAACGCTTCCAGCGTGGCACGCTTGATGATGTTCATGGGCGCACTCTAACACGTTTCCCAAATTGGGAAAAGACTTCTCACCTGAAATTTCGCCCATCCGGGAATACCCTCGCCATCCGCTCGACCATCTCCCGTTCCCTGGGGTCCTTGCGCTTGTCGATCCCGGGGCGGCGGACCTCGTCGGCCCTGGCCATGGCGCCTTCCATGACCCGGGGCTGGAAGGCCTCGGGTTCTTCCGCCAAGCGGCGCAGGCTGGGGGTGAAGTCCTGGAGTTCCTCCACCCGCACATGGATGACGGGGGTCACGTCCTTGCCCGTGGCTACCACCCGCTCCACCCGGCCCAGGCAGAGCAGCAGGCGGCTGCCCAGCACCTGGCGGCGGTATTTCTCGAACAGGTCGGGCATGAGGACCAGGTTGGCCACGCCCGTCTCGTCCTCCACGGTGATGAACACCACGCCGCTGGCGCTGCCCGGCCGCTGGCGCACCAGGACGAGGCCGGCGACGGCGAGGCGCTTCTTGTCCGGCCAGGTCCACAGCTCTTCCGACCGCACCAGCGGGTGGCGGCGGGCCCGGGGGGCGTGGGCCTCCGCGATGCTGGCGCGCAGCAGGGCCAGCGGGTGGGTCTTCAGCGACAGGGACAGGGTGGCGTAATCCTCCACCACATGCTCCCCCACCGGCATGGCGGGCAGGTCCACAACCGGCTCCGGCCCGATGCCGCCGTCGGGAAGGCTGGCGAACAGGGGCAGGGGCGCCTCCCCCAGCGCCTCCACCGCCCACAGGGCCTGGCGTCGGTCCAGGCCCATGGAGCGGAAAGCGTCCGCCCGGGCCAGGTCCACCAGCGTCGCCATGGGCAGCCCCGCCCGCCGCCACAGGTCCCGCGGGTCGCGGAAGGGGCCATGCAGCGCGCGTTCCAGGGTGAGGCGGTCCATCTCCTCTTGGGCCAGGCCCTTGACCTGCCGGAAGCCGAGGCGGAGGGGGAGCGTGCCGTAGGTCGGATTAGGCGCGCCAGCGCCGTAATCCGACGCACCGGGGGCGGCCGATTGCCGTCGGATTACGCGGCGTCCGCCGCTAATCCGACCTACATCATCCTCCAACCGCGAATCCCAATCCGACAGGTTCACGTCCACCGCCCGCACCTCCACCCCGTGCTCCGCCGCGTCGCGCACGATCTGGGCGGGGGCGTAGAAGCCCATGGGTTGGCTGTTCAGCAGGGCGCAGGCGAAGACGTCCGGGTGGAAGCACTTGACCCAGGCGGAGACATAGACCAGCAGGGCGAAGCTGGCGGCGTGGCTTTCCGGGAAGCCGTAGGTGCCGAACCCCTCGATCTGCTTGAAGCAGCGCTCAGCGAAGTCCTGGGGGTAGTTGCGCTCCAGCATGCCGTTGATGAACTGCTCACGGAATCTGCTGACGTCGCCATACTTCTTGAACGTCGCCATGGCCCGGCGCAGCCGGTCGGCATCCTCCGGGCTGAAGCCGGCGGCGACGATGGCGATCTTCATGGCTTGTTCCTGGAACAGGGGCACGCCCAGGGTCTTGCCCAGCACCGCCTCCAACGCCGCGGAAGGGTAGGTTACCGGCTCGATCCCCTGGCGGCGGCGCAGGTAGGGGTGGACCATGTCGCCCTGGATGGGGCCGGGGCGGACGATGGCGACCTCGATCACCAGGTCATAAAACCTCCTCGGGCGCAGGCGGGGCAGCATGGTCATCTGCGCCCGGCTTTCCACCTGGAACACGCCCAGGCTGTCCGCCTTGCAGAGCATGTCGTAGACGGGCTTCTGCTCCGCCGGCACGCTGGCCAGGTCGTAGCGCCGGCCGTAATGCCGGTCGATCAGGTCGAAGGCCTTGCGGATGCAGGTCAGCATGCCCAAGGCCAGCACGTCCACCTTCAGCAGGTTCAGCGCCTCGATGTCGTCCTTGTCCCACTCGATGTTGGTGCGGCCCTCCATGCTGGCGTTCAGGATGGGCACCATCTCCGACAAAGGTCCGCGGGTGATCAGGAACCCGCCCACATGCTGGGAAAGGTGGCGGGGGAAGCCCACCAGCTCCTTCGCCAGCGCGATGGTCCGGTTCAGCAGGGGGTCGTCGGGGTCCAGCCCGGCTTGGCGGGCATGCTCCACGTCGATGCCCTCCTTTCCCCAACCCCAGACGGAGCCGGCCAGCCGGCCCACCATGTCCAGCGACAGGCCCATGGCCTTGCCCACTTCACGGATCGCGCCGCGGGCGCGGTAGCAGATCACCGTGGCGGCCAAGCCGGCCCGGTCGCGGCCGTATTTCCCATAGATGTATTGGATCACCTCCTCCCGCCGCTCATGCTCGAAATCCACGTCGATGTCCGGCGGCTCGTTCCGGGCGGCGGAGATGAAGCGCTCGAACAGCAGGCCCGAGCGCACCGGGTCGATGGAGGTGATGCCCAGGCAGTAGCAGACGGCGGAGTTGGCAGCGGAGCCGCGGCCCTGGCAGAGGATCTCCTGGCTGCGGGCGAAACGCACGATGTCATGCACCGTCAGGAAGAAGGGCGCGTACCTCATCTCCCCGATAAGGTTCAGCTCATGGCGAAGCTGGGCGGCCACGTCGTCCGGCACGCCGTCGGGATAACGGTCCGCCGCCCCTTCCCAGGTCAGCCGTTCCAGCACCGCCTGGGGGTCGCCGCCGGGGGCGACCTCCTCCGGGTATTCGTGGCGAAGCTCGTCCAGGTTGAAGCGGCAGGCCTCCGCGATCTCCATCGTGCGGGCCAGGGCGTCGGGATAGGCGGCGAACAGGCGGGCCATTTCCCGCGGATGCTTCAGGTGCCGCTCCGCGTTGGCGTTCAGCCGGAAACCCGCCGTCTGGATGGTCACCCCGTCCCGGATGCAGGTCATCACGTCCTGCAGGGGACGCCGGGCCGGGTGGTGGTACAGCACGTCGTTGGTGGCCACCGTGGGCACCCGGTGCCGGGCCGCCAACCCCGCCAGCCAGGCCAGCCGCCGCGCGTCGCTGCCCTGGTAGCGATGGGTCAGGGCCAGGTACAGGTCGCGACCGAAGCGGTGGCGGTAATCGGCCAAGTCCGCCTCGAAGCCCGCGTCCGCCTCCCAGGGCGGCAGCAGGACCAGCACCTGGCCCTGCGCGTGGTCGCGCACGTCGTCGCGGCCGATGAAGCATTCCCCCTTCGGCGCCCGCCGCTTGCCCAGGCTGAGCAGCCGCGACAGCCGCCCATAGGCGGCCCGGTCCCGCGGGAAGCACAGCAGGCCCGGCCCATCCGTCAGGTCCAGCCGCGCCCCCACCACCACCCGGAAGCCCGTCGTCTTCGCCGCCACATGCGCCCGCACCACCCCGGCCAGGGTGTTGCGGTCCGCCACCCCGATGGCCCGCATGCCCATGGAAGCGGCCGTCAGCACCAGCTCCTCCGCATGGCTGGCGCCCTCGAGGAAGCTGTAGTTGGTGGTGACCTGGAGTTCGGCGTAGGGGGTCATGCTTGCCCCTCACCCTTGTCAGCCTTCCGATCATCACAAGGGTCGAACCGTCGTACAGGCGTCCCCTCCCCCAGAGGGGCAGGGCTATCGCATATGAAAATCCCAAGTACGTTCCGTGCATTTGGAACCGCTCTTCGGATAGCGATTCTGCCCGGAACGCGCTTAGCAGAGTTCGATGTTTGCCGGGCGGAAGCGGGTCGAGCGCCATATGCGATAGCCCTGCCCCCTGGGGGAGGGGACGGTCGTACGGCGGTTCGGCCTACCAAAGTGCCGGAGTCATGACAGGAACGGGCGTGAGCCATAGTGCCCTCACCCCCACACGCCATGCAGGTACCAGGTCGGTGGCACCGGGTCGTCGAACAGGCCCAGGCGGTATAGCCAGAAGCGGCGGCCGCCCTGTTCTTCCACCCGGTAATAGTCGCGCAGGGCGGCGTCGGGCTGGTTCAGGCGGCGCCACCATTCGGGCGACAGCCGCTCCGGCCCCTCCGCCACGCGGACGCGGTAGGGCGTGCCGCGCCAAGTGAAACCGGCGGGTGGGGCGTCGGGGACCATGGCGGTCACCTGGATGGGTTCCGGCCGGCGCAGCAGGCGGACCGGGCGCGGCCGGTCGGCAGGCCAGGGGCGGGGCTCCCCGGCGGGGCTGTCCTCCTTGTCGGCGGGGGCATCCGCCGGGCGCAAATCCACCGCCCGCTCCGGCCACCAGCTTTCCCGCGGCAGGGGCCGGCGCACCTGGGCCAGACCCAGGCGGGAGCCGACCTGGTCCACCAGCTCCGGCACCGGCGGCGCCAGGGAGACCCGCCGCACCCGCACCGGCTTGGCCGGCCGCAGGGGCCCGGTCCAGGGCAGGGTGTTGAGGTCAGCCACCTTTCCCTCTCCCTGGGGAGAGGGGGACAGTCGGCCTGCTTCCGGCACCCCCTCACCCCGACCCTCTCCCCGGGGGGGAGAGGGGGATTTGTTGCTGCTACCACCTCCCTCACCCGTCCCGGCCTGTGGCCGGGCCACCCTCTCCCCAGGGAGAGGGAACCGCACCACGTTGGCCGGCGGGGCCGGGGGTTTCAGGGCGGCGGGGGGCAGGCTGGCCTGTTCCGGGTGGTAGTCGTCGGCCGCGGGCACGGTGAGGGCCATGACCTCGAAGCCGGGGCCGGGCTCCAGCGTGTCCAGCTTGGGCTCGAACAGGCGCAGCAGGTGGGCGGGGTCGCGGTTGGGGCGGCTGGTGCCGGCCTCCAGCAGCTGGGGCGGGGTGTCGATGCCGCCGTCCACCCGCCAGGCGGACAGGACCAGCCGGCGGGCCCCCTGCCCGGCCGCCTCCAGCCCCTTGCAAACCTGGGACAGCAGGTGCTGCAGGCAGCGGCGCATGTCCTCCGGCGTGCTGACGGGCTCGGCGAAGGCGAGGCGGGTGACATGGGGCGGCACGGCCCGGCGGGGGGACAGGGCCTCCTCCGCCGTCCCCAAGGCCTGGTCCAGCCGTTGCGCCACCAGGGGCCCGTAGCGCCCGGCCAGGGCGGCCCGCGGCACGGCGGCAAGGTTCCCCACCCGGCGCAGCCCCACCCGCTTCAGCCCGGACGCGGTGATGGCAGGCAGGCGCAGGGCGGCCACCGGCAGGGGTGCCAGCAGCAGCCCCTGGTCCCCCGGCGGGGCGATCAGGGGCCAGGGCTCCGGCCCGCCGAACCGCGCCAGGGCCCAGGCCGCGCCGGCCGTGTCGGCGATGGCGACGCGCGACTCCAGCCCCGCCCGCTCCAGCCGCAGGGCGAGGTCCTCCAGCAGTCCCGCCTCCCCCCCGAACAGGTGGGTGCAGCCGGTCACGTCCAGCCACAGCCCGCCGGCCCCCAGCACCACCTGCTCCGCCGGGTCGATGGCGGTCACGGGAGTATAGCGCTGGGCCCAGTCGCAGAGCCGGCCCAACGCCGCCGAATCGCCCGCCGGGTCCGCATCCGCCACCGCCAGCCCGGGTTCCAGCGCCCGGGCGTCGGCCAGGGGCAGGCCCGGCCCCACCCCGGCGGCCTGGGCCAGCCGGTCCGCGGCGGCCACGGTCAGCCGTCCCCGCTCCGCCGCCACGGCCACCAGCGGCCGGCCCGGGTCCGTGCCCAGGCGGCGTCGCAACCGGTCCGTGGCGAGGCACGGCAGCCAGAGCGACAGAATGCGGCGTGGACTGGCGGGCGACATGGCGCGGTACTTCCCCCTTTGGCCCCCTTGGCCCCCCTCGGGACCCGAGCCTCAACAAGAACAGAACAAAACAAGAACATACCGCAAAAGGGGGAGAGTCAAGATGCCGCTGCCAAGGGAGGGGGCCGGCGCTGTTGGAGCATCACCAGAGGACGGAGGAGACAGCCGGATGCCCCCCACCCCACCCGACTCCAAGACCCCCGCCCGCCCACCGGAGGACAAGCTCGACCGTGGGGTGAAGGTCTTTTACCTGTGCATCATGGTCCTGCTGCTCTACGGCGTGACCCACTCCATCCTGCGCCTTCTGGGCAAGGCATAGGGGGGGCAGCCAACACCGGGCCAAGCTTGCGGATACATGCACGGCCACGCACAGGGGACCGGGCCCGGCGCTGGCATGGCCATCAGGCCTCGGTCACGGCCCACTGGCCTTTGCCGGTGCCTGTCGCGATCAGGGCGCCAACATCATCCCGGATGGCAGAGACTTGGCGGGCCGTCTCCGTGAAGGGCTGCCGCTCACCGACATGCTCGAGGAAGATCTGGCGTAGGGCCCTGTCTTCGGTGGGCGGGATGCTGGTCTTGGACTTCTCCCACCGGGCGACGGACTGGGCGTCCTTGCCCAGGAGGGTACCCAACTCCTCCTGGGTCATGTCCATCAGGCCCCGCAGGAACCGCACCTCCTGCCCCGTCAGGTGCCGCCGGCGCCGAATGATGACGAGGGCAATGGCCCGGTCCAGGGCCGTCGCGTTCTCGACCATGACCGCGGGGCCATGGGCCGTCTCCTCCCGCGTGAAGCCGGTGGACAGCCAGACATAATCCAAGCCGCTTTCCAGGTAATGGTGCCGGTCCGCGCCAACCGCTTTCGCCATGATCCCTGCTTCCCCAGCCTATGCGCGTCCCGGCTTCACCCACTCGTAGCCGGTGATCACCAGGATTTTCCGTTCGACGACCAAGACCCCGGCAACCTCGTGCGCCTCACCGGTCCGGAACCGCCGCATGGTGAACTTCCACCCGTTCGGCTCCCGCAGGTCGGGCACAGGACCCTCGACGACCGAGCCGTGGATCAGGCAACGCTTGATCTGTTCCCGCGTCAGGGGCTGTTTCCCGGCACCGGGGTTCCGTACCATCGCGTGGGCCGTCAAGGCGATCCGGTCCACCTCTGCCAGGAACCTGATATGGGCCTCGGCCTTCTTGCGGTCCATGATCACCTGTCACGATGATAGGCTGAGCGGCGGCGGTGATCAAGGGCTCTTCACCATGGCAGCCCAAGCCCCATACCTATCCCAGAGTATCGTAATCCGTGTGCTGCAGGCTACTTTCACGGCGATTGTTCCCAGCCGTCCTTCCCGGGCATGTCTGACCGGGGGCAAGACGGCCTCCCCTGAAAGCCGCCCCCTGCCCCATGCGGGCCACAATGGTGGGGCTTGTCTGGCTGCCGCTTGCCGCGGCCGGGGCGGGGGAATAGCTTTTCCCCGTCGCGCGGCCACCATGGGCGCGTGACACCGAAGGAAGGGCAGACCGCCGGATGGACAGCCTCGTCTACACCCTGTTCGCCGTCGCCGGCCTGCTGGTCCTGGTCAGCCTGCTGCCCCCGCTGGCCCAACGGCTTCGGCTGCCCTACACGGTGCTTCTGGCGGCCACGGGGGTGGGCATCGGCACCCTGCTGCACGTGGCCGGCCGGTCGGCGGAGGCAGGCGGTTTCGGCTTCGCGGGGGATTTCCTGGTGGCGGTGGGGGAGCTGGACCTCAGCTCCCAGGCCTTCCTCTACATCTTCCTGCCGGTCCTGCTGTTCGAGGCGGCGTTGAGCGTGGACGTGCGCCGCCTGATGGACGACCTCGGGCCGGTATTGCTGCTGGCCGTGGTGGCGGTGCTGATGTGCACGGCCCTGGCGGGGCTGGCCATGTACGGGGTCTGGGGCCTGTGGCACGGGGAGGCGACGGGCACGGCCCTGGTGGTCTGCTTCCTGCTGGCCAGCATCATCGCCACCACGGACCCGGCGGCGGTGGTGGGCATCTTCCGCGACATCGGCGCGCCCCGCCGCCTCTCCATCCTGGTGGAGGGGGAGAGCCTGTTCAACGACGCGGCGGCCATCGTGCTGTTCACCCTGCTGCTGGGCATGCTGACCGCCGGCGGCAGCATGGACCCGGTGGCGGCGGGCGGGGACTTCCTGGTGAAGTTCGCCG
The DNA here is from genome assembly GCA_001939945.1 of Aerophototrophica crusticola. Lineage (GTDB taxonomy): Bacteria > Pseudomonadota > Alphaproteobacteria > Azospirillales > Azospirillaceae > Niveispirillum > Niveispirillum crusticola. Next base: position 172,990 of record MOEB01000004.1, on the reverse strand, counting down.
GCGGGCTGGCGGTGGGCTGGGGCCTGGGCAAGGCCATCGGCTGGCTGGTGACCCCCATGCGCAACCAGGCCCAGTCGGAGATCACCCTGACCGTGGCGCTGGCCTACCTGGCCTTCATCATCGGCGAGCATTACCTGGGCGTCTCAGGCGTGGTGGCCGTGGTCACGGCGGCCCTGGTCATGGCGGGGGAAGGCCGCACCCGCATCAGCCCGGAAAGCTGGGAAGGGCTGGAGAATGTCTGGTCCCAATTGGGTTTCTGGGCCAACAGCCTGATCTTCCTGCTGGCCTCCATGCTGATCCCGCCCACCCTGCTGAACGCCACCTGGGGCCACCTGATCATGCTGGCGGCGCTGATCCTGGGCGCGACGGCGGCCCGGGCCCTCGTCATCTTCGGCCTGATCCCCGGGCTGACGGCCCTGGGGGCCGCGGACAGGATCTCCGGCGCTTACAAGACCGTGATGTTGTGGGGCGGCCTGCGGGGCGCCGTGTCCCTGGCCCTGGCGCTGGCCGTGTCTGAGAACCGGCGCGTGCCGGACGACATCCAGGACATGGTCGCGGTGGTGGTCACCGGCTTCGTCCTGTTCACCCTGTTCGTCCAGGGCACCACCCTGCGCCCGCTGATGCGGCTGTTCCGGCTGGACCGGCTGACCCCGGTGGAGCTGGCCCTGCGCAACCGCGTGCTGGGCCTGTCCCTGTCCGACGTGCGGCAGGAGGTGGAGCGCATCGCCCGCGACTTCCGCATGGACCCGGAACCAGCCCTTGAGCCCTTGCTGGACCGGGGCGCCGGCCTGGCCCAGGAACAGCTCGACCTGGACAGCATGGGCGCGTTGAGCGCCGAGGACCGGGTCTATATCGGCCTGTCCACCCTGGCCCGGCGGGAGGAGGAGCTGTACCTGGGCTATTTCCGCGATGGCGTCATCTCCCGCCTGACGGTGCAGAGCCTGGGGGCGGCGGTGGGCCGGTTGCAGGACGGGGTGAAGACCCGTGGCCGCAAGGGCTATGAGGCGGCGGCCCGCTCCATCCTCCGCTTCGGCCCGGGCATGCGGACCCGGCTGTGGCTGCACCGTCGGCTGGGGCTGGAGCGGCCGCTGGCCAACGGGTTGTCGGAGCGCTTCGCCGAGCTGGCCGTGCAGCGCTTCGCCCTGCAACAGCTCCTGCATTTCACCAGCCAGCGCCTGTCGCCCCTGCTGGGCAGGGACACGGCCACCACCCTGCATGAGCTGCTGGCCGCCCGGTTGGCGGCGGTGGAGGAGGCCATGGCCGCCCTGCGCCTGCAATACCCGGCCTATCTGCGGGAGCTGGAGGCCCGGTACCTGGTGCGGGCGGGCCTGCGCTTCGAGGAGCGCACCCTGCAGGAGCTGTTCGAGGAGACGCTGATCAGCCGGGAGATCCTGCGCGACCTGTCCCGCGAACTGAACCAGCGGCGCCGCAACGCCGAGCAGCCGCCCAGGCTGGACCTGGGCCTGTCCACCCAGGAGCTGGTGGCCAAGGTGCCCCTGTTCGCCGGCCTGGCGCCGGAGCGGGTGAAGCGGATCGAGCGGCTGCTGAAGCCCCGGCTCTATGTCCCGGGGGAACTGGTGGTGCGCAAGGGCGACCGGGGCGACGCCATGTATTTCATCTCCTCCGGCGCGGTGGCGGTGCGGCTGCCGGGGCTGAGCACGCCGGTGCGGCTGGGCTCGGGCGAGTTCTTCGGGGAGATGGCGCTGGTCCTGGACCAGCCCCGCAACGCCGACGTGGAGGCCATCGCCTATTGCCAGCTCCTGGTGCTGGACCGCCGCGACTTCCGTCGCCTTTATGAGGAAGACGCGGAGGTGAAGGCCCACATCGACGCCACCGTCGCCCGGCGGCAGGCGCCCGTCCCGGCCGCGCCGGCGGCGTGAGGGCCCTTCATGGGGAAATCATACGTCGTCGAAACTTAATGGGCCGATGTCCCGGTGGCGCTCCACGACTTTGACGATCTCGACCGTGTCGGCGAGATAGCGGAAGTAGATCACGTACTCCTTGACCGGGAAGCTGCGCAGATCAGGTCGCAACTCGGGTCGTGACCGCCCAAGCTTCATCGGGAGCTTGGCGAATTTCTCACATTTGGCTTGCAGCTGCCGGACGAAGCGGCTGCCGATGTCGGAGCTTCCGCTCTGCTGGGAAATATATACTTGTATTCCGCGCAGGTCGCGTCTTGCCGCCGCGCTGTAGACGAGCCGCCGCACTCAGTAGCCCTGGGCCCGAAGTTCAGCCGCGGTCTCCTCGATCATCGCGGAGATATCCTCGTCGGAGTATTCGCCCCCCTCCGCGATGGCGGCATCGATCTCCGCCCGCAGGGCCTGGAGCTTGGCTTCCCGCTCCTCCACCAGCCGCAGCCCCTCGCGGACCACTTCGCTGGCAGAGCCGTAGCGGCCCTCCTTCACGACGCTGTCGATGAATTTTTCCCAGCGCTCGCCGACGGACACGTTCATGGGTCGCCTCCTGCTATGGCCATGTTAGGTCGATAACAGGAAATGCGCAATCTATGGCATCACCCTGGCAGGCGAATGCGCATGGACAGGCCTCCGGCCGGGCGGTTGGCGGCTTCCACCCTGCCGCCGATGGCCTCCACGTTGCGGCGGACGATCCAGAGGCCGATGCCGTAGTGGGGCATGCCGTCGTCGCCCCCGCCCTGCACCGCCACGGCCTGCCCGCCACCATTCCGCTGGCTGAAGTAGCGCTCGAAGATCTTGTCCAGGTTGGCCGGGTCCACCCCCGGCCCCTCGTCGTCCACGGCCAGGAACACGGCCCCGTCCGCCCGCTTCAGGCTGACGCGCAGGATGCTTTCCGGCGGGGAGAAGCTGAGCGCGTTGTCCACGATGTTCTCGATCACCGTCTCCAGCAGGTCCTCGCCGGCCCGGACCACCACATGGGGCTCGATGCGGCTGGCCAGGTCCACGCCCCGCTCCTCCATCAGCCCGCGGTAGCCCAGCAGCACCCGCTCCAACAGGGCCGACAGGTCCACGCGCTGGCGCGGCGGCTCCAGCAGGTCGGCGGTGGTCTCGTCCATGCGGCGGGCGAAGCTGACCAGCCCGTCCAGCCGCTCCACCGAGCCCTCGATCATCTCCACGGCGCGGCGGGCGCGGCTCTCCTCCGGCGGCAGCAGGCGCTTCAGCGGCTCCAGGCTCTGGCGGATGACGGCGATGGGGGTCTTGAAGGCGTGGGCGTTGTCCTCCGCCGCGCGGCGGAGGTTGGCGGCGGAGTTGTGCAGCGTGCCCACCAGACGGTCGAAATCCTCCGCCACCGGCTGCAACTCCGGCACCGTGTTCTGGGCCACGAAGCTGCCGGCGGGGCCGCGGTGCAGGACCATGTCCCGGGCCAACTCGCCGAAGCGGCGCAGGTTGCGCCAGATCTCCAGCAGCAGCAGCATGACCAGCGCCGCCATGGCCACATAGATCAGCCCGGCGGCCTGCACCTCCGGGCTGTGCCAATAGGGCTTGCCCGCCCCCTGGCCGAGGTAGGAGGCGGCGGCGTGGGACGTGACGATGGCCCAGCAGCCCATGGGCGTCTTGATGGGGGTGATGCTGGTCAGCAGGTCCAGCCCCTCCCCGTCCGCATGGGGCACGGGGATGGCCAGCGGCTGGTCGCCGGCGCAGGAACCGCCCAGGCGCTGGAGCACCCCCTGCTCGATCAGCCGCTCCCGCTCCAGGTCCAGCATGGCGGTGGGGACCACCGGGGCGGAGGCCACGTAGAAGAACGCCTCGCCGTTGCCCGCGGCCGCGGTGGCCGGGCGCAGCAGCAGGCGCACGTTGGTGTGGGCGTCGGCATAGGGTTGCAGCCGGTCGCCCAGCCGTACCAGGGACTTGGCGTCCACCCCCGCCAGCAGCGGCTCCAGCGCCCGGGCCACAAGCTGGCCCTGCTGCTGCGCGCTGCGCAACAGCAGGAGCTGCTTCTCGCTGTCCGCGGCGCGGAACTGCTCGTAGATCAGCACCGGGACGGCAAGGAAGACCAGCAGGACGACCACCAGCCGGCTGGCCAGGGACCGCATCAGCCAGTGTGTCGCCCGCCGTCCTGTCGGGCCGGCCGTCATGCACGCTCGCGGCCGGGGCCGCCCGTCATCTCACCGGGGTGCCGGTCCGACCAGCGGTAGCCGAAGCCCGGGTAGTTCTCGATCTCGTCGAAGGCGTTGTCCACGGCACGGAACTTGTGCCGGATGCGCTTGATGAAGGCGCGGACGTTGGCGCGGTAGCCAGCGGGGCCGTAGCCGGCCACGAAGTCCTTGCCGTGCACCAGGTCATAGAGGTCGCGGTAGGACACGTCCTCCCCGGCCTTGGTGGCCATCAGGCGGACGATGTTGAACTCGGTCAGGGTCAGGTCGATGCGGGTGCCGCCCCAGAAGGCACGGGCGACCTCCAGCCGAAGCTCCAGCGCGCCGCGGCGGAAGATGGTGCCGCCGGCCCCGGCCCGGTCCTGGGCAGCGCTGGCGCCCACCGCGCTCGCCACCGCCAGCGCCGGGTCCTCGCCGCCGGGCTTGCGGCCCTGGACGATCAGCTGCATGCGCTTCAGCAGGATGGGCAGGCTGCGGGACTTCTCCACGAAGTCGACGGCACCGCCGCCCAGCGCCGCCTCCTCATAGATCTGGTCCGACAGCACGGTCAGGAAGATCACCGGCACGTCGATGTTGCGGGCGCGGAGCTGGCGCAGGGTCTCGATGCCGTCCATGCGGGGCATGCGCCAGTCCAGCAGGATCAGGTCCGCCGTGCCGCCGCCCGCGAAGTACTCCAGGGCCGATTGGCCGCGGTCGAAGGGCAGCACCTCGTAGCCCTCGTCCGACAGGTTCAGGCCCAGGGACTCCCGGAACAGGTCGTCGTCATCGACCAGGGCGACGCGGGCGACGGGCGGGTCATTGGCCAGCCGGTCGCCAGGCTTTTGCGACGAGTTCGGCAAGACATTGCTGATCGACATCGGGTTGCTCGTCCGTGCTGGATAGTTCGTAGGAAAGGGTCCGGAAGCTGCGCGTCGTCATGTCCATGAACAGGTGGACGCGGAGCTGGCACCGGCTGCTGGCGTATTGCCAGGTCTTGGCCGGCGGGTTCTCCTCGACCCGGGCGGGGCTCCCTAACAGGCGGAAGGTCTCTTGCTCAGTCAGGCCCACCAGCCCGGCCGGGTCGAAGCGCGGGGCCTCGTCCACGGCGGGCGGGGGGACCGGGGCGGGCAGCACCGCCACCTGGGCCTCCACCGGCCGCTTGGCGGCAGCAGGCTTGGCCGGGGGCGGGGTGGGCTTGGTCTTGGGGATCGGCGTCTCGGGCACCGAGGGCGGCACCACCCGCGCCACGGCCGGCTTCCGCACGGCCGTGGGCTTCACCGGCTGCCGGTCGGCACAGGCCACCAGCAACATCGCCGCCAGCAGCAGGGCGACGACGCAGGCCAACAGCCCGTCCGTCCCCTGGGCCGCCAACGGGCCCGCGGCGGCGCGGGGCACGGAGACCTGGCGGTCGCCTTGTCCCATCATCCCCGCGTTTTCCACCAGATGGACCACCGGCCCGCTCCCCTTGGCTCTGCCCTGCCTGCATTTGGACCGGAGCCGAAAAAGGTTGGCCCGGATGCCAAAAACAGGCTGCTTACCGCACGCTTTCTGAGGCCAAAAAATGGCCGGGATGGTGAAGGACGGGTTAAAAAAACCTGGCCTACCCCTTCTTCGCGGACACCATCCTTCGGGCGTGACAAATAAGGGGTAGAGCAGGTCGTTTTGTGACCGGAAAGGGACGGTAACGGCATCGTCACGGGTACGCAACGAGATCATGCCTGACCCGCCGAATGGCTGGCCGGTTCGATTTCAAAGCATCGCCGGAGGGGGTGCCCGGAACGGAAGACGGCGGGCCACGCCCTCGGCATGGTCCGCCGCTCCACGGCCGTTTGGCCTCAGCCGGATGGGCACAAGCCGTGTCGCGTCACGGGGGACGGAGGCTTTGCCGCGATAAATCCGGCCGTTAGTCCGACAGGCCCCACGGGTGCCGGTCGGCGCCGCTGTCAGGAGTGGCTGTCGAGCCCGTCTCCATGGGCAGAGCGTGCGCCCCCCGGCCCCACGGGTCAATTGCCGGGTCGGCATGGCGCGCCGGGCCGCCCATCCCCTCAGGGCATGACATGGTTAACGGCAGTTGAACAGACCCCACGCGTCGGACTGCATTAGGGAACGATGTCCTTTTCTCCTTGTTGAAATGCCCGAACTCGCCGGCTGTGACCGGCAAGCCCGGCCCGGGCCCCGCCCGTGGCCGGTACCATCCAAAAATGCGAGGAGGCCAGGAATGGCGATGGGCGACACCACCGGCTCCGGGCCGCAGGGCAGCGCCGACCAGCAGGGCCAGTTCTCCGACGTGGCCAACCAGGTCAAGGGGCAGGCCCGCGACATGGGCGAGCAGTTCGTGGACGCGGCGCGTGAGCGGGTTCGCGACACCTTCGAGCGGCAGCAGGGCGTCGTGGCGGAGCAGATCGCCGGCGTCGCCGACGCGCTGCGGGAGGCCGCGGAACAGTTGAGCGGCCGCAACCAGGGCATCGGCGCCAACTATGTGCGCGGCGCCGCCGACCGGGTGGAGCGCTTCGCCGACCAGGTCCGCACCCGCGACTTCGACGAGCTGATCGACCAGACCGAGACCTTCGCCCGCCGCCAGCCGGAGCTGTTCGTGGGTGGCGCGGTCCTCCTCGGCGTGGCCCTCGGCCGCTTCCTGAAGGCGTCCAGCAACCGCCGCCAGGTGCAGAACGACGTCTACAGCGAGGCCTCCCGCCAGTCCTATTCCTCCGGCGGCTCCCGTTCCTCCTACGGGGCGGAGCAGGGCTTCGGCGGCTATGCCGGGCTGGACGACGACATGGACGACCAGTCCAACTACAACCAGTCCAGCTTCGGCGGCGCCCGCACCGGCAGCCGCACGGGCCGCGGCTACGGCTCGGCCTCGCGCATGTCGGCCGACTATTACCGGGGTGACCGGGCCCGCGGCGGCGGCGCCTCCTACAACGAGGACACCGTCACCCAGTATGGCTCCTCCGGCGGCATGGACGACCTCAGCCGCCAGATGCGCACCACCTCCAGCACCACGGACATCAACCGCACCGGCAGCCAGCGGCCGCAGAGCGCCTCCATGGGCGGCGGGGCCGGCGGCTATGGCACGGCTGCGGGCGGGACGGGTGCCGGGGGTCTGGGCGACACGGGCAGCGCGGCCGGGACGCCTGGCTCCGTCGGGGTCGGCATGGGCGCGGGCAAGGCGGGTGCCTTCGGCGGCACCGGCAGCGCCTCCCCCACCGGTTCCACCACCACGACCGCCGGCATGACCGCGGGCAGCCCCGTCACCTCTGGCAGCGCGGGCGGCAGCGGTGCCAACCGCACCCCCTCGGAAAGCGCCCTGGGTACCCATGGCGTGGGCGGCAGCAGCACAGGCAGCGCCGGCAGCCTGACTGGCGGTTCCACCATCTCCGGCAGCAACACCGGCCGCTCCGACCTGGGCATGGGCAACCAGTCCAGCGGTGAGACGCGCAGCACGGCCGCCACCTCCTCCACCGGGGCCAGCACCTCAGCCAGCCCGGAGGGAAACTTCCGGAACCCGACGGGGGACAAGGCCAGCACCGCCTCCACCAGCGCCACCGACGGGGCGAAGCGGGAGGGGACGGGCTCCAGCACCGGGGGGAAGGCATGACCGCCTATGAGCCGGGACCGGGGGGCGCGCCCCCCCGGGAGGAGAAGCCGCTGACCTCGCTCCTGGCGGATCTGGCCAACGAGACCACCTCCCTTGTCCGCAAGGAGGTGGAGCTGGCCAAGGCCGAACTGTCGGAGAAGGCCACGGAAGCGGGCAAGGGCGTCGCCAGCCTCGCCATCGGCGGTGCGGTGGCGTTCTGCGGGCTGCTGGTGCTGCTGGCAGCCCTGGTGCTGGTGCTGGACACCTTCCTGCCGTCCTGGGCCGCGGCCCTGGTCGTGGGCGTGGTGGTCCTGGGCATCGGCTTCGTGATGATCCAGTCCGGCCGCAAGAAGCTGTCGGCCACCAGCCTGCAGCCCACCCGCACCATCGAGACCGTCAAGGACGACGCGCGCTGGGCCAAGACCCAGATCAGCCAGTAACGGCGACAGGAGGAGAGCCCCATGTCTTACACGTCCGATAATCGCCGGACCGGCTACGGCCAGGGATACGGCGACGCCGACACGCTGGACGACGCCTACGGGCAGGCCTATGGCGACAGCTATGCCGGTTACCAGAGCCTGTCCGACGTGCAGCGGCACGACAGCGGCGATGGCGGCTTCTTCGGCGGCAATGGCTGGATGCTGGCCCTGGGCGGCGTGGCGCTGGGCGCCCTGCTGTTCACCCAGGCCCGCAAGACCGAGACCTATGACCAGGCCGCCGACTGGGCAGCCCGGCGGACCCGGGGCGTACGGCGGAGCGTGTCCCAGCGGGCCGGGAGCCTGAAGGACGAGGCCACCAGCCGCTTCCGCGGCTCCAGCGACGACCAGGACGCCACGGCGGCGGGCTATGACCGCATCGCCGACTATGACGCCCGCAGCGACTATGCGGCCTATGGTGAGTCCGCCTACGACCGCGAGACCACCAGCTATGGCGGCGGCAGCTCCTACGGCAGCACCAGCGGTTATGGCACCGGGTCCGCATCCGGCAGCTATTCCTCCGGGTCCGGCAGCAGCTCGCTGATGGATCGCAGCCGGGGCATGCTGCAAGGGGCGGGCAGCCGCGCCTCCGACATGTCCAGCGGCTTCTGGGAGATGGTGGACGAGCACCCGATGGCCGTGGGCTTCATGGGTCTGGCCCTGGGTGCCGCCATCGGCGCCACCCTGCCGGCGACCCGCATGGAAGACCAGTGGCTGGGCGATTACCGCGACCAGCTGATGGACGAGGCCTGGAGCCAGGGCCGGGAGCAGTTCGACCGGGCCAGCCAGGCGGCCCGTGAGGCGGCCCAGGCCGGCGTGCAGGCGGTGCGGGAGAAAGTGGGCGAGGCGTCGTCCGACCAGGGCGGTTCCAATGGCGGGGCCTCCTCCGGCACCGCCGCGTCCGCGGGGACGTCGGGGACCAGCACGGGCATGGGCTCCACCCTCGCCACCGGCACGGCCTCCGGCGCCACCACAGGCGGGGCGGCGACGCGCTGAGCGGGCCGACTAGGACGTAGGATCGGGGGCGGCGCCGCAGGGTGCCGCCCCCTTTTCCGTTCTGATCGGACCCACTTAACCAATCTGATTGACCATCACCCCGGCGGAAGCCGGGGCCCAGGAGCCCGAGCACATCGCCCGTGAACCTGGGTCCCGACTTTCGTCGGGATGACAGAAGATTGGGAAAAGGGAAGCAAGAACGGGGTGGATTTTCCCTTCCCTCCCCTTTCGATCCGCGCTATCGCATGCCGCCCGCGCCGGGGATGCATGGCCTAAGTTCCTTACCGGCTTGACGAAACCCGGGGATGGACCACCTAATGCGTACCAGATTGGTACGGATTAAGGGGTTGGCGGGCGCATGCTGCGGCTCAGCAAGCTGACGGATTACGCGGTGGTGGTGCTGGCAGCGTTGGCGGAGCCGCCGGCGCGCGCCGGCGCCCTGCACACCGCCACCTCGCTGGCTGACCGCACGGGGCTGCCGGTGCCCACGGTGCAGAAGCTGCTGAAGCAATTGGCCAAGGCCGGCCTGGTGCAGTCGCACCGGGGTGCCGCGGGGGGCTATGGCCTGTCCCGCGGGGCCGACCGGGTGACCGTGGCCCAGATCGTGGAGGCCATCGACGGCCCCATCGCCCTGACCGATTGCGTGGACGGGGCCAGCGGCGCCTGCGGGGTGGAGAGCCTGTGCAGCCGCCGGGGCACCTGGGACAAGGTCAACCAGGCGGTGCGCCGGGCCCTGGATGACGTGACGTTGGCAGACATGGCGGCCGACATGGCCGCGCACTCGCCATTCGGGTTCGAGCCGCCGCGGGCCCCTGCCCCTGGCGCCGCCCTGGCGGGTTGAGACGGGATTCGAAGGGAAGGGACAAGGCCATGGCCGCGACGGAACAGACCCTGGACACGGTCCGCGAACTGACCGAGCAGAAGTACAAGTACGGCTTCTTCACCGACATCGAGTCGGAGATGGCGCCCAAGGGCCTGTCTGAGGACATCGTCCGCTTCATCTCCGCCAAGAAGAACGAGCCGGAGTGGCTGCTGGAGTGGCGGCTGAAGGCCTACCGGCACTGGCTGACCATGCCCACGCCGGACTGGTCGATGCTGAAGTACCCGCCCATCGACTACCAGGACGCCTACTACTACGCCGCGCCCAAGGTGAAGGAAGGCCCGAAGTCCCTTGACGAGGTGGACCCGGAGCTGCTGCGCACCTATGAGAAGCTGGGCATCCCGCTGAAGGAGCAGGCCATCCTGGCCGGGGTGGAGGGCGCCGGCGACACGCCCGCCATCGCGGTGGACGCCGTGTTCGACAGCGTGTCCGTGGCCACCACCTTCAAGAAGAAGCTGGAGGAGAAGGGCATCATCTTCTGCTCCATCTCCGAGGCGATCCGGGAGCACCCGGAGCTGGTGCGTCAGTACCTGGGCTCCGTCGTGCCCTATTCGGACAACTATTACGCCACGCTGAACTGCGCGGTCTTCACGGACGGCAGCTTCGTCTACATCCCCAAGGGCGTGCGCTGCCCGATGGAGCTGTCCACCTATTTCCGCATCAACGCCAAGAACACCGGCCAGTTCGAGCGCACCCTGATCATCGCCGACGAGGGGTCCTACGTCAGCTACCTGGAGGGCTGCACCGCCCCGCAGCGTGACGAGAACCAGCTCCACGCCGCGGTGGTGGAGCTGGTGGCCCTGGACAATGCCACCATCAAGTACAGCACCGTGCAGAACTGGTACCCCGGCGACGAGAACGGCAAGGGCGGCATCTACAACTTCGTCACCAAGCGCGCCGCCTGCCGCGGGAAGAACAGCAAGGTGTCGTGGACGCAGGTGGAGACGGGCTCCGCCATCACCTGGAAGTACCCGAGCTGCATCCTGCAGGGCGACAACTCGGTGGGGGAGTTCTACTCCGTCGCCATCACCAACAACATGCAGCAGGCCGACACCGGCACGAAGATGATCCACATCGGGAAGAACACCCGGTCCACGATCGTCTCCAAGGGCATCTCCGCCGGCAAGGCGCAGAACACCTACCGCGGGCTGGTGCGCATCCTGCCCAAGGCGGAGGGTGCGCGGAATCACACCCAGTGCGACAGCCTGCTGATCGGCGACAAGTGCGGCGCCCACACGGTGCCCTACATCGAGAGCAAGAACCGCACGGCGCGCGTCGAGCATGAGGCCACCACGGCCAAGATCAGCGAGGACCAGCTCTTCTACTGCCGCCAGCGCGGCCTGTCGGAGGAGGACGCGGTCAGCCTGATCGTCAACGGCTTCTGCAAGGAGGTCCTGAAGGAGCTCCCCATGGAGTTCGCCGTGGAGGCCCAGAAGCTGGTGGCCATCAGCCTCGAGGGGAGCGTGGGGTGATGCAGGGCTTCCGCCCCCTCGACCCGGACCTGGACGCGGCCCGCGCCATCGCCTGGGCGCGGGAGACGACCATCCTGGGCTTCGGCGACGAGTCGCGGTTCGTGCGCGACTTCGGGGCCGATGGGGCGGGGTTCGCGGACTGGTTACGCGACAAGCTGGCGGCCGACCCGGACTGTGCCGCCATCGTCGAGGTGGGCGGGGCGTCCGTGGGCATGGTGGTGCTGGGGAGGGTCGAGGGCCAGCCTAGCCTGGGGTACGTCCACCAGGTCTACCTGGATCCGGATCACCGCGGCCTCGGCCTTGGCAAGCGGCTGGAGGCCTGGGCCTGCGACCGGCTGCGGGCGGCAGGGTTCGCCCGGGCGCGGCTGAGCGTCGGGGTGCGCAATACGGCGGCCATCCGCTTCTATGAACGGCAGGGCTGGGCCGATGCCGGCCCCCGCCCCGGCAACCCCGAGGCGCGCTACATGGAGAAGGGGCTGGACACGGTCACCCTCTATCGCCCGGTCGGCCAGGCGGAGCACGACTTGGTCGCGGCCAGCGACTTCCGGGCCTTCCCGCCGCGCCTGCCGGAGCAGCCGATCTTCTACCCGGTGCTGGACCGGGACTACGCGGAGCAGATCGCCCGCGACTGGAACGCGAGGGAGCCCACCGGCGTGGGCTACGTGACCCGGTTCGAGGTCGGCGCCGACTTCCTGGCCGCCTACGCGGTGCAGGTGGTCGGGGGCTGGCAGCACCGGGAGTACTGGATACCCGCCGAGGACTTGCCGGCCTTCAACGCCGCCATCCACGGCCAGATCGAGGTCGTCGCGGCCTTCCACGCCACGCCGCAGGACGCTTAGGGAAACGGAACGATGTCACTGCTTGAGATCAAGAACCTGCACGCCACCGTGGACGGCAAGGAGATCCTCAAGGGGATCGACCTGACCGTGGAGGCCGGGAAGGTGCATGCCATCATGGGCCCCAACGGGTCCGGCAAGAGCACCCTGTCCTATGTGCTGGCGGGGCGGGAGGGGTATGAGGTGACGGAGGGCACGGCCACCTTCGCCGGGCAGGACCTGCTGGCCATGGAGCCGGAGGAGCGCGCGGCGGCCGGCCTGTTCCTGGCCTTCCAGTACCCGGTGGAGATCCCCGGCGTCAGCAACACCACCTTCCTGAAGGAGGCGCTGAACGCCGTCCGCAAGACCCGCGGCGAGGGCCCGCTGGACGCGATGCAGTTCCTGAAGCTGATCCGCGCCCGGGCCAAGGACCTCAACATGACCGAGGACATGATCAAGCGCGCGGTCAATGTGGGCTTCAGCGGCGGCGAGAAGAAGCGGAACGAGGCCCTGCAGATGGCCGTGCTCCAGCCCCGCCTCGCCATCCTGGATGAGACGGACAGCGGCCTGGACATCGACGCCCTGCGCATCGTGGCGGAGGGGGTGAACAAGCTGCGCAGCCCCGACCGCGGCATGCTGGTCATCACCCACTACCAGCGCCTGCTGGACTACATCGTGCCGGACGTGGTGCACGTGCTGGCCCATGGCCGCATCCAGAAGACGGGCGGCAAGGAGCTGGCCCAGGAGCTGGAGGCCAAGGGCTATGCCGAGTTCGGCGTGAACGAGGCGGCCTGAGGCGGATGATGGCCTTGCCCCCTGACATCAGCATCACGGTGGAACTCGGGGCGGACCTGCACACGTCCGCGTCCGAAACGGTTCTGGCCGGGCTGATGGCCTATAACGCGGCCAAGCTTCCCATGCCGGAATCGCGCTTCGCCGTGCTGGCCCGGGACGTGGAGACCGATGAGGTGCAGGCCGGCATCTCCATCGTCCTGTACAAGGGCGAGGCGGAGAGCTTCTGGGCCGGCTGGTCCGTCCCGGAGGCGGAGGGCGGCCCCGCCCTGCCCGCCGTACTGGCCTTCACGGAGCGGGACCTGGCCCGGCGCGGCGCCCGGGTGCTGCGCTGCTACAGCCGCGCCCATGATGACCGCGCCCCCTATCTGGCCGGCGGATACCGGGACACGGCGCGGGTGCGCGACCATATCCGCGGCGGCGACTTCGTCGTTTTCAGCAAGGCCCTGGGGGGCGAGGCGGCGCCCCTGCCCGCCACCCTGGCCTTTGAGCTGCGGGAGCCCCTGTCCCGCCCACTGGCCAAATATGTCTGGCGCCAGACCGACCAGCGCCGCCAGCGCCGGCTGGGCGTGCCCGTCCGCTGGGCCAGCGCCTATGTGCGCCAGGGCGGTGCCGTGAAGGGCGGCGCCCTGTGCTATGCCGCGGGCGACGACTTCATGGTGGACATGGTCTGGCTGGACGACAGCCTTCGCGGCACCGGTACCGGCTACGCCATGCTGGACGCGGCCCTTCAGGCCGGCCGGGCCATGGGCTGCACCCGCGCGGGCGTGGAGACCATGGACTGCCAGGCCCCGCGCTTCTACCCCAAGCTGGGCTTCCAGCCCATCGCCCACCTGCCCAGCGACGTGCCGGGCATGGGCATGACCTTCTTCCAGATGCGGCTCTGACGCCATGACCACCGACAACACCACCGTCCAGGCCCTTATCGCCCAGGCATCCGGCCTCGCCCCCACCCTGCCCGGGGCGGGCCTGCCCTGGCTGAAGGACCTGCGTGCCGCCGGGCTGGACCGCTTCGCCAAGCTCGGCCTGCCCACCCAGCGGCAGGAGGCCTGGAAGTTCACCAGCCTGCGCCCGCTGGAGAAGGTGAGCTTTGGCCCGGCGGCAGAGAGCGCGCCGGTCAGCATCGACCGGATCCCAAGCGTGCTGCCGGGTGGCCCGGCCCACCGCATGGTCTTCGTGGATGGCCGCTTCCGCGCCGACCTGTCCCAGCCCGGCGCCCTGCCGGCGGGCGTGGTGCTGGAGAGCCTGGGCGAGGCGCTGGCCCGCGACCCGGACCGGGTGGCCGGCCTGCTGGGCCGTACCGCCACCTTCGACAGCCACCCGCTGCTGGCCCTGAATACCGCCTTCCTGGCGGACGGGCTGCTGCTGTACGTCCCCCGCGGCGTCACCGTGGCGGACCCGATCGAAGCGGTCTTCCTGGGCACCCCCGGTTCCGCCCCCGCCGCCTGGCACCCCCGCCTGCTGCTGGTGGCGGAGGAAAACGCCGAGGCGACGGTGGTGGAGCACCACCTTGGCCTGCCCGGCGCCACCTACCTGTCCAACGTGGCATCGGAGGTGGTGGCGGGTCCCGGCGCCCGGCTGCACCACTACAAGATCCAGATGGAAAGCCTGGACGCCTTCCACCTAGCCACCGCCACGGCGCACCTTGGCCGCGACGCCACCTATGACACCTTCGTGCTGAACCTCGGCGCCCGGCTGGCCCGGCATGAGGCGCGCAGCGTGCTGGACGGTACCGGCATCACCTGCCGGGTCAGCGCCGCCTACGCGGCCGCGGGCAACCAGCACACGGACTTCACCACCCTGATCGACCACGCCAAGCCCCACTGCACCAGCCGCGAGGTGGTGAAGGGCGTGATCGACGGCCAGGCCCGCGCCGTCTTCCAGGGCAAGATCATCGTCCGCCCCGACGCGCAGAAGACCGACGGCTACCAGTTGAACCGCGCCCTGCTGCTCTCCCCCCAGGCGGAGATCAACAGCAAGCCGGAGCTGGAGATCTATGCCGACGACGTGAAGTGCAGCCATGGCGCCACGGCGGGGGAACTGGACGACGACCAGCTCTTCTACCTGCGCGCCCGCGGCATCCCCATCGACCAAGCCCGCGCCCTGCTGGTGGGCGCCTTCCTGGATGAGGCGGTGGAGGAGGTCCAGGTAGAGGTGGTGCGCGACCACTTCCGGGAGCGCCTGCACCGGGTGCTGGAGGGCCATCGCTGATGCCCGACAGCGCCTTCCTGTCCCCGGCCCCGCGCGCCGACATCCGCTTCCCCGCGGATGTCGAGGTGGCGCGCTGGCTGGCGCGGGAGTCGCTGCGGGCCGAGGAGGCCGCCCTTGGCGTCGCGCGGAAGCGGTTAGGCGTCTTCGCCCTGGACAGGGCCGGGCACATCGTCGGCGGCACCGTCTGCCTGCGCCAGGGCGGCGACCTGTACCTGCACCTGCTGTGGGTCGAGAAGGCGCGGCGCGGCACCGGCATAGGGGCCGCCCTGCTGCTGGCGACGGAGGCGGCGGGTTTGGCCCGGGGCTGCACCCGTGTCTACCTGAACACCATGGATTTCCAGGGCCCCCGCTTCTACCCGCGCTTCGGCTATGAGAGCGTGGGCGTGATGCCGGACTTCGTCTATGGCCAGGCCCGGCACTATCTCCGCAAGGCGGCCGTGGTGGCAGAGGCGCCTGCCCTGCCCGGCGGCCTGACCCTGCTGGTGACCGACCATCCCACGCCGGAGCAGGAGAAGGCGGTGGATGATGGGCTGACGGCCCATTGGCTGGAGCATGTGGACGTCCATTACCAGGAATTGTCCACCACCCTGCGCGACCACGCCGGCACCGCCCTTGCCGCCCTGAACGGTGTGGTGGACGGGGACTGGTTCACCATCGTCGATCTGTTCGTCGCCCCGGCCCATCGCGGCAAGGGCCTGGTCCGCCGCCTGCTGGCGGAGACCCACGCCCACGTGGCCCACCTGGGCTGCCGCTGGTCCACCGTGATGCCCATGGACTACCAGCACCCGGACGTCCTGGCCCGGCTGGGCTTCGCGCCCGTGCTGCGGGTGGACGACTACCTGCTGGGCCATGGCCGCACCTGGATGCGGCGGGAAATCGGGGGGACGGCATGACTTGTCGGCACCCCAGGCTCCCGTCCCGGCCCGATGCGCGGGCGCCATCTCCTACCCATATGGTAGGACATTCCAGACCCTCTTCGACGCCTCCGGAGGTCGCATGACCCGGCCCGCCACCCTGTTGTCCGATGCCCCCGTCACCAGCAACGCGCCCTATGACGTGGAGCGCGTGCGCCAGGACTTCCCGATCCTGACCCGGCTGGTGCATGAGCGCAAAGGGCGGCCCGGCAAGCCGCTGGTCTACCTGGACAACGCCGCCAGCGCCCAGAAGCCGCGGGCCGTGATCGACGCCATGTCGGGCCTGCTGGAGCGGGACTATGCCAACGTGCACCGGGGCGTCCACTTCCTGTCCCAGCGCAGCACCGACCTGTACGAGGCCACCCGGGACAAGGTGGCCAAGCTGCTGAACGCGCCGAGCCGGGAGAACATCGTCTTCACCCGCAACGCGACAGAGGCGTTCAACCTGGTGGCCCAGAGCTGGGGCCGCACCTTCCTGAAGACGGGCGACGTGGTGCTGCTGTCCTACATGGAGCACCACGCCAACATCGTGCCCTGGCAGCTTCTGCGCGACCAGACCGGCATCCGGATCGAGGTGGTGCCCGTGCTGGACGACGGCAGCCTGGACCTGGACGCCTATGAGAAGGCGCTGAAGACCTTGGCCGTGAAGCTGGTGGCCATCACCCATTCCAGCAACGTGCTGGGCACCGTGAACCCGGTGAGGCAGATGGCCCGGCTGGCCCACGAGCATGGCGCCACGGTGCTGTTCGACGGCAGCCAAGCCGTGGTCCACCGGCCGGTGGACGTGCAGGCCATCGACGCCGACCTCTACGTCTTCACCGCCCACAAGCTGTACGGCCCCACCGGCATCGGCGTGCTGTACGGCAAGAAGGCGGTGCTGGACGCCATGCCCCCCTACCAGGGCGGCGGTGACATGATCAGCACCGTGACCTTCGAGAAGACCACCTTCCGCGAGGCGCCCTACCGGTTCGAGGCGGGCACCCCGCCCATCATCGAGGGGGTGGGGTTGGGGGCGGCCATCGACTATGTCACCGCCCTGGGCCTGGACGCCATCCAGGCGCATGAGCAGCGTCTGCTGGCCTATGCGACGGAGCGGCTGCGGGAGATCGAGGGCCTGCGCATCATCGGCACCGCGCCGGAGAAGGCAGCCATCATCAGCTTCACCATCGACGGCATCCACCCCCACGACATCGGCACCTTCGTGGACCGGGCGGGGGTGGCGGTCCGGGTGGGCCGGCACTGCGCCGAGCCGCTGATGGACCGCTTCGGCGTGGGCGCCACCTGCCGCGCCAGCTTCGGCCTGTACAACACCGAGGCGGAGGCCGACGCGCTGGTGGAAGCAGTCAAGGCCACCAAAGCCTTTTTCGGGTAAGGACGATCATGTTCGACGACCTGCGCGACCTCTACCAGGAAGTCATCCTGGATCATGGCAAGAACCCCCGGAACTTCGGCAAGCCCGACGGATTCAACCGGACGGCCCGGGGCGACAACCCCATGTGCGGGGACAAGATCACCGTCTACCTGACCCTGGGCAGCGACGGCCGGATCGCGGACGTGCGCTTCGACGGGCGCGGCTGCGCCATCAGCCAGGCCAGCGCCAGCCTGATGACCGAGATGCTGAAGGGCAAGGAACCGAAGGAGGCCGAGGCCCTGTTCGGCGCCTTCCACGACATGTGCACCAAGGACGAGGAGGAGTGGACCGACCACGGCCCCTTGGACGAGGAGGCCATGGACAAGCTGCAGGTCCTGTCCGGCGTGCGCGAGTTCCCCATGCGGGTGAAGTGCGCCACGCTGGCCTGGCACACCATGAACGCCGCGCTGCACGGGGACCCCGTGGCCAGCACTGAGAACGCCGGTTTTTAAGGAGGACGCGATGAGCTCCGTCTACCGCCCCATCGCCCCCGACATCTCCATGTCCGCGCCTGTGGAGATCCCCGAGGACGAGCGCCTGCCCCCCGACGCGCCCCTGGCCGACCGGGTGGTGGAGGCGCTGCGCACCGTCTATGACCCCGAGATCCCGGTGAACATCTATGAGCTGGGCCTCGTCTACCGCTGCGACGTGGACGCCGAGGGCGACGTGGAGGTGGAGATGACCCTGACCGCCCCCGGCTGCCCCGTGGCGGGGGAGATGCCGGGCACGGTCCAGGAGGCCGTGCGCAAGGTGCCGGGCGTGCGCAGCGTCAATGTCGAGATCGTCTGGGAACCCGCCTGGGACCCGTCGCGCATGAGCGACGAGGCCCGCGTGGCCCTGAACATGTACTGAGCGGAGGGAGGCGAGCGATGACCACCCTGAAGGAACGCCCCAAGGCCCTGACCATCACCGACGCCGCCGCCGAGCGGGTGAAGCGGCTGATGGCCAAGGCGGACAAGCCCATCATCGGCCTGCGCGTGGGGGTCCGCTCCCGCGGCTGCTCCGGCATGAGCTACTTCGTGGAGTATGCGGAGGAGAAGAAGCGGTTCGAGGAGGTGGTGGAGGACAAGGGCGTCACCATCCTGATCGACCCCGCCGCCACCATGTTCCTGCTGGGCTCCGAGATGGACTATGTCGAGGACAAGTTCCAGACCGGCTTCACCTTCAAGAACCCCAACGAGAAGGGCCGCTGCGGCTGCGGGGAGAGCTTCCACGTGTGATCCGGCCGATGCCGATCACTGGAAGTCATCCCGGCCTTGAGCCGGGACCCTTGGGGCAGCCGTGGCGCCAAGGGGCGGCAGCGGGATGCAGGACCTTCACCAAAATCGACTTTCGAATTCGAAAGGGAGCATTCGGTGCCCTGCCTCGGCCAATCCCGAGGGTCCGAGGCAGGCCCCATAGGCGCTAAGTCAGGACCGAAGGCCTCTGCCAAGCACAACTGTTGCCCCCGCGAAGGCGGGGGTCCACAGTTCTTGACCCGGTGCGCGCCGTCCCTGTGCTTGAAAAGCCGCGGACCCCCGCTCCCGCGGGGGAAGCACAAAAATGCTTTCATGTCCGGTAGCTTAGCCCCTACGGCGCCAAGCCCGGTGTGCCCCCCAAGCGCCTTGCATCATGGGGGCCTCAATGCCCCGGCGCCGTCTCCACGAACACCTCCACCTCGACCTTCCCGCCCTTCTCGAACTCCAGCACCAGCGGGAACTTGTCGCCCAGCTTCAGGGGCTGGGTGAGGCCGGTCAGCAGCAGGTCGCGGGCGCCGGGGCGCATGGCGACGGGGGCGTTGGGCTTGACCTCCAGCGACGGGACCACGGCGGGCTTGCCGCCGACCAGGTCGCGGATTTCCACCTTGGCCGCCCGCGGGGTGCTGGCGCGCAGCAGCTTGTCCGCCTGCTTGCCGCCGTTCAGCAAGGCGACGAAGGCGGTGGCCTGCGGGCCGTCCGCCGGTTCCGCCCAGGGGTGCCCCACCATCACGTCCCCGCCCTTGTAGCTGTGGGCCAAGGCGGGCCCGGCGGCGGTCAGGAGGGCGAGGGCCAGGAAGGCACGGCGGAGCATGATGTGGTCCTTATGGTCACGGATGGCCGCCCATGTGGCCCCCGCACCGTTCGGGCACAATGCGACCGGTCGTCCCGAGCCTTCCTTTTTCCTCAAACGCCCCCGGATCGGGGTCCGGGGCAGGCTCCGCCGCATCCGCGGCCCATTGCGCATGCTGGCATGCGCCAGCGGGGCTTATGCGGGCACGAGCCCGCGCGGCGGCAGTCGCCGCCGAAACATCAAACCGAGAAGGTCAGCACCGCCGTGCGTCCCCCATCCTCCGCGCGGAAGCCGCTGGCCAGGGTGCGCATGATCTCCAGCCCACGTCCGGACTTGGCCTCCACGCTGGACAGGCCGCGGACACGGGCCGGGTCGTACCCATCCCCCTGGTCGGTGACCCTGACCGACAGCACGTCCCCCGCCACATGGGCCGACAAATGGACCCGCTTGCAGGCCCGGTCGGCTTCCGCCAGCCGGCGGCTCAGCTTCTGGCAAAAGGCATCGAACTCCGCCGGGTCGTCCACCAGGGACCCGCCCATGGCCAGGTTGCCATGCAGCACGGCGTTGATCACCGCCTCATGCAGGCTCAGCTCCACGTCGTGGCGCAAATAGTCGGGCATCAGCCCGCGTTTGATCAGCCCCTCGCAGAACTTGGCCGCGGTGTCCAGGGTCCAGGCCAGCCGGGTGGACAGGGACAGGAAGAATGCCCCCTGCCCCAGTGCCGCCGCCAGTTCCCGCGACGGGAAGGCGGCGCCCTCGATCCGTTCCACCACCGCGCGGGGGGACCGGGCCAGTGCCTCCACCAGCAGGTCCGACTCGCCTTCCCCGACGACCTCCACCGACTCGCCGCTGCCGCCCGGCGCCAAGCCCAGCTCCTCCGCCAGCCTGGCGAGTTCCCCATCGTCGATGCCTGTTCCCACCAGGCAGATGCCTGCCGTCTGTGCGAGCATGGCCAGTCCTCTCTATCCCGCCGCTGCCTGCGCCGGCGCCGTCGACGCCAGCAGGTCCACCATCTCCGCGTCGCTCAGCACGAAGCCCGCCGAGGGGCTGTAGCGCTGGGCGACCCTGTTCCTGAACTCATCCGCCACCCGGGCGAAGCCGTACACCAGCCGCCCCTGCCCCGGTTCCCCCGCCCCGGGGCCGCGGGACAGCGCATTTGGCATGGATGGGTTCATCACCGCAACCTGCCACAGACGGTCGAACCGCTTCCACTCGTTATCGACCATGTTGACCGTACGCCTGGGCTGCGACTTCAGGTGCTCGACCTGTGCCTCCACCTGCGCGACCACCTTGGTCATCAGGGTGATGTGCGACTCGGCCTCCTCGATGGCGATCTTTGTCTGCTCCTCCTCCTTGCGGGCGGCGCGGAGGTCGGCGGCGATGGCGTTCTTCTCATCCACCGTCTTGGCCAGCCGCCGCTCGGTCGCCTTGATGACCAAGTAGATGCGGCGGGCGGACACCACCAGCACGGCCCCGGTCAGGGCCAGGGCGCAGAGGCTGAAGAAGTTCATCCAGGTGACGATCATCGGCCCGCCCCCATGGAACCGGCCGCGGCGGTCTCCGCCGGCTTGGAAGCGCCCTGCACCAGGGTGATCTCGCTGGTGCTGTACCCTTCCGCCGCGGGGAAAGCGGCGTGCAGCCGGGCGCGGGCTGCCCGTTCGCCCTGGGCCCAGATGCGGACATTGTTGGTGAAGCGCCAGATCAGGGGCGCGCTGTCGAAATCCTTGGCGGACTTGTCGGCGTTCAGCCGGTGCAGCACCCGGGCGATGTAGAGCTGGTCCCCCACCACCTGGTCCCCCAGCTCATGCCAGACCTCCACCCGTTCCCGGATCAGGGCGCCCAGGGTCACCTCTGCCCGGCTGAGCTGGCTTTTCAGGCGGAACCGCTCGGCGTTCTTGCGGTCACGGACGGCGGCTTGGTCCTGGTTCCTGGCGAGCAGCTTTTCCAGGGTGGAGCGGGCTTCCTTGATCTCCCGCTTGATCTTCTGGTGGTCGGCCACCCACTCATACACGTCGGGGATGATGAGCCGCAGCATCTCCAGCATCACCGCCGCCACCAGCAGCGCCGCGGCGATGGAGAGGATGACCACGTCCGATTCCGCGATCTCCAGATACATCGCTCCCCCCACCCCCGCTTCTGCCCACTATAATGGAGAAGGAAGTTAAGCCGAACGATCTTTTCGCGCGCAGGCGCGTTCGGGTTGGGCAACCCCTATCCGGTCGTGCCCCGATGGTACCCCGCCGACGAGCCGGAGCGGCCTGCGAAACTGCCCGAATTCCGGCCGGAGGTCGTGACAGGCGGCGGGCAGCGCGCCTATCCTGCGCGCCAAACCGGAACACCGCAGGAAACGCCGAC
Organism: Aerophototrophica crusticola; assembly: GCA_001939945.1. Lineage (GTDB taxonomy): Bacteria > Pseudomonadota > Alphaproteobacteria > Azospirillales > Azospirillaceae > Niveispirillum > Niveispirillum crusticola. The sequence continues at coordinate 151,015 of MOEB01000004.1, read as the reverse complement.
CATGGACAAGGGCTCGCCTAGGGCTATCCACCTCAGGGACTACGCGCCGCCGGCCTGGCTGATCGACACCGTAGACCTGGCCTTCGATCTGCGCGAGGGGGCGACCCTGGTCACCTCCCGCCTGGGCATCCGCCGCAACCCCGCCCGCGCCGGCGAGGGGCCGCAGCCCCTGGTGTTGGACGGGCAGGACATGGAGCTGCTGACGGTGGCCGTGGACAACCGGCTGCTGACATCCGACGACTATGCCCAGGGGCCGGAGAGCCTGACCATCCCCGCCCCGGCGGGAGAGACGGCGACGGTGGAGATCGTCACCCGCATCAAGCCGGAGGAGAACACCGCGCTGGAGGGGCTGTACAAGTCCAGCGGCAACTACTGCACCCAGTGCGAGGCGGAAGGCTTCCGCAAGATCACCTATTTCCAGGACCGGCCCGACGTGATGGCCAAGTACACGGTCCGGATTGAGGCGGAGCGCGCCAAGTACCCGGTGCTGCTGTCCAACGGCAATTTGGTGGACCAGGGGGAGAGTGCGGATGGCCGCCACTGGACCCGCTGGGACGACCCCTGGCCAAAGCCCTGCTACCTGTTCGCCCTGGTGGCCGGCAAGCTGGTCCATATCGAGGACCATTTCACCACCCGTTCCGGCCGCGACGTGACCTTGCGCATCTATGTGGAGCCAGGGAACGAGGACAAGTGCGGCCATGCCATGGAGTCCCTGAAAAAGTCCATGAAGTGGGACGAGGACGCCTATGGGCTGGAGTACGACCTGGACATCTTCAACATCGTCGCGGTCGGTGACTTCAACATGGGGGCGATGGAGAACAAGTCCCTCAACGTCTTCAACACGAAGTACATATTGGCCCGCCCGGACACGGCCACGGACATGGATTTCCTCGGCATCGAGGCCGTGGTGGCGCATGAGTATTTCCACAATTGGACCGGCAACCGCGTCACCTGCCGCGACTGGTTCCAGTTGAGCCTGAAGGAAGGGCTGACGGTCTTCCGCGACCAGCAGTTCTCCGCTGACATGAACTCCGCCCCCGTGAAGCGCATCCAGGACGTGCAGCGCCTGCGCCAGGTGCAGTTCGCTGAGGATGCGGGCCCCACGGCCCACCCGGTGCGGCCGGAAAGCTATATCGAGATCAACAACTTCTACACCCCCACGGTGTACGAGAAGGGCGCCGAGGTCCTGCGCATGTACCACACGCTGCTGGGCGCGGCGGGGTACCGGAAGGGCATCGACCTGTACTTCGCCCGCCATGACGGGCAGGCCGTGACCACGGACGACTTCCTGGCCGCCATGCGCGACGCCAACCCGGACGTGTCCGTGGACTGGGAGCAGTTCCGCCGCTGGTACGCCCAGGCCGGCACCCCCGTGGTTGAGGGCGAGGGCCGGTATGACGCCGATGCGAAGACCTACACCCTGACCCTGCGCCAGACCCTGGCCCCCACCCCGGGCCAGCCTGAAAAGCTCCCCATGCTGGTGCCCGTCGCCATGGGGCTGGTGGGCCAGGATGGCCAGGACCTGCCGCTCCGCCTCGCCGGCGAGGACGCCCCCGCAGCCACCGAGCGCGTCCTGCTGCTGACGGAAGCCGAGCAGTCCTTCACCTTCACCGGCGTGGCGTCCAAGCCGGTGCCGTCCCTGTTCCGGGGCTTCTCCGCCCCGGTGAAGCTGCGCTTCGCCTACACGGACGGGGACCTGACCTTCCTGATGGCCAACGACAGCGACGCCTTCAACCGGTGGGAGGCGGGGCAGACCCTGGCCGCCAAGATCATCCTGGGCCTGGTGGCCGACCGGGCCGCGGGCCGGGACATGGTGGTGCCGCAGGGCTTCGTCGCCGCCCTGGGCAAGGCCCTGGACCGGGCGGGGGAGGACACCAGCTTCGCCGCCCTGGCCCTGTCGCTGCCGACGGAGTCCTACCTCGGCCAGTTGATGGAGGTGATTGACGTGGACGGCATCCATGCCGCCCGCGACCTGGTGAAGGCCGCCATCGGCCGCACCCACCGCAACGCCCTGCTGAAGGCCTACCGCGACAACGCGGACACGGGCCCGTTCAGCGTCAGCCCGGAGGCCATCGGCAAGCGGTCGTGCAAGAACGCCTGCCTTGCCTACCTGATGGCGGCCGGGGACGAGGAGGGGCGGCGTCTCTGCCTGGAGCAGTTCCGCACCGCCGCCGGCATGACCGATGTCATCACCGCCCTGATGCTGATCGCCGACAGCGACATGCCGGAGCGGGAGGACTGCCTGGCCGCCTTTGCCGACAAGTGGAAGGGCGAGGCGTTGGTCATGGACAAGTGGTTCAGCATCCAGGCCATGGCCAGCCACCCGGACACGGTGAAGCGGGTGACGGCGTTGCTGTCCCACCCGTCCTTCAGCATCCGCAACCCCAACAAGGTCTATGCCCTGGTGGGCGGCTTCAGCAGCAACCCCGTGTGCTTCCACGCGGCGGACGGGTCCGGCTATGCCTTCCTGGCCGACCGGGTGATCGAGCTGAACGCCCTGAACCCGCAGGTCGCCTCCCGCATGGTCAAGGCGTTCGCCCGCTGGCGCAAGTATGACGGGGAGCGGCAGGCGGCAGCCAAGGTGGAGTTGGAGCGCATCGCCCACACACCCAACCTGTCCCGCGACGTGTATGAGATCGTGGCGCGGAGCCTGGAGGGATGAGCGCCGCGCTTTCCGTGGTGGAGGGCGACATCACCGCCCTCCACCTGGACGCCATCGTCAACGCCGCCAACCCGCAGCTGGCGGGTGGCGGCGGGGTGGACGGGGCCATCCACCGGGCGGCCGGTGGTGCCGAGCTGCTGGCCTATATGCGGGCCACCTACCCCCAGGGCTGCCCCACGGGGCAGGCGGTGATCAGCCCCGGATTCCGCCTGAAGGCCCGGCACATCATCCACACGGTGGGCCCCGTCTGGCAGGGCGGCACGGGCGGCGAACCGGCCCTGCTGGCAAGCTGCTACCGGAACTCCCTGGCTCTTGCCGTGGCCCACGGCCTGCGCTCCGTCGCCTTCCCCGCCATCTCCACCGGCGTCTACGGCTACCCCAAAGAAGCCGCCGCCCGCATCGCCGTGGGCACCGTGCAGGACTTCGTGCGGACCAACGTCACCCTGCTGGAGCAGGTCGTCTTCTGCTGCTTCGGGGCGGAGAGTGCCGCGCTGCATCGGCGCTTTCTGGCCTGACCCTTTTCGGAACCTGACATCATGACCACCCTGACCGTCCTTGAGGGCGACATCACCACCCTGGCCGTGGACGCCATCGTCAACGCCGCCGCACCCGGCCTCGGCGGCGGCACTGGCGTGTCCCGGGCGATCCATGACAAGGCAGGCCCGCAGTTGTTCGAGGCTGCCAGCGCCATGGACCCGGTCAAGCGCGGCGACGCTGCCGCGACGCCCGGCTTCGACTTGCCGGCCAAGTGGGTGATCCACGCGGTGGGGCCGGTCTACGTCACCGGGGCATTGGGGGAGGACAAGACGCTGGCCAACTGTTATCGCCGGTCACTGGAGGTGGCCGCGGGCCTGGGCGCCCGCAGCATCGCCTTCCCCGCCATCTCCACCGGCGCCTACCGCTATCCCCGGGACAAGGCCGCCCAGGTGGCAGTGTCCGCCGTGCGGGCCTTCGTGGCGGCCAACCCGGGGGCGCTGGACACGGTCATCTTCTGCTGCCGCAACGCCGACAGCGCAGAGGCGCACCGGGTGGCGTTGGCATCGTAGGTCGGATTAGCAACACCAGCCGCGTAATCCGACGATCCCAAACGGTGGTGCCTTGCCGTCGGATTACGCTTCGCTAATCCGACCTACGAATCCCGCCCCCAAACTTACCCCTTGCGTCGCGGCCCGAAATGCCTAATTAAACGCTCAGACGCACCCGCACGTGCCCCTGGCCCTGGGCGTCGCCGTTGGCGGCCCCTGGTGTTTATGCAACGACGTCAGGCGTCCTTTTTGGCAGAACCGGCCAACCCGTGGGCCGGTCCCGAGAGGGATAGTCGAGATGAACGCCGTTTCGCATCGGCCACTTGGCGCGGTGGGCCCCATGTTAGGCTGACGTCGCCCCTGGTCATCCCCCGCGTCTGTTGACGCCTTGCGGTATCCTGCAAAGCAGGCAATGCCCGGCAATCACGGCGCCCGACCAGCGATCCCCACACACCGCCGCTTCCGGCTTCCCGCCGGTCGTTCGCCACGTTCATGCGCCCTGGCCGCCCCACAAGCGCCCGGGCCGCCGGGGACCCTCCGTCACTGGAGGGGGACGTCACATGACCCAGACCCGTTTCCGTTCCGCCGTCGCGCCCCTGCGCCGCAACACCACCCGCACCATCGCGGCGCTTCCCACCGTGGACGCGCTGGTGGCGGAGCTGCGCCCAGCGGAGCCCCTGCACTGCATCCGGCCGCAGGTGCTGCGCGCCACGGCCCGCCGCTTCGTGGACAGCTTTGCCGCGGCCACCGGCGGCGACGTCCTCTATGCCGTGAAGTGCAACCCCGACCCGGCCTTCCTGCGGAACCTGTGGAAGGGCGGCGTGCGCCATTTCGACTGCGCCTCCCCGGCGGAGATCCGCATCGTCCGCAGCATGTTCCCGGAGGCCGAGGTGCACTACATGCACCCGGTGAAGAACCGCGCCGCCATCCGGCAGGCCTATTACGGCCATGACGTGCGCGACTTCAGCCTGGACTCGGTGGAGGAGCTGGAGAAGATCCTGGCCGAGACTGGCCGTGCCAAGGACCTGGGCCTGTTCATCCGGCTGGCCATGCCCAAGGGCAACGCCGCCATGGACCTGTCCGGCAAGTTCGGCGCCGACAAGGACACCGCCGTCACCCTGCTGCGCCGCGCCCGCGCGGTGGGCCGGCGGGTGGGGCTGTGCTTCCATGTGGGCAGCCAGATGCTGGACCCCGCCGCCTACACCCGCGCGATCCTGATGGCGGGGGGAGTGGTGGCCGCGGCCGGCGTGGAGGTCGACGTGCTGGACGTGGGCGGCGGCTTCCCCGTTTCCTACCCGGACATGGAGCCGCCCGACCTGTCCCTGTTCATGGATGCCATCGCGGAAGGCCTCCGCGCCATCGCCCTGCCCGCTTCCACCCGCATCTGGTGCGAGCCGGGGCGCGCCCTGGTGGCCGCCGGGGGCAGCGTGGTGGTGCAGGTGGAGCGCCGCCGGGGGGATGAGCTGTTCGTCAATGACGGCGTGTATGGCAGCCTGTCCGATGCCGGCGTGCCTGCCTTCCGCTTCCCCTGCCGGCTGGTGCGCCCGTCCGGGGACAGCGACGCCCCGCTGCTGCCCTTCAGCTTCTGGGGCCCGACCTGCGACAGCGCCGACCGGATGCGGGGGCCCTTCCTGCTGCCGGCCGACGTGCGGGAGGGGGACTGGATCGAGATCGGCCAGCTCGGCGCCTATGGGGCGACCCTTCGGACGGAGTTCAACGGCTTCGACCAGGCTCGCCTGGCGGAGGTGGTAGACCCGCCCCTTCTGGAGACGGCGGGCCACGGCGTGTCGCCACGGTTGCCTCGAATGGCCGCCTAGTCCACTCTAGGGAGACCAACCTGAGCGCGTCCCGGGGCCGCCCCCAACAGGCGGCCTTGGGATCGCGTTGTGTCTGTTCAACCCCAAGCCGTAGGTCAAAGGACCTTTTACGCGCGATACCATGCTCGGAGCACGATGAAATGAATGACCATGTGAAGCACTGCGCCCTGCCCGGCCGCCTCGTGATGGTGGGCTTCGGAAGCATCGGACAGGGGGTCCTGCCCCTGATCTTGCGTCACATCGAGATCAAGCCCGAGCAGATCACCATCGTCACCGCCGACGACCGTGGCCATGACGAGGCCGACCATTTCGGCATCACCTTCGTGAAGGACCCGCTGACCCGCGACAACTACCGCGCGGTGCTGGACCCGCTGCTGGGCAAGGGTGACTTCCTGCTGAACCTGTCGGTGGACGTCTCCTCCGTCGCGCTGGTGGAGCTGTGCGCCGAGAAGGGCGCCCTGTACCTGGACACCTGCATCGAGCCCTGGCCCGGCGGCTACACCGACCCGAGCCTGCCGCTGTCCCTGCGCTCCAACTACGCCCTGCGGGAGACCGCCCTGGCGGTGCGGGAGCGTTTCCCCAACGGCCCCACCGCCGTGCTGACCCATGGCGCCAACCCCGGGCTGGTCAGCCACTTCGTCAAGCAGGCGATGCTGAACATCGCGGAGGACACCGGCCGCACCGTGGACGTGCCGAAGACCCGCGACCAGTGGGCCGCCCTGGCCAAGGACTTGAACATCAAGGTGGTCCACATCGCCGAGCGGGACACCCAGGTGTCCAGCGTGCCGAAGCGGCGGGGGGAGTTCGTCAACACCTGGTCCATCGACGGCTTTATCTCCGAGGGCTCGCAGCCGGCGGAGCTGGGCTGGGGCAGCCATGAGAAGACCTTCCCGCCCGACGGCATCCGGCACGAGTTCGGCTGCGGCGCCGGCATCATCCTGGCCCGCCCCGGCGTGACCCAGCGGGTACGCACCTGGACCCCTATGGAGGGGCCGTTCCACGGCTTCCTGATCACCCATGGCGAGTCCATCTCCATCCCCGACTATCTGACGGTGAAGGAGGGGGACAAGGTGGTCTACCGGCCGACGGCCCACTACGCCTACCACCCCTGCGACGACGCGGTGAAGTCGATCCACGAGTTCGCCGGCAAGAACTTCGTCCAGCAGGAGCGCCAGCGCCTGATCATGGACGAGATCATCGACGGGGTGGACGAGCTGGGCGTGCTGCTGGCCGGGCACGAGAAGGGCGCCTACTGGTACGGCTCCCAGCTCTCCATCGAGGAGGCGCGCGGCCTAGTGGAGTACAACAGCGCCACCAGCCTGCAGGTCTGCGTCGCCGTGCTGTCCGGCATGGTCTGGGCCATTGAGAACCCCACCCAGGGCGTGGTGGAGCCGGACGAGATGGATTTCCAGCGCTGCCTGGAGATCTGCATGCCCTACCTGGGCCCCGTGGTCGGCGCCTACACCGACTGGACCCCTCTGGAGGGCCGCGGCAAGCTGTTCCCGGAGGACCTGGACACCAGCGACCCCTGGCAGTTCAAGAACATCCGGGTGGCGTGAAGCCGCACTGGTCTGGTGAGAGTACCAACGGGCGGGGAGCGATCCCCGCCCGTTCCGTTTGTGGGGACGGGCTTCACCCTGCCGCCGCGTTCCGCTACCCTTGGGCCGGAACAGGGAGGCTGGCCATGGGCCACATCCAGACGCGGGCGGACCTTCTGGCGGTGCAACTGGCTGCCCTGACCGGGGAGACGGCCGAGGAGGCGGTGGAGCGCGCGCTTGCCGAGCGGATCGAGCGGCTTGGCGGCGCGCCCCTGCCCCATCCCCTGGGCGCGGAGCAAAGGGCGGAACGGCTGCGGCGACTGGAGACCATCTGCGCCGAGGCGGCCCGGTTGCCCGTCCTTGATCCCCGCGGCGACGATGAGATCGTCGGCTACAACGACATCGGGGCGTTCGATTGATCGTCCTGGACACCTCGACCCTTGTCGCCGTCCTGCGTGACGAGCCGGAAGCCGGCCGGCTGCGGGCCGCGATGAACGAGGCGCCGTTGACCATGATCTCGGCCGTGAACGACTTCGAGGCCCGCCTGCTCCTGCGCGGCCGGTTCGGTCCTGGGATGGTCACCCGGCTGGACCAGTTCCTGGACGGGCTGGGGACCTTGGTCGTCCCGTTCAACCGGCACCAGGGCCATCTGGCGCTCCAAGCATTCGAGCGGTTCGGCAAGGGCCAAGGCCATCCGGCCCAACTCAACATGGCGGACTGCTGCGCCTATGCCCTGGCGCGGGCGCGCGGCTTGCCGCTGCTGTTCAAGGGCGACGACTTCGCCCGGACGGACATCCCGGCTGTTCCCTACTAAGCACGCCCCGCTCATGCCCGCCCTGCCCCGCCCGCCGGGCAATTCCGTTTGCATGGGCGGGGTGGCGGGGGTACGAAACGACCCGTGGCGGGGCTGGCCCGCCGATGGCCCGCATTCACCTTCCGAAGGCCCATGATCGACACCGCCGACAAGGCCCTGGCGGCCAAGGCCCTCCTGCCCAACGGCCTGCGCGACCTGCTGCCGACGGACGCGGAGCATGAGGCCAAGGTGGTGGGCCGCCTGATGAAGGAGTTCCACCGCCACGGCTATGAGCGGGTGAAGCCGCCCCTGGTGGAGTTCGAGACCAGCCTGCTGTCCGGTTCCGGCGCCGCCCTGGCCAACCAGACCTTCCGCGTCATGGACCCGGTAACCCAGCGCATGATGGGCGTGCGGTCCGACATGACGCCCCAGGTGGCCCGCATCGCCGCCACCCGCCTGCGCAAGGCGCCGCGCCCCCTGCGCCTGTCCTATGCCGGCCAGGTCCTGCGGGTGAAGGGCAGCCACCTCCGCCCCGAGCGGCAGTTCGGCCAGGTTGGCATCGAGCTGATCGGGCCGTTGGTGGCAGAGGCCGACGCGGAGGTCATCCTGCTGGCCGCCAGCGCCCTGCATGCCGTGGGGGCGGAGGGGGTGAGCATCGACCTGACCGTCCCCACCCTCGTCCCCGCCGTCTGCCGTGCCCTTGGCTTGGAGCCGGAGCAGATGGCCCAGGTCCGCGCCGCCCTGGACAAGCGTGACGCCGCGGCCCTGCGGGACGCCGCGGGCGGTGCCGGCGACCTGCTTCAATCCATCCTGGCCGCCAGCGGCCCCGCCCCCGCGGCGGTGGAGCGGCTGGCCGCCATCGCCCTGCCGACAGAGGCGGAGCCGGACCGCGCCCGCCTGGCCCAGGTGGTGGCCTTGTTGTCCGCTGCCGCCCCGCACCTGTCGCTCACCATCGACCCGGTGGAGCAGCGCGGCTTCGAGTACCAGACGGGCCTGAGCTTCACCGTCTTCGCCCGCGGCGTGCGGGGGGAGCTGGGCCGCGGCGGCCGTTACCGGACCGAAACGGGGGAGCCCGCGACGGGCTTCACCCTCTATACCGACACGGTGCTGCGCGCCATCCCGGGGCCCGGCCCCGGCCTGCGCTTGCTGCTGCCCGCCGGCACCCCCTACAAGCGGGCCCATGACCTGCGGGAGCAGGGCTGGCAGACGGTGTCGGCGCTGGAACCGGTAGCCGATTTGGCCGAGGAGGCGCGCCGCCTGGGCTGCGGCCATGTGCTCGGCGCCCAGGGGCCGGAAGCCGTTTAGACGTGACGTAGGTCGGATTAGGGCGCAGCCCGTAATCCGACACCCGCTGTTTGCACGTCGGATTACGCGCCATGCGGCGCTAATCCGACCTACGAGAACCAGGAGCAGGAGTTCTACCATGGCCAACGTGGCGGTCGTCGGGTCCCAGTGGGGCGACGAGGGCAAGGGCAAGATCGTCGACTGGCTGTCCAGCCGGGCCGACGTGGTCGTGCGCTTCCAGGGTGGCCACAATGCCGGCCACACGCTGGTGATCAACGGCGTGACCTACAAGCTGAGCCTGCTGCCCAGCGGCGTGGTGCGGCCGGGCAAGCTGTCGGTCATCGGCAACGGCGTGGTGGTTGACCCCTGGGCCCTGCTGCGGGAGATCGAGACCCTGCGCGGCCAAGGCGTGGAGATCACGCCCGAAACCCTCGTGGTGGCGGAGAACTGCTCCCTGATCCTGCCGCTGCACAGTGCCGTGGACAAGGCGCGGGAAGAGGCGCGCGGCGTCAACAAGATCGGCACGACCGGCCGCGGCATCGGCCCGGCTTATGAGGACAAGGTAGCCCGCCGCGCCATCCGCCTGTGCGACCTGGCGGATGAAGCTGTGCTGGCCGACAAGGTGGAGCAGCTGCTGTTCCACCACAACGCCCTGCTGCGCGGCCTGGGCGCCGCGGAGCTGGACGGGGCCGAGCTGCTGGCCCAGTTGAAGGACGTGGCGCCGAAGATCCTGCCCTATGCCGGCGTCGTCTGGCACCGGCTGGACGAGGCGAAGCGCCAGGGCAAGCGCATCCTGTTCGAGGGCGCGCAGGGCGCCATGCTGGACGTGGACCACGGCACCTACCCGTTTGTCACCAGCTCCAACACCGTGGCCGGCAACGCCGCCGCGGGGTCCGGCATGGGGCCGGGGGCGGTGGGTTATGTGCTGGGCATCACCAAGGCCTACACCACGCGCGTGGGCTCCGGCCCCTTCCCCACCGAGCTGCTGGACGCGGTGGGGGAGAAGATCGGCGAGCGGGGGCGGGAGTTCGGCACCGTCACCGGCCGCAAGCGCCGCTGCGGCTGGTTCGACGCGGTCATGGTGCGCCAGGCCATCAAGACCGGCGGCATCACCGGCATCGCCCTGACCAAGCTGGACGTGCTGGACGGGTTCGAGGAGTTGAAGGTCTGCACCGGCTACAAGCTGGACGGCCAGGTGATCCAGCACCTGCCCGCCGGCCAGACGGCCCAGGCCGCCGTGGAACCGGTCTATGAGACCTTCGAGGGCTGGTCGGAGAGCACCCGCGGCGCCCGTTCCTGGGCCGACCTGCCCGCCACGGCCATCAAGTACATCCGCCGGATCGAGGAGCTGATCGAGGCCCCGGTCACCCTGCTGTCCACCAGCCCGGAACGGGACGATACCATCCTGATGAAGGACCCGTTCCAGGACTGAGGCGCGGAACAATCTCACCCCGCGGACGCCGGGGGTGGGAACCGCGCCAGGTTTCCGGCAGGACTTCCCGGTCCCGCACCAAGTCAAACGGCACCGTTCCGTCCCCTCTCACAGGGGGAGAGGGACAGGGTGAGGGGTGGTGCGGCCAGGACAGCAGGACTCTCTCCGCAGGTTCCCCTTTCCGGAAACGCCCTAACCCCTTTCCCTGTCCTTCCCCCTCTGGCGGAGGGGACGCGGTGGCCGCCGTTCGACCTAATCCGCGACCTCGACCGATCTAGGCGGCATGCGGGGTGGGAGCCGCGGCCGTTATTTCCCGGCGAACCAGCCGGCCAGGGCGGCGCGAGCGACCGCGTGCTGCTCCCCGCTGACCATGTCCTTCACCGTCACCTCGCCGCGGGCCTTCTCGTCCGGGCCCATGATGACGGCGTAGCGGATGCCGGCCTTGTCGGCATAGGCGAACTGCTTCTTGGGCTTGGCGGGTTCCAGCTGGATCTCCGTGTTCACCCCCGCGGCCCGCAGCTCCGCCCCGATGGCAAGGTAGTCGGCCATCAGGGACGGGTCGAACTGGGTCACCAGCACCTGCACCGTGCTGGGCCCGTCCTGGACGATGCCGGCCTGTTCCAGGGCGTAGAACAGGCGGGTGAAGCCGATGGAGATGCCCACGCCCGGCAGCTTGGACTTGGTGTAGAGCCCGGCCAGATTCTCATACCGCCCGCCGGAGCAGACGGAGCCGAGGCCGGGGTGGTTGGTCAGGAAGGTCTCGTAGACCGTGCCGGTGTAGTAGTCGAGGCCGCGGGCGATGGACAGGTTCACCCGCCAGTGGGTCTCCGGCACACCGAAGGCCTGCAGTGCCGTGACCACCTCCCGCAGCTCCGCCACGCCCTGGCGGAATGTGTCGTTGTCGAGGGCGAGGCCGTCCAGGTGGGCGAGCGTGGCGTCCGCCGACCCGGCGAAGCCGATCATGTCCAGCACCTGGGACGCCACGTCGGGTGCCAGCCCGATCCCCTCCCCCGCCAGCAGCTCCAACACCTGCTCCCGGCTCAGCTTGTCCAGCTTGTCCACTTGGCGCAGCACCAGCACGCGGCGCTCCGGCTCGCTGATCCCCAGCGCCTCGAACAGGCCCAGCAGGATCTTTCGGTTGTTGAAGTTGATGGTGAAGGGACCCACGTCCAGCGCCGTGAAGACGCTGTGGATCACCGCCGGCATCTCCGCGTCATACGCCACCGGCAGGCTGTCCTTGCCGATCACGTCGATGTCGCACTGGTAGAATTCCCGGTAGCGGCCCTTCTGCGCCCGTTCCCCGCGGTAGACGCGCTGGATCTGGTAGCGGCGGAAGGGGAAGGCCAGGTCCCGCTCATGCTCCGCCACGTAGCGGGCCAGCGGCACCGTCAAATCGAAGCGCAGGGCCAGGTCCGGCTTGTGGCCCTGCTCGATCCCGCCCGTGCTCTGCACGAAATAGACCTGCTTCTCCGTCTCCCCGCCGGACTTGGACAGCAGCACGTCCGCCACCTCGAACACCGGCGTCTCGACGGGCAGGAAGCCGAACCGCTCATAGGTGCGGCGGATGGTATCCAGCATCCGCTGGAACGCCACCTGCCGCCGCGGCAGCAGCTCCATGGTGCCGGGGGGCGTGCGGGGGGAGATCAGGGCCATGGGGAAACTCACGGGCGGCGAGGGTGTGGATGGTTCGCCTGTGTACCCGCTGGCGCGGACTTCGCCAACATGGTTACGATTGGCGAGCGCGGCGCATCTGTTTCACCTGGACGGACCATGGGGCCGAGGATGTCGAGATCGTCGACTATCACCGCGGTTGAGCCGATGGCAGCGGACTACCCACCCGTTCACCCCGGCGAAATCCTCCTGGAGGACTTCCTAAAGCCTAACGGCATCAGCGCCTATTGGCTGGCGAAGGACATCGGCGTACCGGTGAACCGGATCACCGCCATCATCGAGGGGCGGCGGGGGATCACGGCCGACACGGCACTGCGCCTGGGCCGCTTCTTCGGCACCGACGCCCAGTCCTGGATCAACCTCCAAACCAACTACGACCTGGAAGTCGCCCGTGAGACCATCGGCGACCGCCTGGACCGGGAGGTCAGGCCCCTGCCCCGGCAAGCGGCGGAATAGGGTCGCCATCCTCCCACGCGGCACTGGCCGGGATCGCCTCCGCCGGGTCCACCGGGCGCCCATGCAGGCGCGCCTGGCCGGTGGGGCACATCCCGCGGACGACGCAACGATGGCAGGCCGGGTTGCGGAAGAAGCAGCAACGCTGGCCATGCAGCATCATGACCTCGTGGTTGTCATAGACCTGCTGGGCATCCCATTCCGGCGGCAGCAGGGCGGCCAGGGCCTTGTGGGAGGGGCCGACGGACATGCGGGCGGGGATCAGTCCCAGCCGTACCGCCACCCGGTGGTGGTGGCTGTCCACCGGCAGCGCCGCCCGGCGCAGGGTGCTGAAGCTCAGGACGGCGGCGCTGGTCTTCGGCCCGATGCCGGGGATCTGCTCCAGCCAGGCCCGGGCCTCCGGCACGTCCATGTGTTCCAGATGGTCTAGGGACAGGGTGCCGGCCAGCCGTTCCACGGCCTGCAGCACGGCCTTGATGCGGGGCGCCTTCTGCTCCGGCCAGGTGACGCCCGCGATGGTGGCCTGGATGTCCTCCACCGGTGCGTCGCGCACGGCGGCCCAGTCCGGGTAGCGGGCCTTCAACGCCTTGTAGGCCCGGCCCGAATCCGCGTTGCGGGTGCGGTGGGACAGCAGGGCGGAGATTAACTCGCTCAGCGGGTCGGTCCGGTGGAAATAGGCGATGGGGCAGCGGTATTCCTCGCACAGCAGGTGATGCACCGCCAACTGCTTGGCCTTTGGCCCGTCCAATTCCGCGGATGCCATCACCCTGTCCCCGGTTGCTGAAGCGAGACTGGGCACAACAGCCGTGGAACCCCTGCGTCCCGCTTGCCCTTGAGCGGCAGCGGCAACGGGCCTAAGGAAGGGGCGACCGCCCTGCCAGGATGCCCGCCCCATGACCGTCCAGACCGCCGACCAGCCCCAGCGCCTGACCATCCGCCGACCCGACGACTGGCACCTGCACATCCGCACCGGCGCCATGCTGCGGGCGGTGCTGCCCTTCAGCGCGCGGCAGTTGGGCCGGGCCATCATCATGCCGAACCTGGTGCCGCCGGTGGCCACCACGGCACGGGCGGAGGCGTACCGGGAAGAGATCCTGGCGGCCCTGCCCCCGGGCAGCCGCTTCCAGCCGCTGATGACCGCCTACATGACCGACGGCACCGACCCGGACGACATCGAGCGCGGCTTCAAGGCGGGCGTGCTGCGGGCGGTGAAGATCTATCCCCAGCACGCCACCACCAACTCCGCCCACGGCGTCTCCTCGCTGGAGAACGTGTTCCCGGTGCTGGAGCGGATGGAGCGGATCGGCATGCCCCTGCTGATCCATGGGGAGGTGACGGACCCCGCCGTGGACATCTTCGACCGGGAGGCGGTGTTCATCGAGCGGGTGCTGCCCGTGCTGCTGTCCCGCTTCCCCGCCCTGAAGGTGACGCTGGAGCACCTGACGACCGAAGAGGGCGTGGCCGTGGTGCGGGAGCATGGGCCGTCAGGGCGGTTGGCGGCCACCATCACCGCCCACCATCTGATGATCAACCGGTCCAGCATCTTCGCCGGCGGCATCCGCCCGCACCTCTACTGCCTGCCCATCGCCAAGCGGGAGAAGCACCGCATCGCCCTGCGCCAGGCCGCCACGTCGGGGGAGCCCTGGTTCTTCTTCGGCACCGACAGCGCCCCCCACCCCATCGGTGCCAAGGAGACGGCCTGTGGCTGCGCCGGCATCTTCACCGCCGCCACGGCCGTGGAGTTGTACGCCCAGGTCTTCGATGAGGAAGGGGCCCTGGACAATCTCGAGGCCTTCGCCAGCCTGAACGGCCCCCGCTTCCACGGCCTGCCCCCCAACGAGGACCGCATCACCCTGGAGCGCAGCGGCATGGTGGTGCCCGACGTGCTGGACATTGACGGCAAGGACGCCGTCCTGCCCTTCCGCTCCGGCGAGCGGCTGGACTGGCGGGTGGTTGAAGGGTAGACCCTGCCAAGTAGGTCGGATTAGCGTAGCGTAATCCGACGGCCCCACCAGACCCCCGACCGATTGCTGTCGGATTACGCGGCGAAGCCGCTAATCCGACCTACGTGCCAGGACCGCCATGATCGACGCCGAGACCGCCGCCACCCAGACCGCCCGCATCCTGCTGGAGACGAAGGCGGTGCACTTCAACGCCGCCCAGCCCTTCATCCTGACGTCCGGCCGGGCCAGCCCCGTCTACATCGACTGCCGCAAGCTGATCAGCTTCCCCCGGGCGCGGCGGTTCCTGATCGAGGCGGCGCGCGACCAGCTCTATCGCGACGCGGGCTTCGAGGCGTTCGACGCCGTGGCCGGGGGTGAGACGGCGGGCATCAGCTATGCCGCCTGGATCGCGGACGCGCTGGACCTGCCCATGCAGTACATCCGCAAGAAGCCCAAGGGCTTCGGCCGCAACGCCCAGATCGAGGGACACCTGACGGAGGGGCAGCGGGTGCTGCTGGTGGAGGATTTGACCACCGACGGCGGCAGCAAGGTCAACTTCGTCAACGCCCTGCGCCAAGCGGGCGCGGTGGTGGAGCATGCCTGGGTGGTCTTCCACTATGGCATCTACCCCAAGTCCAAGGAGACCATGGACGGCATGGGCGTGAAGCTGCACGCGCTGGCCACCTGGTGGGACGTGCTGCGCGTGGCCCGCGCCGACGGCGGCCTGGACAGCCGCACCCTGGACGAGGTGGAGAAGTTCCTGCACGCGCCGGAGGCCTGGTCCGCCGCCAACGGCGGCAAGGAGCCGTGAGCCGTAGGTCGGATTAGCGAAGCGTAATCCGACAGCCCGGGCTTGGTGCCGTCGGATTACGGTGCGTGCCGCACCTAATCCGACCTACGCAACCCCGCCAGATCGAACACCACCGTGACCGCCCCCAGCACCGCGCCGTCGGCGGGGTCGGTGAGGGTCATGCTGCCGGCGATGACCGGGCGGTTGACCACGTCGTCCTGCTCCTCCGGCCCCATCTGCAGGGCGCCGGGGCCTTTGGGCACGGTCAGGCGGTACTGGTCCTCGTCGCCCTGCCAGTAATCGTGGGACACCCAGGTCTGGGCCACGTTCAGGCCCAGCCGGTCATAGACGAACAGGTTGGCGATACGGCCGGCGCTGGCTTCCCGCCGCTGCCGAAGCCGGTCCGAGGCGGGGCTGTCCAGGTGCAGCCGGATGAACGGGGCCGGGCCGCCCTTGGCCTCCTCCCGCCAGCGCTGGTCCAGGGCCTGGATGGCGCCTTGCGTCAGCCCCTCCCGCTCACGGTTGGCCCGGCGCAGGGCTTCCAGCACCACCGGGTCGGCCACCAGCGCCGCAGCCTCCGCCCGCAGCAACGCCTCGCCCCGCGCAACCGGTGGCACCGGCTGGGCGAGCGCCGGGACCGACAGCAGGGCCAGGGCCGCGAGCATGGCGACGCGACGGTTCATGGGACAGTCCCCTTCTTGACTCCGGAAAACGAACGACCCCCGTGCCGGGGTGGCACGGGGGTCGCCGGAAGGCAACCGCTTCCGTAACGGTCGTGGCGTCAGGCCGTGCGGACCTGGGCCAGGAACTTCTCCACCTGCCGGGACAGCTCATCCGACTGCCTGCCCAGGTTGCGGGCGGCGGTCAGCATGTCCGTGGCCGATTCGCCGGTCTGGTGGGCCACCTGTTCCAGCGACTCGATGTTGCGGGTGACTTCCATGGTGCCCATGGAGGCCTGCTGCACGTTGCGGGCGATCTCCTTCGTCGCCGCGTCCTGCTCCTCCACCGCGCCGGCCACCATCTCGGAGATGCCGTTGATCTCGGCGATGGTGCGGCTGATGGCGACGATGGCGTCCACCGCCTCCTTCGTGGCGTCCTGCATGGTGGAGATCTGGGCGGAGATCTCCTCCGTCGCCTTGGCGGTCTGGTTGGCGAGGCTCTTCACCTCGCTGGCCACGACAGCAAAGCCCTTGCCCGCCTCACCTGCCCGTGCCGCCTCGATGGTGGCGTTCAGGGCCAGCAGGTTGGTCTGGCTGGCGATGTCGCTGATCAGCTTGACCACGTCGCCGATGCTCTGCGCCCGCTGGGCCAGGGACTGCACGGTGTCGTTGGTCTTCTCCGCCGTCTTGGCCGCGTCGCGGGCGATGCGGGCCGACGTGTTGACCTGGTTGCTGATCTCCGCCAGGGAGCCGGCGAGTTCCTCCGTGGCGCTGGCCACGGACTGAACGTTGGCGCTGGCCTGCTGGGTGGCGGCGGCCACGGCGCTGGTCTGGGCCCGGCTCTCCTCCGCGCTGGCGGACAGGCCCTCCGCCGTGGACTGTACCCGGCCGGAGGCGCCGCTCAGCTCCGCCACGACGCCCTTGACGGAGGATTCGAAGTCGCTGGCCAGCTGGTGCATGGCCTGCTTCTTCTCTTGCGCGGACAGACGCTCCGCCTCCTCCTGCTGCTTCTTCAGCTTCTCCACCTCGAGGGCGTTGTCCTTGAAGACCTGGACGGACTGCGCCATGGCGCCGATCTCGTCGCCGCGCTCGGTCCCTGTCACCTGGACCGTCAGGTCACCGCCGGCCAGGCTGGACATGGCCGTTTGCAAGGTCTTCAGCGGGGAGCCGACGATCTTGTGCAGCAGCACCACCAGAAGGCCGATCAGCGCGCCCAGCACCAGCAGCGCCACCACCGAGTTCTTCAGCACGGTGGCCGTGATGGTAGACTGCAGGGCGGCCCGGCTCCACACCACGGTCAGGGTGCCCACCTGGTCACGGTTGGCACCGGCGCGCACCGGCACCTGGACCACCAGGTGGCTGTCCTTGTCCACGACCCTCAGCTCGGCCACCACTTCCGTCAGCTTGTCGGCCTTCGTGTCATAGGTGGGGACGGTGGCGGAGGCATACTCGTCCAGCACCTCCCCTTCCTTGTCGACCACCTTCAGGTTGGCCAGGGTGCTGCCGTCCTTCTTGGCCAGGTCGGCATAGCTGTCCTGGACCGCAGCCTGCTGCTTGAAGCGCACGGCCGCCGACATCTGGGCGGCCATCATCTCCGTCACCTGCTGCTCAGAGCGGGTGGAGAGGTCCAGCATGGCGCCGCGCATGGCATTGGCGCTGAGCGCGATGACCGCGCCCAGTCCCAGGATGATGGGGACCGCGATGGCGAACGCGATCTTGCGGCTGATGGTCCAGCGGCTGAACTGCCCGAGAAAACCTTCCGCCTCGCCCGTGCTGCGCGACAGCCGGGCCATCGGCTTGGCATAGGTCATCGTCTCAAACCTCTCCTGTCCTTCCCCATGGCAAGCGGGGCGGTCGCGGGTCCGGCGCCTGGTGCCCACCGCCCGCCCTGCCCCGGCCTGCCGGGACTTGTCCCTTTATCGCCCGGCCCGCGCCGCGCCACACGCGCCTGTCCGGCGTCCCGCTTCTGCTTGACGGCGGGTTCGCCAGTGGAGTCGTGTGATGTCGCTTGCCGCCTACCCACACTTTCGCATAGGTATAGCCCGAGACGTAGCGAAATAGTAGCCATGGTTGGCGCATCCGGATCAGTCTTCGCAAGAAGACACCTGCATGCCACCTGGCCACACCGGACAGCCGGGCAGCCCGTCCCGGATGCCCGCGCGGGGATTGCTGCGACGTCGATGGATTGGGTTGGACAGGAAAGGCGACTGGCGATGAAGAAGCTCACCGCGTTGGCCGTGCTGGCCCTGGGACTCGGCTATTCCGGCAGCGCGCTCGCGGAATGCACCCTGAAGGACCCGCCCGCCGTGCCGGATGGCAAGTCGGCGGCGGAAGCGGACATGGTGGCCGCGCAGCAGGCCATCAAGGCCTATGTGACCGAGACGCAGGAATTCCTCGCCTGCCTGGAAGGCGAGAGCCGCGGCCGCATGAGCGGTGAGACGACCAAGCGCTACAACGAGGCATCCGAGCGCATGGAGAAGTTGGCGAGCGACTTCAACAAGCAGCTCAAGGCTTTTAAGACGAAGTAGCCATACGGCTGAAACCACAGGGCGGGTGCACCGGCGTCCGGGGCGTGGGCCCGGTGCTTCCGTCAGAAGATTCTGACTCTTGGTTGTGTAACGCCGCTGGACGGCGGCCGGCGGATGGCGCAGTATCCATAGGTGAATTATGGAGAAGCGCCGTCATGGATGCGCGCGCCGAGTTTCCCCGTACCGCTGGCCGTGCCCGCGCCGACGCGCCCCGCGGCACCTTCAGGCCCATCCGTGCCCTGCTGCGAGGGCTGGAATGCCTTGCCGTGTTGAACGGCCGCGACGGGGCCAGCGTGACCGACGTGGCCGCTGCCGTGCGGCTGCCCCGCACCACCGCCCACCGCATCCTGGAAACGCTGTGCGAGGGGGGCTTTGCGGTCCGTGACGCCTCCGACGAACGCTATCGGGTGACCATCCGGGTACGGTCCCTGTCCGACGGGTTCGGCGACCAGTCCTGGATCCGGGAGATGGCTAAGCCGGCATTGGAGGCCCTGGGCCGCCGGGTGCTCTATCCCGTATCGCTGGTGACCCCGGCGGGGCTGACCATGCTGGTGCGGGAGACGACGGACCGGCAGAGCCCCCTGGCACTGGAGCGCTACAGCGCGGGCAGCCAGCTTCCCATGGCGCACAGTGCGTGCGGGCGGCTGTACCTGGCGCTCAGCACCCCGGTCCAGCGGGCCGCCCTGCTCGACGTGCTGCAACGTTCCCTGCCCAAGGCCGACGCCCCGCGCAACCGGCCGGACCTGGAGCGGGAGTTGGACATCATCCGGACCCAGGGCTACGCCATCCACCACCGCACGCCGGAGCGGGAGGCCACCGTGGCCGTTCCCATCCAGGCGGCCGACCGCGGCAGCGACGGCCTGGTCGGCATCCTGTCCATGCGCTACATCGCCTCCGCCCTGACACCGAAGGAGGTGGTGGGCAGCTATCTGGCGCCCCTGGTGGAAACAGCGGCCCGCATCGCCGAGGCCCTGCGCGCCACATCCACCGCGGAGCCGGTCCCCGCCTGACCAGCGTTCACTGGTTGGCCGGCAGCGGGTCCAAGGGCACCGTCTCGACCTTCGGCACCGGTGGGGGCTTGGTGATGGGCGGCAGTTCCGTACTGCTGCCACGCGACATGATCTTGCGGTTGTCCGGCGGCGGGGTCGTGACGGCCCTGGACAGCAAATTGGCCAGCCGCGACTCGTCCCAATCGGCGACCGGCGGCCCCAGCCGCAGCACCACCAGCTCCTGCCCGCGGGAAACGGTCAGCCGCGCCCCTTCCCGCCCCTGCCAGAACACCGTATCCCCGTCGGCGAAGGCTTCCTTCGCCTGGACCGTGCCCTGCCGCTCGAAGGGCCAGCCGAACCGCACCCGCCAGCCATCATGCCGGCTGAACGGCACGGGGCGCAGCATCTCGTCCAGCCAATGCACCGGGATCAGGCCGGCGCCGCCCGCCTCGCCCCGGTCAAGCACCAGCAGGCCCAACCGCAGCCAGTCCCGCGCCGCCGCCTCCACACAGCAATGGACATAGGCGCCGGTCCCCTTGCCGTCGGCCATCAGGGTCGCCGGCCGCGCGCCCAGGGGTTGCCACAGGCCCTCCCCCAGATAGGCCGGCAGCGGCTTGCCCGCCGCGCGGGACAGGACCAGGCCCAGAACCTGGGTCTCGAAGGCGGAGGGTTGGAAGCGGGTCCCCGGCTCCGCCGCCAGCGGGGCGGACAGGGTCCAGGCGGCGGCGTCGGGTCCGGGCGGTTCGGCCGGGGCGTCCAGGCCGCTGCTGCCTTCCAACAGATGGCGGACCGTCACCCGCGCGCGGGGCCCGTCCTTCCATTCCGGCAGCCAGGTGGCGACGGACGTGTCGATGGAGGGCAGCAGCCCGGTCTTCAGCGCCTGCCCCGTCAGCATGACCATCAAGGCGTCTTCCAGCCCGCCGCCGGGCAGGCGGTCGAAGGGACGGACCTGCGGGGCATACCATTCCAGCTGCAGGGCGCCGCGGTGCCAGACGAGCAGCGCCGTGCTGCCCGCCTTCTCCGCCAAGCCTTGCGCCGCCTTCAACCCGTCCTCCCCGATGCTGCGGGAATCGGGCGCCGCCACGGGCAGCACGGCGCCCGCCCCGCCCGGCACCTCTGCCGGGACCATGGCAGGCAAGGGGGCCGGCGGCGGCGGGGCGGCCAGTTCCGGCACGGGCGGCGGGGCCACTTCCCGCGGGGACAGGGCCCACCAGGCGGCCACGCCGCCGAGGGCCAGGATGGTGGCGGCCAACAGGATGCGGCGCATGCTCAACCCTCCCGGCCCGGCCGGGGGCCGACGGTCAGGATGCCGGCGCGGCCGATACCGGCGTCGGCCGGCTGCCCGGGACAGACTTGTCGTGCCTGTAGGTCGGGTACTCCCGCGCCTGCACCACCTCCCATGCGCCGTCGGGCTGGCGGCACAGGAAAGCCGTGCTGTGCTGGTACAGCTTGCCCTGCACGACCAGCGAGTGGAACTCGCGGCAGGGCCGGTTCTGGATGTCGAAGCCGTCCCGCAGCACCTTGACCGAGCCGGAGGCGGCCGGGGTGGCCCAGGCCACGGGCGTGTCCACCGGCTTGGCACCCATGTCCTTCAGGGCGGCGGCGATGGCGTCGCGCTCCTGCTGGGTCAGGCTGATGCTGGTGGGCTCGGGCGGGGCCGCCGGGGCCGGCGGGGGCGCATCCGGCGCCTTCTGCGCCGCGCAGGCGGCAAGGGCCAGGGAAGCCAACAGGGGGAGTGCGCGCCGGATCATGGACCGCCAACATGATGAGAGGGACAGGAGCGCTTGTTTGCCAAAGGCGGGGGGCAGCACGCAAGCGCGACGCGGTCATGGCGGGTCCGGTCCCTTTGTTCACACATCCTCGCAGCCTGCAAGCCTGCCCGGCGAAGGTGGCGAAAGCACGGCGGCCGATGATACCGCGGGCCGCGGCCGTCAGCCCCCCCGCAGCCGGTTGTGGATGGCGGTGGCGATGATGGCGCCATGGGCCTGGGCGATGCTGATCTGGTTCAGGCCGGGGACCAGGTCACCGGCGGCGTAAAGGCCGTCGATGCTGGTCTGGTTGTGGCCGTCCACCTTCAGGCGTCCATCCTCGGCCAGGTCGGCGCCCAGGGGGCGGGCCAGTTCGTTGCGGGGGTCGCTGCCCAGGGCGGAATAGACGCTGTCGAAGTCCAGGCAGCCGCCACCGGCCAGGTGGAAGGCCTCGAACT
Source organism: Aerophototrophica crusticola (assembly GCA_001939945.1). Taxonomy (GTDB): domain Bacteria; phylum Pseudomonadota; class Alphaproteobacteria; order Azospirillales; family Azospirillaceae; genus Niveispirillum; species Niveispirillum crusticola. The sequence goes on along the minus strand of MOEB01000004.1, from coordinate 129,225 downwards.
TCCCTTCCTTAACGGCCACCCGCTCGATGGGCCGCTCCTCCCAGGCGATGCCGGCCTCCGACAGGCAGCCGCGCTGCTCGTCGGTCAGGGGCTGGCCGAGGGTGACCAGGGTCAGGTCCTTGGCATAGTCATGGATGAAGCGGGCTTCCCGCACGCCATGGTCGCCATGGCCGATCACGGCGACCCGGCTGCCGCAGACCTCGTACCCGTCGCAGATGGGGCAATAGCGCACCAAGCCATTGCGTACGCTGTCATAATGGTCGGGCAGCCCCGGTTCCCGGTCCACCACCCCGGTGGCAAGCAACACGTAGCGGGCGCGCCAGACGTCGCCGTCCGCCTCTCGCGCCAGGAACCCGTCCCCGTCCCGCTCCAGCGTGGTGACCCGGCCCCGCTGCACCACGGCGCCATAGCGTTCCGCCTGGGCGCGCATGCGTTGGAGCAGTTCCACCCCGTTGATGCCGTCGGGGAAGCCAGGGTGGTTGTGGCTGGTGGGGATCCAGGCGCACCGGGCGTTCCCCGCATCCACCACCATGAACTTCCGGCGGTAGCGGGCCAGGTAGATGGCGGCTGTCAGCCCCGCCGGGCCGCCACCGATGATGAGGGCGTCCAAGGCCTGCGTGACGCCGGCGGCGGGGCTTTCCAACATGTCGGGGCCTTCCGGTCAGACGTCGAAGTCGCGGCCGGGGGTCTTGGAGCGGTCGACTTTGCCGCCGTCCGAGAACTGCTCCTCCGACTGCTTGGTCAGGGCGTCGTCGCCCACCGGGCCCTCGGCGGCGTCGTTCTGCTTGGGGGTGTCCTTGGGCTTCTGCTTGTCCTGGTCGGCCATGCCGGTCGTCCTTCCTTGATGGGTCGGGATGCCGGGGACAACAGCGGAAATGCGGCTTCGTTGCCGGGAACGGGTGGCCCGCCGGGCCGGTTGGCAAGGGCACCATCCCGCGACAGGAGGCAAAGGCCATGTCCAAGAAGGACCACACCTTGAAGAACCAGTTGAAGGCCCAGGAGCAGCAGAAGCCGCCCCGCGGGGAAGGCGCCCACAACCAGGCCAATGACTTGGCTGACCAGCCCCTGAACCCCGGCCACGCCGGCCAGGGCCACCAGCGCCAGCCGAAGCCCTGATCGCCGTGGGAGGGGGCCCCAAGCCCCCTCCCCGGCCCGGCGGCCAGCGCCAGGACCAAGGGGATAAACACCTGGGCCCGAGTCCTGCAGCCCACCCATTGCATACGACCGTACACAAGCCGATCCGCCTAGGGACCACTCCGCACATCGGCCGGACGCCCCCCATAGGCCATAGAAGTGAGGCAGGGCGGGGCAGAACTGACGGCGAAGGGACAAGGAGCCACAGAAACCCTTTCCAGAGCGGCCTGTTCGTCCGGGTCCATCCACGGATCGGGGATTGTGACTGCGATGACTCCCGAACAGCTTTTCGACGTTGCCTTTGGTGTCTCCAACATCGTCATGGGTGGCGCCGTGGTTTATGCCGCCATCGTCCTGCGACGACTGAACGTCTCCAACCGCAAACCTTCTGCCCGCTTCTACGACGTCTATGGCAGGACCACGTCCGTCATGGGCCAAGTGGTCGTCGCCTTCGGGGCCGGCGTCATCGGGAACAGCTTCCTCGACATTGTGTAGGGCCGCCAGTTTCCGCACGGTCGTGCGCTTCCGGGCTTGACGGTTTCCCCGGCTTCAGGCGTCCTGCCCTGAACAAACCCAGGGAGGGACCGAGATGACCGCCGAGCATATCCTCGTCCAGGACCAGGACGGGGTCCGCACCGTCACGCTGAACCGGCCGGACAAGCGCAACGCGCTGACCGTCGCCATGTACGAGGCCATGGCCAAGGCCGTGTCCACGGCGGAGGATGACGGTGTCGGCGCCCTGCTGTTCCAGGGCAGCGGCGGGTTCTTCACCGGCGGCAACGACATCATGGACTTCGTCGCCAACCCGCCGACGGGGGACGATTCGGCAGTGTTCCGCTTCCTGTTCGCCATCGCGACCACCAAGGTGCCGCTGGTCGTGGCGGTGGAGGGCCAGGCGGTGGGCGTGGGCACCACCATGCTGCTGCATTGCGACTTCGTCTACGCGACCCGCGACGCCAGGTTCCACGTGCCCTTCATCGATCTGGGCCTGGTGCCGGAGGCGGCCAGCTCCATCCTGATGCCGCGGGTCCTCGGCACCCGCCGCGCCGCCCGCATGCTGCTACTGGGCGAGCCGCTGGGGGCGGAGGAAGCCTTCGAGGCCGGGCTGGTCACCGCCCTGGCCGCCGACGCGGGCAGCCTGCGGGACACCGCCCTGGGCACGGCCCGGGCCCTGGCGGCCAAGCCGCGCAACGCCTTGCGCCAGTCCAAGGCCCTGATGAAGGCGGACGAGGCGGAAATCCTCGCCACCATGCGCAAGGAAGGGGCTGTCTTCGCCCAATGCCTGCGCTCGCCGGAGGCCATGGCCGCCTTCCAGGCCTTCCTGGCCAAGGGCAAGCGGTAAGCTGTCCCACCCCCTGGCGCGCCCTTGGGTAATCCGGTAGAGGGATCGGGCCCGCAACAGCCCGGTCCCCCGCCCCATGCGCCGTCTCGCCCCGCTCGCCCCCACCGTTGCCCTGCTCGCCACCCTGCTCGCCGCCCCCGCGGCGCAGGCCCAATCCTCGCTGGTCCTGTCCAGCCAGCCGGGCGGCGACACCAAACCCTTGTGGGAGGTGGGATTCTTCCTGGGCGGGGCGCGGCTGCCGGACTATCCCGCCGCCGGGCAGAGCCAGACCCGCGTCCTGCCGCTGCCCTATGTCATCTACCGCGGCGACGTGTTCAAGATCGGCGACGGCGGCGGCGTCCGGGCGGAGACGGACATCACCGACCGGATCGAGTTCAGCCTGGGCTTCAGCGGCTCCTTCGACAGCGACAGCAAGGACAACAAGGCCCGCGAGGGCATGCCGGACCTGGACCTGCTGGCGGAGGCCGGGCCGGCCGTCAGCTTCCGCCTGACCCCGCGCAAGTCGGACTTCCAGGCCGTCCTGTCGCTGGAGGCGCGGGCGGTCATCTCCCTCGACTTCGACGACATCGGCTACCAGGGCATCGCCGTGAACCCGAAGCTGACGGTGCAGCAGCGGGACATCCTGGGCACGGGCCTGGGCCTGTATCTCTCCGCCGGGCCGGTCTGGGGCTTCGACGGGGTGAACGAGTATTTCTATGAGGTGGAGCCCCGGTTCGCCCGCCCGGGCCGCGCCGCCTATAAGGCCGACGAAGGCTACATGGGGACCCGGGCCAACATCGGCATCAGCACCATGGTCACCGAGAACGTCCGCCTCTTCGCCGGCACCCAGATCAGCTACCATGGCGGCGCCGCGAACGAGGACAGCCCCCTGTTCCGGGAGAAGTGGACCGTCGGCGCGGGCGCCGGCCTGACCTGGTCCATCTGGCAGTCGGAAAAGCGGGTCCCGGCGCGGGATTGACCTACCCAGTGGGACAAACCATCCCGACCTTCTCCTCTATGATGGTTGGCATGGGCGACGCATCTTCCTGTTGGACTGGGACGATAGGCAGGAGGATGCGATGGGATTGCTCGTCGAGGGCCGCTGGCAGGACCAGTGGTATGACACCAAGTCCACGGGCGGCCGCTTCAAGCGGATGGACAGCGCCTTCCGCAACTGGGTGACCGCCGACGGCAGCCCCGGCCCGACCGGTAGCGGGGGCTTCAAGGCGGAGGCCGGGCGCTACCACCTGTACGTCTCCCTCGCCTGCCCCTGGGCGCACCGGACCCTGATCTTCCGCCGGCTGAAGGGGTTGGAGGGGATGGTCGGCGTCTCCGTCGTCCATTGGCTGATGGCCGACCAGGGCTGGACCTTCGATGACGGCCCCGGCGTGGTGCCCGACCCCATCAACCATGCCCGCTTCCTGCACCAGGTCTACACGGCGGCCAAGCCGGACCATACCGGCCGGGTGACCGTGCCGGTGCTGTGGGAAAAGCAAGCGGGCAGCATCGTCAGCAACGAGTCCGCCGACATCATCCGGATGTTCAACAGCGCCTTCGACGGCATCGGCGCCACATCAGGCGACTATTACCCGGAGGCCCTGAGGGCGGAGATCGACGCGGTGAACGCCCGCGTCTACGACACCGTCAACAACGGTGTCTACAAGGCCGGCTTCGCCACCACCCAGGACGCCTATGAGGAGGGGGTGCGGCCCCTGTTCGAGACGCTGGACTGGCTGGAGGAACGGCTGTCCGGCCAACGTTACCTGGTGGGCGACCAAGTAACCGAAGCCGACTGGCGCCTGTTCACCACCCTGGTCCGCTTCGACGCCGTCTACCACGGCCACTTCAAGTGCAACCTGCGCCGCATCGCCGATTACCCGGCCCTGTCGGGCTACCTGCGGGAGCTGTACCAGTGGCCAGGGGTGCGGGAGACCGTCAACTTCCAGCACATCAAGGGCCACTACTACCAGAGCCACACCATGATCAACCCCACGGGCGTCGTCCCGCTGGGCCCAGTGCTGGATCTGGACCGGCCGCATGGGCGGGGGTGATGCAAGTCGCTGGATGTCACCCCGGCCGTAGCGCAGCGGAGAGCCGGGGCCCTCGGGATCGGTCGATGCAGATCACCGAAAAACCTGGCTAACTCTCCGCAGGCCTGCTGCCGCGCCATTGGCACGACGGCTTTCCCAAGGGTCCCGGGTCAAGCCCGGGATGACTCCGGTGCTTGGCAGGGCACTTCCTACCCGAACGTCCCTCCCAGCACCGTCCTCGGCCCCACCGTGTGCTTCTTCAGCCGGGCGCCGCTGGCGGCGTCGACCTCCTCCAGCACCACCTCATAGCCCCACAGATCGGCCAGGTGCTGGATGACGGCGCGGGTCTCCTCCTCCTCCAGCACCACCTGGTTCATGACCCGATGTTCCATCAGCAGGCGGCGGTCGCCGGTCAGGTCCACGTCCACGATCTGGATGTCGGCCTCAGCCCAGGCGATGTCGTACTGGCGGGCCAGGGCCTGGCGGACCTCGCGGTAGCCGCGCTCGTCATGGATGGCCTGGACGCGCAGCTCCGGCTCCCGGTGGTCGTCCTTGACGTGGAACAGGCGGAACTTGCGGATCATGGCCGGGGAGAGGTACTGCAGGATGAAGCTCTCATCCCGGTAGTTGGCCCAGGCATCCTTCAGCGCCACCATGCCGTCGCCGCTACCGGCCAGGTCGGGGAACCATTCCCGGTCCTCCGCCGTGGGGTTGGTGGCGATGCGTTCGATGTCCTGCATCATGGCGAAACCCAGCGCATAGGGGTTCATGCCGCCATAGCGCGGGTCGTCGAACTCCGGCTGGAAGACCACGTTGGTGTGGCTGTGCAGCGCCTCCAGCCAAGCCCCGTCCGTCAACTGCCCCCGCTCATGCAGGGTGTGCAGGATGCGGTAGTGGCAATAGGTGGCGCAGCCCTCGTTCATCACCTTGGTCTGGCGCTGCGGGTAGAAATACTGGGCCACGTGGCGGACGATGCGCAGGATCTCCCGCTGCCAGCCCTGCAGCCGCGGCGCCTTCTTCTCCAGGAAATAGAGGACATTTTCCTCCGGCAGTTCCAGCAGCGCCCGCCGCCGGTCCCGGTCGGACAGGGGGCTGGGCCCGCCGGCCTTGCTGGGCACGGTGCGCCAGAGGTCGTTGAAGGTGCGCTCCGCATGCTCCTGCCGCTCCCGCGACCGCTGCTGCTCCAGACGCAAATCCAGGCCGCGGCGGCGGGGATAGCGGTGGACGCCGTGGTTCATCAGGGCATGGGCGGCATCCAGCACCCGTTCCACCAGCGCCAGGCCGTAGCGCTCCTCGCACTTGGAGATGTATTCCTTGGCGAAGGACAGGTAGTCCAGGATGCCGTCCGCGTCCGTCCACTGCCGGAACAGGTAATTGTTCTTGAAGAAGTGGTTGTGGCCGAAGGCGGCGTGGGCGATGACCAGCGCCTGCATCGTCATGGTGTTCTCTTCCATGATGTAGCTGATGCAGGGGTTGCTGTTGATCACGATCTCATAGGCGAGGCCGCGCAGGCCCTTGCGGTACAGCACCTCGTCCCGGGCGAAGTGCTTGCCGAAGGACCAGTGCTTGTACAGCAGCGGCATGCCGATGCTGGAATAGGCGTCCAGCATCTGTTCCGAGGTGATGACCTCGATCTGGTTGGTGTAGATGTCCAGGCCCATTTCCTTGACGCCCACCTGCTCGATGGCGTCATAGACCTTGCGGACCTTGTCGTAATCCCAGTCGGCGCCGGTGTAGAGCGGCCCCGACGGGGCGTCCAAGAGCAGCGTCATGCGTCGACCCCCTGGGCGGCGCCCTCACGGGAAAACAGCTCGCGGAAGACGGGGTAGATGTCCCGCCGGTGGGTGACCCGCTTCATGGCCAGCGGCTGGTCCGGCCCCTGGATGTTCTTATAGGTGCGCCACAGGTCGGACTCGCGGCTGCCGCCGCCATAGCCGATGCCCGCGGGCATGCCGTCCTGGCCCACCTCGATATAGGCATAGTACTGGCACATGGGCAGGATCACGTCGCCCAGCAGGCTGGCCGTCTTGGCGTTGTCGGACAGGGCGTTGTCGCCGTCGCTGGCCTGGGCGGCGTAGATGTTCCACTCATCCACGGGGAACCGCTCCTCCACCACCCGCTGCATCTCCTCCAGCGCGGTGGAGACGACGGTGCCGCCCGTCTCCGGGCTGTAGAAGAAGGTCTCCTCGTCCACCTCCTGCGCCCGGTGGGTGTGGCGGATGAAGACCACCTCCACATGCTTGTAGCGGCGGGAGAGGAACAGGTAGAGCAGCATGTAGAACCTTTTTGCCAGGTCCTTCATGTGCTCGGTCATGGAACCGGACACGTCCATCAGGCAGAACATCACCGCCTGGGCCGTGGGCCGGGGCACCGCCTCGAACCGGTTGTAGCGCACGTCCACCGGGTCGATGTAGGGGATGCGCTGGGTCCGGCGCAGCAGCAGGGCAAGCTCCTCCCGCGCCTCTTCCAACCGGGCCCGGTCCTGGCCGGAACGCTCAAGGTCCTCGATCTCCTGCCGCAGGGCCTTGATCTCGTCCCCCGTGGGGCGGTTCAGGGCGATGCGCCGGGCCAGGCTGTTGCGCATGGTGCGCACCAGGTTCAGGTTGGCCGGCGACCCGCTGACCGAATAGCCGGCCCGGTGCCAGGACACGCTTTCCGTGACCTTCAGCTTGCGCTTGGCCAGGTCGGGGAGTTCCAAATCCTCCAGGAACAGGTCGATGAACTCGTCCCGGGACAGGACGAAGCGGAACTCGTCCTCCCCGCCCCCGTCGTCCGACCCCTCGTTGCCGCGCCCGCCCCCGCCGCCCTGGGGCGGCCGGGCGATGCGGTCGCCGGTCATGAACTCCTTGTTGCCGGGCACGACGATGTCGCGGATGCCGCCGCTGGAGGAGCGGTGCAGCGTGGGCTCACGGATGCCGTCGGGGGAGATGACGATGTCACCCCCCACCTCGATGTCGCGGATCTTGCGGCGTCCGGAGGCGTCCCGCACGGCGCGCATGACTTGTTCCTTGGCCCGCCGCAGGAAACGCTGCCGGTTGGCTAGGCTCTTGCCCTTCGGGTTCAGGCGCCGGTCGACGATGGTGAACAAGCTCTCACATCCTTTCCGTGCCGTCAGGAACCGTAGGTCGGATTAGGCGCGGAGCGCCGTAATCCGACGGCCCCGCACCCTCCCGTCTGCCGTCGGATTACGCGGCCTCCCGGCCGCTAATCCGACCTACGAAAATCACCCCGCCTGCTTCACCCGCATGTACCATTCCACCAGGCGGCGGACCTGCCGCTCGGTGTAGCCGCGGGCGACCATGCGCTGGACGAAGTCGTTGTGCTTCTTCTCGGTGTCGCTGTCCTTCTTGCTGCCGAAGCTGATGACGGGCAGCAGTTCTTCCACCTGGCTGAACATCCGCCGCTCGATGACGTCGCGCAGCTTCTCGTAGCTGGTCCAGGACGGGTTGCGCCCGCCGTTGCTGGCCCGCATGCGCAGCACGAACTTCACCACCTCGTTGCGGAAGTCCTTCGGGTTGGCGATGCCCGCCGGCTTCTCGATCTTGGTCAGCTCCTGGTTCAGCAGCTCGCGGTTCATCAGCTGGCCGGTGTCGGGGTCCTTGAAGTCCTGGTCCTCGATCCAAGCGTCCGCATAGTCCACATAGCGGTCGAACAGGTTCTGGCCATAGTCGTGGTAGCTTTCCAGATAGGCCTTCTGGATCTCGTTGCCGATGAACTCCGCGTAGCGGGGCGCCAGCTCGGCCTTGATGAACTCCAGGAACTTCTTCTCCGTCTCGTCGGGGAACTGCTCCCGGCGGATGGACTGCTCCAGGATGTACATCAGGTGCACCGGGTCGGCCCCGACCTCGGTGTTGTCATAGTTGAAGGTGCTGGCCAGGACCTTGAAGGCGAAGCGGGTGGAGATGCCGTTCATCCCCTCATCCACGCCGGCGGCGTCCTTGTACTCCTGCAGGGTCTTGGCCTTGGGGTCCGTCTCCTTCAGGCTCTCGCCGTCATAGACCCGCATCTTGCTGAACAGGTTGCTGTTCCCGTGCTCCCGCAGGCGGGACAGCACGGCGAAGCGGGCCAGCATCTCCAGGGTCGCCGGGGCGCAGGGCGCCTCCGCCAGCTCGGAGCCGCGGATCAGCTTCTCATAGATCTTCTGCTCCTCGGTCACCCGCAGGCAGTACGGGACCTTCACCACGCAGATGCGGTCGATGAAGGCCTCGTTGTTCTTGTTGTTCTTGAAGCTCTGCCACTCCGCCTCGTTGCTGTGGGCCATGATGACGCCCTGGAACGGCAGGGCGCCGATGTTCTCCGTGCCGATGTAGTTGCCTTCCTGCGTGGCGGTCAGCAGGGGGTGCAGCATCTTGATGGGCGCCTTGAACATCTCGACGAACTCGAGCATGCCCTGGTTGGCCCGGTTCAGGCCGCCGGAATAGCTGTAGGCGTCGGGGTCGTTCTGGCTGTACAGCTCCAGCTTGCGGATATCGACCTTGCCGACCAGGCTGGAGATGTCCTGGTTGTTCTCGTCGCCCGGCTCCGTCTTGGACACGGCGATCTGGCGCAGGCGGGACGGGCGCAGCTTGACGACCTTGAACTTGCGGATGTCGCCGTCGAACTCGTCCAGCCGCTTCAGGGCCCAGGGGCTCATCAGGCCGGTCAGGCGGCGGCGGGGGATGCCGTAGCGGTCCTCCAGCGTGGCGCCCATGGTCTCCGGGTGGAACAGGCCCAGGGGGCTCTCGAACACGGGGCTGACCTGGTCGCCGGCCTTCAGCACATAGATGGGCCTTTCCTCCATCAGCGCCTTCAGCCGCTCGGCGAGCGACGACTTGCCGCCGCCCACCGGGCCCAGCAGGTACAGGATCTGCTTCCGCTCCTCCAGCCCCTGGGCGGCATGGCGGAAGTAGCCGACGATCCGCTCGATGGTCTCCTCCATTCCGAAGAACTCGGAGAAGGCCGGGTAGACCTTGATCGTGCGGTTCATGAAGATGCGCGCCAGCCGCGCATCGCGGGCAGTGTCGACCACCTCGGGCTCGCCGATCGCCGCCAGCAGGCGCTCGGCCGCCGTGGCATAGAGGATCGGGTCCTCGCGGCAGCCCTCAAGGTAGTCCATCAGCGACATCTCGGTGTCGCGGCGGCTTTCGTAGGAATTGGCATAGCTGGCGAACAGGTCGGTGACCGGACTCATCAGCGCTCTCCTTCAGGCGGACCTGTCATCGACGGCCGTCGGGACGCGGCGGTCGGGGCAGTCCCGGCGGCGTTGGGGACGGAAGGAAGTTTTGGCGACGATCCCGCCCTGGCCTTCGGGTCTCCCTTGAAAGAGGAACCCCGTGGCGCGGCTTATGCTCCCGCGGTGGGCGACATTCTGTTTGTCGGCGGGGCCGGGACCCGAGGCATCCCGGCTGACCCCGATTTGGGCATGCCGGCCGCCCCGTCGGGAAGCCGGACGAAAGGCCAAGGGCGATGGGGCGCGGCAGGCGTCCTGCCGGGCAGTCCGACCGGAGGCCCGACCGTTCCCCCCCGGCGGGATCACCCGCCGGCCGGTGGACGGCCCTGGCGCCTCAGCAACGGTCACGTCATGCCCCTCGCCGATGTCGGAAGACCATGATCTCCCCAATGTCTTAACGAATTGAGGCGAGGAAAAGGCCGGACAAGCCCGGTCGGGCCGATAATCCCATTCCGCACCCCGGGCCGTGCCGTACCGTCGGGGATCACGCAGGTCGCAGGGGACGGGAAGGCGCGGGCGGTGGGTCCCGGCGCCTTGGGGGGCGGACTTGCCGGTGGGCCAAGGCCGACCGGACGCCCGCCAATGGCGCGTCCCTGTGTCGGTCCGGCACATCCCTGGCGGTCCTGCCTTTATGGTGCTGCCCTGCAGCAAGTAGAAGCATGACCGGTTTCCCCGCCGACGTAAAGCCACGCACCCGCGCCGGTCTGCGACACAGACGGCGAAGACACGGCTTTCCCTTCGGATCGCCTCAGGGGGCGACCCAGCGTCCCGTCCAGCCGGCCGCGATCCCTTGGCCGCCATGTCCTTCCGGTGACGGGCCTTCGCCGGCCGGGGAGAAGTCGAAACAGGCGCGCCGGTGGCCGTCGGCGTTCAGGAACAGCCAATCCAGGCGGTGGACCCGCACCTGGACGATGGCGAAGTTCTCCCGCCCATGGGCCGGCTCCCCGGCCGGGGGGATGGCGACTCGGGGGCCGTCCACCGACGCGCCGGGGGCGACGGGTTGGCGGTAGCAGGCCCGGCTGCCGGGGTGGGATCGGTCCCACAGCCGGTCCGGCAGCCCCCCTTCCCCGACCACCTCCGCCACCCCGTCCAGGCGGAGCTGCAACCGGGCGCCGGGGTCATAGAGCAACAGCCCCACCCGGGGCTCCGCCGCCAGCCCTGCCAGCTTGGGCGCCCGCCGGTCCGTGTGGAACCTCAGGATGCGGTCCGCCGGCTGCACACCCCGCAGCACCACCGTCCGGGCCGTGGGCGACCCGTCCTGCCGAAGGCTGGCCACGGTCATGGTGTGCAGGGCGGATTTCCTGTCCGCCGCCCCGCGCGCCAGCCGCGCCCAGGCATCGGCGAAGACCGAGTCCAGCTCCTCGAAGGCGGCGGGGACGTGCATGGCGGGTCCGGGCGGGTTGGGGAGGGGTCCGGGCGACAGAAGTAACGCGCTTGCGCGCCCGGGCAAAGGGGCGCCCACGCCTTCGCAGTTGCAACAAAATCACGATTGCCGTGTTCTTATCGTGAGAGGGCCATTGTTCTGGATCAAAGGCTTCACAATCCGGTCATGATCCGGTGCAATGGTGCAGTGCCCACAACGACGGGTCAGGCGAAACGGCCGACCCCAACACTGGTGAGAGATGATGAATCCCGCCGAACTCCAGTCCACCTTCGACAACGCCTGCGCCGAGCTGGGCCTTGACCCGGCCAACACGAACTTCTTCACGGTGGAATGCCTGCGCCAGGGCCGCGATCCGAACACCACCCGGGCGTACGACCTGGACAAGAACGCCAGCGAGCTGTGGGCCACCTTCCGCAAGCTGAAGCGCGCCGGTTGACCGGCCGCGCTCCCTGCGGGGACCGACAAGGGCGGGGGCCACGGCTCCCGCCCTTTTTGATTGGAACGTCCTGACCCGATGCCCGGGTGCCGCATCCGGCACCACGCGGCACCCCCGTCACCCCTCGAACGTCGTCAGCGGCGGCGGGGCGGTCTGGAGCAGCAGGTCCAGCCAGCGCAGGATCTCCTCCATGTCGGTGCGGACCTGGTCCAGCTCCATGGAGGTCTTGTCGTCCACGGCCGACTCCATGAGCATCATGTCGAAGTCGTTCAGGACGCTGCGGAACGCCTCCTGCTCCATCTGCAGGATCTCGAAGGCGCCCAGGGCCTGCACCAGCAGGTCCGGCGGGTCGCGGAAGAACTGCAGGCTGATCCTGGTGAAGGCGGCGATGGCCCGCAGCCGCATGCGCACCAGCCAAGGCTTCAGGTCCTGGGGGGCGCCCCTCCCCTTCCCCTCCGCCGCCTTGTCGCCGATGGTGAAGATCAGGGCCTGGAGTTCCAGGTATTGGGCACGGGCCTTCTTGTATTCCGGGAAGGTGCGCAGGGGTACGCCTACCTGCTTCTCGAAGGCGGCGATGCTGGCGGACAGGCTCCGCGCCAGGTGCCGCAGCACCGTGGCCCGCTGCGCCACATCCTGTTCATAGCGCATCTTGCCCGCCGTCCCGGTTACGTCCGTACCCCAAGATTACGCAACTTGCCTAGCCCCTGCCAGCCCGCAGCACGGCCCGGCCGCGACAAAGGGTCAACCCCCGCCTGCCCCGCCGCGGAAAGATCGGGGAACCCCTGAAGCACTGCCCCTGACGCCCCCGGGACAGGGGGTGCCGGCGCTTCTTAAGCTTCCCCGACCGGCCTACCCGATCGGGACCCTGCCCGACGGGGCCATGTCCCGCGTTTACCCGCGGTCGATCCGGGGTCGAAGGGAACCGCCAAGGGCATGCTCACCGTCTTCTTCTCTTCCCGCAACGGGGCCCGCACGCTGCCGCGGGTCCTGGATGCCTACACGCGGCTCGGCACGGTCCCGGGGGGCTGGAAGCTGGTGGTGGTGGACAACGCCAGCACCGACGACACGCCGTCGATCCTGTCCAGCTTCGTCCCGCGCCTGCCCCTGACCCTGCTGCGGGAGACGGGTGCGGGCAAGAACCGCGCCCTGAACCGCGCCCTTCCCCACGGCGAGGGGGACCTGTACGTCTTCACCGACGACGACGCGGTGCCCGAGCCGGACTGGCTGCGCCGCCTGCGCCAGGCGGCGGACGCGCACCCGGACCATGCCGTCTTCGGCGGCAGCATCCGCCCCTTCTGGCCGCAGGACCCGCCGGCCTGGATGGCCGGGTTCAAGGTGCCGCTGAACGTGCTGTACAGCATCACGGCGGAGAAGGAAGGCCCGGTGTCGGCCAACCTGGTCTGGGGCCCCAACATGGCCATCCGGGCAGAGGCCTTCGCCGCGGGCCACCGCTTCGACGACCAGGTCGGCCCCGACGGCAGCCCCGGCTATGCCATGGGCAGCGAGACCGAGTTCAACATGCGGCTGGAGCGGGCGGGCTACAAGGCGTGGTTCGCCGAGTCCGCCATCGTCCACCACATGATCCGCCCGGAACAGATGAGCGTGGAGTGGATGCTGGGCCGGGCCTATCGCCACGGCCGCGGCATCCGCCGCTTCGACCCGAGCCGCGTGCCCACCGACGGGCCGTTGCTGGACGGGGTGCCGTTGCCCGTGGTGGCGCGGCAGGCCTTCTATCGCACCGCCGCCGCCCTGGCCCGTCCCCTGCCGCCCTCGCGCAAGCGGTTCTGGCTGCTGTGGCGGGAGCAATGGTACCGGGGGCTGGCCGACAGCTTCCGTGACAAGGCAGGCCCCGCGGCCCCTGTCCGCCAGCCGGGGGCGCTGGCCTGATGATCCGCCGCAGCTTCTTCTTCTCCTTCGCGCAGAAATACAGCCAGCTCGCCTTCCGCACCATCTCGCTGGTGGTGCTGGCGCGGCTGCTGACGCCGGAGGATTTCGGCGTCTTCGCCACCGGCCAGGCCATCATCCACTTCATCACGGTCCTGGCCGAGTTCGGCATGACCCGTTACCTGATCCAGGAAAAGGACCTGACGCCGGAGCGCGAAGGCACCGTCCTGGGCATCTCCCTGATCGCCACCCTGCTGACCTGCATCGGCGTCTACCTGGCCGTGGGCTTCTACCGGGGCGACTTCTGGGACGACCAGATGGCCATGGTGGTGGGCATCCTGGGCCTGAACCTGGTGCTGCAACCCGTCAGCCTGCCGGCCATGGCCATGCTGCAGCGGGAGATGCGGTTCGACACCCTGTTCTATGTCGGCCTGTTCAAGGCGGCGGCCAATGTGGGCGTCGCCATCCTGCTGGCCTGGATGGGGTACGGGTTCCTGGCCCTGGCCTGGGGCCTCGCGGCGGAGCAGTTCGTCGCCACCCTGTTCGCCGTGGGCGTGCTGCGCCGCTACCCCCTGCGCCGCCCGACCCTGAAGGCATGGCGGGAGGTGTTCAACTTCGGCAAGCTGATCACCGGCATCGGGCTGCTGCATGAGTTCGGCCTGATGAGCACCATGGTGGTGGGTGGCAAGTTCCTGGGTGATGCGGCCGTGGGCCTGCTGTCCCGCGGCCAGGCCATCACCAGCATGTTTGACCGCATCATCCTCCAGGCCGTCTCCCCCGTCATCCTGCCGGCCCTCAGCAAGGCGGCGCGGGAGGGCCGGGACCTGAAGCCCCTCTACATGACCAAGCTGGCCTTCCTCAGCGTGGCGGCCTGGCCCTTCTTCCTGTTCGTGGCCCTGTTCGCCGAGCCGCTGGTGCATGTGGTCCTGGGCGACAAGTGGGCGGAGGCGGTGCCCGTGGTCCGTATCCTGGCGGCCAGCGGCGTGTTCCTGCCCTTCATCCACCTGAGCATCCAGTTCATCATCATCTGCGGCACGCTGGACGTGTTCATGCGCCGCTTGGCCGTCGCGGAGGGGCTGCGGCTCTGCCTGACCATCGGGCTCGCGCAGATTTCCCTGACCTGGCTGGCGGCGGGGCTGATCGTGGACGCGGCGGTGAAGGCCTACGTCATGCAGAAACCCATCAAGATGAAGCTGGGCTACCGTCGGGCGGAAGTCTGGGGCGCCATGTGGCCCAGCCTGGTGGTGACGGCCCTGTGCGGTGTGGCCATGCTGCCGGTGGCCTATGGGTTGGCGCAGCATGGCGACTGGGTCCGCCTGGTCGCCGGCGCCGGTGCCTGCGGCGCGGCCTGGGTCGGCGCCGCCCTGCTGGTGCACCCGCAGGTGAAGGGGGAGCTGGTCCACCTGGTCGGCGCCGTCCGCCGCCGCCTGTCCCGCCGCGACGTCCCCGCCGCCCTGGGCTGAACACATGGCACGGCGCCCGGACGCCAGGGCCTGGGCCTACCTGGACAAATGGGGGCAGCAGGCCGGGCAGCTCGTCGGCGCGCTGGCTATCGCCCGGCTGGCGGGGCCGGAGGCGTTCGGCACCGCCACCCTCGCCCTGCTGTACCTGCTGTTGGTGCAGGGCCTGCTGCTGGACGGGGTCAGCGACGCGGTGGTGCGGCAGCGGCACCTGTCCCGCCGCACCCTGTCCACCGGATTCTGGGCCACCGCCGGCATCGGCCTGGCCGGCACCGGCCTGACCGCCCTGGTGGCCCCGGCTCTGGCCGGGGCGGCGGGTCTGCCGGCCCTCCTCCCCTTGCTCCTCCTCGCGGGCCTGTCCCTGCCCGCGACCGGTCCCGGCGCCGTGCTGGACGGCCTGGCGCGCCGCCAGCGCCGGTTCCGCCGCCTGGCCCTGCGGAGCCTGTTGGTGACGCTGCCCGCCTGGGGGGTAGCCCTCTGGCTGGCCTGGAGGGGAGAGGGGGCGCTGGCCCTGGTGGCGGCCCAGGTGCTGCTGCGCTGGCTGGACCTGGCGGCGTTGGCCCTGCTGTTCCGCCTGCCCGGGCCCCGGCTGGACCGGGGGGAGGTCGCGGTCCTGGCCCGCGCCGCCGCGGACGGGGCGGGGATGAAGCTGACCGGCTTCCTGCATCTCCAGGCCGAACGGCTGCTGGTCGGCGCCGTTGCCGGGCCGGCGGCGCTGGGCCTCTACGGTCTGGGCCGGCGGCTGGTGGACAACGCCGTCTTCGCCCTGGGTGGGGTGGCGAGCGGGCTGGTGTTCCGCGACCTGGCCCACGCCCGGCCCGGTGGGGCAACCGCCCTGCTGGCCCGCGACCTGCGCCGCCTGCTGCTGGCCGCGACACCCCTGTTCCTTGGCTTGGCCCTGCTGTCCGAACCGCTGGTGCGGCTGGCATTGGGGCCCGACTGGCTGGCCCTGGCGGGGTTCCTGCCCGTGTTGGCGCTGGCAGGCCTGGTGACCAGCGTGGCCTGGCTGCTGATCGCCGCCCTGCGTGCCCTGGGTGGCGGCGGTGTGGCGGTCCGTGCCAACGCCGCCCTGACCCTGCTGAAGCTGGCCGCCGTGGCCGCCGCCCTGCCCTTCGGCTTGGCCTGGGTGGCGACGGCCAGCCTCGGCGTCGCCCTGGTGGGGCTGGTGGTGTGGGGGGTTATGGTGGGGAAAAGGTTGGCCATCGTAGGGCGGATCAGCGGGCGCCAGCCCGCCTAATCCGACGCCTGGCGGGTCGGCTTGGGGCCCTCGGATTGCCGGCCTAGCCCCGATCCGACCCACCAAAACGCACTTTCGAATTCGAAACTCACGCCCCCTGCCCCGCCGGCCGCAAGGGTCCATCCGGCTGGCGGGCGGCGAGCACCGCCACCCGGGCGCGGCGGCGCATCTCCAGCCCCGGCAGGGCGGGCGGGCCAGCCTTGTCCAGGGTGGGGCCGGCCTCCAGGAAGGGCAGCGGCGGCACCGTGCCCGCCATCTCCTTGCCGGACACGCGGACGAGCTGGGCGACGATGCCCTTGGGCCGCAGGGTGAGGGGCAGCAGCGGGTCCATGCTGATGGCTTTCAGCAATCGGCGGATGCCCTTGCCATGGCGGCCCACCTTCAGGTCGCGCTTGGCGGCGTACAGTTCGAACTTGGCCTTGGTCAGGCGGAACAGCCAGGCGGGCAGTTCCGGGTGCTCCCCGTGCAACCGGTCCAACAGGTCGCGGTGGAACTGCTCCGTCTCATGCGTACGATGGGACATGCTGGTGGGCAGGATGCGGTAGCCCACCAGGAAGCGCGGCACCACGGTGAAGCGCCAACGCTCCGCCAGCCGCAGGGCCATCATCCCCTCATCATAATGGGGCAGGCTGGTGTCGTAGCCGCCCACCGCCAGCATGGCCGACCGCCGCATCAGCATGGTGCTGCCGTTGCCGATGAAGCCGTACATGACCAGGGGCGGGAACGGGTTGTCGGCGAAGGTGAAGGCATGGATGATCCCGTTGGGGATCACCCGGCTTTCCTTGTCGATGGCCCAGGACCAGCAATAGCAGAGGGCCGCGGACGGCCCCGCCTCCTCCAGCGACCTGACCTGCAGCTCGATCTTGTCCCGCTGCCAGAGGTCGTCCCCGTCCAGGGAAGCCACGTACTCCCCCCGCGCGGCGTTCAGGGCGGTGTTGCGGGCGATGGGGCAGCCGCCGTTGGGCTGCTGGATCAGCCGCACCCGCGGGTCCCGGGCCGCCAGCTCGCGCACGATGTCCGGCGTGGCGTCGCGGCTGCCATCGTCCACGACGATGATTTCCAGGTTCCCATAGGTCTGGGCGAGGGCTGATTCCAGCGTCTCCCGCAGGGTGGGAGCGGCGTTGTAGGCGGGGACGATGACGGAGACGAGGGGGGACGACATCCCGGCGGACCCTATGACGATGGGATGCCCCCGGCTGGTCACCGGGGGCTTGGCATCACGACAACGCTGTGGGGCCCGGGGCGGCCATGCGCTGGGCGGCGAGCCGCTTTCCCAGACGGATGCCCGGCATCTCCACCGTCCGGAACAGCAGGTCGGAGAGGGGGACGCAGGCGAGGGCAGCCAGATAGAGCACCGGCAGGGCTTTCGGGCCCACCAGGCCGAGATACTTGGCCGACAGGAACGCCACCAGCTCCAGCACGAGGTAGTGGCAGAGATAGAGGGAGTAGCTGATCCGGCCCAGATACTGCGCCAGCCCGTTGCGCATCGCCCCCTGCCACAGGGTCGTCACCGGCCCCCAGGCCCTGGCCGTGTCGGGGAGCAGCATCAGCATGGCGACCAGCCAGCAGGCGATGGGCAGGTCGCGCAGGGCGATGGCGCCACCCGCGGCCACGACGATGGCCCAGCGCACCGCCGCATCCCCTGGCAGCCGCCCCCGCTCAACCGCCGAAAGCCAGCGGTCGCTGAGCATGCCCAGCAGGAACAGGTGCAGGCAGAGCAGCACGAAGCTGGGCTTCGACCATTCCAGCGGCAGGGCACCCGTGAGCAGCGCCAGCCCGGCCCCGCCCAGCAGCACGCCCCAGCGCCAGCGCTTCAGGGACAGGCCCAGGGCGATGAAGGGGGCCATCAGGTAGAACTGCCACTCCAGCGACACGCTCCAGCCCGGCTTCAGGAAGGCCGTGGAGCTGCTGGGCAGCCAAGTGTCCGGCACCGCGCCATGCAGCATCAGCACATGCAGCCAGGCATGGTCGGGCAGGTTCTCCTTCACCCCGTCGAACATGGGCAGGTTGGAGTACACCGCCAGGCCCGCCGCGAAGCACAGCAGGAACACCGGATACAGCCGCATGAAGCGGCGCAGGATAAAGACGTCATAGGGCTCTGGCGCCACGCGGAGCTGCCGCCCGATGACATAGCCGCTGAGGATGACGAAGACCGCCACCGCCAGCTCGCCATTGCCCAACAGGCCGAACAGGGCGTTGCCGGGGAAACTCTCGCGCAGGAGGGCGAACTGGACCACATGGGCGTTCACCACCCACAGGGCCAGCCAGCCGCGCAGACCGTCCAGGTCGGTCACGCGCTGCTGCGTAGTCTGCAAGGACATGGGGCTCCCGGTGTATTCGTTTTGATTGGGTCGCAAGTTGCAGAACACGAATGTAGCCGGGTAGGGGCGAATAGGGGCAATGGCTCAGCCGATGTGCAAGGGTCAGAGTAGCCCGAATGTTTTGTTGGCTGTGGGATCGGCGCCCGTGTTTCTTCACCTTCCGTGCTGGGTATGTTGGCCAAGGGCGACGATATCGATATGAGTAGCCAGGAACTGTTCAACCGTGCCCCCCCGGGGCAGACCGCCAAGATCCTCGGCCTGGCCGGCGCCACCCTGGCGGTGGGGCTGCTGCTGGTGCTGGCGGCCGCCATGCCCATGTACATCCTGCTGCTGTACGGGCTGGTGACCCTGGGCCTGCTGGGCCTTGCCGGGCTGGTCCGGCCGGACCTGTTCCTGCTGCTGCTGACCGCCGTGATGGCGATCCGGCCGGAAGAGTACCTGGACGCCATCGGCGGGGTGGAGGGCTCCAGCTGGTACAAGCTGGCCTATGTGGGCATCCTGGTCGCCTATGCCCTGCGGTTCGGCACCCAGCGCACCGTGAACTGGCCCGTCTGGGCCCTGGTGGCCATCGCCTTCTACAGCTTCGTCAACCCGAACCCCTATCCCACCCTGACCAAGTTCCAGATCGTCAAGTCGCTGTTCGGCCTGGCGGCCGGCTTCGCCGTCTTCTCCCTCTATTACCGCACCCATGACCTGCACCGGCTGATCTGGGCCATCGCCCTGATCCCCCTGATCAGCATTGTCGGCGGATTGGTGGAGCAGTTGGCCGGGCTGGGGCGGATGCTGGAATTCGACCCCATCAGCAACGTGCAGCGCCTGCAGGCCGGCTCCATCCCTGCCTATCTGGCGTCGCTCTGCCTGACCGGCTTCATCGCCGCGGTGAACGAGGCGATCCTGGACAAGCGCCGGGTCTTCTGGGTGCTGGCCGCTCTGAACCTGGCGGTGATGCTGGCCACCCTGGGCCGCATGCCGTTGGCCCTGGCCATGATGTACTCCCTCTCCATGCTGCTGTTCCTGCCCTTCAGCGCCCTGGGCGTGGGGCGGCGGCTGGTGCTGGTGATCGGCGGCAGCCTGTGCGTCGGCCTGTTCGCCATCATCTTCGCCGACGCGCTGATCACCCGCTTCCTGGGCGGCGGCGCGCCGGGCAACGAGGGCGAGGCGCTGAACTTCATGGGCCGGCTGGTCTATTGGGAGCTGGGCGCCGAGGTGCTGGAGCCCTCCCCCATCATCGGCCGCGGCCTGGGCACCGGCATCATCTTCATGCTGGATGCCAAGATCCCCGGCAACATCCGCGCCCCGCACAACGAGTACCTGCGGCTGCTGGTGGATGGCGGCTTCATCGGCCTGACCCTGTTCCTGGCCGGCTTCGTGGCGCTGCTGCGCGGCCAGACCCGCGGCAAGCCCAAGCCCATCCGGGTGATGGCCTGGACCGGCGCCCTGGTACTGGCGGTGTTCAGCCTGACGGACAACGCCATCTCCGCCCCCACCGCGTTGACCTTCCTGCTGTACCTGGCCCTGCTGCTGCAACGGGGTGAGGGGCCGAGCCTGCCGCGGGCCCCCAGATAGGGCTGCCAGCGCCCCGGGGGCCGCAAACGCATCCCAGGGCGCCGAAATGTCCGGGGGACCGTACCTTGTCCAGGGCCGGGCCCGATGGTAAATGCCCGCTCCATGAAGAACCTGTTCGCTGCCGTCACCGCCCCCTCGGCCCCGGCCATCCCCCTGCACCGGGCGGAGCGGCCGGCCAAGCCCGTGCCTGTCCCGGCCCCAGCGCCGACGGGGCGCATCTTCGTGCGCGACCTGCTGCTGTCCGCCCGGGTCGGCATCTATGACCGGGAAAAGCAGGCCGACCAGCGCTTGCGGGTGAACCTGGACATGGCCGTCACCCTGCCCGGCCCCGGCGCGCGGGACGAGATCGGCGAGGTCGTGTCCTATGAGGACGCCCTGAACCTGGTCACCGCCATAGTCGGCGAGGGCCACGTCAACCTGCTGGAAACCCTGGCCGAACGCATCGCGGCCGCCCTGTTGGAAGACGCCCGGGTCCTGTCCGTGACCCTACGCCTGGAAAAGCTGGACGCGTTCGAGGCATGCGCCAGCGTGGGCGTGGAGATCGTGCGGGGGCGGTGATCGCGCCGTTGCCGGAAAACGGAAAGGGCGGCCCCAGGGCCGCCCTTGGCGTGCCGACCCTGAAGGGTCAGTAATCTTTGGTGTGTTCCGGGTCGTACGGGCCCTTCGGGATGTACTTGCCGGGGCCGTACAGGGCGATGCCGTTGGCTTGGTAGGCAAGCGGGAGATAGCTGGGGCTGGCGCGTTCCATGGCCGCCACGACCGCCTGGGCAAGCAACTGGCCCAGCAACCCGCCACCGGAACTCTGCGCCTGCGGGCTGTAGGTGGTCTGGACCTTCTCCTCCCACAGCGTTTCCCCGGTTTTGCCGGATTTTAGCGTGTAGGTGATGGCCACGGTCGTGGTCGTGGCCAGGATGGCGTACGCCGACTCCCAACGCTCGATATTGGCGTAGAGAACGGCATCCGCCCCGAACAGGGCGGCCAGGCGCTTCACGTCGGCGCCATGCACCATGTCGGCGTCGCCTAGGCCCTCATCTTCCATGGTGCGCTTCACCATGTGGACGGGGAAGACATAGTAGCCGCGCTCGGCCAGGGGCACCGGGAGCGTGGTCAAGAAGTTGTCCGGCGCGTCCACCTGGGTGCTCTTGTTGGTGACAGGCACGACCAGGATGGAGCGGGGATGGCTGGCCTTGAAGGCCGTGTAGTCCTTCTTCTGCACCTCCGGCGGGGTGGCGCAGGCGGACAGGCCCAGCAGGGCGATGGCGGCCAGGGCCGCGCGGGCGAACAGACGCATGGGGGCCTCAGCTCACGGGGGTGGAGGGGGAGTCGGCGGGGGCGCTGGCCGGCACAAGGCCCGGCTTGGGCGGCAGCTTGCCTTCCCTGGCGCCAGCGATGGCCCGGTCCATCAGGGTCCCGGATTCGGGCCAGGCCGCCTTTTCCCGCTCGAACAGGGCGATGGCCCCCTGCTGGTCGCCATCGGCCAGCTTCAGGTAGCCCAGCTCGGCGAAGATCCCGGGCGGCACCTTGGAGGTCGGCCCGTCCTTCTCGACGATCTTCACCAGGGTGGCCATGTAGTCGGCCCGTTCGGTGGCGTCCTTGTGGTAGTCGTACAGAGCCTGGGAGTATCCGCCCCAGTTGTACTTGGTCCCGGGCCCCTGCGCGCAGGCAGAAAGGGCCAACGCCGCCGCGATGGGCAGCAACACTCGAGCACGCATGTCAGTCCTCGCGGCCTGGGTTCAGTTGGGAAGTGTGATGGTCTTGGTCATGTCGTCGCCCAGGTAGACCGACTGGGAGAAGACCAACCGACCGCCGTCCTGGACCTCGACCTTGTGGGTGCCGCGGTCGAGTTGCAGGGTGCGGTTCTTGCCATCGAAGCTGGACACCGGCCCCATGGACACGCCGTTCACCAGCAGCACCGCGGTGGGGCTGGCGTTGGCGAAGGCGAGTTGCGGGCGGGTATCCACGGTGCGGACCGTGGTGGTGGGATAGGTGCAGGCCGCGAGCGCGAGCAGGGCCAGCAGGGAGAGCGTGCGGGTCTTCATGGCGGGTCTCACTTCACCTCGGCGACGAACAGCCCGGCCGTGTTGGCCGGGACGGTGCCGGAGACGACCCGGGCCACGGAGCCCTCGTTCGTCTCGCTGTCGCCGAACAGGCTGTCCACCACCAGTTCGGCCACCTGGGTGGGCGGCAGTTCGATGTCGAAGCCGCTCTGGCCGCTGCGCACTTTCTCCCCCGCCTTCATGACGGCCAGCCGGTCGCCGGGCTTCAGCCCCTGGCGGGCGCCGCCGCTGATGAAGACACGGCCGGGTTCCGCCTTCAGGATGTCGCTGCGCCAGGGCCGCTCCTCGATCTTGGTGATCAGGCTGTTCAGCACGTCGGAAATGGCGGCCCCGATGGCACGGTCGTTCAGGGTCTGGTCATACTCGGCCTGGCTGCCGAAGCCCATCACCGTGCCCTTCTCTAGCGCCGCCTCGCCGGTGCCGGCAGCGGAGAAGAAGACGAGGCCGGTGCGCACGTCCACCAGCCGGATCTCCACCTTGGCGCGGGCGATCTGGCGCTTGGTGTTGCTGAGGAAGCCGGACTGCCCTTCCGTGGAGCGGCCGAACTCCGTCAAGGAGCCGACGATCAGCGTGTCCGTGCCGACGATGTTGGCGGGGCCGCCGGCCAGCGCCTGCTCGGCCTTGATGGCGGCAAGGTCCGGGCGTTCCAGCACCAGGAAGCGGCCCGACTCCACCAGCCGGGCGCTGAGCATGTCGCCGGTCTGGCGCCCCAGGGGATCGATCTGGTCCGCGGTCAGCAGCGCCTTGCCGTAGCGGGTCTCATTGGTGAAGCGACCGATGGCGATCTTACGCTTCAGGGCCTTGACGGCCGGCGGCGCGGCCTGGAGGGCGGCTTGGGCCTTCGCCACCTCCGCCGGCGCCTGGACAGCGGCAGGCGGCTTGGCGGGCGGGGTGGCGCAGGCGCCGAGCAGGAGCAGGGCGGCGAGGGACAGGGCGGTGGACCGCGTGGTCAGTACCGGCGCGGGCCTTGCTGGAAAGGACATGGTTCCCCTGGGCTTACGGATGTCCGGTCATCGGGCGGGATGGCGGGGCCGTCCGAACCGGCTTCCCACACACCCCATGACCAGAACCTAGCCCAGGACCCCCGCCTCCCTCAAGTTCGCATGCGATTAAGAGACATGCCACCTCTATGCGAAATTATGCGCGAGTCCAATGATGGTTGCGCCACCGGAACCATGCACGACCTGCAAGGGCTCAAACCCCTATTCCACCCCACCGGCCAGCACCTTGACCCCGAAGCCCCCTTTGTCGCGCAGGGTGGCGATGACCTTCTCCGCGTGCTTCTTGGACCGGCACTCGATGGTCAGGTCGATGTCGGTGGCCTTGACCGTGGCGGTGGTGAACAGGCGCTGGTGGGCGGCCTCGATGATGTTGCCGCCGGCCTCGCCGATCAGGCTGGTGATCTTGCCCAGGGCGCCCGGCCGGTCGGGGATGCCGACGCGGATGGCGATCAGGCGGCTTTCGCGCACCAGCTGGCGCATGATCACCTGGGCCAGGACGCGGCTGTCGATGTTGCCGCCGCAGAGCACGAGCCCGACCTTCTTGCCCCGGAACCGCTCGGGGTGGCAGAGCACGGCCGCCAGGCCCGCGGCGCCCGCCCCCTCCGCCACCGTCTTCTCGATGTTCAGGAACAGGGCGACGGCGCGCTCCACCTCCTCGTCCGGGACCAGCAGGACCTCATCCACCAGCCGGCGGCAGATCTCGAGGGGGAGTTTGCCGACGTTCTTGACGGCGATGCCCTCCGCGATGGTGTCGCCGCCCACCTGGATGGTCTCGCCCGCCAAGGCTTGGACCATGGCGGGATAGGCCGCCACCTCCACCCCCACCACCTCGATCCCCGGCTTCAGGGCCTTGGCGGCGGTGGCGATGCCGCCGATCAGGCCGCCGCCGCCCACCGGGACCACCAGCACGTCCAAGTCCGGGGCCGCGTCCAGCATCTCCAGCGCGATGGTGCCCTGGCCGGCCACCACGTCCGCGTCGTCATAGGGGTGGACGAAGACCAGCCCTTCCTCCCGACTCAGCCGCTCCGCCTCGGCTTGCGCTTCCACCAGCGTGGCGCCGTGGAGCACGACCCGGGCGCCGTGGCCCTCCGTCAGCTCCACCTTGATGAAGGGGGTGCCCTCCGGCATGACGATGGTGGCCGGGATGCCCAGCCGGCCCGCATGGTAGGCCACGCCCTGGGCATGGTTGCCCGCCGACATGGCCACCACGCCCCGCGCCCGCTCCTCCGCCGACAGCTTGCGGATCTTGTTGAGGGCCCCGCGCTCCTTGAAGCTGGCGGTGAACTGCAAATTCTCGAACTTCACCCAGATCTGCGCGCCGGTGATCTGGGACAGGGTACGCGACGGGATGCAGGGCGTGGCCGCCAGATGGTCGCGGAGGGCGTCCGCCGCCTCCTGCACGTCGGCCAGGGTGACGGGGCGCTGGGCGGTGATGGTCATGCTGGTTCCCCAAGCCAAAGGTTCTGCGGATTCTCGCCCGCTTTTGCTGCCACGGAAGGGGGCCGATTGCCATCGAAATGGGCAGGGGCCGGGAGCGACCCCGGCATGACCGGGGGGCAAGGCGGGGGGCCGCGCCGCCGTGGCGCCGGCGCGGTGGGTGACGGGAGGAGACGTTAAGGTGACTAAAGTGACCGTAAGGTGACGCTTAAGGTGACGCGTGTCACATTCCAAGTACCTGAAACGCCTAAGGAAAATGCCTTAAGGAGACAAAGGTGACGGGGTTGGCTTCGTGTCTCGTTAAGGGGTCCGCCGTCGCGCATGTCGGTGCCCGCCCGCCGTCGGGGGTGGTGCCGCTTCACCATTGCCAAGACCCGGCCGCCCCGCAGGACAGCATCGGGTAGCATGGCATGGGATAGGAATTTTGTCCATCCCGTGGTGGTCGCGGCGGTACCGGAAACCGGGGTGCGAGCCGCGCCGGGGTTTGGGAACGCAGAGGACACAGAGGCCGGCCGTTGGCCGGCACGCAGAGGACAAGGAGGGTGTGGCGGCAGGGGAGAGGCTGCGACCCGGCACGTGGGGTCAACGATGCGCCTTACGTATCCAGACGACCAGACCCCACCGTCCATAGAGCCCCATGCGCGAACCCTCCCCCCTCGTCCGCCTGCTGCTGTCGCAACTCCGGGAGATGGAGCAGGCCCTGCGCCCCGCGGACCCGGCGACCGCCCTGGAGGACCGCGCCACCGCCCGCCTGCTGGACCGCCGCGAGACCCTGACCCGTCGCCTGTCCGAGGAACCCAACCTCTCCCCCGCCGACTTGCCCGCCAAACTGACCCTGCTGTGCGCCCGCCTGTGCACCGACCTGAACGTGGGGGACGCCAAGGCGGTGAGGACCTACATGCTGGCGGAGAGTGTCAGGGATGGGGTGGGGTGAAGTTTGGGAAGGGTTGCGGGTGACGAAAAGCAATTATCCCTCCCACCCTGATTCCCGTTGGGATAGAATGACTATCGCGAGAAGAGTCATCATCCGTTGATCAAGCGGGGTCCATCTTGGTGAAGATGTCTGTGGCTGACGCGGTCTCAAAATTCGGGGCTTCGGTCAAAGACAAGCTGAAAAGCCCGGCCATCTCAGGCAACCCGGAGGACCAGCTTCGCGCGCCGCTTGAACAGTTGGTCCAGGACATGGCCGCCGTCATCGGACTGCCGGCCGGTGCCATCGTGACGGTGGGGGAGACTTCCCTGGCGGACCTTCAGACCCGCCCGGACTATGCGGTCACACGACAGAAGGCCCTGATCGGCTTCATTGAGGTCAAGGCCCCCGGCAAGGGGCCCGATCCCCGGCGCTTCACGGACAAGCATGACAAGGGGCAATGGGAGAAGCTGAAGTCTCTGCCCAACCTGCTCTACACCGACGGCACCGGGTTCAGCCTTTGGCGCAATGGTGAGCTGACCGGTGAGGTGATCCGTCTCGACGGCGACGTTGAGACAGCCGGTGCCGCGTTGAAGGCGCCGGAAATGCTGCGGGCGGTGTTCCAGGACTTCTTCCATTGGGAACCTGTCCCGCCGCGGAATGCCAAGCAACTTGCTGACATCACCGCCCGCCTTTGCCGGCTGTTGCGGGATGAGGTGACGGAGGAACTGGACAAGGGCAGCCCCGCCCTGACCAACCTTGCCCAGGACTGGCGCAAGCTGCTGTTTCCCAACGCCACGAATTCCCAGTTCGCTGACGGCTACGCCCAGGCCGTAACCTTCGGCCTGCTGATCGCGCGGGCTCGGGATGTCAAGCTGGCGAATGGCCTTTCAGTTGTAGCGGGACAGCTCCGGAAGACGAACTCGCTGATCGGTGAAGCCCTGCGCCTGTTGACCGACCAAGCCGAGAATGACGAGACGCTCACCACATCCCTTCGGACCCTGGTCCGTGTCTTGGACGCGGTTTCCTGGTCGGCCATCGCCAAGGGCGACAAGGATGCCTGGCTTTACTTCTATGAAGAGTTCCTGAGCGTCTATGACAGCGACCTGCGAAAGCAGACGGGTTCCTATTACACCCCGCCTGAAATCGTGACGGCCATGGTCCGCTTCGTGGATGAGGTGCTGCGGGACTATACCCGGTTCGGGGTCGCGGGCGGCATCGCATCGCCGGAGGTGACGTTGGCCGACCCGGCGGTCGGGACGGGAACCTTCCTGCTGGGCGTGTTGCGGCGCATCGCCCAAGTAGCGCGGGAGGACATGGGCGAGGGCGCCGTCCCAGGCGTCATCCGGGATGCCTTGAAACGGCTCATTGGCTTCGAACTTCAGTTCGGCCCCTTTGCGGTGGCCCAGCTCCGGCTGCTGGCGGAGGTGGTGCAGCTGATCGACCCGGACAACAAGGGAATCAAGGAAGCCATCGACCTGCGGCTCCATGTGGTGGACACGCTGGCCAGCCCGTATGAGGAAGAGGAATGGATGCCTTCCTTCCTCGGCTCGCTGGCGCAGTCACGGCGAAAGGCCAACGAAATCAAGCGGGCGGAGCCGATCATGGTGGTGATCGGCAACCCACCCTACAAGGAAAAAGCCAAGGGGCTGGGCGGCTGGGTCGAGGAGGAGAGTGACAACACGAAGGCACCCGCACCGCTAAAAGCCTGGATTCCGCCGCCGGCGTGGAAAGTGTCGGCGCATGTGAAGCACCTGCGGAACCTGTATGTCTATTTCTGGCGGTGGGCGACGTGGAAGGTCTTTGGCGCCTCCCCTGCCGGCGCGGCCCTGCCGGGACACAAGGGTGTCGTCTGTTATATCACCGTGGCCGGGTTCCTGAACGGCCCGGGTTTCGAGAAGATGCGCGCCGACCTGCGGCGGGACGCGGACGATATCTGGGTGATCGACTGTTCACCGGAGGGGCACCAGCCCGAGGTCGCCACCCGGGTTTTCCAGGGCGTGCAACAGCCGGTCTGCATCGTGCTCGCCTCTCGCCATGGGAAGACCGATCCCACTGTCCCGGCCAAGGTGCGGTTCAGGGCCCTGCCGGAGGGGAAGCGCGAACTGAAGTTTGCCGCCATCGCCAGTATCTCGTTGCAAGGCGGTGGATGGCAGGACTGCCCGGATGAATGGCGCGCCCCGTTCCTGCCCAAGGCGACAGGGGAATGGGGGACCTTCCCCAGGCTGGAGGACCTGTTCATCTACAACGGTTCCGGCGTGATGCCTGGGCGAACCTGGGTCATCGCACCGGACCGCGAATCCCTGGAGCGGCGGTGGAAGTGCCTCATTGGCGAGAGAGACCCGGCGCAGAAGGAGGCGCTGTTCCATCCGCATATTCGCAACAATCAATTGGGAGACAAACATACACAAAAACTGCTCCGTGAAGGACTTCCTGGACATGAGTATAGGAATGTAAAGGTCGCGAATGACGAACTTCCAGTTATCACCCCAACACGGTATGGATTCCGCACTTTTGATCGTCAGTGGATTATCCCGGATAACAGGCTTTTGAATCAGCCAAATCCGACTCTGTGGGGATCACATTCCAAAGAACAAGTTTACCTTACATCGCTAGTTCAGCACTCGCCAACTGGTGGACCTGCAATCAGCTTCACCAGCTTGGTACCTGATTTGCACCATTATAAAGGTTCGTTCGGGGGCAGGGCATTTCCCTTGTGGTCAGATAAGCAAGCTGTGACCCCCAACGTTCCAAACCAGCTTTTGGTTGACCTCAAAAATCGGTTCGGATACGCGGTGTCAGCAGCGGACATCATGGCGTATGTAGCCGCTATCGCTGCCCATCCGGACTACGTACGGCGGTTCGATGGCGACCTTGTCCAGCCCGGCCTTCGCATCCCGATCACGGCCAGTGCCGATCTTTTCGAAGAGGCCGTAGCCCTGGGCAGGCAGGTGATCTGGCTCCACACCTTCGGGGAAAGGTTTGTCGACGCCGCAGCGGGTCGCCCCCCTGGCCCTCCCCGGATGTCGTCGGAGATTGGCCCGACGATCCCGAAAGGCGGCACGATCCCCGACACGCCCGAGGACATGCCGGATCAGATTGACCATGATGCCGCCACCAACCGCCTTCATGTCGGGCGTGGATATGTGGAGCGCGTGCCCCGGGCCGTCTGGTTGTATGAGGTTTCGGGCAAGCAGGTCTTGACCCAATGGTTCAGCTATCGCCGCAAGAACCGGGAGCGGCCGATCATCGGTGAGCGGCGCAAGCCGTCGGCCCTGGGCGACATCCAGCCGGACCGGTGGTTGCCGGAGTACACGGCGGAGCTGCTGAACGTCCTGCATGTGCTTGGACGGTTGGTCGAGCTGGAACCGGCGCAGAAGGACCTGCTGGACAGGATTTGTGCCGGCCCCCTGCTGACGGAGGAGACGTTGCGCGCCGCCGGCGCCCTGAAGGAGAAGGACGCCGCGAAGGTGACCATCGCCGACCCTCGCCAAGCTTCCCTTCTTTAGGTTGCGCCTGGAAGGTGGAAAGCGGGAGGGGGTGGGGGTCTCTACGCCCACCTCCCCCCGCCTTCGTGGGGGCAGGCTCTCACCCTCCCACGGCCTTGCGGCCGTGGGTCCCTCCTCTCCCCAAGGAGAGGGAACAAGGGCCCGCTGCCGCGCCATTGGCATGGCGGCTTTCCCAAGGGCCCCGGCTCGGGGGCCGGGGTGACTTTGGTGATTGGCAGGGTCCCCTTGCCCCGACCCCCTTCCCGGTGGGGAGGGGGGGGTGGGGCCGTGGGGGGTGGGGTTACTCCGCCGCCCGTGCCACCGGGGGGCGCGGGTTGCGCCAGCGGGTCAGGAGGTCGGATTCCTCGGCCTTGGCCTTGGCCAGGTGGGCTTCCTTGACGTGGCCGAAGCCGCGGATTTTCTCCGGGATGCTGGCGATGTCCACGGCCAGGCCGTGGTTGGCGGGGGAGAGGGTGGAGAGGAGTTCCTCCACGGTCTTGCGGTAGTCCTGGATCAGCTGGCGCTCCATCACCCGTTCCGGGTTGCGGGCGAAGGGGTCCAGGCGGGTGCCGCGCAGGCGCTTCATGCGGGCCAGGACCTTGAAGGCGGTCAGCATGGCGGGGCCGAATTCCTGCTTCTTCAGGTGGCCGGTGACGGGGTCGCGCTGGGCGGTGGCCGGCGGGGCCAGGTGGAATTTCAGCTTGTAGTCGCCCTCGAACTGGCTGGCGACCTGCTTCAGGAAGGTCGTGTCGGTGTAGAGGCGCGCCACCTCATACTCGTCCTTGTAGGCCATCAGCTTGAACAGGTACTTGGCCACGGCCTTGGACAGCTCCTCCCGGCCGGGGGTGACGGCGGATTCCTTGGCGCGGACCTTCTCCACGAAGGCGGTGTAGCTGGCGGCGTAGGCGGCGTCCTGGTAGCCGGCCAGGAACTCCGCCCGGCGGGCCAGCATCTCCTCGAACGTCTCGGACAGCTTGCGGTGGGCGTAGAGGTCGCCGCCCACCGGCGCGGGGAAGGCAGCCTCCAGCACGCGGGACAGGTCCAGGGCGGCGCGGCGGCCCCAGCGGAAGGCGTCGGTGTTCATCTTCACCGCGGCGCCGTTCATCTCGATCGCCTTCTCGATGGCCTGGGCCGAGGTGGGGATCAGGCCCTTCTGGTAGGCGAAGCCGAGGAGGAACAGGTTCGTGGCGATGCTGTCGCCGCACAGCGCCGTGGCGATCTTGCTGGCGTCCAGGGTGGAGAGATTGTCCGTGCCGCCCAGGGCGTTGGCGATGGTGCGCGCCAGGGACGGGGTGGAGATGCGGGCGTCCGGGTTGGTCAGGAAGGCGGCGGTGATCGTCTCCGTCGTGTTCAGGACGGCGGAGGTGCGGCCGGCGGTCAGCTTGGACAGGCTGTCGGCGTTGGCGGCCACCACCATGTCGGCGGCCAGCAGCAAATCGGCCCCACCGGCGACGATGCGGTTGGCGTGGATCTGGTCCGGCCGCTCCGCGATGCGGAGGTGGCTGGTGACGCTGCCGCCCTTCTGCGCCAGGCCGGCCATGTCCATGGCGGTGAAGCCGCGGCCCTCCAGGTGGGTGGCCATGCCGAGGATGGCGCCGATGGTGACGACGCCGGTGCCGCCGATGCCGGTGACCAGGATGTTCCAGGGCCGGTCCAGGGTGGGCAGGGCCGGCTCCGGCAGGTCGCCCCAGGCGTCGCCGGCGCCGGCCGCGGGCTTCGGCTTCTTGAGCTGGCCGCCCTCCACCGTCACGAAGCTGGGGCAGAAGCCCTTCAGGCAGCTGAAGTCCTTGTTGCAGGTGGACTGGTCGATCTGGCGCTTGCGGCCAAACTCCGTCTCGACAGGCGTGACGGACAGGCAGGAGGATTGCTGGGAGCAGTCGCCGCAGCCCTCGCACACCAGCTCATTGATCACCACGCGCTTGGCCGGGTCGGGGAACTTGCCGCGCTTGCGGCGGCGGCGCTTCTCGGCGGCGCAGGTCTGCTCATAGATCAGGACGGAGACGCCGGGGACCTCCCGCAGCTCCCGCTGCACCTGGTCCAGCTCGTCCCGGTGGTAGATCTTGGTGCCGTGGGGCAGGCCCTGGCCCAGGCCGTACTTCTCCGGCCCGTCACTGACCACGACGATGCGCGACACGCCCTCCGCGTCCAGCTGCTGGGCGATGTCGTGCACCGACAGGGTGCCGTCCACCGGCTGGCCGCCGGTCATGGCGACGGCGTCGTTGTACAGGATCTTGTAGGTGATGTTCACCTTGGCCGACACGGCGGCGCGCACCGCCAGGATGCCGCTGTGGAAATAGGTGCCGTCGCCCAGGTTGGCGAAGACGTGGTTGTCCTCCACGAAGGGGGTCTGGCCGATCCAGTGCACCCCCTCGCCGCCCATCTGGCTGAACACCTCGGTGTTGCGGCCCATCCAGGTGACCATGTAGTGGCAGCCGATGCCGGCCAGGCCGCGGGAGCCCTCGGGAATCTTGGTGGAGGTGTTGTGCGGGCAGCCCGAGCAGTAGAAGGGCGTGCGGGCCACGGTGGCCGCGGCTGTGGTGCGGCGGAGCTGGGCGTCGATGCGGGCCAGCCGCTCGGAAATGTGGGGGTTGGGGCCGAACCTCAGGATACGCTCACCCAGGGTGCGGGCGATGTCGATGGGGTTCAGCTCCGCCTTCTCGGTGAACAGGGGGCGGCCCGTCTCATCCGTCTTGCCCAGCACGCGGGGGCGGCGGTCCCAGTTATAGAGCTGCTCCTTGATCTGGAGTTCGAGGACGGAGCGCTTTTCCTCCACCACCAGGATCTCTTCCGTGCCCTGGGCGAAGGCGCGGATACCCTCCGGCTCCAGCGGCCAGGCCATGGCGACCTTGTAGATGCCGAGGCCCAGGTCGTGGGCCATCTCCTCGGAGAGGTCCAGCTCCTCCAGCGCCTGGCGGACGTCCAGGTAGGACTTGCCGATGGTGACCAGCCCCAGGCGGGGGCGGTCGTGGCCGAACACCACCTTGTCCAGCTTGTTGGCGCGGGCGAAGGCCTTGGCCGCCGCCAGCTTCCAGTCGATCATCCGCGCTTCCTGGATCAGCGGCGTGTCGTGCAGCCGGATGTTCAGGCCGCCGGGGGGAAGCTCGAAGTCGGTGGGCTCCACGATGTTCAGCCGGTCGGGGGCGACCTGGACGATGGCTGTCGTGTCGATGGTGTCGGCGATGGCGGTGAAGCCAACCCAGACGCCGGCATAGCGGGACAGGGCGAAGCCGATCAGGCCGTAGTCCAAGAACTCCTGCACCCCCGCCGGGTTGATCACCGGCATGAAGGCATGCATGAAGGCGTGGTCCGACTGGTGCGGCAGGGTGGAGGACTTGGACGCGTGGTCGTCGCCGGCGATGGCCAGCACGCCGCCATGGCGCGAGGTGCCGGCGAAGTTGGCGTGCTTCAGCGCGTCGACGGAGCGGTCGACGCCGGGGCCCTTGCCGTACCAGATGCCGAAGACGCCATCGACCTTGGCGCCCTGCCAAAGGTTCACCTGCTGGCTGCCCCAGACGGCCGTCGCCCCCAGCTCCTCGTTCACGCCGGGGACGAAGTGGATGTTGCCGTTCTTCATGAAGCGGCGGGCCTGCCACAGGGCCTGGTCGTAGGCCCCCAGGGGCGAGCCGCGGTAGCCGCTGATGAAGCCGCCGGTGTTCAGGCCCGCCAACTGGTCCCGCTGCCGCTGCAGCAGGGGGAGCCTGACCAGCGCCTGGGTGCCGGTCATGAAGACCCGGCCACGGTCCAGCGCGTACTTGTCGTCCAGCGACACGGTCGCGAGCGTGCGGGCAGCCTGTGCCATCGGTGTCCCCTCCCCCTTGGCCCCGCCATTCTGGCGGGCCCGTCCCAACCTTATCTGGGCGAGATGGTAACCAAGAAAATAGGTCAATGCTACTGACTTATTTTTTGTCGGGAAAGCTGGGCTTTCGGACTCGGATCGTACCCGCGGGAGGCGAGGATTGGGGCATTGTTGCTGCCGCAATGCGGTATCGCGGTGCAATATGGGACGCGGCGGATTCCGGGGGTTTCCGGGCACCTTCCGGGGGCGCGGAATTGCCAGAAAGTCGGATGCCGGGACGGGTGGCGGCAGGCCGTTCCTGTGGCACCCTTTGTTTGCAAGCGCCCGGCGACAGACCGGGCGCGCGAATGATGAGGAAGCGCCATGTACGACATGCAGAACATCAAGAAGCTGGGCACCCTGGGCAAGCTGGCGCCGGAGGCCATGGCGGCGTTCGGGGCCTTCGACAAGGCGGCCCTGGCGGACGGGGCGATCCCGAAGAAGTACAAGGAGCTGATGGCCCTGGCCGTGGCCCTGACCACCCAGTGCCCCTATTGCCTGGAGATCCATCGCAAGGCCGCGCTGGCGGCCGGCTGCACCGAGGAGGAGATGGCAGAGACCACCTTCCTGGCGGCGGCCCTGCGCGCCGGGGCCGCCGTGACCCACGGCACGCACCTGGTGGGGCATGACTGAGGGCTGAGCAGGCCCTCGGGGCAAGGCAGGGGCGCCCCAGGAGGGTTCAGGGCGCCCTGGCCTCCGCCCGCTTGATGAGGGCGCCCAGGGCCTTGGTCACGGCCCCCTCGGCCCCACCGCTGGCGCTGTTGCTGGCGGCGGCCACGGCGAAGCCGCGGGCGGGCGCGACGCGGGCATTCAGGAACCACATGGTGTTGGAGCCGGCATGCCCCAGGGCCGGCCGGTCCCCCGCCCAGGGTGCCGCCCGCACGCCCCAACCCAGGGCATAGTCCTGGAGGCCGGGGGTGAGCAACCGCTGCCAGCTTTCCGGTGTCAGCAAGGTGCCGCGGCCGTTGGCCCCGTCGACCACGGCCCGCAGGTAGGTGCCATAATCCGCCAGGCTGAGGTGGACGGTGCCGGCGGGGCCCAGGGCCGGCGGGTTGTCCGCCTTGCCGCCGGCCGGGTCCATGGGCGTGGGCTTCAGCAGCACGGGCACCAGCGGCCTGGCATGGCCCCAGGGCTGGTCCGGGCCGGGCGGCGCGCCGAAGCCGGCGGTGGCGAGGCCGAGGGGGGCGAACAGGTACTCCCGCATCAGCTCCTCCCAGGGCTGGCCGGTGCGCGCCTCCAGCATGGCGCCGGCCATGACGTAGCTAGGGTTGGAATAGGCCCAGGCGGTGCCGGGCTTGGCCACCGGGGGCTTGGCCGTGACCTCCGCCACCAGCTCCTTGCGCAGGGCCGGCAGCGGCTTCTTGTTGGCCCAGAAAGCGCCCCAGGCGGACAGGTTGCCGATGTCCTCCGGCGCGCCGGCCCGCATGCCCAGCAGCTGTTCCAGGGTGACCGGGCGCCAATCGGCATGCATGGACGGGGCAAGGTCGGGGAAGGCCTCGGCCAAGGTGGTGCCCCAGGACAGGCGACCGGCCTCCACCAGCCGGGCGGCGAGCACGGCGGTCATGGACTTGGTGTTGGAGCCGATGTGCCAGCGGTCAGCCGGGGTGACGGGATCGCCGCCATCCAGCCGGCGCTTGCCGGTGGCGGCTACCTCCACGCTGCCGTCGGCATGCACGACCAGCCCGGCCAGGGCGGGAAGGCCCGCCTCTGCCCGGATCGCTTCAAGGGTAGCGGCCAGGTCGGCGGACGGGTTGCCGGCGGGCACCTGGGCGACCCCGCTGCCGGTGACGGTCGCCAGGGCCACCAAGGCCATGGCCAGGATGCGCTTCATGCCTGCCCCCTTCCCCCTTCTTGCGGGTGAGGTAGTGGGAAAGCCCGGCCGGCGCAACGGGCTGGCTGCATCCCTGCATGCATTTCTGTAGTCTGCGCCCCCGTGCCCCCTTCGCGGAACCGAGGACGATGAGCAAAGAGCCCCTGCCCTATCGCCGCAATGTCGGCATCATGCTGGTGAACCGGGAGGGGCTGGCCTGGGTCGGGCGGCGCAAGGACACGCCGGACGCCTGGCAGATGCCCCAGGGCGGCATCGACAAGGGGGAGGAGCCGCGGGCCGCCGCCCTGCGCGAGCTGGAGGAGGAGATCGGCACGGCCAACGTGGCGGTGCTGGCAGAGACGGCCGGCTGGCTGCGCTACGACTTCCCGCCGGAACTGCGGACCAAAGGCTGGATGAAGCACTATGCCGGGCAGGAGCAGAAATGGTTCCTGTGCCGGTTCCTGGGCGCGGACGACGAGATCGACCTGGAGACGGAGCACCCGGAGTTCGACGCCTGGAAATGGGTGCCGG
The DNA here is from genome assembly GCA_001939945.1 of Aerophototrophica crusticola. GTDB lineage: Bacteria > Pseudomonadota > Alphaproteobacteria > Azospirillales > Azospirillaceae > Niveispirillum > Niveispirillum crusticola. Next base: position 94,174 of record MOEB01000004.1, on the reverse strand, counting down.
TGGCGGAACTGGTCGGGCTGATCGTGCCGTTCAAGCGGGCGATCTATGAGCGGGTGGTGGCGGAGTTGGGGCCGTTGGTGCGGGCGTAGGGAAATGCAGGGCGCTGGAGGTCACCCCGGACAAGCGTAGCGAAGCGGAGCGCCGATCCGGGGCCCTCGGGATCGGCCAATGCAGGGCACCGAAAGCCTGGCTACCTCTCCGCAGGCCCGCTGCCGCCCCTTTGCACATCCGCTTTCCCGAGGGTCCCGGGTCAAGCCCGGGATGACATCAGAGATTGGCAGGGCGCTTTATGCCGCCTTCTTGCGCATGCGGCTGTAGGCGAACTTGGCGGCCATGTCGTGGAGCCAGCCCTGGGGCTTCAGGCCGCTGGCCTTGAAGACCATGGCGACCATGCGGTCCAGGTGGTGGGGCCGGTAGTAGCTGTAGGCCAGCTTGGTGTACTCGGCATGGTTCTCCGCCCGGTCATAGGGGCGGGTCCAGTGGTTTGCCGCGTAGTAGGCGTAGGCCAGCTCGTCGTCCTCGGTCTCGTTGATCCGGGACAGGCTGATCATCAGCCGCTGGACGCGGTTCAGCTTCTCCGACTCCAGGTAGCGCTTCAGGTGGTCGTAGAAAAGCTTGTAGTGGCGCAGCTCGTCCGCGGCGATGTGCTTGCAGATCTGCTTGAACACCGGCTCTTCGGTGCTTTCCGCCAGGGCGGTGTAGTAGCTGGAGGTGCCGGTCTCCACGATGCAGCGGCTGACCAGCTCCCCGGCGCGGGAGCCGCGCTTGCTGTCGGTGGCGGCGGTGTCGATCTTGTAGCCGTCGCGGAAGCGCTGCACGGCGGCCTGGAAGTCCCAGGACGGGTCCACCCGTTCGGCCCAGCGGCCCAGGGCCTCGCCATGCTGCACCTCTTCCACCGCCCAGTCGCGGGCGACCTGCTGGAAGATCGGGTCGTCATGGAAGACGTTGCAGAGATAGTCGGCGTAGATGTGGCCGTTATACTCCACCAGGGCCGCGGCCTTGGCGACGCGCAGGGTCTCCGGGGCGACCTTCTCGGGCGCGAGCTGGTCCCAGGGGAGCTCCTCGATCGTCCAGTGCTTGTACGCCATGATGGTACCCTACGCTGTGCTGCCGATCCCCGGCGGGGTTTCGCGGCCTGGAGATTGGGGCATCGTCATGAAAATGCAACGGGGGCGTTGCCGCCCCCGTCACCATTCCCCCAAGGGGGCTATGTCTGTTGCCAAGAAGTCGCTTTACCTTGTTCCCTCAGGCGCCCGGCATCCGCGGCCCTGGCCTGGGGCTCAGTGCAGCCCTTGGACTTCCAGCTTGGCCTGGAGCACCGCGACACGGCCTTCCAGGGTCTTGCGCTCGGCGTCCGACTTGGCGTCGTCCAAATCCTCACGCAGGTCGGAGAGCTGCTTCTCCAGACCGGCCCGGTCCTGGGCGCGCAGGGCGTCCAGCTCCAGGGCTTCCTCCGCCAGGACGGTCACCCGGGTGCCCGTGACCTCGCAGAAGCCGCCGGCCACGAAGATGCGGCGGGTGATGGTGGCCATGTCGTCGGCATAGACGTCGATCACGCCCGGCAGGACGGTGACGATCATGGGCGCGTGGCCTTCCAGCACGCCCAACTGCCCCTCGGCGCCCGGCACCACCACCATGCGCACCGACTGCGACATCAGCAGCTTCTCGGGCGATACCAGCTCGAACTCGACCATGACGGACTCCGGACGTTCCCGTGACGGGGGAAGGGTTGCCCCCTCCCCCGGGATCACTCAGCTCAGGCGGCCTCGGCGGCCATCTTGCGGGCCTTCTCGATGGCCTGCTCGATGGTGCCCACCATGTAGAAGGCGGCCTCGGGCAGGTGGTCGTAGTCGCCGTTCACGATGCCCTTGAAGCCCTTGATGGTGTCTTCGATGGACACCAGCACGCCCGGGGTGCCGGTGAACACCTCGGCCACATGGAAGGGCTGGGACAGGAAGCGCTGGATCTTGCGGGCGCGGGCCACGACCAGCTTGTCCTCCTCGGACAGCTCGTCCATGCCCAGGATCGCGATGATGTCCTGGAGCGCCTTGTACTGCTGCAGCACCTGCTGGACCTTGCGGGCCACGCCGTAGTGCTCGTCACCCACGATGCGGGGGTCGAGGGCACGGGAGGTGCTGTCCAGCGGGTCCACGGCCGGGAAGATGGCCTGCTCGGCGATGGAGCGGCTCAGCACGGTCGTGGCGTCCAGGTGGGCGAAGGAGGTGGCCGGGGCCGGGTCGGTCAAGTCGTCGGCGGGCACGTAGATGGCCTGCACCGAGGTGATCGAGCCCTTCTTCGTGGAGGTGATGCGCTCCTGCAACGCGCCCATGTCGGTGGCCAGGGTCGGCTGGTAACCCACCGCGGAGGGGATGCGGCCCAGCAGCGCCGACACCTCGGCGCCCGCCTGGGTGAAGCGGAAGATGTTGTCCACGAAGAACAGCACGTCCTGGCCTTCCTCGTCGCGGAAGTACTCCGCGATGGTCAGGCCGGACAGGCCGACGCGGGCGCGCGCACCCGGCGGCTCGTTCATCTGGCCGTACACCAGGGCCACCTTGGAGCCCGGCTCGTCCAGCTTGATGACCTTGGACTCGATCATCTCGTGGTAGAGGTCGTTGCCCTCACGGGTACGCTCACCCACGCCGGCGAAGACCGACACGCCGCCATGCGCCTTGGCGACGTTGTTGATCAGCTCCATGATGGTGACGGTCTTGCCCACGCCGGCGCCGCCGAAGAGGCCGATCTTGCCGCCCTTCAGGTAGGGGGCCAGCAGGTCGATGACCTTGATGCCGGTGACGAGGATCACCGCCTCGGTGGACTGCTCCACGAATTCGGGCGCCGGGCGGTGGATCGGGTAGGTCTTGTCGGCGACGACAGGGCCGCGCTCGTCCACCGGCTCACCGATGACGTTCAGGATGCGGCCCAGGGTGGCGGGGCCCACCGGCACGGCGATGGGGGCGCCGGTGTCCACCACCTCCTGCCCACGGACCAGGCCGTCGGTCGTGTCCATGGCGATGGTGCGGACGGTGTTCTCGCCGAGGTGCTGGGCAACCTCCAGCACCAGGACCTTGCCCTCGTTCTGGGCGTGCAGCGCGTTCAGGATGGGGGGCAGCTCGGCGTCGAACTGCACGTCCACGACGGCGCCAAGCACCTGCGTGATGCGGCCGACAGCGTTCGCCTGGGTCATCGTAGCCATGGGGTAAGCTCCCTCGGAACCAACGTCTCGGTGATAGTCTCTGTAACCGGCCTCAGACCGCCTCGGCGCCGGAGATGATCTCGATCAGCTCCTTGGTGATGGCGGCCTGGCGCGTGCGGTTGTAGATCAGCGTGTACTTCTTGATCATCTCGCCCGCGTTGCGGGTGGCGTTGTCCATGGCGGTCATCTGCGCGCCATAGAAGGACGCCGCGCTTTCCAGCAGGGCCGAGTAGATCTGGATGGCCAGGTTGCGCGGCAGCAGGTCCGCCAGGATGCGCTCCTCGCTCGGCTCGAACTCGTAGACGGCCTTGGCGCCGTCCTGGAGGCCGACCGAGCCCACGGCGTCGACGGTGCCGGCCGCCGGGGCGAACGGCACGATCTGCTGCAGGGTCACCACCTGGGTGATGGCCGACTTGAACTTGTTGTAGATCATGGTCGCGACGTCGAACTCGCCGGCGTCGAACAGCTCCAGGATCTTGTTGGCGACCTTGTCAGCCTCGGCGAAGGACAGGCGCTTGCGGCCCATATCCTCGAAGTTCGCCACGATCAGGCTGGGGAACTCCCGGCGCAGCAGGTCGCGGCCCTTGCGGCCCACGGTCAGCAGCTTCACCGTCTTGCCCTCACCCTGCAGGCGCAGGATGGTGCGGCGCGCCTCACGCACCACGGTGCTGTTGAAGCCGCCGCAGAGGCCGCGGTCGCCGGTCATGACCACCAGCAGGTGGACCCGGTCGGACCCGGTGCCGGCCATCAGCCGGGGCCCGCCGGCGCCACCGGCCACGTTGGCGGCCAGGGAGGACAGCATGCGGCCCATGCGCTCCGCGAACGGGCGGCCGGCCTCCGCCTGCTCCTGCGCGCGGCGCAGCTTGCTGGCGGCCACCAGCTTCATGGCGGACGTGATCTTCTGCGTCGACTTGACGCTGGCGATCTTGTTTCGGATGTCCTTCAAGCTCGGCATGCCGGACTCGCGCTCTTCTTGTCTGCCAGGGCCGGCCGGGAGTGGCCGGCCCTTACCGCGTCACGGATCAGGCGAACACCTTGGTGAAGCCGTCGAGGAAGGTCTTCAGCTTCTCTTCGGTGTCCTTGCTGATCGCCTTCTCCGTGCGGATGGCGTTCAGGATGTCCGGCGCCTTCGCCCGCAGCTCGTCCAGGTAACGGGCCTCGAAGCGGTTGACGTCGTTGGTGGGGATACGGTCCAGGTAGCCGCGCACGCCGGCGAAGATGGACACCACCTGCTCCTCGACGGGCAGCGGGTTGAACTGGGGCTGCTTCAGCAGCTCCGTCAGCCGCGCGCCGCGGTTCAGCAGGCGCTGGGTGGTGGCGTCCAGGTCCGAGGCGAACTGCGCGAAGGCAGCCATCTCACGGTACTGGGCCAGTTCCAGCTTGATGGTGCCGGCGACCTGCTTCATCGCCTTGATCTGCGCGGCGGAACCCACGCGGGACACGGACAGGCCCACGTTGATGGCCGGGCGGATGCCGCGGTAGAACAGGGCCGTCTCCAGGAAGATCTGGCCGTCGGTGATGGAGATGACGTTGGTCGGGATATAGGCGGACACGTCGCCGGCCTGCGTCTCGATCACCGGCAGGGCGGTCAGCGAACCGGCGCCGTTGGCGTCGTTCATCTTCGCCGCGCGCTCCAGCAGGCGGGAGTGCAGGTAGAACACGTCGCCGGGGTACGCCTCGCGGCCCGGCGGGCGGCGGAGCAGCAGGGACATCTGGCGGTAGGCCACGGCCTGCTTGGACAGGTCGTCATACACGATCACGGCGTGCATGGCGTTGTCGCGGAAGTACTCACCCATGGCGCAGCCCGTGTAGGGCGCCAGGAACTGCAGCGGGGCCGGGTCGGAGGCGGTGGCCGCGACGACGATGGAGTATTCCATCGCGCCCGACTCCTCCAGCTGCTTCACGATCTGGGCGACCGTGGAGCGCTTCTGGCCGACGGCCACGTAGATGCAGAACAGCTTCTTGCTGTCGTCGTCGCCGGCGTTGACCTTCTTCTGGTTGATGAAGGTGTCCAGGACGATGGCGGTCTTGCCGGTCTGGCGGTCGCCGATGATCAGCTCACGCTGGCCGCGCCCGATGGGGACCAGGGCGTCGATGGCCTTCAGGCCGGTCTGCATGGGCTCATGCACCGACTTGCGCGGGATGATGCCCGGGGCCTTCACCTCCACGCGCTGGCGGACGACGTCCAGCAGGGGGCCCTTGCCGTCGATGGGGTTGCCCAGGCCGTCCACCACGCGGCCCAGCAGGCCGCGGCCCACCGGCACCTCGACGATGGCGCCCGTGCGCTTCACGACATCGCCTTCCTTGATGTCGCGGTCGGAGCCGAAGATCACGATGCCGACATTGTCGGTCTCGAGGTTCAGGGCCATGCCCTTCACCCCGCCGGGGAACTCGACCATCTCGCCGGCCTGGACCTTGTCCAGGCCATACACGCGGGCGACGCCGTCGCCGACGGACAGCACGGTGCCAACTTCGGCGACATCGGCCTCGGTGCCGAAGTTCGCGATCTGCTGCTTCAGGATCGCGGAAATCTCAGCGGCGCGGATTTCCATCACCCAACCCCTTTCATGGCGAGTTTCAGCTTGGTCAGCTTCGTGCGCACGGAACTGTCGATCATGCGCGAACCGACCTTGACGATCATGCCGCCGATCAGCGCGGGGTCGACCCGCACCGAGACGGCCATCTTGGCCCCCAGGGCCCGCTTCAGCGCGTCGGAGACCGCGTCCAGCTGCTCAGGGCTGAGCGGCCGCGCGACGGTGACCTGGGCGGTCTGCTCGCCACGGCGGCGGGCAAGCTCGGCCAGGAACCCGTCGATCATCCCCGACAGGGCGAACAGCCGCCGGTTCTGCGCCACGAGGCCCACGAACTTGCGCACGAGGCCTGAGATGCCGGCCGAGGCCAGCACCGCATCCATGGCGCGCGCCTGGTCCGCGCGGGCGAGCAGCGGGCTGCCGACGAGTCGGCGCAGGTCCGGGCTCTCCGCCAGCATCTGCTTGAGGAGGGTGAGGTCCTGGGCCGTCTGGTCCAGCACCTTCTGGTCGTCGGCTAGGTCGAACATGGCGGTCGCGTAACGCGCCGCAAGTCCGGATACGCCTGTCCCTTCGGTTGCCACCTGGTAACCTCGGTTCGTCCGTAGACCTGAATGATTTCAGGACTTTGGCAATAAGCGGGAGGACCGGGAGGGAACCCCCCGGCGTCGAGCGAGCGAGCATGTAACACAGCCACTACCCCGGTGCAACTGCGACACATCCGTTCCGGGCATGCGCTATTGCAGCGCAGCTAGACGCTGGTCGTAGGGCCGGCGGCGGGGATGCGGCCCCCCGCGCAGGGTAGAAGCGGGGTGGTGCTTGTGCGGTGCGGCACGACGCCGACGATCAGGTGGGCGAGGCCATACTAAAGGACAAGGGGTGCCGGCGGCCCGGCCCGCTCCCGCCCGTGCATTCGGCCACCGCCCTTAAGCCCCCCTTAATCCTTGGCGGGCCACCATCCGGCCATAGCAACGCCCAACCCGTGGTTTGCCCGCATGACCGTGGTCCCCTTCCTCGCCGCCCGGTTCTCCCCCGCCGACCTTGCCGAGTGGAACTCGGTGGCCCTGCCGAAGCTGAGCCGCGGCCTGTGGGAGACGGTGGAGCGGTCCACCGGCCCCGACTTCGACCGGCTGGTGGTGCGCTTCCCCAACCTGGAGCGGCCCGTGTTCCGGTTCGAGCGGGACCGCCGCGGCACCTACCGGCTGCTGTTCAACGACCGGCGCGGCTGGTACGAGATCGGCAGCGGCCAGACGGCCGCCGAGTGCCTGTCCGTCTGGAAGGGCCGCCTGCCCCGCACCGAGCAGCAGACCGCGGACGCGCAGACGGTCTGACGCCCCTTCCCCTTCCCCGACCCGTTCCCGAGGGCCGCCCCCAACCGCTGGGGGCGGCCCTTTGCATTCCGGCCCAGGGCTTGTGGCCGATTCGAGGCTGGGGTGTCCGGCAAGGCGGGGGCGGGCTTGCGGGGGTGGATTTCTGGTGCCGCCCAGGAACTGGGACCATGACGGTGAAATGAATGGCGCGTTTCACTTCCGTGAAACGCGTTGCAGATCAATGAAACGGGGAAGAATTTTTTGCGGCTGCACAGTCCAGCCGCCGTTGGTTCTTTTTCCTTTAATACCCCGTCCTCTATATGGCCCCCGAGAACCGCGGTCCAGGCCCGATGGGGATGGTGCCTTGCCCGCGGCCAGCCGAGGGGGTTCTGGCCATGACGAGCGAGCCGACGGTCACCCGATACCGCAGCATCTGGCTGTCCGACATCCACCTGGGTACCCGCGGGTGCCAGGCGGAGTACCTGCTGGACTTCCTGCGCCACACCGAATCCGACACGCTGTACCTGGTGGGGGACATCGTGGACGGATGGCGGCTGAAGAAGGGCTGGTACTGGCCCCAGAGCCACAACGACGTGGTCCAGAAGGTGCTGCGCCGCGCCCGCAAGGGCACCGCGGTGTTCCTCGTCCCCGGCAACCATGACGAGGCCTTCCGCGAGTTCATCGGGATGCAGTTCGGCGGCGTGACCATCCTGGAGGACACGGTGCATGTGGCCGCGGACGGCAAGCGCTACCTGGTGATCCATGGCGACCAGTTCGACGCGGTGGTGCGCTATGCCAAGTGGCTGGCCTATGTGGGCGACGCCGCGTACGAGTTCGTGCTGCGGGTCAACACCCTGTTCAACCAGGCGCGGCGCAAGCTGGGCCTGCCCTACTGGTCCCTGTCCGCCTACCTGAAGCACAAGACCAAGAAGGCGGTGGAGTTCATCGGCGCCTATGAGGAGGCGCTGGCCGAGGAGGCCCGCCGCCGCCAGGTGGACGGGGTGATCTGCGGCCACATCCACCATGCGGAGATGCGCGACCTGGGCGGCGTGCTGTACGTCAACGACGGCGACTGGGTGGAGAGCTGCACCGCCCTGGTGGAGCACATGGATGGCCGGCTGGAGATCCTGTACTGGGCCGACGTGATCCGCGACCGCGCCCGGGCCGCCGCCCCCGCCCCGGCAGCCAAGGACCTGCCCCCAGCCCTGCCCGCCCCCATCGCCGCACGGGGCCCGGCGGCCGTGGAGGCGGCGTGAGGCTGCTGGTCGCCAGCGACGCCTGGCAGCCCCAGGTCAACGGCGTGGTCCGCACGCTGGCGACGACCCGGGACGAGCTGGTGCGGATGGGCCACGACGTGGAGGTGGTCGGCCCCGACCGCTTCCGCACCGTGCCCCTGCCCACCTATCCGGAGATCCGGCTGGCGGTGAATGCCGGCGGCGCCCTGGCCCGGATCATCGGCGGGTTCCGGCCCGATGCCATCCACATCGCGACGGAGGGGCCCATCGGCCTCGCGGCCCGGGCCTGGTGCCTGCGCCAGGGCATGCCCTTCACCACGGCCTACCACACCCGTTTCCCGGAGTATGTGCGCGACCGGGCGCCGGTGCCGCTGGCCCTGACCTATGCCCTGGTGCGGCGGTTCCATGCGCCGGCCAGTGCCGTGATGGTGGCCACCGCCAGCATCGAGGCGGACCTGCGCGCCCGCGGCTTCACCAACCTGCGCCGCTGGTCCCGCGGGGTGGACACCGCCCTGTTCCGGCCGCAGGACAAGGGGTGGCTGGACCTGCCCCGGCCCGTCTTCGCCTATGTGGGCCGGGTGGCGGTGGAGAAGAACGTGGAGGCCTTCCTGGCCCTGGACCTGCCGGGGTCCAAGCTGGTGGTGGGCGACGGGCCGCAGCGCGCGGAGCTGGCGGCCCGCTATCCCAATGCCCGTTTCGTGGGCGCCAAGTCCGGGGAGGAGTTGTCCCGCCACTACGCCGCGGCGGACTGCTTCGTCTTCCCCAGCAAGAGCGACACCTTCGGCCTGGTGCTGCTGGAAGCGCTGGCCAGCGGCGTTCCCGTGGCCGCCTATCCCGTGCCGGGGCCGCTGGACGTGGTGGGGACCGGCGGGCCGGGGGTGCTGGACACCGACCTGCGCAACGCCTGCCTGGCCGCCCTGGACATCGACCCCGCCGCCTGCCGCGCCCACGCCCTGACCTTTTCCTGGCGGGCCGCGGCCGAGCAGTTCCTGGCCAACCTTCGCCCGGTGCACGAGAAGGGGCTGCCGCTGGCGGCGTGAAATTCCACCCTGGATGGGGATAGGCGCTTCGCATACACTTTTCCCCCAGATGTCGGGGGAGCGGGTGATGGCGCGGGTCTGGGTGGTCTTTGTGGCGATTGTCTGGCTGGCACTGGTGTCAGGCCCTGTCCAGGCCATGGATTGGGCGGAGCCCGATTGCGGACTGGTCAACTGGGAACTCTGCGGGGCGTGGACGCCCTATCACGACGCCGGCGGAGACATGCATGTCACGGCGCGGTCCCTGAGCTACAATAACGGCAGCATTTCCGACTGTAGGGTTCTGGGGGAAGTCAGGCAGGAGACCTACTTCTACTCCATGTTTGAATGCTTGGAAGAGAATATCTGGGGTGATAGGTGGACCGGATATTATCGTACCTTTGTCCCACCGGCGACTAACGGCGAATTGACTTTGGTCATCGTTGGGGTTCGCCGGGCGGAGTGCCTGCCGGCCGTCATCCCAGGTGAGGTTGATTATTGGTCAACGGTACCAGAAGAATGTGCCGAGGCTCGCTGGCTCTATGGCCGGGATACTTGCCTTGACATTGGGCGGTCCCAGGAGCAAGAGCGGCGAAAGAGGACAGGCCAGCAGCGCGGTTTTCGGTCCTCCGCCCCGTTATCACGCACGCAGCAGTTTTGGGGATGTCGGCTCGATCCATAGTATCGCTCTCCCGAACTCACGTTGTCTCGATTGACCAGACCTGCCTCAGTTTGTTGAGTCTTCTTCAATTTTTTCTTTTTCATCTTCTTCCTGTTTCGCCGCTTCCTCAAATAGTTTTTCAGTGTTAATGTTTCTTTCCAGCGGAATTCCAGATCTTTGGCAATTCTCAGCAGCATCCCGCCAGCGGCGTCGATCAACAGCCGCAAAGAATTTCGGCCATTTACTTTTCTCAAATTTCGAGCTGCCAAGATTGTACATCATGTCCATCAATGCCTGTTTAGCTGGCCCAGGAAAGCAGTCGAAAGCAGAGAATCTCCCTTTAACTTCCTTCTCAAACTGCTGGAATTTTTCCCTGAAAAGCTTTTCCGTTTCCTCTTTTGTCAGCCTTAATCTAGTCAGCATTTTCCAGTCCACAGCTGGAACATTAATTATTTTCACAGGCTTCTTCTCAGATCTATTTCCGCTTTCAATGTAATTTGCCCGTTCAAACAGATCGATTATCCTATCCAAAACCTTGCCATACCCTTCCAGCTTCTCCGCTTCCGTTGCAGGGCGGAATGGATCACCGTCTATGGTCCACGGAAGCCGACGAAAATCCCACCACCGGTCCACATTCAATCCTGGCCCGGCCGTGATGTTGCCGCGTGTGTCGCCGTAGGGCCATTCAATGTTCCCCTCGAACTCCTCAATCATGGCCATGGCTTCTTCCCGCCACGGGTCATCAAAGCAAGGCGGCTCCGGCTCCTCGACAGGAGCCTCCACCGGCTCAGCCCAGCAGCGGCAGTTGGAGGCCTCGCCGGGGTGGCCGCCCTGCGGCGGATCGGACCAGCGGAAAACCTTACCGTCGCGCTCGGCATGGCTGGGGCGGACGCGCTCGTCGCGCATGGTGCGCCAGACATAGCTGCCGCCCTTGCCCTTCGCGGCCAGGGCGGCGTTGATGGCGGTCTCCGTCGCGTCACCCGGGCTGATCCTCCCAGTGGCGGGCAGGCCTGCGCGGCGCTGGAGGTCGCGCACCGCGACGATGATGCGGCGATCCGGGATGCCGTTCATGCCCGCGTCCGGCGATGGCATCCACAGCTCCAGCCGGTTGAGGGTGATCTGGAGGGCGCGTGCATCCCCAGGCTCGACCCGGCTGTCCGGGCCGATGGGTTGGGTCAGGCGCAGCGACATGGGCAAACTCCCCCGGCAACGAAAAAGCCCGCCCCGCGCGGACGCGGGACGGGCCTGTTGCTAGGCATATTTACCTATGCTGTCGCCACCGTCAAGGGGAAGGTTCCCTCCCCTCACATGAAGCTGTACGGGTCGATGTCCACCTGGACGCGGACCTGGGGCGGGACCTCGACCTGGGAGAGCCAATCGGCCAGGACGGGTTGCAGGGGCAGGTTCTTCGGGCCCTTCAGCAGCAGGCGGCGGCGGTGGCGGCCGCGGAGGATGGCCAGGGGGGCGGGGGCGGGGCCGAGGATGGTCAGCTCCAGCCGGCCGCGGGGGGCGGTGCGGCCCAGGCGCAGGGCGACCTGGTCCACCAGCCGGTCATCCTCCCCCGACACGATCAGGGCGGCCATGCGGCCATAGGGCGGCATCTCCATCTGCTGGCGCGCCTCCGCCTCGTGCGCCAGGAAGCTGTCCCGGTCATGGGCGGCCAGGGCCTGCATCACGGGGTGCTCGGTCATGTGGGTCTGGATGAAGACCCGGCCGGGGCGACTCTCCCGGCCCGCACGGCCTGCCACCTGGTGCAGGAGCTGGAAGGTACGCTCCCCCGCCCGCAGATCGCCGCCGGCGAGGCCCAGGTCGCCGTCCACCACGCCTACCAGGGTCAGCAGGGGGAAATGGTGGCCCTTGGCCATGATCTGGGTGCCGATCAGCAGGTCCACCTCCCGCGCCTTCACCTTCTCCACCACCTCCTGGATGGCGCGGGGGCCGATCAGGGTGTCGGAAGTCATCATGGCGGTGCGGGCATCGGGGAACAGGGCCACCACCTCCTCCGCCACCCGCTCCACGCCTGGGCCGCAGGCGACGAAGCTCCCCTCGGCGCCACAGCTCTCACAGGATTCCGGGGTGCGGGCAGTGAAGCCGCAATGGTGGCATTGCAGGCGCTTGGTCAGCCGGTGCTCCACCAGCCAGGCGGTGCAGTGGGGGCATTGCAGCCGGTGGCCGCAGGCGCGGCAGAGGGTCAAGGGCGCGTAGCCGCGGCGGTTCAGGAAGAGCATGGCCTGTTCGCCGGCCGCGAACGTCTCCTCCAGCGCCGCTTTCAGAATGGGGCTGATCCAGTGGCGGGCGGGGGGCTGGGCGTCGGGCTTGCGCAGGTCGATCAGGGTGACGTCGGGCATGGTCGCCCCGCCATGGCGGGCCGGCAGGTCGATGCGGGCGTAGCGGCCGGCCTCCGCGTTCACCAGGCTTTCCAGGGAGGGGGTGGCGCTGACCAGGACGATGGGGATCTTTCCCAAGTGCGCCCGCACCACCGCCATGTCGCGGGCATGGTAGATGACGCCGTCCTCCTGCTTGAAGGCGGTCTCATGCTCCTCATCCACCACGATGCAGCCCAGGTCCGGGTAGGGCAGGAACAGGGCGGAGCGGGCGCCGACGACCACCCGCGCCTCCCCGTTGGCGATGGCCCGCCAAGTGTGCCGGCGGGTGGGGCCGTTCAGGTCGGAGTGCCATTCCGCCGGGCGGACGCCGAAGCGGCCCTCGAACCGGTCCAGCCATTGGGCGGACAGGGCGATTTCCGGCAGCAGCACCAGGGCCTGCTTGCCGGCGCGTAAGCTCGCCGCCACTGCCTCGAAATACACCTCCGTCTTGCCGGAGCCGGTGACCCCGTCCAGCAGGGTGCAGGAATAGCCGCCCTCCTCCACCCGCTTGCGTAACGAATCCGCGGCGTGTTGTTGCTCAGCCGAAAAGGTCGGCCCATGCCGGTCATGGTCCGGCTCGGCGAAGCGGGGCAGGCTGCGCATGGGCACAGGCACCAGGATGCCGGCATCGGCCAGGCCCCGCACCACGGCGGGGGTGCAGCCCGCCTCCTCCGCCAGGTCGGCGGGCAGGCGGGGCGGGCTGTCGGCCAGCAGGTCCAGGATGCGGCGGCGGGCTGGGGTCAGGCGGAAGTCCGGCGGGATCGGGTCATCCCCCAGCCGGTAGGCGGTGAGCAGCCGCGGCTCTTCCAGCGCGGCGGAGACGCTGATCGCCATACGCAGCACGTTGCCCGGCAGGCTCATGGTATAGGCCGCCACCCAGTCCACGAACTTGCGGCTGACCTCCGGCATGGGCGGCAGGTCGAAGCGGCGGGCCACCGGCTTAAGCTTGGCGTCGGGGACGGTGTTGTCCGGGTCGCGGGGCAGCGCGTCGCCCCAGACCACGCCGAACACCCGGCGGGGACCCAGCGGCACCTCAACATACGCCCCGTCGGGCAGGTCCATGCCGTCGGGCACGCGGTAGTCATAGGGTTCCGGGAACGGCAGGGGCAGCAGCACCCGCACCCGCCGCGCGGGCGCCGCCGGTTCCTCCGCCACCAACCTGAACTCCGACCCGTCCACGCCTGACCCCGCCTGCTGCACCTAGCCCTGTTGTTAGCACCTGATGGTGCCGGGTTGCCAGGGACTGCACCTCACCCATGACCTGCCGGACCCGGAGGTCCCCTGGCTGCGGCAGAACATGCCGGCCAGCCTGCCCATCATCCCCATCGACGCCGCCCAGCCTCTGGTCAGCCGCGAGGCCAAGGGCTGGTTCCCGACACATGGTCAAGCCGGCCCCCCGCGACCCCTGCCAGCGGATCTGTTCATGAAAAGGGAAAGCCGCCCGCATCTGTCCCATCGCGGTCCCGCGTGAGGCCATGGCCAATGAACAGCCAGATGAACGCGATGAGGGGAACCCCGACGGCCAGGGTGCCCACCGCGATCTGCGACGGGGTGAGGCCGCTGTGAAGCGCCGCCCGAAGTGTCAGGATCGATGTGGGCGCTACTAGCAAAACGGCGCTCACGACGCCGGCGGTGTAGCGACGAAGGGCGGCGGTCAGAAGAACATGCGGAAAGAAGACGTTGATCGCCATGACCACCGCGGCACCGGCCAGCAGTTGGTCGGCGCTCGCCAAACCCGCCGCCTTCAACGGCACCAAGGCAAAGCCCGCAAGCGTTATGACCGCCAGGGCGACGCGGAAACGTCGGACGGGAACGCGAAACCCCCGGCTGGAAAGCGCCTCCGCCAGTCGGTTGATGAAGGCATACTCTTCGGCGTTATGGATGAGCAGCAAGCTGGCGAACAGCCAGAACCAGATCATTTCCATAGGCTGGCTCCGTGGAACGATCAGCTTTCCCGGTATATCGGCACCCCTTCCCGCCGGCAGGGCGAATCAGGGGGGACATGCTGTCGCAGTCCCGCGTGCTTGGCCGAGGCTGAAAGCTGGCCGGACCCTGACCTGCCACCTTCCACACATGGGAAAGGCCCTGGGGCTCGCCACCCCAGGGCCTCTCATGTCACCCGTATCTTCGCCACCGTGGGCGCCGCATCGGGGGACACCGTCCAAGTGTCACCAGCGACGGCAACCGGTCCGGTTCAGGCCGCGGCGGCTTGGGAGGCGCCGGACAGGGCGGCTTCGGTGTCCAGGACGGTGGCGACGGCGTGGATCACGGCGGCGATGCGCACCACGTCCTGCACGTTCTCCTTGGTGGCGCCCTTCTGGATCACCTCATGCTCGTGGGCGTCGATGCACATGCCGCAGCCGTTGACGGCGCTGGCGGCCAGGGACCACAGCTCGAAGTCCACCTTGGCGACGCCGGGGTTGCCGATGATGTTCATCCGCAGCTTGGCCGGCATCTTGCCGTATTCCTTGTTCGCGGCCAGGTGCACGAACCGGTAGTACACGTTGTTCATGCCCATGATGGCGCCCGCGGCCTTGGCGGCGTTCAGGGCGGCGGCGTCCAGGTGCTGGGCGGCGTCGGCCACGATGGCGCGGGTCAGCACGTCGTTGCGGCTGGCGATGGCGGCCGTCACGGCGGTGCCCCAGGCCTGGGCCGGGGTCAGGGAAGAGGTGGTGATGACGGACCCGAGGTTCAGCTTCAGGTCCTTGGCATAGTCGGGAAGCGTCTGCTTCAGCGCGTCGATGGACATGGGATGACTCCGGGGACGCGTGCCCGGGGGCACGTCCGCATCAGGAAAACCAGGAATGTCTTGGGAATGGAGGGGGGCGGGCGCCGCGATTGGGGGGAGGTGCGGCGCCCGCCTTCCGGAAGGTCGCGCCCGGGGGGAGCTTAGGCGACCTTCAGGACCTCTTCGCCCTTCTGCCAGTTGCAGGGGCACAGCTCATCGGTCTGCAGCGCGTCGAGGGTGCGCAGCACCTCGTTCACGTTGCGGCCCACGGACAGGTCATGGACGGAGGCGAAGCGGATGATGCCCTCCGGGTCCACGATGAAGGTGGCGCGCAGGGCGACGCCCTCGTTCTTGTCCAGGATGCCCAGCTCGGTGGACAGCTCGCGCTTGATGTCGGCGAGCATGGGGAACGGCAGGTCCTTCAGGTCGGCATGGTTCTGCCGCCAGGCCAGGTGCACGAACTCGGAGTCCGTGGAGGCGCCCAGCACCTGGGCGTCACGGTCCGCGAACTCACCGTTCAGCTTGCCGAAGGCAGCGATCTCGGTCGGGCAGACGAAGGTGAAGTCCTTCGGCCAGAAGAACACGACCAGCCACTTGCCCTTGTGGGTCTCGTTGCTGATCTGGGTGAAAGCGGTCTTCGGGTCGGTGGAAACGACGGCCTTCAGGTCGAACGCGGGAAACTTGTCGCCGACGGTCAGCATGCTATGAAGCTCCGGGAATGTTGCGCAGGATCGCGATCTTGCAGTGGCGGTCATCGGTGGGCACAGCAGCATCCGCGCCCAAGGCAACCGCCTTGAACGGTTCCAGAAATGGCCCCACCGCCTTGATATTTCAAATCGGAACTTCCGATTATGACGATAGGCTGGGCCTATTGCGACGCAGCATCCTAATACGCGCGATCACAGGACGGCCGATCGTCAGGGTCGTCCGCGCGTCATCCGGTCAGCCCGCCGGCACCACTTCCCGCCGGGGCAGGGGCACCGGCGGCGGGCGCAGGCCGGCGAATTTGCGACGGTACTGGCTGGGGGTCAAGCCGGTCTTGCGCTTGAACAGGCTGCGGAAGAAGGCCGGGTCCTCATACCCCACCGAGAGGCCCACCTGGTCGATGCAGGCGTCGGTGGACTCAAGGGCCTGCTTCGCCTCCTCCAGCCGCAGGGTCTGGGCATATTCCAGGGGCGTGAAGCCGGTGGCGGCCTTGAAGCGGCGCTTGAAGGTGCGCTCCGGCAGGCCGGTGCAGGCCAGCATGCCCGCCACCGGGTTGGGCCGGGCGTAATTCTCCGCGATCCAGGACTGGGCCGCGGCGATGGCGGGGTCGGCATATTGCCGGCTGCGGGCCATGGCGGCATAGGGGAGCTGGCCTTCCTGGTGGCCGGAGATCAGCAGCACCTTGGCCGTCTGCACGGCATGCCTCTCCCCACAGAAGCGGGCGATGAGGTAGAGGGCCAGATCGTTCCAGGAGGCGGAACCGCCGGCGGTGACCAGCCGGTGCCCGTCCCCGGCGGGGACCAGGATGCGCTCCGGCCGCAGCTTCACGGCGGGGTAGAAGCGGCGGATGGGCTCGATGAAGCCCCAGTGGCTGGTGGCCTCCTCCCCGTCCAGCAGGCCCGTGGCCGCCAGCATCAGGGTGCCGGTGCAGACGGAACAGACGATGGCGCCGTTCTCATAACTCCGCCGGACCCACTCCACCTCCGGCCGGAGCCGCTCCGGCAAAGGCTGGTCCAGGGGCACCAGGATGTCCGGGACCACCAGCACCGCGCGGGACAGGCCGTCGGCGAAGCCGGCCTGCGGCTCCACCGGGACACCGCCCAGGCAGTGGAAGGGCCGCTTTTCCGCCGCCACGATGCGCACGTCCATCAGCGGCTCGCACGCCCCCTCCCCCATGATCTGGGACCAGAGGACGCCGGCGAAGCTGAAGATGTCGAACAGGCCGTAGAGGCAGGAGGACGCCGCCTCCGGCATGGCCAGCAGGTCGATGGTGACGCGCGGGGTAGCCATACGGCACCTCCCATCCCCCCCTTGGGCCATTCCCCATGAGGATAGTGGGGTTTTGGCACGGGAGCCCCGGTCCTGGCCGGTCCGTCCCTCACGGTGGCTTGCGCGGCGGGCGTATGTCCAGGGCCGCCGGCACGGTCCGGCCAATTCCAGTTTGGCAAGAAAACGGGTCGGTTTCGACCCGGTTATAGGGAGTAAGTCATGCCGGATACCCAAATCCAGGCGGAAACGCGACAGACCATCGGTACCACCGCCACCACCTTCGACCAGGCCCGGTCCGAGCAGTTCATGGGGCGGATGGTGGAATTCATGAACGGCGCCGCCGTTTCCATGATGGCCGCCATCGGCCACAAGACCCGCCTGTTCGACACCATGGCCGCCCTGCCCGCCGCCAGCAGCCAGCAGGTGGCCGACGCCGCCAGGTTGGATGAGCGCTATGTGCGGGAATGGCTGGCCGTCATGGTGACGGCGGGGGTGGTGGAGTATGACGCCGCCGCCTGCACCTACCGCCTGCCGGCGGAACACGTGCCCTTCCTGACCGACGCCAGCGGCACCAACCTGGCGGTCACCGCCCAGCTGCTGCCCGTGGCCACCCGGGCCATGGACCGGGTGGTGGAGTGCTTCCACAAGGGCGGCGGCACCCATTACCACGAGTATCCCTGCTTCCACGCCTGCATGGCGGAGGAAAGCGCCCAGTCCGTCGTCGCCCACCTGTTCACCGCCATCCTGCCCCTGGTGCCGGGGGTCCTGGAACGGCTGGGGCAGGGCATCGCCGTGATGGATGCCGGCTGCGGCCAGGGCCGGGCCCTGCTGGCCATGGCGGAGCGCTTCCCCAAAAGCCGCTTCGTGGGCCTGGACCTGTGCGAGGACGCGCTGGACGCCGGCTGGCGCATGGCGCGGGAGCGGAACCTGACCAACGTGTTCTTCGAGGCGCGGGACCTGAGCGACTTCGCCGAGCCGGAGGCCTTCGACCTGATCACCACCTTCGACGCGGTGCATGACCAGAAGAACCCGGCGGGCCTGCTGCGCGGCATCGCCCGGTCGCTGAAGCCGGGCGGCACCTACCTGATGCAGGACATCGGCGGGTCCAGCTTCCTGGAGCGGAACCTGGAGAACCCGTTCGCGCCCCTGCTCTATGCCATGTCCACCCTGCACTGCATGCCCGTGTCCCTGGGCCAGGGCGGGGCGGGCCTGGGCACCATGTGGGGGGTGGAGCTGGCGGAGAACATGCTGCGGGAGGCCGGCTTCCGTGACATCACCTGCCACCGGCTGGAGCATGACCCGGTCAACGCGTACTTCGTCAGCCGGGCGTGAGCCTCAGGGGCGGGGGCGATAGTTCAATCCCCGCCCGCCCCTGACAATCACAATGACTTGATTGAATTAACCAATCCGTCGCAATGGTCGGGATACCCTGGAGAGACTTATCGATCGGACCCATCGCTGGTCTGTCAGCGCTGCGATTTCTGTCTTGCTCAATTCAGCCGTCAAGACTCGCTGCTCACCAGCACCCTTCACCCCGGCCCTGGCGAGAATATCAACGCCGTCACGAGGCGTAGGAAGATCGACGCGCAAGAAGACAGGGAAAGTCCCCTTGCCGCTCGATGAGGCCAGCTCAATAGCAAGTGCCGAGTCGATCTTAGCGGGTAACATTTTCACCTCACGACAGACCCTAAGCTCAAAGCGCCGCGGCGTCAATGATCCCAAATCCATAACGTCGATCAAACCCGGGCATTGGCGATACCGCTGACGTGAGCAAACGCCGAGCACTATACGGGTCCAGCATCCGATCACGCTGCAATAAGAGCCCGCACAGCCCAGTTATAACAGGGCAGGCCATGCTGGTTCCCGCATTCGCCCTCAGATAGGTGTCAATTTTGTAACTGTCGTCGACATTCGCACCAGACTGAGCCGACATCGCAGAAATCAGAAACGCGCCTGGCGCCGCCAAATCCGGCTTGAGCTTTCCATTCCGGAGTGGGCCTGGGCTGGAGTAAGGTGAAATCGCGCCAAGAGGCATCGCAGAGCTCCTGCGGGTGTTGGTGATATCGGTCCAACTATCCCGACTGGTGATGCTGGCCACCGTGATGGCACTGGACGCACTTCCCGGCGACCCGATTTTAAAACCGTCATATGCATGAGGAGGGCGGAATGTTACGTTACCTTCATCCGCCATTGCCCACATATGCACTTTAACGTTTGCTGAACTCCGATTCCGAAGGTGCAATCTCCACACAGTTCCTAATTGAATGCTGCTTGGTAGAATGCTAATTAAAACCTGATAATCCCCATTGGCAATATCTCGTCTACCATCAATAATAATTCTGTTTGCCGCCAGATAGAGTGTTTCTACGCCAGTCGCTGAAGTGTCAGCAGAAAACCATGGTGTTACTTGGCCGATCGGTGACTCGATTGCAAGCTCCAGCGGTTCGCTGCCTCCATACCAGCAGTTCAGAACCGCCTCTGCCGGCGTGTTCCCATTTGACTGAAGGCGGAACTGGATTGCGTCGGGGGAGTGGCCCCGCAATTCAGTCAATGCGTGGATGTCATCGTCACCCTCATTTCCAGCAGCACAGCACACCAGTCTTCCAGGACCGGAGACGTCATTAATCAACTCCGATAACGCATCTGTTCCATCATGAGCGTCGAAATGCCCCCCTAAGCTCAGATTCACGACAGCAGGCATTCCTAAAGACTTTGCGACGCGGAAAATGTAGCGAATTCCGTCCGCGATGTGGGCATTTTGGAAATCTGTTTTGACGATTACCAGTTTTGCTTCCGGTGCCACACCTTGGTACTGCAGGTGCGCACCGGCTGCGATACCTGCTACATGAGTACCATGTCCGTTCTCATCCCGGGCTTTAGATATAGCGTGCCCGGTAAGTTCATGCCCATAATCACCTTCAGCGACAGTGATGCCGGGAATTGTTTGATCCCAAACAGCTTCAATGCGCCCATCAAACATAGGGTGCCTTCCATCAATACCTGAGTCGACTATACCGATGATGACTCCTTTTCCAGTTAGATTGGTTTTTACTTGAAACGATGGGAAATTTATCAATTTAAGCGCTCGATCCATCTTCGGCTTGAGTTGCACAGATGGATAAATGAATTTTACGCCTGGATGTGAAGCCAGCACCCCTATTTTCTCAATCGGGCAAATCGCCGTTCTTATACGACCGCTGTTCTGATTTATTGTTATGCCATGAGCAGGCATTTGAGAAAACTCTGCGTGCTCGTGCGTTCTAAGGAAAAGTAAGGTCTTGGGCGATCCGGCAGAAGATGCCACCATTCCCAACATCTTGGCCGCTCCGGGCAAATTACTCCCGCTCGGCGCTAAATGTTCGATTGCGGTAAAAGTACCTGGTGCTATTTTTGAATAATCCATCTCAGCCACCTCAGGCTTCATGCAATTCACTATAGAAATATACCTATCCGTATCGGATTGCTATAAAAATCCCACTCGCGAGCGACGTCTTCCATCGGCCTTAGTAATCCCACTCGAACTGCACGCCGACCTTGCTTTCGGTGCCCACCTCGCCGCGGGCCTTGATGTTGTCGGTCAGCTCATACTCCACGGTGGCCTTGCTCTGGCCGGTGCCCAATTCCTGTTCCACGCCCACATAGGTGCGGCGGCCCACATAGCGGCCGGCGGCGACGGTGCCCAGCCCTTCCCCGCTCTCGCTGCCGCGGATTTCCAGCCGGTCCACGCCCAGGGACTGCTTCACCTTGTCAAGCACCCCGGGCCCGCCGCCGATCAGGCCGGTGAGCTGGGCGGCGCTCTGGGCCAGTTGCAGGGCCTCGAAGGCGGAGAGCTGGCCGGCGCCGCGGTTGAACAGCAGCCGGGCCAGCACCTCGTCCTCCGGGTAGGGCGGCTCGGATGTCAGCTTGACCACGGGCTTCGACGGCCGTCCCTCCACGTCGATGATGGCGGTGATGTCGCCGCGCTGGGTGCGGGCCTCCACGTCCAGGTTGGGCTCCAGCGTGCCGTCGCCCAGGAAGGTCAGGTTGGCGCGGGCCAGGGTGAAGGTCTGGCCCAGGACCGACAGGTCGCCCTTCACCAGGGTCACCTCACCGGTCACCAGCGGCTGGGCGGTGGTGCCCTTCACCTCCAGGTCCGCCTGGAACTCGCTGTCCAGGCCGCGGCCCTGGACATAGACCTGGTTGGGGGCGGTGACGTCCAGGTCCAGGGCGATCACCGTCTCCGCCGGGGCGGCGGCCGGGTCGGTGGGGGACACGGGCAGGCCCCCGGGGGTCCCCAGCCCCTCGGAGGAGCCGCTGTCCTGGGCGCCGCTGCCGGCGGTGGTGACGGCGGGCGGCGGCTGGGCCCGGTTGTCCGCCAGCTCCCCCGGCGGTGGCGGCGGGGGCGGGGCGTTCTTCTCGATGATCTTCAGGTCGGCCACCTGGGGCGGCAGCTTGTCGGGGATGCGCACCCGCGCCTCCCGCACGTCCACCCGGCCGGCCACCAGCATCTGCTGGAAGCTGCCCGTGACGGCGATGTCCGCCCCGGCGGTGGCGGTGGCCAGGTCCGTGTTGGCCAGCAGCGCCCGGTCGGCGGTGAGGCGCAAGTCGATCTGGCGCTCGGCCAGGGCGGGGTCGAAGCGGATGGCCCCGCTTGCCCCCAACGTCCCCTGCCCTGCCCGGCCGGTGAAGCTGCGGACCACCAGCCCCTGCGGGTCGCCCACCAGGGTGGCGTCGATGTCGCGGATGATGGTGCCCCACTGCTGGTTCTCATAGCGGGCCTTCAGGAGCTGCACCGTGCCGGCCAGCTGCCGGTCCGCCAGGGTGCCGCCCAGGGTCAGGTCCACGGCAAGCCCGCCGCGGATGCGGTCGCCTGAGCCGGCCAGGAAGTCGTTCAGGCGGGACAGCTCCACCCGCCCGTCCACGCTGCCGCTGACGGGCCGGTCCTGCGGCAGCTCCACCGCGAAGGCGCTGCCCGCCAGGATCAGGGGGATGTCACCCTTGGCCGTCAGGTCCACCCCGCCGCCGTCCGCCGTGGCGCGGGAGGTGAGGGCAAGGCGGCCGTTGCGCCAGGTGCCGTCCAGGGTCGCCCCCAGCGCGCCCGGACCGCCGCGGGCGGCGGGGGAGATGCGGAAGCCGCTGAGCCGGAAGCCCAGGTCGCCCCGCGGGTCCGCCACCGTGCCGGCCAGGGTGGCCTGGCCGTTCAGGTCGCCCTCCAGCGTCAGGGTCGGGTCCAGCAGCCGGGCCCAGGCCAGGGGCACGCGGGTGAGGGCGAGCCGCCCCTCCAGCGTCTTGCCCGTGATGTCGGCGTCCAGCGCCAGCCGGGCATTGCCGGAGACCAGGGCGAGGCCGTCCACCGCCAGCCGGTCCCCCGCGCTGGTGATGGTGGCGCGCTGGGCCAGGCGGAACTGGGTGTCCTGGATGCGGGCGGACAGCCGGTCCAGGGCCACCCGCGTCTCCCCCGCCGCATTGCGGGCCAGGGTGCCGGCGCCGCTCAGGCTGACGGGCCGCGCGCCGCGGCCGGCGGCGTCCAGGGCGATGGCCGTGTTGGTCAGGGGGCCCTTGGCCGTGGCGGTTACCGTGTCCAGGCGGAA
Organism: Aerophototrophica crusticola; assembly: GCA_001939945.1. Taxonomy (GTDB): domain Bacteria; phylum Pseudomonadota; class Alphaproteobacteria; order Azospirillales; family Azospirillaceae; genus Niveispirillum; species Niveispirillum crusticola. Next base: position 71,593 of record MOEB01000004.1, on the reverse strand, counting down.
GCTGCCGCTGCTGATGTCCGCCGCGCGCAGGGCCACGTCCAGGTTGGGCGTGCCCGTGGCATCGGCCACGCGGCCGGTCAGGGTCAGGCGGCCGAGGTTCTGGGCCTCGTCCTCCACCCGCCGCACCAGGTTGGCGAGGGTGGCGTCCACCAGGATGGCTTGGCGGCCGCCCGGCGCCTCCAGCCGGATGGTGGCGTCGCCGGTGCCGGCGAGGCGCTGCCCCGCCAGCTCCCCCAGCGGGCCCAGGTCCGGCAGCTCCGCCCCCACCCGCCCCACGGCGGTGCCGGAGGCGAGGTCCGCCGCCACTTCCCCCGCCAGCCGGTTGGGGCCCACGGTGGCGGCCAGGTCGGACAGGGCCAGGCGTTGCTCGCCAAGGGAGAAGCGGGCACCCAGGGTGACGGGCTGCCCGTTCAGGCTGGTGGCGCCGTCCACCCGGCCGCGGGGGGCGCGGGGCACCTCCGCCGCCTCCACCGCCAGCCGGGCCGTGCCCAGGTTCCGGCCGGCGATGTCCAGCCCCTCGCCGTTCAGGGTGGCGTTGACGGTGAGGGCGTCCAGCGGGCCCTCCGCCCGTGCCTCCAGCCTTCCGCTGCCGGCCATGGGCGTTTCCAGCGCCTGACCCAGGGGGGCGAGGTCTGGCAGGCGGGCGTTGCCTTCGGCGGTGAGCCGGTCACCCCGCAGGGTGGCGTTGCCACGTACCTCCGCCCGCGGGCTGGTGAGGGCGAGGTCCTGCACGCGGGTGGTGTCGCCGGCCTGGGTGACGGTGCCGGCCAGGGTGGTCTCCGGCCCCAGCAGGGCGTCAGCCGCCGGGGTGCCGGTGGCCAGGGCCTTGCCCCTTGCGTCCAGCCGGGCGGTCAGGGTGCCGTCCTTGCGGGTGGCCTTCAGGTCGGCGGTCAGGGCCCCGCCCAGGTCGCGGCCCGCCAGGGCGCTGAGGGTGCCCAGGTCGGGGGCGGTGAGCCGGGCCGTGGCGTCCAGGGCGCCGCGGCCCCAATCCTGCGCCGTGCCCTCGGCCGTGGCATCGAGGCCGGCGCTGTCCAGCACCAGCCGGTCCAGGCGGATGGCGCCATTGTTGGCGTCGATGAGGGCCTGGAGGTCCAGCCCCGCCTTGGGCCCTGCCACGGGGGCGAGGCGGACGTCGTCGCCGCCCAGCCGATCGAACGCCGCCTTGGCCGTGACCAGCATGCGGTTCCGGTCATTGCCCTGCGGCACCGCCGAGGCGACCAGGGTCAGCGCCTGGGCCGCGTATTGTCGGAAGGCCGGGTCCTGCAGGGCGAGTTCCAGGTCGAATCGGGGCAGGCGGGTGGTGCCGGTGACGCGCAGCTCCGCCCGCCCTTCCCGGAACACGGGCTCCGCCACCACCTGGTGCAGGGTGGAGTCCTCCGCCGCCTCGAACACCAGGCCGAGGTCCAGCCGGTCCGTGTTCAGCGCGTACTGCCCGCCGCCGGACAGGCGGCCGGCGGCGGTGGTCATGCCGATGCCGTCCAGGTTGACCAGCTCCCCCGGGATGATCAGGCCGCCGGCGCCCAGGGCAAGCTTCGGCCCCACCAGGTCGGCGGCCGCGTCGGGCAGCAGGGCCTGGATGTTGCCGTCGGCCTCCAGCCCGAAGGTGAAGCGGCCATTGGCCGGGCGGATGCGGGCCTCCGCCTCCAGGTTCGCCACGTCGCCCGCGAGTGCCGTGAGCTTGCCGGTCCAGTCGGTGAGCGGGCCCTTGCCGGTGAGGGTGGCGGTGACCGGCGGCCGGCCGGGGATGTCCAGCAGTTCCGACACCACCCCGCCCGCCGGCTCTTCCACCTTCAGGTCGAGGGCGAGGGTGCTGCCGGGCACGTAGGTGGCGTCCAGCACCGCGCGGCCCGGGTTCTCATCGATCCGGTCCACGGTCAGGTTGACATGGCCGCCAACCTCCCCCGCCGGGATCTCCGCCGCCCCCTTGGCGGCCAGGACCGCCTGTTGCCCGCCCAGCAGGCCGGGGCCCAGCTCAATCCGGGGCAGGTCGAGTTGTTCCAGCTCGATGGCGACGGGCAGGCGGAAGGGCTGGCCGTCGTCCGGTTCCTCCGGCTTGGGCTCGGACACCGGGGCACGGGCCACCTCCACCCGGCCGGCGGCGAGGCGGTTCACCTCCACCGTGCGGCCGGCCAGCGCCAGGGCGGACCAGTCGAGCTGGGGCTTGTCGATGGTCAGCCAGACGCCGTCCCGGTCGGACAGGGTGATGCGGTCGGCGGTCAGGTCGAAGACGGAGCCCTGGGCCCCCTCGACCTTCAGGCCGGGCACGTTGGCCTCAAGCTGGCTGACCACGAAGTCGCGACCGCTGCCGGTCGAAAGCCAGCCGCCGACGCCCACGACGATGAGCAGGATGAGGCCGATCAGGCCGCCGATGACGTAAAGGGTGATGCGCAACGGTCTGGACATGCTGATGGGGCCCTTCAGAACGCCTGGCCGATGCTGACATAGAGCTGGAAGCTGTTGTCCCCCGACTGCCGCCGCAGGGGCACCGCCGCGTCCACCCGGATGGGGCCGACGGGGGTGTAGTAGCGCACGCCGATGCCGGCGCCGTAGCGCAGCCCGTCGGACAGGCTTGGATACTCGGATTCATAGACGTTGCCGGCGTCGATGAAGGGCACGATGCCGATGTTTTCCGCCACCTTGATGCGCATCTCGATGCTGGCCTCGAACAGGGAAAGACCGCCCTGGGGATCGTTCTCCGCGTCGCGGGGGCCCACCTTCTGGTAGCCATAGCCGCGGATAGAACCGCCGCCCCCGGCGTAGAACCGCTTGTCCGCCGGCACGTCCAGCAGCCCGCCACCGACGATGAAGCCGTACACGGCCCGGCCGGCCAGGACGTAGTTGTCCGTGTCGCCCAGGCCCAGATAGGCGCTGCCCTGGAACCGGGCGATGGTGAAGCTGGAACTGTCGCCGAAGGCCGCCAGGTAGGGCGTGGCCGCGGCGCTGAACCGCCAGCCGGACGTGGCGTTCAGCAGGTCGTTGCTCTTGTCGATGGTCAGGGCCGCCGGGATGCCGAACAGGGTGTTGTTGGTCCGCTGCTCGTTCTCCGTCACCTGGCTCTGCTCAAAGGTGACGCCCAGGCTGGCGGTGATGTCGTCGGAGATGGGGCGTTCCACGATGCCGCTCAGCACCAGCGCCTTCCGGCGGTATGCGTCCGGGTGCTCCAGCACGGCGCTGCTGGAAAGGGTCAGGGACTGGTTGCGGCTGAGGAAATCCGGTTCCCGGTAGGTGGCCGTCAGGTCGTAGTCGAACTCCCCCGCGTCGGTCGTGCTGTTGCGGCCGATGCCGGCGATGGTGGCGCCCACCCGGAAGTTCTCCGCCCCGCCCAGCAGGTTGCGGTGGCCCCAATAGGCGTTGGCGCCGAAGCCGTCGTCGGTGCCGTAGGTGGCGCCGAAGCCGATGAAGCGCATGTCCCGTTCCTGGACGATCACCTCCACCGGCGCGGTGCCGTCGGGCATGGGCTGGTCCGCCAGCCGCAGGCGGACGCTGGAGAAGACGCCCAGTTCCGCCAGATCCTCCCGCGCCTCTTCCAGCTGGAGCGGGCGGTAGGGGTCGCCGGGCTTCCAGGGGATGCGGCGGCGCACCGCCTTCGCCTCCACGTCCTCCAGGCCCTGGATGCTCAGGTCGCCGTACTTGATGGGCAGGCCGGGGTCCACCTGGAAGGTCACGTCCATGGTCCTGGCGATGTGGTCCACCACCAGCCGCCGGTCCACCACCCGGGCATAGGCATAGCCCCGCTCGGCGAAGCGGGGGGTGATGCGGTCCTCCGCCGCCAGCACGTCCGGCCCGCGGGCGGGGGCGCCCTTGCCCAGGCCAAGGTCCTCCGCCTTCAGCACGTCGGTGGGGAGGGGCTGGCCCTTGGCGTCCTCCAGCCTGACGGAGGAGACGGTGTAGCGCGGCCCCTCCTCGATGGTGATGGTCACCAGGGCGGGGCTGGTCTCCACGTCCACGTCGATGTCCATCACCGCGTCGAAATAGCCGGCGGAGCGCAGGGCGGCGGCCAGCCGCTCCCGGTCCGCCTCCGCCCGGCGGCGCAGGCCCACGGGCGAGGGCGGCGGCTGTTCCCGCAGGGCCACCAGGCGGGAAACCTCCTCCAGCAGGGTGGTGAGCTGGTCATGCTCCTCCACCCCCTTGATGGCGACGGTGTAGGGCGTGGCCTCTGCCGGGCTATCGGCGGTCTCGTCGGCGGGGGCCGGGGCCGGGGGTTCCTGCGCCGGGGCGGGGCAGGCCAGGGCGGGTGCCAGGCAGGCCGCAAGGGCCAGCAGCGCGGGACGGCGCCGGAACATCGACAGCTTCATGCCTGGTGCAACCCTTCCTCGACCCCCGGTCCTGACCACACCCGACCGTAGCGGGGCGGCAACCGTCTTCCAACACGCACGACAGGGGTATGGCACGAACAAACCCCTCGCCCGAACGGCAGGGGCCATGAAGGGCACCTACGCTTGCATTGAAAGGGGGGGCGGTCCCGCGTATAGTCGGGAGGTAGGCGGGGCGGTGCTCCTACACCACCCCGCCCGCTCCTAGGGCCGGCCGATCATGACGGTGACGTGGATGACACGCCCCCGCCAGAACGGAAACCGGAGCACCAGGAGAAATGGCATCTTCGTCATGCCACTTTCCTCCGTGACGGCGGGTCGGGGAATTCCGGCCCGCCGCTCTGGTTTATACGGACGGGCTAACTCCTTCTAGAGCATGCATCCGCGTGCTTGTGGCGGGTGTTGCCACCGGCCGCTTGGCTTGCGCGGCCAGGGGATGGCGGCGGCTGGCACGTTGATCTTGCGACATTCCTGGGCCGCCCGCGAAAACGCGGGGCGGCCTTGCGGCCCCGACCCTTTCCGGGGCGGGGCGCCATCGCTATATTGCGCCGCGACACGAACAGCCCGGCTCCCTTCCCCTTGGGGAAAGTTGCCGGGCGTTTTTCATGCGCGCACCTTTGGGCCGGTCCCGGCCTTGGCAGGCAGCGCGCCCGGACCAAGGCTGACCCTTATGGAATTGCGCAACATCGCCATCATCGCGCACGTCGACCACGGCAAGACGACGCTGGTCGACATGCTCCTCAAGCAGTCCGGCACCTTCCGCGAGAACCAGCAGGTCGCGGAGCGGGCCATGGACAGCAACGACCTGGAGCGTGAGCGCGGCATCACCATCCTGGCCAAGTGCACCAGCGTCGTCTGGAACGACGTGCGCATCAACATCGTGGACACCCCCGGCCACGCCGACTTCGGTGGTGAAGTGGAGCGCATCCTGAACATGGTGGACGGCGTCTGCCTGCTGGTGGACAGCGCCGAGGGGCCGCTGCCCCAGACCAAGTTCGTGCTGGGCAAGGCCCTGAAGCTGGGCATGCGCCCCATGGTGGTGGTCAACAAGATCGACCGCCAGGACGCGCGGCCCGACGAGGTCCACAACGAGATCTTCGACCTGTTCGCCAGCCTGGACGCCAGCGACGAGCAGCTGGACTTCCCGACCCTGTTCGCGTCGGGCCGCAACGGCTGGGCCGTGGTGGACCTGAACGATGAGCGCAAGGACCTGACCCCGCTGTTCGAGCTGGTGGTGCGCCATGTGCCGGCGCCGAAGGTCGACAGCGCCGACGCGCCCTTCAAGATGCTGGCCACCACGCTGGAGGCCAACCCCTACCTGGGCCGCATCCTGACGGGCCGCATCCAGTCCGGCCGGGTCCGCACCAACATGGCCATCAAGGCCCTGGACCGCGACGGCAAGCTGATCGAGCAGGGCCGCGCCTCCAAGGTGCTGGCCTTCCGCGGGCTGGAGCGCGTGCCGGTGGAAGAGGCGCAGGCGGGCGACATCGTCGCCATCGCCGGCCTGACCAAGGCCACCGTGGCCGACACCATCGCCGAGATGGCGGTGGACGAGGCCCTGCCGGCCCAGCCCATCGACCCGCCGACCCTGGCCATGACCTTCTCGGTCAATGACAGCCCGCTGGCGGGCCGCGAGGGCGACAAGGTCACCAGCCGCATGATCCGCGACCGGCTGTTCCGCGAGGCGGAGGGCAACGTGGCCCTGCGCATCCGCGAGACGGACAATTCCGACGCCTATGAGGTGGCGGGCCGCGGCGAGCTGCAGCTGGGCATCCTGATCGAGACCATGCGCCGCGAGGGCTTCGAGCTGTCCATCAGCCGCCCCCGCGTGGTCATGAAGACCGATGCCACCACCGGCCAGCGGCTGGAGCCCATCGAGGAGGTGGTGATCGACGTGGATGAGGAGTTCTCCGGCGTCGTCGTCCAGAAGCTCAACGAGCGCAAGGGCGAGATGGTGGAGATGAAGCCGTCGGGCGCCGGCAAGCTGCGGCTGGTGTTCTACGTGCCGTCCCGCGGCCTGATCGGCTACCAGTCGGAGTTCCTGACCGACACCCGCGGCACCGGCGTCATCAACCGGCTGTTCCACGACTACGCCCCCTACAAGGGCCCGATCCCCGGCCGCCGCAACGGCGTTCTGATCTCCAACTCCGACGGCGAGGCGGTGGCCTATGCCCTGTGGAACCTGGAGGACCGCGGCCCGATGATGATCGAGCCGGGCTGGAAGGTCTATGAGGGCATGATCGTGGGCGAGCACACCCGCGAGAACGACCTGGAGGTCAACGTCCTCAAGGGCAAGAAGCTGACCAACATCCGCACCACCAGCAAGGACGAGGCCGTCACCCTGACGCCGCCGATCCGCATGACCCTGGAGAAGGCCCTGTCCTACATCCAGGACGACGAGCTGGTGGAGGTCACGCCCAAGTCCATCCGCCTGCGCAAGAAGCTGCTGGACCCGAACGACCGCAAGCGCGCCGAGCGCCAGGCCGAGGCCGGCTGAGCATTCGACCAGGGTTGAGTGCCGAAGCCCCCGTCCCGCAAGGGACGGGGGTTTTGCTTTGCCCAGGCCCTATACCAGCCGCCGTTGATCATGACCGATCAACGGCCCCTCATACCAGCCGCCGTTGATCGTGGCCGATCAACGGCCCCTCAAGCGCCGGGCGCCGCCATCCGGCGGCTTGGCTCACGCGGGCATGGGCCCGCGGGCCGGCGGTCGCCGGCCTCCAAACGCATGATTCAAAAACTCATGCGCTTGGTATCGGGCGCCGGGCGCCCGCATCCGCGGGCTTGGCTTACGCGCCACCTGTTGTGAAAAGGATCGGGCGCGGGCCGGCGGTCGCCGGCCTGCAAGCGCATCGGTCAGCGACCCATGCGCTTGGCATTACTCCTGCACCCACCTCGCCATGGTCGGGAACGGTGCAAGGCCGTTGTGGCCCATGAAGGAGAAGAGCGCGGGGTAGCCGGCCATGCCGGCGCGGGCCAGGGCCAGCGGGCCGAGGTGGGTGCCCCGTTCCAGCCAGGCCAGCATGGGGTGCGTGCCCTCATAGGGTCCGACCCGGTAGGAACCAGGGAAGAAGATGCTTTCCGGGCTGACGCCCATGGCAAGGGCGGCGGCATAGGACCAGGCCTGGGCCATCACCTCGTCGTTGCTGGTGGCCTCGGCGATGGCCGGGTCCGGGGTGGGGCCCGGCTCCGCGGCGAAGGCGGCGAGCATGTCCGCGTGCAGGTCCTTGTTCAGCCGGGGCCAGAACCGGCGGGGCACGATGGCGATGTGGCCGGCCTCATGCAGCAGGTCGCCGGAACCGACCAGGGTCTCCGGGTCCACATGGATCACCCCACCATGGATGTTGATCCCGGGCAGGAAGCCGTCCGCGGCACCTTCCGCCCCCACCTCCACAGCCATCCCGATCCCGCGGAGGAAGTCGATCATCGTCGGCAGGGCTTCGGCGTGGTACATCATCCTCTCCAAAGGCGGTAGCTGGCCTTACGACTTCTGCTCTAACAGCGCGTGCAGGGCAAGGGGTGGGACAGGCGTGGGACACCGCGCCACCCCAGGCGGGGTGACGCGGGCCCGAACGGCCCTGCCTGCCCGACTGCTTCGGGGCAGCCAGCCCGGGAGGGGACAGGCCTGGGACGGGCTGCGGCGGGTCCGCGCCGGGCCGGCGCCAAGTGTCCACCATCGTCACCGCGGCCATGGGCGGTGAGGCAGAGTTCATCCTTGTCTTCGCCCTGAAAGCGCCGCCGCGGGAGAGGGAAAGTGGTGCCGAAGAGGTACCGTCAAAGATCCGCCATTCTTGACTTACCGCAATAATTGTCGCGGGCACTGGACGCGCCCCCCGAATCCTTGCGGATGCTGCACGACTCCGCCTAATCTCCCAGGCGCCTGCCCAGGCCCATAATGCCCGCTTGAGAGAGGGAACAGTCATGGTTGAGGTCGTCATCGCCGGTGCGGCGCGTACGCCGATCGGCTCCTTCAACGGTTCGCTGAGCAGCGTCCCCGCCTCTTTCCTGGGGGAAGTCGCCATCCGTGAAGCCCTTGCCCGGGCCAAGACCGACGCCGCCGAGGTGAGCGAGGTGGTGCTGGGCCAGGTTCTGGCCGCCGGCACCGGCCAGAACGCCGCCCGCCAGGCCGCCGTGAAGGCCGGCATCCCGGTGGAGCGCACGGCTTACGCCATCAACCAGCTCTGCGGTTCCGGCCTGCGCACCGTGGCGCTGGGCTACCAGGCCATCGCCCTGGGCGATGCCGACGTGATCGTCGCCGGCGGCATGGAGAGCATGAGCCAGGCGCCCCACGTGATGCACCTGCGGTCCGGCACCAAGATGGGTGACGCCGCCATGGTGGACACCATGCTGCGGGACGGGCTGCTCGACGCCTTCCACGGCTACCACATGGGCCAGACGGCGGAGAACGTGGCCGAGAAGTGGCAGATCACCCGTGAGGAGCAGGACGCCTTCGCCGCCGCCTCGCAGCAGAAGGCCGAGGCCGCCCAGAAGGCCGGCAGGTTCAAGGATGAGATCGCGGCGGTGACCATCGCCGGCCGCAAGGGTGACGTGATCGTCGACACGGACGAATACCCGAAGCACGGCACCACGGCCGAGGCCCTGGCCAAGCTGCGCCCCGCCTTCAAGAAGGACGGCACGGTGACCGCCGGCAACGCGTCGGGCATCAATGACGGCGCCGCCGCCCTGGTGCTGATGTCTGCCGACAGCGCCGCAAAGCGCGGCGTCCAGCCGCTGGCGCGCATCGTGTCCTGGGCCACGGCGGGCGTGGACCCGGCGGTCATGGGCTCCGGCCCGATCCCGGCCAGCCGTGAGGCCCTGCGCAAGGCCGGCTGGAAGATCGACGAGCTGGACCTGATCGAGGCCAACGAAGCCTTCGCCGCCCAGGCCATGGCCGTGAACAAGGACCTGGGCTGGGACCCGGCCAAGGTGAACGTCAATGGCGGCGCCATCGCCCTGGGCCACCCCATCGGCGCTTCCGGCGCCCGGGTGCTGGTGACCCTGCTGCATGAGATGCAGAGGCGCGACGCCAAGAAGGGCCTGGCCACGCTGTGCATCGGCGGCGGCATGGGCGTGGCGCTCTGCGTCCAGCGCGACTGACCTGACACGGCCCCCCGCCCCGGCCGGCGTGCCGGGGCGGGGGCCGGAATTCCCGGGGGCGGCAGGGCGGGGAGCCCTCCCCCATCCCGGGGCTAGCCTCGGCACCCGACCCGACCTTATCCTGAGCGGACGGGACGGCGGGCGCAACCGACGGCCGTAAGAGACCATCAACGGGGGGAAAACTATGGCACGAGTGGCATTGGTGACCGGCGGCACCCGCGGCATCGGCGAGGCGATCAGCCTGGCCCTGAAGGACGCGGGCTACACGGTCGCCGCGAACTATGGCGGCAACGACAAGGCGGCACAGGAGTTCACCGAGCGGACGGGCATCAAGGCCTACAAGTTCGACGTGTCGGACTTCAGCGCCGTCCAGGAAGCCGTCAAGAAGATCGAGGCGGAGCTGGGCCCCGTGGACGTGCTGGTGAACAACGCCGGCATCACCAAGGACGGCACCATGCACCGCATGACGTTCGAGCAGTGGAACGCCGTCATCCAGACGAACCTGACCAGCTGCTTCAACACCTGCCGCGCCGTGATCGACGGCATGCGGGAGCGGAACTTCGGCCGCATCGTCAACATCGGATCGGTGAACGGCCAGGCCGGCCAGTACGGCCAGGTGAACTATGCCGCCGCCAAGTCCGGCATCCACGGCTTCACCAAGGCCCTGGCGCAGGAAGGTGCCGCCAAGGGCATCACCGTGAACGCCATCGCCCCCGGCTATATCAACACCGACATGGTCCGCGCCGTGCCGCCGAACGTGCTGGAGAAGATCGTCGCCAAGATCCCGGTCGGACGGCTGGGCGAGGCGGAGGAGATCGCCCGCGGCGTGCTGTTCCTGGTGGCGGACAATGCCGGTTTCATCACCGGCTCCACCCTGTCCATCAACGGCGGCCAGCACATGTACTGATCCCCGCCGGGGTCAGCGCGACGGACGGCCCCCGGGGAAACCCGGGGGCCGTTCGCGTTTTGGTTTATCGATGGCCCAAGGGGCATTGACTTAGAGTGGCTACTACCCCCAAATTTCATATGCCCAATGAAAACAGGGGGAGAAAATGACCAACACCGACAAAACGTCCTGGTCATGCAGTGCTACGGCCGGCAGCGATGGGGCAGCGCCGACTGCCAGCCTGACGATGGCGCTGAACGGCGCCACGGCAGCGCCCACGGTCCTGAAGGGCCTCTGCTACTCGCCGTGCCCGATCAACGCCGCGAACAGCAGCGCGCCCAACCTGGGCGACTGGTTCTGGGACAGCTATACCGCGAATGGCTGGACCATCAACGATTGGGCCGGGGTCTGGCAGAACGACCTGCCGAAGATCCGCGCGCTGGGGGTGAACGCCATCCGCGTCTATTCCATGCTGTCGCGCCAGCTCAACCCCGACGGGACCTACCCCGCCCCGCCCTATGGCCACGAGTTCCAACACACGGCCTTCCTGGACGCCTGTTGGAACGGCGGCCAGGACCCGCTCTATGTCCTGGTCGGGATCCCGCTGCCCCAGGCCATGTTCTGGAAATCCGTCCATGACCAGACGCCCGCGTCGCAGATCACCTTCTGGGAGTCCGTCCTGGCGGAGACGGTGGCCCAGGTGGCCGGCCACCCGGCGGTGATGGGCTTCATCATCCAGAACGAGTGGGATTCCGGCGTCGTCACCTATGGTTCGGACACGACCGCCGTCACCTTCTGGTGGGACCAGGTGGAGGCCATGGCCCAAGCGGCCAAGGCGGCCCTGGGCACGAACCAGAAGCTGGTCGGCATGGCGGTGCATGACGACCCGAACATCTGCGGCCAGGCCGCGACCTACATGGCCGGCTGCACCTCCATGGATTTCTGGGGGGTGAACAGCTACCAGCAGGTCAACTTCGACCCGGTCTTCGGGGCGATCCCGAACATCGGCCCCGGTTATGCCGGCCTGACCGGGGCGGCCCTGAAGCCGGTCATCTTGACCGAATGGGGCGTGCCGGCGACCGGCCACAAGGTGGCGGACGATCCGTCCACCATCTATGCCGATTCCGCCACGGAGGCCAAGGCGGCGACCAACATCACCAACGTCATCCCGGAAGCGTCCCCGTCGGCCCAGCCCTTGTGCCTGGGCCTGTTCTATTTCGAGTATTGCGACGAATGGTGGAACCAGGCCGGGTCGCCCAACATTTACACCTGGTATGGCGGCCCAGCCGCGCCGGGATTCCCCAACGGCTTCTGGGACCAGGACGGGTTCGGTCTGTATGCCGTCGGCCGGGGCTTCCTGTCCTACCCGAACCCGACGAACTATCCGCTTCCCAACGACGCCCCCACCTGGACGGTGGACCCGACAAGCATGACCCAGGGCCCGGTGGTGCCGCTGGACCGGCGGATGGCCCGGACGCCCACCATCGACGCGCTGACCACCGCCTTCGCCAGCTTCGGTAGCTGACAAGCGGGCAACCCGCCGTGCCGACGGGGTGGCATCCCGTCGGCACGGCACCAGCGCGGCGGGATCAGACGCCCCGCACCCCCAACCCCCGCATCCTGCCCAGGATCGCTGCGCGCTTTGCCTCCGTCAGGCCCTCCACCATGCCCACCAGCGTGTCGCGGATGGGGCTGATGCCGACGAAGCCCAGGATGCTGCGCTTCAGGCAGCGCAGGGAATGGGCGCCGAACCACCAGCGATAGGCCAGGGCCGGCATGCCCATGGTGATGACCACCCGAGCCGACTTGCCCTTCATCCGGCTTTTCCAGGCGGTGGGGCTGCTGCGTTCCATGGCGAAGCCGGGGCGCAGCACCTGTTCCAGGAAGCCCTTCAGCACTGCCGGCATGCAGCCCAGCCAGAGCGGGTAGAGGATGACGAAATGGTCGGCCCAGAGCAGGTCCGGCTGGACCGCGGCGACGGATGGCGGCGGCAGGCCCGCGTCCCATTCGGCCTTGGACCGGACCAGGGGGAAATCCAACCCGGCGACATCCACCCGCCGCACCTCATGCCCGCCGGCCCGCGCCCCTGCCGCATAGGCATCCGCCAGGGCATGGCAGAGATGGCCGCCCGCCGGGTCCGGATGCCCCTGGATGATGAGGATCTGGGTCATGGCCCCTTCCTCCCTCTGTTCCTTCACTCTCCCAGCATATCCCGGATCTGGCCGCCCCGCCTTGACCGGGGTCAAGGAGGGGTTAATGTCGCGGCACCGTGACGGGAGCCCCGAGCCATGACCAACCCCACCCATCCCCGCGTCGGCGTCGGCTGCATCGTCTGGAAGGGGGATCGGGTGCTGCTGGTGCGGCGGGGCAAGCCGCCGGGCTATGGCGAGTGGTCCCTGCCCGGCGGCAGCCAGGAGCTGGGGGAGACCCTGTTCCAGGCCGCGGCGCGGGAGGTGTTGGAGGAAACGGGGGTGACCGCCACGCCCACCAGCGTGCTGACCGCCGTGGACAACATCGTGCCGGGCCCGGACGGGGGCATCCTGTTCCACTACACCATCGTGGACGTGGTGGCGGATTGGGCGGCGGGGGAGCCGCAGGCCGCCGACGACGTACTGGACGCCCGCTGGGCCACCCTGGCGGAGGCGGAGGCCCTGGTGGCCTGGGAGCCGCTGCGCGTGGTGCTGCGCATGGCCGCCCAAGCCCGGGGCCTGTTGGGCTGACGGGCGGCCCCCGGGCAACTTTCCCGGCCCGGGACGGTTTCCAGGGCATGGGAACTTACCTGACCGACAATCCCCTGACCCGGGCCGACCTGCGGGCCGCCCGCGCCATCCACCCCCACCGCCACCACGGATTCTTGCAGGCCGCCGCCGACTGGAGCGAGCTGACGGACCAGGAGCCGCTGTTCGCCGGGGCGGCGGGCCTGATGGCCCTGGCCTGGGCCAGCGGCTACCGGGCGGAGGCACGAAAGCTGGCCCATGTGCTGGGCGCCCTGGCGGCGGCCACCCTGTTGAAGGACGGGATGAAACGGTCGGTGGCCCGGTCACGGCCGGTGCTGCTGCACGACAAGGGCATCCACCGGGTGCGCCTGCGCGGGAAGAAGGACAAGAGCTGGCACTCCCTCCCCTCCGGCCACGCCGCCGGGGCGGCAGCGGTGGCCGCGGCCGTCGCCCGTGCCTGGCCCGCGGCGGCCCTGCCCGCCTACCTGGCCGCGGGCCTGCTGTCGGCGGCGCGCATGCCCACGGGGCTGCATTACCCCAGCGACGTGGCCGCCGGGGTGGCGGTGGGGCTGGTGGCGGAAGGGATCGTGCAGCGGCTGTGGCCCGCCAGCCCCTGAGTGGGCCGGGTCAGCGCTCCACCAACGACACCAGCAGCACGTCCAGCACCACGTCGCCCAGGGCGGCGCGGGCGGCGTCCAGGATGCGCTGCTTGAGGGCCTTGGCGTCTTCCGCCGTGATCCGGCCCTCGCCCACCGGCTGCTCCCAGCTTTCGGCGATGACCTTGCCGACGATGCGGGGCTGCTGGCTGCGGGCCAGGTCGCGCTGGGTGGGGTCCTGCAACACGATGTCCGCCTGGACCCGGGCCATGGCATAGGGGCCGCGGCTGGGGATGGGGATCATGAAGGGTTCCATCCGCAGGACGTTGTCCGGCGGGCGGGTGGGCTTCTTGCCGCCGGCCATGGCGGGGCCGGTCAGCAGCAGGGCCGCCAGCAGCAGGAGCAGCAGGGTGCGCGGCATGGGGCGGGCTCAGCCCCCCGCCCGCTTGGCATTGAGCTGCCGCCAGCGCCACAGGGCGATGCCGCCGAACATCAGGGCGAAGAACAGCACCCCGTGCAGGGCCAGCAGCACCGTCATGGCCACCAGGCAGGCGACGGTGGTGATCTCCCACAACTGGCCCTGGCCGGAGCGCACCAGCATCAGCCCGGCGGCCATGCTGGTGCCCAGGCCCAGCAGAAGGGCCAGGACAACGGCCTGCCCCTGCGATTCCGGCGGCAGGTCGCCAGCCCGCAGCAGGGTGGCGGCCAGCACCGCGTCGCCCAGGATCTTCAGGGCCACGGGGCTGAGGGGGAAGGGCCGGGATTCGGGATGGCTGTTCAGGCTCATGGCGTGTCGTCAAGGCCGTCGCTGTCGGGGCCGGGGACCGGCCGGATCCCGGATATGGCCCCGCGCATCTGCCGGGTCAACCGCAGGGGCGCCCGTTAACCGGCCAGCAAGCCGACAGGGGCGATTATGGCGCACCCCTCCCCAGCCGGTCGAACGCCCCGATGGCCCCCCTGCCCTTCCGTCCCGCCGCCCTTGCCGCCTGCCTTGCCACCGCGCTGCTGCTGGGGGCCGCCCCGGCCCGGTCGGCCCCGCCCCAGGCGCCGGAGGCGGCGGAGAAGCCCGGCCCCGACTGGAGCGCCGTCTGCCCCCGCAAGGGCCCGGACGGGTTCTGCACCATCACCGCCACGCCCGCCTATGGCGACAACCGCGGCGGGCGGGAGCGGGTGACCGTCAGCCTGCGCCGCGACGCCCAGTGCACCAGCCTGCATGTGGGCTTCGATCGGGCCATCGACCTGTCCCGGCCGGTGCTGATGCGGGTGGATGACGGGCCGGTGCAGGCCTTCTACACGCCCAAGCAGCTCAACGACCTGGCCGACGCGGTGGATGCCGGCCAACGCGCCAACCTCGGCGAGCCGGGCTTCGCCGCCTTCCTGACGGAGATCGCAGCCGGCCAGGTGGCGGCCGGGGAGCCGGCGGCGGCGGAGATGCTGGCCCGCTTCGCCCGCATCAAGGAAAGCCGCCGCCTGGGCGTGGCCTGCGAGGCCATGGCGCGGCTGCTGCCCCAGCTCCGCGCCGGGTCGTTGCTGCGCCTGTCCTTCCATGTGGTGACGCCGTCGGAGCCCGAGCCCTATCACTGGCCGGCCCTGGGGCGGCGGGAGGTGGTGGTACCCCTGCAATCCCTCGCGCCCATCCTGGATTCGTTGCCGCCAACCCATTAACTCTAGTGTTTGAGGACCCGAGACAGACCGCCCACGGACCCGATTGCCGTTGCTCCGATTCCGCCCCCGCCCGGCCGCCAGGCCCGCCGCCCCGCGCCAGGCCCGGGTACCGGCGGGACAGCGCCTGTATGTCGTCGGCGACATCCACGGACGCGTGGACCTGGCCGCGCAGATGCTGGACAGCATCCGCGCCGATGCCGCCACGGCGCCGCCCGGGCTGCACCACACGCTGGTCTTCCTGGGCGACTATGTGGACCGGGGGCCGGACAGCCGGGGCGTGCTGGACCTGCTGGCCGGCCACCCGCCCCCGGGCTTCGGTGCCATCTTCCTGAAGGGCAACCATGAGGAGGCCATGCTGGCCTTCCTGGCGGACCCGGCGGTGGGCAATGACTGGCTGCGCTTCGGCGGGCAGACGACCCTGGCGAGCTATGAGGTCTACCGCCACCCGTCCTTGAGCCATGACGAGTGGCTGGAGGTGGCGCGGGATGCCCTGGCGGCGCAGTTGCCCCCCCTGCACCTGGCCTTCCTGCGCGCCCTGCGCGGCCGGCTGAAGGTGGGCGACTATGTCTTCGCCCATGCCGGCATCCGCCCGGGCGTGCCCCTGGACCGGCAGGAGGAGCAGGACCTGCTGTGGATCCGGGAGCCGTTCCTGTCCAGCACCGCCGACCATGGCGCGGTGGTCGTCCACGGGCACACGATCACCGAGGCGCCGGACATCCGCCACAACCGAATCGGCATCGACACCGGCGCCTATGCCACCGGCCGCCTGACCTGCCTGGTGCTGGAAGGGGCGGAGCGCCGGTTCCTCTGCACCGGCGATGCCCCGGCCAAGCCACAGACCTAGGCGGAAGACAACCCCGGGCCGCACGGATGGGCAGGGCGACGCGATGTCGCGTGCACCGAAAGCACGGCTTTCCAACCCTGCCGGGACCATGGCTTAATCTGCGGCGGTGCCCGGGGGCCGTCCCGGCCCGCCCGCCCTTCGTTGCCCAACATCCCGAGGACAGACCCCCGTGCGCAACCTGCTGCGCAACCTGATCGGTGCCGCCCCGGCGGAAACGCTTGCCGAGACCGAGGCGGCCCTGGAAGCGGCGCGCCGGCAGGGGGACGCCGACCGCCAGGCATTGCAGGCGGCACGGGCGGAGGCCGCCAGCCTGCGGGCCGCCCTGGCCGCGGCGGAAGCCAAGGCGCGGGACCTGCCGCCGCCGCCCGCCACGCCCGACCCGGCGGGGCAACAGACCTTCCGGCTGCTGGCAGCCGCCAGCCACGATCTGCGCCAGCCCTTCCAGGCCATGCGGCTGTTCCTGCACCTGCTGGAAGGCCGGCTGTCCGCGCCGAAGGACCTGGAACTCGCCCAGCGGCTGGAAGAGGCACTGGAGGCCGGCGCGGGGCAGGTCAACGCGCTGCTGGACCTGGCGACGCTGGAAGCCGGCACGGCCAAGGTCTCGCTCGGCGCCGTCCCCCTGGGCCCCCTGCTGTCCCGGCTGGTGGAGGAGTTCACGCCCCAGGCCGCGGCCAAGGGCATCACCCTGCGGCTGGTGGCGACCAGGGCCGCCGTGCGCAGTGACCCGGTGCTGCTGGAAAAGATGTTGCGCCCGCTGCTGGACAACGCCATCCGCTTCGGCACCGGGGACAAGGTGCTGGTGGGTGCGCGGCGGCGCGGGGCCGTGGTGGAGGCGCAGGTCCTGGACCAGGGGCCGGGCATCCCGGCGGAGCGGCAGGACGCCGTCTTCCAGCCCTTCATCCGCGGGGATGACCGGGGCAAGGACCGCAAGGGCGGCCTGGGCCTGGGGCTTGCCATCGTCCGTCGCACGGGCGACCTGCTGGGCCATGCCACCGGTGTGCGCACCGTGCCCGGGCGGGGGGCCTGTTTCTTCGTGGGGTTGGCGCTGGACGGCGTGGTGCCCGCGGCAGGTCCGGAACCTGCCGCCCCCGAGCCCGCGACCGGGGATGCCCGCCTGCTGGTGGCCCTGGCGGAGGATGACCGGCTGCAACTGGCCGCCCTGGAATCCATGGTGGGGGGCTGGGGCTGCGATGCGGCCCTGGGCGGCGGCACGGCGGAGTTGCTGGAGAGTCTGGGCGACCGGGCGCCGGGCCTGGTGGTGACC
The DNA here is from genome assembly GCA_001939945.1 of Aerophototrophica crusticola. Lineage (GTDB taxonomy): Bacteria > Pseudomonadota > Alphaproteobacteria > Azospirillales > Azospirillaceae > Niveispirillum > Niveispirillum crusticola. Next base: position 54,211 of record MOEB01000004.1, on the reverse strand, counting down.
GACTACCGCCTGTCCAAGGGGCTGACCGGCCCCCAACTGGTGGCCGCCCTGCGCCACCGGTACGGCACCGCCCTGCCCGCCCTGATGCTGACCGGCGACACCCACCCGGACACGCTGGCCCTGGCCAAGGCCGCCAACATCACCGTGGTGCACAAGCCGGTCCACCCCGCCCGCCTGCGCCGGGCCATCGAGCAGGCGACGGGGCGGGTTTTGGCGGAGGGGTGAGATTTCCCGGGGAGTGCCAGGGAACATTCGCGGACACGCACCAGGCGCGCACGAACATTCACAAGAGAATTGATGTGGCTTCGCCGCAGGCAGCCTTCTTCTTGTGCGTGTCCGTGCGTGCTTACGGCCCCGCGCCCTAGACCACGGCCGTCAGTCCCGGAAGTTCACGTACTGCAGCGGCTGCTCGATCTTCAGGCCCTTCACAAGGGCGATGGCCTCTTGCAGGTCGTCGCGCTTCTTGCCGGTGATGCGCAGCTCGTCGCCCTGGATGGCGGCCTGGACCTTCATCTTGTTGTCCTTGATGGCCTTGACGATCTTCTTGGCCAGTTCCTGCTCGATGCCCTGCTTGACCTTGATCACCTGGCGCAGGGTGCCGCCGGCCGCGTTCTCCGCCTTGCCCCAGTCCAGGGCGCCGGGGTCCAGCTTGCGGCGGACGAAATAGGCCTTCAGCATCTCGGTCAGCTGGGCCAGCTTGGTGTGGTCCTCGGTCTGGATCAGGATCTCCCCCTCCTTCTCCTTGTGCTCCATGGTGCTCTTGGAGCCCTTGAAGTCGAAGCGGTTCTCCACTTCCCGCATCACGCCCAGAACGGCGTTGGTGACCTCGGCGGTGTCGGTCTTGGAGACGATGTCGAAGGACGGCATGGCTTTCTTGTTCGGCTTCCGGTTCGGGGGACGGGGACGGATGATAGCACCCCGCCAAGCGGGCGGGGACAGGAAAGGCGGCAGCCGACGGTTGACGGCAGGCCAACCCTCCCCACCTAAGGCAAAAGATCGGGGCAAAAGGGGGAGACGATGCCGTTCCTGGACCGTGACAGCTTCATCCGGATGCTGGAGACGCTGGGCGACCCGGACGACGCCACCGCCCTGGCGGCGGCACGCACCATCCATGCCCGCCTGGAAGAGGCCGGGGTGGGCTGGGACAGCCTGTTGGTCCCGCCGCCCGGCGCGGCCCCGGCCACCGGCCTGGACGGGGACGAGCCGGAGGAACGCTCCCCCCACCCCGCCGCCTTCAGCGCGGGGGAGGAGCAGGACGCCGCCCTGATCGACCGGCTGCTGGACATGCCCCTGTCCGACGACACGCGGCAGGAGCTGCGCGACCTGCGCGCCGACCTGACCGCCGGGGAGTTCACGGCGGAGGACAGCCGCTACGTCCGCGCCCTGGCGCAGCGGCTGATGTCGAAGTAGGTCGGATTAGGCGCGTCAGCGCCGTAATCCGAGGCCCCGGCTGTCGGATTACGCTTCGCTAATCCGACCTACGAAATCCACGGCGCCACGAAACGGCGGATGTCGGCGTTCAGCGCCTCCAGCGAGGGCTCGTGCACATACATCATGTGCCCGGCCTCGTAATAGGTCATCTCCACCCGGTCGGCGGGGATGTCGTTGGTGGCGAGCGTGTTCTCCACCGCGAAGAAGGGTGTCGCCAGGTCATAGATGCCGTTGGCGACCAGCACCCGCAGCCCCGGCTGTTCCCGCAGCATGCGGGCCAGGGTGGGGGCCACGTTGGGGGCGGTGGGCCAATTGAAGGTGCCGGGCGGGCGCTTGCCCAGCCAATCCCACTTCTCCAAGGCCTCCCGCCGGATGACGTGGTAGGTCTGGTCCATCTCCACCTTCAGGGTGCGGGTCAGGTGGTCCATCACCGCGGCCACATAGGCCCCGTCGATGGCATAGGCGGAGGCGTCGTTCTCCGGCTCCGCGCCCACGTCGTCCAGGTCGCGTCCGGTGTAGCGGGTGTCGAACCGGCCGAAGGTCAGGCCGCGGTCCCGCAGCATCTCCTTGCGCACCCGCGCGGGCTCCAGCCGCAGCCGCACCCGCTCCAGGTATTCCGGCGACAGGCCGGTGTAGCGGGCCAAGTCCTGGGCCACCTGCCTGCGCCTCTTCACCGGCAGGCGCTGGCCCATCAGCAAGGCGGTGGCATAGTCGGTCAGCGCGAAATCCCGCACCCGGCGCAGGAAGGAAGCGGCATCCCGCGGGGCCGGCTTGATCTTGCCATGGTAGAGGGCGGTGGCCGCGTAGGTGGGCAGGAAGGCCACTTCCGGCAGCACGTTGCCCCTGTTGAAGCGGGCGGTGTGGAAATCCAGGATGGTGGAGACCAGCAGCAGGCCGTTCAGCGTCACGCCGCGGAAATTGCCGTTCACTTTGTCCGCCACGATGACGGCGCGGGTGGTGCCATAGCTCTCCCCGCCCACATATTTCGGGGAGGCCCAGCGGCGGTGCTTGGTCAGCCAGTCCCGGATGAACTGGGCCACGGACTCGCCGTCCTGGTCCATGCCCCAGAAATCCTCCTCCTTCCCCTCGCCCACGGCGCGGCTGTAGCCGGTGCCCACCGGGTCGATGAAGACCAGGTCGGTGACGTCCAGGGGGCAGAGCGGGTTGTCCACCACGGCATAGGGCGGGGCGCCGGCGGAGGTGGCGTCGCTGGGCACGGCCACCCGCTTCGGCCCCATGTTGCCCATGTGCAGCCACAGGCTGGCGGACCCGGGGCCGCCGTTGAACAGGAAGGTGACGGGCCGGCGGGCCGGGTCGTCCACCCCGTCCATCAGGTAGGCGACGGAGAAGATGGCGGCGCGGGGCTTGCCCTTCTCGTCCAGCAGGTGCTGCTCCCCGGCGACGGCGCGGTAATCCACCTCCGTCCCGTTGAACACGCCGGTGTGCTGGGTCTCGAACAGCCGCGGGGGCGGAACCGGCTCCGGCTTGCTTGCGGGGTCGGGGGTGCGGGTCTCAGTCTCGGCCATGGTCCTGGGGGCTCCCTGCCGGGCGGTCTCCGCCGCCCCATCGTCGGTTGGCGCGAAAGTGACAGGGGCGGGATGCACGCGTCAATGGCGAGGTGACGTAAGCGTAAGGTTAGGTGCCGTCAGCATGGGTGCGCACACGCCCTGCCGGGGCCGCAGCATCGTCAATTCCCGGCATTTCCAGTCCCGCCCCAGAGCGTCGGGCCGTGCCGTAGGCCGCCCTGTGGCAGAGGCACGGGCACGGGAAACCTTAATACCCCTATTGCCTTATCTCGGAAGTGGTATTATCAATTTCAGCACGGCTAAATGCTTAAGTGGGGGACGATATGGCCAAAACCGTTATGATGAAACACGCTGGTAGCGGCATCATTAAGCGTGGTTTCTATGGTTTCTCCTGGACGACTTTCTTTTTCGGGTTCTTTCCGGCTCTTTTTCGCGGAGATTTCCTGACATTCATCGGGGCGTTCGTCATCATCGTTATTCTTGGGGCCCTGACGTTTGGCATTGGGTCCTTCATTGCCATGATCGTCTGGGCATTCCTCTACAATAGCTATTACACCAAGCGGCTGCTGGAGAAGGGATACGTCTTCGCCGATTCTGAAGGTGTCGTCGCGGAAGCAAAGCAACAGCTGGGTGTGGTCTGAACCGATCCCGGCAGGGGATCGGCAATTTGGCGGGGCGGCCGGGAATTCCTGGCCGCCCCTTGCTTTTCCCGCGGCGGAACCCCCTGCCCCGGCCACGGTTGGGGTGGCGCACAGGCCCGCGACCGGGCCGGCCACAGGGAGAACACCCATGCAGATCCGTGAAATCATGACCAAGGACGTGGAACTGGTGTCGCCCAACACCACGCTCCAGGAGGCCGCGCGGAAGATGCGCGACGCGGACACCGGGTTCCTCCCGGTGGGTGAGAACGACAAGCTGGTTGGCACGGTGACCGACCGCGACATCACCGTGCGCTGCGTGGCCGAGGGCGCCAACCCCGCGGAGGCCAAGGTCAGCGACGCCATGACCGACAACCTTGTCTATGTCTTCGAGGACCAGGACACGGCCGAGGCCGCCCAGGTCATGGCCGAGAAGGCGGTGAAGCGCCTGCCGGTGCTGAGCCGGGACAAGCGCCTGGTAGGCGTCGTCAGCCTGGGCGACGTGGCCTCCAAATCCGACGACGAGGACGTGGCCGGCGCCGCCCAGAGCGACATCAGCCAAGCGCCGAGCAACTCGTGAGGGGTGCCGTAGGTCGGAGTAGAGCGTGTTTACGCAGACCGTAAACACGCTCCGGCGGCGACTGCCGCCGCGCCCGCCCATGCGGGCGTACAAGCCGCGGATGCGGCGCCGGCGTGTGAGGAACACGAAAGGCTAGACCCGTTTCCGGTCAACGGAAAACGGGTCTAGCGGCCCCGGCCGCGTAATCCGACGGCCATGCGGCCGCCGGTGTCGGATTACGGCGCCGCACGGCGCCTAATCCGACCTACGACATCATTGGAACGCCGCCTCGTCAAAGCTGCGCAGTTTGCGGGAGTGCAGCTTCTCCAGGCCGTAGTCGCGCATGATCTCCATGGCCAGCATGCCGATGGCCAGGTGCTGGTCCACCCGTTCCCGGTAGAAGGCGTTGGCCATGCCGGGCAGCTTGATCTCCCCGTGCAGGGGCTTGTCGGAGACGCAGAGCAGCGTGCCGTAGGGCACCCGGAAGCGGAAGCCGTTGGCCGCCACCGTGGCGGATTCCATGTCCAGGGCGATGGCGCGGGACTGGCTGAAGCGGCGTTCCGGCTCGCGGTAGTCGCGCAGTTCCCAGTTGCGGTTGTCGATGGTGGCCACCGTGCCGGTGCGCATCAGGCTCTTCAGGGCGTAGCCCTCCAAGCCCGTCACCCGCTCCACCGCCTTCTCCAGGGCCACCTGCACCTCCGCCAGGGCGGGGACGGGGACCCAGGTGGGCAGGTCGGCGTCCAGCACCTTGTCCTCCCGCACATAGCCGTGGGCCAGCACATAGTCGCCCAGCCGCTGCGTGTCGCGCAGGCCGGCGCAGTGGCCCAGCATCAGCCAGACATGGGGCCGCAGCACGGCGATGTGGTCGCTGATGGTCTTGGCGTTGGACGGGCCCACGCCGATGTTGACGATGGTGATGCCGTTCCCGTCCTTGCGCTTCAGGTGGTAGGCGGGCATCTGCGGCAGGCGCGCCACCTTCGCCCCTTCCGGGGCGCGGCCGGGGTGCAGGGCCTGGTTCCAGGTGATGTGGTCGCCCGGCTCGATGAAGGCCTCATACTGGTCGCGATAGGCCTGGACCGCCGGGTCGTCGCTGGGCTGCATGATCTCCAGCCCCTTGCGCACGAACTCGTCGATGTAGAACTGGTAATTGGTGAACAGGACGTAGTTCTGGAAATGGTCCGGCTTGGTCGCGCAATAGTGCTTCAGCCGGTGCAGGCTGTAATCCACCCGCGGGGCGGTGAACAGGGCCAGCGGGGACGGTTCCCCCTGCATCAGCTGGAAGGTGCCGTTGACGATGCTGTCGTCCATCAGCGCCAGGTCGGGCAGGTCGAACACCTCCCGCATTTGGTACAGCCGCTCCGGCGTCAGGTCCCCCTCCACATGCATGCCCTCGGGATAGGCGAACTGGATGGGGATGGGGGTGCGGCTGGTGCCCACCTCGATGGCGACGCCGTGGTTCTTCACCAACAGGCGGAGCTGTTCCCGGTAATAATGGTCGAACAGGTCCGGCCGGGTCACGGTGGTGCGGTAGGTGCCGGGGCCGGCCACGAAGCCGAAAGCCAGCCGACCGTCGACGCGGGGTTCCGTATCCACCCGGATTTGTACGAAGGGGTAGCAGGCGCGGACCCTGCCATGGATCGCCTCGCCCTTGGCGAAGGCCTGGAACCGGTCGCGCAGGTACTGGGTGGCGGTCTGGTAAAGGGACAGGACGCGCTGGTAAGCGCCCTCCGCGTCGGCGAAGGCTTCCACCGGTTCGGTATCGGTCGTCAATGTCGGGATCATGCAAGCTCCTACGAGTTTGCACGCCTATATGCCTGCATCACCGCCCGTCTGGGAAGCACCGATATGTTGAAGCTTTCCTGACGATATGTTGAAGGTGGGAGAGCTTTTCATGTTCCTCAGGCACCGGCGCAGGCTCCGCCTGCTTGGCTTACGCGGGCATGGGCCCGCGCGGCGGCGGTCGCCGCCGTGGCGGCTTCATGGAGAAGCCGCCATGGGGCCGGTCAGCGGGCCGCCTCGGCCACCTTTGCCGTCTCCGGTACCTTCCACATCTTGGTGATCAGGCAGGGCCGCCCCTCGACGAAGACCCGGTCGCCCGGGCAGACGGACCCGGCGGTGGATTGCAGGCCGATGGCGAGGCCGTCGGTCAGCCTCGCCTGGCAGAAGCCGCCGAAGCGCAGCAGGTAGCGCCCCTCGTTCGTCTGGAGGATCAGGTTTTCCTCATCCACCGGGGTGAAGTTGTAGACGGGCGTCGCCCAGGCGCAGGCATCGTCCTTGCCGGTCTTTTCCGCCGAGGCCACCACGGCCTGGAGTTCGGCCTTGCGGGCCGCCTTCTGTTCCGGGCTGGCGCAGGCGGCCAGGGCCAGGGGGAGCAGCAGGAGGGCGAGGGTCGGGCGCATGGGCATCACTCCGCGGGCGGGCCATCCGCCTATGGAAGTGGCGACGGGGCCGGCTTTATTCCAGCCCCACCAGGGCCCGGGCAAAGGCCTTCGCCTCGAAGGGACGCAAATCATAGACGCCCTCGCCCACGCCGATGAAGTGGACGGGCAGCTTGAACTTCTCCGCCAGGGCGACCAGCACGCCGCCGCGGGCGCTGCCGTCCAGCTTGGTCAGGACCAGGCCGTTGATGGCGACCATGTCCTTGAACACCTCCACCTGGGAATGGGCGTTCTGGCCGGTGGTGGCGTCCAGGGTCAGCAGGGTGGTGTGGGGGGCGTCCGGGTCCAGCTTCTTGATGACGCGGACCACCTTGCGCAGCTCGTCCATCAGGCCGGCCTTGTTCTGCAAGCGGCCGGCCGTGTCGATCAGCAGCACGTCCGCCCCGGCAGCCTTGGCCTGCTGGAAGGCGTCGAACGCCAGACCGGCCGCGTCGGCGCCCGTGTCCCGGGCCACCACGGGGCAGCCGGTGCGCTCCCCCCAGATCTTCAGCTGGCTGACGGCCGCGGCGCGGAACGTGTCGCCCGCGGCCATCCACACGGTCTTGCCCTCGGCACGGAGCTGGCGGGCCAGCTTGCCGATGGTGGTGGTCTTGCCGGTGCCATTGACCCCCACCACCAGCACCACATGGGGCTTGCGGGCGGGATCAATGGTGAGGGGCTTCGCCACCGGCTCCACGATCTTCTGCACCTCCCCCGCCAGGTACTCGCGCACCTCCTGGGGGGAGACCTCCTTGCCGAAACGGGTCTTGGCGAGGCCGGCGGTCAGCCGCGCCGCGGTGGTGGGGCCAAGGTCGGCCCGGATCAGCAGCTCCTCCAGCTCCTCCAGCGCCTCATCGTCCAGCTTCTTCTTGGTGAAGATGCCGGTGATCCCCTCCGTCAGGCGGGAGGTGGACTTGGACAGGCCATCCTTCAGCCGGGAGAACCAGCTCTTCTTCTCCGGCTTGTCCTCCAGCTCGGGGATGGCATCGGCCTCAAGGGCGGCCGGGAGGGGGGAAACTTGCTCCGGCTCCGCGGCGAAGCCGGCCTGTTCGGGGGTGACTTCGGGAGTGGGCTCTCCATCCTCCTCCCTGTCATCCCGGCGCAAGCCGGGAGCCAGGGTCAGGGGATCGACGTCGGGGTCAACGTCGGCCGGGGCAGGCGGAGGGGTCGGTGCCTGGGGCTCCTGGGTCCCCGCTTCCGCGGGGATGACGGTGGAAGGGGGGATGGCGGAATCACTGTCCGACACCGTCTCCGGCACCGCCGCGGGGGTCGCGTCCGGCACCACCTCCGGCGCCTTCGCCTCCTCCGTCTTGGCGGGCTCGGCGGGCTTCTTCTTGCGGAACCAGTCGAACATCAGTCCAGCACCGTGGCGGTCAGGGTGTCGCCCGAAATCCCCGCCAGCCTGGCGCGGACGATGGCGCCGGGCTCGCCCGGGCGGTCCAGGGTGACCTGGGCGAAGGTGGGGGTGCGGCCCAGGGTGGGCTTTTCCAACAGGATGTCGGCGGTGGTGCCCACCAGCCCTTCCAGGTGGCGGCGCACCTGCACCTCGCCCAGGGCACGCAGGCGGGCGGCGCGCTCCTTGCGGACGGGGCCGGGGACCTGGGGCATCTTGGCGGCGGGGGTTCCGGGGCGCGGGCTGTAGGGGAAGACGTGCAGCCAGGTCAGGCCGCATTCCTCCACGCTGCACAGCGTGTTCTGGAACATCTCCTCCGTCTCCGTCGGGAAGCCGGCGATGATGTCGGCGCCGAACACCATGTCGGGGCGCAGGGCCCGGGCCTTCTCGCAGAAGGATATCGCGTCGGCGCGGCTGTGGCGGCGCTTCATGCGCTTCAGGGTCAAATCGTCCCCGGCCTGGAGCGACAAATGCAGGTGCGGCATCAGCCGCGGCTCCTCCGCCACCAAGCGCCAGAGGTCGTCGTCCATCTCCACCGCGTCCAGGGAGGACAGGCGCAGGCGCGGCAACTCCGGCACGGCCGCCAGCAGGCGGCGCACCATCTGGCCCAGGGTCGGCTGGCCCGGCAGGTCGGGGCCGTAGCTGGTGACGTCCACCCCGGTCAGCACCACCTCATTGTAGCCGGCGGCCACCAGGGCGCGGACCTGGGCCACCACCTCCCCCATGGGCACGGACCGCGAATTGCCGCGGCCGAAGGGGATGATGCAGAAGGTGCAGCGGTGGTCGCAGCCGTTCTGCACCTGGACGAAGGCGCGGGCGCGGCCCTCCATGCCCTGGATCAGGTGGCCCGCCGTCTCCCGCACCGACATGATGTCGTTGACGCGCACCCGCTCCGTCGCCCCGGCGCCCAAATCGGCCCAGGGCTGGGCGGTCAGCTTGGCGTCGTTGCCCAACACATGGTCCACCTCCGCCATGCCGGCGAACCCGTCCGGGTTAACCTGGGCGGCGCAGCCGGTGACGACGATCTTGGCGCCCGGCCGCTCCCGCCGCAGCTTGCGGATGGTCTGGCGGGCCTGCCGCTCGGCCTCGGAGGTGACGGCGCAGGTATTGACGATCACCACGTCGCCCAGGCCGGCGGCGCGGGCGTGGGTGCGCATCACCTCCGACTCATAGGTGTTCAGGCGGCAGCCGAAGGTGACCAGGGTGGGCCCGCCCTCCTCCCCGCTGAACACGGGGGGGCCGGCCTCCTCCTCGGCATGGACCTGGTCGCGGTCGCGAAGGTGCGCGTCGCTCATGCCGGCACCCGCTCGTCCAGCAGGCTGGGGTGCAACACGCCCTCGAAGGAGGTGGCCACCGGGCCGGTCATCAGCACGTGGCCGTCCTCGCGCCACGCGATATGCAGGTCGCCGCCGTCCAGCCGCACGGTCAAGGCGCGCTCCGCCAAGCCCCGGCGGATGGCGGCCACGCCCACGGCACAGGCGCCGGACCCGCAGGCCCGGGTGATGCCGGCGCCCCTCTCCCACACCCGCATGCGGACCAGGGTGGGGGACAGGACCGTTGCCACCTCGATATTGCAGCGCTGGGGGAACAGGGGGTGGTGCTCCAGCACGGGGCCGTGCGTCGGGAGATCCACCGCCTCCGCGTCAGGCACGAAGAAGACGGCGTGGGGGTTGCCCATGTTGACACCCACCGCGTCGGCCAGCGGGCCGGCGGCGGCGGACAGGTGCAGCGTGTCCTCTTCCCGGGAAAGCGGGATGTCCTGCCAGCCCAGCCGGGCCGGCCCCATGTCCACGGTCACCAGCCCGTTGGCGTGCACTGTGGCGCCCAGCAGGCCGGAAATGGTGCGGATGGTCAGGTCGTCCTTGCCCAAGCCCCCTGCCACCAGGCTGGCCACGCAGCGGGTGGCGTTGCCGCAGGCCCCGCTCTCGCTGCCGTCGGGGTTCAGGATGCGCATGAAGACGTCGGCGCCCGCGTCCCGCTCCAGCACGATCAGCTGGTCGAAGCCCACGCCGGTGCGCCGGTCCCCGATGGCGCGCGCCTGCGCCGCCGTCAGGGACAACGGGTCGTGTCGGGCATCGATGACAACGAAGTCGTTGCCCAGCCCATGCATCTTGAGGAATCGGCGCGCCATGATGCGCCCTTATATGGCGAGCGGCCGGGGTTGGTAAACCGGGCAGCGGGTCAGGGCGGGGATGCGTGGGTGGGGACCCGAGGGCTGTCCGGATCACCCCCGCCGGAACACCAGGAACTTCGACGCCACGAAGTTGAACGCCATGCCGGACAAGCTGCCAGCGGCCTTGGCCAAGTAGGGCAGCAGGGGCAGGGTCACGGCGGGCCAGGGGGCCAGCGGGGGGCCGAAGGTGACGACGGCGGCGTAGACGGCATAGTTGACCGCCGCCCCCACCCCGTTGGCAGCCAGGAACTTGGCCCATTGCGCCAGGGCGCGGCGGCGGCTGACGCCGCGGAAGGTGAAGGTGCGGTTCAGGTACCAGGTGAAGGTGGCGGCGACCAGGTAGCTGAACAGGCCGCCGCTGTAGACGCCCAGGCCCAGCAGGTTCAGCGCCACCCACAGGGCGCCCATGTCCACGAACAGGGCCACCCCGCCGATCACGGCGAAGCTCAACAGTTCCCGGCGCAGGCCGCCCGCAGGGGCGGCGGGGGCGGACGCGGCGTCGGCCATGCCTCAGGCCGCGCCCTTGACCGTGGCGGGGTCGAAGTCCGGGGCCGGAACCTCCAGGTACTTCAGGCGCTTCATCTCCCGCCGGCCACGGGTCACCGTGTCCAGGATCAGGCCGCAGACCAGCGACAGGAAGGACAGGATCATCAGGCCCGTGGACAGCACCGCCGTGGGCAGCCGGGGCACCGTGCCCGTCTCCATGAAGTAGGTGAAGATGGGCCAAGCGATGACGACCGAGACCAGGGCCAGGGCCAGGGCCACCAGCCCGAAGAACTGCATCGGCCGCTCCTCCTTGATCAGCTTGCCGATCATCCAGAGGATGCGGAAGCCGTCGCGGAAGGTGCTGAGCTTGGAGACGCTGCCGGGGGCGCGATCCTTGTAGGGGGTCTCCACCTCGCCGATGGGCATGCGCATCTCCAGCGCGTGGACCACCAGCTCCGTCTCGATCTCGAAGCCGCCGGCCAGGACCGGGAAGCTCTTCACGAAGCGGCGGGAGAAGACTCGGTAGCCGGACAGCATGTCCTGGGTGCGCTTGCCGAACACCATGGTGACCAGGGTGGTCAGCAGCACGTTCCCGAACCGGTGGCCGGTGCGGTAGTTCTCCCAATCCGTCACGCGGGCGCCGTTGACCATGTCCAGCTGCTCCGCCAGCAGCTTCTCCACCAGCAGCGACGCCTTGGACGCGTCATAGGTGTCGTCGCCGTCCACCATCACGTACACGTCCGCCTCGATGTCGGCGAACATGCGGCGGACCACGTTGCCCTTGCCCTGCAACGGCTCCCGCCGGACCACGGCGCCGGCCTTGCTGGCCAGCTCCACCGTCCGGTCCTTGGAGTTGTTGTCATAGACATAGACCGTGCAGCCCGGCAGGGCCGCCTTGAAGTCCGCCACCACCTTCTCGATGCTGGCTTCCTCATTGTAGCAGGGCACCAGCACGGCGATGCGGGGCGTGGCCGGCTGGGCCACGGCCGCGGGGGCCTGGATCGGGTAAAGGGTCGCGGTCTGCGGCGTGGACATCTGGATCAGGGTCCCGACTGGGGAAGAAGATGACTTCTACCCATAGATAACACGAAAAGGGGCGAAAGGATGGTGCCGTCCGGGCTTTCCCGTGCAACCCGCCCTTGCCGCCCGGGATTGTCACCCCGCCCGTTTCACGGGGCACAGCTTCATCGGCTCATCCAGGTTGCTGGTCACCGGCTGGCAAGCGTCCAGGTCGGCCTTCAACCCGTAGAAGGGCAGGATGTGGTCGTTGGTCCAGGTCTCCCAATGGGCGACCAGCAGGTAGAAGTCGCCGGTATGGGCGGCGATCCGCTCCCGCATCCCCTTGTTCAGCAGGATGTCCCCGTGGTCCGGGTGGATGAAGTAGCTGTGGATACGCAGGAACGGCACCTGCTTGGGGAAACCGGTGATCAGGAAGCTGGTGGGGGCGTATCCGGTCTGCAGGATGATGGTGTTGTCCGGGTTGGGCAGGCTCGGGGCCTGGACCTCCACGAACCGGTCGGACCAGGGGATGCGCGCCCAAGTGCCGGGCTTGGCCGTGACCGTGACCAGGGCCAGCAGGGCCAGCGCGATGGCCGCCCGCGCCTTCACGGGGATGGGCCAGAGGGCGATGGCCGCCACGACCAGCAGCGGCGCCAGCATCTCCAGCGGGATCAGGTAGCGGTAGATGCTGAACAGCTTCAACCAGACCAGGTAGGTCAGCGCCCCCGCCACGAGCAGGTAGACCAGTGGCCGCCGGTCCCCCACGGCCGGGGCGGCGGCACCGCGCAACCGGCCCCAGAGCAACAGGAGGGGCGTCAGCAGCAGCACCACATAGGCCACGGGGACCCGCAGGTCGCGGAAGATGATCTCCCCCACCAGCTTCGGATCGGCTACCCAGCTGAAGGGGAACAGCAGTTTCGGCAATAGGCCCGGCGGGATGAACTTGTCGTCCCGGTACGCCTCCGGCACGCCCCAGGGCGACTTGATGATGTCGTTGAAATAGGGGAACAGCGGGTTCTCGTACCGGCTCCACAGGTGCCACATCCAATGGCCGGAGAAGAGGGCCATGCCGGCGATGACGCCGATGCCGAACCAGAAGCTCAGGAAGAACCGCCGCCAGAACCCGCCCGCCACCAGCAGGAAGGCGAAGCACAGCCCCACCGCATAGGGCAGCGTCGGCTGCTTCAGCCCCACGGCACTGCCTACCAGGAGCCCGCCGAAGGCCACGGTGGCGAAGGCGCGCCCGGGCGGGCCGTCCCAGACCACATGCGCCTTGGCCGCCACCACCCAGGCGGCGCCCAGCACGAACAGGCTGATGACGTTGTCATAGAAGGTGGTGCCGACCAGCCCCACCTGCCCGCCGCCGAAGAAGCCGATGGCCGCCAGGGCCAGGGCCGCCACCTCACGCCGCCCGGCCGGCAGGCCCGCCAGCAGCACAAGCGACAGGCCGTAGAGCGGCAGGATGTTCAGCCCCTGCACGAGCCCGATGGCCGCCCCCACCGCCTTGGCGGGCAGCACCTGCGCCAGCCAGTAGACCGGCAGGTCCAGGGTGGGGTTGTAGAAGCTGGCCACCTGGGCCGGCGCCACGTCGAACCCTTCCCGCCCCGTCAGGTAGGCGTAGGCGTTGTACCAATGGTAGTTCCGCAGGTCCCAGTTCCCGTCCTGGCCCAGGGCCAGGGACAAGCCGGCCACCAGCAGCGGGAACAGGGCCAGCGCCAGCAGCACCAGCGGCGGGGTCGGGCGGGCGGCAGGATCAGGGGTGGGCATCGGGGCCGTGCATCAGGAAAAGCTCCCGCCTTGGTAGGGGAGCGACACGGCAAGATCAAGGCGGGGGTGCGGCAGCCTCAGGGAAGGTCCTGCCAGGGGCCACGCACGCGGATGATGAGGACGACGCCGGTTTCCTCGATGATCCTATAGCGAATACGGTGCCCCTCGACGATGCGCATCCGATACGCAGCATTCCTGTCGTCAATCGGCCATCGATAAGGACCATCTGCCAACATCCGCAATGCCTTGCTGATCGCGCTCGCCCGTTTCAGGGCAGCTCGTCCACCACGGGAATAGTAGAGTCTGATATCTTCCAGGTCGGACGCGGCTCGCGGCGTGTACAATAGGCGATAGGGCATGATTTCGGTTCTTAACGAAGCTTGCGTGCCTTCGGTGGCGGCAATTCGTTGTCCGTGCCCCAACTTTCGATCCACGCATGGACCTCCTCGCCGGGAATCCCGATACCCTCCTCCGAGTACTCCCGCCAAGCCTCCTCGGTCAGGCGCGCGTCCTCCTCCTCGGGGGTCTCAAGGCGCTTGCGGATCGGATCGTCAGGCATCGCATTCCCCTCCCGTCACTCCGTCCATCCATCAGAAACACTGGCGGGCTTGGGGGCGCGGCAGTTCGCGGTTGGTCCCCAAGCTGTCCAGCCAAGCCTCAACCTCCTCAATAGGGATGCCAATGCCCTGGTCAGCCTTGCGCAGGGCATCTTCCGTCAGCCGCCGACCCTCTTCCTCTGGCGTTTCAACACGCGTCCCGGCCGGATCGTCAGGCATGGCTGTCCCCCATCCGCCTGCAACAGTAACACGGGATGCGGGACGCCGAAACCAGGTCTTCACCCCTGGATAGGCACGGGCACCAGGGTGGCCTCGGCCTCGCCGTCGGTGATGTCCAGGGTGCGGAAGTCGAAGTCGCGGGTCTCGCCCTTGTAGACGTCGTAGCACAGCACCCGGTCCACCCGGTTGTCCGGGTGGAAGGTCAGGACCTTGGGCTTCACGGTGTACAGGTCCCGCGGCTCGATGCTTTGGGACGCGGCGATGATCACCTCGTCGCCCTTCTGGCAGGTGCGGGCGGCGGCGCCGTTCAGCACGCAGCAGCGGGACCCGGGCTCCCCGAAGATGACGTAGGTGCTGATCCGGGCGCCGGAGTTCTTGTTCCAGATCTCCACGAATTCCAGCGGGTAGATGCCCGCCAGGGCGCATTGTTCCGGGTCCAGGGTGATGGAGCCGTGGTAGTTCAGGTCGGCCCCGGTGACGCGGATGCCGTGGAACTTGGCGCGGACGATCTTGATCATGGGGCCCCGACCCTGTGGCGATGCCCGGGATGGGCACGCCACGCTGCAATGGCGCCGTGCTCTACCCTGCCGTGACCCGCCCGGCAACGGGATTTTGGGGGACGGGCTCCGCCTCGCCGATGGTCACGGCGCGCCGGATGGCCTCCGCCGCCGCGTCGGCCTCCGCCCCCGTCCGGGCGTGGACGATGCAGAGCGGGGCTTCCCCCGGCCCCACGCGGGTGCCCAGGGCGGCGACGTCGCTGAAGCCAACCGCCGGGTCCACGGGGTCACTGGCCTTGGCCCGGCCGCCCCCAAGCGCAACGACGGCCAGCCCGATGGCCCGAACGTCCTGCCCCGCCACGAAGCCGGCCCGCGGCGCCTCCACGGCCCGCACCACCGGCGCCGCGGCCAAGTGCTTGCCCGGCTCCTCCAGCAGGTCCGCCGGCCCGCCCAGCACCCGGACCATGCGGGCGAAGTGCTCTGCCGCGCGTCCGCTGTCCAACGCCGCATCCACCTTGGCCCGGGCGTCGTCCAGGTCGGTGGCGAGGCCGCCCAGCAGCAGCAGTTCCGCCGTCTGCTCCCGCGTCACGTCCCACAGCCGCCCCTCCCGCGCGCCGCCGGTGAGGATGTCCAGGCATTCCCGCACCTCCAGCGCGTTGCCGGCGGTCCGGCCCAACACCTGGTCCATGTCGGTCAACAAGGCCACCGTGGGCAGGCCGGCGCCCGTGGCCGCATCCACCAGGGCCTTTGCCAGCGCCTCCGCGCAGTCCCGTTCCGGCATGAAGGCGCCGCTGCCGAACTTCACGTCCAGCACCAAGCCCTGCAAGCCCGCCGCCAGCTTCTTGGACAGGATGGAGCAGGTGATCAGGTCCAGGCTTTCCACCGTTGCGGTCACGTCGCGGATGGCATAAAGCCGGCGGTCGGCGGGGGCGATGTCCGCCGTGGCGCCGACGATGGCGCAGCCCGCCTCCCGCACCGCCTGGCGCAGCAGGGGCGTATCCGGCTGCGCCCGGTAGCCGGGGATGCTTTCCATCTTGTCCAGGGTGCCGCCGGTGTGCCCCAGCCCCCGGCCGGAGATCATGGGCACGAAGCCGCCGCAGGCCGCGACAATGGGGGCGAGCACCAGGCTGACCTTGTCCCCCACCCCGCCGGTGGAGTGCTTGTCCAGGATGGGGCCGGGCAGCCCCTCCGGCGTCCAGTCCAGCACGCTGCCGGAATTGGTCATGGCGCGCAGCAAGGCCACCCGTTCGGCCCTGTCCAGGCCGCGGAAGAACACCGCCATGGCGAAGGCCGCGGCCTGCCCTTCCGTCACGCTGCCGTCGGCGATGCCGGTGACGAAGCGGGCCAGCGCGTCAGGGTCGAGCCGTCCGCCGTCGCGCTTGGTACGGATGACTTCCTGGGGCAGGAACATGGGACCTCGTGCCGGTAGTCTCAGTCGGACTTACCGATAGCCTGTCCCGAAAGTTCGGGCAAAGTCCAATCCGGTGAAGCTGTTTCAGCGTGCCCGTACCTGCTGGCAGGGCATGGCGACGGGATCGCGGCCATAGGCGGCGGCGGCACCGGGGTGCAGGGGGGCCACCGGGCGGGCGGGCACCGGCTGTTCCAGGGCCAGGGGGATCGTATCGCCCGCCTTCAGCAGGTCACGGTTCGGCTTTGCCGAGAGGGCCTGGGCCATGGGGCCGGCCAGGGTGGCGGGAAGGTCCGGCCCGGCGATCCAGACCACGGGCTGGTCCAGGGTCTCCACCGCCCCCGCCTCCCCATAGGTCCCGGCCGGGATCTTCCCCGGGCCGGAGAAGGGATGCAGGGCGGACAGGCGGCCCGCCGCCTCCCCCGTCACGGGCAGCAGCACAACCTTCTGGGCGGCGGCCAGCTCGGCCACCTTGGGATCGGGCACCGCGGCGATGCGGAACAGGGCGTCCACCTTGCCCTCCGCCAAGGCGGCAAGGGCATCATCCCCCGCCAGTTCCTGGGCGCGCACGTCGCGGCGGCGCAGGCCATGGGCGGTCAGCAGCCGGTCGGCCAGCCGCCGGTCGGCCGAGGCGGCCTTGCCGATGGCGACGCGGCGGCCCTTCAGCCCCTCCACCGTGGTGATGTCCAGGCCGGGGCGGACGAGCACATGCAGCGTCTCCCCATACAGGTCGCCCAGCAGGGTCAGGTTGGCGGGCTTGGCGTTGGGTTCGGCGGGGCAGCGAGCGGCATGGACCGCGTCGGCGGTGGCGATGCCCGTGTCCACCTGCCCGCCGGCCACGGCGGCGGTGATGTCACCCTGGACCGGCAGGCTCTGCGCCAGGGCCACCAGCCCGGGCACGCCGCAGGCCTCCCCCGGCCGGCAGGGGGGCAGGCCGGGTGGCCGCGACAGCACCCCCGCCAGGACCGTGCCCGTCTGGAACCCCAGGGTCCCGGTGGGGCCGGCGGCGATGCGCAGGTAACGGACCTCCGCCGCCGGCACGTCGGGCACGCGCCACAAGGCCGCGGCCAGCAGGGCCAACAGGACTAGCGGGGTGATACGCCAGACGAGGGAGGACATGATAGGGCGCCGCAGCAGCCGCGATTGACAGACATAACGCCCCAACCCCTTGTCCGGTCAAAGGCGAAGCTGCGTCAAAGTGCGGAATCGCCACGGCTGTTGCGACCATGCTTCACCCCTTCCGGGTGGCCGACCCAGCTACTCCTTCCGGCAAGCCGCGGCGGTGGCCCCGGACTGGGCGCAGCGCATGCCGGTGGAGCTTTTGAAGCTGCCGTCGCTGGTGCGGCGGACGGAGATGCCGTTGCTGAACTGCACCCAGCCGGCGCTGCCCCAATGGGTGCTGATGCCGTTGGAGAAGGCGAGCTTGCCGTCCGGCAGCTTGGTGATGCTGACGCCGTTCTCGAACTTGATCCGGCCGTCCTCTTCCAGGGCGCTGCGGCCGTTGGTGCAGGTCACCACCTCCCCCGTCGCCGCCTCCATGGTACGGCAGGTGAAGCCGTCCGTGCCGCCGGACAGGACAAGCGCATACACCGCGATTTCCAAGGCGTTCACGCCGGCACTCCCCGCAAAACCGCCAAGACACCACCATAGATAAGGGTATGCCGGGGTGCCCGCGCAATCCCCCGGGCGCACGGGTAAACTTTTGTTACATCGTTGGTCGTCGATCGCCCGCGACCAACGCCCCGTTCAAGCGCGCCGGCGCAGGCTCACGCCGCCGGGTCACACCCTTGCCATGAGGAACAGGCGGCGGAAGGGGAACAGCGTGTGGCCGCCCGTTTCCGGCGGGTAGGCTTCCCGCAAGCGGTCGCGGTAGGCGGCGATGAAGGCATCCCGCTCCGCCCCTTCCAGCCGCTCCAGCACCGGCAGCAGGGCGGTGGACCTGACCCATTCCAGCACCGGGTCCGGCCCGTCCAGCTCATGCAGGTATTCCGTTTCCCAGACCTGCACGCTGCGGCAGATCGGGCGCAGCAGGCGCCAGTAGAAGGCGGGCGGGTGCACCGGCTCCTCCGCCAGCGCCCCGTCCAGCTTGGCCGCCCAGGGGCCGGTGGCTGCCACCTCCCGCATCAGGGCGTGGCTGGGGCTGGCGAAGTTGCGGGGCATCTGGCAGGCCAGCACCCCGCCGGGGGCAAGCGCCAACAACAGCCGGGGGAACAGGGTCTGGTGGTCCGGCAGCCAGTGCAGGGCCGCGTTGCTGAAGGCCAGGTCCACGGGTTCCGGCGGATGCCAATGGGCGATGTCGCCCAGCTCCCATGCCACCCGGCTGGACTGGCCCACCGCCTTGGCCAGCATGGCAGAGGAACTGTCCAGCCCCACCACCCGCGCGTCGGGCCATTTATCCGCCAGTCGCCGGGCCAAATGCCCGGTACCGCAGCCAAGGTCCACGATCCGGGCGGGCTCCAGCGGTGGCAGGGCGGCGATCAGGTCCTGCCCCGGCCGCTCCCGCGCGCCCTGGAAAAGGTCGTACTGTTCCGGGTCCCAGGCCATGGCGGACATCCCTCGTAGGTCGGATTAGCGAAGCGTAATCCGACATGAAGGGGCAAGCCCGTGGGGACGTCGGATTACGCGGCTGGCGCCGCTAATCCGACCTACTCTACCTGCACGGTCACGTGGCTCAAGCCCTCCAGCCCGGCCAGCCGTTCCCGGAAAAAGCCCGCGCGGCGGCCTGCCGGGTCGGTCACGTGGGCGACGGCGGCCAAATGGCCGGGGCCCAGGCGCCAAAGGTGCAGGTCGGTGACGGTGGCGCCCGTGTCCTGCAGCCGGCCGCGGATGGCGTGCTCCAGCTTCGTGTCCGGCACGGCGTCCAGCAGGTTCGCCCCGGCGTCGCGCGTCAGCCCCCAGGACCAGCGGGCGATCACCACCGCGCCCAGCAGCCCCACCGCCGCATCCATCCAGGTCCACCCCAGCTTCCACCCCGCCGCCAGTCCCAGGATGGCGAGGACGGAGGTCAGCGCGTCGGCCAGCACGTGGAAATAGGCGGAGCTGAGGTTCAGGTCCCGCCGGTGGGCGTGCCGGCCCTCATCCTCACGGTGGCCATGGTCATGGTCGTGGTGGTCATGGTGACCGTGCCCATGGTGGTGCCCGTGCTCCTTGTCGTGCAGCAGGGCGGCACTGGCCAGGTTGACGACCAGGCCCAGCACCGCCACCAGCATGGCTTCCCCGAACCGGATCTGCCCCGGGTCCAGCAGCCGCTCCACCGATTCCCAGCCGATCATCAGGGCGACGAAGCCCAGGGCCACGGCGCTGGCGAAGCCCGCCAGGTCGCCCACCTTGCCGGTGCCGAAGCTGAAGCGGGGATCGCGGGCGTGGCGGCGGGCGAAGGCATAGGCCCCCGCCGTCACCAGCAGCGCCCCGGCATGGGTCGCCATGTGCCAACCGTCCGCCACCAGGGCCATGGAGCCGAAGACGGTCCCCGCCCAGATCTCCGCCACCATGGTGACCACGGTCAAGCCGATGACCCACCAGGTCCGCGACTCGTTCCGCCGGTGCCCGGCGCCCAGGAACCCATGGTCCCGCGCGGCGCAATCATCCGCAGGCGTGTGGTGGTGGGGATGGGGGTGGTCGTGGTGGTCTGGCATGGACGGGGTCCCGGGTTCAGGCCCGAAGGGCAGCCAAGTCTACACGGACGACACGGACCGGCACACGGGACAACCGCGGACGACAAGGATCGGCTCCGCCGGGCAGGTACCGGTCCGTGCCCGTCCGTAAATCGTCCGTGCCCCTGGCTCAAACAGCCGGCGCCTGCACCACCAGGTCGCAGCGGCCCCAGCAGGTGCGGCACTCGGCCACCGCCTCGGCCAAGTCGGCGGGGGAGGACGGGTCGCCGGGAAGGAAGACGGCGATGCCGCCATTGCCGGTGTTCAGCGCCAGGACCAAGCGGTGGCCCCGGTCGATGTCGGTGTCCAGCACCACCAGCCGGGCCCCTGCCGCCTTCAGGGCCCAAGCGGCCCCCGCCGCCGGGCCGTCGCTGCCCGCCACCACGATGCCGGATCTGTCCATGCCGCCTCAGACGCCTTCCGCCGCCAGGTCCAATGCCGCGGCGCGCGCCCGGCGCCGCTTGGCCAACACGCCGTAGCGCGGGGCCAACAGGATGGCAAGGGCAAGGAAAAGGCCCGACAGGGTGGCGATCATGCCTGCCGCGTTCAGCGACGTCTCAAACCCCAGGGCCAGCGGCCCGAAGGCGCCCAGGACATACCCCCCCACGCCGGTGATCCCGCCGACCAGCAGGGACAGGGCCACCTGGGCCTTCAGGTCGTCGGTCAGCAGCCGCGCCGTGGCCGGCGGGCAGATCAGCATGGCGATGACCAGGATGCTTCCCACCGCCTCGAACGCCGCGATGGCCGCGATGGCGGTCAGCGCCACGATGCCGTGCTGGACAAGGCCGGCGGGGATGCCCAGCGTGTCCGCCAGGGCCGGGTCGAAGCTGACCAGCCGCAATTCCTTGAAGAACAGCACGATCAGGGCAAGGCAAAGGAAGAACACCACCGCCACCTGCACCACCTGCCGCGGCAGGGTTGACCACACCGCCGGGTCGGCCAGGGAGGACAGGTCGGTGGGCCCGAACCAGAGCACGGCCTCCAACTGGCCGTACAGCACGCAGTCCGCGTCCAGGTCCACGGCGCGGGCGGCGCCCTGCTCGATCAGCACCACGCCCAGGGCGAACATGCCGGTGAAGACCACGCCCATGGCCGCCCCCGCCTCCACCTTGCCCAACCGGCGGACCAGCTCGATCAAGACCCCGGCCACCAGGGCCGCCACCAGGGCGCCGGCCAGCATGGGGAAGGTGTCCCGCGTGCCGGCGACCAGGAACCCGGCGACGATGCCGGGCAGGACGGCATGGCTGACCGCGTCGCCCATCAGGCTTTGCCGCCGAAGCACTAGGAAGTTGCCCACCAACGCGCAGGACAGGCAGGCGAAGGTGGCCGCCAGGATGGCCGGCAGGTCGATGGAGAGGAAGCCGGTCATGCCCCCCATGGCGTCCCCTCCCCCAGGGTCACGTCGCCCCGAGCGATGGCGCCACGCAGCCGGCGGTACCGCCAGGTCTGGGCCAGCAGGCCGCGCTTGGGCGCGAACAGCAGGCTGAGGGTGAACAGGGCCGTGGCCGTCAGCACGATCACCGCGCCGGCGGGCATGTCCTCATACTTGGCGGACAGCCAGGCGCCGATGCCGCCGCTCAAGCCCCCGATCAGGGCGGCGATGCCCACCATGCTTTCCAGGCTGTCGGTCCAGAACCGGGCGGCGGCGGGCGGGGTGATCAGCAGGGCGATGATCAGGATCAGGCCGACGGTCTGCAACCCCACCACCGTCACCAGGGTGACCAGGGCCATCAGGGCCAGGTCGATGCGCCCGGCGGGCCAGCCCTGGACCCTGGCGAACCCCTCGTCGAAGGCGACCAGCTTCAGTTCCTTGAACAGCAGGGCCACCACCAGCGCCGCCAGCAGGGCCAGCACGCCGAGGCCCGCCGCCTCCGCCGCGCGCATGGCCGCGGTCTGGCCGAAGATGAAGGTCTTGATCCCCGCCGCCCCGCCGGTGGGCAGGCCCTGCACCACCGACAGCAGCACGATGCCCAGCCCGAAGAAGCAGGACAGCACGGCGCCGATGGCCGCGTCCTCCGGCAGGCGGGTCCAGCGGGTGATGGCCTGGATGGCCAGCACGCCCAACACCCCGCTGGCGGCGGCCCCCGCCAGTAACAGGGGCAGCGACCGCCCCTCCACCCCGAACCAGGCGCCCAGCAGGAAGGCGCCGGCGATGCCCGGCAGGGTGGCGTGGCTCAGCGCGTCGCTGACCAGGGCCCGGCGGCGCAGCAGCATGAAGGTGCCCACCACGCCGGACGCGATGCCCAGGGCCGTGGCCCCGAACAGCACCACCAGGGTGTTGAAGCCCAGATCGCCGATCATTTCCGGCTCATGGCAGCAGCGGCGCGTCGCTCGCCCTATGGCCATAAGTGGCGCGGAGGTTGGCGTCGGTCAGCACCTCCCGCGTGGGGCCGGACGCCACCACCTTCACGTTCAGCATCAGCACGTGGTCGAAGACGTCGGCCACGGTCTGGAGGTCATGGTGCACGCAGACGACGGTACGGCCCTGGCTGTCCAGGTCGCGCAGCACGTCCAGCACCGCCCGCTCCGTGGCGGCGTCCACGCCGGCCAGCGGCTCATCCATGAAATACAGCCGGGCCTCCTGCGCCAGGGCCCGGGCCAGGAACACCCGCTGCTGCTGCCCGCCGGACAATTGCCCGATCTGGCGGTTGGCGAAGTCCGCCATGCCCACCCGGTCCAAGGCGTGCAGCGCCGCTTGCCTGTGGGCCTTGGACACCCGGCGGCCCCAGCCGATCATGCGGTAGCGGCCCATGGCCACCACGTCCAGGGCCGACACGGGGAAGTCCCAGTCCACGCTTTCCCGCTGGGGCACATAGCCCACCAGCCGGCGCTGCCGCGCCAGGGGCCGCCCGAACACCTCCACCGTCCCGGCGAGCGGCGGGACCAGGCCCAACACCGCCTTCAGGAAGGTGGACTTGCCGGCGCCGTTGGGGCCGACCACGGCCACGAGGCCCTGCTGCGGCGCCGTCCAGGACACGTCCCACAGCACCGGGCGGCGGTGGTAGGCCACCGTCAGCCCCTTCACCAGCAAGGGGCTGACCCCCGCCTCCTTCGGCGGGATGAAGTCCAGGGAGCGCAGGCGTTGCAGCATGGTCCCCCCTTACCGCGCCAGCGCCAGCCGGCCCTGGAAGCCGCCCGCCGGGGCGTTGCCGCCAAGGGCGCGGGCGATGGTGGTGACGTTGTGGTCGATCATGCCGACATAGCTGCCTTCATAGGTGCCCGGGGCGCCCATGGCGTCGGAGAACAGGCTGCCGCCGATCACCACCTTGTGCCCGCGGGCAGCGGCCCCTTCCACCAGGGCGCGCACGTTGCGGTCGGTGACGGACGTCTCCACGAACACGGCCGGGACCTTGCGGTCAACCAGCATGGCCACCAGCTCCTCGATCCGGCGCAGGCCGGCCTCCGACTCCGTGCTGATGCCCTGGATGCCCACCACTTCCACCGCATAGGCGCGGCCAAGGTAGTTGAAGGCGTCATGGGCGGTGACCAGCACCCGCCGCTCCTGCGGGACGGAAGCGAGGACGTCCGCCGCATAACCGTGCAGCCGCTCCAGCTCCTTGGCATAGGCGTCGGCATTGACCTTGAAGGTGGCGGCGTCCGCCGGGCGGAAACTGGACAGGGCGTCCCGCACCACCTCCAGCCCCCGGCGCCACAGGCTGACGTCCATCCAGACATGGGGGTCCGGCTCCCCCTCGAACCCGGCGGGGGTGAGCAGGCTGTCCTTGCCGATCCCCTCCGCCACCGCCACGGACGGGCGGCCGGTCTTGCCCACC
The DNA here is from genome assembly GCA_001939945.1 of Aerophototrophica crusticola. GTDB lineage: Bacteria > Pseudomonadota > Alphaproteobacteria > Azospirillales > Azospirillaceae > Niveispirillum > Niveispirillum crusticola. Next base: position 30,715 of record MOEB01000004.1, on the reverse strand, counting down.
CGCTCCAGCGCGTCGGTCATTTTGCCTTCCAGCAGCAGGCCGTTGTAGAACACGGCCTCCGCCCCCATCAGGCGGGCCACGTCGCTGCGGGTCAGCTTGTAGGTGTGGGGGTCGATCCCCTCCCCCAACAAATTCTCCACCACGGCCCGGTCGCCGGCCACGGCGCGGACCAGCTCCGCCACCTGCGCCGTGGTGGTGAGGACCTTCGCCGGCTTGCCCTGCGCCCGCGCGGCCAGCGCAACCCCCGCCAACGGCAGGGAAGCGGCCAGCGCCAGCAGGTGACGTCGGGGCAAGGCAGGGGCTTGGGTCATCGCACCGTCCGGACGGTTGAGCATTCCAGCATATAAAGCGCCCCCGGCCGCGTGCAAGCGGTGGGGGAACAGCCCAATCGGGTCAGGGTTCCTGGGTTGGTTCAGGCAGCCAGCGCCTGACGGACGGTTTCCGGCGCGTGCTCTATGACCCGCAAGAGCGTGCGGGCAGTGCCCTCCGGCTGGGCACGGCCCTGTTCCCAGTCACGTAGGGTGTAGAGGTTCAGTCCGAAAGTGCTGGCGAATTCCTCTTGGGTCATGCCCAACTTGCGGCGAAGTGATCTGGGATCGGGATAGGCACGAACAACGCGGAACTCGGCCTCGTCCAGTTCGCCAAGGTCGATGCCGCCATCCTCGACGATATGACGCTGGATATCCTCTTCCGTGGTGGCCTCCATCTTCGCGCGATCCTCAAACCGCGCGGCCTCCACATCCTCAAGGGAAAAACGCGGCATGTTTCCTCCGTTCCTTCCGGTTTGCGATGTGGGCGGAGATGATCCAGCGATAGGGGCCGTCCTCTGCCATGCGCCATGTGTAGATGACCGCTAGATACATGCCGTCTGCCATACCGATGGCGTGGATTCTTCGCTCCCCATAATCAAACCGGGTGTCATCCCGCTCGACGGTATGTCCCAGGAAGATACGGGCAGCCGCCAGGAAGCCGAACCCGCGTTCCCTGAGGTTCCTCTCACTTTTGGCGGGGTCGAAATCTATCTTCACGATGCCAAACTAAGGCCAGCCCTTACCCAAGTCAAGACACACGCTATCTCCGCCGAACCGTCTTCACCACCGTGGGGTGCTGCATCAGGGCCAGGAAGGGCAGGTCGGAGGGGCGGTTGCCGTAGCCCCAGGTGCCGGTGAAGGGGCCGTGCTCGGCCAGGTAGGCGGTGACGCGCCGGGCCTTTTCCTCCCGCACACAGTTGCCGCCGGACAGGTGGCCGGTGAGGACGCCGTCCTTGCACTCCAGTTCCGTCGCCAGCAGGGCGTCCACCGGCAGGCCGTCCAGCAGGGCCGGCATGTAGAGGGCCAGGGCGCCGGTGGCCACCACCACCCGGTCGCCCTTGTCCGCGTGGCGCCGCAGCGTGTCCAGCAAGGGCGGGTGCCAGCGCAGCCAGGGTTTCAGGCCGGTTGCCGCGTCCTGTGCCTTGGATACCGGGACGCCCTTCAGGGTGCGGGCCAGGAAGCCGGTCTTCACCGCGGTGCGGATGTCGAACCCGGGCCCCGGCCGCCGCGCCGCCTGGCGCAGGGCGCGCTGCACGGACAGCAGGAAGGCCGTGCGGGCGCGGCGGCGGCCGACCAGCCGTTCCACGAACGGCACCAGGCTGTCCCCCTGGACCAGCGTGCCATCGAAGTCGAAGATGGCAATGCCCCGGCTCACAGCCGGACCCGCCGGCGCAGCGCCACCCCGCCCCAGGCGCCCAGCACGATGGCGGGGGCCGTCAGGGGCATGGTTTCCGGCGTGTCGAAGAAGCGGCCGAACCCGCCGGAGAAGGCCAGCAGGGTCAGCACCGCCAGGAACACCCAACTGGCGTTGGCCTCTGGCACGGACAGCTTCAGGCGCAGGTGCTTCAGGGTCAGCCGCAGCCCGGCATGGGCCAGGAAGGCGGCCAGGAAGCTCAACCCCATGGGCGCCAGCACCCCTTCCACCAGGTCGGGGATGCCGTCCAGCCAGCGCAGGGCCACCTGGGCCAGCAGGCCCACCTTCACGGCCAGCACCCAGAGGACGCCATAGAAGATGGCGTAGATCAGCACGCCGTTGGCGACCAGGTTGACGGCACGGGCGAACAGGGCGGGCCTCCGAAAGAAACGGGCCGGCGCGCCGGGAAAGACCCCACGGCGCACGGTCGGCGTGAAAATAGCCCCCGCGGCGCTTTCCTCTCAATAGCTTTGCGGGTAAGTCCTCTCCCATCCGAGGAGAGACAGAATGGCGCCCGAGAAGATCATCATCGACACCGACCCCGGCCAGGACGACGCCGTGGCCATCCTGCTGGCCCTGGCCAGCCCCGAGCTGGAGGTGCTGGGCATCACCGCCGTGGCCGGCAACGCGCCCCTGCACCTGACCGAGGTCAACACCCGCAAGATCTGTGAGCTGGCGGGCCGCCCGGACATCAAGGTCTTCGCCGGCTGTGACAAGCCCATGCTGCTGGAGCTGCACACGGCCCCTGAGGTGCACGGCCCCACCGGCCTGAACGGCCCGGACCTGCCGGACCCGGCCATGCCGCTGCAGGGGCAGCACGCCGTGGACTTCATCGTGGAGACGGTGCTGAACGAGCCGCCGGGCACCGTCACCCTGTGCCCCCTGGGGCCGCTGACCAACGTGGCCCGCGCGCTGATGAAGGACCCGCGGGTGGCGGCGCGGCTGAAGCGCATCGTGCTGATGGGCGGGGCCCAGTCGGAGGGCGGCAACAGCAGCCCGGTGGCGGAGTTCAACATCTTCGTCGACCCCCACGCCGCGGACGTGGTGCTGAAGTCCGGCGTGGACATCGTCATGTTCCCGCTGGACGTCACCCACCAGGTGCTGACCAGCCAGAAGCGGATGGAGGCCATCGCCGCCATCGGCACGCCGCTGGCAAAGGCGACCTACCAGATGCTGGACTATTACCGGCAGTATGACGAGAAGAAGTACGGCACTGACGGCGGCCCCCTGCACGACCCCTGCGTCATCGCCTGGCTGATCAAGCCGGAGCTGTTCGAGGGCAAGCGCGTCAACGTGGAGGTGGAGGTGTCCAGCCCCCTGACCATCGGCCAGACCGTGGTGGACCATTTCCACAAGACCGGCCGCCCAACCAACGCCGTGTACATGCGCAAGGCCGACGCGGACGGGTTCTTCGACCTGCTGACGGAGCGGCTGAGGCGGCTGGGGTAACGGCGGGGACCTTGCCAGCTCGGAGCCAAGAACATCCACGGACACGCACAACACACCCACGGACACGCACACAAGATCATTGCGGTTTCGCCGCCCAGGCAGCGCCGCAGGCAGTTCTTCTCGTGAATGTTCGTGCGTGTCTGGTGCGTGTCCGTGTGTGTATCTTGCCCCACGGCCCGCATCATGGGACCTGACCCCGTCGCAGATCCCGTCCTTCCCCACCAGGAGACATGGCTCTTACCCTGCCCCCCTTCGCCCGCAGCCTGTCATCCAAGCTGCTGCTGCTGACGGTGGCCTTCGTCATGCTGGCGGAGGTGCTGATCTTTCTGCCGTCGGCGGCCAAGTTCCGGGTGGACTGGCTGAACGCCCGGCTGGCCTCCGCCCACCTTGCGGCCCTGTCGGTGGTCGCCGCACCCGAGGGCATGGTGACGGACGAGCTGGAGGCGGAGCTGCTGAGCCATGTCCAGGCCTATGCCGTGGACGTGACCCTGGCGGACAAGCGGGTGCTGATGCTGATGCGGCCGGACCAGCCCGCCCCCATGGCCCGCTATGACCTGGCGGCATCCGGGCCGCTGGACATGATCAGGGAGACGTTGGCCCTGCTGCTGCGGGTGGGGAACCGCGTGGTCACGGTCACCGGCCCCTCGCCCAAGGACCCGGCGGTGGGTGTGGCCATGCTGGTGCAGGAGGGGCCGCTGCGGGCGGCGCTGCTGGAGTTTTCCGGCAGGATCCTCTGGCTGTCCATCATCATCTCCCTGGTCACGGCCAGCCTCGTCTTCCTGTCCCTGCATGTCCTCACCGTGCGGCCCATGCGGCGGCTGGTGGAGGCGATGATGGCGTTCAAGCGCGACCCGGAAAGCGCGGAACCGGCCGCCCGCCTCGCCACCCGGCGGCAGGATGAGGTGGGCATCGCCCATCGGGAGCTGCTTTCCATGCAGGCCGCCGTCCGCCAAGCCCTGCGCCAGCGGGAGCGGCTGGCAACGGTCGGCACGGCGGTGACCAAGATCAACCATGACATACGGGGCATCCTGTCCTCTGCCACCCTGCTGTCGGAGCGGCTGCTGGACAGCCCGGACCCGCAGGTGCGGCGGGACGGGCCGCGCATCCTGGCGGCGCTGGAACGGGCGGCCCAGCTCTGCGGCCAGACCCTGGACTATACCCGCGACGGCGTGGCCCCACCCCGGCGGGAACCGGTGGCCCTGGCCCGGCTGGCGGAGGAGGTGGGGGAGGCGCTGCTGGTGGAGCACAGCCAACTGCCCCAGGCGGCCGCCCCGGTCTGGCAGGTGGACATCCCGGAAGAGCTGGTGCTGGAGGCGGACCGGGGCCAGCTTTTCCGCGCCCTGGGCAACCTTGGCCGCAATGCGCTGGAGGCGGGCGCGACACGGGTGACGGTGGCGGCGGTGGGGGAGGACGGGCATGTACGGCTGTCGGTCGGCGACGACGGCACCGGCCTGCCGACCAAGGTGCTGGACCGGCTGTTCCAGCCCTTCGCCTCATCCGGCAAGCCCAATGGCACGGGCCTGGGCCTCGCCATCGCGCGGGAGGTGGCGCGGGCCCATGGCGGCGACATCCGCCTGGACGGCACCGGCCCGGGCGGGACGCGGTTCACGATGGTGCTTCGGGGGTGACGGCGGTCAGGCAGGGCTGCCGTTCCGGCGGCGGCGCCAGGTCTTCCACTTGCGTTCCCCCCAGACCATCATGCGGCTGACGGGGCCCTTCAGGAAGGGCAGGTCGATGGCCAGCAGCAGCAGGCCGATGGGCAGCATCCAGACGCCCAGCACCGGCAGGAAACTGAACACCCCGCCCACCATGAACAGCAGGGCGACGGGCACGCGGATCCAGACGGCGCGCGGGCGGCGCAGGCGGCTGACCTGGACGCTGACGGGGTCCGGCAGGGCTTGTTCCAACTTGTCGAACTGGCGGTCGAGGCGCCGTTCTTCCTTGTCGCTCACGAGGGCGGTCTCCGGCTGGCGGATACGCTGAGGCTAAGGTCGGCAGATGGCGGGAGCATGGCGGCTGGTCAAGCCCACCCGTCCTATTGCCCCCTCAAACGCCCCCGGCTCGGGGGCCGGGGCAGGCTCGCGCCCGCTCCGCGGGCCCATGCGCATGCTGGCATGCGCCAGCGGGGGCTCACGCGCACACGGGTGCGCGCGGCGGCGGTCGCCGCCGTGGCGTCCCTGCGGGGTGCAGGAACGCCTTCAATCGACTCCTGGCCCCCAAAACAAAACCGCCCGGGGTTGCCCCCGGGCGGCGTCGCGGGTCTGGCCGGTGGGGCCGACGCGCTTACTCCTCACGCTGGCCCATGAACTGCAGCAGGAACTGGAACAGGTTGATGAAGTTCAGGTACAGCGACAGGGCACCCATGACCGCCATGCGGGAGTTCGCCTCCTGCCCGTAGGACTCGGCGTAGCTCTCCTTGATGTTCTGGGTGTCCCAGGCGGTCAGGCCGGTGAACACCAGGACGCCGATGGCGGAGATGGCGAACTGCAACGCGCTGGACTGCAGGAAGATGTTCACCAGGCCGGCGATGATCAGGCCGATCAGGCCCATCACCAGGAACGAGCCCATCTTCGATAGGTCGGCCTTGGTGGTGTAGCCGTACAGGCTGGTGGCGGCGAACATGCCGGCGGTGATGAAGAACACCCGGGCGATGCTGGCCCCGGTGAACACCAGGAAGATCGCCATCATGCTCAGGCCCATCAGGGCGCTGAACACGAGCAGCATGGTGCGCAGCGTGCCAGCCGACATGGTCTGCGGCCGGAAGCCGAAGAAGATGAAGGCCAGCGGCGCCAGCATCACCACCCACTTCAGCGGCGTGCCGTAGATGGCCTGCACCAGCGCCTGGCTCTGGGAGCCGAAGAAGGCCACCAGGCCCGTCACCGCGAGGGCCATGCACATGTAGTTGTAAACGCTCAGCATATGCTGGCGCAGACCGGCGTCGAACTGGGCCTGGTCGATCGTCCGGTCGTATGTCGCGAAGCGACCGAAAGGTCCGTTAGCCATGGATGTCCCCGAAACTCCTGTTGGACTGGACTTCCATATTGGGAGGCCCCTTCCAGGATTCAACCTCAATCGAAAGCTGGTTTCTCGGAATCCGGCCGGGACAAGGGACTGATTAGAAACATGAAATTTATGGTCTTCGGCGGGATTGTGAGAAGGGTTGCCGGGACACACGAAATCTGGTCCGGCCGGGCATGGCTCTAGCACACGATGATGCGCCCCGCGCATCGCTGGGGGCCCGATCGGGCAATCGTACAGCCACTTTCGAATTCGAAAGTGGCGTTGGTGGACGCCGGACCCGACCGAGTTGTCGCTGACACCTCCGCTCCAGCGACTTCAACCCAATCCCGATCACCGAACCGTCAGGGGGTGGATTGGAATTGGGGAGCCGGAGGGCTGGCCAGCGGGATCGGGGCGACGCCAGGGCTCACGCCCCCTCCCCCAGCGACCCCGGGGCGGCGTCCACGATGCGCGGCATGGCGCGTAGCCGATCCACCGCGTCGGGCACCGGCCCGCCGGGGAATTCCAAGGTGACCTCGGTCATGCCCTGCATGCCGGGGGTGGCGGCCAGGGTGCGGGCGCCGGGGAACAGCTCCAGCACTTCCCCCTCCAGCGCCTGGTCGCGACCGCCCTGGTAGACATAGACGACCTGCATCGGTTTCCCCTCCCCTATCTTGGCGCCTGGTTCTGGGCCATGCCGGCGCCGGCAGCCTGTTCCAGGGCGCCCAGGTTTTCCTGCAAGGTCGGCAACGCGTCCCGGGCCATGCTGGACAGGACCCCGTCCTGGGAACCGGCGGCGGCCTGCTGGTAAAGCTCCACCGCCCGGCGCTGGCTGTCCACCTGCTGTTCCAGCCAGAGCTGGTCGAAGCCGCCGTCGCCCACCTGGCGGAGTTGCTCCAGCATGGCCGAGCGGGGTGGGTCCAGCTCCGCCGCCGGCAGGGCGCCCTGGTCGTTGGCGATGGCGGTCAGGTCGTCATGCAGGCCCTTCTGGGAGGTGAGCAGCGTCTCCGCCAACTGCTGCACCTCTTCATTGTCCGAACGCTCGGCGGCGAGGCGGGAGGCCTCGACCGTGTAGATGGCGGTGCCGATGGCGCCTTCCAGGAAGGAGCGGTCCGCCTCTGCCAAGGGTTTGCCGGCTTTGGGCAGGGCCTTCGATTCCGCCCCCGTCGCGGGAACGCCACCCGTGGTGACCTGCGCCCAGGCCGGCGGTCCGGCCAGCAGCGCGGCGAGGGTGAGGAGCGGGGCAAGGGTCCGTCTCATAGCGACCATCCTCTTGGGTGGGAGGTTTGTTGAGTGGAAAGGTTGGACGGCGCCCCCACCCAAGCGGCGAAAGCCCGCACGGGGGTTCCCCCGCGCGGGCTTCGCGTCACGTCCGGGTCGGGGTGGGGTTACGAACCCGTGCCCGTGGTGCTGCCGGCCATGGCCCCCGTGCGGGTGGTGCTGCCGGTGGTGGAACCGGTGCCGCCGCCCAGGCTGCCCGTGCTGGTGGAGCTGCCCAGGGTGGCGCCGCTGGTGCCACCCACGGAGGAGGTGGAACCGGTGGCGGACCCGCCCATGGAGGAGGTGGAGCCCATGGACGAGGAGGACGAGCCGGAGCCCGCGCCCGTGGTCTCCATCATCCGCTTGAAGCGGTTCAGGTCGTCGATCATCTGCTGCTGCGGCTCCTCGCCCAGCAGCTTGGCGACGGCGCGGCCCAGGGCGCCGCCCGGCGGCTCGTAGCGGATGACGGCGTGCAGCTCGGTGCCGCGGCCGCCCGGCGCCGGCCGGAACTCCACATGGCCCCAGTTCGGCACGTCGGACCCCTCGACCGCCCGCCAGGCGATGCGGCGGTTCGGCTGGTCGTCGGTGACCTGGGCATCCCAGGAGACGCGCAGCCCCGCCGGGGCCTTGGCCACCCAATGGGAGTTGCGGTCGTCGATCACCTCGATCCGGTCGATGTGGTTCATGAACTGCGGCAGGTTGGAGAAGTCCCGCCAGAAGCTGTACAGGTCCTCGGCGGACCGGTTGATGGTCACCGTGTGGGACACGGTGCTGGCCCGGCTCTCATGGTCCACCTGGCCGCCCATGCCCACCCATTGGGCGATGTCGGGCTTGCCACTGAAGGCCTGCTGGATGACGCCCAGCCCGGCCAGCGCGATGCCGTAACCCAGCCAGCCGCCACGCCGGACGCCCAGCGCCGCCATCAGGCCGCCCACGACCAGCGGCGCCATCTGGTAGGCCGAGCCGGTGCCCTGGGTGCCACGCTCCTGCCCACGGCCGCCACGGCCGCCCTGGCCGAAGGACCCCATCCGGGACCCGCCGAACCGCGACCCGCCGGAGCGCGACCCATAGTTGCTCCCGGCGCCGCGGCCGCCATAGCCGCCGCCGTAGGAGTCGTCGTCATCGTCCATGCCGTAGCCGTAGCCGCGCCCGGATGTGCCGTAGTTGCTCATGGAATCCCTCCAAGTTGCCGCCGTTGCTGACCCGGCGGGTTGGCAATTCCCCCCGACAACAGGCCGGGGGAAGGAGGGTTCCCATCGGTTGTGGCGTGAACGGGCGGGAGCCGCTCAGCGCAGGGTGAGCGCCGTTTCCGTGCCGGGGAGCAGCGGCACGGCCGCCGCCTCGAACGTCGGCAGGGCCCCGCCTGCGGGTGCCTCCCCGCTGACGGCCCGCGGCTCCCCCTCGCCCAGCCGGCCGTCGGGGATGGGTTCGAAGAAGGCCAGCACGGCGTAGCGGCCCTCCGGCAGGGGCGGCAGGGTCAGGGTCAGCTCCGCCGACGCGGGTCCGGTCCGGTTCAGGAACACCGTGGCGTCGCGCCCGCTTTCCGCCGCCCGGGCCCAACCCTTCCCGTCCGCGAACAGGCGCAGGCGCAGCACCCCCTCCCCCGTCGGCAGGTTCCTCAGGCGCAGGGTGGGGCCCTGGGGTCGCCGTTCCAGCTTGGCGCCGGGGCCGAGGGCGAGGGCCACCGCTGCCGGCCCCTTCCCCGCCAGCGGGACGGCGACGTCGGCGAAGGCAGGGATGGGCGGGCGCTTCAGCAGGGGCCGGCCGCCGCCGACCGCCAGCGGGTCACCGATGCCGTCGGCCACCGTGTATTCCACGTCGCCGTCATTGTCCCGGTCATGGTGGGCGGCGACGGCGTAGCTGCCCGGCGCCAGCCCGCCGATCCGGTACTCCGGCACCCCGTCCAGGGCGGGCACCCGCAGGGTCAGCCTCGGCCGGTCCAGGTCGCGGTAGTCCTTGTCATTGTCGAACAGCATGACCCGCACCGTCCCCTCCGCCCCGCTTATGCCTGGGGTGGTGACGGTCAGGTCGGCCGCGGCGGCACCGGGGACGGCCAGGGCGAGCACCGACAGGACGGCGGCAAGGCGGGCGGGCATGCGAACCTCTCGGAAGGGCTACCCGCCCTGGCTGGCAGACCCTGCCCCGGCCGTCAAGGGCCCTCGCGGATGCGCCCTGCCACCGCGGCTTGACCACCCGGGCACCTGCACAATCTCGCTGGGAATCGTCCGCGCGGGAGCCTGCCCAGGGGCCCTGCGTTGGGACGAACGGGGCGCCCCCTTGTTCCAGGGGGATGGGGGGTGTCTGGAGGGGGACTGGCCCATGTTGCGGAATTTGCTGGCGATCCTGCTGGCCCTGGTGGCTGGGGGGACCGCGCACTGGCTGCTGACCGGCATCGCGGGGCTGGAGGGGGCAAGCGCCCAGGCCCTGGCGGTGATCACCGCCATCGCCGTCGCCTCCGCCTACCAGTCGGCGGTGGAGGCCACGGAGCGGGACCCGTCCTGAGCCGGGCCTACTGCCAGATGTTCACCCGACCGCCGCGGCAGCGGAACTGCCAGGGCTGGCCGTCGAACCAGACCGTGCCCTCGTCGGGGAAGCCGCTGAAACGCGCCCGGGCGCGATAGCCGTAGCGCTGGATCAGCCCGTCATAGACCTGGCGCTGGCAGCTGGACCAGTCGTAATCCCGGTCCCCGCCCCAATCCCGGTCACGGTCCCAGTCACGGTCGCCCCAGCGGGGCGGCGGCGGGGGTGGCGGGGGCGGGCGGCGCCAATCGTCGTCACGCCAGTCCGGGTCGCGCGGCCAACGCCGGTCATCGTCCCAGTCACGGTCGCGGTCGCGGCCACGCCAGCCGTAATCATCCCCCACCTGGCGCAAGGAACTGATCTGGCCGAAATAGCCGATCTGGCCCAGGTCGGCGACACGGGCGCCGCGGCGGAGCTGGACGCAGTCCTTGTATTTCTTGTGCTTGCAGACTTCCCAGACACCGCTGTTCACCACCAGCGAGCGCGCCCGGTCATTCCAGGGCGGCAGCTTGGACAGGTTGGAGATGTCGCCGTCGATGGTCAGCCGCTCCCCCCGGAAGTGGCCTTCGGAAAAGAGCGTGACCGACCCGGCGGCGGCGGGACCGGCCCAGGCGGCCAAGGTGAGGCCCAGGATGGCAATGGTCGGCTTCATCACTCCACGCGGCACCCCCGGGGGTGCTCCCATCCATCGCCCGGACGAGCGGGCACCCCTGCAAGCTGGGGGGACTTTGTGGCAGGCGATGGGCGCGGCCGGGGCAAGGTGGCGACGCCGGCACGGCTCCCGGGCCCCGGAAACCGTCCTAGCGGCGGAGGTTGATCTTCAGCGAGGCCCCCGCATCCCCCACCACCACCGCGGCGGCGCCGAAGCTGGGCGGCCCCAGGGTGCCGATGGCGTCGTTGGAAAAGCCGAAGGGCTCTGTCGGGACCCCCAGCAGGTTGGTGTCCACCTTGCCGTTGTCGTTCAGGTCCTGGAAGACGCGTACCGCATACTTGCCCGGCGGCAGCGGCCCCACGGCCAGATGGGCCCCGTCACGCGCGTTGCGCAGCACCAGGGCGGCCACGGGGGCGCCGTTCTTCTCGAACGCCTCCTCACTGTCATAGATGGCGGCGCGGAGCTGGCTGGCCCCGGCCAGCGGGGCGACGTTGGTGATGAAGACGCTGAGGTCGCCGGCCAGGGCGGGCGCCGCGGCCCCGAGGGCCAGGGTCACGGCCAGGGTGGGGCGGGTGGGAAGGCGCATGGCGGGGGCGGCTCCAACGGGGTCGCGGGCCATCAGGGGCCCGGTGCCCCCACTATATGCGGGGGAAAGTGACGGGAACGACCGTCCGTAAGGGGTGCCCGCCCGGCTTGCCCCGGTCGCGGGCATCCCGGCCCGCACACTGGCGCAAGACCTACCCGAAGTAGTTATGGCTTAAGTGAGAGAGAACATCCGGGCTAACCGGACGATCCCCGTCCGTTCACGGCCAATGTCCCGACTTTCTTGCTCTGTGCCCTATCCGTTCATGGCGATGCTCAGTTTCTGTCAATGATTGAGCAAGAAAACATTAATATTACTATGGCTTAGGCCGCTTTGTCGGCGCAAGCCCAGCCTATCCCTGGTCCAGGACGCGGCTGTTCTCCTCCGCCAGCCGGATGGCTTCGGTCAGCAGTCCCAGGATACGGACGTTGTTGTCCAGGATGGCGCGCATCTCGCGCCGGGGATCCTGGCCGTAGCCGACCATGCGCACCAGCAGGTCGGACCGGATCTCGGATAGTATCTCTTCCGTCCGCTTGCCGGACGGGTTGGCGCTGGACAGCAGGATACGGGTCATGTCCGCCCCCCTCCCAAGAAGACGGGAAGGCCGGGGCCGGCCTCCCCTCCCCCAGAGGGTGATCCCACTTACCCTTTCGCGCAAAGGACCAAAAGGACAGGGTGGACCCGCGGGCCGGCGGTCGCCGGCCTTAGGCGACCACCTTCGCCTTCGCCCGCACGCCCAGCATGTGGCAGAGGGCGACGGTCAGGTCGGCCTTGTTCATGGTGTAGAAGTGGAAATCCTTCACCCCGTGCTTGGCCAGGTAGCGGCACTGCTCGATGGCCACGGTGGCGGCCACCAAGTGCCGCGTCTCCGGCGAGTCGTCCAACCCTTCGAACAGGTTGGTCATCCAGCGGGGGATGTAGGTGTTGCACTTGCGGCCCATCTCCGCGGTCTTGGTGAAGTTCAGGATGGGCATGATGCCGGGGACCATGGGCACGTCGATGCCCCTGTCCGCCGCCTTGTCGCGGAAGCGCAGGAACACCGCCGGGTCGAAGAAGAACTGGCTGATGGCGCGGCTGGCGCCCGCGTCGACCTTGCGCTTCAGATTGTCCAGGTCGATGTCGGCGCTGGGCGCCTCCGGGTGGATCTCCGGGAAGCAGGCGACCGAGACCTCGAAGTCCGCCACCCGCTTCAGCCCCTCCACCAGGTCGGCGGCATAGGCGTAGCCGCCGGGATGCGGTTCATACCCAAGGCCGCCCAGGCCACCGGTGCCGTCCGCCTTCAGCGGCGGGTCGCCGCGCAATGCTACGATGTGGCGGATGCCGGCGTCCCAATAGGTGCGGGCGATCTCGTCGATCTCCTCCCGCGTGGAGCCGACGCAGGTCAGGTGGGCGGCGGCGGGGATGCCGGTCTTGGCCTGGATCTCCGTCACCGTGGCATGGGTCCGCTCCCGCGTGGTGCCGCCGGCGCCATAGGTCACGGACATGAAGGACGGCTTCAGCGGGGCCAGCCGGTGGATGGCGGCCCACAGGTTCTCGTGCGCCTTCTCCGTCTTGGGCGGCGAGAACTCGAAGCTGACGGACAGGCCGGACGGGGTCGTCACCAGGGCGGTCGGGTCGGTGGTGGCGTCCAGCAGTTCGGCTAGGCTCATGACAGGGCTCCGGCGATGGCGCGGGTGGGAACGGGTTGGGCGGCGGGCGGGCGGGTGCCGCGCCAGACGCAGACGGTGAGGGGCTGGCCCGGCAGGGCCACCACGGGTTCGGGGGCAAGGCCGGCCTTGGCCATCCAGCCCTCCACCTCACCTGAGTCGAAGCCAAGGCGGCGGTGGGCATGGTCGGTGCGCAGGGCTTCCAGCTCATGGCGGGCGAAGTCCACCACCAGCAGGGTGCCGCCGGGCCGCAGCAGGCGCGCGGCCTCCCCCAGCGCCTCCGCCGGCTCCTCCGCGAAGTGCAGCACCTGGTGGAAGATCACCGCATCCTGGCTCTGCCCCGGCAATGCCAGCTGGTACATGTCGCCCAAGCGCACCTGGCAGTTGCGCAGGCCCGCCTTCTCCAGGTTCACCCGGGCCACGGCCAGCATCTCGCGCGAGCTGTCGATGCCCAGCGCCCGGCCCACCCGGGGGCCGAACAGCTCCAGCATCCGGCCGGTGCCGGTGCCCACGTCCAGCAAATCCTGCACACCTGTCTCCGGCAGCAGGGAAAGGAGCCTCTGCTCCACCTCCGCCTCGGGCACGTGCAGGCTGCGGATCTCATGCCAGCGTCCGGCATTCTCACTGAAGTACCGCGCGGCGGCGGTGCGGCGGCTGTCGCGGATGCTCTCCAGACGCTCCAGGTCCAGCACGAGGCCCGAATCGTCGGCGGGCAGCGCGTCCACCAGGGTGCGGGCCAGCTCCGCCGTGGGGCCACGCTCCGCCAAGCGGTAATAGGCCCAGATGCCTTCCCGGTAGCGCTCCAGCAATCCCGCCTCACACAGCAGCTTCAGGTGCCGGGAGACACGGGGCTGGCTCTGGCCCAGGATCTGGGTCAGCTCGGTCACGGTGAGTTCGCCATGGGCGCACAAGGCCAGCAGGCGGAGCCGCGTAGGCTCAGCCGCGGCCTTCAACGCATTCAGCAGAAACTCCATGGCACCAGCCTTCACCAGGGATCGGGCCAACGTCAGCCGCTGGATCAATATATAAAGATATCTTTATGCCTTGTAAACCTTGGTCCGTGGTCCGGCAGGTACTTGCAACTTTTCCCCTTGGGTTGCGTTCCTGCTGCACACGCCATCCGACCTCGCCGAATGGTCTACCCCGAACTGGGGACGGCAACCCTGCATGGCTGGTCGGAGGTCCAGGATCATTGCGTCACCGATTCTCAACATTATATCCGCCAATGGCCTACCGGGCGGTTCCCCGCCGCCCCACCCTGGAAAGTCTGTCCCCCATGCGCCCTGGTCCCCTTTCCCGGCTCATGCTGCTGGCGGTCGCCGCGACTGCCCTGGCTGCCTGTTCGACCAGCACCCAGCAGGCGACCACCCCGACCCTGGACGGCCCGCCGGGCCAGGCATCGGGCGCGCCCGGCACGGTGGTGCCCGTGAACAACAACGACCCGCTGGAGCCGGTGAACCGGGGCATCTTCTGGTTCAACGAGGCGCTGGACGCCGTGCTGATCCGCCCGGTGGCGGAAATCTACCGGGCCGTGCTGCCCGACCCGGCGCAGCGCGGCGTGCGCAACGTGCTGCAGAACCTGCGCTCACCCCTGGACCTCGCCAACCAGACCCTGCAGGGGGACTGGGACGGGGCGGGCGACGTGGTGAAGCGTTTCGCCATCAACACCACCGTCGGCTTGGGCGGTCTGATCGACGTGGCCGGGAAGAACGGCATCCCCTATGAGTATGAAAGCTTCGACCAGACCCTGGCGGTCTGGGGCGTGCCGGAGGGGCCGTACCTGGTGTTGCCGGTGATCGGGTCCTCCTCCCTCCGCGACGCGGTGGGATTCGGGGCGGAGTTCTATGCGGACCCGGTATCCAACTATGCCAGCAACAACGACGCCGACTGGTTCACCTATGGTCGCGCCGGGCTGACCGTGGCGGATACCCGCGCCGGCTACATCGACGTGATCGACGACCTGAAGCGGAACAGCTTCGACTACTACGCCGCCATGCGCTCCCTCTACCGCCAGCGGCGGGACAACTGGATTCGCGACGGCGCCGCAGATCCGTCGCAATTGCCGGATATTCCGGATTACGACGACGGCGATGCCGCCCCGCCCTCGCCGGTGCGGGCTGGCCAGGGGTCCTAGGGCCCCGGACCGTGACGCCCGTCACTGTCGGACTGTTAGCGCCGCCTGATACTTGACTTGGACTGAAGGATTTTAGCCGTGGATGCCATGCTGACCAACCGTCGCCCCCTCCTCCGCCCCGCCGCTGGCCTGTTGATGGCCGGCCTGGCAGCCTTCGCGCTGCCGGCGACCGCGCAGCAGACGGCGCCGGCCCAGGTCGCGGCCCAGCCCTCTGCCAAGGCCCCGACGGACTTCGTGCAGGGCCTGGGCGACAAGGCCATCGCCACCCTGGCCCAGAAGAAGGACCCGGCGCAGACCAAGCAGGTCTTCCGGGATCTGCTGAACCAGAACTTCGACCTGACCACCATCGGCCGCTTCGTGGTCGGCCGCTATTGGAACACCGCCACGCCGGAGCAGCAGCAGCAGTACATGCAGCTGTTCGAGCGCATGATCATCGACGTGTATGCCGAGCGCTTCAGCCAGTACGCGGGGGAGACCTTCAAGGTCACCGGCGGCCAATCCACGGGTGAGCGCGACACGCTGGTGACCAGCCAGGTGGTCCGCCCCAACGGCCCGCCGGTCAACGTATCCTGGCGCGTGCGCAACCGCGACGGCGCCTTCAAGATCGTGGACGTGCTGGTGGAGAATGTCAGCATGAGCCAGACCCAGCGCAGCGAGTTCGCCAGCGTGATCGAGAACAATGGCGGCCGCTTCGACGCCCTGCTGGACGCCCTGCGCCAGCGCACCCAGACGGCCCAGGCGCGGTAACGGGAGCCAAGGCCTGCGACCGCCGGCCCGCGGGCGCGCGCCCGGCGCTTGAGGGAATAGCATGAGTCTACGGCCCGCCGGGAAACCGGCGGGCCGTTTGCTTTGGGGGCGGGCCTGCCGCTACCTTGCGGCATGCTCTGGGAACTCTGGGCCAGCCTGCGCACCGACTGCCCGCCGGACCTGCGGCGGCTGGGCTACCGTTATGGCGCGGTGGCCTGTCTGGCCCGCGCCCGCCGCTGCGCCAAGGCCTGGGCCCCGCACCAGGAACGGACAAAGGCCGCCATCCACGCGGCGCTGGCCTGGGCCGGGCCGGGGGACACGGCCATCGTCCTGGGCTCCGGCCCCTGCCTGGACCTGCCGGTGCCGGCGTTGCTGGCCCGCTTCCCCAAGCTGGTCCTGGTCGACGCGGCCCACCCGCCGCCGGCAAAGGCCCTGGCCCGCCGGCACCCCGGGATCGAGCTGGTGAGCCTGGACCTGACGGGCACGGCGGCGGGGCTGCTGGACCCGGACGCCCCGGCGCCGCCGCGACCCGGCTGCACGGCCCTGCTGGACCGGCCGGGAGTGGGGCTTGTCGTCTCCGCCAACCTGCTGTCGCAACTGCCGCTGCTGCCGGTGGCGGCAGCTTCGGCGCGCTGGCCGGGGCTGGAGGGGGACCGCTTCGCCCGCGCGGTGGTGGAGGCGCACCTGGCCCACCTCCGCGCCTTCAACTGCCCGGCCCTGCTGGTCACCGACGTGCGCCGCCGGGCCTATGGCCATGACGGCGCGCTGCTGTCGGACGAAGACCCCCTCGCCGGCCTGGCCCTGCCGCCGGGCGAGGAATGGGACTGGGACATGGCCCCGCGGGGTGAGCTGCCCGGCGGCAAGCAGCTGGTGACCCGGGTCAGGGCCGTGCGGGTGGGGTGAGGGAGGATCGTCGTTCGCGCCGCGACAGGCCATGGCGGCGGGTCCAGAGTAACGCAGAGGACGCAGATGGCCGCAGAGGACACAGAGCGGTCCGGCCCTGCGTCCAACCGCCGGCTTCCCCGTGGATGGCGGACCGTCTGCGCCTCCGGCACCGTGGACCTGGACGGCAACCGATTGGCCCAGGCCAGACACTTGGCCCTGTCCCTCTGCGTCCTCTGCGGCCATCCGTGTCCTCTGCGTTCCCAACACACCTTGCGTGCCGGACTTCCGGTGACCGCGCTGGCACCCGATGCCCCCCTTCCCCCGCGCCTGACGCAGGTCATTTCCCCCCAAGACCTGCGCCGGGCAGCATTGACATCATCGGCAACGCAGCGCTTTACTGACTGACCAGTCAGTTACTAGCGATCGACCCCATGCGAGACACCCCGATCCGCCGCCGCAAGGATGCCCGCCCTGCCGAACTGCTGGCGGCGGCCCGGGAGGTCTTCGCCGCCAAGGGCTTCGCCGCCGCCCGGATGGAGGACATCGCCGCCCGGGCGGGCGTGTCCAAGGGCACGGTCTATCTCTACTTTCCCAGCAAGCAGGCGGTGTTCGAGGCGCTGGTGCGCCAAGCCATCCTGCCCAACGTGGAACGGCTGGAGGCCATGGCCGCCGCCTACGAGGGACCCACGGCGGACCTGCTGCGGCAGGCCATGGCCCTGTTCCCCACCTTGGTCCGCGACCCGAAGGTGGTCACCATCCCCCGGCTGGTGATCGGGGAGGCGGGCAACCAGCCGGAGATGGCCGACTTTTACCGGCGGGAGGTGGTGGAGCGGGGCCTGGGTCTGATCTCCGGCATCCTGCGCCGCGGCGCGGAGCGGGGGGAGTTCCGGCCCCTGGCGCCGGACACGGTGGCAAAGCTGTGGTTCGCGCCCCTGCTGCTGGCCGTGGTCTGGCGGACCACCTTCGAGCCGGTGGGCGGGGCGCCGCTGGAGCTGGACGACTATCTGCGCACCCATGTGGACATCATGCTGCGGGGCCTGGCCCCGGAGGGAGGGACCGATGCGGCCTGAGATCATCCGCGCCCTGCCGCTTGCCGCCCTGGCCCTGCTGGCGGCCTGTGGGGACGAGGGCCCGACCCGCTGGCAGGGCTATGCGGAGGGGGAATACCTGCGGATGGGCGCCCCGGAAGCCGGGTGGGTGGAGAGCCTGTCCGTGGCGCGCGGCCAACGGGTGGAGGCCGGCGCGCCCCTGTTCACCCTGGAGTCCAGCCGCCAACAGGCAGCCCTGGCCCAGGCCCGGGCCGAGCTGGCGCGGGCGGAAGCCAACCTGGCCGACCTTCGCCTGGGCCGCCGGCCGGAGGAGATCGCGCAGGTGGAGGCGCGACTTCACCAGCATGAGGCCATGCTGCGCCTCGCCCAGCTGGAACTGCGCCGGCAAGAGCAGTTGGCCCGGCAGGATGTGGCGGCCAAGGCGCGGCTGGACCAAGCCCGCGCCGAGTTCGAGTCGACCCGCGCCCAGGTGGCGGCGACGGAGGCGGAGCTGGCCACCGCCCGCCTGCCCGCCCGCGCCGACCAGATCGCCGCCGCGGAGGGCGCCGTGGCCGCGGCGAAGGCCGCCTTGGCCCAGGCGCAATGGTCCCTGGACCAGCGCCGGGTGGTGGCCCCGGTTGCGGCGTTGGTGGACGACACGCTGCGCCGCCCGGGGGAGTGGGTGCCCGCCAATGGCGCCGTGGTCACCCTGCTGCCGCCGAGGCAGGTCAAGCTGGTGCTGTTCGTGCCGGAGGGGGCGCGGTCGTCCCTGGCCCCGGGCAAGCAACTGTCCGTGGGTTGTGACGGCTGCCCGCCTGACATGACGGCCCGGGTCAGCTTCGTGGCGGCGGAGGCGGAATACACCCCGCCCGTACTGTACAGCGTGGAGAACCGCGCCAAGCTGGTCTATCGGGTGGAGGCCCTGCCGGAGGGCAGGCCCTTCGCCCTGCTGCCCGGCCAGCCGGTGGACGTGGCGCCGTTGGAGGCCGCGTCGGCAGGGGCCGGGACATGACCGGCGCCCCCGCCATCGACGTGCAGGGCCTGACCAAGCGGTTCGGGGCCAAGACCGTGGTGGACGGCTTCTCCATCCAGGTCACCCGGGGCCAGATCCACGGCTTCCTGGGCCCCAACGGCAGCGGCAAGACCACCACCATCCGCATGCTCTGCGGCCTGCTGGTGCCGGACGCGGGCACGGGCACCTGCCTCGGCCACGACATCGTGCGGGAGAGTTGGGCCATCAAGCGCCAGGTCGGCTACATGACCCAGAAGTTCAGCCTCTATGAGGACCTGACCATCGGGGAGAATTTGGACTTCGTCGCCCGCCTCTATGCCCTGCCCGACCGCAAGGCGCAGGTGAAAGCGGCGCTGGACCGGCTGGGCCTGGCCCACCGGCGGGACCAGTTGGCGGGCACCCTGTCCGGCGGCTGGAAGCAGCGCTTGGCGCTGGCCGCCTGCATCCTGCACGGGCCGAAGCTGCTGCTGCTGGACGAGCCCACCGCCGGGGTGGACCCCAAGGCGCGGCGGGAGTTCTGGGACGAGATCCACGCCCTGGCGGCGGAGGGCATGACCGTGCTGGTCAGCACCCACTACATGGATGAGGCGGAGCGCTGCCACCGCATCGCCTACTTGGCCTATGGCAAGCTGCTGACCGTGGGCAGCGTGCCGGAGGTCATCGCCGGGGCCGGCCTGCACAGCCTGGCGGCAGAGGGGGAGGAGCTGGGCCCCGTCCGCCGCGACCTGGAGGGCAAGCCGGGGGTCAGCATGGTGGCGCCCTTCGGCTCGCGGCTGCATGTCAGCGGGCCGGACCCGGTGCTGCTGGCCCAGGCCGTCGACCCCTGGCGGGACCAGCCGGGCCTGCGTTGGCAGGCGGTGGAGCCGTCGCTGGAGGACGTCTTCATCCACTTGATGCACCAGTCCCGGGACAACTTCGCCCCCGGGACGGCGACGGGAGGCACGGCATGAGCGGCGACCGCTTCTCCCCCACCCGGCTGCTGGCCATGGTGGTGAAGGAATTCATCCAGATGAAGCGGGACCGGCTGACCTTCGCCATGATGGTCGGCATCCCCATCATCCAGCTGATGCTGTTCGGCTTCGCCATCAACAGCGACCCCAAGCACCTGCCCACCGCCATCCTGTCCCTGGACCAGGGCCCGTTTTCGCGCAGTGTCGTGGCCGGATTGCAGAACAGCGCCTATTACCGGGTCGAATGGGTAGCGGAAACGCGGGCTGAGGTGGACGCCATGCTGGACCGGGGCGTGGTGCAGTTCGTGCTGACCATCCCCGCCGGCTTCGGCCGGGACCTGGTGCGCGGGGACCGGCCGGTGCTGCTGCTGGAGGCGGACGCCGCCGACCCCGCCGCCACGGGCAACGCCGTGGGCGCCCTGAACAATATTGTCCGCGACAGCCTGCGCCATGACCTGACCGGGCCGCTGGCGGAACTGGCGCAATCCCAGCCGCCGGTCGATCTGCGCATCCACCGCCGCTACAACCCGGAGGGGCTGACCCAGTACAACATCGTGCCCGGGCTGGTGGGCACCATCCTGACCATGACCATGATCATCATGACCGCCCTGGCCGTGACGCGGGAGCGGGAGCGCGGGACCATGGAGAACCTGCTGGCCATGCCCGTCCGCCCGCTGGAGGTGATGGTGGGCAAGCTCGCCCCCTTCATCCTGGTGGGCGCCGTGCAGGTGACCATCATCATCGGCGCGGCCCGCCTGCTGTTCGGCGTGCCCATGCTGGGCAGCCCGGTGGCCCTGGTCGTGGGGCTGCTGTTCTTCATCACCGCCAACCTGGCGGTGGGCTTCCTGTTCAGCACCCTGGCCCGCAACCAGCTGCAGGCCATGCAGATGAGCTTTTTCTTCTTCCTGCCGTCCATCCTGATGAGCGGCTTCATGTTCCCGTTCCGCGGCATGCCCCAATGGGCCCAGACCATCGGCGAGGCCCTGCCGCTGACCCATTTCCTGCGCATCGTCCGCGGCGTCATGCTGAAGGGCAACGGCCTGCCGGACGCCTGGCCCAACCTGTGGCCCCTGGTGCTGTTCCTGCTGGTGGTCAGCACCATCGCCGTGAACCGGTACCGGCAGACGCTGGACTGAAGCACCTATGTTCGCTTGTTGTCGGGGTTCGCTGGCGCTCACCCCGACCTACGGGACGCACGCGTAGGTCGGGGTGACCAACGGGAACCCCGGCATACCCCACCGCCCCCCTCACTCATACCGCAAAGCCCGGGCCGGCGGGGCCAGGGCGACACGCAGGGCATGCAGGCTGACCGTCGCCAGCGCCACCACCAGCGCGGCGGTCCCGGCGGCAATGAAGGGCTCCGGACCCAGGGTGATGCGCACGGTGAACTGCTCCAGCCAGCCGGACAGCAGCCACCAGGCCACCGGCCAGGCCACCAGGTTGGCAAGCAGCACCGGCCGGGTGAACTGCCACGCCAGCAGGCGCAAGACGTCCCCCACTCCGGCCCCCACCACCCGGCGGATGCCGATTTCCTTCGTCCGTCGGGCGGCGGCCAGGGCGGTCAGGCCGAACAGCCCCAGGTTGGCCAGCAGGATGGCCAGCGCTGCGAACACGGCAAAGACCCGTGCCTGGCGCTCCTCATTCCGGTAGAGGGAGTCGATCCTGTCATCCAGGAAGCCTTGCCAGATGCGTTCCAGACCGGGGAAAAGCCGGTCCACCAAGGCGGACAGGGCCTCCACCGCCGGGCGTGGGTCGCCGGGCGCGAGGCGGACCGTCAGGAAGTCCGCCGCCGGGCCGATGGTGAACAGCATGGCCTCCGCCCCTTCCCTCGCGTTGCGCAGGCGGATGTCGGGGATGACACCGACGATCTCCGTCGGGTTGCCCGAATCCTCCTCGCGGAAGAAGTACCGGGTACCCACGGCCTCGGCCGGGTTGGCGAAGCCCAGCCGCCGCGCCCCCGCCTCGCTCACCAACCCGTAACGCCAGTCGGGGGCCTGCCCGGGCAGCCCGGGCCCGGCGGTGACCGGGATGTCGTAGGTGGCCAGGAAATCCCTGTCCGCGGTGAAGGTGGACATCAGCGCCGGCTCATCGTTCCGGCGGCCTTCCACCAGGACGGTGCTGATGGTCTCGCTGGGGTTGGCGGGGACGATGGAGGTGAGGGTGGCGGACAGCACGCCGGGGATGCGCGCAGCCTCCGCCTTCAGGGTCTGGGCCGTGCCCTCCGGCCCGTCGGGCAGGCTGCCGACCACATAGAGGTTTTCCTGCCGGAAGCCCAGATCGGCGCCGCGGGCATGGTCCACCTGCCCCTGCACGGTCAGGGTCGCTACCACCAGGGCGATGGAGATGGCGAACTGCCCCACCACGAGGGCGGAGCGCAGCCGGCCGGAGCCCGGCGGCCCCGCCCGGCCCTTCAGCACCTCCGCCGGGCGGTAGCCGGACAGGACCAGGGCCGGGTAGAGGCCGCCCAGCACCCCCACCACCAGGGGCGCCGCCAGGCTTACCGCCAGCAGCGGCCCGGCATAGAGGGAGGCGGCCGAGAGCTGCCGGCCCACCAGCCCCTCGAAGGCCGGCAGCAGCAACTCCACGAGGCCCAGCGCCAGGATCGTGCCGGCCAGGGCCAGGGCCACCGACTCCCCCGTGAACAGCAGGACAAGTTGGCGTCGCCGGGCCCCCGCCAGCTTGCGAATGCCCACTTCCTTTGCCCGCTGGATGGCCTGGGCCGTGGCCAGGTTGGTGTAGTTCACCACCGCCACCCCCAGGATCAGCAGGGCCACCCCCACCAGCAGCCGCAGGGTGCCCACGTCGCCGCCTGGCTTGGCATCGTCCACCGCCTTGACCTTCAGGTGGATGTCGGTGACGGCGTCCAGGCGCAGGCGCAGGAAGTCCGGTGCCCATTCCTTGGGCGGCAGGCCGGTGGCGAACTGCTCCACGAAGGCGGTGAGGCCATCACGCAGCCGGCCGGGGTCGGCCCCTTGCCGCAGGCGGACATAGGTGCTGGCGCCGCCCTGGCTCCAGCTTTCTGACGCCCAATTGGACCAGGAGCGGGGGCCGAGGGCCGCCTCCGCGGCGATGGCGGCAAAGTCCAGGTGGCTTTCCGGCACGGGGGCGAGCACGCCGGTCACGGTCAGGACCGGGCCGCCCTTCACGGACACCGTGCGGCCCACCGGGTCCAGGTCCCCGAACAACGTGCGCGCCAGCGTCGGCGACAGGACCAGCCCGTCCGGCCGGGCCAGCGCCGTGGCGGGATCGCCGGACCGCAGGGGGAAGTCCAGGACGGAGAACAGGTTGGCGTCCGCCCAGAGCAGCGCCGCCTCGAACACCCGGCCATCCTGGTCCAGCCCCACCTGCTGTCGCCGGACCCGGGTTGCGGCCTCAACCTCGGGGAAGCGCCCCAGCAGGGGACCGAGCATCTCCGGCGCCGACATGGTGGTCACCATGGGGCCGCGGCCCGGCAGGGTGATGGTATTGGCCACCCGGTACAGCCGGTCAGCGGCGGTGAAGCTGCGGTCCACCGCGTATTCCCCCTGGACATAGAGGCTGACGCCCAGGAACCCGGCGATCCCCACGGCAAGGCCCACCAGGTTGATCAGGGTGAACAGGGTCTGGCGGCGGAACAGGCGGAGCAGGTGGACCATGCTGGCATGCTTCCCGTGGCGGAACCGGTCAGCGCGACGGAAAGCAAGAACCGGACCCCGACCCGAAGCCGCGGAAATCCTGGATTCCCCTCAGCTGATCCGCTGTCCGCCTGCGGACACTGTCCGGGAACGGACGGCTCAGGCGTTCGCGAAGGCGGCGAGCCGGCGGTCGCGGATGGGCAGGTGTACCAGGGCGGCCAGCACGGACAGGCCGATGCTGGCGTACCAGACGGCGTCGTAGTTCCCGAAGGCCTCGACGGAGATGCCGCCCAGGAACGCCCCCAGGAATGCCCCCACCTGGTGGCTGAGGAAGACCAGGCCGAACAGGGTGGAGACGAACCGGGGCCCGAAGATCCCCGCCACCACCCCCGTGGTCAGGGGCACGGTGCTGAGCCAGAGCAGCCCCATGGAGGCGGCAAAGGCCAGGGTCACCCCGGGGGTCTTGGGCAGCAGCAGGAACAGGGTGATCAGCAGGCCGCGCAGGCCGTAGATGGCCGACAGCAGGTATTTGGGCCGGTACCGCCCGCCGAGCTGGCCGGCCGCCAGGCTGCCGATGATGTTGAACAGCCCCACCAGGGCCAGGGCCCAGGCGCCCACCTCCGGCATCAGGCCGCAACTGGCCACGTAGCCGGGCAGGTGGGTGGTGATGAAGGCGAGCTGGAAGCCGCAGACGAAGAACCCCAGGGACAGCAGCCAGTAGCCCTCATGCCGGCCGGCAAGGGCCAGCGCCTCCCGCAGGGACGGGCCGGGCGCGGCCTCGGCGGGCCGGGGCGGCGGGCCGCCCAGCGGCCAGGCCATGGGCACCACCAGCAGGGCCAGCAGCGCCATGGCCATCAAGGCCACCTGCCAGCCCTGGTCCCCGATCAGCGACTGTCCCAGGGGCACGAAGGCGAACATGCCGAAGGAGCCGCCGGCGCTGGCGATGCCGAAATACAGGCTGCGCTTTTCCGGCGGCGTCACCCTTGCCACGGCCCCCAGGACGATGGAGAAGCCCAGCGCCCCCAGCGCCGTGCCCACCAGCAACCCGGCCCCCACCTGGAAGGCGAAGACGCTGCCGCCCAGGGCCATCAGCACCAGCCCGGCTGCATAGGCCAGGCCCCCGCCCGCCACCACCAGCCGCGGGCCCTTGGTATCCGCCAGGGCGCCGAACAGGGGCGGCACCACGCCCCAGACGATCTGCTGCAGGGCGAAGGCGAAGGAGACGGAGGTGACGGCCCAGCCCTGGCTTTGGCTGACGGGCAACAGAACCAGCCCGAAGATCTGCCGGATGCCCATGGCCACCGCCAGGGCGAACGACCCGCAGAGCAGCACGGTCAGGGCGGAGGGGCCACGGGACGGCATGGGTGCGCTCCGGCGATGGTTCAGGACCGGAAGCGTATGGCCCCATCGCCCCTGCGGCAATCCGCGGCGGCGGCAGGCCACCCATGTGTTTCGGAAGGGCGAGAGCCCCTATTCCAGCGGCACGCCCAGGGTGAAGCGGGTGCCCGGCCCGCACTCCACCCCCAGGCTGGCGCCCAACTGGCGGCAAAGGGCGCGCACCAGCCGCAGGCCCAGGCTGGTGGACTGGCCCAGGTCGAAACCCCGCGGCAGGCCGATCCCGTCATCGGCCACGGTGACGGCCAGGCTCCCGCCGACACCCACGGCCAGTGTCTCCACCCTCACCTCCCCGGGGCGGTTGCCGGGGAAAGCATGCTTGACGGCGTTGGTCACCAGCTCGTTCACCATCAGGGCCAGGGGCACCAGCCGGTCCGGTGCCAGCATCCTGTCCTCGGCCACCGTCACGGACACCCGGATGGTGCGCCCGTCCAGGCCCAGGCTGCGGGTAAGGTCGTCCACCAGCCCGGACAGGTAGTCCCGCAGGCCCACCCCGTCGGCCCGCTCCCCCCGGTACAGCCGCTCATGGATGCGGGAAACGGTGAGGATGCGGCCGCAGGCCTCGTCGAAGCTGCGCCGCACCTCCGGATAGGGGGACACCGCCGCCTCAAGGGCCAGCAGGCTCGCCACCATCTGCAGGCTGTTCTTGATGCGGTGGTTGGCCTCCTTCAGCATCAGGTCGTGGCGGGCCAGCAGCTCTTCCTGGGGCAGGGCGGCGGACTGGGCCGTCACGTCGTACAGCGCCCCCACGACCCGCCGGACCGTGCCGTCATCGCCGCGCAGGGTGCGCCAGAGGGACCGGACCCGCCGCACTTCCCCGTCCTTGCGCACGGCCCGGAACTCCGCCTGCAGCGGCAAGCCGTCCAGGGGCAGGAAGGCCCGGCCGAACAGGGCGGTGACCGCCGCCCGGTCCTCCGGGTGGATGCGGTCCAGCAGCCCGCGGAAGCCGACCGACTTGCCTGGCGGCAGGCCCAGCAGCTCATGCAGGCGCCCGGCGCTGTAGGTGGCTTCCGGTTCCCACTCCCAGAACCCCAGGCCGGTCAGGTCGGTGGCCAGGTCGAGGCGGGCGAAGAGGCTGGCGGAGCCGGGACCCTCACGGCCCGTCTCATCCACCACCACGCCGGTCAGGCTGCGGGCGCGGGACTGGGGATGGGTGCGCAGGTCGCCGCGCACCAGGACGCAGCGCTGCTCCCCGCTGGGCAAGCGGAGACGGACATGACGCTCAAGCCGGCCGTCCGGAACCACGCGCAGGGCGCGCAGGGACAGCCTGCGGGCATCTTCCGGATGCAGCCGGGCGAAGAACGCGTCCACCCGGTGGCCGGCCTCGCCGGGCCGGAAGCCGAAGATGTCGTCCAGCCGCTCCGACCGGTCGAGGGAGCCGGTGTCGAGTTCCAGGGAGAAGGCCCCGACATCCACACGGTCCGCCGCCTGGGCCGCCTGGGAGGGGGGCATCGCCGGGCGGAACGGGTCCACCCCGGCCGCCACCAATGCGCCATTGCCTGCCCAAGCCGGGGGATCTGCCATTTCCTGCCAGAGAGACAATGGTACCCCCTGCCGGTCCGCTACATACGATTGCAGGTATGATCACCCTTTTCTTCGAACCTGCGCAATAACCCGAAAGGAGTATAATAATACACACTCTAATTAAGCTTATTCCCGGCCGGGTCGGTCTTGAGCCGCCAGACCCTGACGGGCCCGGTACGCCCGCGTAACGTGTAGGTGCCGATATCCTGCATCGGGATGTCGACGACGCAGTCGCCCGCATCCCGTACCGTGTCCGCGCTGACCAGGGCGACACAGCACTCGTCCCCCAGCAGCTCGCTGCCCAGGGCCTCCAGCCGCGCGGCCGTGTTCACCGTGTCGCCGACGATGGTGTAGTTGATGCGGCTCAGGGCCCCGATGTTGCCCACCACCACCGGGCCGGAATGCACGCCCACCCGCAGGCAGATGGCCGGCCGGCCGGCGGCGCGGGCCTCCGCCCCCTCCTCTTCCACGACGCGGGCGATGGCCATGGCGGCGCGCAAGGCGCGGGCCGCGTGGTCTGGCTGGTCCTCCGGCGCCCCCCAGAACGCCATGACCGCGTCACCGATGAATTTGTCCACCGTGCCGCCCTCCTCCTCGATGCAGGCGGCGATCCGGGTGAAGTGGCGGTTCAGCCAGTCCGCCGTCTCCTGCGGGCTCATGGCCTCGGCCAGGGCGGAGAAGCTCTTGATGTCGGTGAACAGGACCGTGACCTCCCGCTCCTCCGACCGGACGCCGACGCTGCGCGCCTCCCGCCGGA
This sequence comes from Aerophototrophica crusticola, assembly GCA_001939945.1. Lineage (GTDB taxonomy): Bacteria > Pseudomonadota > Alphaproteobacteria > Azospirillales > Azospirillaceae > Niveispirillum > Niveispirillum crusticola. The sequence goes on along the minus strand of MOEB01000004.1, from coordinate 3,834 downwards.
TCAGGCGCAGCACCAGGGCCTTGGGCACATAGGTCTCGAACCAGCGCAGGCCGGACACCATGGTGTTGAACGCCTCCGCCGCGTCCGACACCTCGCGGAAGCGGCTGTCCGGCAATTCCGGCACCGTCTGGAAGTCCAGGTCCCGCAAGGACACGGCCGCCCCGGCCAGCCGCTTGATCTGCCGGCTGATCGCCTTGCCCAGCAACAGGGCCAGCAGCACCGACACCACCAGGATGACGAATCCCGCCCCGGCCAGCTTCACCAGGCGGCGCAGTTCCGGCGTCACCTCCTCCTCGTCGAAGGCGATGGCCAGCGTCCAGGGGTGGCTGCCATAGTCCTTCAAGGTCTTCAGCAGGTAGACATACTTCTTGTCCCCCAGCTCCGACGCCCGCAGTTCCAGGCCGGGGTCGCCGCTGATCTGGAACTCCGCCCGCACCCGCATGCCCTCCGGCCCCTTCTGGCTGGAGGCGCCGTCGGGCCCGGCCTTCTGCCAGATGCCGGCCGCCACGGGGTCACCCAGCTCCGCCAGGGTGGGCAGGGGCGGGCGGCCGGTCACCTTGGCATAGTCCAGCGCCTTGGCCGGCAGGGCCGGGTGGGCCAGCACGTAGGTGTCGTCATACAGGATGAAGCTGCGGGCCTCGGTGCCCTGGTCCATGCGGTCCAGGAAACGGGACAGGTCCAGGAAGCTCACGCCCGTGACGATGATGCCCAGGAACCGCCCGTCCCGGCGCACCGGCACGCGCACGCTGAGGATGGTGGCCTTCTCCTCCTCCGCCCAGATGGGGTCGGCCCAGACGGCGCCGCCGGTCTGGAGCGCCGCGTCCAGCACCTCCTGGCCCCAGGGCTGCTTCGGCTCCACCCGGTAGAGCACGCCGCCCTTGCCGTCGCGCACGGCCACGTGGAAGTCGCCCTCACGCGCCAGGAACCCGATGCCGGTGATCTGGGGCGCCGCGGCCAGGGAGGCACGAAGCGTGTCGGCCAGCCGCCCCTGCTCCGCCGGGTCCACCTGGCCGGTGGAGAACAGGCCGGTGACGAACTCCGCCTGGGCCCGGGCCGGTTCCAACTGGGTGCGGACCCGGGTCTCCATCATCTTCATGACCAGGTCGGCCTTGTCGCCCACCAGTTCCGACGTGTTCCGGCCGGAGACGTTGAGGCCCAGCACCAGCACGCTGGCCACCGCCAGCAGCACCAGCCCGCCGAACCCCACCACCAGCACCGCCGCGATGGGCAGCCGGAAGCGCTTCCGCCGCCAGGGCCGGCGGAACGGCGTGCAGTCCAGGGGCGGTTCGCCGGCAGGGGTATCGGCCATCATGGCGGGCAAGCTACAGGCGGGCTGCCCCGCCCGCAACCGCCGGCCCGTCCCCCCGACCCGGATCGGCCCCAGCCTTCGGGGTTAGGGGGACCATTCCGTGGCCCTCGATCGTTGCCGATCAAGCGCTCCCTCAGGCGCCGGGCGGCGGTCGCCGCCCTTAATCCGCCACCACCAGCTTCACCAACTGGCCCGGCCGCAGCGGCGTGCCGGGGGCGATGTCGTTCAGGACGCGGAACCGCTCCTCCGGGTAGTCGCGGAAGGGCATGCGGCGGGCCAGGTCCTCCACCGTCTCGCCCGCCCGCACCTGGACGACCCGCAGCCGGTAGGGGCGCAGCCCGGCCCGGTCGGCGGAGGTCAGTCGGCGGAAGCTGGTGGCCGTGTCCTGGAAGGCCCGGTCGGCGGCCGGGCTCAGGGTGGGGGTGACGAACAGGAACCGGTAATAGCTGTCCGCGTCCCAGCGGATCGCCACCAGCCGCGCGTTCACCTGGCCGGAACGGGTGTTCACCGGGGTGATGGCGGTGGCGGCGGGCAAGCCGTCGATCGTCAGGGTTTGGGTGCCCGACAGGGGCGCGTTGGGGGCCCAGACACCGGCGATGAACTCCGCCGGGTTGCGGGCGCCCTGGCCGGGCGCGCCGTCGAACACCATCAGGGTCTTGCCGTCGGGGGCGATGGCGGTGACGTTGCTCTGCCCGTTCAGCAGGCGGAAGCCCTCCGGCACCTCGAATCGGAAGCCCAGGGACGGGTGGGCGAAGACCTGGCCGCGCACATAGCCGTTCTTGGGGCTGTCGCCATAGAGCATGCCGTCGATGGTGCGCAGGTAGGCGGCGCCGTCCGTCTCCCAATCCTGGGGCGCCCGCTGCTTGGCGGCGGCGGCGGCCTGCTCCACCCGCTCGCCCGTGGGCGGGTGGGTCTGCAGGTAGCTGAACTGGTCGGCCGCGCCCGGCTTGCCCGCCAGCAGGGCCTGGAGTTGCGCGTGCCGGCCCATGGTGGCCAGGAAGCTGGACATCTCCGTCGGCGCGAAACCCGACCCGGCCATGTAGCGGATGCCCAGGCTGTCCGCCTCCAGCTCCTGCCCGCGGCTCCAGCCGGCCAGCACGCCGGCGGCGCCCTGCTGCGCCAGTTGCCCCACCTCCGCCCCGCCCAGGACCGTGGCCAGCACCGCGCCCACCTGGGCCAGGGTGCCCCGGCTGTAGCGCTCGGCGGAGTGGCGGGCGGTGACGTGGCCGATCTCATGCCCGATGACGCCGGCGAGCTGGGCCTCGTTGTTGGCCAGCGCCATCAGCCCGCGGGTGACATAGACATAGCCGCCCGGCAGGGCGAAGGCGTTGACGATGTCGCTGTCCAGCACCGTGAAGGTGTAGCGCACGTCCGGCCGCTCGGTATTGGCCGCCAGCCGCTGGCCGATCTTGTCCACATAGGCCTGGATGGCGGGGTTGTCATAGGGCCCGCCGAACTCGTCCATCACCTGTTTGTGCTGCTCCGCCCCGACGGACTTTTCCTGCTCCGGCGACATCAGGGCGGTGAACTGCCGCTCGCCCGTGGCCGGGTTGGTGGTGCAGGCGGACAGGGCCAAAAGGGCGCCGGCCAGCCAAGCGGCGACCGGCAAGCGGGGGCGGCGGGGCGGCACGGGGCGGTTCCTCTTCATGCGGCTTGTTCTTGGGGCACCATCCGGTCAACGCCCGGCCTGATCCGGGGGTTCCGGGACGGGCGGCATGATGGGACAAGGGACGGCCGGGGTGAAGCCCCCGCGCGGTGGGGCGTGGACAAAGGGTCATTGCGGTTTGCAAGAAGGCCGGGGTCCGTTCCAGGATCATTGCTCTTCGCCATTGCGATACGCACTGGCGCTGCATCAATCCAGACCCCATCGGCCTACCCTCCGACACCAACCCCTTCTCATTATGAGGTTTTTTGGAATCGCCCGAGATCGTCACACTTGGCCCGCAGCATGCATACTCCGTTCGGCATAACCGGCCCATGCGCCGCCCCGCCGAACCGATGGAGCTTCTCCCATGTCCCGTCTCGCCGCTTCCGCCCTCGCCGCCTCCACCCTGGCCCTGCTGGCCGCGGCGCCCGCCCTGGCGCAGTCCGCCTCCGGCACCATCCAGCTCAACGGTTCGGTGGCGGTCGCCTGCACCGTGGCGGTGACGGACAACAACGTGGCCCTGAACCTGGCGGGTGGCGAGAGCGCCCGCGCCGTGGGCCGCATCGTGGAGACCTGCAACAAGGGCAACGGCTACACCATCACCGTCGCCTCGGCCAACGCCGGCACCCTGACCTCCGCGGCCGCCGGCGCCACCCCCATCAGCTACACCGTGGGCTATGACGGCGCTTCCGGCGGCCTGTCCACCGCCCTGCAGGTGAACCGCGACAGCGCCCAGTTCGGCCGCCAGCGCGACCTGACCGTCACCGTCCCGGCCTCCGCCCAGTACATCGCCGGCAGCTACGCCGACACCGTCACCGTCAGCATCGCCGCGCGTTGACACGCGCCCCCCGGGCGCCGGGCGCCGCCTCCGGCGGCTTGG
>MOEB01000039.1 GCA_001939945.1 Aerophototrophica crusticola | reverse complement strand
GGCCGACCCGGCTGCCGCCCTGGCCGCGGCACCGCCCGTGCCCCCCGTGACCGCCCCGCCCAAGCCGGCGGAGCCGGCGCCCGGACTGCCCCGCCTGGATCGCGGCGCCGCCGAGGCGCGGCGCGCCAGGCTGATGGACAGCCTGTCCGACCACCTTTCCGCCAACGAGGCCGCCCCATGACCACCGCCGACCCCCGCGAGCCCGAGGCGGAGACCCTGCCGGCGGAAAAGCGCCAGACGGCCCTGGCCGGCCCCGCCCCCCTGACCGGGGAGGTGCAGGAGACGGTGGACCCCTTCGACTATGCGGAGACCATCGTCCGCGACCTGGCGCTGCATGTGGGCACCCGGCTGCGGGACTTCCGGGCCGACCTGGCGACCATGCACAACGCCGTGGTCCAGTTGCCGGAGACCATGAAGATCAACGCCCTGGGGCAGAGCATCCAGGAGCTGCGGGAGCGGCTGGCCCACCTGACCGGCGTGGTCAGCCAGCAGGTCACCCGCTACCCGGAGGAGCTGGACCGGGTCGCCAAAGGCGTGGGGGAGCTGACCAACCGCGTGGCCGGGCTGGAATCCTGGATCGCCGTGGCGCGCCAGTCGGTGGCCCAGGGCGACATGCCCAACCTGCCGGTGCCCACCGGCGGCTTCGTGGGCAGCGACCAGTTCGACAAGGTCATCGACCAGGTGCATGAGAGCATCCTGCGCGTGGTCTCTGCCGTGCGCGGCATGCAACTGGACATCCGCGACCTGCGCGGCGCCGTCAAGGAGCAGGGCGGCGCCGGTGAGGGCGCCCCGGTGGGCGTCCCGGCGGCCGACGCGGCCCTGGCCGCCCTGGCGCGGCGGGTGGACGCCCTGGAGCAGGCCCCCAAGCCCCTGCCCCCGTCCGCGGCGGGGGAGGCGGCGGCCCTTGCGGGCCTGGTGTTCGGCGCCTGGTCCCGGCTGTCCCAGCCCACGGGCGCGGAGGCCCTGTCCCGGGCGGTGGAGGAGGTGCTGGCCGTGCTGGCCACCCGGCTGGACCATGTGGTCCGGCCGCCGCAGGTGGCGAAGGGGTCCGGCCTGGTGGCGGTGGCCACGGGTGCAGGGCGTACCGGCCCGGTGACCGTGCTGGTGGCGGTGGAGGACCTTTGCGGCCGGAGCTGGGTGCTGGGCCGCGGCGGGGCGGAGCTGCGCAGCGACGACCAGGAGGCCCAGGCTGCCCGCACCCCTTGCTGGCGGGCCCTGCTGGCGGCGGCGGCCCTGGCGGAGCAGGCCCGGCCGGGCGCCACGGTGGTGCCGGTGCTGGTCTATGGCAACGGTGCCGTTGACCTGCTGCCCAGCCTGCGGGAAGTGACCGACTATGCCCAGTCCGTGGGCGCCGGGGCGGCCGCCGGCCGGCTGGTCTCCGTCGCCGTGCCGGGGCTGGAGCTGGTGGGCGCGGTGGTCCCGTCCGAGGTGGGGGCCGCCCTGTCGGGGCTTTGACCCCACACCCATCGGGCAAAACGCCCCCGCCCCACACGGGGACATGGACTCAGGCCCGCCGCGTGCCTAGATTCGGTCGCATGTGGGATGAGGCAACCAACGACGACCCGGCAGCGGAGTGGAGCCCGGTCGCCCTCCGGGGCGGCGCGGCCAGCCTGAAGCTGCCCAGCGGCTGGCGTCGGCTGTCACGGGACGACGGCGGCCTGGCTTTCCAGTCGCCGGGGCCGAACCCGGTGGACCTGCTGGTCTCCATCACCACCTACCGCAATCCCTATGGGGTGAAGGCGGAGGAGGCCATCCAGTACCTGGACCGGGAGAACGTGCTGCCCCACGGCATCGCCCCGTCGGAGGACGCGGAGGATGACCGCCGCTGGATCGCCTATGCCGTGACCCAGCCGCCGGACCGGCAGATCTTCGTCTGGAAGGTGGCCGACTTCCAGCCGCCCGACACGGTGCGGGTGGTGACCGTGCAGCTGCTGGTGCCGGAGACCAGCGCCGCCGCCCCCGACCTGGAGGAGCTGATCGACCGGCTGGGGGAGGAGGCGGCGCGGGTGGAGTTCCATGACCCCACCGCCCCGGTGCCGGTGACCCCCGTGACCATGCGCAACGTGGCGCACGGGGAGAATGTGCGCTTCCGCCTGCCCTGGGACTGGCAGGTGGAGATGGAGGGGGAGCTATCCGTCTTCTTCCGGGAGGAGGCCGACACCGGCACCCTGCGGGTGGCCGTGCACGCCTTCCCCCACACGGCGGAGGGCGGGGAGGCGCTGGCCCAGATGGTGCTGCGCCAAACGGCCGAGCAGTTCGCCGACGGCCCCGACGGCCGCGTGGGCAAGGGCAGCCTTGAGTTCCTGCGCGAGGGGGAGGTGCTGGCCCGCTTCAGCACCGAGGGGGAGGAGGACGGGGAGAAGCTGTACTTCCACCTGTGGCTCCGCGGCTCCGCCGCCGACGGGCAGACGACACTGGCCCTGTTCAGCCTGGCCATGCCCCGGGACCGCGGCGGCAGCGACCTGGAACGCGCCACCCTGGCCATGCTGGAGACCGAGATCCGCAACGCCGCCCTCGGCCCCGGGGCCGAGGAGGTGGAGGACGACGACGAGCCGGACGAGGAAGGCACGGCTTGATGCCGCCGGCCTTTCCCTAGGCACTATGGCCGGCGACCGCGGGCACCTGCCGGCGCCCGGCTTTCGAGGGAATACGAAAGGTTCCGTTATATTAGTGAATTGTTTGTCGACAGGCTCTTGCCAAGGGGCCTGGAACGATTCCAAATAGTCATGTGTCTGCCGGCCCCTCCCGCCCATATCAAGGCCATGAGCACCAGCCCCCGCCCCTTCAAGCCCGTCCTGGACCGCCTGGCCCAGGCCGGCCTGCGCCCTACCCGCCAGCGCCTGGGCCTTGGCCGGCTGCTGTTCGACGGCGGTGACCGCCACGTCACGGCGGAGCAGCTGCACGGGGAGGCGGTGGCGGCCCGGCTGGAGGTGTCCCTGGCCACCGTCTACAACACGCTGAACCAGTTCACCGAGGCGGGCTTGCTGCGCGAGGTTGTGGTGGAGGCGGGCAAGTCCTATTTCGACACCAACACCAACGACCACCACCATTTCTTCTTCGAGGGCGAGGGCCGGCTGCAGGACATCCCCGCCGTGGCCGTCGCCGCCTTGCCGGACGCCCCGCCGGGCACCAAGGTGGCCCGGGTGGACGTGATCATCCGCCTCGCCCAGGACTGAGGCCGGGGGCGGTGGTGGCGGGGCGCCTGGACCGAACCGGCCTATAGGCGGACGGCCCCCGGCTCTGTTAGCATCCCCGGGACCACCGTGAATGGACCAGGGGCCCGCCATGGCTGCGACCCGCCAGATCAACGTCACCTTGCCGACCGACTTGGCCGACCTTTTGGAACAGAAGGTCCGGTCCGGTGGCTACGCGTCCGCGAACGACGTGGTGGTCGAAGGCGTCCGGGCCCTGCTGGAGCAGGAGGACTCCCTGGAGCGCTGGCTGCGGGAGGAAGTGGTCCCGGGCTATGAGGCTTACCGCTCCGACCCCGACAACATCATACCGGCGGATCAGGTCCTGGCCCGGATCAAGGCCCGTCGCGACGCGGGCACTGCCGGCCGGTAGCCGTGCGCGTCGCCTTCACCCCGACGGCCGAGCGGCACCTGGACAACCTGCACCGCTACATCGCGACACGGTCCGGTGAGGCGATAGCGGACGGTTATGTCGGCCGCATCATCGGGTTCTGCCAATCCCTGGCGACCTTTCCGGACAGGGGTATCAGGAGGGATGACATTGTCCCGGGGCTTCGGGTCGTCGGCTTTGAACGCCGAGTCTCGATCTCCTTCACCCTCGAGGGTGACCTGGTCCTGGTCCAGGGCGTGTTTTACGGCGGGCGGCAGGTCAGGGCGTGACCGCCCCTACCCCGCCGCCTCGTTGAAGTCGTCCAGCAAGGCGGCGATGCGGCCGCTGTCGCTCTGTTCCATGATGGTCTCGGCCCGGCGGGTGGCCTCCACCAGGTCCAGGGCGCGGACGCGGCGCTTGACCAGGGGCAGGTTGCCCGGGGCCATGGACAGGTCGCGCACGCCCAGGCCCAGCAGCAGGGCGGCATAGCGGGGGTCGCCCGCCATCTCCCCGCAGATGGAGACGGGGATGCCGCGGCGCGCGGCGGCCTGCACCGTGAACTGCACCAGCCGCAGCACCGCCGGGTGCAGCGGGTCGTAGAGGTGGGCCACCTGCTCGTCACCCCGGTCGATGGCCAGGGTGTACTGGATCAGGTCGTTGGTGCCGATGGCGAAGAAATCGCAGGCATGGGCCAGGCTGTCGGCGGACAGGGCGGCCCCCGGCACCTCGATCATGGCGCCCAGGGGCGGCAGCGGGTCGGCGATGGCGATGCCGCGGCGGGTCAGGCGGCGGGCGACGATGCCCATCATCTCCCGCACGGCCTTCATCTCCGCGATGCTGGAGATCATGGGCACCAGGATGCGGATGGGCCCGTGCGCCCCGGCCCGCAGCATGGCGGCGAGCTGGACCTCCATCAGCTTGGGCTCCTTCAGCCCCAGCCGGATGGCGCGCAGGCCGAGGGCCGGGTTGGCCGGCTCGGCGAAATGCTTGCTCAGCGCCGTGGCCAGCTTCTCCCCGCCGATGTCCATGGTGCGGGCGGTCAGGGGCTTGCCGCCCATCTGCTGGATCAGGTCGCGCAGGATGGCGTACTGCTCCTCCTCCCCCGGCAAATCGTCCCGGTTCATGTAGAGGAACTCGGTCCGCAGCAGGCCCACGCCGGCGGCCCCGGCCTCCAGCGCCGCCTCCAGCTCCCGCGGCAGTTCCAGGTTGGCCTGGAGCGTCACGTTGGTGCCGTCGCGGGTGACGGCGGGCACCCGGCGCAGGGCCTTGAGCTGCTCCCGCTCCGCCCGCCAGGTGTCCAGCCGGTGGCGGTAGGCGGCCAGCACCATGGGGGGCGGGTTCAGGTGGACCCGGCCGGTCAGCCCGTCCACCACCACCATGTCGCCGGGCTGCACGCCCTGGAGCAGCCCCGCGGCCCCCAGCACGGCGGGCAGGCCCAGGGCACGGGCCATGATGGCCGTATGCCCCTCCGCCCCGCCCAGCACGGTGGCGAAGCCGCCGATCAGCCGCGGGTCCATCAGGGCCGTGTCGGCGGGCGACAGCTCCTCCGCCAGGATCACCACCCCCGGCGGCAGGCGGGAGAAGGCCTGGTAGGGCGCGTCCATCAGGTTGCGCACCAGACGCCGCCCCACCTCCCGCACGTCGGTGACGCGGGCGGCCAGATAGGCGTCGTCCATGCCGGCGAAGCTCTGGGCGATGCAGGTGATCTCCGCCTGCACGGCGGCCTCGGCGTTCAGCCGCTCCCCCTGGATGCGCCGCTCCACCCCGCGGATCAGGCGGGAGCCGGAGAGCATGGCCAGGTGCGCCTCCAGCAGGATGTCCACGTCCTCCGCCGCCGATTCCGGCAGGCTGGAAGCCTTGGTCTTCAGCTTGCGGATCTGCCGCCGGGCCTTTTCCACCGCCAGGTGGAAGCGGGCCACCTCCGCGTCCAGGGCGGTGTCGGCCACCGTGTATTCCGGCACCTGCACGGCACCCGCATCCACCACATGGGCAGGGCCGATGGCGATGCCGGGGGAGACGGGCAGGCCGCGCAACACCCGCTCCCGTCCCGGCGCGATCCCGGACGAGGCGGGCGGCGGCGGGGCGGGATCGTGCTCCGAGCGCTCCATGGCCCGACCCCTAGTCTTCCTCGCCGAACTTGCCCTGGACCAGGGCCACCAGGGCCGCCATGACCTCCGTCGCCTGGGGGCCGCTGGCCGTCAGGGTGATGCTGCTGCCGATGCCGGCGGCCAGCATCATCAGGCCCATGATGCTTTCCCCGTTCACGGCGGTTTCCCCGCGGACCACCTCCACCTCCGCCTGGTACTCGCCCACGGTGCGGACGAACTTGGCGGCGGCACGGGCGTGCAGGCCGCGGCGGTTGACGATGGTGACGGTGGCGGTCAGCGGCGCCGCGCCGGCGAGTTCCTGGGTCATGTCCGGCATGCTCAACCGTCCGCCAGCAGGGAGGACGCGATGTTGATGTATTTCCGCCCGGCCTCCTGCGCGGCCAGCACACTGTCCTTCAACGATTCGGTCCGGCGCACCGCCTGGAGCTTGATCAGCATGGGCAGGTTGACGCCGGCGATCACCTCCACCTTCGCCCGGTCCATGATGGAGATGGCCAGGTTCGAGGGCGTGCCGCCGAACATGTCGGTCAGGACCACCACGCCCTTGCCGCTGTCGCATTCGGCGACGCGGGCCAGGATTTCCTCCCGGCGGCGTTCCATGTCGTCCTCCGGGCCGATGCAGACGGCAGCGACCTGCGGCGTCTCCCCCACCACATGCTGGAGGGCGGCGATGAATTCCTCGGCCAGGCGGCCATGGGTGACAAGGACCAAACCGATCATCTGCGTTCCCCAGGCGTCTCCCCGACGAGGCCGCCCCCGGGCGCATCGCCCGGCTGGCCGCCGTCCCGTGCCCCGGCCGGTCGGGCCATCCCTTTCCGGTCGAGTTCACGGTGTGCCTCTACCACCTTGTATCCCCTTTCCGCCAGCCACGTGGCAAGCCCATGCGTGAGGAAAACCGACCGGTGCTTCCCGCCGGTGCAGCCGATGGCGATGGTCAGGTAGTGCTTGCCCTCCCGCACATAGCGGGGCAGCAGGGGGCCGAGCAGGGCGGTCAGCCGCTCGAAGAAGCCGGCATAGTCCGGGTCCTGGCGGATGTAATCCTGCACCGGCCGGTCCAGCCCGGTCAGGGGCCGCAGTTCCGGCACATAGTGCGGGTTCTCCAGGAAGCGCACGTCGAACACCAGGTCCGCCTCACGCGGGACGCCGTGGCGGTAGGAGAAGCTGGTGACGAAGACCTGCAGCCGCGGCGTCACCTCCAGCCCGAACGCCCCGGCCAGGTGCCGCCGGGCGTCATGGATGGACAGGTCCGAGGTGTCCATCACCTCGTCCGCCGTGTCCTTCAGCGGCTGGAGCAGGCTGCGTTCCCGCGCCACCCCGTCCAGCACCGGCCGGTCCAGCCCCAGCGGGTGGGGACGGCGGGTCTCCGTGTAGCGCCGCTGCAGCACCTCGTCGGAGGCATCCATGAACAGCAGGCGCACCTTCAGCTCCGGACGCCCGCGCATCTCCTCGATGGCGGCGGCCAGGGCGGGCGGGTCGAAATCCCGGGTACGGCTGTCGATGCCCACCACCAGGGGCCGGTCATGGGCCTGGGTCAGCAGGGCCCGGAACAGGGAGAGGCGGAGGTTGTCCACCGCCTCGTAGCCCAGATCCTCCAGGGACTTCAGCGCCGTGGACAGGCCGGCCCCGGACAGGCCGGTGACCACCACCACGGGCAGCGGTGCTGCGCCCTGGTCGGTGGGGGTGAGGTCGGTGCCAAGGGGGCTCATGTCGACGGGCTGCCTTGCCGGACGTCCGGCGGCGGGTCCGCCGGGACCCCTGGAATGTGTGCCAGCCGCGCCCCCAGGGCAAGGCGAAGCTTGGCGGGCGCGGACGCCTCGAACGGGGCAAGCCGCAGGGACGGAAGGGAAATTCCCGCCACGTCGGCCGTCGCCGGCCCGGGCAGGCGCTCCACCTCCCCCGGCGGGACCAGGTCCACCACCAGGGCCAAGGGGGCCGCCCCCACCCAGGGCACGGGCAGGATGCCCACCCCCCGCACCTCCAGCAGGCCGGCCAGGGCCGGCGGGCAGGCCCCCCAGGGCACGCCGCCCACCAGCTCGATGGCGACGCGGTCGTCCGCCACCAGCAGGGCACCGGCGTCGATCAGGCGCAGGGCGAGGTCGGACTTGCCGCAGCCGGACGGCCCCCGCAACAGGACCCCGGCGCCGGACAGGCTGACACAGGTGGCATGGATGGTCTGGACCATGGCCCGACAGTGGGGACCCGGCCCCCCGCTGTCAACGCGCGGCTACCGGGGTGCCGCCAGCCAGTCCGCCGCGTCCTGCCAAAGGGCGGCGGCGAAGCGGTCACGGAAATAACCGAAATGGCCGATTGCCTTGGCGCCGATGTCGGCCGGGCGCAGATGGCGGTGTGTCTTCGCCGTGCCCCCGTACCAGGACAGCAGCTCCGCCGCCGCCGGCTCGGGGCAATAGAAATCGTCGCTGAAGCTGACCTGCCGGATGGGGAACGACAGGGCCTTGAACCGGTCCCGCAGTTCCGGCAGGTGGCCCAGGATGTAATCGGGGTGGCGGCCCCAGCGGGCCCATTCCCGGGCGATGCCCAGGGGCAGGGGCTCGCTGCCCATGGCATAGCCGGGCAGGTGGCCGTGCAGGCGGGTCAGCACCGGCACCAACCCGTACCAGAAGGCGGCCAGCTTGGCCTTGTCCAGCCCCTTCCAGTGCCGCGGCGCCCCGCTCTGTGAGGCGACGAGGTAGAGCCCGGCCACGGTGTGGGCCGACTCGGCCAGGGGCAGCACCTGCCCGCCGACGCTGTGCGCCACCACCAGCGGCGCCTGTCCCGGCTGCCACTCGGCGACATGGCGCAGGGCCGCGTCCAGGTCCTGGCGGCCCCAATCCTGCATCCGCGCCCGATAGCGCCGGACGGGGCCCTGGAGCGAACCGCCGACGCCGCGATAATCCAGGGTCAGCACGGGATGCCCCAGCCCCGCCAGGAACCGGGCGAATCGGGCGTAGTAGCCCCGCCGGACCGCCGTCGCCGGGGCGATCAGGACCGGTGGGCGCCCCACCCGTGCGGGCGTGAAGCGGGTGGCGGCCAGGGTGCGCCCATCCGCCGTGGCCAGGGTGACATCCTGCTCACCCACCTGTGCCGTGCCACCATCCATGGCCGTTCCTCGCCCGAACGTTCGTGCTTTAATCCAACATTACCCCAGGCCCGGCCGCTTGGCGAGGGGGCGGCTCAGCCGAACAAGACGGGCAGGCAGAAGATGGCGATGGCGACACCCAGGGCGGCGATCCAGACGATGGACCGCACCAGCGCCCAACCGGCGTAGTAGCAGGCGATGTAGAGCAGCCGCAGGGCGACGAAGACCACGGCCAGGCTGTCGATGGCATCGTGCGGCGCGCCATTGACGAAGGCCACCAGCACGGCGACGGCGAACAGGGGGAATGCCTCGAACCCGTTGGCATGGGCTGCCAGGGCGCGGGCCCGGAACCCGCTCTGCCGCGCCGCCCAGTCGCGGGGGGCGGCGTTGTCGTAGCTCTTGGTCGCCTTGGCCGGCGCGGCGGTGAGATAGGGCAGCAGCCCGACGATGAGCACGCACCAGAACGCCAGGATCATCAACGGCCCCCTTTTATCGTTGGGGGTAAGGTAGGGCGGGAGCCGGCGTCCCGCCAGCCCCTGGGCTTACCCGTTGTCCCGCAGCACCGTGCCGGCCAGGTACAGCGATCCGCAGACCAGCACCCGCCCCGGCGCACCGCCTGCGGCCGCGATGGCGGAGACGGCGGCGTCCACGCTTTCAGATGCCGTCGCGGCCTCGAACCCCGCTTCCCTAGCCAGGGTGGCGGCCTGTTCCGCCGGCAGGGCGTTGGCCTCCCCCGGTATGGCGACGGCGCGCAAGGAGCGGGCGAAGGGGGCCAGGGGGCGCAGGAAGTCCAGGGGTTGCTTGCTGCCCAGCATGCCGAAGACTAGGTCCAGGGGCCGCCCGTCCGCCGCCCAGCGGGCGAGCTGCTTGGCCAGCACCTCCCCCGCGCTGTCATTGTGGCCGCCGTCCAGCCACAGCTCCCACCCCGGCGGCAGCGCATCCGCCAGGGGACCGCGGGTCAGGCGCTGGAGCCGCGCCGGCCAGGACACCGACCGCAGGCCGGCGCGGATGGCATCCTCCCCCACCCGCACCGGCAGATGCTCCAGCGCGGCGATGGCAAGGCCGGCATTTGCGAACTGGTGGTCGCCCAGCAGGCCGGGGGCAGGCAGGTCCAGCGAGTGCCCCTGCCCGTCCCAGCGGAAGCCCGTCGGCGTGGGCGTGGCGGTCCAATCCCGGCCATGGGCTTGCAAGGTCACGCCCAGGGCCTCCGCCCGCTCCGCGAAGACACGGGTCACCGCCGGGTCGAACTGGGGGCCGGCCACGGCGGGGGCGCCGGGCTTCAGGATGCCCGCCTTCTCCCAGGCGATCTCGGCGATGGTGTTCCCGAGGAACTGCATGTGGTCCATGCTGATCCGGGTCAGCAGGCTGACGGCGGGCCGCTCGATGACGTTGGTGGCGTCCAACCGCCCGCCCAGCCCCACCTCCAACAGCAGCAGGTCGGCGGGTTCTTCCGCGAAGGCCAGGAAGGCGGCGGCGGTGGTCACCTCGAAGAAGGTGATGGGGTCGTCGCCGTTGGCGGCCTCCACCTCCTCCAGCAGGGCCGCCAGCCGCTCATCGTCCACCAAGCTGCCCGCCAACCGGATGCGCTCGTTGAAGCGCACCAGGTGCGGGCTGGTATAGGCGTGGACCCGGTGGCCCGCCGCCTCCGCCATGGCCCGCAGGAAGGCGACGGTGCTGCCCTTGCCGTTGGTGCCGGCCACGTGGACCACCGGCGGCAGGCGCCGTTCCGGGTTGCCCAGCTTGCCCAACAGCCGCTCCACCCGGCCCAGGGACAGGTCGATCACCTTGGGGTGGAGCAGCCGCATGCGCTCCAGCGCGGCTTCCAGCCGGGCGGAGGCGGGCACGACGCGGGCCTTGATCATTATGCTTGCCCCCTCAGACGCCGGGCGCCGCCGTCCGGCGGCTTGGCTTACGCGCCCCAACCCACGCAAAGGATGGGGGCGCGGGCCGGCGGTCGCCGGCCTGGGTCCCTGGCAGCATCCCGTATCCTATTCGGCCGGGCGGCCAGGCACGACGACGGGGGTGGGGCGCAGGGGCTGGCGGTCGATCACCTCGGTGGAGGGCAGGCGCACCACCTCCGCCCCCGGGCCGGGGCGGCGCAGCAGGTCGATCAGCCGGCCCACCGTTTCCTTCAGCTCCTTCCGGTGCACCACCATGTCCACCATGCCGTGGTCCAGCAGGTACTCGGACCGTTGAAAGCCTTCCGGCAGGGTTTCCCGGATGGTGTTCTCAATCACGCGGGCGCCGGCGAAGCCGATCACGGCCCCCGGCTCGGCCAAGTGGATGTCGCCCAGCATGGCGAAGCTGGCGGTCACCCCGCCGGTGGTGGGGTCGGTCAGCAGCACGAGATAGGGCAGGCCCGCCTCCTTCACCATCTCCACGGCGATGGTGGTGCGGGGCATCTGCATCAGGGACAGGATCGCCTCCTGCATGCGGGCACCGCCGGAGGCCGGGATGGCGATCAGGGGCGCCTGCTGCAACACCGCCAGCTTGGCGGCGGCCAGCAGCCCCTCCCCCACCGCCATGCCCATGGAGCCGCCCATGAAGCCGAAGTCGAAGGCGGCGACCACGGCCTGGTGGCCGTTGATCTTGCCATGGGCCACGACGATGGCGTCCTGCCGGCCGGTCTTGGCCTGCGCTTCCTTCAGCCGGTCCGTGTAGCGCTTCTGGTCGCGGAACTTCAGCGGGTCCACCACGACCTTGGGCAGCTCGATGGTCTGGAACCCTGCGTCGAACAGCATCTTGATGCGGCGCATCGGGTCCAGCCGCATGTGGTGCCCGCAGTGCTGGCAGACATGCAGGTTCTCTTCCAGGTCACGGTGGAAGATCATCGCACCGCAGCCCGGGCACTTGTGCCAGAGGTTGTCCGGCACCTCCTTCTTGGAGACGAGGGCCTGGATCTTGGGCCGGACGAAGTTGGTAAGCCAGTTCATGGGGCACCTTGCAGGCGGGCGGCGATCCCGTCGAGCGTCACCGCCAGTTCCGTCACGTCGATCTCTTCCAGCAAACGGCTGCCATGGGCGATGGCGTTCCGTCGCTGGTACAATTCCTTCACCTTCCCATACAGGGCGTCGCCCTTATCGAGCAAAAGCGCCACCCTGTCCAGGAATGGCATGTTGGTGACCGTCTGCCGGTTCCGGTCGTCCATCACGCCCCAGACCCGCCGGATGGCGGCATCGCCGCTGGTCTTCCCACCCTGAATCGCCCGCTCGACCAGTTCGTTCACCAGGGCCTCGAACTGGGCAAAGTACAGGATGGCGTACGCCGCGTTGTTGGCGTTGACCCGGTCGTAGGGCCGATGAGACATGCCCGGCGGCCCGAACAGCATGTCATCCAGGGCGACCTGCTCCAAATGGTCGTGGGTTTCCTCGTAAGTTTGCTTCACCAAGGCGGCGAACTTCACGACGCACCCAGGATATCGGCGAAGACCTCCCGCGTCAGCGGCGTGCGCGTCGTCAGGCTGTCCCGGAGGTAGACCCGCCAGTCGGGCGCGTCATCGCTGCCGGCATCAACGATCCTGCCCGCCCGCTTCGACCCGACCACCGAGACCATGCTGTTGGCATAAAGGGTGTAAAGCGAGCGTGGCACGATGCGGATAACGTGACCGCCCGGTGTCGTGACGGTCAGGATGGGCAAGCGCTGCGTCGGCACGCCCACCTCCCGCATCAGCGGCTCCGACATGGGGATGGTGGTGTCCCGGTCGGCCACGAAGCCTTCCGGCATCCAGGATTCCATGCGGTCGAACAGGTCGGCCACGCGCTGCTTCCAGCGTTCCACGCGGGCGGCCACCTGCTCCCGCGACGGAAGCTCGTCATGAAACCCACTGTCGTCGTAGAGGTACGCCATCCCTACCCCCGCGCCTGTCGCACCCCGTCGGCCAGGGCGCGGACATAGGATAACACGCTGGGGACCAGGGCGGCAGTGGGGCGGCCTGATGCGTCCAGGTTCTGCTCCACATGGCGGACGATGGCGCTGCCCACCACGGCGGCATCGGCGATGCGGGACACGGCGGCGGCCTGCTCAGGCGTGTTGATGCCGAAGCCCACGGCCACGGGCAGGTCGGTGTGGCGGCGCAGCCGGTCCACGGCGGCCTGAATCGCCTCCGCCGTGGCGCTGCCGGCCCCGGTGATGCCGGTGATGGAGACGTAGTAGACGAAGCCCGAGGTGTTGGCGAGCACGGCCGGCAGCCGCTTGTCGTCGGTGGTCGGCGTCGTCAGGCGGATGAAGTTGACGCCCGCGGCCAGGGCCGGCAGGCACAGCTCCTGGTCTTCCTCCGGCGGCAGGTCCACGACGATCAGCCCGTCCACCCCGGCCTCCCGCGCGTCGGTCAGGAAGCGCTCCACCCCATAGCTGTAGATGGGGTTGTAATAGCCCATGAGGACCAGCGGCGTGGCCTGGTCGCCCGCCCGGAAGGCACGCACCAGCTCCAGCGTCCGGGTCATCCGCGCACCCGATCCCAAGGCCCGCAGCCCGGCGGCCTGGATGGCGGGGCCGTCGGCCATGGGGTCGGTGAAGGGCATGCCCAGCTCCACCAGGTCCGCGCCCGCGCCGGGCAGGCCCTTCAGGATGGCGAGGGCGGTGTTGTGGTCCGGGTCCCCGGCCATGACGAAGGTGACGAGGCCGGCCCGGCCCTCCGCCTTCAGGGCGGCGAAGCGGGCGGCGATGCGGCCGGAATCCTGGGTGCTCATGGTCTTCTTCTTTCCTTCCGGCCGGTCACATCTGCACGCCCAGGTGCTTCGCCACGGTGAAGATGTCCTTGTCACCCCGGCCGCACAGATTCATCACCACCAGCGTGTCCTTCGGCAGGGTCGGCGCCACCTTGCGCACCGCGGCCAAGGCGTGGCTGGGCTCCAGCGCCGGCAGGATGCCCTCCGTCCGGGCGCAGAGTTGGAAGGCCTCCAGCGCCTCCTTGTCCGTGGCGCTGGTGTATTCCACCCGGCCCACATCCTTCAGCCAGGCATGCTCCGGCCCGATGCCGGGATAGTCCAGGCCGGCGGAGATGCTGTGCCCCTCAATGATCTGGCCGTCATCGTCCTGCAGCAGGTAGGTGCGGTTGCCGTGCAGCACGCCCGGGCGGCCACCGGTCAGGCTGGCGGCGTGGCCATTGGGCACGTCCAGCCCGTGGCCGCCCGCCTCCACCGCCAGCATCTTCACCGTGGGGTCGTCCAGGAAGGGGTGGAACAGGCCCATGGCGTTGGACCCCCCGCCGATGGCCGCCACCAGCAGGTCCGGCAGGCGGCCCTCCGCCTCCTGCATCTGCTGGCGCACCTCCTCCCCGATCACGCATTGGAAGTCGCGCACCAGGGTGGGATAGGGGTGCGGGCCGGCGACGGTGCCGATGATGTAGAAGGTGTCCTCCACGTTGGTCACCCAGTCGCGGAGCGCCTCGTTCATGGCGTCCTTCAGGGTGCGGGAGCCGGACTTGGCGGGCTTCACCTCCGCCCCCAGCAGCTTCATGCGGAAGACGTTCGGGGCTTGGCGCTCGATGTCCACCTCGCCCATGTAGATGGTGCAGGGCAGGCCGAACAGGGCGGCCACGGTGGCGGTGGCGACGCCGTGCTGGCCGGCCCCCGTCTCCGCGATGATGCGCTTCTTGCCCATCCGCTTGGCCAGCAGGATCTGGCCCATGCAGTTGTTGATCTTGTGGGCGCCGGTGTGGTTCAGCTCGTCCCGCTTGAAATAGATCTTGGCCCCGCCCAGCTCCGCCGTCAGCCGCTCCGCCAGGTACAGCGGGCTGGGCCGGCCCACATAGTGGGTCAGGTAGTGGCGCAGCTCCGCGTGGAACTCCGGGTCCGCCTTGGCGGCATCGTACGCCTCCTCCAGCTCCAGGATCAGCGGCATCAGCGTCTCGGCCACGTAGCGGCCGCCGAACATGCCGAAATGCCCGTGCTCGTCGGGGCCGCCGCGGAAGGTGTTGAGGGCCTGGGTCATGGGGAAACGCCCGTGCTGTCACCGGAAAAGGGACAGGGACACTAGACCGCTGGCCGGCCGATTCCAAGGGCATAGGGGTCGCGGCTGGCGGGAGGCTGGGGTGTGGGATGGGGATTTGCCCCGGGGCCCCGCGCGGCCAGGCGTGATTTGGGGCAGGCTTCAACACCCCGGGACTTGTGGTACCCACGCAGCCTCCGGGGCGGTCCCCCTACTCCTGTTTCCGCGGGCAGTAGAAAGTGGAGCGGCCGGACTGGACGATGCGCTGGATGCCGCCGGTGCGAGACAGGTCGCAGTCGCAGCCCTCGCAGGGCTGGCCCTCGCGGCCATAGACCTTGAAGCTGTGCTGGAAGTAGCCGAGCTCCCCGTCCGACTGGACATAGTCGCGCAAGGAGCTGCCGCCCGCGGCGATGGCCTCCGCCAGCACCTCCCGGATCACGGGGACCAGCCGCTCTGCCCGCTTGCCGGCCACCGTGTCGGCCAAGCGGGTGGGGGAGATGCCGGCGCGGAACAGGGCCTCGCAGACATAGATGTTGCCCAGGCCCGCCACCACCCGCTGGTCCAGCAGGGCGGCCTTGATGGGGGTCTGCTTGCCCTTCAGCGCCTCGGTCAGGACGGCGGCGTTGAAGCCGTTGCCCAGCGGCTCCGGGCCCAGGCAAGACAGCATGGGGTGGGACTCGATCCCGGCCTCCGGGAACAGATCCATGAAGCCGAAACGGCGGACGTCGTTGTAGGTGACGGTCCAGCCGTCATCCGTTTCGAACACCAGATGGTCGTGGGGTGCCCGGGCGGCGGGGGGCGGGCCCTCGCGCAGGACCATGCTGCCGGACATGCCCAGGTGGGTCATCCAGACCGTGCCGTCGTCCAGGCGGGCCAGGATGTACTTGGCCCGCCGGCCCAGGGACAGCACCCGCCGCCCCGCCAGCCGTGCGGCGAAGTCCGGCGGCAGGGGGAAGCGCAAATCCGGCCGGTACTGGTGCACCCGCGCCAACACCCTCCCCTCCAGCCGCATGGCCAGGCCGCGGCGGACAGTCTCAACCTCAGGAAGCTCGGGCATGGGGGATCGTCGGGGTGGTCGGGCGGGAGGCCAGGATATAGCCGGTCAGGCCCGCTTCTCACAGGGGTTGCCGTGGCAGGATGGCGAATGGGGCTGCCTGGGGTGGCCTGTTTGGGGAAAACGGAATTCAACGGATCAGAACGGATGAAAACGGATGGCGTGGTGACGGGCCTTGCGGTCGGGATGACTTCCGGGCTCGGGTTTGGCTGTCGCGCCGAAGGCGCGGTCATTCCACTCTTTATGAAGGCATCGGGGCGAACCGCACGATGGCCCTTCCGTTCAACTCCGTTGTGATCCGTTCAAATCCGTTTTCCCAACACACGCCCCCGCCACACCACCGCGACAGGGGCGCACCTTCCCTCACGCCGTCCGGCGCAGCGGCGCCTGGGATTCCGGCGGGGCCAGCAGGTCGGTCAGGCGGCGGGCCAGGTCGCGGCCCTGGGGCGTCAAGGTGATGACCTTGCGCCGGCGCTCACGGGGGTCTTCCTCGGCTTGGACGAGGTCGTGGCCGGCCTTGCCGAAGCTGTGCCACTTCGACAGGGCCGCCACGTTCCGTGAGGCGGAAGACTGTGCGATCCCGAGACGTTCGGACAGGTCCCGGATCGACAGCCCCTCGTTCTGCGCGATCGTCAGGAACGACAGCGCGTACTGGATGGGCAGGTCCGGGTCGAGGGCGCGGAACGCCTCCACGACACGGACGATCGGGTCAAGTCCCTCAGGTCGCCAAGCTGCGTCCGTCGGATGTGCGGCCATCAAAAGTGGGTCCCCTTACGGCCGGCCGCCAACGGGCCGGCGTGTAAATAAGGTGGACGCGGCCGAGCCAGACAAGGGTCTCCCCATTTTCCCGGCGGACATGGATGCCGCGCGGGGTCTCGGCCCAACGCGCGATCTCAACGTAGAGCTTGGGCCCCTTGCCCAAGGACAACAACAGGCACATGGCTTCCCTCTTGTGTTCGAAAGACGTCGCTCGCTTCGGTGAGAAGCGCCTGGGCGGTGCGGGTCAGCCCGCAGCGGCGCAGGCCGTTGCTGGCGGCAAGGGACGGTCCAAACTTAATGGTCATGGGATTCTGCCTCCGAAAAGGGGGTTGAAGGGAAAGGGTGGACGCGGGGCCCGCGAACGGACCTCACGCCACCTTGTCGCCGATACGCGGGAACATTGCAACGGGTGATCTGTCCCGCCACTCCGTCAATTCCGCAGCCGGATGAATGCGGAACGAAAAAAGCCGGCCGGGGTTCCGCGGCTCCACCTCCCGCTGGCGGGGGGTCAGGCCATCGGCCAGGATGTCCCGCCGGATGCTGGCGGGCAGGTCTTCCAACCCCGGTGAACGCGGGGTGAGCAGGGTGGCAAGCCACCCGAACAGGGGCGTGGTCATGGCAGCGACTCCGGATGGTTTGGCGCGGGCTTGACGACCCGTGCAGATGCGCAAACCATCCGTCATCGGATATGTTCCGTCAAGGGCTGATCAACGACCCTCCGCCTTGCAGATCGCCTGCGACAGGGCGACGGCCTGGGCGGGGGTGAGCCAAGGGAAGTTGCGGGCTAGGTAGTCCGGGCGGTCCAGGTAGGACATCACATAGATCAGGTCCCGGTCCATGTCGTCCGCGTTCCGGCGGTCCAGCTCCGGCTGGAGCCCGGCCTGGGCGAAGACGTCATCCCGCTTGGCCACGGTGGGCAGCAGGTCCCCGAAGCTTTTCCGGTCCGACCCCGGGGGCGGCTTGCAGGGCAGGTCCCCCGCCGCCGCGGGCGGGGTGAGCAGGGCCAGCAGGGCGAGGGCGGCGAGGAAGCGGGCCATGGGGCACCCCTTTCGATAGGAACCCCCAACCTGTGCTCCGTTTTCGGCAGGATCAAGGCCGAACCCCACCCCGCCCCGCCCGTTGAGGGGGGGAATGCCCATGCCTGGAGGCTGCCATGACCCCCGATGAACGTCGCCTGCTGACCGACCTGCTGGACCGGCTGCGCCGCGCGCCGATGCAGCAGCATGATGACGAGGCCGACGACCTGATCATCCGCGCCATGCGGGAGCGGCCCGACCTGCCCTACCTGATGGCCCAGACCATCCTGATGCAGGACTTCGCCCTGAAGGACGCCCAGGCCCGCATCACCACGCTGGAGCGGCAGGGTGCCGGACAGCCGGCCCCGTCCGGCGGCGGCAGCTTCCTGGGCGGCCTGCTGAACCGCGGGCAGCCGCACCATGCCAGGGGCCCGTGGGGCGGGCAGCCCCAGGCCGGCTATGGCGGGGGCTATGGCGGCATGCCCCAGCCGGGCGGGCCGTGGGGGGCGTCGGGGGGCGGCTACCTGCCGGGCTATGGCGGGGGTGGGGGCGGCTTCATGCGCTCCGCCGCGGCCACGGCGGCGGGGGTGGTGGGCGGCGCCCTGCTGCTGAACAGCCTGGGCAACATGTTCGGGCCGGACGTGGTGGTGCATGAGCATCCGGGCGACGGCGGCCTGGGAGAGACCGGGGCCGGCCCCGCCGCGGCCGACGCGGGTGATGCGGGCGGCGACGTGCAGCCCGCCGACTACCAGGACCCCGGCGGGGACTTCGGCACCGACGCCGACTATGCCGGCGACCTGGGCGGGGACTTTGGCGGCGGCGGGGGCGAGTGGGTGTGAGGCGCCGCTTCGTAGGTTGGATTATACCAAGCGCATGAGTTTTTGACTCATGCGCTTGGAGGCCGGCGACCGCCGGCCCGCGGGCCCATGCCCGCGTGAGCCAAGCCGCCGGATGGCGGCGCCCGGCGCTTGAGGGGCCGTTGATCGGTCACGATCAACGGCGGCTGGTATTCGGAGCCGCGAGGCTCCGTAATCCGACGGCGACACGGGATAGTTGACGCGCGGCGGCGGCGGGGTTGTCGGATTACGCTCCGCTAATCCGACCTACGGGGCCTACCTCCCCTCCCGGGACAGGAACTGGCGGCAACGCTCGCTCTTCGGGTTAGTGAAGACCTCCTCCGGCGGGCCTTCCTCCTCCACCTTGCCCTGGTGCAGGAAGACCACCTTGTGCGCGACCTCGCGGGCGAAGGCCATCTCATGGGTGACGATCAGCATGGTCGCCCCCTCCGCGGCCAGGTCGCGCATGACTTTCAGCACTTCCCCCACCAGTTCCGGGTCCAGGGCGCTGGTGGGCTCGTCGAACAGCATGACCTGGGGCCCCATGGCCAGCATGCGGGCGATGGCGGCCCGCTGCTGTTGCCCGCCGGAAAGCTGGGCGGGGTAGCTGTCCTTCTTGGCGGACAGGCCGACCTTGTCCAGCAGCCGCTCGGCATTGGCAACGGCCTGCTCCCTGGGCTGCTTCAGGACGTGGACCGGCGCCTCGATCACATTTTCCAGCACCGTGCGGTGGGTCCACAGGTTGAAGTTCTGGAACACCATCCCGCAGCGGCGGCGGATGCGATCCACCTGCCCCTTGTCGGCGGGCTTGCCGTGGCCATGTCGGTCGCGGGCGAGCTTCAGCTCCTCCCCCTCGATCCAGACGCGGCCGGAGTCCGGCACCTCCAGCAGGTTGATGCAGCGGAGCAGGGTGCTTTTCCCCGAGCCGGACGACCCGATCAGCGCCACCACCTCCCCCTCCCGGGCGGTGACGGAGACGCCCTTCAGCACCTCCAGCTTGCCGAAGCTCTTGTGCATGTCCTCCACCACGACGGCGGGCGGGCTGGTCGGGGCGACGGCGGCAAGGGACATGGGCGGCGAAGCTTCCAAGGATGGTGACCGGGGGAGGCTAGCGTGCCGGTCCCTGATCCGGAAGGGGTTTCGGTGCTGGCTTGCCAGCGCCAGGGCTGCGACCGCGGCCCATGGCCGCGCCCGGCGCTTGAGGGCGTGTCAACGGCAGAGAGGCTCCAGCAGGTCCGGCACGTTCTGCTTCTCCACCGCCTCGTTGAAGGCGTCCACCAGCCGCTCCGTCTCCGCCACCACCCGCTTCCAATAGGTGTGGCGGGCGGCGGTGGGCAGTTTGGTGAAGTCGCCCCGGTCGGGGATCTTCCCGTGGGGCAGCCCGGCCAGGAACTCCCGCGAGGGGCAGAGCAGCAGGGTGCGGGACAGGTTGGCCGGCGCCGCCTTGCGCCACTTCAGGGCCTTGTCGAACCAGCCCGGCACCACCCGGTCGGAGAAGTGCGGGTACAGCACCAGCCCAGGCGCCCGATACGGTATGTCCAGGTGATAGTCCATGATGCCGCCATCCAGGTACAGGCCGGGCTTGCCCCCCTCCAACGCCGGCACCGGCTGGAACAGGAAGGGCACGGCCGCGGTGGCCAGCAGGGCGGCGGTCAGGTTCCCCGGCGTCAGCGGCACGGCATGGGTGGCGAAGCCGCTGGCCAGGTCGAAGGGCGGGTCGTCCCGCGTGTCGTGGACCAGGGTGCGCTCGAAGAACAGGGGCAGGCTGCGGCGGCTGACGGCGTTGGCGATGGCCGCCGCGGCAAGGCCTGACCCCAGGCTCAACGGGTGGTCGCGGCCCAGCATCCCCCGCCCCCGCACCGCCAGGATGGACAGGCGCATGGACGGGTGCGACAGCACCTCATGCGCCCCACCCTCCCCCAGAATGATGGCCAGCAGCTGGCGGCAATCCTCCGTCAGGCGGGCGGCGGTGATCGGGTTGCCCGGCGCCGGCTCCACCACGTAACCCAGGTACGCCTCCTCGAACCGGCGGCAGGCCTCGACGGGGTCCCGCTGAGCCACGCAGGTGAAGCGCCAACAGCCGATGGAACTGCCCACCATGTGCAGCGGCCGGTCCCGGTCCCGGAACCAGCGGCCGAAGATGGCCCGGTCCAGCCGGGTGAGCGCCAGCCACTTCGGCCCGCCCGACGCGCCGGCCACCACGTCGAACAGACCCTCATGCAGCCCCTCGGCCCGGATGCGGGCCATGGCCTCGGGACCGGCCAGGAAGCGGAGGGGACGGCTGGGCATGGCGGATGCTGCGCTGCGGGAAACGGTGGCGCAGGCTTAACCCGGGGGGCAGTGGGGTGGCAACCACCGTGGCCCTGCATTCCCGCCCCCCCAAATACGCTTGTGAGCGAGGTGGAATGCAAGGCCTGACCAGCGACAGGTCCAGTTGGACCGGACCATGAAGCGAAACCCGACAAGTCAGATCTTGCTGATCCAGGTGCCTGGGCTTCCGCTGGCCACACAAACATACTGATAGGGGGTGCCGATTGTGGGCGAAGGGTTCCAGCCGATGTCGCCCTGGGCCCAGACACCGCTAGCGGGCAGCGTTCCTGTCTGGAAATGGATCGCCTCACCGATCAGGGAACCAACAACGAATGCGCCGTACGTCTTGGTGGCGCAGTTCCGGAATACTGACTGGGTTGCCAGGAGCGTGCCCGTCCCGGCGGCATTAAAGCCAAAAGCGCAATCCTCCAAGACAAGGCTTTCAAAAACCCGGTCGATGCGCCGCCCAGCAGTAACCTCCCGAACGTTGACGCCGCGGTGGAAGCCCTTGATGCTGGCGCCGCGCACCCTAACGTTCCCCTCACACCATATGCCGCTGTTGAACTCGTTGTCGGTGGGATCGCCGTCACCGACAATCTCAATGGCCCCAGCGATTGTCACTGGTTGGTTAAAATCGATCCCGCCAACTGTCGCGGAGACTTGGAACCCACCCTTGGCCCCATTCACCTCAACGCGTCCGTCGCCGAACACAATTCCACCGGCGTCATGGCTGTTTGCTTCAATATAAACGGCAGCATCCCTGCTACCGGTAATGGTGTAGCCAGTGAACACTGCATGAGCTGGCTTGTTCGTACACCAAATGCCATAACCCTCCGTGCGGGCTATGGTGATTGCTGAAAAGCTGGCGCGCATGCCGTTGGTGTTGGAGTAACCGAAGTCAGGGCAGAACTTGATCCCGGCATGATGACAATCGGCGGCAACAAGCCCCGTCCAGGTATCGGCGCCACCGGATATGATCAGGAAGCCTGCGCGAAGGCTACTATCCTGGGGGAAAAAGGTACCGAACCCGCAACGGGACGCGACTAAGTTGCTCCAGGCGACCGTTCCGGCTGGGAGCGCACCGCCTTGGCTGTAGAAGCCAGCGTAGGCACAGAGCCGCGCCTCACACCCCGTCACGGTGGACAGGATTTCGCTATTGCCATTATAGCCCATCACGAAACCGTAGCGCCGCCGCACATCACCCTCGGCCAGTTCGGTCGTGCCCGTGGGGTCACAAGGGACGGCAAGGCAGCCGCGGATATGCACGTTGCGCTCACCGCTGTTGGTGGCAATGCTGAACCCGTTGTCATTGTTGGAAAGGGCGAAGCATCCTTCCACATCGATGCGGTCATTCGGGTTTCCGCTTTCTGCATACAGAAAAAAATCACTGCTGGCGGCACCGTCGGCCGAACCTCCCCACGCCCAGCAACCCTCAATGCGGCCCCCCTTCACGCCGTTGAAGGTATATCCATACCGCCAGTTCACGACCTTGCACCCCCGGATGATTGGCCGGCGCACGCCGGCCAAGGCGCGGATCCCGCTACCAGATTGGCAATTGCTGGAGGTGTTGGTGCACTCAAAGACGATCGTCAGCCCATCAAGGATGCAGTCATCGCTTCCGATACGGAAGCCATCCTGCCCATCGCCCGTTTGGGTAATGACCACTCCTGGCATAGCCATGATGTGGACGGGGCTGCGTGTAGCCCCCCCAACATTGACCGCGACGCTCAGCCGGTGTGATGCGGTCAGCACAAGCGTCTTGCCGGCTGCCGCATCGACCGCTGCCTGCAGTGACCCGTAATCGTGGTCCAATACAAAGCAATTGCGACTTTCAACCGCCGGGACAAGGGGGGTTCCGATATCAGAAGACGTGCCGCCAAGGGGCTCAGGGTGGAAAACTGGGGACTTGGTGCCAGATGGCAGCTGGTATGGCCGCATGATGTTTCCGCAATCCTGATTGCACGACATTTTACGCCGAAGATATATGCCATTTTATTCTTAGAGCAAGAATTAATTGCTTTCTCGGCATATTTCGGGGGTCAACAGGACCGTCGTGGCTTGCTGTCGAACCATCTTCTAGGGTGATCTTGCTAGCCGGTTGCCGGACATGAATCCCGGTGCCGCCTGGACCAAAAAATTGGCGCACTGCTGGCCGATGCTGACAACACAGTCGATTGGTGCCCGCTGCCGGACTCGAACCGGCACGCCCTTGCGGGCAAGGGATTTTAAGTCCCTGGCGTCTACCGATTCCGCCAAGCGGGCGCCTGTCGCGGTGGACCGGGGGACGGTAGCGGCGGTGCTCGCGGGATGCAAGCGGGGTGGTGTGGAAAGGGCATGGCGGCCCCTTGACGCACGACCGGCGCGTGCGCAGCTATTGCCCCATGGAAACCTGGCAATGGGCCGCGCTGGCGGCCGGATTGATGGCGCTGCTGATCGTGTCCCGCGGGGTCCGCTTCCCGGCGGGGGGCGGCACGTTGCGCATGGTGGTGATCTGGCTGGGCATCTTCGCCCTGCTGGGCGTGGTCTACAAGATGTTCGGCCCGTTCGAGAACTTCGAGCGGCGCTTCCCCGGCACGCCGGCCCCCGTGGAGGGCCAGCCGCCCGCATCGGCGCCGGAGCGGGAACCGGGCGAGATCCGCACCTGAACCCCCTTCCCCCTGCCGCCGCCAGCCGTTAGACCTGCCGACACGCGATGGTAGGGGAGGCCGGGGCGGTGGCGTTCAACCTGAAAGCCTATGTTGAGGATGCGGTCACGCGGCGCCTGCTGCGGATGGGCCCGGCATTGCGCGACCGGCTGCTGGGGGTGGCCCCGGTGGAGGTGAAGGGCTTGCGCCTGGACCGGGACGTGGCGGCCCTGGCCCGGCTGATGGAGCGGTCGGGCAAGAAGCCCCTGGACGAGGTGGCGAGGGATCAAGGCATCGAGGCGGCACGGGCCCAACTGCGCGAGGGGTTCCGCGCCGCGGCCCGGCTGAAGCTGCGCAACCCGCCGGACGTGCGGGAACTGCGGGTGCGCGGCGGGGCGGGCATGCTGCCGGCCCGGCTGTACAAGCCCAAGGGCCTGACCACGGCCGGGCCGATGATGGTGTATTTCCACGGCGGCGGCTATGTACTGGGCGACCTGGACAGCCATGACACGCTGCTGCGCTATGTCTGCGCCAGGGCGAACATCCGGGTGCTGGCGGTGGATTACCGGCTGGCGCCGGAGAACCCCTATCCCGCCGCGGCGGAGGATGCCGTCGCCGCCTACCAGGACATCGCCGCCCGTGCCCCGTCCCTGGGCGCCGACCCCGGCCGGATCGCCATCGGCGGCGACAGCGCCGGCGGGGGCCTGGCCATGATCGCCGCCCATGAGGCGCCGGAGGAGCTGCGGCCCAAGGTGCTGTGGCTGGTCAACCCGGCCGTGGACATGGTGAACCACTACCCGTCCTACGACCTGTATGGGGAAGGCTTCCTGCTGTCCAGCCGGACGGTGGCCTGGTTCCGCGACAGCTATGTGGCCGACCCGGCCCGCCGGGCGGAACCCTTCGCCAGCCCCATCAACCTGCCCCACCTGTCCCGCCTGCCCGTGACCTGGATCAGCGCCGGCCGGTTCGACCCCTTGTCGGACCAGGTGTTCGCACTGGCCGACCGGCTGCGCGCCGCGGGGGTGGAGAGCAAGGTGATGCTGGAGCCGACCCTGGTGCACAACTACCCGAACCTGCTGGGCTATGTGCCGGCGGCCAAGGCGGCCACGGACATGGCCTGCGGCTTCCTGTCATCGGCCCTCATGGGCCGGGCGGGCGGGCCGCGGGACCCCGGCCTGCGCAAGGAACCGCGCTTGCAGGTGAAGGGGCCCTGACCCATGATCCCGCTTTACGCAGGGTTGTGACATCCCCCGGCCAGGACACCCGAACATGACAGCCACGCCCACCACCCCGGACCCGGACGATGACGACCTGCTGGTCATCGAGGACGACGAGCCGGAGGGGCCGGGCGGCGATGGCGGCGGCCCCCGCCAGCCGCCCTGGTGCCTGCTGGTGGTGGATGACGAGCAAGGGGTGCATGACATCACCCGCCTGGCCCTGCGCAGCCTGAGCTTCAAGGGCCGGGGCATCGAGATCCTGAACGCCTATTCCGGCCGCGAGGCGCTGGAGCTGCTGCGCCGCCGCCGCGACGTGGCGGTGATCCTGCTGGACGTGGTGATGGAGACGGACGATGCCGGCCTGGCCTGCGCCCGCGCCATCCGGGAGGAGCTGCGCAACCAGGAGACGCGCATCATCCTGCGCACCGGCCAGCCCGGCCAGGCGCCGGAACAGCGGGTCATCCTCGACTACGACATCAACGACTACAAGGCCAAGACCGACCTGACGGCGCAGAAGCTGACCACGACCATCATCGCCGCCCTGCGCACCTATGACCACATTATGACCATCGAGGCCAGCCGCAAGGGGCTGGACATGGTGGTGGACGCGGCATCCAGCCTGTTCATGGCCCGGTCGGTGGAGCAGTTCCACAGCGGCATCCTGCTGCAGGTGCAGGCCATGCTGGGGATGGGGGAGCACGGGATGCTCTGCGTCCAGCGGGGTGGCCCCCTGGCCCAGCCGCCGGGCATCCTGGTGCTGGCCGCCAGCGGCCGCTACCGGGAAGCGGCGAACCGGCCCCTGGCCCAGGCCCTGCCCGCGGCGGAGGCGGCCCAGATCGCCGAGAGCTTCGCCGGCCGCCGGTCCATCTTCGCCGCCAGCCTGACCACCCTGTACATCGCCACCCCGACGGGACGGGAGGTGGTGGTGAGCATCGACAGCAACGGCGTGCTGCCCGACCCCTCCCGCCAGGTGATCGAGACCTTCGCGGCCAAGATCTCCCAGGGGTTTGAGAACATGCTGCTGTTCCACCAGTTCCGCCAGGCCAACCGGGCGGCACAGGCGGCCCTGGCCGGCGGCCCTGACCGGGCCCGCCTGGCCGCCCTGGCCGAGGCCACGGCCCGCCGGCTGGCGGAGGCGGGTCCCCATGCCGGCCGGGTGGACGAGGCGGTGCCGGAGCTGGTGGGGCTGGCCCTGCTGCTGCCATCCACGCCGGAAGCCACCGCCGGCTTTGACCTGGCGGCGGAGGTGATGGCGACGCGCGGGGCCCATTGGGACGGCCAGGGCTCGCCCACGGGCCTGTCGGGGGAGGACATCCCCCTGGCCGCCCGCATCGTGGCGGTGGCGGAAGCCTGGGCGGCAGGCGGGCCGGCGGTGCTCCAGGCCGGGGCGGGAGGCCGGTTCGACCCGGCGGTGGTGGACGCCTTCCTGGCCGCGGCAGGTGCGGCGTAAAGGCCACGGGCAGGTCCCAAGCGGAACCGGCCGGGCCGGGCAGCGTTCCAACCGGTTCCCTGGACCGTTAGGGCCGCATGCAGCACAGCACCAACGCTGACAGACCTGCCCCCACCGGGGCCCGGCCGGCCCGCCGGGGCCGCCGGTCACACCATGGGGGCCTGGGCACCCTGACCCTGGCGGCCCTGGGCGTCGTCTATGGCGACATCGGCACCAGCCCGCTCTACACAGTGCGGGAGACGTTCGGCCATACCGGCGGCCTGCCGGTGACGGAGGCCAACGTTTTCGGCGTGCTGTCGCTGATCTTCTGGTCGCTGATGCTGGTGGTCACGCTGAAATACGTGATCCTGGTGCTGCGCGCCGACAACAAGGGGGAGGGCGGGGTGCTGGCCCTGGCCACCCTGGCCCTGGCGGGCGGCGACGGGACCGCCCGGCGGCGGCGGACCATCACGGCCCTGGCCATCGCCGGCTTGGCCCTGTTCTATGGCGACGGGCTGATCACGCCGGCCATCTCCGTCCTGTCGGCGGTGGAGGGGCTGAAGGTGGCGGCCCCGGGGCTGGACCATTGGGTCGTGCCCATCGCCGCCATCGTGCTGCTGGGCCTGTTCCTGGCCCAGAGCCGGGGCACCGGCAAGGTGGGCCGGGTGTTCGGCCCTGTCATGTGCCTGTGGTTCCTGTCCCTGGCCCTGCTGGGCGGGGCGGAGATCCTGGCGGAGCCGCGGGTGCTCGGCGCACTGGACCCGCGCCATGCCCTGTCCTTCGCCGCCGGCCAGGGCTGGGCCCTGGTGCTGGTGCTGGGCACGGTGGTGCTGGCCGTGACGGGGGCGGAGGCGCTGTATGCCGACATGGGCCATTTCGGCCGGCGGCCCATCCGTGTGGCCTGGTACGGGCTGGTGCTGCCGGCCCTGGTGCTGAACTATTTCGGCCAGGGGGCGCTGCTGCTGTCGAACGCCGCGGCGGCGGAGAACCCGTTCTTCCTGCTGGCGCCGGACTGGGCGCGGCTGCCCCTGGTGGTGCTGTCCACCGGGGCCACCATCATCGCCAGCCAGGCCGTCATATCGGGCGTCTTCTCCCTGACGCGGCAGGCCGTCTCGCTGGGCTTCCTGCCGCGGATGGAGGTCTGCCACACCTCGGAGATGCAGATCGGCCAAGTCTATATCCCGAGGGTCAACTATATCCTGCTGCTGGGGGTGATGGCCCTGGTGGTGGGGTTCGGCAGCTCCAGCGCCCTGGCGGCGGCCTATGGCATCTCCGTCACCGGGGCCATGGCCATCGACGCCGTGCTGGCCATGTTCGTGGCGGCGGGGCTGTGGCGCTGGGGGCCGGTGCGGGCGGGGATCGTCTTCGGGGCCCTGCTGCTGGTGGATTTGGCCTTCGTGGCGGCCAACGCCCTGAAGATCCCGCAGGGCGGCTGGTTCCCCCTGGCGGTGGCGGCGGGCGTGTACCTGGTGGTGACCACCTGGCGGCGGGGGCGGCGGGTGGTCTGGCGGCACCTGTACCAGGACGCGCTGCCGGTGGAGCAGTTCCTGCAACGGGCCGACCGCACGCCGGTGCGGGTGGCCGGGACCGCCGTGTTCATGACGGGCAACCTGGCCACCGTGCCCCATGCCCTGCTGCACAACCTGAAGCACAACAAGGTGCTGCATGAGCGGGTGGTGCTGATGACCATCGCCATCCAGGAGGTGCCCTTCGTCGCCCAGGACCAGCGCGTGTCGGTGGAGAAACTGGGCAAGGGCTTCCATGCCGTCACCGCCCGCTATGGCTTCTTCGAGTCGCCGGACGTGCCGGAGGCGCTGCTGGCCTGCCGTGCCTATGGCTTGGCCATCGACGTGCCGCAGAGCAGCTTCTTCCTGGGGCGGGAGACGCTGGTGCCAAGCGACCAGCCGGACCTGGCCCGCTGGCAGGAGCAGCTTTTCATCACCCTGTCCGCCACCGCCCAACCCGCCACCCGCTTCTTCAACCTACCGCCCAACCGGGTGGTGGAGCTGGGCACGCAGATCGAGGTGTGATCACCGGCCGAGACAAGCCGCCCATCGGCCGTCTACTCTCCCCGTCATCCTTGGGGTCATGGGAGTGCGGGTGAATGCGTCTGGTCCGGGTCCTGTTGGCGGCATCCGTCCTGTCCCTCTCCCCCCTCCCCCTCCTGGCCGCCGACCCGCCCAAGCCGGCGGAGGCCCCGCCCGCCCCGAAGCCGGTGCCGGAACCCAAGAGCTTCACCACGCAAGCCGAGGGCAAGTTCGGCGGCACGGCCCTGCGCTACACCGTCACCGCGGGGGAGACCTACCTGCGGGACGACAAGGGGGAGCCGGTGGCCAGCATCTGGTCCGTGGCCTATACCCGCGACGGGGTGGACGCGACCCGGCGGCCGGTGACCTTCGTCTTCAACGGGGGGCCGGGCTCCGCCTCCGTCTGGCTGCACATGGGGCTGCTGGGGCCGAAGCGGGTGCAGGTGGCCAGCGAGGCCGACCGGGATGACGGGGCCGCGCCCTATCCCGTGCTGGACAACGCGAACAGCCCCCTGGACCTGACCGACCTGGTCTTCATCGACCCCGTCGGCACCGGCTTCAGCCGGGTGGTGGGCGAGGGCAAGACGGAGGATTACTGGTCCCTGAACGGCGACACGGACAGCATCGCCAAGTTCATCCGCCAGTGGGCCACCAAGAACCGGCGCTGGAACGCGCCGAAATACATCGCGGGGGAAAGCTTTGGCACCACCCGCGCCGCGGCGGTGGCGGACGCCCTGTCGGGCGGCGGGCAGGACATGGCCCTGAACGGGCTGGTGCTGATCAGCCAGGCGCTGGACTACCAGGGCAGCACCAGCACGCCGGACAACATCACCAGCTTCGTCACCTACCTGCCGGCCATGGCGGTCGCGGCCCAGTACCATGGCAAGGCCGGCCAGGGCAAAAGCCTGGAGGACTTCGCGGCGGAGGCGCGGGCCTTCGCCGTGGACACCTACCTTCCCGCCCTGTTCAAGGGCGCCGCCCTGCCCGCGGCGGAGCGGGACAAGGTGGCGGGGCAGCTGGCCGGCTTCATCGGGCTGGACAAGGCCTATGTCCTGCGGTCCGACCTGCGGGTGACCATGGCGCGCTTCCGCAAGGAGCTGCTGCGCGACAGGGGCCTGGCCATCGGCCAACTGGACGGCCGCTACACCGTGGACGACCCGGACGACGTGGCCGACAGCCCCGTGCTGGGGGACGCCGCCGGCGACGCCATCGAGAGCGCCTATACCGCCGCCTTGAACGGCTACCTGTCCGGGGAGCTGAAGGTGGAGATGGACCGGCCCTACGTCACCAGCAGCGAGGCCGCCGGCCAGGGCTGGGACTGGCGCACCGCGCCCAAGGGGGAGTGGTGGGAGCCGTCCTATGTCAACACTGCCCGCCGCCTGTCCAACGCCCTGCGCCGCAACGGCAGCCTGAAGGTGCTGGTGGCCAACGGCTATTACGACCTGATCACGCCCTTCTATGACGCGGAGCACACCTTCGCCCGGCATGACATCCTGCCGGACCGGGTGCGCATGACCTATTACCGGGCCGGGCACATGATGTATGTCCGCGACGCCGACCGGGAGGCGCTGCTGAAGGACATAAGGGAGTTCATCGGGCGGTAGGTCGGCTTGGCGGCCGTCGGCGTCGGATTACGCTTCGCTAATCCGACCTACTGGATCTCCGCCAACCGCTCCGCCTCGTCCTGGGCGATCAGGGCATCGATGAAGTCGTCCAGCGCCTCGCCCAGCATCACCTTGTCGATCTTGCCATAGGTGGTCAGGTTGATGCGGTGGTCGGTGACGCGCCCTTGCGGGAAGTTGTAGGTACGGATGCGTTCGGAGCGGTCGCCGCTGCCCACCTGGCTCTTGCGGTCGGCGGCCCGCTCCGCGTCGGCCTTCTGGCGCTCCATCTCATAAAGCCGGGCCCGCAGCACCTTCAGGGCCTTGGCCTTGTTCTTGTGCTGGCTCTTCTCGTCCTGCTGGCTGACCACGAGGCCGGTGGGCAGGTGGGTGATGCGGACGGCGCTGTCGGTGGTGTTGACCGACTGGCCGCCGGGGCCGCTGGAGCGGAACACGTCGATGCGGAGGTCCTTGTCGTCGATCTGGATGTCCACCTCCTCCGCCTCCGGCAGCACGGCGACGGTGGCGGCGGAGGTGTGGATGCGGCCTTGCGTCTCCGTCTCCGGCACCCGCTGCACCCGGTGGACGCCGGATTCGTACTTCAGCCGGCGGAAGACGCCGCGGCCGGTGATGGTGGCGATGGCCTCCTTGTAGCCGCCGAGGCCCGTCTCGCTGACCTCCATCACCTCGAAGCGCCAGCCGTGGAGCGCGGCATAGCGCTTGTACATGTCGAACAGCTCCGCCGCGAACAGGGCCGCCTCATCCCCGCCGGTGCCGGCGCGGACCTCCAGGATGGCGTTCTTCTCATCCGCCGCGTCCTTGGGCAGCAGGGCCAGCAGGATCTGCCGCTCCAGGTCCGGCAGGCGCCGCTCCGCCTCCGCCAGCTCCTCCGCCGCCAATGCGGCCATGTCGGGGTCGTCCCCCGTGGCCATCACCTGAAGCTCGCCCATGTCGGCCCGGGCACGCCGCATCTCCCCGATG
The DNA here is from genome assembly GCA_001939945.1 of Aerophototrophica crusticola. GTDB lineage: Bacteria > Pseudomonadota > Alphaproteobacteria > Azospirillales > Azospirillaceae > Niveispirillum > Niveispirillum crusticola. Next base: position 7,204 of record MOEB01000039.1, on the reverse strand, counting down.
GCCTGGGCCACCGGCTCCAGCTCCGCATATTCCTGGCTGGCCCGCACGAAGGCGTCGCCCGACAGGGTGCCCGACGCCAGCATGTCCCGCAGCTCGTCAAAGCGCTGGGACACCTTGGCGAGGGGTTCCCCGAACCTCTGCTCGAAATCACTCATGACACCCGGTCCTCCGGCCGGTGGGTATAGGATATCCGGGGGCCGGGGTCACGCGGGAAGGAGCGCGGAGTGCCGGGACACGCGCGACATGAGGAGACCAAAGGAGACGCTAAGGTGACGAAAGGAGACGTTAAGGTGACAGGGCGTCACATCACAACCCCTTGAACACACAAGCAAAACCGCCTTAAGGAGACAAAGGTGACCGGGGCGGGCTTGTGTCACCTTAAGGGGCCGGCCAGGGTCCCGGATTGACGGCCATAGGCACACCGCGCCCGGTTCGGCACAGCAGGGAAAGCCAACTTGTGCAAGACCCGTCCGCGATGAGGCGGATCGGATATGGGAGCAGGCGATAGGAATATTGTCAAGGAAGGTCGGCGCGCGGGTGCCTGGCGATCGGTGTCGGTGCCGTATCGGCCGTCGTTGGGAACGCAGAGGACGCAGAGGCCGGCCGTCGGCCGGCACGCAGAGGACAAGGAGGGGTCAAGCGGTACCGGGACGGCCGAAATCCGGCCGGGCAGGATAGGGGTGGGATGCCTCCCTGTCCTCTGCGAGGCCGCGCAGCGGCCCTCTGCGTCGTCTGCGTCGTCTGCGTTCCAACAGCGACGCCGACCATGGGGAACGCCTGCGCCGTATCAGGACCATCAACCCCCGAATGGCACGCCCCCTACGCCGCCACCACGGCTACCCGGGCCTTAGCCGGCCATTGGTCCCAGGTGCGGTTGTCCAGGGTGCGGCCGGCGGCTTTCTTGTTGCGGCCGCCCCATTGCTTGAAGTGGAAGGCGACGCGCTGGGCCACGCAGGCGTCACGGATGGCGCGGACCCAGGCCGGGTCCATGGGGCGGGCGTTGGGGCCGCTTTCCCCGCCGGCGATGACCCAGTCGATGTCGGTGAAGTCCAGGGTCTTGAGCGGCCCCAGCAGGGGTTCCAAGCTGAGGAACTTCACATAGCCCCCGGTGCGGCGGAGGTGGTCCACCCGGGGCCAGTAATCCTCACTCTCCACGCTGACGCCCATCCAGACATTGTCCGGCCAGGGGAGGTGCGGGGCCAGCTCCGCCAGCCGTTCCGCCCGCTTGGTGAGGATCTGGTAGGTGTGCTGCGGCGTCTCCCGCATCACCGTGAAGACGCGGGCGATGAAATCCAGCGGCACATCTTCATGGAACAGGTCGGACATGGAGTTCACGAAGATCATCCGGCCCTTGGACCAGCGGCGCGGGATGTCCAGCGCGCCCTCGTCCATCACCAGCGTGCCCGTCCACTTCGCCCGCCCGCCGGAGACCCGCGTGGTCCCCGCATACTTCCCCTGCCCCATGGCCTCCAGCCGCCGGGCCATGCCCATGGCGTAGCAGTTGGTACAGCCCGGCGACAGGATCGTGCAGCCGGCGACCGGGTTCCAGGTGCTGTCGGTCCATTCGATGGTGGTGGCGGTAACAGTTTTCCAGGCGAGGAGTTCAAATATCTAGCTTTGATAACTGCTAGTGCATCGACTCATTGAAGGGATGCAGCGGGCAGCCGCCTGAGCTTTTCGAGGATGGTCTCGGCTGGCTTGGTCCAGACGAAGGGTTTGGCCTTGCCGTTGTGCTCCCTGATGAAGCGCCGGATTTCGTCCTCCAGCTGGGGCACGGAGGTGAAGACGCCACGCTTCAGGCGCTTGCGGGTCAGGATCGAGAAGAAGCCCTCGACGGCATTGAGCCAGGACGCCGAGGTGGGGGTGAAATGGAAGATCCACCGGGGATGGTCGGCCAGCCAGGCCTGGACCTTCGGGTGCTTGTGGGTGCCGTAGTTGTCCAGGATCGCGTGGATGACCTTGCCCGCCGGGACGGCGCGCTCCACGGCGTTGAGGAACTTGATGAACTCCTGGTGGCGGTGCTGGGCCATGCAGCGGCCGACCACCGTGCCGTCCAGCACGTTCAGGGCGGCGAACAGGGTGGTTGTGCCGTGGCGCTTGTAGTCGTGGGTCATGGTCCCGCATTTCCCCGGCTTCAGCGGGAGGCCCGGCTGGGTGCGGTCGAGCGCCTGGATCTGGCTTTTCTCGTCGATGGAGACGACCACCGCATAGGCGGGCGGGTCCATGTAGAGGCCGACGACGTCCTCGACCTTGGCCGCGAAGGCGGGGTCGTTGGAGCGTTTGAAGGTGCGAACGCGGTGGGGCTGGAGCCGGTGCGCCTCCCAGATCCGCTGGATGGTCCGCAGGCTCAGGCCGACAGCCTTGGCCATGGCCCGCCCCGTCCAGTGCGTCGCCGTGCCCGGCGGCTCCGCGCAGGTCAGGGACACGACCCGCTGGGCCATGTCCCAGGCAACCGGGGCCTTGCCCGGCTTGCGGCTCGGTTCGCGCAGCAGGGCATCCACACCCTTCTCGGCGAAGCGGCGCTGCCAACGCCAGACCGAGGGGCGGCTGACCCCGGCCTGCCGGGCGATCTCCAGCACCGGCAGGCGATCCGCCGACAGGAGGACGATCCGTGCCCGCTGCACATGCTTGAGCGGGCGGTTGCGGTCCCCAACAACGGCGGCCAACCGCGCGCCGTCCTCAGGGCTGACGATGACGCTGACTGTCTGGGCCATGGGCCCAGACTCGCACAGCGCCGATCCGCTGTGAATCCCTTGTTGGCGTCAGTGCACTAGTTTGGTGATCACACATAGTTCTATTTAGCTGAACCAAAGCGTTTCAATATGTATTTACGATGCTACATTCTCGTTCCTAACAGTCATAGAAGATCATTCACCGTTTTCTCCAGCTGCTTAGAAAAATCGCCAGGAAGCTGGCATGCAGAGACCAAATAACTAGCAGCAGCAAACAGGAACTGTCTTCCACGCCCGTTATTAGTGAGCCGAATTTTTATGCCGGTATCGTAGTCAGATTCATGCTTCATTACTTCTCTAAAGGCGAGTTCCTTTGCGGGAAGCGCCAGATAAGGAACGCTATGGGGAGCTTCAAGGTATATACGAGTCAAGTGTAAGAATTTCTCCCAGCCGGGAAGGTCAAATTCCACATTTTCTTCACTTCCTTTTGCTACCTCGAAAGCATGTCTTAGTTTTCTCCTTAACTCATAGTTTTCTTTTCCCTCCCAAATATAGTATCGCACTATTCTCTCAAAATCTTCTTTCGGCAATTTAAAGTCAAACAGGTCTTTTAAATCCTGAATACAAGCTGCCATAAGCAAGATGAAAACACTTAGAGTCGACAAAAAAACTTGCCGGTGATCGGGTTTGCTCGGGTCTAATTCGCCACGCACTTTTGACAACACACCGACCAAGCGCCGGAGGGCGCGTGCAGCAGAAGGCTCTAATAGAAAGCTGCCACTGCTAACGCGTGCAAGCGCCTCCAACTTCGGGTATTTCTGCTGAGTTTCTTGAAGTTTCGACCAACCATCCAGAACTTCTAAATAGGTAAATTTTCTTAAAAAGTTTATATCGAGGGAAGTAGCATAGCGCCGGAACGAGTCTTCACTATGAAGATGAACATTGACGCTGGAAGCTGCTAAGCGGTGACTTTCCGGTGCATCCTTCTTCAAGACAACAAAAGAGCGAGCGGCATCGGTGAATCGTGCAGCACCAGCGGCCCAAAGAGCTCGGTTTATTGGACTAAGCTTTGCCTGTGTTTTACAATCAAACAGGTATCTCTCGATATGCCCAAACTTGTTTATGGAAACCCCAAGAACGTCAATATCGGTGATGTGCGTTTCTGAGTCACTCACTTCGTTAGGATGAGAAACAACAACTTCCAAAAATGGAACGATGTATTGGGTCGCGCAGAATTTTGCACAATCTAACTTCTGCTCAGTATCCTTGATCATCTCATCCTCAGAAAAGCCAGAGTTGCTCTAATTCCTTTTTCGACTCATCGGAAATGATTGTTGCGCTCGCGGCAACAGTCATCCTCGATATTTGAGACCGCACGTATTCTTCATCACTACTCAGGGTGATGATGGCGTTTGGATCAATATTAGTATCGATATCTGTGCGACCAGCCAGAAGTTGTTTTGCAATTTTAATAGCCTCGTGATTCTCATCAATGTCGATGAGGTGAAATTCTGAAAACCCACCTCCAACCTTCCGTAATTTGCCAAGATTCATTACGGAAAGATTCTTATACTGATGAGTTGCTTCGGTATTTGCGCGGAGAAACTTTTTCTGCTGAAAGGACGCTAGAAGCGCCTGAGGGTTCCTTATTCGATATGCCTCAGGAAGCAACTCACCTTTGCGAACGGCGGCAGCAAGAGCCATGGCCTTCTCATAAATTTCACGTCGTGCAGGATTTAATCGCGCCGAGCCAGGTTGAGGCGTAAAAATAAAATCTTCCGAAGTGTTATCTGGCCGCACGATGCGCGGTGGCTTCAAAATCCCATCCGCCGCCATCACTTCGAGAATAGCGATGTCTTCAGCAGAAAGTGCCGTACCTTTAATCTCCTTTTTCTGACGAATGAGAGACAACGGCATTCCTTGCATGCTAGAAATTAATGAGATTAGGCGCTGTAGACGCTTACTATCGCCTCTTGCGGCCAAATCGGCAAGCGCCTCCAAACTGTCCGAAAAATAGAGCGGACTGACCAATATGTCTTTTCCACGCGCTCTTTTCTTGAGAAGAAGCCCACCCTTCTCAGCAATGCCGATGCTGGTTTTAAACAGCTTGGTATCTGCCCCAAGACTTGCAGCAAGAGTGTCTACATTCTGAGGAGCTTGCTGAAGTTTTTCTAATATACTGACAGTGAGCTGTTCAACTTCCCTCAACTTCTGAGTCGATGCATAATCTCCCACTACATGAAAAACATCTTCGTAAAAAGGTACATCTGGAATGATTGAAACAATGTCATCAGCTTTTCTAACCACCTTGATAAACTCGATTTCCTCAAGAACCGAGACTATATCGTCAAGAACGTAAGAAGGTATACCAAAGTAAAAGGGGGCCGCCATTTGCAAAATGCGATAATTTATTTCGTCTAAACCGCGAATGTTCATTGCAAGAACAGCAGACATACCGATCTTGCGAATAGCTTTATACTCAGGAACATCTTGCTGACGCAAGCCAAGCTGCAAATCAGACGCGTATTCCGCAACAGCTTTACCATCCATGGTCGGCTCACTGCTAGGTGGTTAACCCCAATGAATAATGTCTACCGGCTGCAACCCTCCTTATCAAGCGATAATCGCTGACCGTTTCAGTTCAATACAGGTACAATCAGGCGACCACGGCCTCCGCGGCCTTCGCCCGCTCGATCTCGGCGGCCTTGGCCTCCACCAGCTTGACCAGGTGGTCCACGATGCCTTCGTCCTTCAGGCGGTGGGCGGGGACGCCGCCCAAATAGACCTGGTGGGTGCCCTTGCCGCCGCCGGTGAAGCCGATGTCGGTCATGGTGGCCTCCCCCGGGCCGTTCACCACGCAGCCGATGACGGAGACGCTGAGGGGGGTGGTGATGTGGGACAGGCGGTCCTCCAGCACCTCCACGGTCTTGATCACGTCGAACTGCTGGCGGGCGCAGGAGGGGCAGGAGATGACGGTGACGCCGCGGCGGCGAAGCCCTAGGCTTTTCAGCATCTCGTAGCCCACCTTCACCTCCTCCACCGGGTCGGCGGAGAGGGAGACGCGGATGGTGTCGCCGATGCCGCCCCAGAGGAGCATGCCCAGGCCGATGCTGCTTTTCACCGTGCCGGCGCGCAGGCCCCCGGCCTCGGTGATGCCGATGTGCAGGGGGTAGTCGCAGGCCTCTGCCAGGCCCTGGTAGGCGGCGACGGCCAGGAAGACGTCCGAGGCCTTGACGCTGATCTTGAACTCCCGGAAGTCGTGGTCCTCCAGGATGCGGGCATGGTCCAGGGCGCTTTCCACCAGCGCCTCCGGGCAGGGTTCGCCGTACTTCTCCAGCAGGTCCTGTTCCAGGCTGCCGGCGTTGACGCCGATGCGGATGGAGCAGCCATGGTCCTTGGCGGCCTGCACCACCTCCCGCACCCGGTCGGCGCTGCCGATGTTGCCGGGGTTGATGCGCAGGCAGGCCGCACCGGCCTCCGCCGCCTCGATGGCGCGCTTGTAGTGGAAATGGATGTCGGCCACCACGGGGATGGTGGCGGCGCGCACGATCTCCCGCAGCGCGGCCGTGCTCTCCACGTCGGGGCAGGAGACGCGGACGATGTCGGCCCCGGCCTCCTCCACCCGGCGGATCTGCTCGATGGTGGCCTTGGCGTCGGCCGTGACCGTGTTGGTCATGGTCTGCACGGTGATCGGCGCGTCACCGCCCACGGGCACCTTGCCCACCATGATCTGGCGGCACTTGCGGCGCTGGATCTGGCGCCAGGGGCGGATGGCGGCGGTCATGGGCTTGGCCTGTGGGGTATTGGATGCGGCGGCCTAAAGGTGCGACCGGCGGGCGCGGGGATCAAGGGGAATGGGTGGGGTGCGGGGCTGCGTGGGGGGCGGGGGTGCGTGGGGGGCGGGGGTGCGGTGTGGCCTGGGGCCGGAGGGTCTGTCGATGTCGAGTGTTGGTGTGGTGGAGAGGTGTGTTGGGAAAACGGAAGTCAACGGATCACAACGGATGGAAACGGATCGAGCCGATCAGGATCAGGGGTGCGCATGACTTTCGGATTTTACGGCGCCTTCGGCGCGAACATTTTCATCCGTTGAATTCCGTTCTGATCCGTTCAAATCCGTTTTCCCAACACACGCCTGCCCACGGCGACCCGGTCAGCCTGTCGTGACCACTGCGCCAAGGTTCCGGCGGGGAACGCCCCCCTCACCGCCCCGCGCGGGTGGCGAGGTCGGCGGGGACAAGGGAGACGTTGCGGACGACCTGGCCCTTCTTGCCCAGGGGCGGCAGCTCCTGCCCGTCCAGGATGACGGAGACGCCGGCGGCGTTGCCGGTCAGAAGCGTCAGGCCGGGGACGTCGGGCGCGCGGAAGACGTCGCCGGCGCGCAGGTTGCGGGCGGCCCAGGTGGTGCCCTTGGCGTCGCGTACCTCGATCCAGGCGTCGTCGGTGGCGCGCACCTCCACCCGCGTGGGCCCCTGCGCCACGCCGAAGACGCGGCCGCCGGCCGGCAGGGCGGCGGGGGGCGTGCCGGCGGCGGG
>MOEB01000038.1 GCA_001939945.1 Aerophototrophica crusticola | reverse complement strand
TTCGCCACCGCTGTTCCCTCGTCCCTCATTTGCGCACGACGCGCCTCATCGGCAAACGCGCGCCCCCGGCGCTTGGCCGAAAGCCGCGCTGTTGTCGCAAGAGAACCCAGGCAGGTCAATAGCTGGCGCGACAACGGGGTAACCAATCCGTGTAGTTGTCACGCTCTTGCCGCACATCGACCAATCACGCCAACACCGCCAGCAGGGCCAACAGCCCCGCCAGGGCCAACCCGCCCACAAGCCCGAAGGCCGCCTGCAGGCTGACGCCACCCTTCGCCGCGGGCCGCCCTGCCTGGCTGCGGACGGCCCCGTCCAGGCTGCGCAGCACCTCGTCCACCCGGACAAGGCTGACCTCCACGGCAGACATGCGCTGGTCCAGCGCCGACAGCCCGGCCAGGACCTGGGGCAGGGCTGGGTCGGGGGACGTGGGCGCCGCCAGCTCCCGCACCCGGCGCAGCAGGGCCTGCTGCCCCTGGGCCAGTTGCCGCTGCTCCCGCCGCAGCCCCTCCACCAGGATACCCACCTGTTGCAGGTGGGGCGTCACCGCCGCCTCCAGCTCCTTCTCCCCGGCCGACGGCACGGCCAGGGTGCCGGCCACGGCCCCACCGGGCAGCAGGGCCACCGCCTCCAACTCGCCCAGGGGCACATCGGCCCCCAGCTCCACCTCGAAGGCATGGTCGCCGATGCCGCCGGCGCCCAGGTCGGACCGGGGCAGGTCCGCCCGTGCCCGGGCCAGCAGGGCCCCGCCGCGGCGCAGTTCCACCTCCAGCACCGTGCCGGGGCTGCCGCGGTCCCAAGCCCAGCCATAGGCCCGGCCGTTCGCAACGGCGTCCACCCGCCCCTCCACCCGGGGCGCCCCTTTGGCCTCCCCCGCCGGACCTGCCGGCGGGGTGGCCAGGACTGCTGCCGATGCGGCCATGGCGCTTTACGCCACCGCGCGCATGGCGTCGAAGGCGTGGCGGTAGGCGGCCGGCTCCTCCACCGCGGGCATGCGGTGCGGCAGGTCGTTCTCCTCCAGGAAGGCCCGCATGTCGCGGTAGCGGTGGCGGAAGGTGCGGTTGAAGCGGTCGAACAGGGACTGGTCCCAGTAGCGCTCCAGCTCGAACTCCTCGTCGCTGTACACGTCGTAGCAGGGGATGTTGAAGGTCTTGGCGAACTCCGCCGTCCGGCTGTCGTAGCTGAAATAGATGCTCGGCGTGCCGCTGGACAGGGCCATCAGGTTGCCGTGCAGCCGGTAGCCCAGCACCAGGTCCTTGGCCCGGGTGATGTCCTCATAGTCCTTCACCACGTCGGAGTACCAGAGCCGCTGCTTGTACAGCTCCTCGATCTCCGCGTCGAAGTACCAGTCCTTCAGCCACTTGTGGTTCTTCAGGGCCTGCCAGGCCTCGGCCTTCTGCTCCTCCGTGCCCCACAGCAGCTTCTTCTCCTCCACCTCGCCCTGCATCATCAGGACGGTGTCGAAGCGGCGGGACATGTCCTTCACGAAGTCCCGGTGCCGGTTCAGGTACTTCTTCACGTCTGCGGCATAGGCGGAGCTGACCTCGCGCCGCATGGTGATGCCCACGTTCCGCACGCTGTCCAGGGCCGGCAGGGTGACCTGCATGTTGGGGTCGCGCTGGCGGAAGGCGGTGGGGCAGCCGACGATGCGGGTGTTGCGCACGCCGATGTCCCACAGCACGTCGGCGGTGTAGTCGCCGCGCACGCCCATGGTGACGCACTTCTCAGAGAACAGCTTCCAGATGCGCTTGCTCTCCTCCGACATCTCCAGCTTGCCGGACACGGGGGCCTGGGCGCCGATACCGAAGGCGATGACCGGGATCTTCAGGGCGCGCAGCACCTGCTCCGTCGCCTCGGGCCAGGTCATGTGGCCGTGGATGTAGTTGGACCCGCGCAGGAAGACGTAATCGTATTCCGCGTTGCAGCGGTCGATGTGCTCCTGCTTGAACTCGCGGATCTCCACCACGTCCAGCTTGTCGAACTGGAGCAGCTTCAGCGAGCTGTCATAGACGAACGCGTCGCCGATGTTGTGGTAGTGGTTAATGGACCGCTGGATGTTCTGGTACTGGTACCAGCGCACGCAGTCATGGTTATAAACCTCACCCGACGGGATCATGGCAAGGATCTTGGTCATGGCGATCTCCTCTAAGGATTTTTCTCGGGTTGAGGTGTCTCTATCCCCGAAACCGTCACGGGCACCCTGACAAGGTCCCTGTCCTGTGTCAGCTTGCAGCCGTTTGTCTTGATGCGGGTGAGATAAAGGAAGGCCGTGTCGGCCATGTCCTCGAAATTCAACGAGCTTGACTTCGGGTCGATCAACGATGGATAGGCGAAGGCCTCCCCGTCATTGCAGCCGAAGGCGGTCATCACGGGCACGGCCTGCACCAGCACCGGCTGGGTCCAGGTAATGAGGTCGGCGGAGGTGGTGGACCAGATGCCCACCTCCGGCGCCGCGCCCGGTTGGGGGGAGCGGCGGGCGGCCATCAGGCCGACATACAAGCCAGTTCCCTGGTGGCGGGTGATGCTGGCCAGGCTGTTGGTCAGCACCTCGGGCGACACGGGCGCGCAGGTGGGGCCGGGCTGCCCGCCCGCCGGACCGGCCAGGTCCGTGGTGAAGTCGGCCCCGTCCCAGGCCAGCCACTGCCCCGGGGACCCGCCGTCGCAGTTGCGCAGCAGGCACTGCCCCCGCCGCTGCGCCCCCAACGCCTCCGCCCACACGGCCGCCACGCGGCAGGCGCCCACGGTGACCACGTTGCTGGGCTGGAAGATGCCCTGGCGCCGCCCGGCCTGCCCGTCATAGGGCTGGCTGCCCGCTGCCACCACCGCGTCCCCCGCCGGCCGGGTGAAGGTCGCGCCGCCATCGGTTGAGGTCACCAGGGTGATGGCGTTGCCCCAGCAGGCCATGTACTTGCCGGCCGGGCAGAACTGCTTGTGCCGGTTGCCATGGTATTCCATGTGCACCAGGGCATGGACCGTGCGTCCGTCCGGCGTCCAGGGGGCGGCGATCCAGCCATGGCCGTCATGGGCCGCCGGGTCGGGGTTGTTGTTCGCCTGGTAGGTCACCCGGCAGTCCGGCCTGACCTGCCCCAGCCCCGGCCCGGCCATCACCCGGTTCTTGTGGTGGGCGGCGATTAGGCGCACCGACCCGTCCGCCAGCCGCCACGCCCGCGCCGGCGCGTCCGGCACGTCCCAGGCCTCGCAACGCTGGCTCGCCCAGTGGAACACGGTCTCGGCGGGGCCGGTGGGGGTGAGGCGGATGTTGGCCAGCGCTGGAAATGCCACGAGGCTTGCCAGCAGGCCAAGCCGGACCTTTTGCCAGACCGTGACCCGCTTCACTGCCTCCCCTGCGAAAGCAGGGGCCCACAGTTCTTCAACCACTCGTGCGTTCGATGGCGGGTCAAAAACCGTGGGCCCCTGCTTTCGCAGGGGAAACGGCTTGCTTTGACCCACGCTCATGATGCGTGAGCATAGCCAAGGGCGCGTGGCGTCGCGCAGCAAGGTCGGCGCCACCCTCATCACACCGGCCCGGCGACAGCCCGCTCCACCGGCAGCGCGCCGGCGCCGACGGAGACGCCGCCATGGCGGGCCAGCAGCCGGTCATACAGCACCGCATGCTGCCGGGCGCACTCCAGCCGGTCGATGGGCTGGGTGATGCCGTTGCGCAGAGTGTCCCACAGGCCGGGGGTCCCGATGGCCTCCACCATGCGGTCCACCAAATCCTCCACGCTGCCGGCGCGGAAGTGCAGCCCGTCCACCCGGTCGCGCACCTTCTCCGCCATGCCGCCGATGTTGCTGGCCAGCAGCGGGCGGCCGTGCAGGAAGGCCTCCTGGATGACGACGGGGCTGTTCTCCCACCAGATGCTGGGCATCACCACCCAGTCCACGTCCTTCATCAGGCCCGGCAGCTCCGGGGAGCGGTAGGCGCCGTAGAAGCGCACCCGCTCCCCCGCCTTCTCCACCGCGGCATGGAACCGCTTCTGGTAGGGCTCCGGCTGGCGTTCCAAATTGCCGCCGAAGATGGCCAGCGCCCCGTCCTCGCCCCAGACCTCCTTCGGCACCCGCCCCACCGCCTCCACCAGGACGTGGGCGCCCTTGAACTCGGTGAGCTGGCCGAAGAAGGCGAAGCGGTTGCGCTTGCCGCCTTCCTTCAGGGGCCGGGGCGGGGCGATGCCCTCCACCGTCAGCCCGTTCTCGATCATGTGGAACTTGTCCCGGGGCAAGCCCCAGTCCACGTACCGGTCGATCAGGAAGTGGCTGGGGCTGACATACAGGTCCGCCATGCCCAGGAAGCTCTTGAGGTACAGCTCCCGCTCGAACAGCCGCGCCTCCCCGATGTCGGGGAAGCAGCCGGCGCACTCCGCCGGGCCGGACTTGTAGCAAAGGGCGAAGCGACCGGTCTTCACCATCTGGCCGTGGTGGTTGCAGATGGACAGGTACTCGTGGAACGTCACAACCACGGGCAGACGCGGGAAGGCGCGCTTCAGGGCGAAGATCGTCTCCACCCCCATGCCCAGGAAATGGTGGAAGTGCACCACGTCCGGCTGGAGGTCCCGCACATAGCGGATGAAGTCCCGCTCGATGCCGCTCAGGTCGCGGCTGGAGCATTTGAAGTGGTCATAGGCATTGGCATGCCAGAGCACCTCCCGCTCCTTCTGCCGCAGCCACATGAGGTTGGAGCCGCGGTGCGCCTGCACCGGCGGGGCGATGCGGGCCAGGTAATGGCTTTCCCACCCCGGCAGCTCCGACAGGCCCTGGAACAGGCTGTAGCTCGCCACCTCCGCCCCACCGAGGGAGAAGGACGGGTGGCCGTGGCTGATCACCAAAACGCGTTTCGTCATGATCCCCGTTCCCCTTACTCGGCGGCCATGCGGCCCGCCTCGGGCCAGGCGGTCTCGAACATCCAGCGGTCCACCAGGGCGCCGGTGTGGTGCCAGTAGGGCACCTCGCCCGCGGCCCCCTCCTCCACCGCCACCAGCCGCACCTCCGGCAGCCAGAGGCAGCGGGCCCCATGGGTCTGCGCGCGGAAGCTCAAATCCAGCCCCGCGGCCTCGGCACCCACGAAGGCGCCGACGCCCTTCGCCGCCTTCAGGGCCAGCGGGGTGGGCAGCAGCACGCAGTCGGCACTGGCCGCCGCCACCTCCCGCGGGCCGCCCTCGGGCAGCCAGGCATAGGGGTAGCCGGCATAGGCGGGCACCATGCCGCCCGGCCGCTCCGCCGCCCCGTCCTCCCGCCGGTAGCCGGCATAGCGGACGGAGAAGTCCTCATAGAGCAGGGTGGGGCTGACCATGGCCTCGCCCGTGCCCGCCTCGTCCAGGGCCAGCTCCAGGTCGGACAGCCAGCCCGGCACCAGCGGCATCACCCCGGCCCCCATCAGCAGCACCCGCGGCGCCCGCGCATGGGGCAGGGCCGCGGCCACGGCGTCCAGCCCGTGCCGGGCCCAGGGCACCGGCACCAGCCGCACCGGCCGGCGGTAGAACTGGGCGGCGGCGCGCAGGCGGCCGGCCAGCTTCGGGTCCGCCTGCGGCCCGGCCGCCACCAGCACCTCGCAGCCCGCGAAGTCCGGGTCGATGGCGAAGCGGGCCAGGTGCAGGTCCAGGTCCTCGCGCCAGTGGGCCACGGCGATGACCACGCTGACCCGCGGTGCCGCCACCTCACCCCCCATGCCCACCACGGCGGGGGCGAGGGCGGCCTTGCTGGCCCCCCCCGCCGCCCGCAGCAGCGGGCCCAGGTGCTTGGCCACCACGGTGGTGGCGCGGGGGTCGGCCATGTCCAGGGCGTTCAGCACCCGCGGCGCCAGGTCCGGCGGCGGCGGGGCGGCCGGGACCGGCAGGAAGCCCACCTGCCCGTCCTCCAGATCCAGTTGCAGGTACCAGCGCCCCTGCGCGCCCGTGGCCGGGACCCAGGCGATGAAGCCGTGGTCGTCCAGGCCGGGGAACAGCCGCCCGGTGAACAGCGCGTCCTTGCCGAAGGCCTGGGACACGTCCGCCCGGCGGGTGCGGGACCAGGCCAGGTCCACCCGCGCCCGCGTGCCGGGGCCGCGCAGGGTGATGCTCGCCACCCGGGCCTCCGGGTCCAGCATCCAGCCCTGGACGAAAACGCCCGCCCCCTCCACCCGGATGGCGTGGTCCAGGGCCATGCGCACCGGCGCCTCCAGCCGGGCCACCGTGTCATGCCCCTCGAACCTTGCATGGGCGGCCTTGCGGATGGCCTTGCAGGTGGCCTCGTCGCCCTTCAACGCGCCCAGCATGTCGCGCAAATGGGCGGTGGCGACGCCGTCGGCCAGGCAGGTGCGGCCCTCGAAGGACTCAAGGAAACGCCAGCCCGCCTCCGTGCGGAACCAGGCGCGGCGGATGGCGTCCGGCTTCAGGTCCGCCTCCGCCAGCACGGCGACGACGCCGTGGGCCGTGGCGGGCAGGTCGGCGCGGGGGAAGCGCCCCACCAGCGCCTCATGGGGTTGGGGCAGGCCGGTGGCCGGGTCCGCGAACCACAGGGTCTGCGCGCCGGGGGCCAGCCCCTCGCTCCAGCCCTGGAGCAGCAGGCCCCCCTCCTCCCCCATCCGCCCGAAGATCTCGCCGAAGCCATCCCGCTCGGCCGCCGCCTCCAGCACCTGTCCCAGCAGGTGGGCAAGGCGCGGCGTGGCCGGGGCGTTGGCCTTGTCCAGCCCCGCCAGCAGGAAGTCGGCCACCAGCGCCAGGGCGCCGGGCACGTGCTCCCGGCAAGCCTCCAGGAACTGGCCCTTGTCCAGCCGGACGTTGGCCAGCTTGGGCAGCGCCACCTCCCCGCCGCCGCCGAGGTCCACCAACAGGCGGCCGGTCTTGTGCCGGGCGAGGTCAGGGGCGGTCAGCGTCGCCACGAACCAGGGCGCGGCCCCGCTGCCCAGGGCAAGGCTGCGGAAGCGGGCGCGCAGGCCGCTCTCCTCCAGCAGGGCGGTGCTTTCCGCCGGCAGGGCCTGCTCGGCGGTGCCCAGCAGCAACAGGGTATGCTCGTCCACCAACACGGCCAGGGCGATGCGGGCCAGGCTGGGCGGCTGGGTGGAGATCGAGGGCGGTCTTGGGGCCGCCGGGGGCGTCGCGGTGCTTTTCATCGCGCGGGACATCCGGTCAGGGCCGAGGGCGTCGCTAGCGGGAAGGCGGCGGACGCGCGCTCGGCAAGGCTGCGGTAAAGGTTCAGGTGCTGGGCGGCCACCGCGTCGATGGTGGGGACCGCGGGGATCTGCTTCGCCAGCTTGTCCCAGAGGGACGGGTCGTTGATGGCGCGGGCCATGGTGCGGGCCAGGTCGGCCGCGTCCCCCACCCGGAAATGCAGCCCGTCCACCCCGTCGCGCACCGCCTCCGCCATGCCGCCGATGTCGGAGCAGATGACCGGCCGCTTCTGCTGGAAGGCCTCCTGGATCACCAGGGGCGCGTTCTCCCACCAGATGCTGGGCACCAGCACATAGTCGGCGCGGGACAGCAGGCCGGCCATCTCCTCCCGCCTGTAGGGCCCGTGGTGCACCACCCGGGGCCCGCAGGCCGCGAGGTCCGCCGCCACGGCGTCCTTGAAGCCGTCGGTCTGGAAGGGCGCCCCGCCATGGATGTCCAGGGTGAAGTCCGCCCCCGCCTCCGCCAGCCGCCGCGCCGCTTGCAAGGCCACCCGCACGCCCTTGTAGGGGTTCAAATTGCCGAAATAGGCGAAGCGGTTGCGCTTCTCCCCCCGCGCGGTCTTGCGGACCACGGGCGGGGCGGCGGGGGGCCGGCCGTTCTGCATCACCTGGATGCGGTGCGGCTCCAGCCCCCAGGCAACGTAGCGGTCGCGCAGGAAGCGGCTGGGCGCCAGGAAGCGGTCCACCAGCCGGAACAGGGACTTCAGGTGCTTCTCCCGCAGCACGAACTGGTCGGGCGTGCGGTCGGGCAGGCAGCGGTGGCAGGCGTCCGGGCTGGCTTGGCGGCAGAGCTGGTGCTCCCCGGCCGTGACCATCTGCCCGTCCTGGGCACAGATCGGGTAGTAGTCGTGCAGGGTATAGACGATGCTGGCCTGCGGGCAGATCCGCTTGATCAGGAACAGCATCTCCACGCCCAGCAGCAGGGTGTGGTGCACATGGACCACGTCCGGCCGGAAGGCCTGGAGCAGGCGGGTCAGCTCCGGCACCAGCCCGTGCAGGTCCACCTGGCTCTGGAAGAAGCGGTCGAAATGCCCGGTCCACAGGATGAGTTCATCCGCCGACCGGCCCACCGTCTGGAACAGGGTGCCGGGCTTGGGCTGGCGGTGCACGCCGTTGGTGCAGGCCAGGAACAGCGCCTCCGCCCCCTGCCCCTTCAGGGACTGGAACAGGTCGTGGGCGAAGATTTCCGTCCCGCCGGGATGCAGGCTGGGGTGGTTGTGGGCGATCAGCAGGACCCGGGGCTCGTGGCTCATTCCCCCGCCTCCCGGTGCAGGACCAATATGTCCTGGAAGTTGGCCCCGCCCCCGTCCCGGCCCGACCAGTGGCCGTGCAGGATGGGCCGCGCCGGCACCAGCCCCTGGGTGGCGAAGATGTCCAGCAGGAAGCGCTGGTCATAGGCCACGGCGGCGTTCGGCACCTCCGGGTCGCCCAGGTACTCCGGCCCCCGCGCCGCGGGGTCGAAGCCGTAGCGCCCGTTCCCGGCCGCCAAGCCCGCGCGGGCGGCGTTGTCCATCAGGAACAGGCTCATGAACACGCGCCCGCCGGGCCGCAGCACCCGCGCCATCTCCGCCGCGTAGCGCACCACCTCCGCAGTCCGCAGGTGGGTGATGACGCTGGTCAGCAGGATGAAGTCGAAGCTTTCGAATTCGAAAGGCAGGGTCACCGCCCCGCCGTTCAGGGCCCCGGCCGGGTTGTACAGAGGGTTGGCCAGGTCCAGGTGCTCGAACCGGAAGTTGGGGTATGCAGGCGTAATGGCCTCGCGGCACCAGTCGATCCCGTCCGCCACGATGTCCATGCCGGCATAGGTGCCGGACGTCAGGTACTGGGTCAGGGGCACGGCCATGCGGCCGATGCCGCAGCCGATCTCCAGCACCGACTCCCCAGGCGCCAGCCCGCCCAGGGTGATGAAGTGGCGCAGGAACTCCGCCCCGATGGCGCGGAAGTCGCCGTCGCCGATGAACACCTTTTCCGCCGGGGGCGCGGGCAGGAAGCGGTTGCGGGCCACCGCCTCGCACAGCCACTCGACCTTATCCGCCGGCAGGGGTGCCGACGGAACGGAGACCGCCTGCACCGCCACGGGGGCCGCGGGCTTCTGCGCGCCGCGCAGCAGGACGACGCGGTTGGAACTGCTCTCGGCGGTCATCGGCGGGCCCCGCCGGCGGGCTGCCAGTCCTGGGACATCAGCTCGGCCATGGTGTCGCTCCAGCGGCCGGCATGCAGCCAGCCGTTGTAGAGGGAGGCCACGCCGCGGGTGTACCCGGCGTGGCGCGTGATGGATTGGCGCTCCAGGTGGTACAGCTCGACCCGGGGCTCATAGACGATCTCGAAGCCGGCCTGCCGGATGCGCAGGCACAAATCGCTGTCCTCGAAGTCGCCGATGACATAATCCTCCG
Organism: Aerophototrophica crusticola; assembly: GCA_001939945.1. GTDB lineage: Bacteria > Pseudomonadota > Alphaproteobacteria > Azospirillales > Azospirillaceae > Niveispirillum > Niveispirillum crusticola. The sequence continues at coordinate 28,672 of MOEB01000038.1, read as the reverse complement.
AAAGCCCGCCGAGATGCGCGTACAGATCCCGTGACATCATCAGGCAGGCCCCGGTCACACCGGGGACACGGCGGGGCTTGCAGGCGGGGGCGAAGTCCCGCGGCATGCCTTTAAAGTAATGGTGGTTGTACCAGCGGCCTCGCGGGTCCCGGTCGAAGTAAAGGCCCGCGTGCTGCAAGCTGTCGTCGTCGAACAGCAGCTTCGGCCCCACGGCGCCGATGCGCTCGTCCGACTCCAGCATCTCCACCAGCCCCGGCAGCCAGCCCGGCCGGTCGGGGATGACGTCGCTGTTCAGCAGCAGCAGGAACCGGCCCCTCGCCCCCTCGGCGCCCGCATTGTTGGCGGCGGAGAAGCCGTAATTGGCCGGCTGCACCAGCAGGGTGAAGGGCAGGCCGTAGAGCCCGTGCAACCCCTCCAGGAAATGCACCAGCTCGTCCCGCTGCTCCGGACTGTCCAGCACGAAGCGCAGATCCACCCCGGCCAGGCTGGGGTCCGTGGCGAAGGCCGCCATCTGGAAGCGCAGGAACGACAGGTTCCTGTACAGCGGCACGATGACGCTCACCGCCGGGTCCTTGGGCGGCGTGCCGAAGACGATCTCCTCCGGCTCGTGCCGTGTCCCCATGTGGGCCCGATGCAGGGCGGCGACGGCGGGGGCGATCACCTGCTCCAGCCCCTGCGGCGTCAGCGCCTGGGGCGGCACGGCGCCCAGAACGGCGGCGCGGCAGGCGGCCCAGTCGGCGGGGCGCGGCGGCGCCACCAGCTCGATGAACCCGCCGGACTTCAGTTTCAGCTCCGCCCGCACCTGCCGCAGCCGCGCGTCGGCGGCGGGGCCGGGCAGCCAGGCGGCGAAGCCGGGGCGGCCGCCGGGGGCCGCCTTGTACAGGGTGGCGATGTCCTCCCGCGGGAAGCGCACCGCGTCCCGCCCCACCGTCCGGGCGGGGCTGAAGGGGCTCAGCACCGACAGCCCGTCGGCCAGCCCCTCCGGGTCATGCAGCCAGCCTGCCACGAACAGCCCGCCGTCCGGGCCGGGGATGGCCAGGTCCAGCCCGGCGCCGATGGACAGGCCCGGGTCGCTGGCCTGGCGGCGCGCCAGCGGGGCCAGCACCTGCACCTCCCGCAGGGCCGCGGCGGCGGCCTGGTCCGTGCCGGGGCGTTCCCCCAGCGCCTTGGTGAAGAAGTCGCGCACCCCGGCGGGCAGCGGCTTGCCCCTGGCCCCCGCCTGCAACAGCGTCGGCAGCTTGCCGTCCGCGCCGCGCGGGCTGCGCAGGGCAAGCCCCCCCTCGCCCACCAGCACCAACAGGGCGTCGTCCCGGCACAGGGCCCGGTCCAGCACCACCCGCAGCGGGCGCTGGCCCTTGCGGTCGGCCACCCGGCCCAGCTCCGGCTTGACCGCCAGGGCGGCCAGCGCCCCGTCCAGAAGCACGGCGCTGTCCAGCAGCTCCCCGAAGGCGGGGGCCATGCCCCCCTCCAGGTAGACCAGCCGGTCCGTGGCCGCCACCCGGGCCTGGATCGGCTGGGGCTTGGCGGCCAGCGCCGTCACCAGGCGGCGGCAGGCATCCACATAGGCCGCGTCCGTGCGCAAGGCCGCGTGGCTACGCCCGAAATCCAGGAACAGCCGCACCAGCCGCAGCTTCTGCGGCGGCTCCAGCCCGTCCAGCAGGGCGCTGGGGTCGAAGTCGCGGGCATCCACCCCCTCCGCCAGGCACAGGATGTCGCCCCCGGCGCTGCCCAGGGTCAGCACCGGGCTGCCCAGGTTGTCCGGGACCTGCACCAGGGCCAAGGTGCGGTGGCCCCCCGCCCGGCCCACGGTCAACAGGGTATAGGGCGGGTGCGCCGGCCGCCCGTCTACGGCAAGGCGCAGGCCCTTGGGCGCCGCGGCCCCCGGGCCGTCCCACAGCAGCAGCCGGAATTCACCCGCAACGGCGAAAAGCGCCGCGGTGGGCGCCGGAAACTCCGCCTGGATGTCGGTGCAGTGGGGGAACAGGGCCTGGTCCATGGGTTCTCCGGGGGCCGCTCAGGGAAAGCCGAAGGGCGGCGCCGGTTCTCCGGCGCCGCCCCCGGGTCCGGGGTCAGCCGATGTGGAAGAAGGCGTTCGGGTTGTCCTGGATGTCCGAGGCCTTGACGTTCATCAGGGTGATGGTGTCGCCGTTGCCCAGGTCGATGACGGCGTGGCCGCCCAGATCGTGCACGCGGGCGGCCAGCTCCTCGGCGGAGGTGATGCCCAACCCGTTGATGTTCTTGGAAACCTGGAGGATGTCCTCACCCGCCCGGAAGTCCAGGATCACGTCCTGGCCACCGCCGCCGTTGAAGACGAACACGTCCTCGCCCTTGCCGCCGGACAGCACGTCGTTGCCCAGCCCGCCGTCCAGGTAGTCGTTGCCGCTGCCGCCGAACAGGTAGTCGTTCCCCTCGCCGCCCTTCAGCATGTCGTTGCCGTCGCCGCCGCGCAGGATGTCGTCACCGGCGCCACCCAGCAGCACGTCGGCACCCTTGCCGCCGTCCAGGATGTCGTTGCCGGCACCGCCGTCCAGGAAGTCGTCGCCGTTGCCGCCGGTCAGCTGGTCGTTCCCCTCGCCGCCCAGCATCAGGTCGTTGCCGTTGCCGCCGTCCATCACGTCGTTGCCGGTGCCGCCGTCCATGATGTCGTGGCCATTGCCACCGGCCAGGGTGTCGGCACCCTCGCCACCGAACAGGCTGTCGTCGCCGCTGCCGCCGAACACGTTGTCATCGCCCGCCCCGCCGAACAGCAGGTCGCCGCTGTTCCCGCCAATGAGCGTGTCAGCCCCATCGGTGCCGATCTGGATGTTGTCGTAGGCGCCGCCAGGAAGAGTAGCCATTTGCGTTTTCTCCAATCTCTTTCGGGGAAAGATCAGTCGTTCGATCCGCTTCGATCCCCAAGCTAGCTGAGTAATTCTTTCTCGCAAGCGCTAATTTTCATTACTGCGAGAAAAAACTGTGACACTACAAGGGTCTATTCTTTTGTCGGCTCAGTCTCCGCCGGTATTAGTACCGCAATTACCGAGATGAATACTTAAACCCGGCCTTGTTTGGTTCGAATTTCGTGGCGATCTCCGCGCGGTTCGCCGGCACATCACCAGAAGCCCTTGATTCCACGAGGTTCTGGATAAGGCGGAGCTGCCGGGGCAGCAGGGCGTCCAGCCGGTAATCGCGCAACATGCGTACGCGCGCCGCGTGTCCGAGTGCGCTGCGGCGCGCGGGATCGTCCAGCAAGGCCCCGATCCTGTCGGCCAGCGTCGGAACGTCGCGGAAGGGTGTCAGCACCCCCTCCACGCCGTCATCCACCACCTCCCGCACCGGGGCGGTGTCAGAGGCGACGATGGCGCAGCCCGTGGCCATGGCCTCCAGCAGCGACCAGCTCAGCACGAAGGGAACGGTCAGGTAGGCATGCACCGTGGACAGCCGCAGCAGGCGCCGGTAATCCGCCAGGCCCAGCGTGCCGGTGAAGTGCAGCCGCGACAGGTCGCGGCCGGCCAGCGCCTCCAGCCCGGCCGCCTTGTAGCTCCGCCCGTCCTTGCGGCGGGGGCCATAGGGCACGCTCTCGTCCCCGGCGACCACCACATGCAGATGGGGCCGCCGCGCCAGCAGCTCGGCCGCCGCCTCCAGGAACTGCGGGAAGCCGCGGTAGGGGTCCATGCCGCGGGTGGCATAGGTCAGCACCTCGCGGGCGCCGGACAGGTCGATGCCGCCCACCACCTTGCCGTCCGCCGGGTCGGGGCTGAAGAAGCCGGTATCCACCCCGTCATGCAGGGTGGTCAGCTTGTCCTGGAAGGCGGCGGGGAACTGCCCCCGCTGGAACGCCGTCGGGCAGGTGCCCCAGTCGCAGGCGCTCAGCTCCAGCAGGATGCCGGCGTTCAGGGTGCGCAGCCGGCAGGCATTGTCCGGGTCCAGCGGCCCCAGAAGGAAGTCGGCGTCCGACCCCTCCGCCCGGTAGAACCACTCGAAGTATCCCAGCAGCGGCGATTCAGGGAACGCCTCCTTCACGTACATCCCCGGCCCGAAGCCCGCATGGGCGCAGACGATGTCGGGCACGAAGCCCTCCGCCCGCAGGGCCCGCGCCGCCCGCCAGGCGGCCTGCCCGTTCAGCACCGCCGTCTCCAGCGGCGCCAGGTAGGGGTGGGCGTCGGCCTTCGCCGCCCGGTGCGGGGCGAAGCGGCGCAGGTGCACGCCGTTGCCGGCCTCCCCGCCTTCCCGCGCCAGGAACACCACGGTGTTGGCGGGGTCGGCGGCAAGGCGCGCGGCCAGGTGCCCATACTGCCCGGGGGCATGGGCGTGGACGAACAGGACCTTCATGGGAAACCTTTCACGCATCCCTGCGGGATGCCGCGTTCGTGCGCCACGCAGGCTCGGCCCTCCCGGGCCGCGGCCGCGGCCGGTCGCGGTTCCGAATGCACCGGTCTCAACCGCGATCACTCCTCCCGGAAGGACCGGCGCATGGTGTCGGTGAGGGGCGACAGGAAGTATTCGATCGCCTTGCGCTTCGCGCCCGAGATCATCACTTCCGCGGGCATGCCGGGGTACAGCTTCACATGGTGGAACTGGCCCAGCTCCGCCGGGTCCAGCCGGACCCGCGCCTCATAGTATGTCCGCCCCGTGCGCTCGTCGGTCAGCAGGTCGGCGCTGACGCTGACCACCTCCCCCCTCACCGGCGGCACGCGCCGCTGCTTGAAGGCGGTCAGGTGCACGTGGGCCTCCTGCCCGGCATGGACCTGGTCGATGTCGGTGGGGTTCACCGCCGCCTCCACCACCAGCTCGTCATTGTCCGGCACGATGTCCATCAGCGGCGCGCCGGACGGCACGGCGCTGCCGCGGGTCACGAAGCGCAGCCCCACCACCCGGCCCGCCTGGGGGGCCGTCACGGTCAGGCGGGTCAGCACGTCGCTGGCGCTGCGCCGCCGCTCGGCATAGTCGGCCACCACGGTCTGCATGCGCTGCAACTCGTCCGCCACCTCGGTGCGGCGGGCGGATTCCAGGTTCAGCATCTCCTGCTCGGCCCCGGCGATGCCCTGGTTGGCCTCCGCCTCCCGGGCCTGCAGCTCCCCCACCTCGCCGCGCAGCTCCGCCGTCAGCCGTTGCAGCTCCAGCACCCGCGGCTTGCGCTCGAAGCCCTTCTCCAGCAGGCCCTTGGCGTTCCTCAACTCTTCCTCGGTATAGGACAGCCGGTCCAGGAAGGCGCGGCGCTGGGCCCGCAGGGCCTCCACCTGCTCCCGCATCTGGGCGATCTTGCGCTTCTGCACGCCCAGCTGGCCGTCATAGGTCTCCCACCGGGCGGCCATCAGGCGCGTCTCCGTGGCCTGCGCCTCCGCGGCGACGGGGTCGCGGGGCGCGGCTTGCGCCAGCTCCGCCGGGGCCTCGAAGCCGCGCTTGCCTTCCTGCTCCGCCTTCAGCCGGGCGGCGCGCGCCAGGGCCGCCCAGTACTGGCTGTCCAGCTGGGCCAACTGGGCGCGGCCCTGGGTGCGGTCCAGCACCAGCAGGGGCTGTCCCTCGGCCACCCGGTCGCCCTCCTTCACGTGCAGCTCGTCCAAGATGCCGCCTTCCAGGTGGGACACGGTCTTGCGCCGGCTGTCCACCATGATGGTGCCGGTGGCGATGGCGGCGCTGTCCAGGCTGGCGGTGCAGGCCCACAGCATGAAGCCGCCGAAGCCGATCCCGATGGCCGCCGCGGTGGCGAGCATGGTGCCGCGCAGCGTCGGCTCCGGCTCCTCCGGCTCCACGTCGATGATGACGGGGGGGTTGGTCAGGGCGGACATCAGCTGTTGCTCCCCGGGCGGGCCAGGCGGGTGACGGTGGCGGCCTTCTGCGGGCTGACGGCGCGCAGCACCTCCGGCCGGGGGCCGAACTGCTCGACCATGCCGTCCTTCAGCACCAGCAGCTTGTCGGCCACTTCCATGATGGAGGGGCGGTGGGCGATCAGGACGACGCTGGTGCCGGCGGCCTTGGCCTCCCGCACCGCCTGGACCAGGGCCTGCTCGCCCGCGCCGTCCAGGTTGGCGTTGGGCTCGTCCAGGACCAGCAGGGCCGGCATGCCGTATAGGGCGCGCGCCAGGGCGATGCGCTGCTTCTGCCCGCCGGACAGGCTGTAGGCCCCGTCCCCCACCAGCGTGTCGTAGCCATAGGGCAGCCGCCCCACCAGCTCATGCACCCCGGCCATGCGGGCGGCCCTGACCACGGCCTCCGTGTCGCCCTGGCGCAGCCGGGCGATGTTCTCCCGCACGCTGGCGTCCAGCAAGGCCACGCTCTGCGGCAGGTAGCCCACGTGCCGGCCGAAGCTCTCCCGCTCCCAGGCGAAAGTGCTATGGCCGTCCAGGTAGCAGCCGCCCGCGGTGGGCGGCCACAGCCCCACGATCATGCGGGCCAGGGTGGACTTGCCCGCGCCCGACGGCCCGACGATGCCCACCACCTCCCCCGCCCCCAGGGTGAAGGACACGGCGCGCAGCACCGGCCTGTCGGACCCCGGCGGCACATAGGTCAGCCGGTCCACCACCAGCTTGCCGGCGGGGCGGGGCAGCGGCGTCGTGTCGCGCCGCGCGGCCCCCTCCTCCAGCACGGCCTGCACCCGCTTCAGGGCGGCGATGGCGCCCACCCACTGGCGCCAGCCGTCGATCAGGTTCTCGAACGGGGCCAGCATGCGGGCCACCAGGATGCCGGCCGCCATGATGCTGCCGGGCGAGGCCTCCGTCTCCAGGATCAGGGTCATGCCCGTGGCGATGGTCGCCACCTGCAGCATCAACCGCAGCGAGCGCGAGGCCGACGCCATGGCCCGCGCCGCCGTGCTGCCCCTGCGGGTCAGGGCGCTCATCCGCTTCTGGGCGGCCTGCCAGCGGCCGGCCACGGCGGGCAGCATGCCCATGGCCTCGATCACCTCGGCGTGGCGGATGGTGCCGGCCACGTCGGCGAAGGCCCGGCCCTGGGCGTCGTTGGCCTCCTCCAGCTGGCGGCGGGTGACCTGGTCGGTCAGCAGCCCCGCCACGGTCAGCAGCGCCGCGCCGCCCAGCGCCACGGCGCCATAGACCGGGTGCATCAGGAACAGCACCACCAGGAACACCGGGCACCAGAGCAGCTCCAGCGGCACGGTGATGGCCCCGCCGCCCAGGAAGGACCGCAGCTCGCCCAGGTCGCGCAGGGCCTGGGCCGCGTTGCGCTTGCCGCCCGCCAGCGTGTCGCCGATGGCCGCCTGCAGCGTGGGGACGTTCAGCTTCCGGGACAGCACGTCCCCCAGCACGATGAAGACCCGGGCCCGGAGGTAGTCCAGCAACCCGTACAGCGCCAGCGCCCCACAGGTGATGATGGCCAGCATGCCCAGCGTCTCCAGGCTGCGGCTGCTCATCACCCGGTCATAGACCTGCATGGTGAACAGGGGCAGCGCCAGCATCAGCAGGCTGACGAAGAAGCTGGTGGCCGCAGCCAGGGCCATGCCCTGGGCCAACTGCCGCCGCAACTCTTGGATGGGGGTTTCCCCGCTGGCGCTCATTAGGATATCGCTCCTGCCGTCATGGCGGTTGCCACTTTCAGCCCGGCAAGTTAAGCGTAAGTAAACGGCCTGTAAAGCGAACTACCCTTATCGATATCTCCACTTAGTTCCGCGGACAAACAAGGAAAATCCTCATGTTTCTTCGTTCGGATATTCCGATCGGTTTAAGCCGATCATACGCTGGAGTTGCCGACAATTCCGTTGCTTCTGTGACAAAGCTCGGAATAGAGTCCTCTGTCAAAATCGGATGTAGTAGCGTGTTGCGGTGCGTTATGGTGGTCGGCCACACCCTGCGGATGGGCCCGGCTGCCCCCGTCCCTTCCCGATGCGCGGTGAAAGCATGACCATGAGCCAGGGCAAGACCATCCTCGTCACCGGCGGCGCCGGCTATGTGGGCAGCCACGCGGTGGCCAGCCTGCGGGAGCGCGGCCATGGCGTGGTGGTGATCGACGACCTGTCCCAGGGCCACCGGGCCGCCGTGCCGGCGGGGGTGGACCTGGTGGTGGCCGACCTGAAGGACCGCGCGGCGGTGGAGGGCGTGTTCGCCCGCACCCGCTTCGACGCGGTGATGCACTTCGCCGCCCGCTCCCTGGTGGGGGAGTCGATGGTGAAGCCGGAGCTGTACCTGAACGACAACGTCACCGCCGCCAACGTGCTGATCGAGACGGCGGTGAAGGCGGGTGTGCGCAAGATGGTGGTGTCCAGCACCGCGAACCTGTTCGGCACGCCGGACCGGATGCCCATCGACGAGGACACGCCCATCGACCCCGGCAGCCCGTACGGGGAAAGCAAGTACATCATGGAGCGGCTCCTGCACTGGGCCGACCGCTGCCACGGCCTGCGCTCCGCCGCCTTGCGCTACTTCAACGCGGCCGGCGCCCACCCCGACGGCACGCTGGGGGAGGACCATTCGCCGGAGACGCACCTGATCCCCCTGGTGCTGGACGCCGCGGCCGGCCTGCGCAGCCACATCGAGGTGTTCGGGGACGACTATCCCACGCCTGACGGTACGTGCGTGCGGGACTATGTCCATGTGATGGATTTAGCCGACGCCCACATTCGTGTATTGGATGTGCTGGAGACCCGCTCCGTCCGATACAACCTCGGGACCGGAACGGGGTACAGCGTCAGGGAGGTCATCGCGGCCGTGGAGCGTGTGACGGGGAAGAAGGTACCGGTGAAGGTCGGCCAGCGCCGGCCCGGCGACCCCGCCATCCTGGTCGCGTCCTCGGCCCGCATCCGTACGGACTTGGGCTGGCAGCCGCGCTATGACCGCCTGGACGACATCATCGCCACCGCCTGGGCCTGGCGGGCGCGCCATCCCCGGGGCTACGGCCCGGGGCGCGGCGCCGGGATGGCGGCGGAGTGACAGGGATGGCCGACCCGCGCCACGGAGGAGCCGTGAAGATGATCCGATTGACCCGACCCGGGGAGCCCATGGACAACCGAGAGGAAGCCGAAGGCGAAAGCCCGGGGGCGGGCATCGCCGTCTACCACGACATCGCCCGCGTCATCGACCACATGCAGCGCCGCCTGCATGACGTCGTGCGGGTGGAGCTGGGGCGCATCGGCGTGGACGACATCAGCCCCATGCAGGTGCTGATGCTGCTGAACATCAGCGGGGACGAGCTGTCGGTCCGCGACCTGATGGAACGGGGCTACTACCTCGGCTCCAACGCCAGCTACAACCTGAAGCACCTGGTGGAGTGCGGCTATGTGGACCGCGCCGCCAGCCAACGGGACAAGCGGGCGGCGCGCTTGCGCCTGTCGGAGAAGGGCCAGTGGCTGTGCGGGGAGATCCGCAAGCTGGAGGCCCGGCAGGCCGGCGCCCTGATCCGCGGCCCGCGGGACGGGGAGGATTTGGAGACCACCTTCCGCATGCTCCGCCGGCTGGAGCGGCTGTGGGGCGACATCATCCGCTACGACGGCCACGTGCGGGACTGACCGCCGCCGCCCCCTTGCCAACGGCCCCGGCGCGGTCGGGCGCCGGGCGCCCGTGCCTCCCCGACCGCTGGACCTGACCGCCGGACCATGAGCGCCAGACACACGGCCGCCAAGACCATCAGCCCCCGCCCGTCCCGGGGCCCGCGCCTGACCAGCGCCGACGTGCGCCGCCTGCTGGCCGACCCCGGGCCGGCGCGGCGGGTCGAGACCATGGCCAAGCTGGTGGCGGAGCTGGAGGACGGCAAGCTCACCAAGCGGGAGCAGACCCTCGCCCTGGACGTGCTGCGCGCCTTCGCCGGCGACGCGGAGACGGAGGTGCGCGCCGCCGTCGCCTGGCAGATCCACAACAACCCCGTGCTGTCAGGCGAACTGGCGGACCAGCTCGTCCGCGACGTGGCCCGGGTGGCCGTGCCCATCCTGCGCCACGCCGACCGCCTGCCGGAGCCCCTGCTGCTGGAGATCGTGGAGGAGCGGGACCCGCGCAAGCAGCTCGCCATCGCCGGCCGGCGGGAGGTGTCGGAGGCCGTGGCCGCCGCCCTGGTGGAGACGGGCAACGTGGTCACCGTCACCCACCTGCTGCGAAACCGCGGCGCGCGCTTCCACGAACAGTCCCTGGCCCGCGCCAGTGAGCGGTTCGGTCATTTCCGCAGCGTCGCCGACGCCATCGCCGCGCGGCCCGAGCTGACCCTGAAGGTCGTGGAGACGCTGATCGCCTTCGTGTCGGAGGACATCCGCCAGCGCCTGGTGAAGCGCCACGGCATCGAGCCCGGCCTCGCCCAGCGCCTGGCCGAGCGGGGGCGGGAGGCCGCGACCATGCGGCTGCTGCAACCCTTGCTGATCCGCCCCGACGACGCGGAGATGGTGGCCCGCCACCTGCACCGCCAGGGCCGCCTGACGCCCCAGTTCCTGTTCCGCGCCCTCTGCTCCGGCGACCTGGAGCTGTTCGTGGCCGGCATGGCAGCCTGTGCCGGCATCAGCTATGAGAGCGCCCGCATCCTGGCCTGGGACGACGGCATCCTCGGCCTCCGCTGCCTGCTGGAAGCCGCCAACATCCCCCCGGCCCTGACCAAGCCCTTCCGCGTCGCCCAGCAGGTCGCCCTGGAAAGCGGCTACGCCGCCGGCCTGATGTCCCGCGACGAATACCAACCCGCCGTCCTGGACAAACTCTTCGCCACCTGCGGCGACGCCGAGGACCGCGAGGTGGACGAACTCCTGATGCAGGTCTGCGACCAACCGGGCAGCGACCTCACGGCAGAGCTGATGCCGATGGGGGGCTGAGGCCCCCGTCATGCAGATAATGGAGTCACCCCGGCCTTGAGCCGGGGCCCTTGGGAAAGCAGATGTGCCAAGGGGCGGCAGCGGGTCACAGGACTTGCACGAACCGCAGCTTCCGAACTCGAAAACCGGTGCAGAAAAAAGGAAAGCAGGCTTTCGGTGCCCTGCATCGACCGATCCCGAGGGCCCCGGGTCAAGCCCGGGGTGACATCAGAGATTTGCAAAAAGGGCGGCCACCGGATGTGGAAACGGTCAGGCCCTAGTCCCCTCTTGCAAGTGCATGCCATCCGCTCCACCCTGGCGTGCATGAAGACCCTTTTCGTCTACATCCTCGCCGCGCGCAAGGGCAGCACCCTCTATGTCGGCGTGACCAACGACATGCGCCGCCGCCTGACGGAACACCGGGAGGGCGACCTCCCCAGCTTCACCCGTGCTTACGGCGCCTTGAGGCTGGTCTATGTGGAGATGTACGAGGATCCTGCCACCGCCATCCACCGTGAGAAGCAGCTCAAGAAGTGGCGTCGCGACTGGAAGGTGGCCCTGATCGAACGCGACAATCCCGACTGGACCGACCTGGGCCCCACCTACCTCGCCCTGCCCCCTGCCACTCACTGATTGTCACCCCGGGCTTGACCCGGGGCCCTTGGGAAAGCGGATATGCCAAGGGGCGGCAGCGGGTCCCAGGACTTGCACGAAACGTGGCTTTCGAATTCGAAATCTGGTGCAGGGAAAAGAAAAACAGGGCTTTCGGCGCCCTGCATCGGCCGATCCCGAGGGCCCCGGGTCAAGCCCGGGGTGACATCAGAGATTTGCAACCAAGAAAATAAGGGGCGGCCCCCACCCGGAGGCCGCCCCCAACCCTCAGTGCTTGCCCAGGTCGAAGCGGTCCAGCTCCATCACCTTGGTCCAGGCGGCGACGAAGTCGTCCACGAACTTGCCGCCCGCGTCCCCGGCCCCGTACACCTCCGCGAGCGCCCGCAGCTCGGAGTTGGCACCGAAGGCCAGGTCCACGCGGGTAGCGGTCCATTTCAGGTCGCCGGTGGCGCGGTCACGTCCCTCGAACACCATCTCGCCCTCGTCCGCCGCCTTCCACACCGTGCCCATGTCCAGCAGGTTGGTGAAGAAGTCGGTGGTGAGCATGCCCGGGCGGTGGGTGAACACCCCGTGCCGGGTGCCGCCATGGTTGGCGCCCAGCACCCGCAGGCCGCCGACCAGGACCGTCATCTCCGGCGCGGTCAGGGTCATCAGCTGGGCCTTGTCCACCATCATCTCCTCCGGCGACACCGGCACGTGGCCGGCGAGGTAGTTCCGGAAGCCGTCGGCGATGGGCTCCATGACGGCGAAGGAATGGACGTCGGTCTGCTCCTGCGTCGCGTCGGTGCGGCCCGGGGTGAAGGGCACCTCCACCGCGTGGCCGGCCGCCTTGGCCGCCTGCTCCACCGCGGCGCAGCCGCCCAGCACGATCAGGTCGGCGATGGACACCTTCTTGCCGCCGCCCGCTGTGGCGTCGAAGCCTTCCTTGATGCCCTCCAGCAGGCCGATCACCTTGGCGAGCTGCTGCGGCTGGTTGGCGTCCCAGTCCTTCTGCGGGGCCAACCGGACACGGGCGCCGTTCGCCCCGCCGCGGCGGTCGGAGCCGCGATAGGTGCCGGCGGAGGCCCAGGCGGTCTGCACCAGCTCCGCCACCGTCAGGCCGGAGCCGAGGATCTTCGCCTTCAGGGCGGCGATGTCGGCCGCGTCCACCAGCGGGTGGTCGACCGCGGGCACCGGGTCCTGCCAGATCAGGTCCTCGGCCGGGACCTCCGGCCCCAGGTAACGCGCCTTCGGCCCCATGTCGCGGTGGGTCAGCTTGAACCAGGCGCGGGCGAAGGCGTCGGCGAACTCATCCGGGTTCTGGTGGAAGCGGCGGGAGATCTTCTCGTACGCCGGGTCCATGCGCATCGCCATGTCGGCGGTGGTCATCATCAGCCGGACCTTCTTGCCCGACCCGTCCACCTCCGGCGCGTGGTCGCCCTCCGCCAGCTCCTTCGCCGCCCACTGCCAGGCGCCGGCGGGGCTCTTCACCAACTCCCACTCGTACCCGAACAGCACGTCGAAATAGCCGTTGTCCCACTTGGTCGGGTTCGGGGTCCAGGGGCCCTCGATGCCGCTGGTGATGGTGTGGACGCCCATCCCGCTCTCATAGGCGTTCTGCCAGCCCAGCCCCAGCGCCTCGATGGACGAGCCCTCCGGCTCCACGCCCACATGGGACGGGTCGCCGGCGCCGTGGGCCTTGCCGAAGGTGTGGCCGCCGGCCACCAGGGCCACGGTCTCCTCGTCGTTCATGGCCATGCGGGCGAAGGTGTCGCGGATGTCGCGGCCCGATGCCACCGGGTCCGGCTTGCCGTTCGGCCCCTCCGGGTTCACATAGATCAGGCCCATCTGCACCGCGGCCAGCCGGTTCTCCAGCATCCGCTCGCCGGTGTAGCGATTGTCGCCGAGCCACTCCGCCTCCGGGCCCCACCAGATGTCCTCGCCCGGCTCCCAGGTGTCGGCGCGGCCGCCGCCGAAGCCGAAGGTCTTGAAGCCCATGGACTCCAGGGCGCAGTTGCCGGCCAGGATCATCAGGTCGGCCCAGGACAGCTTGGCCCCGTACTTCTGCTTGATCGGCCACAGCAGGCGACGGGCCTTGTCCAGATTGCCGTTGTCGGGCCAGGAATTCAGCGGCGCGAAGCGCTGCCCGCCGGAGGAGGCGCCGCCGCGCCCGTCATAGGTGCGGTAGGTGCCGGCGCTGTGCCAGGCCATGCGGATGAAGAGCGGGCCGTAATGGCCGTAGTCCGCGGGCCACCAGGGCTGGCTGTCGGTCATCAGCGCGTACAGGTCCCGCTTCACCGCGGCGAGGTCCAGGGTCTTGAACGCCTCCGCATAGTCGAACCCCTTGCCCATGGGGTCGCTCAAGCTGGAATGCTGCCGCAGGATGCGCAGGTTCAACTGGTTGGGCCACCAGTCCCGGTTGGTCCGGAACACGGTGGCGGTGCGCTTCTGGCTACCGCCCGTGAAGGGGCAAACTGCATTGTCCGGCATCAACAATCCTCCCATTGGCGCGTGTCTGCACGTCGTCAAGGCCAGTCGGGGGCCCCGTCCCGGGAATACGGGCGGGGGCTTGTCCCGCAAGTCGCTCACGGCCACTGTCGCGACGCCTCGGCGCTTGGCGCCCGAACCGCCCGAACCGGCATGGAAGGAGCCTAAGGCCGATTGAGGCCAGGGGAGAAATCGATTGTTCAAATCGCGAGAATAGGTTCTGCCTATCACCCCATGACAGGGGCCTTTCCCGGCGCCCTACGGTGCCTCCCCACCGGCAAGCAGCACCCCGCCATGGGTACGCCGGCCACGTTTCTGATGACAGCTTTCCTATCCCGTGGCACACTCTCCCCACGTCCTACGACGCGGTTCTTCCCCATCGTAAAACTTGGCAGGCCTGTCGCTTTTGGCGGTCAGGCCCCGGCCTTTGGGCAGTCATCTTGCCGCTGTTGAAACTGACCGCGGAGAATTGCCAAGCCATTGATCAAAAGAGAAAGCCCGTCATCCCGGCGAAAGCCCATCGGCGCTAACTTAAGGGATCATTTCATTCCAATCCTCACGAAAACCCGTCACCCCGGCGCAAGCCGGGGCCCAGGGTCACGGGCGAAACGCTTGGGATTCCTGCGTCCCGGCTTTCGCCGGGATGACGGTAGGTCAACGTGAACCGTTGAGAGCCCCAACGGGCATCGTGAGGAACGACGAGCCTTGCATCCCCTGCACCGACACGGTGCCTTCCACGGATGCCCTCCCCAAGGGCAGCGCGGGTCTTTGGAACGCAGAGGACCCAGCAACCTCCACGCCCGATCCCTGGCGCAGGAAAGGGCACCCCTTAACGAGACACAAACCGCGAACCGGGCGCCTTTGTCACCTTAAGCCGGTTTTCCCAGCAAATTCAGCCCCTTGGAATGTGACACGCGTCACCTTAGCGTCACCTTAAGGTCTCCTTTGTCACCCACCGCGGCCCGGCCGGCCCCGCCCGCGGCGGCCCAAAGCCCGGCCAGGGACAGGGCGGCGTAGGCACCGCCGGCCAAGGGCACCCAGTCGCCCTCCACCCCGAACCAGCTTCCGGCCAGCAGGGCGGCCAGGCCCGTCGCCGCGGCCCGTCCGGCCTCCAGCCCCAGGAATACCCTCCTGCCCTCCATCAACCCACCCAGGGTCAGCAGCAGGGCGGTCAGGGTGGCGGCATAGAGGGTGGCATCCCAAGCGGACAGGTCGTGGATTACCTTCAAATAGTGCGCGGTCAGCAGGTAGGCCGCGCCGAACTGGGCCAGCACATAGGCCTTCAGCCCCGGGGACAGGGGCGGGTCGTACAGGCGGAACTGGTCCAGCGTGTAAGGGGCCTTGGGCACGTCCGCTGGCCGCCAGCCCGGCCGCGCCACCCAGACCCGCAGCTTGTCGCCCCAGGACCGCGTCTTCCACGCCGTCGCGGCCATGTCCTGCCAGACATGCCAGTTCGCCCAGACGGGGTTCCAGCTCTTCAGCTGGCCGCGCACGCCATAGACCGGCGGCTCCTCCCTCAGCTCGTCCTGGAAGGTGCCGAACATCCGGTCCCACAGCATCAGGATGCCGCCATAGTTGCGGTCCAGGTAGACGTCATTCTGGGCGTGGTGGACCCGGTGGTTGCTGGGGGTCTGCACCCAGCGGTCCAGCGGCCCCAGCCGGTCCACGTGCCGGGTGTGCGGCCAGAACTGGTAGAGCAGCTGCAGGATGCTCACCACCCCCGTGACCTCCCAGGGTACGCCCAGCAGGGCAAGGGGCATGTAGAAGGGCCAGGCCACCAGCGGCACCAGGGCGGCCTGGCGCAGGGCGGTGGTCAGGTTGAACTCCTCCGACTGGTGGTGCACCACATGCACGGCCCAGAGGAAATTCCACTCATGGCTCAGCCGGTGGAGCCAGTAATAGCAGAAGTCGTACAGGACGAAGGCCAGGACCCAGACCGCCCAATGGTCCGCTGGTAGTTTCCAGGGGGCGACATGGTCGGCCACCCAGGCATAGGGCACCAGCATCAGCAACCGCAGCCCGATGCGCACATAGGTGGACAGGATGCCCAGGGACAGGCTGTTCACCGCGTCGTTCAGCCGGTAGGTGCCGCGTTTCCGCCGGCGGTCCAGGGCGAACTCCACCGCGATGGCGGCCAGGAACAGGGGTCCCATGAAGCCGATGATCTGGGCGTACTGGTCCACGCCACACCTCCCCGCTGCCGCCGCCCCGGTTGGCCCGGGGTCCGCGCCCCCCATCCTGGTCCCGCCCGGCCGGCGCCGTCAACGCCGGGCCGGCGGCCCGCGACTTGCCCTCCCCGGCGGCGACGGGGTGGGGGACGACGGCTGACCCTGCCGATACCCCCTTTGCCCCTCCCCGGCCTGTGGGTGCTTGGTCTATCCGTCCTGCTGCTGTCCTTCGGAGCGGGTAAGGCGTCATGTGCGGGTTGGCCGGGTTCCTGAACGCCGACGGCAGGCCGCCCGACCCGGCCTGGCTGGCCGCCATGCTCGCGCCCTTGGCCCCCCGCGGCCCTGACGGGGAAGGCGCCTGGACCGACGGGGGCGCCGGCATCGCCCTGGGCCACCGGCGCCTCGCCATCGTCGACCTCTCCCCCACCGGCCGCCAGCCCATGGTCTCCGCCGACGGGCGCTGGATCCTCTCCTTCGTGGGGGAGATCTATGACCACCCGGAGATCCGGGCGGAGCTGAAGGCGCTGGGCGCCCGGTTCCGCGGCCCCTCCGACACGGAAGTGCTGCTGGAGGCCGTGGCCCGCTGGGGGGTGGAGGCCACCCTGACCCGGGTGAACGGCATGTTCGCCGTCGCCCTCTGGGACCGGGAGCGGCGGGAGCTGACCCTGGCCCGCGACCCGCTGGGGATCAAGCCGCTCCATTGGGGCTGGGCGGGGCAGACCCTGCTGTTCGGGTCTGAGCTGAAGGCCCTGCGCGCCCACCCGTCCTTCCGCCCGGCGGTGGACCCCGCCGCCCTGCGCTCGGTGCTGGCGGTGGGATATGTGCGGGGGCCACGCAGCATCTTCGCCGGGGTCCAGTCCCTGCCCCCCGGCACCATGGCCACCTTCCGCCCCGGCCGGCCCGGGCTCGCCAAGCTGTCCGCCTTCTGGTCGCTGGAGCAGGTGGCCACCGGCCCGCGTCTGGCGATGGATGAGGGGGAGGCGGCGGAGGCCCTGTCCGCCATCCTGGGCCGGGCCATCCGGCGGCAGATGCAGGCCGACGTGCCTGTGGGCGCCTTCCTGTCCGGCGGCATGGACAGCAGCGCCGTGGCCGCCGCCATGCAGCGCCACTCGACCCGCCCGGTCCGCACCTTCACCATCGGCTTCGAGGGCATGGCGGACGAGCGGGACGCCGCCCGCGCCTTCGCCCGCCGCCTGGGCACCGACCATACGGAGCTGCGCCTGTCCGCCGCGGAGGCGGCGGGCCTGATGCCGGCCCTGGCGGACGCCTATGACGAGCCCCTGGCCGACCCCTCCGCCCTGCCCACCTACGCGGTCAGCCGGCTGGCAAGGGGGGCCGTGACTGTAGCCCTGTCCGGCGACGGCGGGGACGAGCTGTTCGGCGGCTATCCCCGCTATGCCATGGCCCTGAAGCTGGAGCGCCTCGCCGCGCGCCTGCCAAGGCTGGCCCGCAAGGGGGCCGCCGGGGCTCTGGGCGCCGTGCCCGCCCCCCTATGGTCAGCCCTGACACCCCTGCTGCCCCGGAAGCTCTGGCGGCGCAGCGTGGCCGACACGGCCCGGGTGGCGGCGGAGTTGTTGGCGCTGGACGACCGGGACGCCCGCTACGCCCGAATCCAGCAGGTCTGGCCCGACCCGTCCCTGGCCCTCGCCGGCCCTTGGCGCCGGTCGATCCCGGAGGGTGCCCCGCGGGCGCCCGGTGCCGCCGATGGCCTGCCCTATGCCGACCGCATGCGGCTTGCCGACATCGGCGGCTACCTGCCGGACGACATCCTGGCAAAGGTGGACCGGGCCAGCATGGCCCACAGCCTGGAGGTCCGCATCCCCCTGCTGGACCGGGAACTGGTGGAGTTCTGCTGGCGCCTGCCCGCAGGCCTGGTCGATCCCTTCCAGCCGAAACGCCTGCTGCGCCGGGCCGCCGACCCCTTCCTGCCGGAGGGGGGCTTGGCCCAGGGCGCGAAGCAGGGCTTCAGCCCGCCCGTGGGCGACTGGCTGCGCGGCCCCCTGCGGGACTGGGCGGAGTCGCTGCTGGCCGAGGGCGCGCTGCGGGACGCCGGCCTGCTGGACCCCGGCATCATGCGCCGCGCCTGGGTGGAGCACCTGTCACGGCGGCAGGACCACACCCAGCGGCTCTGGGCCGCCCTGTCGGTGCAGGCCTGGCACGCGCGCTGGATGCGGCTTGAGAGGACCGCGGGATCCGCACATGACGGGCCGGGCCCCTTCGCCACGGCGCCGGGCTCCAGGGGGTAGCCTTTCCCGGTACGGCTAACCCCCACAGCCATGCCTACCTATTCCGAATTCCAGGCGGCCGGCGGGCTGCCCCGGACTAGCATCGCCGCTCCCCACCCCTTTCGCGCGGCGGCGGTGATGCCCGGTGAGATCGTCTTGTATACCCTGATCCCCACCGCCGTGGAGGGGCAGCCCATCCGGCGCGGGGCCTTGGAGCGGGCCAAGCTGTCGGCCCGCCGCATGGCCGACCGGCTGGCCTGGAAGCTGGCCCGCCGTTTCCGGTTGGAGACCTGGCGCTATGAGGAGCGGCAGGGCACCAACCAGGGGGACATCGCCGTGCGCGACGCGGTGGCCGGCCAGATCGCCCGCGCCCTGGGCCCCCGCCTGCCGCAGGTGCGGGAGCTGGCCTGGAACGGGCTGGACACCAAGGAGCTGGAGCGGGTGAACCGGGATGCCTCGCTGCTGGTGGTGGCAGGGGGTGGGTACCTGTCCATCGACGCCAAGGGTGACCTGATCCCCCGCTGCGTGGCCGACCTGGAAGCGCTCTCAGGCCTGCGCGTCCCCCTGGCCCTGGGCGCCATCGGCATCAACGCGACCTTCCGGGACAAGGGCCATGCCGACACCCTGCCTGTCAGCGCCGACGCGGAGCGGCGGTTGCGGCGCCTCGGTCGGCAGGCGGTGGCGCTGTCGGTGCGCGATGCCTTCAGCCAGCAGGTGTTGGCCGGCTGTTCCGGCAGGACAGTGCCGCTGGTGGGTGACGCGGCCCTGTTCCTGAAGCCGCGCAGCCCCCGGTCCCGCCCCGGCAGCGGGCCGCCGCGCATCGGCATCAACCTGGCCTTCCACGGCCGCCAGGCCGACGAGAACCTGGCCCGCACCTTCCCCCTCTACCTGGACGCGCTGGACAGGATGCACCGGGAGACGGGCTGCTGCTTCCAGTATTTCCGACATTCCGACGCGGAACCGGTGCTGGCCCGGATGATGAAGGCGGAGGGGTTGCCGGTGGAACTGGTGGAGGGCGGGCCCCAGGCCCTGCTGGACGCCTATGCCGGCCTGGACCTGCATATCGGGGAGATGATGCATTCCTGCATCCTGAGCCTGGCCGCCGGGACGCCCGCCCTGGGCGTGGCCTATGACGCCAAGACCCGCGGCCTTTATGGCCTGATGGGGCTGGAGGACTGCCTGACCGACGTCTTCGCCCTGGACCCAGCCTTCCTGGCCGGGCGTGCCCTGGGCATGCTTGCGGACCGGCAGGACCTGTCGGCCCGCATCGCCACCCGCAAGGCCATGCTGGAGCAGGCCCACCGCGCCTGGTGGGACGGGCTGCTGGCGCGGGCTGCGGCATGAGCAGCACCGACTCGAAACCGGACCCGTTCGGCGGGCGCTCCGCCTACCGGGTCATGGCCCTGGGGTCCGCCTGGCTGGTGGGCATGCGCTGGTGCGTGCGGGGGATGGGGCTGCTGAGCACCCTGGTCCTGGCCCGGTTGCTGGCGCCCGAGGCCTTCGGCATCGTCGCGGTGGCCATGGTCCTGGCAGGCCTTGTGGAGGCGCTGGCAGAGACGGGCCAGCGCCTGGCGCTGCTGCGGCTGCCGGACCCGGGCCGGGCGGAGTATGACACGGCCTGGACCCTGGGCATCCTGGTGGGCCTGGTCGTGGGCGGGGTGCTTTTCGCGCTGTCCTGGCCGGCGGCGGCTTTCGTTGGCGACCCGCGGGTGGTGCCGGTCATCCAGGTCCTGGCGCTGAAGCCGGTGATCGCCGGGCTGGAGAACATCGGCACCGTGGACTTCCAGCGCCGGTTCGAGTTCGGCCGGGACTTCCGGTTCGGCGTGGCGACCAAGCTGGCCTCCGTCTTCGTCGGCGTGGGCGCGGCCGTCGTCTTCCGCAGCCATTGGGCGCTGGTGGCCGGTATCCTGGCAGCCACCCTGTCCCGGACGGTGTGGAGCTTCATCCTGTCCGACTACCGCCCGCGCCTGTCGCTGGCGGCTTGGCGCGCCCTGACCGCATTTTCCCTGTGGACCCTGGGCACCCAGCTTGCCCGCTTCGCCGCGGAGAAGACGGACCGGGCCGTGGCCGGGGCGGGCGGGGGCACGCCGGGCCTGGGCCTGTACAGCGTGGCTTCGGAGATCGCGGCCGCCTTCCTGGTGGAGATCGTGATGCCCGTGGCCCGGGCGCTGATGCCGGTCTATGCCCGGCTGCAGCATGACCGGGCGGAGCTGGCCGCCAAGTACCGCACGGTGCTGGCCGCCCTGGGGCACCTTTGCCTGTCCATCGCCGTGGGCCTGGCGCTGGTAGCGGACCATGCGGTGCCGGTGCTGCTAGGGGATGGCTGGTCGGGTGCGGCGCCGTTGCTGGCCTGGCTGGCGCTGGCCAGCGGCATGCAGTTGCTGGCGGGCAGCGTGACCACCGTGCTGAACGCCGTGGGCCAAGCCCGCCGCGCCGCCGTCCTGGCTTGGGCACAGTTGCTGGCCCTGGTGCCGGCCCTGCTGGCCGGCTTCCATTGGGGCGGGATCGAGGGCATGGCCGCCGCCCGGGCCGGGGTGGCCGTGCTGTTCGTGCCCATGGGGCTGTGGGGCGTGCGGCGCTGCCTGGGCCTGGGTTTCCCGACGCTGCTGGGATCGCTGGCACGGCCGCTGCTGGCCAGCGCCGCCATGACCGCCATGCTGGTGGGCCTGGACCCGGCCGCAAGTTTAGCCCATCCCCTGCCGGGGCTGGCGGCGGAGGTATGCCTGGGCGCGATGACTTATGCGGCGGCCGCCCTGCTGGCCTGGCTGCTGTCCGGGCGGCCGGAAGGTCCGGAGTCCCTGGTCCTGGGCCTGCTGGCCCGCCGGGTGCGGCGGGTGGCGGTGCCGTCCGCCTGACGGCATGCCGCCCACGTCCTGGTGCCGGTCGTGTCCCGGGAGGTGGCCGTCAGGGGGCGAGGCGGGTGGCCATCCCCTCCACCGTCTCGAAGAACAGGGTGGGGTTGTGGGCGCGCAGCAATTCCGGCGTGGCGTAGCCCCAGGCGACGGCACCCGCCGCCGCGCCCACCGCCGCCGCGGCCTGGATGTCGCGCACCTCGTCGCCGACGCAGATGGCCTGGGTGGGCAGCACGCCGGCTTGGCGCAGGACGGCGCGGATCTTCGCGGCCTTGCCGAACAGGCCCGCCTTGCAGGCGAAGCGGTCCACGAGCGCGGCATTGTCGGGGCCGAGCACGCGGCGGATGTTGGCCTCCGCGTTGGAGCTGACGATGGCCACCTGGATGCCCCGGTCCCGCAAGCGGCGGAGCATGGCGTCCACCCCGGGGAAGAGGGGGATGGACCCGGCGTCCCGGGCCGCGAGCCCGCGCATGTGGGCGGCGATCAGCGGCAGCTTCCAGAAGGGTACGCCCAGGGCCTTGACGATCTCCCGGTTGTCGCGCCCGCGCAGGGCTTCCAGCTCGGCACGGTCCACCTGCCGGAAGCCGTACCTGGCCGCCACCTGGTTCAGCACCCCGGCAAACCAGCCGGCGGAGTCGGCCAGGGTGCCGTCGAAGTCGAAGATCACCAGCCGGTAGGCCATGGCGCCGGGTTTCCCAATGGCGGTAAGGGGTTGGCTGCATATGCCGACGACAGGACCGGAGATCAAGGCCAACCGTCGGGGTGGAGCCGGGCCCCATCGGGCAGCCTGACGGGAAGGTTGCCACGCCAGCTTGCGCCATCGGGGTAGACCCACCCCTTCCGATGACTCGCCGGGCGCGCCGTGGCGGCGGCATGGCGCGCCCGGCAGGTTGGTGGGGCTTGTGTCGCCACGCCGAGACCCATGTTCCGCTCCCTCGCTCTGACCGGCACCGTGCTGGTGCTGCTGCCCTGGATGGCACGCTTCCCCCAGGCGGGGATGCTGGTCTGGGTCTGGCTGTCGGTGATGAACCCGCACCAGCTTGTGTGGGGCTTCGCGGCCGGGTTCGGGTTCAGCTTCTGGGTTGGGCTGGTGACCCTGGCGGCCTGGCTGCTGTCGCGGGAGCCCAAGCTGCCGACGCCGGGTGCCGTGAGCGCCCTGATGATCCTGTTCACCCTGTGGCTGGTCGTGGCGCAGCTCGCGGCGCTGCAACCGGACTTCAGTTTCCCCTACTTCGACCGCAGCCTGCGCATGCTGGTGCTGGCGCTGCTGGCCCTGGCGCTGCTGACGACGAAGGCGCGGCTGCACGCGCTGGTCTGGGTCTATGTGCTGTGCATCGCCTTCTTCAGCGTGAAGGGCGGCGCCTTCACGCTGCTGACGGGCGGGCAGTACCGGGTCTATGGACCGGACAACAGCATGATCGACGACAACAACCACCTCGGCCTCGTCATGGTGTCGGTGGTGCCGCTGATCCATTACCTGTGGCAGCATAGCGGGCAGCGCTGGGTGCGGTTGGGCCTGATGGGCACGCTGGTGCTGACGGTGCTGTGCGTGCTGGGCACTTACAGCCGCGGCGCCTTCATCGCCGGCGGGGTGATGCTGGTGATGTTCTGGTGGCGGTCGCGGGCCAAGCTCCAGACCGCCGCCCTGGCCCTGGCGGCCGCCGTGCCGGCCTGGTTCTTCATGCCCCAGCGCTACTATGAGCGCATCGCCAGCATCGGTCAGGCGGGTGAGGATACGTCCTTCATGGACCGGGTGGGCATGTGGGAGCTGTGCTGGAACATCGCCCTCGGCCGGCCCCTGACCGGGGCGGGGCCCCGCGGGCACTATGTGCAATGGATCGCCGACCACTTCATGGCCGACCCGCCGGTGGCCCGGGCGGCGCACAGCGTCTATTTCGAGCTGCTGGGCAGCATGGGGTTCCCGGGGCTGCTGCTGTTCCTGGCCCTCTGCTGGGCATCCTGGCGGGCCTGCGCCGTGGTGATGCGACAGTGCCGGGACCGGCCCGGCCTCCGCTGGGCCCGCGACCTGGCCGCCATGAACCAGGCAGGCATGGCCGGCTTCCTGGTTGGCGGCGCGGCCCTGTCCATGGAGTTCTGGCCGGGAGTCTGGCTGCAGTTCGCCCTGGCCGGCGCGCTGCGGGCGGTGGTGGCGCGACACTTGGCGGGGCAGGCGGCCGTAGCCCGGCCCGCCTGGCGACCCCGACGTGTCATGGCGACGGGGGCCTGAGCCATGGAAACCCTGATGTTCCTGGCCGTCTGCGGCGGGGTGGCAGTAGTGGTCTGGTGGGCCGTGCGCAACGACGGGGCGGGGCCGGAGGACGCGACGACAGGGCTGCTGCGGATGGCCGGGGGTGCGGACGACCCCTCACCGGACGCCCCGCCCGCCGGCGGACGCCCCCGCGGCCGGGGTCCCTTGCATCCTGCAAATGCCGTTTCTGTCACGGATCGCCCTATGCTTAAGGGTTAACTCCTCTTGCATGACGCAATGCCCTAGGCGATACTCGGGGCGATGAAGACCGACCCGCCCCGCCTGTTGATCGTCGAACCGGCCCCATCGCTGGCGCAGGCCTATGTCACCGCGCTGAAGCGGGACGGCTATGGGATCGAGGTGGTGGAGAACGCCGCCGCCGCCCGCAAGGCGCTGGAGGGGGCGCCGGCCGACCTGCTGCTGCTGAACCTGCAATTGGCCGACAGGCCGGGGATGGAGGTGCTGCGGGACTTCATGGCCCGCGGCCTCGCGGCCCGCGCCGTGGTGCTGACGGCGCAAGGGTCGGTGCAGGCGGCGGTGGAGGCCATGCGCGCCGGGGCGGCGGACGTGCTTCTGCTACCCGTGGGCACGGAGCGGCTGCGCGGCGCCGTCAGCGCTGCCCTGGCCGACGCGGCGGCGGCGGGCACCCCCGGCCCGGCCCGGCCCGCCAGGGCTGCGCGGGACCCAGCCCCGGCCGCGGCGGATGAGAACGCCTATTTCGGCTTCATCGGCGCCAGCCCGCCCATGCGCGCCGCCTACAAGCTGATCGAGGCGGCGGCCCCGTCCAAGGCCACCGTCTTCATCACGGGGGAGAGCGGCACCGGCAAGGAGGTCTGCGCCGAGGCCATCCATCGCCGCAGCCCGCGGTCGGGCGGGCCGTTCGTGGCCATCAACTGCGCCGCGATCCCCAAGGACCTGATGGAGTCGGAGATCTTCGGCCACGTGAAGGGCGCCTTCACCGGGGCCACCACGGACCACAGCGGCGCCGCCCTCCAGGCCGACGGCGGCACCCTGTTCCTGGACGAGATCTGCGAGATGGACCTTGGCCTGCAGGCCAAGCTGCTGCGCTTCCTGCAGACCGGCATGGTCAAGAAGGTGGGGTCGGAGAGGCTGGAGCCGGTGGATGTGCGCATCGTCTGCGCCACCAACCGCGACCCCTATGCCGAGGTGCAGGCCGGCCGATTCCGGGAGGACCTGTTCTACCGGTTGCAGGTCATCTCCATCGAGCTGCCGCCGCTGCGGGAGCGGGGCGACGACG
The DNA here is from genome assembly GCA_001939945.1 of Aerophototrophica crusticola. GTDB lineage: Bacteria > Pseudomonadota > Alphaproteobacteria > Azospirillales > Azospirillaceae > Niveispirillum > Niveispirillum crusticola. Next base: position 4,153 of record MOEB01000038.1, on the reverse strand, counting down.
TGCTGCTGATCGCCCGCAACTTCCTGGCCAAGTTCTCCCGCGAGGAACGGAAGACGTTCCGCGGCTTCAGCGCGGAGGCGGAGGCGATCCTCCGGTCCTACCAGTGGCCGGGCAACGTCCGCCAGTTGCTGAACGTGGTGCGGAACGTGGTGGTACTGAACGAGGGCGAGGAGATCCAGCCCTTCATGCTGCCGCCGCCGCTGAACAAGCCGACCATGATCCTGCCGCCCATGTTGCAGGACCCCCGTTGGGCCGCGATGGCCGGCCCCCTGCCCTTCCCTTTTGGTCCGCCGGGCGCCGCCGGCGCGGCACCGTCCGCCCCGGCCGCGCCCTTCGCCGGCCTGGGCATCCCCGGCGTGCCGATCCCCGGCATCGGCCCTGCCAGGCCGGCCACCCCGCCGGAACCCGCGAACCTCGCCGCCCCGGCCGACCCAGCCCAGTCGGTCCCCGGCAGCGCGGCGGCGGAGGCGCGCATCCGCCCCTTGTGGCAGGTGGAGGAGGAAGCCATCGACCAGGCCATCGCGCTCTGCAACGGCAACATCACCCGGGCCGCCGCCCTGCTGGAGATCAATCCCTGCACCATCTATCGCCGCCGCCAGAAGAAGCGCGCGCAGGCCTGAGCCCGAAGGACCCGCGATGATCACCGAGATCCGGCACATCATCTTTTCCAATGACGAGCTGAAGCTGGTCTTCCAGACGGTGCCGCCCGAGGGCCACGACCCGTCGCGCCGGATCGCCCGCATCCAGGTGGTGGAGGGTCCGCCCCCGTCGGTGCGGCTGGTCACCGACGGGCCCCGCCCGCAGGAGTTGGAGGTGGAATCCTACCAGCTCGCCCGGCTGATCGTTGCCTATTGCCGCGACAAGAAAATCCCCCTGCCCAAGGACGCGCTGAAGACCCTGCACGCCCAGGGCGACGCGCTGTGCTTCAGCATCATGAGCACGCTGGGCTGACCACCCCCCGGGGCCGCACAAGCAAAGTCGCGCACAACCTTTCCTGAGGGTTCCCGCCGCCGCGGGGACCCACTATGCTGGCGCCAACCCATCCCGCCGCCAGCGCCCGCATGGGCTGGACCGCGCCCCACATGTCAGACCCAGCGCCCCGCATCCTGGCCCTGCCCCGCTACGGGCGGAAGGGGGCGAGCAGCCGCCTGCGCTTCCACGACCATGTCCGCTACCTCAAAGAGGCGGGGTTCCGGGTGGAGGTGCGGCCCTTCTTCGACGACGAATACCTGGAACGGCAATATGCCGGCCTGCCGTCCCGCCGTGCGGCGCTGGCCGGCCACTTTGCCCGCCGTTTCGCCGTGCTGCGGGAGCGGGGCGGCTTCGACCTGGCCTGGGTGGAGAAGGAGGCCCTGCCCTTCCTGCCCCTGGCCGTGGAGGCGCGGATGCTGGACGGTGTCCCGCTGGTGCTGGACTTTGATGACGCTTGGCATGAGCGCTATGCCCGCCACGGGAGCGGGGCCGTACGCTCCCTGCTGGGAAGGAAGCTGGAGCGGCTGGTTGCCCGCAGCGCCGTGGTGACGGTGGGGAACGAGTGGATGCGGGACTGGGCCCGGCAGGCGGGAGCCGCTGAGGTCGTGAAGCTGCCCACGCCGGTGGAACTGGCCGCCTACCCGCACCGGCCCCCGCCCAGCGAGGGGTTCCGGGTGGGGTGGATCGGCACGCCGGCCAGCGCCCGCTACCTGCCCATGCTGGGAGAGCCCCTACGGGCCTTGTCGGCGACCGGGCCCGTCACGCTGGTCACCATCGGCGCCGCCCCGGCGCACCTTCCCGGCGTGGCGGAGGAGTTCCACCCTTGGCGGGAGGAGGAGGAAGGCGAGCGGCTGGCCGGGGTGCACGTCGTGGTGATGCCCGTCCCGGACGAGCCGTTCGAGCGCGGCAAGTCCGGCTACAAGATCATCCAGGCCATGGCCGCGGGGCGGCCGGTTGTGGCGAGCCCGGTGGGGGAAAACCGCGTGCTGCTGGCGGACTCCGGCTGTGGCCTGCTGGCGACCACGGGGTCCGACTGGCGGGCCGCCCTATCCTGCCTGCGCGCCAACCCGGAGCTTTGCCGCCGGATGGGCGAGGCGGGGCGGGCCCGCGCCCGGCTGGAGTTCGACCAACCGGTGGTGGCCGACCGCCTTGTTGGGCTGCTGCGCCAAGTGGCCCGCACTCGTCAGCCGTAGAAGGCAAGGCTGACGACGCAAGGGCCGGGGGCGACGAGGCCGATGCTGCCGCAGCCCATCAGCTCCCGCCCCGCCGGGTTCAGTTCCGGCGCGCTGCCGTCCAGCATGTCGGTGACCGGCAGTACAGCCGGCCCGCCCAGCTTGGCCCAGAAATTCCCGGTCCCGGAGAACAGCACGTGCCGCGCCCCAGCCGGCACGGGCACCGCCTTCGGGACGTTTGCCGGCAGGACGACAGCGAGGCAGGTGTCGGACGGGACCAGGACGTCGGTGGACTCGCCCATGGCGTCAGGTACGGTGGTCAACGAACGCATGGATCATCTCCTGAGTTGGGGCCTTGTCTGTCGGGCTTGTTACCAGGCGCTTCTTCTGGCCGGGGCCCGTCAGCCGTGGGCATCGGCTTTGCCTTTCGGGTATAGGTTCTTTCGCCTATTTGCAAGGTATTTTTTCCTTTCACGGGACAGTCTTGGTCGTTCACGCGCCGAGCGCCCGCCAACTGGACGGGCGGTGAAGGCTTGGGGAGGGAACGTCAGCATCCGGGTTGAGGTCGGGCGTCTCCGGCGGTAGATGATGTCGCGCCCCGCCCCCTACAGCATGTCAGGACCCGTGTTGCCCCTGCCCGACTGGTTCATGGCCGTGTCGCTGGTCCCCCTCAGCCTCCTGCTGTCGCTGGGCCTGACAGGGCTGGCCATCAGATATGCCTGCCGGCTGGGGATCATGGACATCCCCAACGACCGGAGTTCCCACGCCCGGCCGACGCCGCGGGGCGGCGGCATCGCCATCGTCGCCAGTTTCCTGGCAGGCACCACGGCCTTGTGGGGACTCGGGAGCATCAAAGGGGACTTCGCCCTCGCGCTGGCCTTGCCGGGCCTGTTGGTCGCCAGTATCGGCTTCGCGGACGACGTCCGGTCCTTGGGCGTCGTGCCTCGCTTGGCGGTGCAAGTCCTGTCAGCCGGGCTGGCCCTAGTGCTGCTGGGCATCCCCATGGCGGGGGCGCCGGCAGTCACCGCTGCGGCAATGCTCGCGGTCGGCGGGTTCGGGCTAGTCTGGGCGTTGAACCTGTTCAACTTCATGGACGGGATTGATGGGATCGCCGCATCGGAGGCGGCCTTCATCCTTGTCGCCGCCGCGGCATTCTTGGTGGGCCCGGCCCCGGGCGCGGCCATGGTCGCCTGGTTGCTTGCCGCCGCCTGCCTGGGCTTCCTAGCTTGGAACCGGCCGCCGGCGAGGATTTTCATGGGTGACTGCGGCAGCGGCTTCCTTGGCCTCACCATCGGCACCATGGCCATCGGCACGTCTGGCGTCATCCCGTTGCAGGCCTGGGCGATCCTGGGCGGCGCTTTCCTGGTGGACGCAACCGTTACTCTGCTGATCCGCCTCGCCCGCGGGGAGCGCCCGCTCCAGCCGCATCGCTCCCATGCCTACCAGCATTTGGCGCGGCGCTGGGGCAGCCACCAGAAGGTCGTCCTCTGCGTCTGGGGCATCAACCTGCTTTGGCTCCTGCCCTGGGCATGGGTTGCCACTGCGTCTCCCGGGACCGCAAACATCGCCCTGACCGTGGCCCTGGCCCCCCTCTGCGCCTTGGCCGTCCGGATCGGTGCGGGCAGGCTCGACACCCAAGCCCGGTGACCGGGACGCCCGCAAAGTCCCTCCGCATGTGGTGCGCCACCCCTGCAATGCGGCCGTGATACTGGCCATGTCGCTCCAGCCACTTATCATCGCCGCCACTTGCGTCGGGGCCGGCAAGCCACGCGGCTGAACACAGGCCAGGAGGGCGTCCTGGCCGGCTGCCACCGCCATGGTTTCCGCCGGGGCGGGTTTCCCTTGTGCGTGGCTCGCCGGCTGGGGACAACCTGGGGCATAGAGAGCATGTTGCACCGCAGGATTGCTGTTGCCGGACCCTGAGGCTGCGGCTATGAAAGGGCGGTACCTCTTAGGGCATACAGGTTTTTACATGTGCGGCATCGCGGGTTTCCTGTCTGGTTTGGGTT
>MOEB01000037.1 GCA_001939945.1 Aerophototrophica crusticola | reverse complement strand
CGCGCCCAGGGTGCCCGGCCGCGGCGGCCGGCCCGCACCGCCTGCCGGGCCATGGCCTGGCGAGGCACGGGAGGGCGCGCGGGCCTGGGCCGTCCGGGGTGTGGCCTGAGCCGCCCTGCCCGCGCGTCGCCTTGCCCTTCGGGCCGGGCTCGGCTACGACCTCCCGGCCGGCGTCGCGGGACGCCCCCGGGAGATCCCAATGAAGCCCACGCCCCTCGTCGTCCTCACGGCCCTGGCCCTGGCGCTGCCCCCGCTTGCCTGGGCCGACGACGCCGCCAAGCCGGCGGACAAGCCCGCCTGGGACGTCTCCAACCCGCCGGGCCCGAGGAAGGAGGTCGGGATCGACGTCCGCACCGGCACCTGGATGTCCCTGGACGTCAGCCCCGACGGCAAGGAGATCGTCTTCGACCTGCTGGGCGACCTCTACACCCTGCCCATCGGCGGGGGCGAGGCCCGGGCCCTGTCCACCGGCATGGCCTGGGACATGCAACCCCGCTACTCCCCCGACGGCCGCTGGATCGCCTTCACCAGCGACCGGGGCGGCGGCGACAACATCTGGGTCATGGACCGCGACGGCGGCAACCCGCGCCAGGTCACCAAGGAGAGCTTCCGCCTGCTGAACCAGCCGGCATGGTCGCCGGACGGGGAGTACCTGGTCGCCCGCAAGCACTTCACCTCCACCCGGTCCCTGGGTGCCGGCGAGATGTGGCTGTACCACCGCAGCGGCGGCGAGGGGCTGCAGCTGACCAAGCGCCGGACCGAGCAGAAGGACACGGGCGAGCCCGCCTTCTCCCCCGACGGTCGCTACCTCTACTTCAGCGACGACACCACGCCGGGGGAGGTGTTTGAGTACAGCAAGGACCCCAACGGCCAGATCTATGTGATCCAGCGCCTGGACCGGCAGACGGGGGCGGTGGAGCCCTTCGTCACCGGCCCCGGCGGCTCCATCCGCCCCACCCCCTCGCCGGACGGCAAGTCCCTGGCCTTCATCCGCCGGGTGCGCGGCAAGAGCGTGCTCTACGTCCTGGACCTGGAGTCGGGGCGGGAGACGCCGCTGTTCGACGGGCTGGACCGCGACATGCAGGAGACCTGGGCCGTCCACGGGGTCTACCCGTCCATGGCCTGGACGCCAGACAACCGCTCCCTCGTCGTTTGGGCCGACGGCCGGATCAAGCGGGTGGACGTGGCCAGCAAGGCTGTCAGCGACATCCCCTTCCACGTCAAGGCCACCCGCACCATCGCGGAGGCGGTGCGCTTCCCCGTGGAGGTGGCGCCGGCCGAGTTCGACGTGCGGATGCTGCGCTGGGCCAGCGTCAGCCCCCAAGGCGACAAGGTGGCGTATGAGGCGCTGGGCCACCTCTGGGTCCGCGACCTGCCCGACGGCACGCCCCGCCGCCTGACCCGCCAAACCGACCATTTCGAGCTGTACCCCACCTGGTCGCGGGACGGCCGCTCCATCGCCTACGCGACATGGAGCGACAGGGACTTCGGCAGCATCCGCGTGGTCCCGGCCTCCGGCGGCGAGGGGCGCGTGGTCACCGACCGGCCCGGCCACTATGTCGAACCCGCCTTCTCCCCCGACGGCAGCCGCATCGCCTTCCGCGCCACCACCGACGGCCACCTGCGCTCGGCCCAGTGGGGGCGGGAGACCGGCCTCTATGTCGTCCCCGCCAAGGGCGGCAAGGCCGAGCTTGTGTCGGAGGAAGGCACCGCGCCCAAGTTCGGCGCCCGCAACGACCGTCTGTTCTTCACCGCCTCCGCCCCGTCGGACAAGGGCCAGCCGGAAAAGCAGGTTCTGAAGTCCGTCGGCATCGACGGGCCCGGCAGTGAACGGGAAGAGCGCACCCACCTGGTGACCGCCGTGGCGACGGAGTTCGCCGTCTCCCCCGACGAGAAGTGGGTGGCCTGGACGGAGCGGTTCAACGCCTACGTCGCCCCCTTCCCCGCCACCGGCAAGCCGGTGGAGATCGGCCCCGACGCCAAGGCCCTGCCCGTGGCCCGCGCCAGCCGCGACGCGGGCGAATGGGTCCACTGGTCCGGCGACGGCCGGAAACTCTGGTGGTCCCTGGGCTCCCAGCTCTATTCCCGCGACCTGAAGGACGCCTTCGCCTTCGTGGAGGGTGCGCCGGAGAAGCTGCCGGAGACCCCGGCCCAGGGCATGGAGATCGGCTTCCGCCAGGCCTATGACGTGCCCAAGGGCCGCGTCGCCCTGACCGGCGCCCGCATCGTCACCATGCGCGGCGACGAGGTGATCGAGAACGGCACCATCCTGGTCAACGGCAACCGGATCGAGCAGGTGGGCCCGGCCGACACGGTGGCCGTGCCGGCGGACGCCAAGCGCGTCGACGCCACCGGCAAGACCATCATCCCCGGCCTGATCGACGCCCACTGGCACGGCTCCATGGGCGGGGACGAGATCATCCCGCAGCAGAGCTGGGTGAACTACGCCTCGCTGGCCTTCGGCGTCACCACCCTGCACGACCCGTCCAACGACACCAGCGAGATCTTCGCCGCGGCGGAGCTGGCGAAGGCCGGCCGCATCATGGCGCCGCGCATCTTCTCCACCGGCACCATCCTCTACGGCGCCACGGCCCCCATCACCGCCAAGGTCGAGAGCCTGGACGACGCCCTGTCCCACCTGCGCCGCATGAAGGCGGCCGGGGCGCAGAGCGTGAAGAGCTACAACCAGCCGCGGCGGGAGCAGCGCCAGCAGGTGATCGAGGCGGCGCGCCAGCTGGGCATCAACGTGGTGCCGGAGGGCGGGTCCCTGTTCGAGCACAACCTGACCATGATCGTGGACGGCCACACCACGATCGAGCATTCCCTGCCCGTGGCCCGCATCTATGACGACGTGCGCCAGCTCTGGGCCGCGTCGGGCACGGCCTACAACCCCACCCTGGTGGTGGCCTATGGCGGCAGCTTCGGGGAGAACTACTGGTACCAGACCATGAATGTCTGGGAGCACCCGATCCTGTCGAAGTACGTGCCCCGCCGTATCCTGGACGCCCGCTCCCGCCGCCGCACCATGGTGCCGGAGGAGGAGTTGAACCACATCCGCATCGCCGCCGTCGCCAAGGAGCTGAACGACCTGGGCGTGAAGGTGGAGATCGGCGCCCACGGCCAGCGCGAGGGGCTGGGCGCCCATTGGGAGATGTGGATGCTGGCCCAGGGCGGCTTCACGCCGATCCAGGCGCTGCGGGCCGGCACCCTGAACGGGGCGCAGGCCCTGGGCTACGACCGGGACATCGGCTCGCTGGAGCCGGGCAAGCTGGCCGACATGGTGGTGCTGGACGCCAACCCGCTGGAGGACATCCGCAACACCACCAGCATCCGCTACACCGTGCTGAACGGCCGGGTCTACGATTCAGGCATGAACGAGGTGGCACCCCGCCAGCAGCCGCGCCAGCCCTTCTGGTTCGAGCGGGCGGACGGGGAAGCCTGGGCCACCGGCGGCCACGGCACCGGCCACTCCCACCACGACGGGGACTGATACCACCGGCATGAAGCCCGCCGTCGGGCCGCCCTCAACCCGCCGGCGGCCGGCAGGCCAGGTCGGCCAGGCCCGCCGGACCGCCCGAGGACCAGTCCAGGGGGGGCAGCGGTGCCTCCCCGTCCCAGCCCGGCGGCAGGACGGCGTCCTTGCGCGTGCCGCAGTCCACCAGGTGCCGGGCCACCAGCGTCGGTTCCCCCCGCCGCACCAGCAGCACGTCCGCCAGCACCTTGCCGGGGTGGGCCGGGTTGCGGCGCAGGCCCGCCCCGTCCGCCACCACCAGGGCGGTCACCATGGGCCGCAGGTAGGACCAGGGCTCCAGCGGGCTGGTCTCCCGCAGCCGCTCCAGCACCACCATGCCGGGCGGCAGCAGCGATTCGGCGTGGCCCGCCCACTGGTAGCGGACGGCCGCCGTCACCCCCACCATCCCCAGCGCCGCGGCGACGGGCACCACCCAGCGCGGGGCCTTGCGCCCCAGCAGGCGCACGCCCACCAGGGCCACGCCCACGGCCGCCAACGCGCCGCAGGCGGCGATGAGCAGGTCGAACAGCATCCCGGCTCCCGTCTTCCCGTCCGTGCCGCCCTTATCCCACGGTTCAGTGCCGTCGCGGCGGCGGCGGATCGGCTACCCCTTCCGGGAAGGCCGTTCAGGCCCGGCCGCCCCGGTAGGCGGAAAGGGCGGCCTGCTGCATGGCCTTGACCACGGCGAAGGCGTCCTTCAGGTGGCCGCGCTCGAAGGGCGACAGCTCCTCCGGCGACAGGTAGTTGTCGGGCGGCTTCCCTTCCCGCAGGCGAAGGGCCTGGTGGCGCAGGCGGATGGTGCCCAGGAACTCCAGCGCGTCGGCCAGGTCCCGCGCCCCGCTGCGGCTGACCGCGCCGGCCTCCGCCGCGGCCAGCAGCCGGTCGTGGCTGTTGACCTGCGGCACGCCCGCGTCCAGGGCGTAAAGCCGCGCCAGGTCCACGATGGGGGCGAGGCCGGAATGCTTCATGTCCAGCGACCGGTGGTGCTCCCCGCCGGAGATCAGCACCAGGTTGCGGAAGAAGCCCAGCGGCGGCTGGTGGGCCACGGCGTTGCCGGCCATGTGGCCCAGGAACAGGCCCTGCCCCTTGGCCTGGGCCACCACCGCCTCCTGCAGCTCCTGCACCAGCCGCGGGCGGCCGGCGACGGGCCGCATGTCGAAGAAGACGCTGGCGTTGAGCAGCGCCTCCGGCTGGGGCATGCGGACCCAGCGTCGGAAGGTGTCCTTCCAGGCGGACAGGGTCATCCGCCAGGACGGGTTCTTGGCCATGATCCCGCCGGGGCAGTGCACGTAGCCGGCCCGGTCCAGCCCGTCGCAGACGAAGTCGGCGAAGTCCCGGAACCAGCGTCCGTGGGCGGCCTCCTCATAGCGGTCGTCCAGCACCAGGGCGTTGTCCTGGTCGGACCGGGCCGTTTGCTCCTCCCGCCCTTGGGAACCCAGGGCCATCCAGCCATAGGGCACCGGCGGCGGGCCCAGCCTCCGCTCCGCCAGCTCCACCAGCCGCACCGTGGCGGCATCCGCCAAGGCGGAGATGGCGTGGCCGATGGCATAGGCCCCGACCCCGCCCTGCACCATGTCGTGCATCACCTCCGGCAGGGGCGCCAGCGCCTCGGCGATGCCGTCCGCGTCCTCCCGCTCGCCCACGTCGCCCGCGAGGAAGACGGTGGAGCGGACCTGGGAGCGCAGCAGGTCGGTGCTGGTCACGAGGCCCAGCAGCCTCTCGCCCCGCATGACCGGCAGATGGTGGACGCGGTGCCGGGCCAGCAGGATCTGGGCCTGGAACAGGAAGGCCGTCTCCTCCACCCGCTTGGGCTCGGGCGTCATCGCGGCGGCCACGGGGGTGCCCGGGTCCATGCCCGCCGCCAGCACCCGGTTGCGCAGGTCACGGTCGGTGAGGATGCCCAGCAGCCGGCCATCCGCCACCACGGGCAGGCAGGACACGTCCGACCGCAGCATCAGCCGCGCCGCCTCGGCGATGGTGGCGTCCGGGGCGACGGTCACCGGCTCGCGCCGCAGCAGCTCGCCCACCCGCCGGCCCACCAGCCCGGCCTGGCTGTCCCAGCCGGCCGCCGCCCGGGCGCCGCGCAGCCGGTCGGCCCCCTGGGGTGCGAAGAAATAGTTCACGGCCGGGTAGTCGCCGCGCAGCCGGCGGAATGCCGCCGCCGGCATGTCGTAGAGCAGCGTGTCCTCCAGCGCGGTGATGCGGTTCACGGCCCGCCCCCCGGCCAGCAGGGCGCGGATGCCCGCGGCGTCCCCCTCCCCCAGCCGGGCCAGCAGCTCCCCGTCGGGGGAGCGTGTCTCCAAGGCGCCGCGCCGCACGAGGCTGAGCGTGTCCACCCGGTCCCCGGGGCTCATCAGCACGGCACCCGCGGGCAGGGTGCGCGCGGACATGGAAGCGGCCACCGCCGACAGCTCCTCGGCGGGCAGCAGGTCGAAGGGGTGGCGGGAGGCCAGGAACCCCCGGATGTCGCCGGTGCCGGTATCCATGGCCCCATCCTAACATGGGCCGCCGCCCGGGGGGAGGCGGCCGGGGGACGCGGGGCGAGCGGCGGTGCCGCCCGCCCCGCTGCCGCCGTCAGTGCTCGATCGCCTCCCGCGCGCCGCGGGGGGACCGGATGAAGTCCACCAGCTCCTGCACTTCCCGCGGCGGTGCCGCCGTCACCCGGCTGACGGCGAAGGCCACGATGAAGTTCAGGATCATGCCGACGAAGCCGATGCCCTCCGGCGAGATGCCGAACAGCCAGTTCTCCGCCGTGTTCTTGCCGATGGGCGTGATGAAGATGCCCTTGAAGTAGACGATGTAGCCCAGGGTGAAGAGCAGCCCCGCCAGCATGCCGGCGACCGCCCCCTCGCGGTTCACCCGCTTGGAGAAGATGCCCATCATGATGGCCGGGAACAGGGAGCTGGCGGCCAGGCCGAAGGCGAAGGCCACCACCTCCGCCACGAAGCCCGGCGGGTTGTAGCCCAGGTACCCCGCGATGAGGATGGCGCCCGCCGCCGCGATGCGGCCGGCCATCAGTTCCTGTTTCTCCGTGATGCCGCGGGCGAAGGTGCTCTTCATCAGGTCGTGGGACACGGCCGACGAGATCACCAGCAGCAGCCCCGCCGCCGTGGACAGCGCCGCGGCGATGCCCCCCGCCGCCACCAGGGCGATGACCCAGTTGGGCAACCGGGCGATCTCCGGGTTGGCCAGCACCAGGATGTCCCGGTCCACGGTCAGCTCGTTGCCCCGCCAGCCCAGCTCCTGCTGCCGGGCGGGGTCCATCCGGGTGTCGTTGTAGTACTGGATGCGGCCGTCGCCGTTCTTGTCCTCGAACTTAAGCAGGCCGGTCTGCTCCCAGCGCTTCATCCATTCGGGGCGCTGCTCATAGACCAGGTTGGACTCCGCGGCGCCCACCGGCCCGGTCTGCACCGTGGCGGTCAGGTTGTAGCGGGCCATGGCCCCCACCGCCGGGGCGCACAGGTACAGCAGCGCGATGAAGAAGAGCGCCCACCCGGCGGAGGACCGGGCGTCGCGCACGCTGGGCACGGTGAAGAAGCGCACGATCACGTGCGGCAGCCCGGCCGTGCCCACCATCAGGGCCGCGGTGATGGCGAAGATGTCGATGGTACTCTTGCCGCCCTCCGTGTAGGCGGCGAAGCCCAGCTCGGTGACCACCTGGTTCAGCCGTTCCAGCAGGTAGGAGTCCGTGCCCTGCACCGTGCTGCCTAGCCCCAGCGGCGGGACCGGGTTGCCGGTGAGCTGGAGGGAGATGAAGATGGCCGGCACGATGTAGGCGGTGATCAGCACCACGTACTGCGCCACCTGGGTGTAGGTGATCCCCTTCATGCCGCCCAGCACCGCATAGACGAAGACGATGGCCATGCCCACCACCAGGCCCGTCTCGATGCTGACCTCCAGGAAGCGGGAAAAGACGATGCCCACCCCGCGCATCTGCCCCGCCACATAGACGAAGCTGATGAAGATCAGGCAGACCACGGCCACCACCCGGGCGGCGTCGCTGTAATAGCGGTCGCCGATGAACTCCGGCACGGTGAACTTGCCGTACTTGCGCAGGTAGGGCGCCAGCAGCATGGCCAGCAGCACGTAGCCGCCGGTCCAGCCCATCAGGTAGACCGAGCCCCCGTAGCCCAGGAACGCGATCAGGCCCGCCATGGAGATGAAGGAGGCGGCGGACATCCAGTCCGCGCCGGTGGCCATGCCGTTCGCGATGGGGTGCACCCCCTTGCCGGCCACGTAGAACTCGCCCGTCGTGGCCGCCCGCGACCAGATGGCGATGCCGATGTAGAGCGCGAAGGTCGCGCCCACCACCAGGTAGGTCAGGGTCTTCAAGTCCATCTCTTGTCCCTCTCGTCCTGGTGGCCGACTACTCGTGCACGTCGTGCTCGCGGTCGATCCTGTTCATCCGCCAGGCGTAGAAGATGATCAGGAACAGGAAGGCGACGATGGACCCTTGCTGGGCGAACCAGAAGCCAAGGGGGAATCCGGCGATGTTCACCTGGTTCAGCACGTCCACCAGCAGGATTCCCGCCCCGTAGGACACCAGGAACCACACCGCCAGGCATCCCAGGACGGTTCGTATGTTTGCCCGCCAATAGGCGCGCGCGCGCGCGTCGAGGTCTTCGCCGACCATGCCTTGTCCTCCCCTGTTGCCGCCCCCCCGGGGTATGCCCCCGGGCGAGGTCCCGCGGCTGATGGTTCCACCTTGGCCGCCGTACAACGCGGCAAGCCGGCATTTGTCACAAGGTGCCGGGCATTTTCCGGGGCCCCACGGCAAGGACAAGGCCGGGAGGGGACCCCCGAGCGCCCGGAAGTGCTGGCCACCAAGGGCCCGCGGCAGGCCCACCGGCATCCTGGCGGCTGACGAGCCGCTCGCCAGGCGCTACATGGAGCTGGGCTGGGCACCGTCACTTTCGAATTCGAAAGTGACGGCGGGTATCGGGAAGAAGGGGCCGGAAGGAAAGGGAATGCATCCCGTCGTCGAGATCGTCCTGCCGGCCTTCGGGCTGGTGCTGCTGGGCTTCGCCCTGGGCCGGCCGCCCCTGTTCACGGCGGACGCGTCCAAGGCGCTGGGCACCTTCATCTTCACCCTGGCCCTGCCGGCCCTGCTGTTCCGCTCCATGGCCCGCCACGGACTGCCGGGCGCCGGCGACCTGGCCATCATCGGCGCCTACTACTCCGCCCTGCTGGCCCTGGCGGCGGGCAGCTTCCTCGCGGCGCGGCTGCTGTACCGGGAAGGCACGGCGGGCAGCGCCACCCTGGCGCTGGGCTCCACCTTCTCCAACATCGTGCTGGTGGGGGTGCCGCTGGTGCTGCCGGCCTTCGGGCCGGCGGGGCTGCACCAGCTGCTGCTGATCGTCACCTTCCACTCCCTGGTGCTGGTGGGGCTCGCCACCGTCCTGGTGGAGGCGAGCCAGGCCCACGGCGCCGGCCTGGCCACGGTGGCGGGCCGCACCGTGCTGGCCCTGCTGAGGAACCCGGTGCTCGCCGCCATCCTCTGCGGCCTTGCCGTGGGGGCCGGCGGCGTGCCCATGCCGGGGCCCCTGGACCGGATGCTGGAGATGCTGGCCGCCGCGGCGGTGCCCTGCTCCCTGTTCGCGCTGGGGGCCAGCCTGGTGGGGTTGCGGGTGGGGGATGCCCTGGGCCGCACCGCCTTCATGGCGGCGGCCAAGCTGCTGGTGCTGCCGGCCCTGGTCTTCCTGTCCGCCCGCCACCTGTTCGACCTGCCCCCGCTGCAGCTCGGCGTCGCCGTCACCTGCGCCTCGCTGCCCATGGGGGTGAACGTCTTCGTCTTCTCCCAGCGCTACGGCCTGCACACCCAGCCCGTGGCCGGCGCCATCCTCGCCACCACCGGCCTCTCGGCGCTCACCACCGGCACCGCCATCGCCGTCTTCCGCACCGTCGCCTGAACGGCGCCGGCGATGATGGCTTGGGCCACGCCTACACTTTCGGGTAGTATGCCGCCGGGCGCCTGAGGGGCCGTTGATCCGTCACGACCAACGGCGGCTGGCACAAGGGGATGGGGACGCGTTGCGAGCCGAGCAGGAGCCGTTGGGGGGCGGACCGGGGCGCCGGGTGGCTGGCCGCCCGGCGGCGTCCCCGGACGCCGGCGCTTCCCGGTCGCTGGTGGCCGAGATGGCCCGCAGGCTGGCCGTTTGGTCGATCCTGGCCGTGTCCGCCGTCACCGGCGTGGGGGCGTGGTTGGCCTATGCCGACGCGCGGCAGGACGCCCTGGCCCAACTGGGCGTGCGGCTGGGGGCGTTGAGCCGGTCGGAGGCCGCGGTCTTCCGGCTGGCCCGGTCCAACCTGGACCAGTTCCGCAATGCCTTCCTGGCCGCCTATGCCGACCCGGCGGTGCTGCCGCGGCCGGACTTCGACCGCTATTTCACCCGGGATGCCGACGGGGCCACGCGGCTGCGGCGGGAGTTCTATGACGGGGTGCTGGGTCCGGACGGCCTGCCCCGCGCCGGCACCACCGCCTTCATGGGCAGCGGCGCGCCGCCCCCCGACGCGGAGCTGCGCCGGCGGCTGGTCCTGCTCTACCACATGGTCGCCGCCTACGGCCCGGCCTGGTCCGGCAGCTTCGCAAACCTGCATGTGAGCCTGCCGGAGAACGCCATGGTCATCCACTGGCCCGGCCACCCCTGGGGCCTGGACGCCCGGCACGACCTGCGGATGACCGAGCTGTCCGTGGTGAAGGCGACGCTGCGGTCCGAGAACCCGGCCCGCCTGCCCGTCTGGTCGCCGCTCTATTTCGACGACACGGCGAAGCAGTGGACCATTACCCTGCAGCTCCCCATGGACCACCAGGGCCGCCACCTGGGCAACGCCAGCCACGACATCCTGCTGGACGAGGTGGTGGCCCGGCTGGTGGAGGAGCAGCCGTCGGGGGCCTACCGGGCCATCCTGACGGAGGACGGCCGCGTGGTCGTGCACCAGGGCCGGCTGAGCGAGGCCAACCACAGGTCCGGCATCATCCGGGTGGGGGAGCTGGGGGACCCGGTCCTGTCCCGCGTCTCCGCCCTGCTGTCCACCCAGGGGCCGCCGGTGGCGGGCGGCGCCGCGCGGGTGGTGGAGGACGCGGCACCCGACTTCCTGGTGGTGGCCGCCCCGATCGAGGGGCCGGGCTGGTGGCTCGTCTCCGCCTACCCGCGCCGGCTGGTAGACGCGGAGGCGCTGCGCGCCGCCGGCTACATCCTGGCCCTGGGCGCCGCCTTCCTGCTTGTCGTGACGGGCACCCTGTTCGTCGTGCTGCGCGCCAGCGTCGCCCGGCCCGTCCAGGTGCTGGGCCGGGCCGCCGACCGGGTGGCGGCGGGCGACTATGACTCCGTGGCGGACGGCGCCTTCCCCCTGCCGGAGGCGCTGCCGAACGAGGTGGGCCAGCTTGCCCGCGCCTTCCGGGCCATGGCCGCCCGCATCCGCGACCACGGCCGCCACCTGGAGGGGCTGGTGCGGGAGCGCACAGCCGCGCTGGAGGCCGCCAAGGAGCAGGCGGAGGCCGCGGCCCGGGCCAAGTCCGCCTTCCTGGCCACCATGAGCCACGAGGTCCGCACGCCCCTCAACGGGGTGATCGGCTTCAACGACCTGCTGCTGGCGAGCCCGCTGACGCCGGAGCAGCGGGAATGGGCGACGGTGGTGCGCGACGCGGGCCGGTCGCTGCTGACCGTCGTCAACGACGTGCTGGACTTCTCCCGCGCCGAGGCCGGGATGATGCCCCTGGCGGACGAGCCGGTGGACTTGGCGGCCCTGGCCCGCGGCTCCGCCCGGATCGTGGGGGCGGCGGCCGCCGACAAGGGGCTGGCCCTGTCCGTGGAGCTGGGCGACGGCGTGCCGCCCTGGGTCCGCGGCGACCCGCAGCGGCTGCGGCAGGTGCTGCTGAACCTGCTGTCCAACGCCGTGAAGTTCACCGAGCGCGGCGGCATCGCCCTGGCCGTGTCGGCCGCGGACGGGCGGCTGCGCCTGGAGGTTCGGGACACGGGCATCGGCATCCCGGCGGACCGCATGGACCGCCTGTTCCAGCGCTTCAGCCAGGTGGACGACGCCACGGCGCGGCGCTTCGGCGGCACCGGCCTGGGCCTTGCCATCTGCAAGGCCATCGTGGAGCACATGGGCGGCCGCATCGGGGTGGACAGCACCCCCGGCCAGGGCAGCCGCTTCTGGTTCGAGCTGCCCCTGCGGCCAGCGGAGGCCCCGCCCCGCGTGGCCGGCCCCGCGGCCCGGGCGGCCATGCCCGCCAGCCGTTCCGTCCGGGTGCTGGTGGCGGACGACATCGCCACCAACCGCACCCTGGTGGCCCACTACCTGACCCGCGCCGGGCACCGGGTGGACCTGGCGGCTGACGGGGCGGAGGCCCTGGCGCGCGTGGCGGCGGGCGACTATGGCCTGGTGCTGCTGGACGTGCGCATGCCGGGGATGGACGGCCCCGCGGCGGCCAGGGCCATCCGGGCCTTGCCGGGGCCCCGCGGGCAGGTGCCGATCCTGGCGCTCACCGCCAACACCCTGCCGGAGGAGGTGGCCGCCTGCCGCGCCGCGGGCATGGACGGCCACCTGGCCAAGCCGGTGGACCGCGACGCGCTGCTGGAGGCGGTGGAGCGCTGGGCCGGTGGCGGCCCGGCCCAGCCCGGCCCGCCCGGTGGGGAGGGGACAGCCCCGGCCACCGGGGTCGCGCCGGTGCACGACCCGGTGAAATGGCGCGCCCTCCACGCCACGGTGGGCCCGGACGCCCTGGCCGGGCTGCTGTCCTCCTTGCAGGCCGGGGTGGAGCAGGCGCTGGCCGTGCTGTCCGACCCGGGCCTGGACCGGGGCACCGCCTCGTTCCAGGCACACGCCCTGAAGGGGATGGCGGCCTCCCTGGGCTTCACGGCCCTGGCACGGGCCGGCCAGGCCCTGGACGAGGCCGCCAGGCGGGAAGGCGCGGACCTGGGGCCGGCGCTGGCCGGCGTGCGGGCCGCGGCGGCGGAGTCCCTGGCCCACATGGTGACGCTGCGGGTGCGTGAGACGGCCTGAGCCCGCCGGCATGAGTCCTTGACCCATGCCGGTGGACGCCAACGACTGCCGGCCCCCTTCAGAACTTCAGCCCGAGCGCGATGCCGCCCAGGACATAGCAGAAGCCGGTGATCAGGACGATCCCGACCAGGTTCAGGACGATGCCGCCGCGCGCCATCTGGGCGATCGTCACCGCGCCGGTGGCGAAGACGATCGCGTTGGGCGGCGTGCCGACGGGCAGCATGAACGCGCAGGTCGCGGCGAAGGCCGCCGGGATGAGCAGCGTCATGGGATCGGCCCCGATGCCCACCGCCACGCCGCCCAGGACGGGGATGAAGGTGGCGGCGGTCGCGGTGTTGCTGGTGACCTCGGTCAGGAACAGGACGATCGCCGTGATGGCCGCGACCAGCAGCAGGATGGGGAGCACGCCGAGACCCATGACCTGCTCGCCGAACCAGCGGTCCAGGCCCGTCGCGGCGACGGCGCCCGCCAGGCTCAGGCCGCCGCCGAAGAGCAGGAGCACGCCCCAGGGCAGCCCGTCCTCGGCATCCTTCCAGTCCAGCACCATCTCGCGCCGCCCGCGGCCCGGCAGGATGAACATCGCGGCACCGGCGGCGATGGCGATGGCGGTGTCGTTCAGCTCCCCGAACGGCCCCAATAGGTCGCCGACCCCCGGGATGCTGGCCAGGAGTCCCGGCACGACCCACAGGAAGGCCGCGGACCCGAAGACGGCCATCACCATCTTCTCACCCTGGCTGAGCGGGCCGAGCTGCTCGATCTGCTCCTCGATCATCTCGCGCCCGCCCGGGACCTCTGCCAGGTTGAACGGGTAGAGCACGCGCGTCATCAGCACCCAGCCGATCAGGATGAAGGTGAAGGCGAGCGGCACGCCGACCACCATCCATTCAAGGAAGCCGATCCGGCGCCCCAGTTCCGCCGCGGCATAGCCGGCGACGATGGCGTTCGGCGGGCTGCCGAGCAGGGTGCCAAGGCCACCCATCGTCGCCGACCAAGCGATGGCGAGGACGAGGCAGACGCCGAACCGCTTGATGTTCTCGTCCTCGACCACGTCCGTGATCCGCCCACCCTTGCTCAGCGCCTCGCCGACGGAGGCGTCCTGCCGGGTACCGCTCCGCTCCACGACCAGCGTCAGCACCGACAGCCCGATGGGCAGCATCATCAGCGTCGTGGCCGTGTTGGACACCCACATGGACAGGAAGCCGGTGGCCAGCATCATCCCCAGCACGATCCGCCGGGGCTCGACCCCCACCCGGCGCAGGGTCAGCAGCGCGACGCGGCGGTGCAGGTTCCATTTCTCCATGGCGATGGCGATCAGGAAGCCGCCCAGGAACAGGAAGACGATGGCGCTGGCATAGGGCGCGGTGGTCTCGTTGACCGTCCGCGCGGTCAGCATGGGGAGAAGCACGATCGGCAGGAGCGAGGTGACGGCCAGCGGGACGGCCTCGGTCATCCACCAGATCGCCATCAGCGTGACGATCGCCGCGACCGCGCGCGCGTCGGGCGGCAGCCCCTCGGAGGCGCCCATGGCGAGCCACACCGCCAGGGCCGCGACGATCCCCAGCGCGCGCAGGCCCCACATCATCCTGGCTGGGCGCCGGCCCGGGGTCGCGTCTTCGACGTATTCCTCGTACTCGCCCTGGTGGGGCGGCGGCATCCGCAGCTCCGCCCCCTTGGCCTGCCCGGCCTGGTGCACCGGTGTCTCGGTCATCTGCGCCTCCCCCGTCCATGCGAGCCGCGCGGCGGCGGCGCCCCGCCCTTCGCCGACTGGGGTTGGCCGGGCAGGGATTGCCGTGCGCTCCGGACCGCGGGAGCGCGACACCGTCGGCGACGAACGCCGCTCGCGCGGTCTTCCGGGCCAAGGCTGTTGGAACAGCGCCGGCCGCGCCCCATCACGCGGCCGCGGGCTTGGCTGACGCGGGGGCGGCGGCCCGGACGCGCAAGGGCGTGCGATCCAGCGCGTTGCCGGCTATCCCAAAGGCCCGCACGGCCTAACCCGTCCTCGAGGGTTTCCCAATCCGCGCGGGCTTGACGCACCGTGGCACGGACCCTTGGCCCGACGCCCCGCCGGCCCGGCCAAGCCCCGACGCCCCTGCCCCAACCGCCTGAACCGTTTGCGACATCCTCGGTTCGTCCGGGCGACGGGGCCGCGCGGACCCCCCGATCCCGCGCGGGGCTGCGGGACCCTGGCGTGCGGAGGGTCCGGCTCCCACCCGCTTTCCCTGCGGGGCGGACGCCCGAATTCCCAATTCGGCCATCATCCATCTGCCCCAAGCCATGTCGTCCCGCGGCCGGTCCGCCCCGCGCCGGGGGCGGGCGTCCCACGCCGCCGTGGCGTCAGGCCGCCGACCAGGCCCCCACCTGTTCCGCCAGCATGTCCAGGGGCAGGCGGCCGTTGCGCAGCACCGCGTCGTGGAACCCCCGGATGTCGAAGCGGGACCCCATCCGTGCCCTCGCCGCGGCCCGCAGTTCCAGCATCCGGTTCATGCCGATCTTGTAGGCGCAGGCCTGGCCGGGGTTGCCGATGTAGCGGTCGATCTCCCGCCGGGCCCCGCCCTCGTCCATGGGGGAGTTTTCCACGAAGTAGCGGGTCGCCTGCTCCCGGGTCCAGCGCTTGGCGTGGATGCCCGTGTCCACCACCAGCCGGATGGAGCGCCACAGCTCCGCGTTCAGCCGACCGAAGTCGCTGTAGGGGTCGACGTAGAAGCCCATCTCCTTGGCCAGCAGTTCGGTATAGAGCGCCCAGCCCTCGGCATAGGCGGCGATGCCGCCGCCCAGGCGCTGGAAGCTGGGCACCCCCTCCAGCTCCTGCTGGATGGCGATCTGCATGTGGTGGCCGGGGATCCCCTCATGGTAGGCGAGGGACTCCAGCCCGTACTTCGGCCGGGCCTTCAGGTTGCCCAGGTTCACATAGAAGATGCCGGGCCGCGTGCCGTCCTGGGACGGGTTGTTGTAGAAGGCGCTGGCCGCCGACCCCTCGCGGAACTTCTCCACCGCCCGCACCTCGAGCCCGGCCTTCGGCCTCAGGCCGAACCAGCCGTCCAGGCTGCGGCCCATGGCGTCGATGTGGGCCCGCGCCTCGGCCAGGTATGCCTCCCGCCCGGCGTCGCTGTCCTCGTGGTAGAAGCGCGGGTCGTCGCGCAGGAAGCGGAAGAAGGCCTGCAGGTCGCCGGTGAAGCCCACCTTGCCCATGATCTCCCGCATCTCCCCGTGGATGCGGGCGACCTCCTCCAGGCCGATGCGGTGCACCTCGTCCGCCGTCAGGCGGGTGGTGGTCTGCTGTTCCAGGGCGTGGGCGTAATAGGCCTCCCCGTCCGGCAGGCGCCAAGCGCCGTCATCCTCCCCGGCCCGGGTCTCCGCCGCCGCCAGCCAGGTGAGCAGCCCGGCATAGGCGGGCCCCACCGCCCCGACCAGCGCGTCGGCCGCCTGGCGCAGCAGCGCGTCCTTCTCCCCCTCCGGCAGCGGCAGGGCGCCGATCTTCTTGCGCAGGTCGGCGAACAGCGGGCAATCCCTGTCGCTCGCGTCGAAGGGCCGGCCCGTCACCTGGTTCCGCGCCGCGGCGGTGACCACGGGGAAGAAGAACCGGGGCGGCAGCACCCCGGCCGCCTGTTGCGAGGCCAGCCGCGCCACGACCTTGCCGAAATACTCCGGGAAGGCGCGCAGCCGGGCGATGTAGGCCTCCGCGTCGGCCCGGTCGTCCACCCGGTGCTGGTTGATGAGCTGCACCGGCAGGTTCACGTGGGGGCCGCCGGTGGTGTTCAGTACCAGCTCATTGCCGCGCCACCGCTGGCCCGCCTCGGCCCGCCCCGCCTGCCAGGCGTACAGCCGGGCATAAAGGCGCATGGCGGGCGACAGGCTTTCCGGCGGGAACTCCTTGGCGAACCGGGCCACGTCCTGCCGCTGCAGCGCCACCCCCTCGGCGGCGAAGGCGTCGGACGGGTCGCCCAGCCGGTCCATGTCCTGCTTGAAGCCCAGCCGCAGGGCCATCAACGGGTCGCGGGAAAGCTGGCGCCCGAACGCGTCCTCCATCTGCCCGAACAGGGCCTCGTCGGCCGGCATGCGGGCCAGGGCGACGCCGGGGAACAGCGGCAGCGCGGCCAGCGCCGCGGCTCCGGCCACGAAGGCGCGGCGGGACGGATGGGTGTCGTGCATCACGCGGGGACCCACGAAAGTGGTTGGTCCGCACAAGCCTAGCCGCTTCCCAGCGGGCCGCAAGTGCCGGGGGAACCGGCTACCCACCCTGCGCCCCGGCACCACGCCGCCGTCCCGGCCCGGGATGGGCACGGCCGGGCCAGGGCCGCCGCCCTGGCCACGGTGGAGCATCCGCCGCCCGCCACCCGGCCAGCACAAGCCCGTTCTTAATGACTTTTATCCTAAACCCTGTCACGGTTGCGGGTGGCGCCCCCAGGGTTGCCGGGTCTTGGGCATGGTGGATCATACGGGCTCCGGGGCGTGTCCCGGGGTATTCCCTGCGCACCCGCTGGCTTGCGTGGCTTTACCAGGTCCGAAACCGGTCAAGTTTGTCAATCGCCCACGCCGGGGGCGGGCCCGCGTAGCCCGGGGGTCAGGGCCGGCGGCCGAGCCCTAGGAACGCGGCCCCAGCACGCCTGACGGCACCCTGGACGACGCGGGCCACCGTGCCAGGGGAAAGGGCGGCATGCCGCGCCTTGCCCGCCCAGGTGCCGTTGACCAGGCTGTTGGTCTCGACGCACAGCACCGGCTTGCCGGAAAGGCGGGCCACCTCCGGCGCTTGGCGGCGGCAGCTCTCGATGAACAGCTTGGCGCCGGAGTCACCGGCATAGACGGCGGCCTTGAAGCTGGCGTGGCTGCCCAGGCGGCGGCGGGTGGCGGCGTCGGGCAGGTCCAGCATGTCCAGCCGGCCATAGGAGACGCCGTGCCGCGCCAGCCATTCCACCGTCTCCGGCCGGTAGCGCTCCAGCCGGCTGGTCACCAACCGGCGCACGGGGCGGGTGGGCAGGTGGAGGGGCTCGGCACCCAGGAGGAACTCCCGGTAGCGCGGGCCGTCGTCGTTCTCCGCCGGGGTGGGGTCGCGGCAGAGCACACCGTCGATGTCCAGGCAGGCACTTTCCAGCACCACATGGTGCATGACGTTCCACTGGAAGACCCGCGGCGTGGGGCAGACCTCCAGCTGCATGTCCGCCCCATCGGGGTGCGGCCCGGGCGTGGCGCCATAGACGGCCAGGTACGTCACCTTGTCCGCCAAGCCCCCGCCCATGGCGGCGATGGCCGCGCGGACCTGCCCCAGCGTGCCGCCGGAGCGGATGCTGTCGTCCACCACCAGCGCGTGGCGGAAACGCCGCTGCCCGGCACCGGGTACCGGCCGCGTCACCCCGTTGGCCAGCGTCCGCCCGGCCAGGAACCCATCCAGGTCCGCCAGCGGCCGGTTCAGCGCCAGGGCGATCATCCCGGCGGGCAGGAGGCCGCTGCGCGGGATGCCGACCACTAGGTCGACGTCCCGCGGCAGGCGGGGCATGGAGGCATGGACCAGGTTCGCAAGGTCGGCGTAGGACCGGTAATTCATCGGGAAGGGCATGCCCGTGTCGTGGCTGGTGCCCAGACATTGTGACCCACCCCAGTACCGTCAACTCGCGACCGGCCACCTTGGCATACCACGGCATGCCGCAGTGGTGGCACCACGGCCGGGTACGGCGCGAGGCGGTACCAACTCGGCTGCCCCATCACCGCCCAGCTATCCGGGCCCCTGGGGATGATGCCGGGGGCAAGGGGAATGCTGAGGCCGCCTCGGCGCCGGGGAAAAGGCCCGTGTCCCCCGGTCAGGGCGCCGCCGCAGGGGGGCCAGGCCCGCCGGCATCCCGGGGCGCCCCCGCGGCCCCTGCCAGGAGGTCGGCCAGGGCGGCGCGGAGTTGGGCTGCCGGCACAGGCTTGTGCAGCAGCGCGCAGCCACTGGCCCGCGCCTCGGCGAGCCGTGCCGGGTCGGTGTCGCCCGTGAGGATCGCCGCCGGCACAGCCCGGCCCGGCTGCCGGTCCCGCACGGCGCGCACCACGTCCAGGCCGGTCTCCCCGCCGCGCAGACGGTAGTCGGCCAGCACGGCGTCCGGTGCGGCGCCCCCGTCCAGCAGGGCCCCCACCTCCGCCAGCGACCCGGCCGCGAGCACCCGGTGGCCCCAGCCGGCCACCAATGCCTGAAGGCCCAGGCGGATCACCGCCTCGTCGTCCACGACCAGCACCACGCGCCCGCGTGCCGGACCCGGCGGGGACTTGGGCACCAAGGTGGCCGGGCCCGGCACCTCCCCGGCCAGCGGCACGGTGACCGCGAAGGCCGAACCGCGCCCGGGCACCGAGCGCAGCGACACCCGGTGGCCGAGGAGCCCCGCCAGGCGCCGCACCACAGCGAGGCCAAGCCCAAGGCCCTTGGCCCTGTCGCGCTCCGGGTTGCCCAGCTGCACGAACTCCTCGAACACCTCGCCCTGCCGTTCAGCCGGGATACCGGGGCCGGTGTCCAGCACCTCGACCCGCAGGCTGCTACCCTGCCGCCGGCAGCCCAGCAGGATGCCGCCCCTTTCCGTGTGCCGGACGGCGTTCTCCAGGAGGTTGCGCAGGATGCGCTCCAGCAATACCGGGTCGCTGAGCACCACGCCGCCGCAGCCCACCGCCCGCAGCCGCAGCCCCCGGGCGGCCGCGCGGGGGCCGTACTCGTGGGCGAGGCGGTCCAGCAGGGGGCGGATGGGGGTGGCCGCGGGCTTGACCGCCACGATCCCGGCGTCCAGCCGGGACAGGTCCAGCAGGCCGTCCAACAGCCCGCGGAGGCCGTCCAGCGCCTCGCCCATGACCGCCAGCGTCCGCGCCGCCGGCGTCCCGGCCACTTGACCCTCCAGCACCCCCATGAGCAGGAGCAGGGACTGCACAGGCTGGCGCAGGTCGTGGCTGGCCGCGGCCAGGAACTTGGTCTTGGCAAGGCTGGCCCGCTCGGCTCCCGCCCTGGCCTCCCGCTCGGCGCGCCGGGCCGCGGCGGCTTCGGCCTCGCGCACGGCAAGCCGCGCGAACTCCGCCAGATCCTCCGCAAACGCGGGCCCGAAGTCGCGGCGGGGCCGGTAGTCGATGACGCAGAAGGTGCCGAGGCGCAGGCCACCCCCGGCCAGGAGCGGCGCGCCGGCGTAGAAGCGGATGCCCGGCGGGCCGGTGACCAGCGGATTGGCGGCGAAGCGCGGGTCCCGCGTGGCATCCGGCACCACCATGACGGCGTCGCCGAGGATGGCATAGGCGCAGAAGGAGACGCGGCGCGGTGTCTCGGCCACCTCCAGCCCGTGACGGGACTTGAACCACTGCCGGCCCGCGTCGACCAGGCTGACCAGGGCGACGGGCGTGCCGAAATGGCGGGAGGCGAGCCGGGTCAGCCGGTCGAAGGCCGGGTCGGGAGGCGTGTCGAGGATGCCGAGCCCGCCCAGGCAGGCGAGCCTCGCTTCCTCGTCCGGCGGCAGCGGTGGATCGCCCTGGCCCATGGCCCCCCCTGCCCACGGCCGCCCGCGCGTCGGGGGCGTGGCACCCCCCGAGCGATGGCCGCGGCCAAGCCCCTTGCGGATCCCCAGGCTAGCAGGCCCGGAGGTCCGCAGGGACCGCGCAGAAGGCCGGGATGCCCGGGGGGCAGCAAGATTGACCTGGGTCAACCCGCAGGGGCCTCCCGGCCGGGACCCTCCGGCCGGCACGCGCCCACACCTTGGAGTCCCTGCACCTGGTGCCAGGGGCTGATGCCAACAACGGGTGGTCCCGGCCGCGCCCGGTGCCGGCAGATGCGTTGGACGCCCCACCGGCGGCCGTGCGGCCATGCCGGGCATCCAGGGAAGCCAGCGCTGGCGCGCGCCATCGGGCGCGCGGGGCCGGTGACCTGACGCCGGGGGCAGACGCCCGGCGGCCCCTGGGCCGCGCCGTGCCCGCGACGGCCGTGGTGGGCAACGGGGGCCCGACTGCCCCACACTGGGGCTCCTGGGTGGGACCTCCGGGGCCACCCGCGGCGTTGGGCAGGGGCGAGACCGACGGGAGGGGGAGATGGCGGGGGAAGCGGGCGGCCCGGGTTGGCGCGGGCTCGAGGTGGCCGAGGACATGGGCTTCCAACGCCGCGACTGGCGGTTCGAGAGGGTCGCCTGGGCCGCGATGGCGGCGCTGGTCCTGGCCGGTCTGCTGGGCGCCTTCTCCCGCGGGCCGCTGAGCCGGGCCGAGGCCCGCGACCCCGGCGGCCTGGTCGAGGTCCGGTACGAGCGCTTCCTGCGGCACGGCGCCACCTCCCCGTTGGACATCCTGGTGGCGCCGGCGGCCCTCGCCGGGGGCGGGGTCGAGCTGCGGCTGGCCGGCCCCCTCTTCGCCGAGGCCCGGCTGGAGGCCGTCACCCCCACGCCCCTGGAGGGGCACCTGGCCGAGGGGGGCTGGGTGTTCCGCTTCCCCGCGCGCGACCGCGACCGGCCGGGCCTGGTCAGGCTGCAGCTCAGGCCCGAGGCCCTGGCATTGCTGGGCGGCACGGTGGCGGTGGAGGGGCACCCGCCCGCCCGGCTCCGCGCCTTCGCCTACCCGTGAGGCGGCGCCATGGACTCCGTGCTCCGCGCCGCCGCCCTGTACCTGGTCCTGCTGGTGCTGTTCCGCGCCGCCGGGCGGCGCACCCTGTCCGACATGACCGCCTTCGACTTCGTCCTGCTGCTGGTGATCGGCGAGGCCACGCAGCAGGCCCTGCTGGGGGAGGACTTCTCCCTCACCAACGCCGTGCTGGTCATCGCCACCCTGGTGCTGGCCGACGTGGGGCTGGCCTGGGCCACGCTGCGCTGGCCGCGCCTCGGGCGGCTGGTGACGGGACTGCCGATGGTGGTGGTGGCCGACGGCAAGCCCCTGGAGGACCGGATGCGCCGCGCCCGGGTCACGCGGGACGACGTGCTGGAGGCGGCCCGGCGCACCCAGGGCCTCGCCCGGCTCGACCAGGTCCGGTACGCGGTCGTGGAGACCAACGGCGGCATCTCCGTCATCCCCAAGGACGCGGCCGGGGGGGGACGGGGCCTGAGCCGGCGGGCGGCCCCACCGACGGCCTAGGCCGGATGTCGCCGGGACGGGCGGGGCGCCGCGCTGTTGGCCCCCGGGACCCCTGGCGCGGAGCCGACATGACCCACCCCCCTCAAGGCCCCATCCCCCTCACCCTCGCGGTGAACGGGCGGGAGCTGGCCCTTCACGTGGCGCCCTGGACCACCCTGCTGGACCTGTTGCGCCTGCACCTGGACCTCACCGGCACCAAGAAGGGCTGCGACCACGGCCAGTGCGGCGCCTGCACCGTGCTGGTGGACGGCACCCGCATCAATGCCTGCCTGGCCCTGGCGGTGATGCAGGACGGCAAGTCCGTCACCACCATCGAGGGGCTTTCCCGGGGGGACGAGCTGCACCCCCTGCAGGCGGCCTTCATCGAACATGACGCCTTCCAGTGCGGCTACTGCACGCCGGGGCAGATCTGCTCCGCCGTCGGCATGCTGGCGGAGGGGCACGCCGAGGGGCCCGACGACATCCGGGAGCAGATGAGCGGAAACATCTGCCGCTGCGGCGCCTACCCGAACATCGTCCGGGCCATCGGCGAGGTGATGGGGGCCGGGCGATGAGGCCGTTCAGCTATGCCCGCCCCGACAGCCTGGACGGCGCCCTGGCCGAGCTGGCGGGCAACCAAGGGGCGCCGGACGCCAGCGCCGCCCCCGTGCGGCCCGTCGCCGGCGGCACCAACCTGCTGGACCTGATGAAGGCCGACGTGATGCGGCCCACCCGGCTGGTGGACATCACCCGCCTGGCCCTGAGGGGCATCACGGAGACGGGGGACGGCGGCCTGCGCCTGGGCGCCTTGTCCACCAACGCGGAGACGGCCTGGGACGAGCGAGTGCGGGCCCGCTACCCCCTGCTGCACAAGGCCATCCTGGCCGGCGCCTCCGCCCAGTTGCGCAACATGGCCACCAACGGCGGCAACATCCTGCAACGGACGCGCTGCTATTACTTCTATGACACGGCGACGCCCTGCAACAAGCGGGCGCCGGGGTCCGGCTGCGGCGCCCTGACGGGGGTGAACCGCATCCACGCCATCCTGGGCGCCAGCGAGCACTGCATCGCCACCCACCCGTCCGACATGGCCGTGGCCCTGGCCGCCCTGGACGCCACCGTGCGGGTGGCGGGGCCGGGGGGCGAGCGGGCCATCCCCTTCGCGGACTTCCACCGCCTGCCCGGCGACACGCCGCACCGGGAGACGACCCTGCGGCCGGAGGAGGTGGTGACCGCCATCGACCTGCCGGCCGACAACCTCGCCCGCCATTCCACCTACCTGAAGGCCCGCGACCGCGCCTCCTACGCCTTCGCCCTGGTGTCCGCCGCGGTGGCGCTGGAGTTGGAGGACGGGGTGGTGCGGGGCGCGCGCCTGGCGCTGGGCGGCGTCGCCCACAAGCCCTGGCGCGACCGGGACGCGGAGGCGCTGCTGGTGGGCAAGGCCCCGGGCCGCGCCGCCTTCGCCGCGGTGGCCGACGCGGTCCTGCGGGACGCCAAGGGCCACGGCCACAACACCTTCAAGATCGGCCTGGCCCGCAGCGTCATCGTGCGGGCCTTCGAGGAAGCCGCCGGACTGGAGCCGTCATGATTCCCATCCCCCGCATGCCCGGCCTGCTGGAAGGCCCGACGACCCAGGTGGGCAAGCCCGTGTCCCGCGTGGACGGGCGGCTGAAGGTCACCGGCGCCGCCCGCTATGCCGGGGAGCACGCCATCCCCGGCCTGCTGCACGGCTACGTCGTCTCCAGTGCCATCGCCAAGGGGCGGGTCACCCGGATCGACACCGGCAAAGCCATGGCGGTACCGGGCGTGGTCCATATCCTGACCCATGAGAACCGGCCGGACCTGGCCTGGCTGGACCGCAAGTGGAAGGACCAGGACGCGCCCAAGGGCTCCCCCCTCCGCCCGCTGTATGACGCCAACGTGTCCCATTCCCTGCAGCCCGTGGCCCTGGTGGTGGCGGAAAGCTTCGAGGCGGCGCGCCTGGCCGCCCGGCTGGTGGAGGTGGCGTACGAGGCGGAGCCGCACCAGACCAGCCTGCTGATGAACCGGGACATCACCTTCACCCCCGGCAAGGACAAGGGCGGGTTCGAGCCCCCGCCGGCACCCCGGGGCGACGCCGACGCGGCCCTGGCGGCGGCGGAGGTGTCGGTGGACCTGGAGTTCACCCAGGCGGCCGAGTACCACAACCCCATCGAGATGCACGCCAGCACCGTCGAGTACCATCCCGACGGCAGCCTGACGATCCATGACAAGACCCAGGGCGTGCTGAACTGCCAGAGCTGGGTCTGCGGCGTGTTCAACTTGCCCAAATCGTCGGTGCGGGTGCTGTCGCCCTTCGTCGGCGGCGCCTTCGGGTCGGGCCTGCGGCCGCAGCACCAGCTGTTCCTGGCGGTGCTGGCCGCCCTGGCGCTGAAGCGGTCGGTGCGGGTGGAGCTGTCCCGGCCGCAGATGTTCAGCTTCGGCCACCGGCCGGAGACCTGGCAGCGGGTGGCGCTGGGCGCCTCGCGCGACGGCACGCTCACCGCCCTGGTCCATGAGGCGGTGCAGGAAAGCTCCCAGGCCGAGAACTACGTGGAGATCGTCGTCAACTGGTCCGGCCAGCAGTACCGCTGCGACAACGTCCGGCTGGACTACAGGCTGTCGCGGCTGGACGTGCACACGCCCCTGGACCAGCGCGCCCCCGGTGCCGCCACCGGCGTCCCGGCGCTGGAGGTGGCCATGGACGAGCTGGCCTGGAAGCTGGGCATGGACCCCATCCAGCTCCGCCTGAAGAACTATGCGGAGGCGGACCCCAACACGGGCAAGCCCTTTTCCAGCAAGGAGCTGCGCGCCTGCTTCCGCCAGGGGGCGGAGCGGTTCGGCTGGCCGGACCACCTGCCCCCGCCCCGCTCCATGCGGGACGGGCGGGAGCTGGTGGGCTGGGGCATGGCGGCCGGCGTCTGGGACGCCATGCAGAACCCGGCCTCCGCCAAGGCGACGCTGGGGGCCAACGGCAAGCTGTCCATCGCCACCGCCAGCTCGGACATCGGCACGGGCACCTACACGGTGCTGGCCCAGGTCGCGGCGGAGGTGCTGGGACTGGAGACGGCGGACGTGGCGGTGGAGATCGGCGACTCCTCCCTGCCCCAGGCACCGATCCAGGGCGGGTCCTGGACCGTGTCCTCCGTCGGCTCGGCCGTGAAGGCGGCGTGCGACCAGCTTGCCAAGCGTCTGCACGCGCTGGCGCGGGATGCCGAGGGTTCGCCACTGGCGGGGGTGGGGTCGGTGCGCTTCGCCGACGGGCATGTGGTCGCCCAGGACGACCCGTCGCGCAGGATGCCGATCCAGCAGGTGATGCGCGCCGCGGGCCTGCCGGTGCTGGAGGAGAAGGCCCTGTCCGTACCCTATGCCCTTGGCCGGCTGCGGCACACGCTGGGCACCCACTCCGCCGTCTTCGTGGAGGTGCGGGTGGACGCGGAGCTGGGCACGGTGCGGGTCACCCGGGTGGTCAGCGCCATCGCCGCCGGCCGGATCATCAACCCCAAGACGGCCGGCAGCCAGATCCTGGGCGCGGTGGTCTGGGGCGTCGGCATGGCGCTGGAGGAGGAAGCCATGACCGACCACACGCTGGGCCGCGTGATGAACCACGACCTGGCCGAGTACCACGTGCCGGTCAGCGCCGACATCCCCGACATCGACGTGGTCTTCGTGGAGGAGCATGACGAGGTGGTGAACGCCCTGGGCGCCAAGGGCGTGGGGGAGATCGGCATCGTCGGCGTCCCCGCCGCCATCTCCAACGCCATCTTCCACGCCACCGGCGTGCGGGTGCGCGACCTGCCCATCACCGTGGACAAGATCCGGGCGGGCCTCGCGGCCCTTCCCTGACGCGGCCCGGATGCCGGGAAGGGAGGACGCCCTGCGAACCGGGCGGCCGGGACGGCGCCGCGGCCGGCCACGGGCAGCCATCCCACCCCTGCCGGCGGGCCCTGCCGGCACGCTGCCGCTCGGCCTTGGCGCCGTCCTGATGTCGGCGGCGTCCCGGCCCGCATTCCTCCTGGCCCTGGTCGTGTCGGAGGCCATTAACGCGATGAAGCACGCCTTCCCCGGGGGCGGAAGGGCACCTGCGGGTGTCGCTGCGGTCCGCGGGGGCGGGCTGGTGCGGCTCACGGTGGAGGACGACGGCGTGGGGCTGCCCCCGTCCCGGCGCCAGGGCGCGCTGGGCCTGGACCTGGTCAAGGCCTTCGGCGAGCAGGTCAAGGGCAGGGCCCTGGTCGAGCCGGCCGGCGACGGGGGAACCCGCGTCACCGTCACCTTCCCGGACCCGAACGGGGGCTGAGGCCCGGCCGGCCGACGCCGTCCCGCCCCATGGCTGGGCGGTCGGCGCCCTTCGGCGCTTGAGCCCGGCGGGCGGCTGGGCCAAGATCGCGGCACGGCGGCGGGGGCCTGTCCCCCACATGCCGCCCGCGCCCCGGGCCGGCCGGGGCAGTCGCGGCGCGCCCCCCGTCATCCGGGCCGGGGCGCGGGCGTGGGGAAGCATCAGGAAGGCGAAGCGTGGCCGCAGACCAACCTCCCGTCCTGGTGACGGCCCCCGGCGCCCAGGGCGGCGAGATGGCGCGGCGCGTCCGGGAGCACGACTGGGCCGCGACGCCGCTCGGGCCGATGGCGGCGTGGCCGCAGAGCCTGAGGACCGCGGTCGACATCATGCTCGCCTTCCCCGGCCCCGCGTCAGTCGTCTGGGGGCCGGCGCGCGTGCAGCTCTACAACGACGCGTACGTGCCGCTCGCCGGGGGACGGCACCCCGCCGCGCTGGGGCGGCCGGTGGCCGAGACCTGGGGCGAGGCCCGCGGGCACTTCCCCGGCCCGGTCCTCGACCGCGTGTTCGCGGGCGAGGCGGTCACGGCCGACGAGCACGCGGTGACGCTGTGCGGCCCAGGTGGCAGCGCTGGGGAACGCCACTTCACCGGCAGCTTCCTGCCCGTGCGCGACGAGGCCGGGGCCGTGGGCGGGGTGTTCCACCCGCTGGCCGAGGTCACCGGCACAGTGCGGACCGACGCCGGCCCGCACGGGCGCGACCAGCGGCTGTGGCGCGTCCTGGACGGCATGGACGAGGCCTTCCGCCTGCTCGGCCCCGACTTCACCATCCTGGAGCAGAACGGCGAGGCGCAGCGCCTGGACGGGCGCCCCCGGGGGGAGGTCGTCGGCCGGCCGTATTGGGAGGCCCACCCGGGCAGCGAGGGGTCGGAACTCGGGCGGCTCCTCAAGCGGGCGATGGCGGAGCGGCTGCCCGTGTCGCTCGAGCACCGCCACGTCCTCCCGGACGGCCGCGCCCGGTGGCTGGAGATGCGGGCCTCGCCGGCGGCCGACGGGGGGCTCGCCGTGTTCTGGCGTGACGTGACCGACCGTAGGGAGGCCCGGGAGGCGCTGCGCGAGAGCGAGGCGCGGTTCCGGCTCATGGCCGACGCCGTGCCCCAGATCGTCTGGATCACCGACGCCGAGGGTCGCGTCGAGTTCTTCAACCGCCAATGGTCCGACTACACCGGGGAGCCCTTCTGGCAGGCCACGGCCGCCGACGTGGCGGCGGCCCATGTCCACCCGGAGGACGGGGCCGCGACGATGGCGGCCTTCGAAGCGGCCCGCCGCGCCGGCACCACGTTCCGCGTCGAGCACCGGATCCGGTCGGCCACGGGCGGGTACCGCTGGTTCCTGGTGCGCGGCGAGCCGTACCGCGACCCGGCCACGGGCGAGGTCGTGCGCTGGTTCGGGGCGTCCGTGGACATCCACGACCGCAAGCTGGCGGAGGCCGGGCACCGCCGGCAGGCCGAGGAGCTGCGCGCGATCTACGACGCGGCGCCGGTGGGCCTGTGCGTGCTCGACCGCGACCTCCGGTACGTGCGCGTCAACGACCGCCTGGCCGAGATCAACGGCGTCCCCGCCGAGGCCCACATCGGGCGCACGGTTGCCGAGGTGGTCCCGGGCCTCGGCGACCAAGTCATCGGGCTCCTCGGGCGTGTCCTGGCCGGCGAAGCGCTCCATGGGGTAGAGGTCACGGGGACCACGCCTGCCAAGCCGGGCGTGGATCGCGCCTGGCGGGAGAACTGGGTGCCGCTCCGGGAGCCCGGCGGAGCCGTCGCCGGGATCGCCATCTCGGCGGAGGAGGTCACGGAGGAGAAGGCCGCCGCGGAGGCGCTGAGGGCGAGCGAGGCGCGGCTGCGCGCGTTGAACGCCGACCTCGAGCGGGAGGTGGCGCAGCGCACCCGCGAGCGGGGCCTGGTCTGGCAGCACAGCCTCGACCTGCTGTCCGTCATCGACATGGCCACGGGCACCTTCGACGCCTGCAACCCGGCCTGGACGGCCGCGCTCGGCTGGGGGGCGGGCGAGGTCGAGGGGCGGCCCTACGCCGACTTCGTGCACCCCGACGACGCCGGGGCGAGCGCGGAGGCCTTCGCGCGGGTGCGGGCGGGCAACCCCGTGCTGCACTTCGAGAACCGCTACCGGACCCGGAACGGCGGCTGGCGCTGGCTGTCCTGGGTCGCCGTGCCCGAGGGCGGCAAGCTCTACTCGGTGACCCGCGACGTCACGGACGAGAAGGAGCGGCAGGCCGCGCTGGAGGCCGCCCAGGAGGCGCTGCGTCAGTCGCAGAAGATGGAGGCCATGGGCCAGCTCACCGGCGGCGTGGCGCACGACTTCAACAACCTGCTCACCCCCATCATGGGGGCCCTCGACCTGCTCCAGCGCCGCGGGGTCGGCGGCGGGCGTGAGCACCGCCTGATCGACGGGGCGCTGCAGTCGGCGGAGCGCGCCAAGGCGCTGGTCCAGCGGCTGCTGGCCTTCGCGCGCCGCCAGCCGCTCCAGCCGGTGGCGGTGGACGTCGGCGGGCTCGTCGCCGGGATGGCCGGCCTGGTGGCCAGCACGTCGGGGCCGCAGGTCCAGGTGGTCGTGGAGGTGCCGCCCGGCCTGCCGCCGGCCAAGGCAGACCCCAACCAGCTGGAGATGGCGCTCCTGAACCTCGGCGTGAACGCGCGCGACGCGATGCCGGACGGCGGCACGCTCCGCATCACGGCGGGCGAGGAGCGGGTGGGGCCGGGCCACGCGGCCAAGCTGCGCCCGGACCGGTATGTCCGGCTGTCGGTGGCCGACACCGGGGTCGGCATGGACGAGGCCACGCTCGCGCGCGCCGTGGAGCCGTTCTTCTCGACGAAGGGGGTCGGCAAGGGCACGGGCCTCGGCCTGTCGATGGCGCACGGGCTCGCCTCGCAGTTGGGCGGGGCGCTCACCATCCGGAGCTGCCCCGGCAGCGGCACCACCGTCGAGCTCTGGCTGCCGGCGACCGACGCGCCAGCCGCGGCCGCCGGGGCGGCCGCCGAGGCTTCCCCGGGGTTGCCCGGGTCCGGCACCGCGCTGCTTGTCGACGACGAGGACCTCGTCCGCGAGAGCACCGCCGACATGCTGGGCGACCTCGGCTACGCCGTGGTGGAGGCCGGGTCGGCGGAGGCGGCCCTGGCCCTGGTGCGCGACGGGCTGCGGCCGGACCTGCTCGTCACCGACCACCTCATGCCCGGGATGACGGGCACCGACCTCGCGCGCACCGTGCGCTCGGGGCTGCCAGGCACGCGGGTCCTCGTGGTCTCGGGGTATGCCGAGGCCGAGGGCGTCGCCCCCGACCTGCCCCGCCTGGCCAAGCCGTTCCGCAAGGACGAGCTGGCCGCCAGCCTCGCCCGGCTTGCCGGGACTGCCTGACCTCGGCAGCTTGGGCCCCCACGCCCGTGACGCAATGGCCGTACCCCTGACCTCGGCGGGGCGGAAGGGGCAGGTGGCCGGCAGCAGCCCCGCGTTCACGATGGCGGTCAGGTCACCCCGCAACATTCCCAGCGGGGGAGAGTGGCTGCCCGCTTCCTTGAACTTTGCGTGACGGCTGGCCCCGGCGGCGGATGTCGGCTGCCAACGCGCCCGGGAGGTCGTCCTGCTTTGGCGGTACCACGCCTATACCGGGAAAAATCCTGAGTTGGCCTGCGACACGCCAAGGGGTGCGGCGTTGCCCCTAGACTCCACCGTCCAGGGGCCCGGCCATGCACGCAACTCTTCTCGCAGGGCTGCTCCTGCTGCTGCTGCCCGGCGCGGCGCTGGCCCAGGGCAACGTGACGCCCCAGGCCAACTCCGGCCAGTCCGCCGGCCGCGCGGAGGTGCTGGTCGGTGCTGGCACGACGACGGAGGTGACCACCGGCAGCAGCGGCCCGCAGGAAGGCGGCGGCGGCTCTGGGCCGCCCGAGGCCAAGACCGACCGCGGTGCCGGCCGCAACGCCGAGTGCCGACGGAAGCCCGACCCCGCCGAGCGGGTGGCCTGCCTGCAGGGCTACGCCCGCCTGCCAACCCTGGACAAGGAGGCCCGCTGATGGCCCCGCACCTGACCCGCCGCCTGTTCCTGGGCAGCGCCGGGGCGCTGGGGGCCACCGCCCTCCCCGCCATCGGCCAACCCGCCCCGGCCGCCCCTCCCGCCTACGTGCCCGCGGGCCCGGTGCCGTCGGGCAAGCCCCGCGCCTTCTTCACGGCGCCGGAGGAGCGGTTCGTCACGGCCGCCGTGGACCGGCTGATCCCCCCCGACCCGGAATGGCCCGGGGCCGTGGGCGCGGGGGTGGTGGACTACCTGGACCAGCAGCTCGCGGGCGCCTATGGCGAGGGCCACCGCATGTTCCTGGCCGGCCCCTGGAAACCCGACGCCCCGCCCGAGTTCGGCTACCAGCTGCCCTACGCCCCCGCCCAGCTCTATAAGGCCGCCCTGGCCGACATCCTGGAGCTGGTGCCCAAGCGGGAGAAGGCGGCCTTCTGGGACCTGCCGCCGGACCGGCAGGACAAGGTGCTGAAGGCGCTGGAGAGCGGGGAGATGAAGCTCCCCTCCGTCCCCGCCCCGGTGTTCTTCGAGACGCTGCTGGCCAACACGGTGGAGGGCTTCCTGTCCGACCCTGTCCATGGCGGCAACCGCGACATGGTGGGCTGGCGCATGCTCGGCTTCCCCGGCGCCTACGCCAGCTTCATCGAGCATGTGGACAACCACGGCATGGCCTATGACCGGCCGCCGATGAGCATCGCCCAGGCGGCGTCCGGCGGGCACCACCATGGCCATGACCATGGCGCGGGGCACGGCTTCCCTGGCCCGGCGGCGCGGAGGTAGGCCCGTGGCGACGACCTTGAGACCCGTGGACGTGGTGCTGGTGGGCATGGGCTGGACCGGCGGCATCCTGGCCAAGGAGCTGTCGGAGGCCGGCCTGCGCGTGGTGGGGCTGGAGCGGGGCCGGGTGCGGCAGACCGTGCCCGACTTCCAGTCCCCCGCGATCCATGACGAGCTGCGCTACGCCGTGCGGCACGAGCTGATGCAGAACATGAAGGTGGAGCCCATCACCTTCCGCAACACCCCGGACCAGGAGGCGCTGCCCATGCGCCAGCTGGGCTCCTTCCTGCCCGGCACGGACCTGGGCGGGGCGGGCGTGCACTGGAACGGGCAGACCTGGCGCTTCCTGCCCAGCGACTTCCGCCTGCGCAGCCACCATGAGGAGCGCTACGGCAAGGGCTTCATCCCCGAGGACCTGACGGTCCAGGACTGGGGCATCACCTACGAGGAGCTGGAACCCTTCTACGACCACTTCGAGAAGGTCTGCGGCATCGGCGGCAAGGCCGGGAACCTGAACGGCACGTTGCAGCCCGGCGGCAACCCCTTCGAGGGACCGCGGAGCGGGGAGTTCCCGAACCCGCCCATGAAACAGGCCTATTCCGGCGCCCTGTTCGGGAAGGCGGCGGCCGGCCTGGGCTACACGCCCTTCCCCGTGCCCTCCGCCAACATGACCCGGGAATACACCAACCCCTACGGCGCCACGCTCAAGCCCTGCAACTATTGCGGCTATTGCGAGCGCTTCGCCTGCGAGCATTTCGCCAAGTCCAGCGCCCAGCTCTGCGTGCTGCCGGCGGCGCTGAGGAACCCGAACTTCGAGCTGCGGCCCCTCTGCCACGTCACCCGGGTGAACCTGTCGCCAGACGGGAAGCGGGCAACCGGCGTCACCTACGTGGACGGCCAGGGGCGGGAGACCGTGCAGCCGGCAGAGATCGTCATCCTCTGCGCCTTCGGCATCAACAATGTCCGGCTGATGCTGTGGTCCGGCATCGGCCAGGCTTATGACCCGGCCACGGGCCAGGGCAACGTGGGCCGCAACTACTCCTACCAGACCATGTCGTCGGTGAACGTCTTCTACCCGGAGGACGTGCGCCTGAACCAGTTCATGGGCGCCGGGGCGCTCGGCACCGCCATCGACGACTACAACGGCGACAACTTCGACCACGGGCCCCTCGGCTTCCTGGGCGGCGGCTACATCGCCGCCTACACCACCGGCCTGCGCCCGATCCAGGGCCACTCGGTGCCCGAGGGCACGCCCCGCTGGGGGGCGGAATGGAAGGCCGCCGTGCGCCGCCACTACAACCACACGGCCGGGATCTCCGTCCACGGCTCCAGCTACACCCGCCCCACCAACTACATCAGCCTGGACCCCACCTACCGCGACGCCTTCGGCGTGCCGGCCATGCGGATCACCTACGACTTCCCGGAGAACGACCGGAAGATGTCGGACTTCGTGACCGACCGGGCGCTGGAGATCGGAAAGGCCATGGGCGGCACCCAGCTGTCCGCCAGCCGGCTGGACAAGCGCTACTCCATCGTCCCCTACCAGACCACCCACAACACCGGCGGCGCCATCATGGGCGCGGACCCGGGCTCCAGCGTGGTCAACCGCTACCTGCAGAGCTGGGACGTGCCCAACGTCTTCGTCCAGGGCGCCTGCGTGTACCCGCAGAACCCGGGCTACAACCCCACGGGCACGGTGGGGGCCCTGGCCTATTGGACCGCCAAGGCCATCAAGGAGCGGTACCTGAAGGACCCCGGCCCCCTGGTGCGGGCATGAGGGGGCGGGGACCCTCCTGGCCGGCGGCCCTCGCCCTGGCCACCGCCGCCGCCCTGCCGGCGCTGGCCCAGCAGATGGGGGAGCCGGCGCGCGGGCAGGCGCCGCCGCTGCATGAGCGGGTCACCCGCATCACCGGACCCGGCTCCCTGCCGCCGCCCGGCACGGGCCTGGTGCAGCGGGGCCAGTACGTGATGACCAGCGGGGGCGGGGCGGGGATCGGCGGCGCCTGCCTGTCCTGCCACGGGGTGGACGGGGCCGGCGACCCCGGCGGGGCCTTCCCCCGCTTGGCGGGGCAGCCCGCCGGCTACCTGGAGAAAACCTTGCGGGAATACGCCGACGGCACCCGGCCGAACCCCGTCATGTCCCCCATCGCCAAGGCCCTGTCGGCCGAGGAGAAGACCGCCGTCGCCGCCTATTACGCGGCCCAGCGGGCGCCCTACGCCCGCCCGCCCGACGGCGACCCGTCCCTGCTGCAATGGGGCGCCGTGCTGAACGCCGTGGGCAGCGCGGAGCGGGGGGTGCAGGCCTGCCAGAACTGCCACGGCCCCGCCGGCGTCGGCATCCCGCCCAACTACCCCGCCCTGGCCGGGCAGCACGCCGCCTACCTGGAGCGGCAGCTCCGCCTCTGGCGCTCGGGCGAGCGCACGCAGCAGACGGTCAACCTGATGGGCACCGTGGCCAAGGGGCTGACGGACCAGGACATCAAGGCCCTGTCCCTCTACTTCGCCACCCTCCGCCCGGCGCAGGACGCCACGGCGGCGGCGGCCCCGCGCTGAGCGGGGGCGGCCATGGCGCGCCGAGGCATGCCCATCCTCGCGGCGGCCCTGTCCTGGGCCCTGGCCGGCTGCGGCGAGGGCCCGGCCACGGCGAACAACACGACGGGGGACCTGCCGCGTAGCCATGCCGACCCGCAGGCGGTCGCCGGCGGCGACGCGGCGCGCGGGCGGGCCGTCCTGGCCGGCGGCACCTATGGCTGCGGCGCCTGCCATGCCATCCCCGGCATCGACGGGGCGCGCGGCACGGTGGGCCCGCCCTTGCACGCCATGGGCTTGCGTGCCTACGTAGCCGGGCGCCTGCCCAACACCCCCGGCAACCTGGTCACCTGGATCGAGAACCCGCGGTTGGTGGACCCGCGCAGCGCCATGCCCGCCACCGGCATCACCCGGGCGGAGGCGACGGACGTGGCCGCCTACCTCTACACGCTTCGGACCCTGCCATGAGGGGGCGGCACGTCCTGGGGGCCGTGCTGGCCCTGGCCGCGTTGGCGCTGGCCGGCTGCACCGGGCAGCAGGCGGTGCTCGACCCGCGCGGCCCGGCGGCGGCCCACCTGGCCGAGTTCTCCTGGCTGCTGTTCTGGGGCGGGGCGGCCATCTTCGCCTTCACCATGGCCATGCTGGCCATCGGGCTGGTCTTCACGGACTGGACCAAGCGCACCCCGCCGATCCGGCTGGTGGTCTGGCTGGGCCTGGCCTTCCCCGTGGTGACGCTGCTGGCGCTGACCGTCTACACCGCCGCCGTCGGCCGCTGGGTGGACCTTGGCCGCGGCCAGGACGGCGGGGAGCCGCCGCTGCGGGTGGACGTGGTGGGCCAGCAGTACTGGTGGGAGGTGACCTACCATGACGGCCAGGGCGGCACGGTCACCAGCGCCAACGAGCTGAACATCCCCGTGGGAAGGCGGGTGGAGGTGCACCTGGCCAGCCGCGACGTGATCCACAGCTTCTGGGTCCCGTCCCTGCACGGCAAGATGGACCTGATCCCCGGCCGCACCAACACCATCACCATCCAGGCGGACACGCCCGGCGTGATCCGCGGCCAGTGCGCCGAGTTCTGCGGCGAGCAGCACGCCCTGATGGCCTTCTTCGTCGTGGCGCACGAGTCCGCGGCGTTCGAGGCGTGGCTGGCCGCCCGCCGCCAGCCGGCCCGGGTGCCGGAGATGCCGGACCTGGTGGCCGGGCAGAGGGCCTTCCTGGCCGCGGGCTGCGGCTCCTGCCACGTGGTGCGCGGCCTGGCGGAGGGGCCCTATGCCGCGGTGGGCCAGCTCGGCCCCGACCTGACCCATGTGGGGTCCCGCCTGTCGCTGGCCGCCGGCACCCTGCCCAACGGGGTGGGCCCGCTGGCGGCCTGGATCGCCGACGCCCAGGACCTGAAGCCGGGGAACCGCATGCCGTCCTTCCACCACCTGGACAGCGAGACGCTGACCAGCATCGCGCGCTACCTGGGGAGCCTGGAATGACCAACATCGACCAGGCGCGCACGACCACGCCGCCGCCGCCGGGCCCCCTGCCCCACAACCTGGCCACGGCCTGGGCGAAGCCCAAGGGCTGGCGCCAGCTGACGGAGGTCAACAACACCTTCATCGGCGCCATGTACGTGGGGACGGGCCTGCTGTTCCTGGTGCTGGGCGGGGTGCTGGCCCTGCTGATCCGCTGGCAGCTCGCCGTGCCGGGCAACGACCTGCTGACGCCGGAGCAGTACAACCAGGTCTTCACCATGCACGGCACGACGATGATGTTCCTGTTCGCCGTGCCCATCGTGGAGGCGACCAGCGTCTACCTGATGCCGCTGCAGCTGGGTGCCCGCGACCTGCCCTTCCCCCGCATGTCCGCCTACGGGTTCTGGTGCTACCTGTTCGGCGGGCTGATGGCCTATTCCAGCATCTTCTGGTGGATCGCCCCCAACAGCGGGTGGTTCGTCTACCCCCCGCTCTCCACCGACTATGCCGGCGACTACAAGACCGACTTCTGGCTGCTGGGCATCGGCTTCATCGAGATCGCGGCCATCGCCCAGGTGGTGGAGGTGGTGGTGGGCATCATGAAGACCCGGGCGGTGGGCATGTCGCTGGACCGGCTGCCCATCTATTCCTGGTACGTGCTGGTCACCGTGCTGATGATCGGCTTCGGCTTCCCGCCGCTGATCCTGGGCGACATCCTGATGGAGGTGGAGCGGGCGGCGGGCTGGCCCTTCTTCGACCCGACCCGGGGCGGCGACCCCCTGCTGTGGCAGCACCTGTTCTGGTTCTTCGGCCACCCGGAGGTCTACATCATCTTCCTGCCCGCCGCCGGGCTGGTCAGCACCATCCTGCCCACCTTCGTCGGGCGGCCGCTGGTCGGCTACACCTGGGTGGTGCTGGCGGCCATCGCCACCGGGTTCCTCAGCTTCGGCCTGTGGGTCCACCACATGTTCACCACGGGCCTGCCGCACCTGTCGCTCAGCTTCTTCAGCGCCGCCAGCTTCGCCGTGGCCATCCCCACCGGCATCCAGGTCTTCTGCTGGATCGCCACGATCTGGAGCGGCAAGCCGGTGTGGAAGGTGCCGTTCCTCTACATCATCGGCTTCCTGTTCACCTTCGTCATGGGCGGGCTGACCGGGGTGATGGTGGCGGCGGTGCCGTTCGACTGGCAGGCCCACGACAGCTACTTCATCGTCGCCCACCTGCACTACGTGCTGATCGGCGGCATGGTGTTCCCGCTGCTGGCCGCGCTCTACTACTACCTGCCGCTCGCCAGCGGCCGGATGATGAGCGAGCGGCTGGGCAAGCTGTCCTTCTGGCTGATCTTCCTGGGTTTCCACGCCACCTTCTTCCCCATGCACGTCACGGGCCTGCTGGGCATGCCGCGGCGGGTCTACACCTACCCCGCCGGGTTCGGCTGGGACGGGCTGAACCTCGCCTCCTCCCTGGGCGCGGCGGTGCTGGCCCTGGGCTTCGTGGTCTTCTTCTATGACCTCATCAGCCACTGGTGGGTCGGGCCGAAGGCGAAACGGAACCCCTGGGGGGCCGGGACGCTGGAATGGGCGTCCAGCCTGCCCAGCCCCGACACCGGCGTGCGCAGCGTGCCGCGGGTCACCGGCCACTACCCGATCTGGGACGACCCGGACCTGCCGGGCCGCATCGACCGGGGCGAGGGGCTGCTGGCGGACAGCCCGCACGGCTTCCGGGAGACGATCCGCACCGGGACGGTCGATGCCCGGCCGGAGCAGATCCTGATCCTGCCCGGGCCCACCGCGGTGCCCCTGGTGGCGGGGCTGGCCACCGCCACCGCCTTCATCCTGGCCGTGTTCCACCTGTGGCTCTGGGCGGCACCGCCGGCGGCGCTGGCCGTGTCGCTGCTGCTGTACTGGGCCTGGCACACCGAGTTCCGGCCGGAGGGCGTGGCCAGCCGCGACGTGGGCGACGGCATGATCCTGCCCTATTACGCCACGGGGCCGCGCAGCCATGCCTGGTGGGCCATGGTGGTGCTGGTGGTGACCGACGCCTCCGCCTATGGCGGGTTGCTCTTCTCCTACCTGTTCATCTGGACCGTCAGCGGGTCCTGGCCGCCCGGCGGGCTGTCCGCCACCTTCGACGGCACCCTGGCCCTGGCGGGGGCGGGGCTGCTGCTGCTGTCCGTGCTGCCGGTGCGGATGGCCGTCTCCGCCGACCGGCGGGGCAGGCCCCTGTCCACGGCCCTGTTCCTGGTCCTGGCCAGCCTGCTGGGCGCCGCGGCGGGGTTCCTGCTGTGGCTGCTGCTGCGGGCCAGCAACCTGCCGGCGGCGGAGCATACCTATGCCGCCCTGGTCTGGATGATGCTGCTGTTCCCCCTGGGCCACGTGGCGCTGGGCATGGTCATGGCCCTGTTCACCGCCACCAAGGCCGCCGTGCGGCCCCGCGGCCTCGCCTGGTCCCACGCCGTGGCGAACACGTCCCTGTGGTGGCAATGGTCCGTGGCCCAGCTGCTGTTCAGCCTGGCCGTGGTCCTGTACTTCCCCACCCTGGCCTGAGGGGGGTTGCCATGGCCAACCTGCTCGCCCGCGACAACCCCTTCACCATCATCCTGGCCCCGATCCTGTGGAGCCTGCACTTCCTGGTCGTCTATTGCACCAACGCCGTCGCCTGCGCCAAGGGCTGGGGCGGGGTGACGGTGCTGGGCCTCGGCCTGGTGGACTTCACCGTCCTGGCGGCCACCGTGGTGGTGCTGGTGCTGCTGGCCGGCCTCGCCGGACTGGCCTGGAGCCGCTTCGCCCCGGTCAAGGACGCCCGCGACTATGTGCATGAGCACGACCCGGAACTGGCCCGGCAGGCGCGGCAGCGCTTCATGGCCCTGGCCGGGCTGCTACAATGCGGCCTGGCCTTCGTGGCCACCGCCTTCGTCGCCCTGCCGGTGCTGCTGGTGCCGAAATGCTGAGGCGGCTGGCCCCGGCCGCCGCCCTGGCCCTCCTCCCCCTCCCGGCCCGGGCCCATGGCGGCATGTGGGTGGGGCCGGAGGAGGTCTGGCACGCCTGGACCCTGGACCCCTGGGTCATCGTCCCCCTGGCCCTGGCCTGGTGGCTGTACGGCCGGGGCCTCGCGCGGCTGTGGGGCAAGGCGGGGACGGGCCGCGGGGTGGCCCCCTGGCGGGCCGGCTGCTTCGCCCTGGGCATGGCGTCGCTGGTGCTGTCGCTGGTCTGGCCGCTGGACGCCATGGGGGAGACGCTGTTCTCAGCCCACATGGCCCAGCACATGGTGCTGCTGGTGCTGGCCCCGCCCCTGCTGGTGCTGGGCAAGCCGCTGGCCCCCTGGGCCGCCGCCCTGCCCCGCCCCTGGCACAGGCCGCTGGCCCGGGCCCTGCGCGCAAGCGTGCTGCGGGGGCCCGCCGCCCTGCTGGCCCGACCCTGGGCCGGGTGCCTGGCCACGGCGGTTGTGCTGTGGGGCTGGCACACCCCCGCCGCCTTCGACGCCGCCCTGGCCGACCCGGCCCTGCACGCGCTGGAGCATGCCTGCTTCCTGGCCGTCGGGCTGGGCTTCTGGTGGGGCATCCTGAACCCGGCCCGGGGCGACCCCCTGGCCGCCCTGTCGGGCGCGGGCGCCGCCCTGGTCACCCTGATCCACAGCGGCCTGCTGGGCGCGCTGATCAGCCTGGCCCCGGTCGGCCTGTATGACGGCTACGCCGGCCGCGGCGCCCCCTGGGGCCTGGGCCAGCTGGAGGACCAACAGCTTGCCGGGCTCGTCATGTGGGTGCCGGGCGGCTTCGCCTACCTGGGCGCAGGCCTCTGGCTGCTGGCCACGTGGCTGGCCCGCGGGAGTCGCGCCGACACCGATGGCACGGCCGGGCACGGGGAGCCGCCTTCCCCGGGGAACGCCGGGCAGGTCATCGGCGTCCGCGCCGGCGGCTGACGGCCCAAACGCCGCGGGGCCGTGGCCCGGGCGGCGCGCCC
>MOEB01000036.1 GCA_001939945.1 Aerophototrophica crusticola | reverse complement strand
TCCTGACCGCGCGGGTGGAGACGGGGGAGCCCTACCTGCTGTTCATCGATCACGTGAACAAGGCCGTGCCGGAGCACCACAAGCTGGCCGGCCTGAACGTGAAGATGTCCAACCTGTGCAGTGAGATCACGCTGCCCACGGGCCTGGACCCCTGGGGCCAGCAGCGCACCGCCGTCTGCTGCCTGTCCAGCCTGAACCTGGAATATTTCCTGGAGTGGCAGGACCACCCCACCTTCATCGAGGACACGCTGCGTTTCCTCGACAACGTGATGACCGACTTCATCGCCAAGGCGCCGGACGACATGGCCCGCGCCCGCTACAGCGCCATGCGGGAACGCTCGGTGGGCCTGGGCGTCATGGGCTTCCACAGCTTCCTGCAAAGCCAGATGCTCCCCATCGAGGGGGTGATGGCCAAGGTCTGGAACAAGCGCATGTTCGCCCACATCAAGCGCCAGGCCGACGCCGCTTCCGTCAAGCTGGCCCATGAGCGCGGGCCCTGCCCCGACGCGGCGGAATACGGCGTGATGGAGCGGTTCAGCAACAAGCTGGCCATCGCCCCCACCGCCAGCATCTCCATCATCACCGGCGGTGCGTCGCCCGGCATCGAGCCCAACGCCGCCAACGCCTACACCCACAAGACCCTGTCCGGCTCCTGGTCCGTGCGGAACAAGCACCTGGAGGCGGTGCTGGACAAGTACGGCCGCAACGACGAAGACACCTGGTCCGACATCACCCTGACCGGCGGGTCCGTCCAGCACCTGGACTTCCTGTCCCAGGATGAGAAGGACGTGTTCAAGACCGCGTTCGAGCTGGACCAGCGCTGGCTGATCGAACACGCCGCCGACCGCACCCCCTTCGTCTGCCAGTCCCAGAGCCTGAACATCTTCCTGCCGGCGGACGTCCACAAGCGCGACCTGCACCAGATCCACTTCCAGGCCTGGAAGCGCGGCGTCAAGAGCCTCTACTACCTCCGCAGCCTCTCCGTGCAGCGCGCGGAGAGCCGCCAGACCCAGGAAAAGGCCGTGCTGGAGGCGCCGAAGGAGGCGAACAAGTACGAGGAGTGCTTGGCCTGTCAGTGAGTTTTGGAGAGCGGATTCTATGGTTGACAAGCTTTGGAAGAATTCTGAAACCGTTGCTGCAAATGCCCGGGAATCCGCTCTTCGCCTTCTGGAGTTATTGGGCCGGCTGGGGGAAACCTGTGCGATTACTCAGCAAACATTTGTGCGGTCATTTTCTGATATTTGCCGCCGTGCCATTCTTGCATCAGAAACAGTTCGGAGTGTTGCAAAAGGCGAGTCGAGGGCTTATCTGCTCATTCCATACAGCCAGGTAAAAGCGTTAAATTCACATTTTAGCGAAGTAAATAATAATTTGAAAGCTGCATTGAATAGTTTCAATTCAGCAATGCAAGCTGGACAGCCTGTTCGGTATGAGCCATCTAATCAGCATCTGTATTCTTCAAATGGCAATGCATATAATTTTGGAGAGTCGCTGAGGCAAGTTGAGCAGAATATTGATAACCTATTTGCGGCATTGGCTCCAGTTCTGGTCATATCTCGGCCAAAATCTGTTGCCGATTTTTCGGATGCTCTCGACAAAATTTCAAAAAACGTGGAGATGTCGGCGACTGCAGCGCGGGTCGCAAATGAGAAATCGTCAGAAGTCGCCGCGCATATTGCTGAGCTTGAGACCCTCAGGTCACGCAATTTAGCTTTAGCTGAAGAATTGAAGCTGCTGCATGAACAATGCGATCTATACAAACGACAAATAGATGATCTAGCTGGAAAGTCTAACGCTCAGTTCTCTAAGCTAGAAAACATCATTGAAAGAGCAATTGTCCTTGATGCCGATGCAAAAGCTTTGCATGAGCGCATGGTTGGATTCGACCGGAAGCTATCGAGCCGCGAGAAGGAAATTGAGTCCGGTCGAAAGACCATTGCTGAGGTATCGCAGATATTGAAAGCTACAGGCAAAGAAGCAGAAAATCTGGTGGTTCAGGCTAAAGAAGTTTTAGGAACGGCAACGGCAGCTGGCCTATCGGAGTCTTTTATCAAGGAGAAGGCGAGCCTTGATGAGAAGCTTGGAAGACTCAGGAAGTCTATTTATGTTTCCATAGGTTTCTTATTTCTGAGTGTACTCATTGCCACCAATTCTTTGCCTTTTCTGAAAGA
The DNA here is from genome assembly GCA_001939945.1 of Aerophototrophica crusticola. Classification (GTDB taxonomy): domain Bacteria; phylum Pseudomonadota; class Alphaproteobacteria; order Azospirillales; family Azospirillaceae; genus Niveispirillum; species Niveispirillum crusticola. The sequence goes on along the minus strand of MOEB01000036.1, from coordinate 36,514 downwards.
AGTTATTTCATTGCCAAGCGTAGGTTCGGCAACCGGTGAAACTAACGAAGTTCTGAAGTTTATTTCTGGGATGGCAATCAGGATTGCCATAATGTTTCCATCTTTAGTGCTGACAGCATTCAACATCAACCAGTATCGTCAGAATTTTCTCCTTCGAGAGCAATACGCATATAAATACACAGTAGCCGCTTCAATAGATGGATTTAGAAAGCAAGCCCCCAACCATGACCAAGCAATGGCAGCAGCCGCATTTGAGGAATTGCTATTTAATCCTATTACGGCATTGAAGTCTATCCCGCAAAGGCAGAACACCTATATTTCGGAAATAATAGCGCCCATTACAGCCGCAGCTAAAGCAGCAATGAAGAAGCGATCTGATGAAACTGAAAGCTCCGAACAGGAGAACAATAAGGCTGCATAAACTCTCAAGAAATCTCTTGATTGCATGACTTTACCCCCGCCAACGCACTCTCCAGCAGCAGGTAATCCGTAACCGCCGGGGCGTTGTCTGGGGGGAGGTCGCGGCGGAGGCGGGTCAGGAGGGTTTGGAGCTTGGCGGCGCTGTCGGCGGGGGACAGGGCTGGTTCGCGGGCGAGCCACAGGGTGGTGCGTTCCAGCTCCGCGGACAGGCGGTTGGACTCGTCGTCGCCGGCCGTCTGCATCCGGCGCTCGATCTCCTCCAGCTTGGCCCGGGCGGCGGCGATGGCAGGGCTGATCATGGCAAGGCGCCTCCGGTCCCGCCGGGCTTTGCCGCGGCGGGGCATCTTGGGTAGGGTGGGGGTGGGGCGGGGTTCTCCGCCAACTATTGTGATATGATCACAAGAAGGTTCCTGGTGTCAAGGCCCGCCACCCAATCCGGTCCCCGCTATTCCCTCTCCCCCGCCCAGTGCCGCGCCGCCCGCGCCCTGCTGGCCTGGACGCTGGACGAGCTGGCCGACCGTTCCAAGGTCTCCAAGAACACCCTGAACAACCTCGAGACCGGCAAGACCCTCCCCCAAGCCTCCACCATCGACGCCCTGCGCGCCTGCTTCGAGGCCGCCGGCATTGAGTTCATCACCGAACCCGGCCGCGAAGGTGCCGTGCGCCGCACCGGGCAGGACTGACCCTCCCCTCTCCCTGGGGAGAGGGGACGGGGGCGCCACCATGCAAGGAAACGCACCCCTCCGTGTCCTCTGCGGCCATCTGCGTCCTCTGCGTTCAAATACTCCCCTTACGCCTCAATCCAGGCATAGGACTTCCCGTCGCGCTCCGCCGCGCCTATCATCTGAAGCCGGAAGGGGACAGCCATGGACACCATCCTGCCCATCGAGCAGATACCCGACGCCGCGCGCTCCCTGGTCCGCCGCGTCGCCAGCGGGGAAACCGTCGTCGTCACCGAGGCGGGCGCGCCTCTGGTCGAACTGCGCCCGGCCGCCGCGGAGCGGCGTGTCGTCTCGCGGGAAGAGGTTGACGCCATCCAGGCGGAGGTCCGCCGCATCCGTGCCGGACTGTCCCTCCGCGGTCTGTCCATCAAGGACTTGATTAACGAGGGCCGGCGTTGAGCGTCGTGATCGATGCGTCGGTCACGTTGGCGTGGCTGTTCCCGGAGGAGAAGGACGACGCCATCGACACCCTATGGGACCGGATCATAACGGAAGGGGCCGTCGCCCCGGCCCTGTGGTCGCTGGAAGTCACGAATGCACTTCTGATGGCGGAGCGTCGCCGCCGGGTCACGGCCGACGAGGTGGCAGGATTCATCAGCCAGCTTGGCAGGGTGGACGTCACCTTGGTTGCCCCTCCGCTGCCTGCCGACACTCATCTTATCGTCATGTTGGCGCGCGCTCATCGGCTGACGATCTATGATGCCGCTTATCTGGCCCTGGCGCATAGTCGGGACTTGCCCCTCGCCAGCCTGGACGCGGAACTCATTGCCGCGGCCAAGGCCATCAGAGTCCCCGTGCTCCCGGCCTGACGCCCCCTGAGCTTGCCCCGCCTGGACAAAAATCCTATCCCATGCCACACTCCACCCCAGTGCCCCCACGGGCGCCGGGTCTTGGTCATCGTGCAGCATCGTCCGCCGTCAGCGGCCCCTTCATGCCCGACCGGGCGCGCTTAAGGAGACAAAGGTGACGTGGTGCCGACCCCGTCTCGTTAGTCTCCTTAAGGCGTAAGTCCCAGCATTCCCAGGCACTTGGAAGGTGACGCGTGTCACCTTAAGCGTCACCTTTGGTCACCTTAAGGTCTCGTTACGTCACCCAGCGTCACAGCCACGCCGCCGGCGTTTCCAGCGTGGTGGTGTCCAGGCTTTGCAGCAGCTTGGCCTGCGCCCGGATCTTGGGCAGTTCCCAGGCGTGGAAGTACCGGCAGGCCGCCAGCTTGCCGTTCAGATGGTCCGGGTCGCCGCGGCCCTCGGCCAGGGCCTTGCTCGCCGCCAGGGCCAGCCGCAGCCAGGTCCAGGCCAGCACCGTGTGGCCCACCAGCTCCAGATAGGCCACGGCGTTGGCCAGCGCGGGGGCCGCCTGGCCCCCGGCCATGGCCTTGCCAAGGGTGGCCGTCGTCTCCCCCACCAGGGCCAGGGCCTTGCCCAGCTCCGCCGCATAGCCCGCCAGGGCAGGCACCTCGGCCGCGGCCTTGATGGTGCCCTGGACCTCCTGCCCCAGCAGGGCCAGGGCGGCGCCGTCCTGCATGAAGGCCTTGCGGCCCAGCAGGTCCAGGGCCTGGATACCGTAGGTACCCTCGTGGATCGGGTTCAGGCGATTGTCCCGGTAATACTGCTCCACCGGGTAGTCGCGGGTGTAGCCGTAGCCGCCCAGGATCTGGATGGCCCACTTGTTGGCCTCCAGGCAGTGTTCCGAGGGCCAGGACTTGGCAATGGGGGTCAGCACCTCCAGCAGCAGGGCGGCCCGCTTCCGGGCCTCGGGCTCCTCGGCGGTCTTCTCCTCATCCACCAGCCGAGCGCACAGCAGGCACAGGGCCAGCGCCCCCTCCGACGCCGCCTTCTGTTGCAGCAGCATGCGCTTCACGTCCGGGTGCTCGATGATGGGCACCATGGGGCTCGCCGGGTCCTTGGCGTGGGCCGGCCGCCCCTGGGGCCGGGTCTTGGCGTATTCCAGGCTGTAGCGGTAGCCGGCATAGCCCAGCGCCGCCGCCCCCAGGCCCACACCGATCCGCGCCTCGTTCATCATCTGGAACATGTAGGACAGGCCCTTGTGCGGCTCCCCCAACAGGAAGCCCTGGCACCGCCCCTCCTCGCCAAAGGCCAGGATGGTGCTGGTGGTGCCGCGATAGCCCATCTTGTGCAGCAGGCTGACCAGCCGCACGTCGTTGTGGTCACCTAAGCTCCCGTCCTCGTTCACCCGGTAGCGGGGCACGATGAACAGGCTGATGCCCTTCACGCCCACCGGCCCGCCCTTGATCTTGGCCAGCACCATGTGGACGATATTCTCGGACAGCTCATGCTCCCCGGCGCTGATCCACTGCTTGGTGCCGGTGATGCTGTAGGACCCGTCCTCGTTGGGGACGGCCAGGGTGCGGATGTCGGCCAGGGAACTGCCCGCCTGCGGCTCCGACAGGGCCATGGTGCCGAAGAAGCGGCCCGTCAGCATATGGGCCATGTAGCGCTGCTTCTGCGCCTCGGTCCCGAAGCTGTCGATCAGGTTGGCGGCGCCGATGGTCAGGAACGGATAGGCCGCCGTGGCGATGTTGGCGGTCTGGAAGAAGCTGAACGCCGCCTGCACCACGGTCCAGGGCAGCTGCAACCCGCCCCGTTCCTCATCATGGTGGGCGGCCAGGAACCCGGCCTCGGCGAAGGCGTCCACCGCCTGCTTCACCTGCGGGATCATCACCACCTTGCCGGTGCCGCCCTCCCGGTCCGGTTCGTGCTTGTCGGCCTCGTGGTAGTGGGGGCCGAACTTCTCATCCGCCAGCTTGGCCGCCGTCTCCAGCACCTGGTCGATGGCGCCGCGGTCCAGGTGGGCGAAGCGCGGCCGGTCCAGCAGGCCGGGCACCTCCAGCACCTCGTCCAGCAGGAAAGCGATCTCGCGCGGGTCCATGCGGCTCATCGACGGTTCCTCCCCGGTGTTCTTGGTTCAAACAGATGTTTAAACCGGAGTCGGGGCTTCGTCGAGGGCTGTTAGGTCCGCCAGAAGTTGGGGCTCAGCATGACCAGCACGGTGAACAGCTCCAGCCGGCCCAGCAGCATCCCCAGGGACAGCAGCCACTTGGCCTCGTCCTCCAGGGTGGAATAGTTGCCCACCGGCCCGATCAGGCTGCCCAGCCCCGGGCCCACATTGCCCAGGGCGGAGGCGGCACCGGATATGGCGGTCACGAAGTCCAGCCCCGTCAGCCCCAAGCCGACGGCGATGATCAGGATCAGCGCCATGTAGACGAAGGTGAAGCCCATGACGGACACGATCACCTCCGCGTCCACCGGCTTCCCGTTATAGGCCAGGGGCAGCACCCGGCGGGGGCTGAACAGCTTGTGCACCTGGGTGCGCAGGGCCAGCCACAGGATCTCGAACCGGAACATCTTGATCCCGCCTGACGTGGAGCCGGTGCAGCCGCCCACGAAGGTCAGGATGAAGAACAGCGCCACCGGCCCCGGCCCCCACAGGGTATAATCGGTGCTGGCGAAGCCGGTGGTGGTGATCAGGGACACGCAGTTGAACAGGCTGTGCCGGAACGCCTCCCCGATCCCCATCTGCCCCGACCCCAGCAGGTACAGGGCCAGCACGGCGGACACGACCAGGCAGAAGACGGTGTAGTTCCGCACCTGGCTGTCCCGCCACAGGGCGGTGGTGTCGCCCCGGACCATGCTGATGAAGCGGACGAAGGGCAGGGAGCCCAGATACATGAACAGGATGGTCACCCACTCCACGCCCGGGCTCTTGTAGGCGCCGATGGAGGTGTCCTGGGTGCTGAAGCCGCCGGTGCCCAGCGCCGCCATGGCATGGCAGATGGCGTCGAACACGCCCATGCCCGCCGTGGTCATGCCCAGCACGCAGGCGATGGTCAGGGCCAGATAGACCCAGCCGAAGCCCAACGCCAAGTCCGCCGCCCGCGGCACCACCTTGTCCGACTTGTCGGAGGATTCGGCGCGGAACAGCTGCATCCCGCCGACCCGCAGGAACGGCAGGATCACGATACCCATGCCGACGATCCCGATGCCCCCCAGCCAGACCAGCAAGGCCCGCCACAGCAGGATGCCCGGCGGCAGGTCGGACACGGTGGCATAGACGCTGGCCCCCGTGGTGGTCAGGCCCGACATGGCCTCGAAGAAGCCGTCGGCGAAGCCCAGCTTGCTTTCCGACAGCATGAAGGGCAGGGAGCTGAACAGGCACACCACGATCCAGGCCAGCGTGGTCAGCACGAAGGTCTGGCGCAGGTTCAGGCTGATGCCGCGGGTGCGGTTGGTCAGCATCAGCAGCACGCCGAAGAACAAGGTCAGCGCCGCGGACACGGCGAAGGTCTGCCAGTCCCGGTGGCCGGTGGACAGGTCCACCAGCATGGGCACCAGCATCGCCGTGGCCAGCACCACCAGCAGGCTGCCGATCACATAGAAGATGGGGCGTACGTCCAGGGCGGACATGGCACTCCGGCACAACGGGGAGCCCGGCGAGGCCAGCCGGCACGCCGCGCGGGATCGGTCAGGCCAAGGCCGTCCCGACGTCCTATCCGCTACCGCGGTTGCGCCGACACGGCTTCCTGCCAAAGGGAGGTATATCTTTGCGGATAGGCCTGCAAGCTGAAAGGGGATATCGGGGCGTCATGGCCCCACCGGACACCCCCGCCGGCCCAGGCACGCCGGCATCCCGGGCCCGGTTCCCGGTCATTCGCCCCAATGGGGTGGGGGCGCGCCGGCGACCTTGGGGCCCTTGCCCCCGCCCGGCGCGCCCCGACGGGTCACTCCATGCCCAGGGCGGCCTTGTACAGCTCCAGCAGGGCTTCGCTCTCCTGCCGGTCGTCCTTCTCCATCTTCCGGAGGCGGATGATCTGCCGGATGGTCTTCACGTCGAAGCCGGTGCCCTTGGCCTCGGCGAAGATGTCCTTGATGTCGTCCTGGATGCCCTTCTTCTCCTCCTCCAGGCGCTCGATGCGCTCGATGAAGGAGCGAAGGCGCTCGGCTGCGATGCCGCCGACGTCGGTCGTGGTTGCCGCGTCAGACATGGGGGTGCCTCGTTCGGGTGGTCGTTCGGAAGGGCGCGACCATACCCACGCCGACGGGCCCGCGCAAGGGACGGGGAAGGGGCGGCACGCCCTTGTCCCCGCCCGTCATGCCGGGCCGATGCCCTCAGTGGCTGGCGGCGCTGCTCTTGGCGAAGGCGGCCTGCTGCTCCGGCGTGGCCTCCACCTGGTGCTTTGCCTTCCACTCCTCGTACGGCATGCCATAGACGATCTCCCGCGCCTCGTCATAGCTCATGGCCATGCCCTTTTCCTCTGCCGCGGCCCGGTACCATTTGGACAGGCAGTTGCGGCAGAAGCCGGCCAGGTTCATCAGGTCGATGTTCTGCACGTCCGTCCGGTCCCGCAGGTGCTGGACCAGGCGGCGGAAGGCTGCGGCCTCCAGTTCGGTACGGGTGGCGTCGTCCATGGTGGTGGCTCCTCGGGTGGATGGCTCTGTCTGGCCCAGGAGATGGCACCTCCGGCCCGGCCCTGGCAAGGGGGCGTCGCCATCCCTCCTATCCACAGGGATAGCGCGGCGAATCACCCCTCCTCCCCCTGGGCTTTTCTGGCACACTCGCTTTCGACCTATAACGAAAGCCAAGGGGATGGCGATCCCTTCGCACCTAACGCGGACTGGACCTCCGCGCCAGTCGGATTACCTCATAGGCTTATTACACGCATTCCATACCTGGACATTGAGGAGCCGTGACATGGTCATCGACATGCGGACCCGCCTCCCCTACGGCCACCTCGCCAGCCATGCCGCCACCATGCGCTTCCACGCGGAACAGCTCCGCCGCTGCGCCCAGCAACTCCAGGCCGTGATGGCCGACCTGCAGGCCCTGGATGTCGGCCCCCTGCTGGAGGCGGCCGCCCCGCGGGATTGAGCGGCTCAGTAGACCCTCAGACCATTCAGCCCGTCCCGGGCCAGGATGGGCCGGAACAGCCGGTGCAGCCGGTCGGCCCAGGCGTTGGCGCCGTCTGCGTCCCCGATCAGGTCCTGCCGGATCTCCAGCATGACGGACGGGATGCCCGCCGGCTCGCAATGGGTGTTGATGGTGTGGCCGCAACCGGTGCGGGCGGAGTAGGGCTCGTTGTCCCCCACCACCAAGTCCCCCTCCGCGGCCAGCGACTCCAGCAGGGGCACGGCCAGCCGCGGGTCGCGGTTCCACAGCACCCCCACATGCCAGGGCCGCGCGAAGCCCCGCATCACTGGCGTGAAGCTGTGGACGGAGATCACCGCCGGCACCATGCCCCGGTCCAGGCTCGCCGCCAGCAGGCCCGCCACGGTGTCGTGATAGGGCCGGAACAGGGCCGCCAGCCGCCGCTCCCGCTCCGCCGCCGTCAGGTTCAGGTTGCCGGGCACGATGGTGCCGTCGCTGATCTCCGGCATCAGGGTGGGGTCGTCCGGGCGGCGGTTGCAGTCCACCACCAGCCGGGAATAGCCGGTCAGCACGGCGGGCGCGTCCAGCAGGGCGGCCAGCCGTTCCGTCACCGCCGCGGCCCCGATGTCCCAGCCGATATGGCGGGACAGCTCCGCGTCCGGCAGGCCCAGGTCGGCCAGCGCGTCGGGCACGCGCTTGCTGGCATGGTCGCAGACCAGCAGCACCGGCGCGCGGCCTTGGCTGTTCAGGACGGTGACGGCGGGCGGCTCACCGGGGGTGAGCAGGGGGGCGGGGGCATCCATGGTGGCCCCAAGCTTTAGCCCAGCATGCCGCTGGGGGAAAGGTGGTTCCGGTTCGGAAACCGTTCGGCCCCTTGCGCTTCACGGCTTCCGTCCCGCCGCCGGCTGACGCATGATGCCGGCAACCGCCCGCCGGACGGGTGGATGCTGATGGCGGAGGGTCGTCTTGGGTCTGGAACCGGCAGCCTTGCTGCGTGCCCTGTTCGACGCGGCGGTGGACAGCGTCGCCGCCCACACGGTGGTCCCGCCGGCCCTGCCGCCCCCGCCCGCCGGCCGCACGGTGGTGGTTGGGGCCGGGAAGGCCGCCGCCGCCATGGCCGCGGCGGTGGAGGCGCATTGGCAGGGCCCGCTCTCCGGCCTGGTCGTCACCCGCTACGGCCATGGGGCGCCCACATCCCGGATCGAGGTGGTGGAGGCCGCGCACCCCGTGCCCGACGCCGCCGGCCAGCAGGCGGCGCAACGCATCCTGGAACTGGCGGCGGGTGTGGGGGAGGGGGACCTGCTGCTCTGCCTGATCTCCGGCGGCGGCTCCTCCCTGCTGTCCCTACCGGCGCCGGGGCTGACGCTGGAGGACAAGCGGGCCGTGAACAAGGCCCTGCTGCGCAGCGGGGCGAATATCGGGGAGATGAACACCGTCCGCCGCCATCTGTCCGCCGTGAAGGGCGGGCGGCTGGCCGCCGCCGCGTTCCCCGCCGCCTGCGTGACACTGGGCCTGTCCGACGTGCCGGGGGATGACCCCGCCACCATCGCCAGCGGCCCCACCGTGCCGGACCCCACCAGCTTCGCCGACGCCCGCGCCATCCTGGCCAAGTATGGCATCACCCCACCCCCCGCCGTGGCCGCCCACCTGGAGCGCGCGGCGGAGGAAACGCCGAAGCCCGGCGACCCGCGCCTGGACCGGGCGGAATTCCGCATGGTCGCCACCCCTGCCCGGGCGCTACAGGCCGCGGCGGACCTGGCCCGGCAGCACGGGCTGAACCCCGTCATCCTGGGCGACGACCTGGAGGGGGAGGCGCGGGAGCTGGGTGCCGCCCATGCCGTCCTGGCGCGGCAGCACCCCCCGGGCACCGTGATCCTGTCCGGCGGGGAAACGACGGTGACCGTGCGCGGGCAGGGCCGCGGCGGGCGGAACGTGGAGTACCTGCTGGGCCTCGCGCTGGCCCTGGACGGGGCGCCCAATGTCTGGGCCCTGGCCTGCGACACGGACGGGATCGACGGGACGGAAGACGCGGCCGGGGCGATCCTTACCCCCAATGGCTTGGCAGAGGCCCGCCAATCGGGTAAGAATCCTACCCAAGCCCTGGCGGACAATGACGCCTACACCCTGTTCAAGGCCATTGGGAGCCTTGTCGTGACGGGGCCGACGCGCACCAACGTCAATGACTTTCGCGCGATCCTGATCGTGTAATTCCATTACAGAAGGCCCGGCAGGGCCCGCCGCCCGGGACCCCCAGAAGGACACCGCCATCCATGAAGCGCAAGGCCGCCACCCTTCACCGTGAGCGCTTGACCAAGATCGTGGCCACCCTCGGCCCGGCCTCCTCCAGCCCGGAGATGATCCGGGCCCTGTTCCAGGCTGGGGCGGACGTGTTCCGCCTGAACTTCAGCCATGGCCGCCAAGAGGACCATGCCGAGCGACTGAGGGCCATCCGCGCGGTGGAGGAGGAGTCGGGCCGCCCCGTCTGTGTCATGGCGGACCTGCAGGGCCCCAAGCTGCGCGTCGGGACCTTCGCCAACGGGCCGGTGACCCTGACCCAGGGCCAGAAGTTCCGCCTGGACCTGGACAAGACCCCCGGCGACGCGACCCGCGTGGGCCTGCCCCACCCGGAAATCTTCCGCGCCATTGCCGAAGGCACCATCCTGCTGGTGGATGACGGCAAGGTGCGGCTGCGCGTCCTGCGCCACGGGGAGGACTTCGCCGAGACGGAGGTGGAGGCCGGCACCCGCATCTCCGACCGCAAGGGCGTGAACGTGCCCAACGCGGTGCTGCCACTGTCGCCGCTGACGCCCAAGGACCGGGACGACCTCCGCTATGCCCTGGAGATCGGCGTGGACTGGGTCGCCCTGTCCTTCGTGCAGCGGCCGGAGGACGTGGCGGAGGCGCGGCGCCTGATCGCCGGCCGGGCGGCGCTGCTGTCCAAGCTGGAGAAGCCCAGCGCCATCCAGCACCTGGAAGAGATCGTCGAGCTGTCCGACGGCATCATGGTGGCCCGCGGCGACCTTGGCGTGGAGATGCCGCCGGAAGACGTGCCCTCCCTCCAGAAGCAGATCGTGCGGGAGGCGCGCATCGCCGGGAAGCCGGTGATCGTGGCCACCCAGATGCTGGAAAGCATGATCTCCTCCCCCACGCCCACCCGGGCGGAGGCATCGGACGTGGCCACCGCCGTCTATGACGGGGCGGACGCGGTGATGCTGTCGGCGGAGACGGCCGCCGGCCAGTACCCCATCGAGGCGGTCACCATCATGGACCGCATCGCCAAGCGCGTGGAGCGGGACCCCAACTACAAGAAGATCGTGGACGCCGCCCACCCCGACCTGGAAAGCACCACGGCCGACGCCATCACCGCCGCCGCCCGCCAGGTGGCCCGCACCATCCAGGCGGCCAGCATCGTCACCTACACCACCTCGGGCTCCACCACCCTGCGCGCCGCGCGGGAACGGCCCGACGTGCCCATCATCGGCCTGACCAGCAACCTGAACACGGCCCGCCGGGTGACCCTGTCCTTCGGCGTCCACGCCATCCACACCAGTGACGTGCACACCTTCGCCGAGATGGTGCAGAAGGCCACCCGCCTGGCCCACGACCACGGCTTGGCCCCCGCCGGCAGCCGCATCGTCGTCACCGCCGGCGTCCCCTTCGGCACCCCGGGCAACACCAACATCCTGCGCATCGCGTGGGTGGAGGGGTGAGGAGGCTTGTGGTAGGTCGGATTAGGTGCGATGCACCGTAATCCGACGCCGACGGCGAAAGCCGTCGGATTACGCGGCGGACGCCGCTAATCCGACCTACGGGGGATGACCCGATGACCGCCCAGACCCTCCCGCCGCTGAAGGCGATGATCATCCCGGTCACGCCGTTCCAGCAGAACTGCTCCATCCTGTGGTGCACGGCCACGAACAAGGCCGCGGTGATCGACCCGGGCGGGGAGCCGTCGCAGGTGCAGGCCGCCCTGCGCCAGCACGGGCTGACGGTGGAGCGCATCCTGGTCACCCATGGCCATGTGGACCATGCGGCCGGCGTGGCGGACCTGAAGGCGCAGCTTGGCGTGCCCGTGGAAGGGCCGCACACGGCGGACGGCTTCTGGCTGGAGGATTTGCCGGTCCGCGGCCTGGAATACGGCATGCGCTACGCCAAGACCTTCACCCCCGACCGCTGGCTGGCGGAGGGGGACACGGTGACGGTGGGCAACCTGACCCTGTCGGTGCTGCACTGCCCGGGCCACTCCCCCGGCCATGTGGTATTCTACCACGCCCCCAGCCGCTTCGCCGTGGTGGGCGACGTGATCTTCCAGGGCAGCATCGGCCGCACCGACTTCCCCGGGGGCGACCACGCCACGCTGATCCGCAGCATCCGGGAAAAGCTGTTCCCCCTGGGCGACGACATCACCTTCCTGCCCGGCCACGGCAACCCGTCCACCTTCGGCCAGGAACGCCAGACCAACCCCTTCTGCGGGGACCGGGCGACAATGCGGGGGTGACATCGGGGGTGGAGGGGGTGCGGAAGGATTTGGGCACGGATGAAAGGGATGGATGCCGGATGACACGGATTTAGCGGCTTGCCTGCGGAAGGGATGCCAGACGGGATGGGCGCCTGCCTGCGGCGCCTTCCCCTGGAAGCGCCGCAGGCATTGATGGCTTTCCGATAGTCACGTCAGGCGTCACCGCACCCCGGCATCCCTGACCATCCGGACATCATCCGGGTTCATCCGTGCCCAAATCCTTCCGCCACGCCTTCAAGCACGCGACACCCGCCGAACCGGGGGCATCACCTCACGCCCCCATCTCCGCGTCGGGCACGATGCTGACCAGGACCTTGTCGATGCGGCGGCCGTCCATGTCGACGACTTCGAACCGGTAGCCGTCATGCTCCACCACCTCGCCGGCGGTGGGGATGCGGCCGAACTTGAACAGCAGGAAGCCGGCCAGGGTGTGGTAGCCGCTGTCCTCGTCCCGCAGGGACTTCAGGCCCAGATGGGCTTCCACCTCCTCCACCGCCAGCATGCCGTCGATCAGGAAGGACCCGTCGGCCCGGCGGACCAGGTCGCTGTCGGCGTCGTCGCCCGATTCGGGCAGCTCCCCGGCGATGGCCTCCAGCACGTCGGTCAGGGTGACGATGCCTTCCACCGTGCCGTACTCGTCCACCACCACGGCCATCTGCTCGCCCGACTGCTTGAACAGCTCCAGCAGGCGCATGACCTCCGTCCCGTCATGCACCACCAGCGCGTCCTTGATGGCGTGGCGCAGGTCGAAGGGCTGGTCGCCCAGCAGGCTGTTCAGGAGGTCCTTGGTATGGACGATGCCCAGCACGTCATCGAACTCCCCCCGGCAGACGGGCAGGCGGGAATGGCCGCTCTCACGGATGTCCTGCTTGATGGCGGCGGGTTCGTCGTCCACGTCCAGCCACTTCACCTCCAGCCGGGGCGTCATGACCGAGCGGACGGTGCGGTCGGCCAGCCGCATGACGCCCTCGATCATCCGCTTCTCCTCCGGCTCGAACACACCGGACGCGGTGCCCTCCGCGATCATGTTCTTCACCTCTTCCTCGGTGATCACATGCTCGCTCTTCTCCGGCACCCGCAGCAGCCGCAGCATGGCCTCGGTTGAGGCGCCCAGCAGCCAGACGAAGGGGGAGGTGGCCCGGCTCAGCCCGTTCATGATCGGCGCGGCGAAGACGGCGATCCGCTCCGCGCTGTTCAGGGCGATGCGCTTCGGCACCAGCTCGCCCGCGATCAGAGACAGGTAGGTGATGGCGAAGACCACCAGCACCACGGCCACCGTGCGGCCATAGCCCGCCAGCAGGGGGTACGAATCGAGCACCGTGCCCAGCCGGTCCGCCAGGGTGGCGCCGCCCACGGCGCCGTTGATGATGCCGATCAGGGTGATGCCGATCTGGACGGAGGACAGGAACCGCGACGGCTCCTCCTGCAGCACCAGGGCGATCCGGGCGCCGCTGCGCCCCTCCTCGGCCAATTGCTGGAGCCTCAGCTTGCGGGCGGAGACCACCGCAAGCTCCGACATGGCGAAGAAACCGTTCAGCAGGATCAGCAGCAGGACGGCGGCAATTTCTAGATAGACCATCGGTCCGGACAGGTGGCACGGGCCAGGGGTGCGGCCCGCGCCCGCATCTTACGGCATCCCCCTGGAAATGCGAGGGGCACGGGACATGTTTTCCGGAGAAAGCGCACAGGTCCCCCTTTCGGGCGGAGAAGGGTGATGGCGGTCACTTTACTTTACTGACCGGTACATTATATCCCTCCGTGAACCCGGCCGCCCCGGCGGCGGGTCCCCCCTGAACGTCTCCCGGACGACGACCATGAGCAAGACCGACCTTTTCAGCCCCGTGCGGCTGGGCGACATCGACCTCGCCAACCGCGTGGTGATGGCCCCCATGACCCGCAGCCGCGCCGCCGCCGGCCAGGTGCCGAACCCGCTTTCCGTGGACTATTACCGCCAGCGCGCCTCCGCCGGCCTGATCATCACCGAGGGCGCGCAGGTCAGCCAGCAGGGCCAGGGCTACCCGGACACCCCCGGCATCTTCAACGAGGCGCAGGTGGAGGGCTGGAAGGCCGTGGTGGACGCCGTCCACGCCGCGGGCGGCAGGATCGCGCTCCAGCTCTGGCATGTGGGCCGCATCTCCCACCCCGTGTTCCAGCCGGGCGGGGCCCTGCCGGTGGCCCCCAGCGCCATCGCCGCCAAGGGCAGCGTCTATACCCATGAGGGGATGAAGGAATACCCGACCCCCCGCGCCCTGGAGACGGGGGAGATCGCCGGCATCGTCGCCCAGTACGCCCACGGCGCCGCCCAGGCCAAGGCCGCCGGCTTCGACGGGGTGGAGATCCATGGCGCCAACGGCTACCTGATCGACCAGTTCCTGCGCGACGGCACCAACAAGCGCACCGACCAGTACGGTGGAAGCGTGGAGAACCGCGCCCGTTTCCTGCTGGAGGTGACGGCGGCGGTGGTGGACGTGTTCGGCGCGTCCCGCGTGGGCGTGCGCCTCAGCCCCACCAACCCCTTCAACGACATCACCGACAGCGACCCCGCCGCCACCTTCGGCCACGCGGCGGAGCAGCTGAACCGCTTCGGCCTGGCCTTCCTGCATGTGATCGAGCCGGTGGTGCCCGGCCATCCCATGGCGGGCCCGGCCGGGGCACCCGGCGTGGCGGGCCTGCTGCGCCGGGCCTTCACGGGGCCCTACATCCTGAACGGCGGCTATGACCGGGACAGCGCCGTCCAGGCGGTGGAGTCGGGTGCCGCCGACGCGGTGGCCTTCGGCATCCCCTTCATCAGCAACCCCGACCTGGTCCGCCGCCTGCAACTGCGAGCACCCCTGGCCCCGGCCGACCGCGCTACCTTCTACGGCGGCGACGCCAAGGGCTACACCGACTACCCGGCGCTGGACATGGCGGCGGCGTGACCTTCCTGAAGGCGTGAAGGTTTTTCACGGACGTCACGGACAAGGGCACGGACGACACGGACAAGGAACAATGCCTCCGGCGGCACCCGACCCAAGCGGCGCAGCCAATCCTTTCTCGTCCGTGCCTGTCCGTGGCGTGTCCGTGCCGTCCGTGTGAATCCAACCCCGCCGCCGGACTCCCCCCCCTCACCCCATCATGTCCGCCAGCTCGTTCCAGACGATGCGGGCGGGGGGCAGGGTCAGGGTGGCGGTGGTGCCCTGGCCGAAGACGCTGTCCAGGGTCAGCTTGCCGCCATGCAGCTCCGCCATGCCCTTGGACAGGGTCAGGCCCAGGCCCGTGCCCGGGTTGTTGCGGGCATAGATGTTGTCCACCTGGTGGAAGGGCACGAACACCTTGGGGATGTCCTCCGGCTTGATGCCGATGCCCGTGTCGGTCACCGCCACGGACAGGCCGCGGGCAGGGTCGATGCTGGTGATGACGGTCACCTTGCCGCCGGTGGCGGTGAACTTGATGGCGTTGGACAGCAGGTTCAGGATGATCTGCTTGAACTTGACGTCGTCCACCAGCACCGGCGGGATGCCCTGGGGCACTTCCACCGACAGGAGCAGCCGCCGCTCCATGGCGCGGGCGCGGACGATGCGCTCGCAGCCATGCAGCAGCTCCGCCACGTCGCAGATGCGCTCCCGCAGCTCCACCCGGCCGGCCTCCATCTTGGACACGTCCAGGATGTCGTTGATCAAGGTCAGCAGGTGCCGGCCGGACATGACGATGTCCTGGGCATAGCCGGAGCTGGCGATGGGGCTGTCGATGCGCTGCAGCTCCGCGTCCAGCACCTCCGCGAAGCCGATGATGGCGTTCAGCGGGGTGCGCAGCTCATGGCTCATGTTGGCCAGGAACTCCGACTTGGTGCGGCTGCCCAGCTCGGCCTCGGCCTTGGCCTGCTCCAGCTGCTCCGCCGCCCGCCGCCCGGCGATGGCCAGGGAGGCCAGGTGGGTGGCGCGGCGGGCCTGGCCCAGCTCCCAGTCCTGGGGCTGGCGCGGTTCCTTAAGATAGATGGCGAAGGCGCCCAGCGCCTCCCCCTCCGGCGTCAGGATGGGCAGGGACCAGCAGGCGCGCAGGCCGTGGGCCAGGGCGGCGTCCTTGTAGCGGGCCCAGCGCCGGTCCGTGGCGATGTCGGCGACGACCACCGGCTCCCGCCGGTAGATGGCCGTGCCGCAGGACCCGGCGTCCGGCCCCACCGCCACCCCCTCGATGGCGTCCAGATATTCCTTGGGCAGGCGCGGGGCGGCGCCGTTGGTGATGCGCAGCCCGTCCGGGGTCACCAGGACGATGGAGCACAGGGCCCCGTCGATCTGCTCCTCGATGCCGCGGCACAGGGCGGCCAGCACGGCCGCTAAGTCGGCGCCGGCGGCCGCCATCTCCAGGATGCCGCGCTCCACCGTCAGCAGCCGCTCGGCCCGGCGGCGTTCGCGGTTGTCCACGGCCAGCTGGTGGGCGGTCTGCTTGAACACGGCCAGGGCCTTGGCCATGGACCCCATCTCGCCCGAGCCGGACTCCTCCGGCACGGTGACCTCCAGGTTGCCGGCGGCCAGCTCCCTCATGGTGTGGGTCAGCTTCTCGATCGGCCGGGTCACCCGGCTGCGCACCAGCCACAGGGCGAAGGCCGCCGTGGCTAGGGACAGCAGCAACTGGCCCACCGCCAGGAACATGGCATTCCGGGTCGCCCCCTCCAGCCGGGTTGCCGCCTCGTCGGCCCGCTGCACGGCGTCGGCCACCAGGTCGGCGATGGCGTTCAGCGCGCCGACGCCCAGCCGCATCAGGTCCGCAGCCCCGTTGCCGCCCAGCGCCTCCGGCCCGCCCTCCAGATACTGCGCGCGCAGGCCCATGAAGCGTTGGAAATAGGCCGACTCCGCCTGGCGCAGCGCCTCGGCCATCACCTCGTCCCGGCTGTTGCCCACCCGGTGCCGCACGGCGTTCCAGGTCGCCTCCACCCGGGCCAGGGAAGCGGCGAAGCGTAGCCGCGCCGCCTCGTCCACCGGGCGCCCCGCCAGGGCGCCGGCATAAAGCCCGACCACGTCGTGCCCCGCCTCCGTCCGCAGGGACACGGCATCCAGGACCAGCATCTCCGCCGTGGCGGTGGCGGCATCGTCGTTGCCGCCGGGCTCGTTGATGGCGGCGGTCAGGGCCAGCAGGGCGCCCACATGCCGGTGGCCCACCTCCACCCACCGGTCCAGCAGGGCCAGCCGGGCGGGCCGGGCCGCCTCCTCCCCGTCCAGCAGGGCGTCCACCTCCGCCCGCAGCGTCATGACCTCGGCCCGGCTGGCGCGGACTTGGGCGATGGCGCCGACCAGCGCCCCATCGGGGGAGGCGGCTTCCAGGGACCGCAGCGCACCGTCCAGGATGGTGTCGGAAGATTGGCGGTGCCGGGCCACCTGCCCGCGGATGCCCTGGTCCCGGCCGGCACGGCCGATGGAGACGGCCACCAGGCCCCGCTCGAAGGAGAAATCCCGGACGCCATCCAGCAGGGCGCGGCTGATGCCCTTCTGCTCCACCCGCACGGTGGCAAGGCGGTATTGCTGCCATTCATGCTGGATGCCCAGCACCGCCCCGGCCAGTTGGACGGCGGCCAAAAGGATCAGGGCGCCGAACAGCGCTGCCCGCATGCAGTCAGTCCCCACACCGCCGGGTCGGTCGGGCCGCGGCCCGTCGTCACGTGACACTCTAGGCCAAGGCGGGTCCTACCGCAAACGGAAGGATAGCAAGGGGTAGGCCGGCTTCCCCGAACGGGCGCGGCGTCGGCCGGCCGGAATGGCTGTACCGTTGACCCCCGGCAGGACCGCCCCCACCCCCCCGAGGGGAACGGGGGCAGCGGGTCCGCGGCGACGGGAGGCTAGCATGGGCGGCGGTCACATCCTGATCGGTCGGGGCACGGGGGGTGGTGCCAAGGAGGCGCGGCTGGACCTGCGCTACGCCAACCGCCACGGCCTGATCGCGGGGGCCACCGGCACGGGCAAGACCGTGACCCTGCAATCCCTGGCCGAGGGGTTCTCCGACGCCGGCGTGCCGGTGTTCCTGGCCGACGTGAAGGGCGACCTGTCCGGCCTCAGCCAGCCCGGCAAACCCCACCCGAAGCTGGAGGCGCGGGCGAAGGAGTTGGGCCTTGCCCTGTCCTACCGCGGGGTGCCGACCCTGTACTGGGACCTGCTGGGCGACCAGGGCCACCCCATCCGCACCACCGTGTCGGAGATGGGGCCCGTGCTGCTGGCCCGGCTGCTGAACCTGAACGACACCCAGGCCGGCGTGCTGACCGTGGCGTTCCGCGCCGCGGACGACAACGGCCTGCTGCTGCTGGACCTGAAGGACCTGCGCGCCCTCCTGGCCTTCGTGGCCGACAATGCGGGGGAGCTGTCCACCCGCTACGGCAACGTAACCAAGGCCTCCGTCGGTGCCATCCAGCGCCAGTTGCTGGAGCTGGAAAGCCAGGGCGGGGACCGTTTCTTCGGCGAGCCGTCGCTGGAGCTGGCGGACATCATGCGCACCACGTCGGACGGGCGGGGCTATGTCTCCGTCCTGGCCGCCGACAAGCTGATGAACAGCGCCCCCAAGCTCTATGCCACGTTCCTTCTCTGGCTGCTGGCGGAGCTGTTCGAGGAACTGCCGGAGATGGGCGACGTGGAGAAGCCGCGCCTGGTCTTCGTCTTCGACGAGGCGCACCTGCTGTTCGACGATGCCCCCGCCGCCCTGGTGGACCAGGTGGAGCGGGTGGTGCGGCTGATCCGGTCCAAGGGGGTGGGCGTCTATTTCGTCACCCAGAACCCGTTGGACCTGCCGGAGACGGTGCTGGGCCAGCTAGGCAACCGGGTGCAGCATGCCCTGCGCGCCTTCACCCCCCGTGACCAGAAGGCGGTGCGGGCGGCGGCGGAGACGTTCCGCCCCAACCCCGCCATCGACACCGGCAAGGCCATCACCGAGCTGGCGGTGGGGGAGGCGCTGGTCTCCACCCTTGACGCCCAGGGCACCCCCACCCCGGTGGAGCGGGTGCTGGTCCGCCCGCCGGAGGCGCGGCTCGGCCCCGCCACGGCGGAGGAACGGGCCGCCATGCTGCGCGCCAGCCCCCTGGCCGGCCGCTACGACCAGGCCATCGACCGGGAATCGGCCCATGAGCTGCTGACCCGCAAGGTCCAGGCACCGCCGCCTTTCCCGGAGCCCCGCGGCGGCGACCCGCTGCCCCCGGCTGGCAGCGACCCGGGCCAGGGGCCGGGCAGCCCCTGGGGTGGGTTGGGCGGTGCTGTCTGGGGGGAGCAACCGGCCAAGCCCGCCCGCGGCAAATCAGCCGGGCGCCGGACCGACAGCTTCGGGGAGGCGTTGGCCAAGTCCGTCGCCCGCTCGGTCGGCAGCAGCATGGGCCAGCGCCTGGGCAAGGAGCTGGTGCGCGGCGTGCTGGGGGCCCTGTTCCGGGGACGGTGAGTCACGGCGCTTTCGAATTCGAAAGATCCCTGCGCCCGTGCCGGATTCTTTCGAATTCGCAAGTCCCCTTTCCTGACCCTCTGGACACGCCAAGGCCGGGCCTGCCGTGGTAGTGTCCGCGACCATGTCGATGCCCGAATCCCCCACCGCCGCCCCTTGCGCCCCCTGCGCCCCCGCCGACGCGGACGGGCCCCTGTTCGACGACAAGTCGCGGGACGCGCTGCACATCCTGCCCATGGCCATGCTGCCGGTGTCCACGCCGGGGCTGCGGCGGTCCAAGCTGATCAAGAACGCCCGGCTGGAAACGGTGGTGGAGGTCTTCCACGACCGGCAGACCGGCAGCGGCCAGGTCAGCGCCGAGCACCTGGGCAGCCTGTTCCCCACCCACACCAAGGAACTGCGGGTGGACATGGTGCAGATCGCCAAGCTGACCCGCATCAACAGCTTCGACGTCTACACCCTGCGCAAGGAATTGCGGCGGCTTGGAATCGCCGTGAACAATGCCGACCACCTCAAGCTGTCCGAGGGCAAGCGGGGGGAACTGACGGGCTACATGAAGGACTTCACCCGCCCCCTGCTGCAGCAGGTCTATGGCGGGGAGGAACGGCAGGTCAGCGACGTGTCGGAGATCCTGGCCATGCTGGCCAACCCCGACCGGGAGGAGGCGCTGCGCAACCTGCGGCTCCTGTCGGAAAAGCTGAAGGTGAAGCTCCAGGACATCCCCGACTTCCTGGAGGAATATGGCGACGTCTTCCTGTCGCTAGCCTATTTCCGCAACTGCCTGGACGGGCTGGTGCCAGAGGTGCAGCGGTTCATGAAATGGGCCATGGACGCGAAGGAAAGCGACTTGGTCGCCCGTGACCGGCAGATGGTCAAGATGCTGGCCGACGTGCAGTCCAAGCTCACCTCCATCACCACCTCCATCACCGGGCGGTTCGAGGCCTTCGACCGGCGCAGCAAGGATTTCTGGAACGACATCAGCGCCGACAGCTTCCGCGCCGTCCGCCACGACATCGAAAGCCACCACGTCACCATCGGCGGCGTGCTCTGCGGCCTGGCGGTGAAGATGGCCCTCTGGAAGCAGCGCTTCCCCCAGGGCGGCGGCGGGCCCCAGAAGCGGGTCGAGTTCATCCGCTCCGAGATCCTCCCCGGCCTCGACCACATCGACAGCATCGAGAAGAAGGCGAGCGGGCGGTAGGGGCTATCCCCGCACCCCGTCCAGGCAACAGTCGCTGAAGTCCGCCCCCGACCGGTCCGCCCCCGTCAGGTCGGCACCGGTCAGGTCGGCACCGGCCAGGCTTGCCCCGTGCAGCGCCGCGCCGGCCATCCGGGCGCGTACCAGGGAGCTGCGCACCTGGCAGCCTTTGGCCGTCACCAGCAAGGCCAGGTTGGCGTTTTCCAGGTTGGCATCGATCAGGTTGGCCCGGTCCAGGGTGGCGCCCCGCAAATCGGCGAAGCGCAGGTCGGCGGAGCGGAGGTCAGCCCCCGCCAGCAAGGCGGCCTGCATCTGGGCGCCGCGCAGGTCGGCGCCGCGCAGGGTGGCGTTTGTGGCCTTCACCAGGGTCAGCACCCGGCCCGCCAGGTCGGCCCCGGTCAGGTCCAGGCCGCTGACATCCATCTGCCGGCCCTGCTTGCCCCCGCTGGCGACCCATTTGGCATGCCGGTCCAGCATGGTCGCCAGGGCCGCGCCGGACGGCCCGGCCAAGCCCGGCAGGTCTTCCGGCTCCTCCCCGCCATGGGCCAGGGCCCCGATGCGCGCCATGTCCCCGTCACAGCGGACGGCCACGGCCAGGGCCTCGGGTTCCACCGTGGCGCCGGTCAGGTCGGCGCCGCGCAGATCCGTGCCCTCCAGCGCGGCACCAGTCAGGTCGGCCCCCGCCAGGGTGGCGTCGCGCAGGTCGGCCCACAGCAGCCGCGCCCCGGTCAGGATGGCGCCGGTGAAGTCCGTGCCCCGGGCCACGCTGCCGCTCATCCGCGCCCGGGTCAGGTCCACCCCAGCCATGGTGCTGGCGCTGATGTCCGCGGGCCCGATCTCGAACCCCAGCAGGCGGAAGTCCGTGCGCGCACCGGCTGCCGGCGCGCCGTCGCGCAGGTCACATTCCACCATCCGGGCGCCCTGCAGCGTCGCGCCCTTCAGGCAGGCGGCGCGCAGGTCGGTACGGGTCAGGTGGGCCCCCGTCAGGTCGGCGTCCCGCAGGTCGCAGCCGAACAGGTCGGCATAGTCCAGGGTCGTCCCGGCCAGGGCGGCGCCGCGCAGCACGGCGCCGGATAGGTTGGCGTTGGTCAGGTTCCGGCCGTGGAAGTCCAGGCCGGACAGGTCGAAGAAGGGCAGGTTCAGCCGCGCCCCGCCCGACCGGCCGGACAGATAGGCATGATGCCGGTCGCAGGCGCGGTCCAGTTGGGCCTGGCTCAGGCGCACGCGGGGGCTGGGGGCGCCGTCGCTGCCCATGGCTCACCCGAACAGGGCGTCGATGTCCGCCTGCGACGCGGTCTGCCCCGGCTTCGGTCCCGCGGGCGGCGGGGGAGGGGGCGGCGGAGGCGGGGGTGGCGNGCGGGGGTGGCGGCGGGGGAGGGGGCGGGGGTGGGGGAGCCGCCTCGGCCAGGGCGGCGCCCCAATCGTCCATGTCGTCGGCCGGCGGCTCCGGCATCTCCGGCTCGGGCGCCGGGGGCGCGGCGTCCATGGCGTCGAACAGGGCGTCGATGTTTTCCTGGCTGACGCCGTTGTCGCTGGGGCCGTGCAACAGGTGCTTGTCCGGCCGGTGGTCGTCCGGCCGGGTGGCGAACAGCCCGTCGGCCTGCGGCGGCGCCGGGCCGCCGCCCCGCTCCTCCACGCCCCAGATCTCGATCATGGTGTTCACGCGCTGCTCGATGTAGCGCAGGGTGTTGACCACCTTGGTCGTGCGCTGCCCGGTGATGTCCTGGAAGCTGCACGCCGTCATGATCTCGATGGTCTGGGCCTCGATGTCGTTGGTGATGTCGCTGGGCGGCAGCCGGCCCAGCAGGGCCTGGATGCGCTCCGTGGCGTTCAGGATGTCGCTGGTGGCCCGTTCCGTGGCGGTGACGATGGCGTCCAGCTCGTTGGTGGCCGCCATGATGCGGTTGGCGCCCGCGTCCAGGGGGCGGAGCTGGGCGATCTCCTGCCGCGTCTGCTCGATATAGTTGGAAAGCTGCTTCAGCTCCTCCCGCATGATGCGCAGGTGCGGGTTCTGGCCGGCGATGTCGGGCATGGCCGCGACGGCCAGGGGGGCTGCCCCGGCGGACAGCTTGGCCACCTGCTCCGTCAACTGGTTCAGCAATTGGCGCCAGTCGTCCTGGGCGACCAGGCGGGTCTGCCGGTCCCGTTGCCGCAGGAATGCCCGGCCGCGGGCAGAGGCCAGCAGGGCCTCCTCCAGGGCATTGTACTCCCGCTCTGACAGCTCCAACGGTTCCATCAAGCCTCCCCGCACGCCCGACCCGGCCCCCGGTGCGTACACCGACCGCCGCCCCCGGCGTATAGCGCCCGCGAAGGTGTTAACATCCGCCCAAAAGCGCACCCCTTTCGAATAAATCCATTCCAGGATTTACGCCAGTGCCAAACCGGGGCCGGGCGCGCGCTGCATAGGCCGAGGATCGTATTCCCGCCGCGGGGCCACGCGGGGTATACCCGTCAGCCCAGGGGAATTCGGGGTGGGGGATGATGGACAGTCTGCTGGTGGGCTTCCCGGACAGCCGGGCCTTCGCGCAGTCGCTGGCTCAGGCGCTGGGCATGTCCTGGCGGGAGGTGGCGCTCCACCGCTTCCCCGACGGGGAAAGCCTGGTCCGGCTGGAGGCTGCCCCGCGGGAGGCGGTGGTCGTCCGGTCCCTGGACCGGCCCAACGACAAGCTGGTGGAGTTGCATTTCCTCGCCTCTGCCCTGCGGGAGCGGGGGGCGGAACGGCTGACCCTGGTGGCGCCCTACCTCGCCTACATGCGCCAGGACATGGAGTTCAACCCGGGCGAGGTGGTGAGCCAGCGGGTGGTGGGGCAATGGCTGGCCGGCCTGTTCGACCGCATCGTCACGGTGGAGCCCCACCTGCACCGCACCCACGACCTGGCGGAGGTTTTCCCCGGGCGGGAAGCCCATGCCCTGAGCGTGGCCCCCTTGGTGGGCGCCTGGGCGCGGGCACAGGGGGCGGACGGGTCCTGGCTGGTGCTGGGCCCGGATGAGGAGGCGGAGCCCCTGGTGGCCGGCGTCGTCGAGGCCGCGGGCATCGAGGGCCTGTGCGGCCGCAAGGTGCGGCGGGGGGACCGGGACGTGTCCTGCGCCTTGCCGGTCGGCACCGACCTCACGGGCCGGACCGTGCTGCTGGTGG
This sequence comes from Aerophototrophica crusticola, assembly GCA_001939945.1. Taxonomy (GTDB): domain Bacteria; phylum Pseudomonadota; class Alphaproteobacteria; order Azospirillales; family Azospirillaceae; genus Niveispirillum; species Niveispirillum crusticola. The sequence goes on along the minus strand of MOEB01000036.1, from coordinate 13,253 downwards.
ACGACATCATCAGTTCCGGCGGGACCATGCTGGACATCGCCCGCGCGGCCAGGGCCGCCGGCGCCGCCCGCCTGCTGGCCGCCACGGCCCACGCGGTGGGCGGGCCGGACATGGCCGACCGCTTCCGCGCCGCCGGCATCGACACGGTGGTCTCCGCAGACGGCGTCCCGCACCCCACGAATGCCCTTGCCCTGGCGCCCCTGGTCGCCGAGGCGGTCAGGGGCTGAGGGTCACTTTCTTACCCCGCCCCCTGCGGCTTCAGCGGCAGGGGCACGAAGACGGAGCCGTCTTCCGTCCGGCGCAGCACCACCACCGAGTCGCGGCCTTCCTTGCGGGCCTGCTCCACGGCGTTGGCCAGGTCGCGGGGGCTTTTCACCTGGTCGCGGTTGGCGCGGGTGATCACGTCGCCGGGGCGGAAGCCCCGCTCCGCCGCCGCGCTGTTCGGCACCACGTTGGTGACGACCGCGCCCTGCAACGCCTCCTCCAGCCCCAGACGCTGGCGCACGTCCGGGGTGATGGGGGCGAGCGTCAGGCCCAGGGTCCCGTCCTGGGACGGGGCCTGGTCGTTGGCGGCCACCTGCTCCCGCTCCCGCGGCAGCTCCCCCACCTGGGCGGTCACGGTGCGCTCCTGCCCGTCGCGCAGCAGGGACAGGCGGACGGACTGGCCGGGGTCCAGGTCGGCCACCCGGCGGGACAGGTCCCGCGGCCGCTCCACCTTCTGCCCTTCCACCCCGGTGATGATGTCGCCGGTCTGCACCCCGGCCTTCGCCGCCGGGCTGTCCTGGGAGATGCTGCTGACCAGGGCGCCGGTGCGGGGCTGGATGCCCAGGGCGTCGGCGATCTCCGGCGTCACCGGCTGGATGGTCACGCCAAGGTAACCGCGGGTGACATAGCCCTTCTCCCGCAGCTCGGCCACGACGCTGCGCACCATGGTGGCGGGCACGGCGAAGCCGATGCCGATGCTGCCGCCGGTGCGGCTGAAGATGGCGGTGTTCATGCCCACCACCTGGCCCGCCATGTCGATCAGCGGCCCGCCGGAGTTGCCGGAGTTGATGGCCGCGTCGGTCTGCAGGAAGTCGTCATAGTTGCCCGCCCCGATGTCGCGGGCGCGGGCGGAGATGATGCCTGACGTGACGGTGCCGCCCAGGCCGAAGGGGTTGCCGATGGCGATGACCCAGTCACCCACCTCGATCCGGTCGCTGTCGCCGAAGGCCAGGGTCGGCAGCTCGCCGCCATCCTCCACCTTCAGCAGCGCCACGTCCGTGGCGGGGTCGGTGCCCACCAGCTTGGCCTTCAGGGTGCGGTCGTCGTTCAGCGTCACCTCGATCTCCGTGGCGTTCTCCACCACGTGGTTGTTGGTGACGATGTAGCCCGTCTTGTCGATGATGAAGCCGGACCCCAGCGACCGGGTGGGCGTGGGCCGCGCCGGGCCTTGCCCGTTGGGCCCGCCCGGGCCGCCGCGGCCGAAGAAGTCGTTGAAGAAATCCTCCAGCGGGGACCCCGGCGGCAGGTTGAAGGGCGGGGCGCCCGGCTGGCCCTGGCCCGGTCCGCCGGGACCACCCGGCCCCCCGGGTCCCCCCGGCCCTCCCGGGATCCCGGGGATGACCTGACCGCCGGGGCCGGCCGTGGCCTCCCCGGCGGCGGTGATGGTCACCACGGCGGGCAGCTTCGCCTTGGCAAGCGCCGCGAAGCTGGCGGGCGCCGCCTTGGACGGCATGGCGGCGGTGGTGCTGTCCTGGGTGGTGGCCGGCGTGCTGCCCGGGGCCAGCTGGGCCTTGGCCGGCTGGGCGAAGGCGCACAGGGCCGCCAGCGCGCCCGCGGCGGCCAGCGTCACGGGGTAGGGCAGCGGCGTCCGTGCCGCCACGGCGCGGGCACGGGCTCTGGATCGCGCGGAAGCCATGGGCGGCGTCTCCTGTCGGCGTGCGGGGCTCATCCGGCAGTGTCAACGCCGCAAAGGGCGGATCGTCTCGGGGTGCCTCGGCGAATCGGGTCTGTTGGGGGATGGGGCACATCATGGAATGGCACGACCATTTGCCGGGCCGATCCACCCGGGCCATGTCCTGCGGACTGGGTTCCTGGAGCCGCTGGGCCTGTCCGCCTATGCCGTGGCCGAGGCCGTCGACGTGCCCGAAGGCCGCCTGACGGGCTTGGTGGAGTGGCGAAAGAATCCGTCCCGCCTCGGTTGACAGGCGGGGGTGCCGTCTGTATGGTCCGCGCCTCATTCAGGAAGCCTCCAGCGCCGAGCACCCTAACCATGAAGATCGTCAACTCGCTGAAGTCGATGAAGACCCGCCACAAGGCCTGCCGCGTCATCCGCCGCAAGGGCCGGGTCTATGTCATCAACAAGCTGAACCCCCGCTTCAAGGCCCGCCAGGGCTGAAGTCCGACAGGTTCGGCGTGGGGTCTTCAGCACCCCGCGAAACGTAAGCCGCGCCATCCGCCGCAAGGTGGGGCGCGGTTTTCGTTGTTGGGCCTGTGCTTGTCGGAGGCCACCCCGTTGGTTCGACTGCCGCTGCCGCGGGTGGCCTGACAACCGGGAAATCGCCGGTCCGGTCGGGTGATCCTGGGGAAGGCACTCCCACGGGGAAGGTGGCATCCCCCCCTGGTCGCCTGCGGCACCGCTTTTCCACGGGCCGGAACGCGTCTCCATTGAATGACGCCCCCGGGGCGCCCATCATCCATTCCGGACAAGGGATTCGGGGGAGGGACGACCCATGCGCATGCCGGAACCGGACGCGCGGGTGCTGGCGAGCCGGGCGGCCCTGCTGGCCCGGCTGCGGGAGGCCGTGCCTGGCGGCGTGATCGCCGAGGACTCTGCCATGCGGCCGTTCGAGACGGACGGCCTGACCGCCTACCGCCAGATGCCGCTGGTGGTGGTCCTGCCCTCCGACACGCAACAGGTGGCGGCCGTCTGCCGGATCGCCCGGGAGATGGGCGTGAAGGTCGTGCCCCGCGGGGCCGGCACCGGCCTGTCCGGCGGGGCGCTGCCGCTGGCCGACGGCATCCTGCTGGGCCTGTCCAAGCTGAACCGCATCCTCGACATCGACTATGACAACCGGGCCGTCACCGTGCAGCCCGGCGTCACCAACCTGGCCATCAGCCAGGCGGTCGCCTCACGCGGCTTCTACTATGCCCCTGACCCGTCATCGCAGATCGCCTGCACCATCGGCGGCAACGTGGCAGAGAATTCCGGTGGGGTGCACTGCCTGAAGTACGGCGTCACGGCCAACAATATCCTTGGCATCGAGTTCGTCACCATCGATGGGGACATCCTGCGCCTGGGCGGCAAGCACCTGGATTCGGAAGGCTACGACCTGATGGGCGTGCTGACTGGGTCCGAGGGGCTGCTGGGCGTGGTGACGGAGGTGACCGTCCGCATCCTGCAGAAGCCGGAGACGGCCCGCGCGGTCCTGGTCGGTTTCGACAGCAGCGAGAAGGCCGGCGACACGGTGGCCGCCATCATCGCCGCAGGCATCATCCCCGGCGGGATGGAGATGATGGACAAGCCCGCCATCCACGCGGCGGAGGACTTCCTGAACGCCGGCTATCCCCTGGACGTGGAGGCCCTGCTGATCGTGGAGCTGGACGGTCCGGCGGCGGAGGTGGACCATCTGATCGCGGAGGTGGAGCGAATCGCGCTTGCCAACGACGCCGTCTCTTGCCGCGTGTCCCAATCGGAGGAGGAGCGGCTGGCCTTCTGGGCCGGGCGCAAGGCGGCGTTCCCCGCCGTGGGCCGGATCAGCCCGGACTATATGTGCATGGACGGCACCATCCCGCGGAAGGCCCTGCCCATCGTGCTGCGCCGGATGCAGGATTTCGAGAAGGAATACGGCCTGAAGATCGCCAACGTCTTCCACGCCGGCGACGGCAACCTGCACCCGCTGATCCTGTTCGACGCCAACCAGGAAGGCCAGTTGGAGGCGGCGGAAAAGGTCGGGGCCGCCATCCTGAAGCTGTGCGTGGAGGTGGGCGGCGTGCTCACCGGGGAGCACGGGGTGGGCATCGAGAAGCGCGACCTGATGGACGACCAGTTCGGGGAAGCGGACCTGGCCCAGCAGATGCGCCTGAAATGCGCCTTCGACCCGGACCATTTGCTGAACCCCGGCAAGGTCTTCCCCCAGCTCCACCGCTGCGCCGAGCTGGGCAAGATGGTGGTCCACAAGGGCAACCTGCCCTTCCCGGACATCCCGCGGTTCTGACGATGCCAAGAAACGATGTCACCCCGGGCTTGACCCGGGGCCCTCGGGATCGGTCGATGCAGCGCACCGAAAACCAACTTTCGAATTCGAAAGTCGAGATAGCTGGGGACTCTGAAGCCCGCTGCCGCGGCATCGGCACGACGGCTTTCCCAAGGGCCCCGGGTCAAGCCCGGGGTGACTTCAGGTGATTTGCAAGAACAAGAACAGAGAAGCCCCATGACCACCTTCACCCCCGAGACCGACGCCCAGGTGATCGATGCCGTCCGTTGGGCGGTGGCGGAGGGGCAGCCGTTGGAGATCGTCGGCCAGGGGAGCAAGCGGGGCCTGGGCCGGCCGGTGCAGGCCGCCCACACGCTGGACCTGTCCCGCCTGTCCGGGGTGGTGAGCTACGAGCCGGAGGAGCTGGTGCTGGTGGTCCGCCCCGGCACCCCGATGCTGGAGGTGGAGGCGCTGCTGGGCAGCCAGGGCCAGTGCCTGGCCTTCGAGGCGCCGGACTATGCCCCCCTCTGGGGCGGGCAGGCGGGGGAGGGGACCGTCGGTGGGCTGGTGGCCGCCGGCCTGTCGGGCCCGCGTCGGCTGAAGGCGGGGGCGGCGCGGGACCATGTGCTGGGCGTGACCGCCGTGTCCGGCCGGGCGGAGCTGTTCCGCGCCGGCGGCAAGGTGGTGAAGAACGTCACCGGCTATGACCTGCCCAAGCTGCTGACCGGGTCCCACGGCACCCTGGGGGTGATGACGGAGATCGTGCTGAAGGCCCTGCCGGCCCCGCCCCTGACCCGCACCCTGGTGCTGGCGGGGATCGACGCCGCGGCGGGGGTCAAGGCCATGGCCGACGCCATGGGCAGCCCGGCGGAGGTGGCGTCCGCCGCTTGGGTCCCGGCGGAGCTGCCCTTCACCGGCATCCCGCCTCGCACGCCCTCCGTCCTGCTGCGGTTGGAGGGGGTGGACGTCTCCGTCGATGCGCGGCTGGCGGGGCTGACCCGCTTGCTGGAGGGCCGGGCCGCCACGGCGGTGCTGGACAATGACGAGTCCGCCGCCCTGTGGGAGGAGCTGCGCGACGCCACGCCCTTCGCCCAGCGGCCCGACCTGGTCGTCTGGCGCCTGTCGGTGACCCCGGGGGAGGGGGCGGCGGTGCTGGAGAGGGTCCGGCAAGCCATCCCCGGCACGGTGGGTTGGCTGGACTGGGCCGGCGGGCTGGTCTGGCTGGGCATCCCGCCCGGCGACGCCCAGGCGGGGCTGGTGCGCGGCGCCCTCAGCGGCAACGGCCACGCAACCTTGTTTCGCGCCCCCGACCCGGTGCGGGCGGCGGTCCCCGTCTTCCAGCCCCAGCCCAAGCCCCTGGCGGACCTGTCGGCCCGGGTCAAGGCGCAGTTCGACCCGGCGGGCGTGCTGAACCCCGGGCGGATGGGGGGATGACCATGCAGGGTGACCGGCATGATGCCTGCACCACCCTGTACAACGGTGCCTGCCCGGTCTGCCGGCCGGAGGTGGAGCACTATGCCCGGCTGGACGCCAAGGCCGGCAACGGCAACCGCTTCGTGAACCTGTACGAGGCGGACGACCTGCTGGCCCGATACGGGCTGGACAAAGAGGAGGTGAAAAGGCGCCTCCATGTGATCGGGCCCGACGGCCGCCCATATGTCGGGGTGGACGCGTTCCTGCGGATCTGGTCGGCCATCCCGCGCTACCGGTGGCTGGCCCGGCTCGTGGGCGCCCGGCCGGTCAAGCCGGCGGCCCGGTTCGTCTATGACCGGGCCCTGGCGCCCCTGCTCTACGCCCACAACAAGCGGCGCGAACGCCGCGCAGCCCGAGGCTGACGCACCAGCATGCAGACCAACTTCACCCTGGCCCAGCTCGCCGACCCGGACGTGAACGAGTCCGAGAAGATCCTGCGCAAATGCGTGCATTGCGGCTTCTGCACGGCCACCTGCCCCACCTACCTGCTGCTGGGGGACGAGCGGGACAGCCCGCGTGGGCGCATCTACCTGATCAAGGACATGCTGGAGAACGGGCGGCCGGCCACGGAGGCCGAGGTCACCCATATCGACCGCTGCCTGTCCTGCCTGTCCTGCATGACCACCTGCCCATCCGGGGTGCATTACATGCACTTGGTGGACCATGGCCGGGCCCATATCGAGCAGACCTACCAGCGCCCCCTGCCGGACCGCATGCAGCGCAAGCTGCTGGCAGAGGTGCTGCCCTACCGCAACCGGTTCCGGGCCGCCCTGCTGGGCGCCAAGGCCGGGCGGCCCTTCAAGGCGGTGCTGCCAAAGCGCTTGCAGACCATGCTGTCGCTGGCCCCCGGCAAGGTGCACCCGCCGTCCCGGCAGGAGCGGCCGGGCGTGTTCCCGGCGGAAGGGCCGCGGCGGATGCGGGTGGGCATGCTGGTGGGCTGCGTGCAGCCGGTGCTGAACCCCGGCATCAACGAGGCCGCCATCCGCCTGCTGAACCGCCTGGGCGCGGAGGTGGTGGTCAGCGCCGGCGTGGGCTGCTGCGGCGCCCTCACCCACCATCTGGGCCACCATGAGCCTGACTTCGCCGGGCCGAACGTGCGGGCCTGGATGAGGGAGGTCGAAGGGGAGGGGCTGGACGCCATCGTCATCACCGCGTCCGGCTGCGGCACCACGGTGAAGGATTACGGCTTCATGCTGCGGGAGCACCCGGAGCTGGCGGAAAAGGCTGCCAAGGTCTCAAGCCTCGCCAAGGACATCACGGAGGTGCTGGCGATGCTGGGCCTGCCGGAGGGGGCGAAGGCGCCCCGGCCGCTCAAGGTGGCCTACCACTCCGCCTGTTCCATGCAGCACGGCCAGAAGCTGCACCGGCCACCCCGCGACCTGCTGAAGGCGGCCGGGTTCCAGGTGCTGGAGGTGCCGGAGGGCCATATCTGCTGCGGCAGCGCCGGCACCTACAACATCCTCCAGCCGGAACTGGCTGGCCAACTGGGCGCGCGCAAGGCCATGAACATCGAGAGCGTGCGGCCCGACATCATCGCCACGGGCAACATCGGCTGCATGACCCAGATCGGCCAGAACACCGGCATCCCCATCGTCCACACGGTGGAACTGCTGGACTGGGCCGCCGGCGGGCCGGAGCCGGAGGGGTTGGCGAGGGTAGGGGACAGGGTTCCGGCCTGAACTTGGGGTTGTCACTCTCAAACTCCCGATCATCCTGGGGCCGAGCCGTCAGGTACAGATAACTACCGCTTCCCCCGCGAAGGCGGGGGGCCACAGTTTTTTGACCCGCTGTATGCCGTCACCTTGGTTGAAGAACCGTGGACCCCCGCCTTCGCGGGGGAGGCAGAAAAAACCTCAACCGGGTTAACTTTGCGCCCCTGGGCTTGCGCCGGGATAACGAGGATACTGGACGGATAGAGTCATCCCACAGTTCCACAACTCCCCTATGACCCCCCCACCCGCACCGTCACGGTGCGCGTGCCCACGGCGCGGCCCTTCCTGAAGGCGGTGACCATCACCTTGTGCTCGCCCTTGTCCCAGTCCTTGGGTGCCAGGGCCAGGGTGTCGCCGCGCACCTCGATCCAATTCTTCATGGGTTGGCCGTTGGCCATGGAGACACGGTAGTTCAGCCCGGCCTCCCCCTCGAACAGGTCCTCCCGCAGCTTCACGCTGGCGAAGCCGTCCGGTGCCACGGTGATGTCCGGCCCGGTGCGGCGCGCCGGTTCCTCCGACCGGGGCACGGCCAGGGCGACGGTGGTTTCCCGGGCTTCCTCCCGCGCGGTGGGCGGCGGGGCGGGGCGGGGCGTCGGCTCGGCGTCCCAGGGGGGCAGCGTTTCCCCGGGGCTGCCGTCGAAGCCCAGGGTCAGCTTGATGTTCTCCGGCACCAGGGCCTTTGCCGACACCCCCGCCAGGGTGGCCAGGGTCACCGCCTTGCCGTCGGCCTGCACCAGCACCCTGGTGTCCTTGCCCGCGGCCTCCACCGTGAAGAAGCGCCGCGGGTCCTGGCCCGGCGCCACCCCCAGCCGCACCAGCAGGGCGCCCAGGTCCACCATGTCCCCGCCGGCCCCGGGCTTGAAGTCGGTGATGGTGTCCCCGCCCTCCGCCACGTCGTTGTAGAGGAACCGGTCCTGGCCCGGGCCGCCGGACAGGTTGTCAGCCCCCGGCCCGCCCCAGACGATGTCGTCGCCCCTGCCGCCGGCCAAGTCGTCGTCACCGTCGGTCCCCAGGCGCAGCCGCTCCTCGTCCCGCATCCCGGCCATGTCGTCGGAAAGCCCGATCAGCCGCACGCCCTGGCCGACGCCAAGGTGGTTGGGGCTCATGGACTCCAGCCGGGACTGGCGCACCGTGCTGTCCGTCACCTTGCCTGTCGTATAGACGGACCGGTCCTTCAGGCCGCGGAACTTCAACCCGTCCAGCAGCAGCCGCCTCCCGTCCCCGTCACCATACTGGAAAAGCTGGACGCCACGGCCAAGCCCCGCCCCGCCGCTGTTGACCATGCGGTTGTCCAGCCCGCGCAGAACGGCCATCTGCTTGCCGCCGAAGGCCAGGACGTTCTCATACAGGCCCAGGTTCGCCTCGGAGTGCCAAGAATAGGCGGAGGCGGTGGTGTCATAGGTGATGGCGTTGCGCACCACCATGCCGATGTCGCCGCCATAGCCGGCGGGCGGGGACTTGGCCGGGACCGTGCTGCCGTTGTTGTCGGTGGTGTGGCGCAGCCGCTCGCCATAGACGCCGTCCACGTGGGTCAGCAGGCTGGCATGGCTGTGGACCCCATAGCCGAAATGGCCGCGGTCCGTGTCGTCCTTCAGGTCGATGGCGGCCACTTCCGTCACCCGGGCGCGGACGGTATTCTCCAGCTCCAGCCCCGGCCCGCCGCCGCGGCGCAGCCAGACCCGGTCCACCCGCGGCTCCACGACGGAGGTTACCCGCAGCAGGGGCGACCCGGTGTCCCCGTCCCCCAACAGGGTCCCGCGCTCCACCGTGATGCTTCCCCGGGCGAAGGCGGCGGCGCGCAGGCCGGTGCGGTATTCCTCCTGCCCGTGCAGGGCGGGGGCGCAGATGGCGGTGTCCCCGTCGATGGCCAGCACCTTGGTGGCCTGGCCCAGCCGCACGGGGTTCCGGCCATGCTTGCCGCCGGGCAGCGGGTCCTCCGCCACCACCTTGATCCAGTCACCCACCGCCAGCCCCTTGGGCAGCTTGGCGAAGGTGACCTCCGTCTTGTCACCCCGGCGGCCCAGGGTCCTGACCTCCACCGCCGGACCCATGCCGCCCACCACCTTGACGATGCTGCCCTTGCCCGCCTGCTCCAGCGTCGCCCCGTTCAGGTCCAGGGTCAGCCGGCGATTGCCCGGCTCCACTTCGATGGTGCGGTCCACCTTCACCGTGGCCCCGGCGGGCAGCACCACCCGCGCCCCATCCGGCGCGTTGCCCAGGGCGCGGGCGATGTCGGCGGCCCGCACGCCCTTGGGGAGGGCGACCACCGGCCCCTCCGCCGCCGCGGCCGGAAGCAGGGTCGGCAGGGCAAGGGCGGCGCTGGTCAGCAGCAGGCGGGTCAGGGACCGCATGGCAGGGCACTCCGGGGCATCGGGCAAGGCCCCACTCTAACGCCCGGCGGCCCGCCACAGCCCCGCGCGGGTGGGGTAGCCCCGGCTGGCCTTGCCGGGTGGCGATGGGATGCGCATACTCAAGGATCATTAGCGCTGGAGATGGTCGTGCCGGACAATCCCTTGCTGAACCGTGAGGGCAGCCTTCCCAAGGCCAGCGTCGCCGTGGACAAGGCCTTGCTGGATAGGGCGAAGTCCTTGGGCATCGATATCGAGGGGGCTTGCGCGGCCGGACTGACGGCGGCCATCCGGAATGCCCGGGCAACGGACGAGCCGCTGGACCCTGAGGTGGCGGAGTCCTGGAACGCCTACGTGCGGAACCACGGTCTGCCACTTGGAAAGTACCGGACATTCTGATGGCCCGGTACGACGTCTACCGGCATGACGATTCCGGTACCCTGCTACTGGACGTCCAAGCGGACATTCTCGAACAGTTCGGGACGCGGGTGGTGATCCCGCTGCTTCCCCGCAGGCCAGGCCTGAAGCCTGACAACCGGCTTCATCCCACGGTCGAGGTTAATGGCAGCATCTACTTCCTGGCGACCCATTTGCTGAACGCCGTTCCTACCGCGGTGCTCCAGACACCCGTAGGCAAGCTGAGGCAGGAGCATTTCACGATCATCAACGCGCTCGACCGCCTGTTTGGCGGCATCTGACAGGAATGCTTGACCAAACCGCCCCCGGCACCGTTCCTATGCGGCGGGCGCGGAAATGCCCCCTTCCTGTCCCCATTCCCGCCACGAAGGCGCGCCATATCCTGCCCATGCGCACGACCAAGCCCCTCGCCGCCGCCCTCCTGGCCCTGACCCTGGCCCTCCCGGCCCTGCCCGCATCGGCGCAAGGCCCTGCCAGGCAGTCGGCCGCCCCTGTCGCCCCCGCCAAGCTGACCGCGGAGGACGCGGCGGAGGTCAGGCGGGCGGAGGAGTACCTGGGCGGCATCAAGACCATGCGGTCCCAGTTCCTGCAGGTGTCGGACGACGGCAGCGTCGCCCGCGGCACCTTCAGCCTGTCCCGCCCCGGGCGGATGCGGATCGACTTCGACCCGCCGTCCAAGAACTTCATCGTGGCCGACGGCTCCTTCGTCTATTTCTGGGACGCGGAGATGAAGGAGCAGTCCAACGCCCCCATCGGCAGCACCATGGCGGATTTCCTGCTGCGCCCGGACCTGAAGCTGTCCGGCGACGTGGTGGTGACGAAGGTGGAGAAGGGCCCGGGGGCGGTGGAGATCACGCTCGCCCAGGCCAAGGACCCCGGCCTCGGCCGCCTGACCCTGGTGTTCGAGGACAGGCCCTACTCCTTACGCAAGTGGCGGGTGCTGGACGCCCAGGGGCTGACGACGGAAGTGGCGTTGCAGAACCCGGAACTCGGCGTTTCGCTGGACAAGGACCTGTTCGTCTTCCGCAATCCGGAGCGCCGCAAGGAACGGGACTGACGCCCGCCGGTTGACTCCCCCGTTCCACGACAGGACAGGGGAGGACGGACCATGGCTAACCTTGGTGGGCTGCTGGGCGCCATGATGGCGACGGGGCTGGGCGGGCGCAGCGCCCGCGGGCCGGTGTTCGCGGCGGGCACCCGCACGCCGGGCGTCGGCGGCGATTTCCGCAGCACGGCCGGCGTGGCAGCACTCGGCTACCTGGCCTACAAGGCTTACCAGGACTACAAGGCCAACAACCCCGCCGGGGCCGGCGCCGGGCCGGGCGCCCACATGAACCCGCAGGCGACAAGCGCCCGCGGCACCGGCTCCTCCCTCGGTGACCGGATCGGCGACATGCTGTCCCGCGGGCCGGCGCCACAGGAACCGGCCATGGGTGTGGCCGACCAGAAGGCCCTGCTGCTGATCCGCGCCATGGTGGCCGCCGCCAACGCCGACGGCCAGATCGACGCGGACGAGCGCGCCCGCATCCTGGACACGGTCAACCAGGCCGGCGCCGGCGAGGAGGAGCGCCGCCTGCTGGAACGTGAGCTGGCCGACCCGCCCAGCATGGACGACATCGTCGCCCAGGCCCGCGACCCGGAGACGGCGGAGCAGGTCTATCTCGCCTCCCAGATGGCCATCACCCCGGACGGGCGGGCGGAGCAGTCTTACCTGCGCTACCTGGCCGACCGGCTGAACCTGCCCGACGGCCGGGCGGAGGAGCTGCGCCGGATCGGGTGAGGGGGGGCGCAGGTCCCATATCGTTTTTCTTTTACCGCTTCCCCCGCGAAGGCGGGGGTCCACGGTTTTTGATGGGGGTCGCGCAGGCTCGCGGGTCAAGAACTGTGGACCCCCGCCTGCGCGGGGGAGGGGCGGTCGCGCTTAGGCGGACGGGGTGCTGCTTGCCCCCCGCGACATCCGCCCCTGCACCCCCGCTTAATTTTTTGTAACCACACGGTAACGGCGCTTGCCTTGCCCTGGGGGCGGCGGCCTTCCATTTGCCCGGTCGGCGGCGGGTCACCGCGGCTGGAGAACGGTATCCGGAGGAAGAACGTTGAAATCTGCTTTGACGGCGGGCGTCTCGGCCCTGATCCTCACGCTGGTGGGTGCGGGCGGGGCCATGGCGGCCAACGGCAGCGCGCCCACCCAGAAGGCGGCCCCAGCACAGGCGACCCAGGCGAGCATGGACACGAACCCCTTCTTCACCCAGTGGCAGACCCCGTTCGGCCTGCCGCCCTTCGACAAGATCAAGCCGGCCCACTTCAAGCCCGCCTATGAGCGCGGCATGGCGGAGCAGAAGGCGGAGATCGCCGCCATCACCGGCACCAAGGAAGCCCCCAGCTTCGCCAACACCATCGAGGCGATGGAGCGTGGCGGCCGGCTGCTGGAGCAGGTGGACAAGGTCTTCGGCAACCTGACCAGCTCCCACACCAACGACGAGCTGCAGGCCATCCAGCGCGACATGGCCCCGGTGCTGGCCAAGCACCGCAGTGAGATCAGCCTGAACCCCGAGCTGTTCCAGCGCATCGACGCCGTCTACCAGCAGCGGGACAAGCTCAAGCTCACGCCCGAGCAGAAGCGGGTGGTGGAGCGCTACCACCTGGCCTTCGTCCGCGCCGGCGCCCAGCTGAAGCCGGAGCAGAAGCAGCGCCTGGCGGAGATCACCCAGCGCCTGGCCGTCATCTCCACCGCCTTCAGCCAGAACGTGCTGCAGGACGAGAAGGACTACATGCTGGTCCTGGAGGGGGAGCGCGACCTGGCCGGCCTGCCGGACTTCGCCCGCGCCGCGGCGGCCCAGGCGGCTGCCGAGCGGAACCTGCCGGGCAAGCATGTCATCACCCTGTCCCGCTCCTCCATCGAGCCGTTCCTGACCTTCTCCGCCCGCCGCGACCTGCGCGAGGCGGCGTTCAAGGCCTGGACCCTGCGCGGCGACAATGGCGACGCCCAGGACAACAAGAAGATCATCCAGGAGATCGTCGCCCTGCGCATCGAGCGGGCGAAGATCATGGGCTATGAGACCTTCGCCGACTACAAGCTGGCCGACACCATGGCCAAGACCCCGGCGGCGGTCAGCGACCTGCTGCTG
>MOEB01000035.1 GCA_001939945.1 Aerophototrophica crusticola | reverse complement strand
CTGGGCGTTCATCGTCTCCTTGTCCAGACCCTGCTGCTGACCCTGGGTGATGGTCGACTTGAGGGTGGACAGCTCTTCCGACATCTTCTTCGCAGCGGAGCTGGCGACGTTGATGGCGGCGAGGCCGAAGGCCTGCCCGTCCTGGACGGCCTTCAGGCCGGCCATGTCGGCGCGCATGCCCTGCGCGATGGCGAACACGGCCGGGTCGGCCGAGGCGTCGCCGACACGCAGGCCGGATTCGATGCGGGACTGGGTAACCTTGGTGTCCCGATCAACGGTGAACAGGGAGCGGATGGCGGCCTGTGCGGCCGAGTTGGTGACAATTGAGTTGGCCATGGCTTTTCTCCTGAGGTATAGCGCTGCCTTTGCAGCCCTTCCAACGTGGCACTCTTACAACTTTTTTGCAAGCTCATTCGGGACTTTGCCCTGCGGCGCTTGCTCCCGCCTCGCCTGGCGTGGGGTCACGTCAGGAAGTTCAGGATCGACACCTGGTTGAGGGTCGAGATGGACCGGTAACCCGCCTGGAGCTGCGTATCCACGAGGCTCAGCCGGGTGACGACGGCGGCGATGTCCGCGTCCTCCACCTTCTCCAGCCCGTCGCCGACGACGCCCAGCACGGTCTTGTGCTTTTCCTCCAGCTGCGTCAGTTGCGCGCGGACCGAGCCCAGGTGGCTGAGCGAGCTGTCCATGTCCGTCTGGCCCTGCTTCAGCAGGTCCTTGGCGGCGCCGACCACGGCCAGGTAGCGGTCGCGGGGCAGCCGGCCCTCCGGCGTGGTCGGGTCGGTGACGGGCGGGTTCTCCATGGTGGCCACCATGGCCAGGCCCTGGATGATCTTGCGGAAATAGCTGCTGTCCGCCCGGATGCCGTAGTTCAGGTCCACATTGTCGTCCACCCGGGCGGTCGTCGGCGCCACGCCGTAGCGCAGCGTGCCGGGGAAGACGTTGCCCACGTTCATGCGGGGCTGGCCGGCGACCTGGGGGGTCTGCTCGTCATAGGCGAAGGCGGGGTCGAACAGGACCCGCCCCATCGCGTCGCGCAGGGTGGCGGCATCGGCCGCGGTGTCGCCGGTGAAGGGGTAGCGGACGGCGTTGAACGCGGCGGTGTTGCCGTCGGCGCGCTCCAGCCCGTCGCTGTAGTCCATGGCGCCGTTGCGGTTGAAGTCCACGCCCGGGCCCTGGGCGGCGAGGCCCGTGCCCGCCGTGGCGACCCGCAGGGCCTGCCCGGCCGCCGGGGTCAGGGTGAGCCGCACGCGCGAGTTCACCGCGGCGCCGGTGACCACGTCGCTGTCGTCCAGCGCGTTGGTGGGGGCGGCCGGCGGCGGCGCCGCCACCGGCGCCAGGGCCGCGATCTCCGGCGTGTTGCGGATGCGGCGGCGCAGGTTCTCCAGCACCTCCTCGGTGGTGGTGGCGGTGATGGCGGGGGCGCCGGTGTCGGGGTCGGGGATGCCGGCCACGCCAACCGTCTCGGAGATGGTGATGCCGTTGACCGTGATGCTGAAGCTGCTGCCCGGGGCCGGGGCGCCGGCGGCCAGCTCCAGGGTCTTCGGCTCGGTCAGGGCGTCCTGGTAGTCGCCGTAGAAGCTGCCGAACGTGGCCAGGAGCTGGTCGAAATCCTTGATCGGCGCGTTGTCCAGGTCACTGCCGGCGAACAGGTAGCGCCCCTCCACCCGGGTGTTCAGCAGGCCCTGGATCTGGTTCAGCGCGTTGCGCGCGTTCTGCTTAACCACCGAGGGGTCCTGGAAGGTGGTGCCGTCCAGCCGGGTCACGTCGGCCATCACGCCCGTCACCAGCGTGCCGATGCGCCGCAGCGTGGTGTCCATCACCTCTGTCCGGGTCTGGGCCAGGTCGATGTTCTTCTGGTAGGCGCCGATCCGCGCCTGCTGGTCCCGCAGGTCCACGGACCGGGAGGCGTCGAGGCCCAGCCCGCTGAGGGTCTCCGACTTCTTGCCGGTGGTGAGCTGCCGGTTCAGGTCGTTCTGCAGCTCGCGCACGCCGTTGGTGTCGCGCAGCAGCCGCATGTACGAGGGCAGGGTGGCTATGCCGGTCATGTCTCACCTCACGGCGGGGCCCCGGTCAGGGGGCCGGTCAGATCTGGAAAAGGGCGTCGAACATCTGTTCCACGGTCGAGATGACCCTGGCCTGGGCGGCGTAGGAGCGCTGGAGGATGACGAGGCGGGTGACCTCGTCGTCCAGGTTCACGCCGGTCTTGTTCTGGTAGTCCAGGGCCAGGTTCTCCACCGTGGCCTTGGCGGCCTTGGCGTTGTCGGCGGCCTTGCCGGCCTCGCCCGCGTGCTTCACCAGCAGCTGCTGGGCGAAGTCGATCACGGACAGGCCGGTCGGCATGGAGGATTGCAGGTTCCGCAGCGGGTTGGCGCCCAGGCTGGCGGTGTTGAAGGCGATGTGCGGCTGGCCGTCCAGGGCGCGGTTGCCGAAGACGTTGTCCACCACGTTCTTCAGGAACAGGGTGGAGCCGCCCACCGGGTCGGGCGGGTTGGAGCCGCCGGACGGCGGGGTCACCGGGGCGCCCGCGTCGCCGTAGCGGACCAACGACGGGTCGTCCAGCACCGCCTGGGCCACCCGCATGCGCGCGGCGAAGCCCACATAGGTGCTGGGGTGGGAGTAGTCGGCGTTGCCGGAGATGTCGCCCGGCACCGTCCGGCCATCCACGTCCGTGAAAAAGGTCAGGCCGGGGATCTGCCGCGTGGTGGAGTCCTTGCCCTGGAAGCGGCTGGCGATCTTGTGCGCCAATTCGTCCAGCTCGCCCTGCATGCGGGGCAGGATCTCGTCCCGCAGCTCGACCAGCCCGCCCAGGCTGCCTCCCCGCAGGCTGGCGGTGATGTCCGGGCCGGTGTCCGGGTCGCCCAGCCGGATGGCCGGGATCGTGCCGCCCGGCTGGCCGGTATAGGCGCTGTTGGGCTGGATCTCCGCGTCGCGGGTGCTGATCTGGGTCGGCACCCGGTTGTGCAGGGTGGCCCCGTCCCGGGTCATGATGACGATGGTGCCGTCGGACCGGTCCACCGTGCGGATGTCCACGATCTGCGCCAGCTCGCGCACCCGTTGGTCGCGCCGGTCCAGCAGGTCGGGGCTGGTGCCGCCGCCGGCCCGGAAGATGGACTGGTCCAGGTCGCCGATCTCCTGGAGCAGGCGGTTCATCTGGCCGACCACCTTGACGATGTCGTCCTGGGCGGCCTGGCGGGCGTCGTTGTAGCCGCCTCCCACTTGGTTCATCACCAGGGCGAAGTCGGCGGCCCGCTCCACCACGTTCGACTGGAAGATGGCGGACTCAGGCTTGGACTGGAGCTGGATGAAGGCGTCGCGCATCTGGGTCAGCCGCGCGGCGAAGGATGTCCCGTCCTCCGGCTTGCCTTGCAGGGCCTCGATGCGGGCCAGGAAGGCGTCCTGCACGCCCAGGCGGCCGGAGGCGCTTTCCTGGCGGAGCAGCTCCTGCATCAGGGCCGCGTCATAGGCCCGCTCCAGCTTGCCGGCGCGCACGCCCCCCAGCCCATCGCCGAGGGCGACGGCTTCCTGCGCCACGGACTTCCGGCTGTAGCCGGGGGTCTGGACGTTGGCGGCGTTCTGCGAGGTCGCGGCGATGCTCGCCTGCGTCACCCGCAGCCCGCTGAGGGCCGTATTGAGGGCACCGATCAAGGACATGGCTGTCCACCGTTGCTAATTCGCCAGGGATGGTCAGCAAGCGGTGTGCCAATGGCGGGAAACGGCCGGCTTCCCGGGTCCTGCGGTGGTTCGGCGCGCCGGCCGCCCCGGGGCGGGCGCCATGCCGGCGGGCGGGGGGCAAGGGCTGCCGGGCGGCACCGGGCAAATCCTGCCGCCCCTGCCGCGGGCCGCCCCTACCCCTCCAGCACGGCCAGGGCCGGGCCGGCCGTGCGATGCAGGCCCTTGTAGCGGGCGACCTCGGGCGGGACGGAACGGAGGATGGAGGCGAAGCCCGCCCGCTGCGCCGCGTCCAGCCGCCCCAGCGGGCGCTGGTAGGTCCGGATGCCGAACAGGACCGCCTCCTCCCCGTCCAGGCGCACCAGGGTCTGCCGTTCCACCCGGAAGAACAGGCGCCCGGCGGCGTTGGCGGGGGACAGGGTGGCGTCCGGGTCGGTGTGGGCCACCTCCTCCGGCTGGAACAGCGCGGGGTCGTCGGTCAGGCTCCAGTTCATGCGCCAGACGCCCCGGCCGGGCTTCAGCGTGTCGAAGAACCGGTCCACCGGCCCGGCCAGCCGCTCGGCATAAAGGGCCACCGGCTGGTGGATGCCCGCCAGGGCCCGGCCCAGCTTCTCCGCCAGCTTCCAGCGGTTGGGGAAGCAGAGAACGGCGGCGGTCAGCCGCCACTGCCCGCGGGAGGGCTGCATCAGGCACCAGTCCTCGGCGAACAGCCGGCCCGGCAGTTCCAGCGGGTTGGCCGCGAAGTCGGCCGGGTCGTGGATGGCCCCGGTCACCCCGCAGCGCAGGCGCCCGTCCGGCAGCCTGGCATGCAGGCCGGGATAGGCCGCAAGCGCGCTGTCCAGCACCGCGTCCGCCGCGGCCCGGGCAGCCTTCTCCGCCCCCGGGACCAGGGCCAGCACCTCGCGCCGCCGCTCTGCCAGCAACCGGTGCCGCTCCCGCAGCAGGTCGGGCAAGGTCGCGTCGGCCAGCACCCAGCGCGCCGGCACCAGCGGGCGCACGCCCAGCGCCATGCGCCAGTCCGGCCCGTCGAAGGGCCAGGGGAACTCCTCCTCCGGCAACGCCACCGCCATCGCACACCCCCGCCGCTGCCACCACGCCCGCCTGTGATAGGCCGCGCCGGTCCGGCGGTAAAGCCGGGGTTGGGCGGCCGGTTTTTGCCCCGGGCCGGCCGGGTCCCGGCCATTGCATTGCCGGGCCGCGACAGGCTACTCCTATCGTGGCAAGGGGCATCCGACGTCGGATTCCCGCCGTGCGGCGCACCAGGGGTCGGGTCATGAAGGAAATGCGGACACTCAGCTTCACGGAGCGGGAGTCCATCACCGCCATCATCGACCTGCTGCGGAAGCTGCGCCAGCCCCTGCCCTCCGGCCAGATCGTCGGCCTGGAGCTGG
This sequence comes from Aerophototrophica crusticola, assembly GCA_001939945.1. Classification (GTDB taxonomy): domain Bacteria; phylum Pseudomonadota; class Alphaproteobacteria; order Azospirillales; family Azospirillaceae; genus Niveispirillum; species Niveispirillum crusticola. The sequence continues at coordinate 33,805 of MOEB01000035.1, read as the reverse complement.
CGGAGGACCCGGTCTCCGCCCGGCTGGTGGTGGAGGACGATTACGGCGCCCGCACGACCATCGAGCGCAACGCCGCCGAACTGGCGGCGGCCCTGGTGAACTATTGCATCGAGCGGCGCATCCGTCTGCCCAGCAGCGGGTCCAAGTTCGTCGAGGTCATCGCCGGCGACCTGAACCTGGTCATCTATATGAAGGAGGGTGAGATGAAGGCCTCCAAGGGCACCGTCCGCCCCGCCGCGCGCCGCGCGGTCCCCTGAGCCGACCTCCCCCGCCCCTCCCCCCTTTGTCCCGGGACCGCCGTCCATGAAGGGCACGCTGATCGTTGGCGCGGTCCTGGCCTACCTGCTGCTGCTGGCCCGCAGCGCCTGGAAGCAGGGGGAGCTGGCGCAGTTCGTCCGGGCGCTCGGCATCGTCGCCGCGCTGCTGGGCTTCATCGCCCTGGTGGTCTGGGGCTGGATCGCCGTCATGGGGCGCTGAGGGGGAATCCCCTGCCGCCCCCCCTGGGAAAAAACTGACCGGCACCGCCGGGGGCGGCAAGGTCCGCCCCCCGCCCCGAGGCCGGAACGCCAGGAAACCCGCCATCTCCCGCGCTTGGCACACCCCTTGCTGTCACGAGGGGCGGAGAGCAAGCCACCACCCCAGTACGGGAGAGAGACCATGAGCGTTTTCGGAGCGATGACCACGGCGGTCGGCGGCCTGACGGCCTTCAGCCGGTCCCTGGGCCACATCTCGGACAACATCGCCAATTCCCAGACCATCGGCTACAAGCGGGTGGATACCAGCTTCCAGAACCTGGTCACCCAGTCCAATTCCTCCGGCCACAGCCCCGGCGGCGTGCGCGCCCGGCCCGACTACACCAACGGGGTCCAGGGCAGCGTGCAGCAGACCCAGACGGCCACCAACATGGCCATCTCCGGCAACGGCTTCTTCCAGGTCAGCCGCGGCGAGGAGGTGTCGGGCAACGTGACCTTCAGCAGCCAAGCCTATTTCACCCGGGCCGGCGACTTCAGCCTGGACAAGAACGGCTACCTGCGCAACAGCGCCGGCTATTACCTGAACGGCTGGGGCCTGGGCACCGGCAACCAGGTGGAGCGCGGCACCCCCTCGCCCATCCGGGTACAGCAGCTGATCGACAACCCCACCCCGACCAGCAGCATCAACCTGCAGGCCAACCTGCCCCTGACGCCCAAGGCCGACCAGCCGTTGCCGGCGCAGGAGGTGAAGATCATCGACCGCAACGGCGAGACCCGCTCGGTCAACCTGTCCTGGCGCAAGCAGGGCACCGACAACTGGCGCCTCAGCATCGACGCCCCGAACAGCATCCTGCAGCCCACCATCGGTGAGTTGCCGGGCCAGGCCCAGTCCTTCGGGACGCCGCTGGAGCTGCGGCAGAACACGACCCCGCAGCGCCAGGTGAGCATGGTGACCCTGACGCCGGGCGGCGCCGCCCCGAACGAGATCGAGGACGGGAAGCCCTACAGCATCACGCTGAACGGCCGGAGCTTCACCTACACGGCGCAGAGCTTCGACACGACCGAGTCCGTGCTGGGCAACCTGGTCAACCAGATCAACGCCAGCGGGTCCTTCAACGAGTACAGCTTCCAGATCAACGATGCCGCCCCGGGCACGAACAGCACCATGCGGCTGATCATCAGCGGCCCGCAGGACGGTTCCGCCTTCACCCTGACGTCCAGCACGACGGCGACCACCGGCTCCACCCTGACCGCGAACACCACGCCGGTGGGTGCGGTGGCACAGCAGTCCACCTTCACGATCAATGCCGACCCGGTGGCCGGCGCCACCTACAGCATGACCCTCAACGGCCAGGCCTTCAGCTACACCGTCCTGCCCACCGACACCCTGCGCCGTGAGGACATCGCCACGAAGCTGGCGAACCAAGCCAACGAGTACTTCGCCAACGACCCCGCCTTCGCCGGCTTCCAGCTGACCGTGACCGACCCGGCCGCGGCGACGGACAACGACCCGGCCGTGATCACCGTGACCGGGCCGAACACCGGCGCCGCTTTCACCGTCGCATCTTCGGCGAACGTCACGTCGGCCACGCCCATCGCGGCGGTTGCCGAAGCCACGGGCTTCGGCCTGGCGAACGGGGTGGCCGGCGTCCGCCAGCAGGTCTTCGTGCCCCTGAACGGCCAGGTCGGCGACAAGGGCGACGTCTTCACCATCCCCTTCGGCGGCGACGGCCAGGGCGTGAGCTACACGACCGACGGCACAGAGCAGTCCATGGAGACCATCGCCACCCGGCTGGCGGCCCTGGTGAACAGCAACCCGGCCTCCCCCTACACGGCGACGGTGCGCGGCCCGGGGCTGGAGCTGACCCGGCGCACCTTCACCAACCCGACGACGGGCAACAGCGGCCTGGGACCGACGCGCGACGACACCTCCGGTTTCCCGACGGAGCAGAACGGCTTCGGCACCACCGGCGGCTTCACCCCCGCCCACCTGTCCGTCAACTTCGGCGACGGCGGCGTCCTGCAGAGCATGTCCGCCGGCAACCGGGGCGCCGGCAACGCCCAGGTGTCGCCGACGCAGCGGGACGGCGACCCGGCCTACATCACCTTCAAGGTCGATTACGGCAACGGCGAGCAGGAGATCCGCCTGAACCTCGGCCAGTTCGGCAGCAGCGTGAACGGGCTGACCCAGTTCAAGGGCCAGGACATCGAGGTCTTCACCCTGACCCAGGACGGCTTCACCCGCGGCACCTTCCGCGACCTGTCGGTCCTGTCGTCGGGCGAGGTGGTGGCCAACTACGACAACGGCCGGTCCCGCGTGCTGGCGCAGATCCCCGTCATCCAGGTGAACAACGTCGACGGCCTGCAGAAGGTGGACGGCAATGCCTGGGTGCCGACGACGGAAAGCGGTTCCCAGCGGGCCACCGCCGCCGGCGAGAACGGGTCGGGCAACCTGGTGGTGAGCAGCATCGAGGGGTCCAACGTGGACATCGCCGACGAGTTCACCAAGCTGGTCATCACCCAGCGCGCCTACAGCGCCAACACCAAGGTGGTCAGCACCGCCGACCAGATGCTGCAGGAGGTGCTGAACATCGCCCGGTAAGCTCTCCACACACTTGCTCTCTCTCCCGGAGGGGCCGCCCGCTTTGTCGGGCGGCCCTTGCCGTTCGTGGGCCGGCCTGGACGCGGCGGCGTCACACGCATAGATTGGGGGCCGAACCACCCCGGCCCCGCCCCGGACCATGGCCCCCATCGGCAGCCTGTCCCCGCCCCTCCCCTCCCCCGCCCACCCCACCGCCGGGCCTGGCAGGCGCGGCGCGTCCGGTACAGGGGAGCTGACGACAGAGGAACAGCAGGCGGTCAAGGCCCTGAAGCGGCGGGACCAGGAGGTGCGGACCCACGAGCAGGCGCACAAGGCCGTGGGCGGCTCCCTCACCGCCGGCCCCTTTTACGAGTACACGAAGGGTCCCGACGGCCAGCGCTACGCGACCGGTGGCGAGGTCACCATCGACACGGCCCCGGAGCGGGAGCCGGACGCCACCATCCGCAAGATGGACATCGTCAAGCGGGCCGCCTTGGCACCGGCGGAGCCCTCCCCCCAGGACAGGGCCGTCGCCGCCCGGGCCGAGGCCCTGCGCGCCCAGGCGCAGGCGGACCTGCTGGAGCAGCAACAGGCGGCACGTGACGGCCAGGACGGGGGGCGACCCGCCGTCACGGCAGAGGCCGCGAGCCAAGCTTACCGCCGGGCTGCCACCATCACGGAGCCGCCAGGGGGCCCGCCGCAACCTATCCGATTCGCCAGATCGATCTAACCCTTCGGATGGGGTGCCATTTGCACCCTATGCATACCTGAGCATTCATGATAGCTAAAATTGCGGGTAACAGGACTGGACAGACGAACAGGGCGCTGATACTTTGTAATCAGGAGTGGTCTTGCCATGCTTATCGGAGCCGTAGCACCCGTCCGCCAAACCATCGAAGCGCCCGCCCCCGCCGTGGACGCTCGCCGGACGGACTCTGGCTTCCAGGCAACCACCCCCGCCCCCGAGCGCTCTGGCGTCTATTACAGCCCGAAGCTGCGCTTCGATAACGATGCCAACGTGGTCGTGATCGAGTTCCGCGACCTGAACACCGGCAAGCTGGAACGCTCGATCCCCACCAAGGGCCAGCTCGAAGCCTATGAGAAGGCGGCGAAGATCGCCCGCGCCGAAGAGGCGGAGGAGCGGCGGCGCGCCACGCAGCCCGGCGACGGGCAGGAGCAGGCCACCGGGGGCACCGGCCTGGGTACCAGCGGCACCTCGGCGACGGGCGAGAGCCAAGCTGCCCGGCGGGTGGACAGCCCCGTTCCCAGCACTGCGGCGCCCCTTCCCCAGCCTGCCGCCGCCGCGGTGCCTGCGTCCGTGCAAGCCGGCGGTGGCCCGACTGGCCTGTCGGCCGCCTCGGGCTATCTTCGCCAGATCGACGTCTGAGTTCCCGGAGCGCGGCGGGTTGCCTTACGGCTCCTCGGTGACGGAGTCCGTCTCGTCCTTGCTGTCCTGGTAGAAGGTGCCGACGCCCAGAACCAGGTCCTCATAGGCGATCACCTCCCGGGCGATCTGCAAGGCCTTGTAGTAGTTGTCCTGCCCCACGCAGCCCTCCAGCTCCTCCAACTTCTGCTGCATGTTCTGGCTGAGGGTCGCGTCCCGGAAGTCCGCCACCAGCTGCCGCAGGATCGTCAGCATGGCCGGGCGCTCCTCTGGCGTGGCCAAGTACGCGTTCTGGACGGCGAAATAGATCCGTTTGGCCGCGGTGTTCGCCTGCTCCGGCCGCATGATCTGCTTGTCATGCATGAACTTGGCATGATTCATCAGGAGCAGCGTCGTCGGCTCCGTCGCCTTCACCAGCGCGCCGTTGATCACCAGGTGCTCTTCCGCCCTGAGCCTGATCTTCAAGGCCATGTCGTCGTCCTGTTCCGAGGGGTGCAGACCAGCGGCCCCGACCGGCCGGGGCAAGGGCCCAATCCTAGACAGGCGCCCCATCCTTTGCACGCGGGAAGTTCGATCCGGCACGAGCCACCGCCACGTCCGGCCCGCTCGCCTGTTGTCTTCCGAGAACCAAGGAGGACGAAATGGACAGGAGTGAGGGCGGCAAGGGCCAGGACCAGGCGTCGACCCCGGCAGGGGGCGGGTCGCGGCCGATGAAGCCGGGCAGCGAAGCCCCGGCGGGAACCACCGGCACCGGCGACGACCTCTGCCCGGCCTGCGCCGGCAGCGGCCAGGTCAATGGGGCTCCCTGCCCCAACTGTGACGGTACCGGCGTGGTCACCGAGGGTATCGGCGGCGGTTGACCGCCAGGTGCGACGCGGCTCCGCGTAGGGAGGGGCGGGCGGTGGTCCCGGCGGACCGCCGCCCGCTTATCCGACGTCGGATAGCTACCTGCCGCCAGCCGACGGTGGGGCGTCAGGCCGCGACCGGTTGCCGCCCGCGCACGATCTCCTCAGCCCTGACCCAATGCTCCACATCCTTGCCATGGGGCTGGCCGTCGGCAAGCCAGAGCAGATAAGCCTCGGCGGCGATGTCCGCCTCTGGCAGGGCGGCGGCCAGGGTCACGGGCGGCTCGGCCGCGGCGAAGGGGGGGGCCTTGCGGCGGGGCTTTTTCGGGGCGGCCTCGGCCGGCTTCGCGGCTGCTGCCTTGGCGGGCTTCTTCGCGGTCACGGGCGTGGTTGTCACGTCCGGCGTGCTGGTCTTGCGGGGCATGGCGTGTCCTCTTCGAACGGGGTCGGACGGCGTCAGCGACCACCTGGATGGTGCGGTGCACCTAAATGTTTGTCTACTACCCCTTTCGGGCTCCCTCATTGATCTGGCGCAGGCCCCGCGTTGCCCGGGACCACAGGATTTGCTACGCCCCTGTCGGTGACAGGCGGCAGAGGCGGAGCGGCATGGAGAAGACCCCGAGGGCCTGGGTACGGCTTCCCTCCCGCCGCCGTCTGGACTTGCTGAACCCGACCCCGTTCGACTGGGACGATGCCGACCTGGCCCTTGGCCTTGCCCGGACCTACCGCTGGGGTGGCCATTCCAGCTGGCCGCGCCCCCTGTCGGTGGCCCAGCACTCCCTGACCGTGCTGGCCCTGCGCCGGGCCTGGGCGCCGGTGCCGCTGACCCCGGCCCACGAGCTGCGGGAGCTGCTGCACGACGCGGATGAGGGGCTGCTGGGCTTCGACCCCATCTCCGTCATCAAGCCCTTCCTCGGCACGGAGTTCCACGCCCTCGTGGCGCGGCTCCAGGCCGCCATCTTCCTGCGCTACGGCGTGCCGGGCTGGACCAAGAAGGAGAAGGCGGAGCACAAGCAGGCCGACCGCGTCGCCGCCGCCAGCGAGGCCACCCACGTGGCCGGCTGGACCCGGGAGGAGGTGCGCCGCGTGCTGAAGATCCCGCTGGAGCCCCTGGCCACGGACCCGCTCGTGTCCCTGTATGGCGGCACGCCCTGGGAACCCTGGCCGCCCGAGGTGGCTGCCGAGCGGTTCCTGGCGGAACTGAAGGCCCTGATGGCCAAGCCGGCGCCCTGAAGGCTCAGGCCAGCGCCTCCTCCGCCATCTCGCAGACCAGGTGGCCCACGGCGATGTGCATCTCCTGGATCCGGGCCGTGACCGCGGAGGGAACCCGGATGCAGGTGTCGCAGAGCGTCGCCATCCGCCCGCCGGACTCCCCGGTCAGCCCCACCACGTAAATCCCCAAGCCCCGCGCCGCCTCGATGGCGGCGACCACGTTGCGGCTGTTGCCGGATGTGGAGAGGGCGACCAGCACGTCCCCCGGCCGCCCGAGGCCCAGGACCTGGCGGGAGAATACCTCGTCGAAGCCGAAATCGTTGCCGATGGCCGTGAGGGCGGAGGTGTCCACCGTCAGCGCGATGGCCGGCAGGGGACGACGGTCCAGGACGAAGCGGCCCAGCAGCTCGGCGGCGATGTGCTGGCTGTCCGCCGCCGACCCGCCGTTGCCGCAGAGCATGACCTTGCCGCCGGCCCGGATGGCGGCGGTGACCCGGTCCGCCACGGCGGCGATCAGCGCCGACTGGCCGGCCAGCTTGCGGAAGTTCTCGGCGGACTCCAGGAGCGCGGCGGCGATCCGGTCATTCGGGGCGGCGGGCATGGCGGGCCTTGGCTACGGCGTGGGCCCCAGATGGATACAAGGACAAACCGGGCAAGGGAAGCCCGACCCACGCAACCCCGCCGCACCGCCCGCGAAGGTCAGGCCGCCTGCCCGCAGGCCGCGCGGTAGCGGCGCAGCGTCTCCGCCCACCCCCAGACCAGGGCGTCCGCCGTCAGCTCATGGCCGATGGAGACTTCCCGCAGCCAGGGCTTCACGATGGGCGGCAGGTTCAGGGTGTTCAGGTCATGGCCGGCATTGACGACTAGGCCCAGGGCATGCGCCCTCTCCCCCGCCGCCAGCACGTCCGCAAGCGCCTTCCCGTGATCGCCCTTGCGGAACGCCTCGGCATAGGTGCCGGTGTACAGCTCCACCCCGTCGGCCCCCACCTCCGCCGCGCCGTCCATCTGCGCCGCGTCCGGGTCCATGAACAGGATGGCGCGGATGCCCTGGCCCTTCAGCCGGGCCAGCACCTCGCGCACATGCGCGCCCTCCCGCGCCAGGTCCCAACCGCGGTCCGACGTGAAGGCGTCCGGCGCGTCCGGCACCAGGGTGCACTGCTCCGGCCGCACCTCCTCCACCAGCGCCAGGAACTCACGCGTGGGGCGGCCCTCCATGTTGTACTCCACGCCCGGGCGCACCGGTGCCATCAGCTCGGCCAGGGCATGCACGTCGGAGGTCCGGATATGGCGGGCGTCGGGCCGGGGATGCACGGTCAGCCCCTGCACGCCCGCCTCCAGCGCCAGCTTGCCGAAACCGGCCACGTCGGGCACGCCGGTGTGCCGGGAGTTGCGCAGCAGGGCGATCTTGTTGAGGTTGACGCTGAGCCGGACCATGACCTTCCTCCATGACCCCGGGAACTAGGGCGACGGGGCGCGGGGACCTTGCGTCAAAGCGCCGCCGCCCGCAAGGCCGGGCTTGGCACCATGACATCTTCATCATCCGACGTCGGATGGCAGTGTGCCTTCCGCGCCATCCGACGTCGGATATGGCGCCTGCCGCGGCATGGGCGCCCCCGGTTCCGTTGACGGGAGGTGACCGGCCCCCGTAGTCTCCGCCCCGGCCTTCGGGGCAGGACCCCGCGGCACACCATCCTGCAGGGAGGGACGCATGGGCGTCACCATCGCCATCGCGAACCAGAAGGGCGGCGTCGGCAAGACGACGACCGCCGTCAACCTGGCCACGGCCCTGGCCGAGCTGGGCAAGCGCGTGCTGGTGGTGGACGCCGACCCCCAGGCCAGCGCCACCGCCGCCGTGGGCCTCGACGCCTTCGAGTTCGAGCAGCGCCAGTCCACCCTCTACCATGTGCTCTTCCACAGGCAGGACATCACCAAGGCCGTGGTGCCGGTGGAGTCCGCCAAGTTCGACCTGCTGCCGTCGGGCATCTCCCTGGCGGAGGGGGAGATGCGCATCCGGAACGAGGCCGGCGGCGACATGGTGCTGAAGGAGGCGCTGGCGCCGGTGGCCGGCGCCTACGACTTCATCCTGATCGACACGCCGCCCAACCTGGGCCCCATGACGGCCAACGGGCTGGTGGCGGCGCAGAAGGTGCTGATCCCCGTGAAGACCGCCTTCCTGGACATGCTGGGCATCCCCCTGCTGCTGGAGACGGTGACCAAGCTGCAGCGCCGCCTCAACCCCGGCCTGACCGTGGTCGGCATCCTGCCCACCCTGCACGACCCAAAGCTGAAGGTGAACCGGCAGGTGCTGGAGGAGTTGCAGGAGCGGCTGGGCAAGATGACCCGCGTCTTCCCGCCGGTGCACCGGGCCACCGGCTTCGACCAGGCCTCCTACAACGGTGAGGTGGCGTTGAAGGTGCTGCCCATCGACCACCCCGTGAACGTCTACCGGCACGTCGCGAAGGAGCTGGCCCAATGAAGCTGAAGCGCCGCGAGACCTTCGGCACCGCCATCGAGCGGGTGGCCCGCGACCCGCTGTTCGGCACCTCGGGCGACTTCCCCCGCCTGCTGGAGCTGGACGTGGAGAAGCTCCAGCCCCGGGCGGACCAGCCCCGCCGCCACTTCGACGAGGCGGCCTTGCAGGAGCTGGCGGCCAGCATGGCCCGCGTCCGCCTGATCCACCCCATCCTGGTGCGGGAGGGGGAGGGCGGGGCCTATGAGATCGTCTCCGGCGAGCGGCGCTGGCGGGCAGCCCGGCTGCTGGGCTGGCCCACCATCTTCGCCATCGTCACCACGGGCGACGTGGATGAGATCGGCCTGATCGAGAACCTGCAACGCCAGGACCTGAACGCCCTGGAAGAGGCGGCGGCCTTGCAGAAGCTGCTGGACAAGCACGGCTACACCCAGGAGGAGCTGGGCGGCGCCGTTGGCAAGAGCCAGGGGCAGGTGAGCGCCCTGCTGCGCCTGCTGACCCTGCACCCCACCATCCAGGCGGAGTATCCGACGTCCGATAAGCAGGTATCCCGCTCCCTGCTGATCGAGCTGGCAACCATCGACGACCCGGCCCGCCAGCTCTCCCTCTGGCAGCGGGCGCAGGAAGGCCTGCTCACCGTCCGCGGCATCCGGGCCGAGAAGTCCGCCGCCCCCGCCCCGGCAAGGCGCGAACCCGCGGAGGACCCGGCGGGCCTCGCGTTGCGCGGTATCGTCCGTATCGCCAAGTCCCTGGACGCGCTGAAGGGCAAGAAGAACGCCCTGACCGCCCGCCAGCGGGAGCAACTCCTGGCCCTGCGCCGCACCATCGACGACGTGCTGGGCTGACGCCCGATCTCCCCAATCCTGCCAATCACCAGATGTCAGCCCGGGCTTGACCCGGGCCCCTCGGGAAAGCCGCCGTGCCTATGGCGCGGCAGCGGGCCCCCACTCAGGCTGCACGCTGCCCGTCACACTTCCCCACACGCTCTACGCCCCCCGAAGGAACGTCAGCAATCGCGCGAAGCGACCATCGCGTCCCTCGCCATTCACCTGTCTGCACCCGCACGGCCCCCCGATCCGTCCCGCGCGGACCATCAACTTACCTGCGGGTTCATGGTCCTATGCCCGCGCCGCCACGGGGACCCCCGGCACCCGGACACGACCGCGCTCCTATCGATTCGCTAGCCCGTCACGGCTCCCGCGATGCTGACGATCCCTTGAACATCCGACGCTCGATGCTGCTGACGTTCCCTTGAGTCCCCCTCCCCAGGATGCGCCGGGAATGCTGGCGAAACCTCCCCCGAAGGCGCACACATGCCCCCAGGGCGCCCACGGCAGGCCAGGATTCGCGGGCCTTTGCCCACGCCGGCCCGCTTGCTGACGAACCCTTGAGTCCCGCCCCGCCCGGTACCCGCCTTGACTCGCGGAAACGTCAGCAACCTCCTAACGCCGGGGTCTCCCGACAGCCCGTTTTCAAGGTTTTGTCAGCACCCGCTCAAGGGAACGCCAGCAAGCGGCCGGGCAGGGGGCATTCCAACCCGCGGGCCGGCTCAAGGTTTCGTCAGCAGGGTTTCCGGCCCTCGCGGGAACGCCAGCATCGCGCCCGCGGGTTCGTCAGCATGCCCCCAAGGGTTCGTCAGCACGACTCCGGTGCAAGTGCTTGATCCGAAACGCATCCTGGCGCCTATAACCTTGTAACACCTGGTTTAACAGGATTCCTGAATCCCTTGGTTACCCTTGGCCCCGCACGCGTGGGGCCGATTCTCCCGTGAGTGGGCAACACAGGGGCTTCGATGCTGACGATCCCTTGAAGAAGGCCCTGCCGGCAGCTTCCCGGGGGCGAGCCTTGCAGGGGCCGACCCCAGCCGCCACAAGGCTTCCGGGACACCAGGGCTGGTAAAGATTCAAGGGATCGTCAGCAACATGCTGTTTGCTTCTGGACTCTCCCGCCCGCCCCGACCAACCATCCGCCCATGGACCTGGAGGGGAAGCCATGGCTCAGCGCGGCGGTGAATTCGAGGGAACGTCAGCATCCGGCGGCAGCCGCCCCCGGGGCCGGCGCAAGCCCACCGCGTCCGCGCTGCCCCCGGACCAGGAGCTAGAGGTCGTCCAGGTTGGCGACGTGCCGGACGACGACGAGGACCAGATCCCGCTCCCCGGCATCCTGGACAGCCCCCTGCGCGGAAGCGTCAAGAACGAGCGCTCCGTCATGGTCTACAACTTCTTCGCCCTGACGAAGGAGAAGCGGACCGAGCCCATCCGCTACCATGACGGCAACGTCATGATCGAGGTGAAGGGCACCGACGCCGGCATCGCCACCATCTACGACAAGGAAATCCTGATCTACGCCATCTCCCTGCTGGTGGACCGGATCAACGCCGGCGAGCGGGCGAGCCGCTGGGTGCAGTTCACCTGGCACGATTTCTGCCGCGTCACCCGCATCTTCGCCAGCAACACCAGCTATGAGCGGATCAGCGGCGCGCTGGAGCGGCTCCAGGGTACCCAGGTCAAGACCAACATCGAGACGGGCGGCCAGGGCTCCGACGAGTGGTTCAGCTGGCTGGAGGCGGCGAAGGCCGAGTACAGCCGCAATCCCGCCACCGGCGAGCGCCGGCTGAAGCATGTGCGGGTCAAGCTCTGCGACTGGCTCTACCGGGCCGTCCTGAAGGACCGCCGCTTCCTGACCTATGACCCCGTGTATTTCGACCTGCCGGTCATGGAGAAGCGGCTGTACGAACTGGCCCGCGCCCATGTGGGCAACCAGCCGGGCTTCAAGATCGGCCTGCAGAAGCTGCGGGTGCGGGTCGGCTCCGACATGGACGACCGGAACTTCAAGGTCCAGCTCAAGAAGATTGCCAACAAGAAGAAGCCGCTGCCCGAGTACGCCTTCAAGATCATCGACACCATGCCCGGCCCCGACGGCACGCCCAAGCGCCTGCCGCTGGCCCGCAACATGGTGGTGTTCTGGCGCCTGGACCGCTGGCGGGAATATGCCCCCGACAGCTTCCTGGAGGCGGATGAGGCGGTGGCCGCCGACCAGGCCCAGGCTGAGTGAGGCGGGGCGGCCGGAACCGAACCGCCCTGTCGGTTCAGAACCCGCGGGCCGACCCGGCAGGGGGCAGGCGCCTGCTTCCGGGGCAGGACAGCCCCCCGCAATGGTCCCTTGCCCCAGGCCGCGCCAAGCCCCATCTTGCGCCCATCGATCTTGCTCCTGGAGCCCGACCCCGCTGCGGGTCCCCCCGTTCCAGTAGGGGTCGACAGGCACCGCCCACCGGGCGGCCCGCCTGTCCCAATGGAACGGCGCGCAGGAGCCCAGCTCCCCAACCGCCAATCGGGATGCGCCCGCCTGCCGGGCCCGCACCCTGCCTTCCCCAGGCCGTCGGGATACCATTCGTCGCCGAGCGCCCTTCCGGTGCCCGGCCCTTGCCACCTGCGGCTGGTGTCCGGCCGCGCGGGGCCGGCGTGCCTGCCGGGCCCGACCTTCGCGGCCGCTGCCGCCAGGAATGATAGATGTCTGATTTCCCTTCCCTCGGCCTCAATGCCCGCCTGTTGGGCGTGCTGGAGTCCGATGGCTTCACCAAGCCGACCCCCATCCAGGTGGCGGCCATCCCCCCGGGCCTTGCCGGCCGTGACGTGCTGGGCCTCGCCCAGACCGGTACGGGCAAGACCATCGCCTTCGCCCTGCCCCTGCTCCAGCGCCTCGCCGCGGAACCGAAGCGCGTCGCGCCGAAGGCCCCCCGCGTCCTGGTGCTGACCCCGACCCGTGAGCTGGCCATCCAGGTGGGGGAGACGTTCGGCCGGTTCGGCGCCGTGCTGGGGCTGACCCACACGGTGGTCCATGGCGGCGTGTCGCTCGGGCCCCAGGTCCGGGCGATGAACGCCGGCCCGGACATCCTGGTCGCCACCCCCGGCCGCCTGCTGGACCTGATGGGCCAGGGGGAGGTGAAGCTGAACGCGGTGGAGGCCTTCGTCCTGGACGAGGCGGACCGCATGCTGGACATGGGCTTCATCCATGACGTGAAGCGCGTGGTGGCCGTGCTGCCGGCCAAGCGCCACACCCTGTTCTTCTCCGCCACCATGCCGGACGCGGTGACCAAGCTGGCCCACAGCCTGCTGCGTGACCATGTGCGGGTGGAGGTGGCGCCGCCTTCCTCCACCGTGGACCGCATCGCGCAGAGCGTGGTGATGGTGGACAATGCCGTGAAGAACGGCGTGCTGGGCGCGCTGCTCAGCGACCCGGCGGTGACCCGGGCCATCATCTTCACCCGCACCAAGCGGGGCGCCAACAAGCTGGCCGCCTTCCTGACCGCGGCGGGCATCCAGGCGGACCCGTTCCACGCCAACAAGTCCCAGCCGGCGCGGGAACGGGCGCTGGCCGCCTTCAAGTCCGGCGCCTCCCGCGCCCTGGTGGCCACCGACATCGCCGCCCGCGGCATCGACGTGGACGGCATCAGCCACGTCTTCAACTTCGACCTGCCGGAGGTGCCGGAGGCCTATGTCCACCGCATCGGCCGCACCGGCCGGGCGGGCAAGGACGGCGTCGCCGTGTCCCTGGTGACGGGGGAGGACCGCCCCCTGCTGCGGGACATCGAGAAGGCCATCCGCCGCAGCATCGCCGTGGCCCCGGCCCCCGCCCCCATTGCCACCCCGTCCGCCGCGGCCATCGCGGCGGCCACCCCGGCCAACCGTCCGGCGCAGCCCCAGGGCAGCCGGGGCGGGCGCGGCGGCAACGGCCAGCAGCAGGGCCGCCAGTCCCCCGGCCGTCCCCAGCAGGCGGGCAACCGCAACGGCGGGGCAGGGGAGGGGAACCGGCAGCAGCGCCCCGGCGGGCCCAAGCCGGCAAACGCCTCCCAACCGGGCTCCTCCCGTGCCGAGGGCGGCCGCCCGGCCCAGGGGGCGCGGCCCGACGCCAACCGGCAGGACCGTCCCCGCCGCCCCGACCAGCCCCGGGCGGAGGGCGGCAACCGCCCGCAGGCGCACCACCGTCCCGACCATGCCCGCCCGGCGGAGGGCGGCCGCAACGACAACCAGCGTGGCCGCCCGGCCCAGGGGGCCAAGCCGGCCCCCCGGCCGGCCGCCAACACTGTTTCCCCCGAAGGCGACTGGGCGCCGGCGTTCCTGAAGGGCGCCCGGCGCGGTTCCTGACGTTATCCACCCATCACGACCATCCCCCGGCGGCCAGGTTCAGGCCGCCGGGGGCGCCAGCCTATCTGAGAGACAGGAGCCGATCATGGCCAAGGAAGAGTTCATCGAGTTCGAGGGCACCGTCTCCGAGGCGCTGCCCGACGGCCGGTTCCGCGTGACCCTGGAGAACGGGCACGAGATCATGGCCTACACGGCCGGCCGCATGCGCAAGAGCCGTATCCGCACCCTGGCCGGTGACCGGGTGACGGTGGAGATGACGCCCTACGACCTGTCCAAGGGCCGCATCACCTTCCGCCACAAGGACGAGCGCCCGGGCTCCATGCCGCCCCCAGGTGGCGTGCGCCGCCCCGGCGGCCCCCCGCCCCGCCGCCGCTGACCCGATCGGACGGGCTATCCGACGTCGGATAGCCCGACGCCCACTTTCGAATTCGAAAGTCGCGAACCAGCGGCACCCTATGCCGCTGGAGGCCGGCGACCGCCGGCCCGCGGGCCCATGCCCGCGTAAGCCAAGCCGCCGGATGGCAGCGCCCGGCGTTTGAGGGGCCGTTGATCGGTCACGATCAACGGCGGCTGGTATTAGCGCGAACGCCCAGGCCACCGTTGCGGCGCCCGCGGCATCGGGATACGCTTACCCCGAAAGGGAAGCCGCCATGCCCCGCCTTGTGCCCGTGTCCATCCTGTTGCTGGGCCTTGCCGCCTGCACCAGCCATGAATCCCAGGTGCCCGACACCTGGATGTTCGTGCCCAGCATGCCCCCCACGGCCGCCCCGCCGGAACCGCCGCCTCCCCTTGCCCGGGACACGCCTTCCGCGCCCGACCCGCGCCCGTGACAACGGCCTGACGGCGCCTGCGCATTGGGGGTATTCTGCGCGCCCGGAAGGATAAAGTTAACGGCCAGGGCCCCACATCCGGACTAGCCCGCCCGATTGTGGGCATAGACCGGGTTCCTGCCATGGCCGAACAGACCACCCCCACCCTTTCCGGCGCCGTCGCCCTGTACCGCCGCGCCTTCCGCGAGGCACGGGGTTTCCACCGCCACCTGCTGCTGGTGCTGCTGTCCGGCCTAGCCGGGCTGCCCCTCGCCCTGCTGGCACCCCTGCCGGTGAAGCTGGTGGTGGACAACGTGCTGGCCGGCCAACCCCTGGCCGGCCCTTTGGCCGCCTTGCTGCCCGCCGGGCCCGGCCTGCTGCTGGCGGCCGCCCTGCTGGGGGCGGTGCTGGCCATCGTCATGGCCGCGCACCATTATGGTGACTGGATGCTGCGCGACTGGGTGGCGGAGCGGATGGTGCTGGACTTCCGCGGGCGCCTGCTGCGCCGGGGCCTGTCCCTGCCGGTGGGCGGCCACGACCGGGGCAGCCAGGACCCCGCCCACCGGCTGCAGCATGACGCGCCGGCCCTGCAATGGACCGCCCTGTACGGCATCATGCCGCTGCTGGTGGCCGGCATCTCCCTGGCCGGTGTCCTCTCCGTCACGGCCGGGATCAGCGGCGGCCTGGCCCTGGTGGCCCTGCTCACCGCCGTGCCCGTTATCCTGCTGATCCACCTCAGCCAGACCGCCATGCGGGGCCGCTGGTCCAAGGCGCAGGAGCAGGAATCCGCCGCCTTCGGCATCGCGGCAGAGGTGCTGGCCGCCAGCCGGATCGTCACCCTGTTCGGGCAGGAGGAGCGGGAGGTGTCCCGCTTCCGCGCCGCCGCCGCCACGGCCTTCACCGGCCGCCAGCGCATCATACGGGTGGAAGGGTTGCTGGCCGGGTTGCTGGGCCTGTCCTCCGCCCTGGGCGGCACGGCCATCCTCTTCCTGGGCGCCCGCTCGGTGCAGGCGGGGGACATGACCGCCGGCGACCTCCTGCTGGTGCTGGGGTACCTGGCCCAGCTCTACGCCCCGCTCCAGACCATCGGCACCCACGTGACCGGCCAGCAGCGCGCCCTGTCCAGCGCCGCCCGCGCCTTTGCCCTGATGGATGCCGCCCCGGCCGTGGCGGACAAGCCGGATGCGAAACCCATCGCCCGCGCCCGCGGCCACATCCGGCTGGAGGATGTCCGCTTCGCCTATGACGGCCGCACCCCGGCCCTGTCCGGCGCCACCCTGGACGTGCGGCCCGGCACCTGCGTCGGCATCGTCGGCCGCACCGGGGCGGGCAAGTCCACCCTGGTCAACCTCATCATGCGCCAGATCGACCCCAACGCTGGCCGCATCCTGCTGGACGGGCAGGATTTGCGCGACCTCAGGCTGTCCGACCTGCGCCGCCAGTTCGCCGTGGTGCCGCAGGACCCGGTGCTGTTCTCCACCACCATCGCGGAGAACATCGCCTATGGCGACCCGACGGCCGGCATGGACCGCATCGCCGCCGCCGCCCGGCAGGCCGCTGCCCACGACTTCATCATGCGCCTGCCCGACGGCTACCAGACCCGGGTGGGGGAGCGGGGCTCCCGCCTGTCCGGGGGTGAGCGCCAGCGGATCGCCATCGCCCGCGCCTTCCTGGTGGACGCGCCGATCCTAGTGCTGGACGAACCCACCAGCGCCATCGACACGGTGACGGAGGACGAGATCCTGGAAAGCCTGGAGCGGCTGATGCGCGGCCGCACCACCTTCATGATCGCCCACCGGCTGGGCACCCTTCGGGAAGCCGACCTGGTGGTGCGCGTGGACCAGGGCCGCCTGACGGTGGAGGCCCCGGCGGGCCGGGAGCTGCGCCTCGCCTCCTGAAGGGGATACCGTCCCGCCTATGCCACCTCTGGCGGTTCGGCCGATGCGGCGCCGCGGCCCGCATCGGCCATCCCTTGCTTTGGTCGGGGGCCTGGAGCCGGGTCATATGTCCCGCGGCCAAATACCCACCAGTAATGAGGGCATCATTGGCATCCAGAGTAGCTGGATGTTTATTGGTTCGAATTCCGCAATGTCTGTGACAGGAAAGTACCAAAGCATTTTAGGTTCTTGGGGGTAGCCGGAAACATCGGTTTGGTCGCCGGCGAATCTCTGGCGCTACTCCCTCACCTTGCTGGGGTTCCCGCGCGTTGGCGCTTAGGCTCGGTACAAGACTGGGGGGAACGGCAGGGATATGCGGGCGCTTCGCATCGGCATGGTGGTCGAATCCTTTGATACCGGCGTGGCGCGCTTGGTGGCGGTGCTGGCGCAGGGGCTTGCCGCCCAGGGGCACCGGGTGGACGTGGTGCACGCCATGGACAAGGTGGACCCCGCCTGCCGCGACCGGCTGCTTGCCACGCCGGGCGTCCGGCTCTTCCCCCTGCCCATGGTCCGGGCGCCCCGGCCCGGGGACCTGGCGGCCCTGGCCCGGCTGGTGGCCCATGTCCGCCGGCACGGCCCCTATGACCTGCTGCACGGCCACAGCTCCAAGGGCGGCGCCCTGGCCCGCCTGGCCGGGCTGCTCACGGGCACCCCCAGCCTCTACACGCCCCATGCCTTCTACACCCTGGCGCCGGAACTGGCCCCGGCGGAGCGAAGCGCCTATGCCGCGGTGGAGCGGCTGCTGGCCCGGCTGGCCCGGGCGGTGGTCTGCAGCTCGGAGGTGGAGCGGCGGCACGCCCTGGCCATCGGCATCCCGTCGGAACGGCTCTGGGTGGTGCCCAACGGAATCGACCCCAGCCCGCGCGACGGCACCCTGACCCGCGCCGCCCTGGGCATCCCCGACCATGCGCTGGTGGTGGGTGCTGTCGGGCGCCTGGCACCGCAGAAGCGCATCGACACCCTGGTCCGCGCCATTGCCATGATCCGCGGCCACCGGGACGACGTCTGGGCCCTGGTGGTGGGTGACGGGGCGGAGCTGCCGGGCCTGCGGGAACTCTGCCGCGACCTGGGCGTCACCGACCGGGTGGTCTTCGCCGGGCGCCAGCCCTGCCAGGACGCCCTCGCCCTCACCGACATCCTGGCCCAGCCCAGCGCCTATGAAGGCTTTTCCCTGATGCCGCTGGAAGCCATGCAGGCCGGCCTGCCCATCGTCTGCACCGACGTGGGCGGCGTGGCGGAATCGGTGGTGGACGGGGTGACCGGGCTGGTCGTGCCGGTGGGCGACCCCATCGCCCTGGCCCGGACCCTGCTTGACCTGTGCGCCGATCCCGGCCGCCGCCTCGCCATGGGGCAGGCCGCGCGGGAACGGGCGGCCCTGTTCGGCCCGGAGGCCATGCTCACACCCATGCTGCAGATTTACCGGACCGTCGCCCGCCAAGTTGCGGCGGAGGGGACCCGCGTCGGCGGGCTGGAGCCGGGGCAGGCCAACTGACGGCGCGCCCGGGACGGTTCTGCGCCCAAAGTACAAGGGGCTGGTGCCCGCCGCCTTGCTAACCTCCCGCCGTCCCCATCTCGACAGCGAGGAACCCGCCATGGTCTCGACCACGCTCCGCGACCTGTCCGGCCTGGCCGGGCAGCCTGCCCCCCTGGGCCGGTCCGCCCTGGTCATGATCGACTGCCAGAACACCTACCGGCAAGGCGTGATGCAGCTCGACGGGGTGGAGGCCGCGTTGGAAGAGGCGGCGAAGCTGCTGGACCGTGCCCGCTCCGCGGGGATCCCCATCTACCACATCATGCATGATGCCGGCCCCGGCAGCCCCTATGACGTGCGGGCCGACATCGGCCAGATCTCCGCCCCGGTGGCGCCGCGGGCGGGGGAACGGGTGATCGTCAAGAATTACCCGAACTCCTTCGTCGGCACGGAGCTGGCCGACCTGGTGGCGCAGGATGGCGGGCGCGACCTGATCCTGGCGGGCTTCATGACCCACATGTGCGTCAACTCCACCGCCCGCGGCGCCTTCAACCTTGGCCACCGCCCCACCGTGGTGGCCGCTGCCACCGCGACCCGCAGCCTGCCCGGCCCGGACGGCAACCCCCTCCCGGCCGCCGCGCTCCAGGCCACCAGCCTCGCCGCCCTCGCCGACCTGTTCGCCGTGGTGGTCAGGGGCGTGGATGACATCCCGGCTTGACCGCCGGCATTCGCGTGACTTTCGTCCTATTTCCTGCCAGGATCGACCTCGGCCCCTCCCCAGGGGCCGGGGGTCTTGGACAGGGTGGATCAACCCAGCAACGCAGCGATGGCGCGCGGCCTTCCCACGCCTGGGCCCGGCAGCGCCGCACCCCTTAAGGTGACAGGAACCGGACCCGGTAACCTTTGTCTCCTTAAGCCGCTTTTCCCAGCGATATCCGGCACTTGGAATGTGACACGTGTCACCTTAAGCGTCACCTTTGGTCACCTTAACGTCTCCTTTGGTCTCGTTATGGTCAGGTTTGCTGAAGGGTCGTCGCCGCCCGGCCGCCTCAGCCGAAGGCGCGGACCAGTTCGGCGAAGGCGGTGACCAGGGCCGCCAGGGCCAGGATCAGGGCGGTCACCTGCCGCAGGATGGCCCCGTTGGGGCGGGGGCTGCACTTTCCGGCCATTGGTTCCTCCGTCGTTACGGAACCGATTTGACCAGCGAATAGGAATTTATGCAATGGCGCGGAAGGCGACCGGGGCCGATCGGGGCATAGGCCCTTTCGCAGATAGGACTATGATCACCAAATCCGCGGGTGGGCCGCCCCGCTTTTTCATCCCGGGATCGAAACAACCAAGGCGGGCGTCGCGTTCAGCCCAAGGTGCATGACACCCGACGGGAGGGGACGACCATGGCACGGGAAAGCAAAACGCAGAAGGAAACCATCGAGCGCGTGATGCACGAGTTCAAGGAAAGGGCCCTCACCACCCGCGGTCGGCGGGTCAGGAACCCCAAGCAGGCCATCGCCATCGCGCTCAGCCAGGCAGACGTGCCGCCCAAGCCCGGCAGCAAGCGGGCCCAGGCGCAGAAGCCCGCCGCCTCCAAGGCCGGGTCCGCCCGCGCCAAGCCGGCGGCGAAACAATCCGCCAGCAAGTCACCCGCGAAGGCCTCCCCGGCCAAGCGGGCCACGGACAAGCCGGCCGCGCCGAAGGCGGCTTCCTCCCGCGCCGCCGGCACGCGCCGCCGCTCCGCGCGTGGGGAGGCGGGGGGCAAGACCCGGGCGGAACTCTATGCGGAGGCGAAACGGCGCAACATCCCCGGCCGCTCCCGCATGGACAAGTCCCAGTTGGAACAGGCGCTGCGGGGCTGACGGCCGGGCCGGGGGCAGGTACCGGACCGGCCCCCGCCTTGCCCTTCGCCGGCGCAAGCCCCATCATCCCGGGATGCTAGCCTGCGTGACAATGGGGCCCTGGTGACGGATGTCTTCGACCTGCTGGTGGTGGGCGGCGGGGTGAACGGGGCGGGCATCGCCCGCGATGTCGCCGGCCGGGGGCTATCGGTCCTGTTGGTGGAACAGGCGGACTTGGGCGGCGCCACCTCCGCCGCCAGCTCCAAGCTGGTCCATGGCGGGCTGCGCTACCTGGAGCATTACGAGTTCAGGCTGGTCCGGGAAAGCCTGCGGGAACGCGAGGTGCTGCTGCGGCTGGCGCCGCACATCATCTGGCCCCTGCGCTTCGTCCTGCCCCACCACGCGGCCCTCCGACCGGCTTGGCTGCTGCGGGCGGGGCTTTTCCTCTATGACCACCTCGGCGGTCGCGACCGCCTGCCCGGCACCCGCACCCTGCGCCTGGCGGCCGATCCCGCCGGGGCGCCGCTGCGGCCCGACCTCACCCTGGGTTTCGAATACTCGGACTGCTGGGTCGAGGATTCCCGCCTCGTGGTGTTGAATGCCCTGGACGCGGCGGAACGGGGCGCCACGGTCCTGACCCGGACCCGCCTCACCCGCGCCCGGCGCGACGGGGGCCGCTGGGTCGCCACCCTGGCGGCGGCCGACGGGTCGGAACGGGAAGTGGCCGCCCGGGCCCTGGTGAACGCCGCCGGCCCCTGGGTGGAAGGGGTGCGGGGTGCCGCGGGGCGGCGGGACAACCGGCCCACGGTGCGGCTGGTCAAGGGCAGCCACATCGTCCTGCCCCGCCTTTACGAGGGGCCCTGGTGCTACACCCTCCAGGGGGGCGACGGCCGGATCATCTTCACCATCCCCTACGAAGGTCGCTTCACCCTGGTCGGCACCACGGACGTGCCCTTCGACGGCGACCCGGCCAGCGCCGCCGCCTCCCCGGCCGAGGTTGCCTATCTCTGCGGCGCCCTGGGCCAATACTTCCGCCGGCCCGTGTCCCCCGCGGACGTCGTCTGGAGCTATGCCGGCATCCGGCCCCTGTACGACGACGGCAGCGACAACCCATCGGCCGTCACCCGGGACTACCACCTGGACCTGGACGCACCGGCGGGCGAGGCTCCCGGCCTGACCGTCTATGGCGGCAAGATCACCACCTACCGCCGCCTGGCAGAGGACGCGTTGGCAAGGCTCCTCCCCGCCATGGGCCGGGCGGGCCGGCCCTGGACCGCCGCCGCCCCGCTGCCCGGGGGCGACATGCCGGGCGGGGACTTCGGCTGCTTCCTGGCGGATGCCCGGTCCCGCCATCCCTTCCTGCCCCCGCCCATGCTGGAGCGGATGGCCCGGGCCTACGGCACCCGCCTCACCAGCCTGCTCGGCCCCGCCCGCACCCTGGCCGACCTGGGCCGGGACCTGGGCGGCATCACGGAGGCGGAGCTGGACTATCTCCGCCGGGTCGAGTGGGCGCGCACGGCGGAGGACGTGCTCTGGCGCCGTTCCAAGCTCGGCCTGCACCTGGACGGCGCGGCCAAGCAGGCGGTGGCCACCTGGTTCGACCGCCAGGAAGGCTGATTTGGATCAACGAATTCGCCTGCGCTTTCGGGTGTATATGGCGGGGCCGGAAACGGTTTGCCTGCGAAAGCGCCGGCAAGGCTGGATGGGCGGAACGCGTCATCGTGGGAAGGCAGTCGGGATCGTCATCGGCGCGGCACGGAACGGGGCTCCGGTCCCGGCAGTCCGCCCTGTCCCGCGCCACGCGGGCCACCCTGCTGTACCTGATGGCGGCCGCCCTCTGGATCGTCGGCGTCCACTTGCTGCTGACGTGGCGGGGCGTGACGGTCGAGCCGATGGTCCTGGTCGTCGACGTTCCCTTCATGCTGGCCAGCGGCCTGCTGCTGCACCTGACCTTGCGCCGGCTTTATGACCGTGAGGCGTCCCTGCGCGGCCGGGCCCTGGAATCGGCCCGCCAGGCCTATGACCTGTTTGCCGAGAACCAGGCGGTCATGCTCATCCTGGACCCGGACCTGGGCCAGGTGGCCGACGCCAACCCGGCCGCGGCGACCTATTATGGCTTCAACCTGTCCGAACTCCGCGGCATGCCCTTCTCCCGGCTGGTGGAGGGCGGGCCCGTCACGGTGCCCAGCCCCGGCGGCCCCCCGGTCCGGCAGCGGCACCGGCTGCATGACGGCCGGTTGCGGGACGTGGAGATCCTGACCGGCAGCCTTGCCGGCAACGACCGGGCCTATGTCTACGGCATCGTCGTGGACGTGACCGAGCAGGTGCGGACGGAGGCCACGGCGCGGGAGCGCAAGCTGCTGCTGCAGGCCCTGGTGGAATCGGTGCCGGACGGGCTGCTGGTGGTGTCCGGGACCGGACGCTGGCTGTTCTGGAACGGCGCCCTGTCCAGCCTGTGGGTGCCCCGGCTCCAGTCCAGCCTGGTGGCCGGCACCGGCGGCCAGGAGACGGTGGGCGACGATCCCATCCTGGCATCGGAGATCACGCCGGAGGGCCCCTGCCTGCCCGGCAGCTTCCTGGACCGGCAAGCCGGGCAGGGGGTGCGGCGGGACGAGGTGCGCCTGCCCAACGGCCGGACCTATGAGCGCCTGTCCATCGCCCCGCCCGTGGGCGGCACGGACCTGGGCCGCATCTGGTCCTACCGCGACATCACCGACCGCAAGCTGGCCGCCGTGGCCGACAGGCTGCTGCAACAGGTGAACGAGGCGGTGCTGGCGGACCAGCCCACCAGCCAGTGGATGCCGCGCCTGTGCGAGGACCTGGCGGGCGAGTTGGGCCTGTCCCTGGCCTGGCTGGGCCAGAAGGAGGCGGACGGAAGGGTGGAGGTGGTGGCCCGCGGCGGCCGCAACGTGGCCTTCGCCGACGGGCTGCTGGTCCGCTGGGACGAGGGCCCCATGGCCCAGGGCCCCACCGGCCAGGCCATCCGCGGGCACGCCACGGCCATCGCCCATGTCGGCGACCCCGGCTACGCCCTGTGGGCCGAGCGCGCCCGCGCCCTGGGCGTCTGCACCTCGGTCTGCCTGCCGCTGGTGGCGGGCGACCAGGTGGTCGGCGTCCTTAACTGCTACTCGGAAGCCCACGACACCTTCAGCGGCCCGCTGCTGGCCATGCTGGAGGAGGTGGCCCGCGGCGTGGCGGTCGCCTGGTCGTCGGTACGGACCAAGGACCGGCTGCGCAAGCAGGACCTTGCCCTGCAGCACGCGGCCAACGCCGTGCTGATCGCCGACAAGCAGGGCCGGATCGAGTGGGTCAACAAGGCCTTCATCGAGATGACCGGCTACGCGCCGGAGGAGGTGGTGGGCCAGACCCCCGCCATCCTCAAGTCCGGCCAGCACGAGACCGGGTTCTACCGCCGCCTCTGGCGCACCATCCAGGCCGGCCATCCCTTCAAGGCCGACTTCGTCAACCGCCGCAAGGACGGCACCCTCTACCACTCCCACCACACCATCGCCCCGGTGATGGACGAGGCGGGCGGCATCACCCACTTCATCGCCATCCAGGAGGACGTGACCGCCCGCCACGTGGCGGAGGAGCGGCTGCTGCACCTGGCCGGGCACGACCCGCTGACCGACCTGCCCAACCGCCTGCTGTTCGGCGAGGAACTGGCCCGCGCCCTGGCCGGGGCCGGTCGCCGGGGGGAGAAGGTGGCCGTCATGTTCCTGGACCTGGACCGGTTCAAGACGGTGAACGACGCCCTGGGCCACAGCGTCGGCGACGCCCTGCTCCAGTCCGTCGCCCGCCGGCTGCGCGGCGCCCTGCGCGGCGGGGACGTGTTGGCCCGGCTGGGCGGGGACGAGTTCGCCATCCTGCAGGCCGGGATCGAGGGGCCGGACGACGCGGCCGTGCTCGCCCGGCGGATGATCGAGGCGCTGGCGGAGCCGGTGCCGGCCGCGGACCACCATATCCGCACCTCGATCAGCATCGGCATCACCCTGTACCCGGACGACGGCAGCGACCCGTCCGACCTGCTGCGCAACGCCGACCTCGCCATGTACCGGGCCAAGCAGGAGGGCCGGAACACCCACCGTTTCTTCGCCAGCGCCATGGACCAGTCGGCCCAGGCCCGGGCGGACATCGAGGCGGGCCTGCACGCCGCCCTGGAGAAGGGGGAGTTCCTGCTGCACTGGCAGCCCCAGGTCGAGCTGTCCAGCGGCCGCATCCGCGGGGCGGAGGTGCTGGTGCGCTGGAACCGGCCCGGCGTGGGGCTGGTCAGCCCCGGCCTGTTCATCCCGGTGGCGGAGGACATCGGCCTCATCGCCCCGCTTGGCCGCTGGGTCCTGGAGGAGGCCGTGCGCCAGGCCGCCCAGTGGCGGGCGGAGGGGCTGGACCTGCCCCGCGTCTCCGTCAACCTGTCCTTCGCCCAGTTCCAGGACGCCGACCTGCCGGACCAGGTGAAGCGCGTGCTGGCGGAGCACGGGCTGCCGCCGGAGGCGCTGGAGCTGGAGCTGACCGAATCGATGCTGGCGCAGGAGCCCACCATGGCCGTGGCCACCACCGAGGCACTGCGGTCCACCGGCATCCAGCTCGCCATCGACGATTTCGGCACCGGCTACTCGTCCCTCAGCTACCTGACCCGGTTCGCGGTCAACCGGCTGAAGATCGATCGGTCCTTCGTGACCGAGCTGGGCAACGGGGAGGGCGCCTCCGCCATCATCCGCGCCACCACCAGCCTTGCCCACTCCCTCCGGCTGGGCGTCGTTGCGGAGGGGGTGGAGACGGCCGCCCAGGCCGCCTTCCTGCGCGACGCGGGCGTGGACGAGGCGCAGGGCTACCTTTTCGCCCGGCCGCTGGAGCCCGCCGCTTTCCGGGCCCGGCTGGAAGCCGACGCGCAGGCCCCAGTCGCGGCCTGACGCCGCCCAAGGCCTGTGGGAAACGGACCGGTCCGGCCGGGGGCGGACCGGCCGCGCTCATTCCAGGTATCCGTCGACCTCGGCGGCGGCACGCTCAAGCGGCCAGTCCAGCTTCTCGATGATCTGGTCGACGGCGTCCTCGGCCGACAACTGGTTGCGGCCCAGCTTTTCCAGGATGTGGTCAAGGACGGCCTCTTCCTTGGGCGTGGGCCGACCATAGGACTTCAGGATATCAAGTGGCTTTACCACGGACGTGCTCTTGGCTCGGGTTCAGGCGTCCCTATCGGTAACCTACGCCCTGCGGCCCGGCAAGCCCGCCCTGTGCCGCAGGCCGGCGGCGGCTACGCGGCAAGGCCCAGCAGGGGCGCCAGCACCGGCCAACGCTCCCGCCCGAACCGGTGCAGCCTGTCCTCCAGGTCGGGGGGCCGGCCCAGCGCGGCCCGCGCCTCGGCCAGCGGGTCGCGGCCTTGGCGGTGTGCCCGCAGGAACAGGCGCTCGTCCCGGTCCAGCGCCAGCCCGGCCCCGATCACGGGGGAGGCCAGCTCGCCCAGGGCGTCATCCACCGCGGCCCGGTCCAGCACGGCGTCGTTGAACGCCGCCACGTCCCCCGCGGTGCCCCGGGCCCCCGGCGGAAGGGCGGGGGCGACGAAGCCCAGGGCGGCAAGGGCCAGCAGGCTGTCGCGGGTGGGCGCGGTGTCCCCCGGTGCGGCCAGGTCCGCCGCGCAGGCCGGGCCGGCCGCCAGGGCTTCCATCAGGCCCACGCAGCGCTCCCGGTCCAGCGGCACCTCCCCCCGGGGCAGGGTGCCGCGGGAAGGCACCCGTCGCGGCAGGGCCAGCCGGGCGAAGGGCACCCGGTCCAGCAGGTGGTCCCGCTCCGCCGGGTCCAGGGGCCGAGCCCCTGCTGGGATGAACAGGTCGCGGCGGAAGGGGCGGTTGGTGGCGAAGTCGTACAGCAGTTCCCCGTGGCCCGCGTCCGCCGCCCCGGCCAGCAGGGCCTGGTGCGCGGGGGACAGGTGCCGCCGCTCCAGCCATTCCGCCCCCTGGGCCGGGCCCGCCAGGGCCAGCCCGGCTATCGCCAGCTCGGCAAGCGTGTCGGTCACGTAGCGGGGCGTCCAGGCCTCGTTGAAGTATTCGTGCGCCAGGTAGGCCACCGGTTGCCGGGCCAGCGCCGCCAGCCGCTCCCGCGCCGCGGCGCTGGCGTGCAGGTGGCTCCCCGGCAGGTCGGCCAGGGCATGGGCGAAGTCCAAGGCCGCGCGGATGCGGCCTGCCAGGGGGCCCGTGCCCCGGTCCACATGGGCCTTGAGCAGGGTGCGCAAGGGCAGGGCCTCCGCCCAGCCGGGCAGGACGTTGTGGCTGACATA
Source organism: Aerophototrophica crusticola (assembly GCA_001939945.1). Classification (GTDB taxonomy): domain Bacteria; phylum Pseudomonadota; class Alphaproteobacteria; order Azospirillales; family Azospirillaceae; genus Niveispirillum; species Niveispirillum crusticola. The sequence continues at coordinate 7,376 of MOEB01000035.1, read as the reverse complement.
GGCGGCGCCCGCCGGGTCCAGGTGCCGGGCCAGGAAACCGCAAACCTCCTGCCGCTCCCGGTTGCCCACCCAACTCCATACCCCGTGCAGGGCGACCAGGTCGAAGGGTCCCGCGACCTCATCGGCGAAGCCCGCGAAGCCGGTGCCCGAGACGGACAGGTTCGACAGGGCGGCCCGCGCCGCCAGGTCCCGCACGAAGCCGAGGTGCGCCGGCAGGATGTCGTTGCCGCAGAAGCGGCCCGTCGGGTTGGCCGCAGCCAGCAGGGCCAGGTTGAAGCCCTGGCCGAAGCCCAGCTCGGCATAGCGGACCCCCGCCAGGGCCGGCGGGCGGAAGCCGGCCAGCAGCAGGGCCAAGGCCAGCTGTGCCGGCGCCATTTCCCGCTGGACCCCGAAGGTATAGGGGATTTCCCTGACGTAGCCGTCGCCGGGCATGGCGGACCTAACCTGCGGTGGCGAGCCGGGGGACGGAGACGCCGGCCCCGGTCAGCAGGAACAACAGGCACAGGGCGAGCAGGGTCCAGATGACAAGCCGCCGGCGGCGGGAACCGTAGAAGGGGACCAGCAGCAGCGTCCAGAGCAACAGGAAGACGAGCGTCAGCGCGGTCCCCAACGCCTTCAGCAGATCCCGCACGACCGTCCCGCCCGTCCGCCCGATCCCCGCCGTGGCCCCATGGCCACCCGCGTCGGCGCCGCGGCGCCTTAACCCCTCGGGTATAACACTTTCGTGGCGGGCCGCCAGTCAGCCAATCCGCCGATGCCCATCCCATCGACCTCGAAGCAACAAGGGACGCGTCTGCGGCGTTTCACCGGGCCACCATTGCCGGACCGCAGACTATGGGGACTCATCCGTGACGGAGTGGATGCTCGGCATCATCTACCATTGGGGATATCTGGGGATTTTCTTCCTGCTGGCCCTCGCCCGCTTGGTGCCGCCCCTGCCGACCGAGACGGTGATCCCCCTGGCGGGGCTGGGGACGGCGTCCAGCGAATGGAACCTGTTCCTGCTGGCGCTGGTGGGCGGGCTCGGGTCCACGGTGGGGCAACTGGGCTGGTACCTGCCGGCCCGGCTGTGGGAGCAGGAGCGGCTGGAGCGGTTCCTGCGCGAGCATGGCCACTGGCTGACGGTGGAGCCGCAGAAGGTCCACCGGACGACGGAATGGTTCAAGCGCCGCGGCGGCTGGGCCGTGCTGCTGGCACAGCCCATCCCGGGGGTGCGGACCCTGGTGGCCCTGCCGGCCGGAGCCTGCAACATGCCGGTCTGGCGGTACGTGCTCTGGTCCGCGGTGGGTTCCGGGGCCTGGACCCTGGTGCTGGCCTACATGGGCCATTTCCTGGCCCGCTGGCCCTGGGCCAAGGCCCATGCCGGGGGGTTCACCCTGGGCCTCTTCGGCGTGCTGCTGCTGCTGTACTTCTGGCGCCTGGCAAAGGCGATCCGGGCGCGCCGCCGGGCCGACCGGGCCGCGGCGGCCGGGGCGCCCCTTTCTACCGCTACCTAACCTCCTTGCTGGTCTGGTCGGACGGGTTCGGGTTGCGGGTCGGCTCGTTCGGGTCGTCCGGCTCGCTGGCCAGGGGGTTGGGCCGGGGGACCGGGTTGCCGGCCAGGTCCGGCGGCGCCTTCCGCACCTCCGCCAGGGCGCCGTACAGGGCGCCGGGCGAGGCAGACTGGAGCGCGGCGGTGGGCGAGCGCTCGCCGGTGGGGGTCAGCCCGGTGGTGGGCGCCTCGGAGGCGCCGGAGCCCTCCTTCACACCGCCGCTCTCCTGCTGCTTCGGGGGGGGCTGCTGCTGGGCCAGGGCGGCCGGCCCGGCCAGCAGCAGGGCGAGCAATGGGGCCAGGGTCAGGGCACGGCGCACGGGAAAGCCTCCAGGGTGGTCGGGTGGCGTGTGGTCGGGTCCCTCCTGCAACAGCCGAAATCGTCCGGCGTGCCGTCGTGACTTTCTTGGGAAGCCGGTGTTGACCGGACAAGCGTCGCCCCCGCCCGTTGCCGTGGAACCGTGCCATGTCGCCCGAGACCAAGCCGCAAGCCGCCCGCCCGCCCGTCGAACCGGCCGCCGCCAGCCGGCGCGACCTGCTGAAGGGCGCCGCCCTCGCCGGCACCGCCGCCGCCGCGGGTGCCGCCGCCGTGCTGCCCGCCATCGCCGCCGAAGCCCCGCAGGAACAGGTGAAGGCGCGGTACCGGGAAACCGACCACGTCCAGCGCTTCTATTACCTGAACCGCCTGTGAGCCGGGGGTCCGACAGATGCTGACGAAGCGCCGCGCCGCCGACCCGACCCGTTCCCGCCTCGCCGCCGTGCTGCCCCCGGGGGCAGGCGCCCCGGTGGACCGGCGGTCCTTCCTCCGCACCTCCGGCGTCGCCGCCGGGGGGCTCGCCGCCCTGGGCGCCCTGTCGTCGGGCCTGGTAAGAAAGGCCGAGGCCGGGGCGATCCGGCCCGGGTCACCCCTCATCACCCGCAAGAACTTCTGCAACCACTGCTCCGTCGGCTGCTGCGTCATCGCTGAGGTGCAGAACGGCGTCTGGGTACAGCAGGAGCCCGGCTGGGAAAGCCCGATCAACCAGGGCACCCACTGCGCCAAGGGCGCCTCGGTGCGCGAGCAGTCCATGGGTGACCGCCGCACCAAGTACCCCCTGAAGCTGGTCAACGGCGAGTGGCAGCGCCTGTCCTGGGAGCAGGCCATCGACGAGATCGGGCGGGAGATGCTGGCCATCCGGCAGGAATCCGGCCCCGACAGCGTGTTCCTGCTGGGCAGCGCCAAGTTCAGCAACGAGGCGTCTTATTTCTTCCGCAAGTTCGCGGCCCTGTGGGGCACCAACAACGTCGACCACCAGGCCCGCATCTGCCACAGCACCACCGTCGCCGGCGTCGCCAACACCTGGGGCTACGGCGCGATGACCAACAGCTACAACGACATCCAGAACTCCAAGTGCCTGGTCATCGTCGGCGGCAACCCGGCCGAGGCGCACCCGGTGGCCATGCAGCACATGCTGCGCGGCAAGGAACGCAACCGCGCGCCCTTCATCGTCATCGACCCGCGCTTCACCCGCACCGCGGCCCACGCCACGGAATATGTGCGCATCCGCCCGGGCAGCGACATCCCGGTGATCTGGGGCATCCTCTGGCACATCTTCGAGAATGGCTGGGAGGACAAGGAATACATCAAGCAGCGGGTCTACGGCATGGACGAGATCCGCAAGGAAGTGGCCAAGTGGACGCCGGACAAGGTGCGTGACGTCTCCGGCGCCCAGCCGGAGCAGCTCCGCCGCGTGGCGGAGGCCATGGCCCTAAACCGGCCCAGCACCCTGATCTGGTGCATGGGCGCGACGCAGAAGACCGTGGGCACGGCCAACGTCCGCGCCTATTCCATCCTCCAGCTCGCCCTGGGCAATGTCGGCGTGTCCGGCGGCGGGGCCAACATCTACCGCGGCCACTGCAACGTGCAGGGCGCTACGGACATGGGGTTGGACGTCACCACCCTGCCGTCCTACTACGGGCTGGCGGAGGGGGCGTGGAAGCACTTCGCCCGGGCCTGGGACCTGGAATACGACTGGCTCCTCAGCCGTTTCGGCAAGGACGGCATGTCCCGGGAGGAGAAGAAGAAGCTGATGGAGGCCAAGGGCATCCCCAGCACCCGCTGGTTCGACGCGGTGGTGATGGACCAGAAGGAGCTGGAGCAGCCGGACCTGGTCAAGGGCATGCTGGTCTTCGGCCATGGCGGCAACACGGTCACCCGCATGCCGGAGATGTTCAAGGCGGCGGAGAAGCTGCGCCTTCTGGTCATCGCCGACCCGCACCCCACCAGCTTCGCCACCCTTCCGAACCGGCGCGACGGCACCTACATCCTGCCGACCTGCCCGCAGTACGAGACGGACGGCTCCCGCGCCGCGTCCAACCGCTCCCTGCAATGGGGGGAGGCGGTGATACCGCCGCAGTGGGAGTCCAAGGACGACTACGAGATCACCTACCTGCTGGCCAAGCGGCTGGGCTTCGCCGGCGAGCTGTGCAAGCACATCACCGTGGAAGGCAACCGGCCGGTGCCGGAGGACATCCTGCGGGAGATCAACCGGAGCTGCATCTCCACCGGCTATACCGGCCAATCGCCGGAGCGGCTGAAACTGCATGCCAAGTACCAGGCGGACTTCGACAAGATCACCATGCAGGCGGTGCGCGGGCCGCTGAAGGGCGAGTATTACGGGCTGCCCTGGCCCTGCTTCGGCCACCCGGAGCTGAAGCATCCCGGCACCCACGTTCTCTATGACACCTCGAAGCACGTCATGGAGGGCGGCAGCACCTTCCGCGCCCGCTTCGGGGTGGAGCGGAACGGGGCGACGCTACTGGCGGAGGGGAGCTACACCAAGGGCTCGGAGATCGAGGACGGCTACCCCGAGTTCACCGTGGGCCTGCTGAAGAAGCTGGGCTGGGACAAGGACCTGACCCCGGCCGAGCTGAGGGTCATCGAGATGATCGGCGGCGCCAACGTGGACGCGGTGGCTTGGCACTCCGACCTGTCCATGGGCGTCGTCCGCGTGGCGCTGAAGCATGGCTGCCTGCCCTATGGCAACGCCAAGGCCCGCGCCGTGGCCTGGAACCTGCCCGACCCGGTGCCGGTGCACCGCGAGCCGGTCTATACCCCGCGGCCGGAGCTGGTGGCCGCCTACCCGAACATCGAGGACCGCCGCGACTTCCGCATGCCCTACCTGAACCGGTCGGTGCAGAAGGCGGCCCTGGACAGCAACGTGTTCCAGAAGTTCCCCTTCGTGCTGACCTCCGGCCGCCTGGTGGAGTACGAGGGCGGCGGCGAGGAGACCCGGTCCAACCGCTGGCTGGCGGAGTTGCAGCAGGTGATGTTCGCCGAGGTGAACACCCAGGACGCGGAGCGGCTGGGCATCAAGGACGGCGCCGACATCTGGGTCCACGGGCCGGAAAACCAGGCCAAGGCCCGGGTGAAGGCCCTGGTCACCGACCGGGTGGGGCCGGGCACCGTGTTCATGCCCTTCCACTTCTCCGGCTTCTGGCAGGGGGAGGACCTGCGGCGGCTATACCCGCCGGGGACGGACCCCATCGTGCTGGGCGAGCCCTGCAACGGCGTGACCACCTATGGCTACGACCCCGTGACCGGCATGCAGGAGACGAAGGTCACCCTGTGCCGCGTCGAACGGGCCTGAGGAGGGGGGCGCCGGCCATGCGGGCCGGCGCCAAGGACGGCGACCGCCAGCCCGCCCGCACATGCGGGCGCAAGCCAAGCCCGCGGATGCGGGCGCCCGGCGACTGAGGGAAAGACGGAAAGACCATGGCACGCATGACCTTCCTCTGCGACGCCGAGCGCTGCATCGAGTGCAACGCCTGCGTCACCGCCTGCAAGAACGAGCACGAGGTGCCCTGGGGCATCAACCGCCGCCGCGTCGTCACCCTGCAGGACGGGCGGCCGGGGGAACGCTCCGTCTCCATGGCCTGCATGCACTGCACCGACGCGCCCTGCGCGGCCGTGTGCCCGGTGGACTGCTTCTACAACACGGCCGACGGGGTGGTCCTGCACAGCAAGGACCTGTGCATCGGCTGCGGCTACTGCTTCTACGCCTGCCCGTTCGGGGCGCCGCAGTACCCGCAGACCACCAACTTCGGCGGCCGGGGCAAGATGGACAAGTGCACCTTCTGCGCCGGCGGGCCGGAACAGGACAACACGCCGGAGGAATACCAGAAGTACGGCACCAACCGGCTGGCCGAGGGCAAGCTGCCGCTCTGCGCCGAGATGTGCTCCACCCGCTCCCTCATGGCGGGGGACCAGCAGGTGCTGGCGGCCATCTACCGGGAACGGGTGGTGCGTCGCGGCTACGGCTCCGGCGCCTGGGGCTGGGCAACCGCCTATGGGCGGGAGGACACGGGCAACGCGTACGCGCCGGGGAAGACCGGGACCGGCGGCGCCTGAGCCGGGCAGGGGAGAGCAGCATGACCACGATCCGCACCACCCTCCTGGCCCTGGCGCTCCTGGCGGGCCTGCCGGCCACGGCCCTGGCCCAGGCGGAAACCAACGCGCCCCACGCCGGGCCCACGCCCCAGTCGCAGCAGCAGGAACAGACCGCACCCCCGGGCCTCTACCAGATCCCCGGGCAGCAGAACGTGACCCGGCCCGAGGACGTGCCCCTGTTCGTCCCGGCGCAGGACCAGCTGGTGGGCAGGGTCAGCATCCCCGACTCCAAGCTGGCCACCCTGGTGCAGCCGGAAGGCCGAACCTGGCGGGAGTTCCGGACGTTCTGGCTGCGCTGGGGCGCGGCCGCCGTGATCCTGGGCATGGCGGCCTTGCTGACCATCTTCTACCTTGTGAAGGGGAAGATCAGGATCGAGCGCGGCCGGTCGGGGCGCACGGTCACCCGCTTCAGCGGGCCGGAGCGCTTCGCCCACTGGACCTTGTCGGGCAGCTTCCTGATCCTGGCCGTCACGGGCCTGGTGGTCACCTTCGGCCGGCCGCTGCTGATCCCGCTGATCGGCCACCCGGCGTTCACGGCGCTGAGCGAGGGGACGAAGGTGGTGCACAACTTCACCGCCGTGCCCTTCGTCATCGGCCTGCTGATGGTGCTGGTGTTCTGGATCCGGGACAACATCCCGGAAAAGGCCGACATCGCCTGGGTCAAGTCCGGCGGCGGCATCATCAAGAAGCAGGACTACCACCCGGAGACGGGCCGCTTCAACGCGGGGCAGAAGATCCTCTACTGGGGCGTCATCTTCGGCGGGCTGGCCCTGACCATCAGCGGCGCCATGATGATGGTGCCCTTCGGGATCACCGGCATCTCCGGCATGCAGATCGCCCACGTGGTCCATGCCGCGCTGTCGGCCCTGATGATCGCCGCCATCCTGGGCCACATCTACATCGGCACCATCGGCATGGAAGGCGCCTTCGACGCCATGGGCTCCGGCGAGGTGGACGAGAACTGGGCCATGGAGCACCACTACGGCTGGTACAAGGAGATGTTTGCCCAGCGGCGGGAGCCCGGCATGCGGGGCGTGCCGGCGGAGTAGGGGGTCAAGCTGGCGTCAGTCCGGGGTAGGCAGGCTGTCCAGGGTGGCGCGCAGGCCGTCCTCCACCTTGGTCTCGGCGGTGACGCCCAGCAGGCGACTGGCCTTGGCCGGGTCGCCCAGGGACAGGCGGATGTCGCCCGCCCGCCCCGGCCCGTGGGTGATGGGGCTGTCGCTGCCCGCGAGGCCCCGGATGATGGTCGCCAGCTCCAGGATGGTGGTGGGCCGGCCGGTGCAGACGTTGAACACCTCCGCCCCCGCCCGCTCCCCCCGGGCCGCCGCGGCCGCCATGCGGTCCATGGCCGCGAGCAGGTGCCGCACCACGTCGGCCACGTAGACGAAATCCCGGCTCGCCCCGCCGTCCCCGTTC
>MOEB01000332.1 GCA_001939945.1 Aerophototrophica crusticola | reverse complement strand
CGGGCCTCACGGGCCTGCCCACCCTCGCGGCCACCTGCGCGCCGGCCACCATGCCCGGCATGGCTTCCCGCGGCCAGGGCGCGGATGCCATGGGGCCCCGTCCGGCCTCGGCAAGACCGGCACCACGCGGGGCCACCGCGACGCTTGGCCCGTGGGCCTCGCCGGGGACCTCGGCGGTGGGGGTCTGGGTGGGCAACGACGGCCGCCGCCCGACGGACGGGGTGACCGGCAGCGGGCTGCCCGCCCGGGTCTGGGCCACCTTCACGCGCGGTGAGCTGGCGGCGGGCCCCGTGCCGCAGGC
>MOEB01000331.1 GCA_001939945.1 Aerophototrophica crusticola | reverse complement strand
ACCGCCATGCAGGCCAAGACACTGCCCGCCACCCGCCGCGGCGACGCGGCACCCCCCAGCCCCGACGCCCTGTGCCGCGCCGTCACCGCCGCGATCCTCGACGACCTGCGCCGCGGCGTGCGCCCCTGGCACCGGCCCTGGGGGCCGGGCCCCCTCGCCGCCCACGCCCTGGTGCCCCTGCGCCACGACGGCACCCCCTACCAGGGCCTCAACGTGCTGCTGCTCTGGATGGCGGCCCAGAAGCACGGCGTCGGCTCGCCCCACTGGCTCACCGCCCGCCGCGCCGCCCTGCTCGGCGGCAC
>MOEB01000329.1 GCA_001939945.1 Aerophototrophica crusticola | reverse complement strand
CGTTCAGTTCCTTAATCGTTAGTTTAATCATGTTGCCGCCCCCTATAATTCCTTGAAACCTTTATTTTCCAGTACCTTGATAAGCTTGTTTATTTCTTTTCGCACGGTGTTAGCTAAAACTACGTCATTGGTGCATGTCCCTTGCCAGTTAGTTTTAACCAAATAGAATTTGTCACGGGTGTTTACTTCCATAATTGTTCCATTCCCGTATATATCTAATTCTCCCACCAATTCAAAATGTTCAGAACTTCGTAACAGCATGTCGATTAGTTTGTTGTTTAATTCCATGATGTTTCCCCTTTTCTTAATTGAATAACCTAATT
>MOEB01000034.1 GCA_001939945.1 Aerophototrophica crusticola | reverse complement strand
CCCCCCGCCGCGGCGGCCGTGGCCCGGGTGGCGCTGGGCACCCTCGATTCCGGCGCCCCCCTCCCGGCGGCGGACTGCCAGGCGCTGCTGGCGGAGGCGCGGCAGGGCGCCCGGCCCGACCAGCTGGCCTGGGTCCTGTTCGAGCTGTACTGGGTGCTGGCCAACCAGGGGGACGCGGCCGGCGCCGAGGCCCTGCTGATGGAGGCTTGGGCCCTGGCGGCCCGGTGCGGCTTCCGGCGGGAGGAGGCCAACCTGACCAGCCAGCTGGCCGTTCTCCACGCCGACCGGGGCGACCGGGACGGGGCCATGGCCCTGTTCGACATCGCCCTGGCCCGGGCGGGGGAGGTGGGCTCCCCCCTTGTGCTGATCCGGCTGCGCATGGCGGAGGCAGAGTTCGCGGCGGGCAACCGGGTCCAGGCCATCGCCATCGCCACGGAGAACGCCCGCGACGTGGCGGCGGGCGGCCACGCCGCGGTGGTGCGGGAGGCGGTGCACGGCAACCTCGCCACCTACCTGCTGGCGGAGGGGCGGCTGGCGGAGGCGCTGCCCCACGCCCAGGTGGCTGCCGACACAAACCGGGCCCACGACCGGCTGTTCACCCTGCCCTGGACCCTGGAGCGGGTGGCGCTCGCCGCCTGCCTTTCCGGGGAACCGGCCCTGGCGGCGCGGCTGGCCGGGTGCGCGGACGCGCTGCTGGAGCGGGGCGGCGTCCGGCGGGAGGCGACGGAGCTCGCGGTGCGGGGCCTGCTGGACGGCCACCTGCTGGCGGCCCTGGGGGAGGCGCGGGCCCGGCGGCTGCGGCGGGAGGGCGCGGCGCGGGATGCCGCCTGGGCCCGGGGGGCCGTCGCCCGCTTCCTCTCCGACCGGCTGGCCCGCTGAGCCCGGCGGATTCCAGCAAGCCGGCGGAATCCGTCCCGACCCGGGCGGTCGAGCATGGGGCTCCCAGGCGGGCCGGGAAGCGGCCTGCCGCCCCCGCCCGGAGTCCGGCATGGCGAAGGTCCTGGTCCTTTACTATTCATCCTACGGCCACATCGAGGCGATGGCGGAAGCCGTGGCCGACGGCGCCCGCGCGGCCGGGGCCAGCGTGGACATCCGGCGCGTGCCGGAGACCGTGCCCCCGGACATCGCCGCCAAGGCCCACTTCAAGCTGGACCAGGCCGCTCCGGTGGCCACGGTGGCGGAGCTGGAGCAGTACGACGCCATCATCGTCGGCACCGGCACCCGCTATGGCCGCATGGCCTCGCAGATGGCGGCCTTCCTGGACCAGACGGGCGGGCTCTGGGCCCGCGGCGCCCTGAACGGCAAGGTGGGGGCGGCCTTCACGTCCACCGCCACCCAGCATGGCGGGCAGGAGACGACCCTGTTCTCCATCATCACCAACCTGCTGCATTTCGGCATGGTGGTGGTGGGCCTGCCCTACAGCCACCAGGGCCAGATGCGGGTGGATGAGGTGGTGGGCGGCGCGCCCTACGGCGCCACCACCATCGCCGGCGGCGACGGCAGCCGCCGGCCCAGCGAGACCGAGCTGGCCGGTGCCCGCCACCAGGGGGAGCTGGTGGCCCGCACCGCCGCCCGGTTGTTCGGCTGAGGTTGGGGGTTATCGAGATTCTCGAACGGTCGGAACGAGATTATCCCGGTTTCCCGGCAGGCCGAGCGGACGCATCCTGCCCCCTGCCAGCGCGGCGGGGGCAGGGGCCCCGAACGGGGCCGCCCCGCCGCCGGCCAGACCCACACCGTCTTTCCCGAGAAGGAGGCCGCCATGGCCTACGCGATCATCGGTTCCGGCAACATCGGTTCCGCCCTTGCCCGCCAGTTCGCCCGCAAGGGCATCAACGTCCTCGTCGCCAACAGCCGCGGCCCTGCCTCCCTGGCCGGGCTCGTGGCCGAGCTGGGGCCCACGGTGGTGCCCGCGACGCTGGAGCAGGCGCTGGCGGCCGACCTGGTCATCCTGGCCGTGCCCTTCCCCAAGGTGCCGGACGCCGTGCGCGGGGCCGGCCCCTGGCAGGGCCGCGTGGTGGTGGACGCCACCAACGCCATCGACTACCCCGCCTTCACGCCCAAGGACCTGGGCGGGCGCCTGTCCAGCGCCATCGTGGCGGAGGCTGTGCCCGGCGCCCGGCTGGTGAAGGCCTTCAACACCCTGCCGGCGGCCGTGCTGGCGCAGGACCCGGCGAGCCCGGGCGGGCGGCGGGTGGTCTTCCTGTCCGGCGACGACCGGGCGGCCAACGCCGACGTGGCGGGGCTCGTGGACCGGCTGGGCTTCGCCCCCATCGACCTGGGCAGCCTCGCCGCGGCGGGCCCCTTGCAGCAGTTCGGCGGGCCGCTGATGGTGCACGACCTGCTGAAGCGCGGCTGACGGGCGCGTCAGGTCTGGCGCTCCGCCTCCGCCAGGCCGATCAGGTCGCTCTGCAGGTCGGGGTCCTCGCCGGAGCAGACGGCCAGGACCACCGCGCTCTCGCAGTCCTTGCGGAGATAGGCGTGGCCCATCAGGCTGTCGATGTAGATGCCCTGGCCGGCCCGCAGGGTGACCGGCGCGTAGAACTCCAGGTGCACCTCCACCGTGCCCTCCAGCACGTAGATGAACTCCTCCCCCTTGTGCCGGACCAGCTCGCCGAACTCGGCCAGGCTGGCGGCGTGCACCCGGGTCAGGATCGGCACCATCCGCTTCTGGCGCAGGTCGGCGCAGAGGTACTCGTAGTCGTAGTTGCCGGTGCGGATGCGCACCGCGTTGCCCTCGGCCGTCAGGCTGCGGCGGCCGGTGACCACGGGCGGCGCGTCGGCCCCGCCGCCCGCCCCCGCCTCCTGGGCCAGGAAGTCCACCATGCTCAGGCCCAGCCGGGCGGTGAACTGCTGCAGCTTGTCGTAGCTCAGCGACAGCTTGCCCGTCTCCACCTTGGCCAGGGTGGACAGGGGGATGCCGACCTTGTCGCTCATCTGCTTCAAGGTCCAGCCGTTGCGCTGCCGCAGCGCGCCGATCAGCTGGCCCAGCGTCTGGTTCTTCCTCATCGTCCTGTCCATGCGGCGCGGCCCGCCCCCGTTATTTCAGCCCGCCCCGGCGTTCGCAAGCGGCCTCGCGCGCGGCTCCCCGCGGGCGGCCACCACCTCCACCTCCACCCTGGCACCCGGGACCAGCGGGCCGAGACGACGGTGGAGCGGGCGGGGTATGGGGCGGCGAACCGCTCCACGTAGACCCGGTTGAAGGCGGGGAAGTCGGCCGCGTCCACCAGCCAGACGGTGGCCTTGACCACGTGCCCCAGCCCCAGCCCGGCGCGGGCGAGGGTGTCGGCGATGCCGTCCAGCACGACCGCCGCCTGCTCGGTGATGTCGGCGCCCCGCACGACCCCGTCCACCAGGGGCACCTGCCCCGACAGGAAGACCAGCCCGCCCGCCTCGACGGCCACGGACAGGGGCAGGGGGGTGCCGGAGGGGCCGACCGGCGGCTCGCCATGGATGACCATCGTCACGCGCTCCTTGTCTGTTACCGATGGCCGCCGACCGTGGCCGGTCGGCGGCCCCCTCAAACGCCGGGCGGGCGCATCCGCGCCCTTGGCTCACGCCCGCACGCGCGGGCGGGCCGGCAGTCGCCGGCCTCAGGCCCGGAACCGGGCCGGGTCCACGTCGGCGGGGGCGAGCCCTTCCGCCAGGATGTCCGCCGGCGCCGCCTTGCCGAAGGCCAGGGCGGCCCCGAGCCTGGCCAGGGCCGGGGCCATCTGGATGCCGTAGCCGCCCTGGCCGGCGAACCAGAACAGCCCGGGCACGCCGGGGTCGAAGCCCACCACGGGGCCGCGGTCCGGCGCGAAGGTGCGCAGCCCCGCCCAGCGGTGGCTGACATGGCGCACCGGCAGGTCCAGCACCTGCTGCACCCGGTCCACGGCGATGGCCACGTCCAGCTCCTCCGGCTGGGCGTCGCAGGGGTCGGACGGCGTCTCGTCGGCGGGGGAGAGCAGGAGCTTCCCCGCGTCCGGTTTCACGTAAAAGCGCTCGTCCGGGTCGAACAGCACGGGCCAGTGGCCCGTCTCCACCCCCGGGGGCGGGTCCACCAGCACGGCCGTGCGGCGCAGGGCCGCCAGCCCCAGCGGGGCCGCCCCGAAGGACCGCCCCACGGCTTCCGCCCAGGCGCCGGCGGCGTTCACCACCACGGGCGCCGCGACCGCCCGCCCGCCCGCGTCCAGGACCCAGAGGCCCCCCTCCCGACGCGGCCCCGCCGCCCGGGCGCCTGCCAGCACCGCCACCCCGCGGCGGCGGGCCAGGCGCAGGTAGCCCTGGTGCAGGGCGTCCACGTCGATGTCCATGGAGGCCGGGTCCAATGCCGCGGCGGCCACCACGTCCCGCCGCAGCAGCGGCACCAGGGAGAAGGCGAGGTCCGTGCCCACCGGGGCGATGTGGCCACCGGTGGCCGTGACCTCCGCCAGCAGGGCGGCCAGGCGCGGCGCCTGCTCCCGGTCCGCCACGTACAGCACGCCCCGGTCCGACAGCAGCGGCTGCGCGGCGAAGCCGTCCGGCGGCTGGTCGAAGAAGGCCCGGCTGGCGCGGGTCAGCGCCCGCACGGCGGGCCCGCCATAGCTGGCGGCGTAGAGGGCGGCGGATCGGCCGGTGGCGTGCAGGCCGGGCCTGTCCTCCGCCTCCAGCAGCAGGACGCGCGCCCGCGCCCCCAGCTCCGCCGCGACGGAGGCCCCGGCGATGCCGGCGCCGATGACGATGAAGTCGACCTTGTCCACGGGCTTCTCGGAAAATCGGTTTTCTATTGGGAGAAAAATTTCTCACTTAGCCGCCGGCCTGTCCAGTGCCTTCGTGTCTGCTCGCCGGAAGGGGCGGGCTGGCGGCCTGGACATCGGGAAGGATGCCAGCCCGCCCACCAACCCCATGTCTGTCGAGAAATCTTCTCCCAATGGAGAAACGTCTCTTGACAGGAAAGGAACGTGGCGCGGAATATCCGGACAACATATGAACGAGAACCGGGGGGTTCCGATGGGTTGGCGGGAGCGGGAGTGGGCGCGGCGGCGCGCGGCGTGCGGTGTCGCCCTGGCGGGGCTGGCGGCCTGGCAAGCCGGCCCGGCCCAGGCGCAGGACGGCAGCGGGGCGGTGCTGGAGGAGATCATCGTCACGGCCCAGAAGCGCCAGGAGCGCCTGGCCGACACGCCCCTGTCCATCTCCGCCGTGACGGCGGAGACGCTGGAGCGCCTGGGCGCCACCCAGTTCCGCGACTTCGCCCAGACGGTGCCGGGCCTGAACTTCACCACCAGCGGCGCCGGCGACACCCAGGTGAACCTGCGCGGCGTCACCACGGGGGCCAACGTCTCCCCCACCGTGGCCATATATGTGGACGACGTGCCCTACGGCTCCAGCACCGCCTTCGCCAACAGCGCCTCGCTGGCGCTGGACGTGGGGCTGTTCGACCTGGAGCGGGTGGAGGTGCTGCGCGGGCCGCAGGGCACGCTCTACGGCGCCAGCTCCATGGGCGGCCTGGTCAAGTACGTCACCCGCCGGCCGGAGCTGGACGCGATGGGCGGCACGGCCCAGCTCGGCCTGTCCACGACCCGCAACGGCGGCACCGGCCATACCGGCAACGCCGCCCTGAACGTCCCGCTGGCGGGGGGCAAGGTCGCGGCCCGGGCCGGCGGCTTCCACACCCGCGACGCCGGCTACGTGGACGACCCCGCCGCCGGCCGCAGGAACCTGAACCGGGCGGACATCGGGGGCGGCCGGCTGGACCTGCTGGCCGCGCCGTCCGAGGGGCTGGAGGTCAGGCTGACCGCCTTCGCCCAGGACATCGAGCGCGACGGCAACGCCGCCGTGGACAAGGACCGGCTGACGGGGCGGCCCATCGGCGGCGCGCTGGAGCAGCGCCGCCTGCGCCGGGAGGGCTTCGACCAGGAGTTCCGGCTGGTCAGCGGCGCGGTGGAGTATGACGCCGGGCCGGTGCTGCTGTCCTCCATCACCAGTTACCAGACGGTGCGCAGCGACGGGGTCACCGACCTGTCGGCGCTGTATGTCCCCCTGTTGGCCGGCTTCGGGCTGAACTACGCGGCGGTGGACCTGCCCAAGTCCAACAAGACGGACAAGTTCGTGCAGGAGGTGCGGGTCGCCTCCCCGGGTGGCGGGGCGGTGGACTGGCTGCTGGGCGGCTTCTACACCCATGAGGACAGCCGGCAGCGGCAGCGGGTGGACCCCTATGGCGCAAGCGGCGCCCTGGCGGCGCCGGTGCTGCTGGCCGTGGACCTGCCCAGCACCTATGAGGAGGCCGCCGGCTTCGCCAACGCCACCTGGCACGTGACCGACCGGCTGGACCTGGGGGCCGGCCTGCGCTACGCCGCCAACGACCAGGGCTATGAGCAGGTCGCCACCGGCATCCTGGCGGGCTCCTTCCCGGAGGCCACCTCGGAGGACGAGGTGGTCACCTATGTGGGCAATGCCCAGTACCGTTTCACCGACCGGGCCATGGCCTATGCCCGGGTGGCCAGCGGCTACCGCCCCGGCGGCCCGAACTTCGTGGCCAACGACCCGGCCACCGGCCAGCCCCTGGCGCCCCCCACCTTCAAGGCGGACAAGCTCTGGAGCTATGAGGGCGGCCTGCGGGCGGAGACGGGAGACCGGCGCTACAGCCTGGACGCCAGCGCCTATTGGATCGACTGGGACGACATGCAGGTGGCCGCGGTGCGCAACGCCCTGGGCGTGCTGGCCAACGCGGGGTCGGCCCGCGTCCGCGGCGTGGAGGCCACCCTGTCCGCCCGCCCCACCGCGGCCCTGCGGCTGGGGGCCACCCTGGCCTATGCCGACGCCGAGCTGCGGGAGGACGCGCCGGACCTGGGCGGGGACAAGGGCCACCGGCTGCCCAACACGCCCCGCTTCGCCGCCACGGTCCTGGCCGACTACGACTTCGAGCTGGGCGGGCACGAGGCCAGCGCCGGGATCACCTTCCGCCACGTCTCCGCCCGCGTCGCCAGCTTCGACCAGAGCGCCGGCAGCCCGCAGTACCGGCTGCCGGACTACCAGACGGTGGACCTGCGCCTGGGCGTGGAGCTGGGGCCGGTGGAAGCGCGGCTGGCCGTGCGCAACCTGTTCGACAAGCGGGGGGAGCTGTCGGCCATCACCGCCTTCGCCGTGGCCGGCGGCCCGGCGCGGGTCACGGTGCTGCAACCCCGCACCATCGGCCTGACCCTCGGCACCCGGTTCTGAGCCCAACCACGACCCACAGGTGGACCATGGACAACGGCACCGCCGGCGCGCCCGGCAGCACGGCCAGCGTGGACCCGGCGGCGCTGGACGCCATCTTCGCCCCCTATGACCAGGGGCACCTGCCCGGCGTGGCGGTGGGCGTGGCCCTGGGCGGCGTGCCCGCCTACCGCAAGGGCTTCGGGCTGGCCAGCCTGGAGCTGCCGGTGACCCTGTCGCCGACCATCCGCATGCGCATCGGCTCCACCACCAAGCATTTCGGCGCGCTGGCCTTCATGCTGCTGGCGGAGGAGGGGCGGGCCAGCCCCGACGACCCGGTGCGAAAATACCTGCCGGAGCTGCCGCCCCGCTTCGACCGCATCACCATGCGCCAGCTGATGACCCATGTCAGCGGGCTGCGCTGCTCCCTGGAGCTGGTGTTGCAGCTCAGCGGCCCCGGCCACTTCGTCTCCACCGAGGACCAGGTGCGGCTCACGGCCGAGGATGACGGCGTCAACTTCGAGCCGAACGCGGAGTGGAGCTACAACAACGGCGGCTACGTGCTGCTGACCGCGGTGATCGAGCGCATCACGGGCCGCGACCTGGGCCCGTTCCTGGAGGAGCGGGTCTTCCGCCCGGTGGGCATGCACGACACCATGCTGCGGCTGCTGGACACGGACTTCGTGCCGAACAGCGCGTCCCTGCACATGATGGACGGCAAGGGCGGCTTCTACCGCCAGCCCATGGGGCCGGAGATCGCGGCGGAGGGGGGCATCGTCTCCACCGTGGACGACATGCTGCGCTGGCTGCGGCACATGGCCGACCCGATCGTCGGCACGCCCGCGACCTGGCGGGAGATGACCCGCACCGCCGTGCTCGACAACGGCTACGACACGGGCTACGGGCTGGGGCTGCTGTCGGGGGAATACCGGGGCGTGCGCGTCGTGCACCATGCCGGCGGCCTGTTCGGCGGCGCCTGCCAGATGCTCAGGGTGCCGGACCACGGGCTGGACATCGTCATCCTGACAAACCGGGCGGGGGTGGACCCCATGGGCCTGGCCAACAAGGTCATTGACGCCTGCGTCCCCGGCCTCGGCCCCGCGGTGGAGCCGTTCGCGGGCCCGGTTCCGACCGGCACCTACTACTCCCCCCGCACCGGTGCCAGCTTCACCCTGGGCCGGCACGGGGACATGGCGACCATCAGCCTCAGCGGCTCCACCCTGCCGCTGGCGAAGTTCCCCGACGGCAGCTTCCGCCCCACCATCCCGGTGTTCCATACAAGGCTGTTCCTGCCGGAGACGGCGGAGCCGCAGGCCACCATCCGCGGCGTGGAGTTCGGCCAGGAGGAGACCTTGCACCTGCTCACCCCCGACCCGGCCGCCGACCTCGCCCCCCTCGCCGGCCGGTACGAGGCGAGGGCCAGCGGCACCACCGCCCTGGTGGAGGTGACGCCGGAGGGCGGGCGCCTGACCTTCCGCGGGCGCTACGGCACCGTGGTGCACCGGCTCAGCAACGCCGCGCCGGGCCTGTGGAACGCCAGCGTCACCAGCCTGCCCGTGCCCATGCTGACCGGCATCGTCGCCTTCGACGGGGACGGGGGCGGCTTCACCTTCACGTCGGGCCGCACGCGGCGGCTGCGCTTCGGGAGGGCGGCATGAGCGGCGCGGCCGGGCCGCTGCGCGTGTTCGTCGCCGCCCTGGCGCACGAGACCAACAGCTTCTCCCCCCTGCCCACCAGCCTGCGGGCCTTCGCGGCGGACATCCTGCACCGGGCGGGGGACCCGGCCACCCTGCCCAAGGCCAGGGGCTTCCCCGCCTATGGCGACCTGTTCACCGTGGCGGCGGAGCGGGGCGACACCGTGATCGACGGCCCCGCCGCCTGGACCCAGCCCTCCGGCCCCGCGCCGCGCCCCGTCTATGAGGGGCTGCGCGACGGGCTGCTGGCCGCGCTGGCGGCGGCCGGGCCGGTGGACATGGTGGTGCTGGTGCTGCACGGGGCCATGGTGGCCGACGGCTACCCGGACTGCGAGGGCGACCTGCTGGCCCGGGTCCGCGCCCAGATGGGGCCGGGCCTGCCGGTGGGCGCCATGCTGGACCTGCACGGCAACGCCTCCCCCGCCATGGTGGGAAGCGGGGCCGTCATCATGGCCTGCAAGGAATACCCGCACACCGACTACCTGCCCCGCATGCGGGAGCTGTACGCCATCCTGGCCGGCATGGCCCGGGGCGGGCGGCGGGCCCGCACCCTGATGCGGCGGGTGCCCGTGCTGGGCCTGTACGGCACGACGGAGCAGCCCATGCGCGGCTTCGTGGACGGCCTGGCCGGGCATGAGGGGCGGGACGGGGTGCTGGCCGTCTCGGTCATGCACGGCTTCCCCTGGTCGGACACGGAGCACACGGGCGCCGCCGTGCTGGTGGTGCATGACGGGAGCGACAAGGGGGCGGCGGCCCGGGTGGCGGGGCAGGTGGGGGACGGGTTCCTGCGCCTCGCCACCGGCATGCCGAACCGGCGCCTGCCCCTCGCCCAGGCGCTGGACCTGGCGGTGGCCGCCATCGGCCCGGGCGGGCCCGTGGTGCTGGCCGACGGGGCGGACAACCCCGGCGGCGGGGCGGCCTGCGACAGCACCTTCGTGCTCCGCGCCCTGCTGGGGCGGGGGATCGGCAACGCCGCCCTGGGCATGCTCTGGGACCCGCAGGCCGCCGCCATCGCGGCCGACGCAGGCGTGGGCGCGCGCCTGCCCCTGCGCCTGGGCGGCAAGGTGGGGCCCTTGTCCGGCGATCCGGTGGATTTGGACGTGGAGGTGCTGGCCGTGCGCGACGACGCCCGCCAGCGCGGCCTGGGCGGGGAGCTGACGGAGCCGTTGGGCCTCGCCGTGGCGCTGCGGGCCGGGGGCATCGACATCGTCGTCAACAGCCACCGGCAGCAGGTCTTCTCCCCCGAATGCTTCACGGCGCTGGGCATCGACTTGGCGGCCAAGGATTTGGTGGTGGTGAAGTCCACCCAGCATTTCCGGGCCGGCTTCGACCCGGTGGCGCGGGCGACGTTCTATTGCGACGCGCCGGGCTCCCTGAACGGCGACCTGCCCTCCCTGCCGTACCGGCACCTGCGGCGGCCGGTCTGGCCGCTGGACCCGGTGGGCAGCCTCCACGCAAAGGGGGCCTGAGCCATGCCGCTTCCCACCCCGCCCCGGGGCCAGGCGGCCCTGCTGCTGGTCGCCCTGTCGCTGCTGGCCGGCATGGCCGCGCGCACCATGCTGTCCCCCTTCCAGGAACTGGCCAAGGCCGATTTGGGCCTGACCGACAACCAGATGGGGCTGGTGCAGGGCCTGGCCCTGGCCGTGCCGGTGGCGCTGCTGTCCGTGCCCATCGGGCGGCTGGTGGACCGGACGCGGCGGGTGACCCTGCTGCTGCTCCTGTCCCTCTGCTGGGTGGCGGGGACGGTGGCGACGGCCCTGGCCTGGGACTTCGCCAGCATGTTCGCTGGGCGGATGCTGGTGGGCCTCGGCGTGGCCGGCGCCGCGGCGGCGGCCGTGTCCCTGGCGGCCGACCTGTCGCCGCCGGAGCGGCGGGGACGGGCCATGATGGTGCTGGGCACCGGCCAAGCCATCGGCTCCGCCCTGGCCTTCGTCGCCGGCGGGACCCTGGTGGGCGCCCTCACGCCGGAGGTGGGGGAGGCACCCTGGCTGGGCCTGGCGCCCTGGCGCGGGGCCTTGCTGCTGGCCGCCGCGGCCATGCTGCTGCCGGCGGCGCTGCTGCTGCCAGTGCGGGAGCCGCCGCGGGCGGGGGAACCGGCCGGCGCCGCCCCGCCCGCCCTGCGCCCGGCCTTGGCGGAGCTGTGGGCCCTCCGCGGCTTCCTGCTGCCCCTGGTGGTGGGCATGGTCACCCTCAGCATGGCGGACGCCGCCGCCTCCATCTGGGCGGTGCCGGTGCTGAGCCGGTCCTTCGGCCTGCAACCGGCGGAGTTCGGCGGCTGGATGGGCCTGCTGCTGCTGGGGTCGGGCATCGGCGGGACCGTCGCCGGGGGCTTCCTGGCGGACTGGGGCAGCCGGCGCTTCGGTCGGGGCGGCGTGTTGGTGGGGGCCCTGCTGGGGTCGGCCCTGTCGGTGCCGGCGGCCTGCTTCCCCGTGGCGGGGAGCGTGCCCCTGTTCGCCGCCCTGCTGGCCCTGATGATGCTGAGCGGCGGGGCGGTGGGGGTGGTGACCACCACCGCCGTGGCCCTGCTGGTGCCCAACCACCTGCGCGGCCTGTGCGTCAGCCTGTTGAGCGCGGTGGGCGTGCTGGTCAGCCTGGGCCTGGCGCCCAGCATGGTCAGCCTGCTGTCCGGCCTGATCGGCGGGGAGGCCGCGGTGGGCGACGCCCTGACCCTGGCCGGCGTCGCCACCAGCCTGGTGGCCTGCGCTTCCTTCCTGCTGGCCATCCGCGCCGTGCGCCGGACACCGGTCTAGGGCGCGGCCTACTCCCGGTTGCGGTATTCCACCGGCACCCAGCGGTATCCATTGCCCTCGCGGCGCAGCCGGCCGACGCCGGGGAAGGGTAGGTGCGCGGCGGCGGTCAGCTGGCCGGTGTCCGCCTCCTCCGCGAAGCGGGCCAGGCGCTGGGCGCGGGCGGCGTCCTGGTCGATGTCATAGGTCACCGTCGCCTCCGGGTGCGGCATCTGGACGGGGCCGACATGGATGATGTCGCCCCAGAACTCGATGCTCTCGCCCTTGCTCTCCACCCGGTAGAAGGCGTGGCCGGGGGTGTGGCCCGGGGTGGGGATGGCGGTGACGCCCGGCAGGATCTCGGCCCGCTTGGTGAAAGCCTTGACCTTGCCCGCCTTCAGGTAGGGGCCGACCGTCGCCACGGCCTCCTCGTGGTGGCGGGGCGGCATGCCCTTGGCGATGTTCGCCCGGTCCAGGAAGAAGTCCAGGTCCGCTTGGCCCACATGCACCGTGGCGTTGGGGAAGGCGATCCGCCCGTCCAGGGCCAGGCCGCCGGAATGGTCGGTGTGGACATGGGTCAGCAGGATGTCGGTCACCTGCTCCGGCCGGTAGCCGGCCGCCGCCAGGCTGGCGGGCAGCTTCCCGCCATAAGGGCCGAACAGCTGCCCGGCCCCGGTGTCCACCAGCAGCACGCGGCCGCCGGCCTCCACCAGGTAGGCGTTGATGGAGGTCTCCAGCGGGTCGCGCTCGAACCGTTCCGCCAGCAGGGCGTCGACCTGCCCCGGCGGCAGGCCCCGCACCAGCGGCTTGATGTCCAGGGGAAGGGTCCCGTCGCTGAGGGCGGTTACCCGCGCCTCGCCCACGGTGAAGCGGTAGACCCCCGCCGCCGCCGGCTGGGCGGCGGCGGGGCGGGCCTGCTTGGCCGGCTCGGCGGCCCGGGTGGCCGGCACGGCGGCGAGCAGCAGGCCGGCGGCCAGCAACAGGGTTCGCGGTGTCATGGTGCGTTTCCTTGGACAATCCGGGGGATGCTCGCGGCCTCCCCTGCCCAGGGGCGCTGCAAGCCAGGCCATGGCTAGCACCAAGGCGGCGGCTTGATTATCCGGCCCGGCCGGTCAAGATTGTTTCATGAACGCACCCAATCGGCCGTGAGATGCAGGACCTGAACGACACCATCGCCTTCGTCCGGGTGGTGGAGGAAGGCAGCTTCACCCAGGCCGCCCGGCGGCTCGGGCTGCCCAAGGCGACGCTCAGCCGCCGGGTGCGCGACCTGGAACAGCGGCTGGGCATCCGGCTGCTGCACCGGACCACCCGCCGGATCGGCCTGACGGAGGCGGGGACCGTCTATTTCGAGCGCTGTCGACTTGTCGCGGCCGGGCTGGAGGCAGCGGAGGACGCGGTGGCCCAACTCCGCGCCGCGGGGCTGGCTGCGGGTCACCACCCCGCCATCCTTCGGGATGAAGGTCATCGCCCCGCTGCTGCCCGGCTTCCGGGCCCGCTACCCGGACGTGCGCATCGACCTGGTGTTGAGCCACGAGAACCTGGACCTGGTGGCGCGCCAGATCGACGTGGCGATCCGCATGGGGCCGCTGCGGGATTCCACCATGGCCGCCCGCCGGCTCGGCACCCTGGCCCGGCACGTCTACGCGGCGCCCGCCTACCGGGCCGTCCACGGGCTGCCGGCCCACCCGGGCGAGCTGTCAGGCCACGCCACCTTGGCCACCCTGGCGGCCCGGCGCCCCGGCGGGTATGGCTGGCGGCTGGTGGGTGAGGGCGGGGCGCTGGACGTGGCCATCGACCCGGTGATGGCGGCCGACGACCCGGAGATGCTGGTCCCGGCCCTGCTGGCCGGCGGCGGCCTGGTGCTGGCCACCGACCTCTCCATGCGGGACCACCTGGAAGCGGGGCGGGTGGAGCGGGTGCTGCAAGGCTGGGCCGGGACCGACGTGGACCTGCACGCGGTCTTCCCCGGCGGGCGGGTGCAGCCGCCGAAGGTGCGGGCCTTCCTGGACTTCCTGGTGGACCGCGTCGAGCCGGGTGGGGACGGCTCGGCCCAGGTATGGCCGTTGGGGATCAAGGCCGTCGAGGACCCGGCGGCGGGGTGGCAGACGGGCCATGGCTTGGCGGCGGCTCCGGGGGCGGGTTGAAGCGGCGTGTGCCGGTCGGGTCCACGGAGGTGGACGGCGCAGGGGCCGCCGGTCAGCATCCCTGGCGCACGGCCTCCGCGATGGCCTGCCCGCAGGCGATGGTGTCGGCCGGGCCGCCCAGGTCGCGGGTCCTGAGGCCCGGCTGGGCCAGCACCACCTCGATGGCCCTCACGATGGCCGCCGCCGCCTGGTACTCGCCCAGGTGCTCCAGCATCAGGGCCGCCGACCAGACCTGGCCCACGGGGTTGGCGATGCCTCGGCCCGCGATGTCGGGGGCGGAGCCGTGCACCGGCTCGAACAGGGAAGGGAACCGGCGGTCGGGGTTGATGTTGCCGGCGGGCGCGATGCCGATGGTGCCGGTGCAGGCCGGCCCCAGGTCCGACAGGATGTCGCCGAACAGGTTGGAGGCGACGACCACGTCGAACCAGTCCGGGTGCTGCACGAAATGGGCGGCCAGGATGTCGATGTGGTACTTGTCCCAGCGCACGTCGGGGTAGTTCGCAGCCATGGCCTCCACCCGCTCGTCCCAGTAGGGCATGGTGATGGCGATGCCGTTGGACTTGGTGGCCGAGGTCAGGTGCCGCTTGTCCCGGCGCCGCGCCAGGTCGAAGGCGTACCTCAGGATCCGGTCGGTGCCCACGCGGGTCATCACCGTCTCCTGCATCACCACCTCCCGCTCCGTGCCTGGGAAGATGCGGCCGCCGATGGAGGAGTATTCGCCCTCCGTGTTCTCCCGCACCACGTAGAAGTCGATGTCGCCCGGCTGCCGCCCCGCCAGGGGGCAGGGCACGCCCGGCATCAGGCGCACGGGGCGCAGGTTGACGTACTGGTCGAACTCCCGCCGGAACTGGATCAGCGAGCCCCAGAGCGAGACATGGTCCGGCACGCTCGCCGGCCAGCCGACGGCGCCGAAGAAGATGGCGTCGTGGCCGCCGATCCGCTCCTTCCAGTCGTCCGGCATCATCTTGCCGTGCCGCAGGTAGTAGTCGCAGCTGGCGAAGTCGAAATGGTCGAAGCGGAAGCGGCAGCCGTGCCGCTCCGACACGGCCTCCAGCACGCGCAGGCCCTCGGGCACCACTTCCTTGCCGATGCCGTCGCCGGGGATGACGGCGATGCGGTAGGGGCGGCCTGGACTCATCGGTGATCCTCCGGGAAGGGTAAGGGACGGGGGACACACCCCGTCTGGTCAGAGCCGCCAGCCCAGCGTCGCCCCGAAGGTCCGGGGCGGGTTGTAGGCGCCGAAGTTGGCGCCCAGGAAGACGGCCTGGAAGGTCCGCGTCACCTCGTTCGTCAGGTTCTTTCCCCAGAGCGAGGCCGTCCACCGCCCCGACCCGTCGGTGAAGACGATGCGCGCGTCCACGAAGTGGGTCGGGGGGCGCCGTTCCGGGCCCTCGTTGGCATTGTCGTCGAAGATCAGGCTCTCGTACCGGTAGTCGGCCGCGAACAGCAGGCTGTGGCCGTCCGGCAGGGACGCCTCGTACGACGGTGACAGGACGACCTTGTGCCTGGGCGTGCGCGAGATGCGGTTGCCGGAATAGTCCACCCCCGGCTCCGGCTCGAACTCGTCGAAGGTGGCGTCGGTGTAGCCGTAGCTGGCCGTCAGGCGCCCGCCGGCGAAGGGGCGCCAGCTCAGGTAGGTCTCATAGCCCTTGATCGTCGCCTTGCCGGCGTTGTCGGTGACGACGGACAGGTTGGGCAGGGTGCGCCTTGTCTGCAGGTCGCTGTACTTCATGACGTAGACGGTGTTGTTCCAGACGAGGCTGCCGTCCAGGAAGCTGCTCTTCTGTCCCACCTC
This sequence comes from Aerophototrophica crusticola, assembly GCA_001939945.1. GTDB lineage: Bacteria > Pseudomonadota > Alphaproteobacteria > Azospirillales > Azospirillaceae > Niveispirillum > Niveispirillum crusticola. Next base: position 24,537 of record MOEB01000034.1, on the reverse strand, counting down.
GTACTGGGTGGCGAACTCCGGCTCGAACCCGTCCGCGGCGTCTGCCGCCGAGCTGGGCGTGTCCTGGAACCCGCCGCTCTTGAAGCCTCGGGAGACCATGGCGTAGAGCTGGTGGTCCCGGTCCAGGCGGTACTGCCCGCCGCCCCGCCAGGTCCAGGCGCCGTAAGTGTCGGACGTGGTCACGTCGAACCGCCCGGCGCCGCGCAGCACGGCCGTGCCCGCCGTGTTGGAGACGCGGTAGTCCTTCTCGTCCCTGGAATAGCGCAGGCCGCCGATCAGGGAGAATTGCTCGCCCAGCGGCAGGGTCACGTCGCCGAAGGCGGCGTAGCTGGTCAGCTCCGCGGCCTGCGTGTAGACCTCCGTCGCCGGGCGACCCATGTCGATGACCAGCGTGTCCAGGCGGTCCGTGTTGCTGTTGAAGTTGTAAAGGCCGGCCACCCACTGGACGTCGCTGCCGGGCAGGGAACCCAGCCGCAGCTCGTGGCTGGAGAAGTCGCCGGCCTCGTCGTTGCCGCCGCTGATGCCGACGCGGTTCGTGGTGGGGTTGCCGCCGTCGAAGTCGTAGGCGGTGTGGTAGTCCAGGTCGCGGTAGGAGCCGAGGTAGGTGAGCGTCGCGAAGGGCAGGTCCCAGTCGAGCTGCCCCCGGACGCCCCAGGTGTCGCGGTCCTGGTAGCCCTCGGTCGAGCCGGCGGTGCGCTTGCGGCCGCGGTCGACGGTCCACAGGGCCGACCGGGGGTCGGTCGGGTCCAGGTCCAGCACGTGCTGGGCCGGGCCGTCCGCCCGGTCGCGGGTGCCGTCCAGGGTCAGCAGCACCCGGAAGGCCTCCGACGGCTCGCCGTACAGGTGCAGCCGGCCGCTCCTCGTGTCCTGGTCCTCCACCCGGCCGCCGGTGAAGCTGTTGCGGACATAGCCGTCATGGGTGCGCCAGGCGCCGCTGGCCCGGGCCGCCCACTTGCCCTCGACCAGGGGGAGGTTGAGGAAGCCCGCCGCCTCCAGCCGCCCGTAGTTGCCGACGGTGGCCTCCGCCGCCGCGTCGGTGCCGTCCAGCTCCGGCCGGTTGGTGACGACGTTGATGGCGCCGCCCACGACGTTGCGGCCGTAAAGGGTGCCCTGCGGGCCCTTCAGCACCTCGATCCGGGACACGTCGAAGGCGTCGAAGGCCACGGCGGCCGGCCGGCCCAGGTAGACCTCGTCCAGGAAGACGGCGGAGCTGGGGTCGCCGGCGGCGCCGCGGTCGCTGGACCCGATGCCGCGGATGGTGATGCGCGGCTGAGACGCCGGGAAGGCGTCGAAGTTCAAGCCCGGCGTGCGGGTCGCGATGTCGTCGATCTGCCGCAGGCGGGCAAGCTCGATCTCCTCCGCGCTGAAGGCGGTCACCGTCACCGGCACGTCCTGCAGGCGCTCGCTGCGGCGTTGGGCGCTCACGATGATCTCTTCCAGCTGCGTGGGCTGCGGGGCGTCCTGCGCCGCCGCCCCTGTCGACACCATGGCCGTCGCGGCCAGCCACCGCGCCAGCAGCCTGCGGCTTACCTTGCCCATGACTCCTCCCCATCCCTGTATGCCGCCCCGGTCTTCCGCGCCGGGGATGGGGGAAGGTATGGGCAATGGATGCCCCAGGTCAACAGAATGGATGCAATTTATACTGCGTCTGGATGTTTTTCTTGACGGGCCAGGGCCGGCCGCCCAGGATGGCGACCGGTGGGGAACGGCGCGCCCGTGCCCGCCGATCCTGTCCAACGACGCGCCAGACCTCTGGCGACGGCCAGCCCCAGGGCGCCCGGAGCGCCCGGCCGGGCCGGCCCCGCCACCGCGGGAGACCCTGCCTTGACCGACACCATGTTCCCGCCGGCCCTGCTGGGGACGGCGATGGTCGCCACCTTCATGGTGCTGATCATGACGAAGCGGATGTCGGCGGTCGCCGCGCTGCTGGCGGTCCCCATCCTGTTCGGGCTGCTGTCGGGCGCCGGGGCCGGCCTGGGCGGGATGATCCTGGACGGCGTGCGGCAGGTGACGCCGACGGCGCTGATGCTGACCTTCGCCGTGCTCTACTTCGCCATCATGATGGACGCCGGCCTGTTCGACCCGCTGGTGCGGCGCGTGCTGGCCATGGTCGGCGACGACCCCGTGCGCATCGCGCTGGGCACGGCCCTGCTGACCACGGTCATCTCCCTGGACGGGGACGGGACGACGACGGCGCTGATCATCATCACGGCCTTCCTGCCCGTTTACCGGCGGGTCGGCATGAACCCGCTGATCCTGGCCACCCTGCTAGGCCTCTGCAACGCGCTGATGAACTATGTCCCCTGGGGCGGGCCGGCGGCCCGCGCCGCCACCGCCGTCGGGGTCGACCTGATGCGGGTCTTCGGGCCGCTGGTCCCGGCCATGGTGGCGGGGCTGCTGGCCACGTTCCTGCTGGCCTACCGCTTCGGCCTGTCGGAGCGGCGGCGCCTCGCCGCGCAGCCCCGCCAAGCGGGCGAGGTGGGGCAGGGGGCCGCCTGCGCCCTGCCGGGGGCCGAGCCCGGCATCCGCCGCCCCCACCTGTTCTGGTTCAACCTGGCCCTGACCGTGGGCTTGGTGCTGGGGATGCTGCTGCACCTGGCGCCGCTGCCGGTGCTGATGATGGGGGCGTTCGCTGTCGCCGCCACCGTCAACTATCCCAGCGTCAAGGACCAGAAGGCGCGGGTCGCAGCCCACGCCGACAACGTGGTCAACGTGGTGGTGCTGATCTTCGCGGCCGGGGCCTTCACCGGCATCCTCAACGGCACGGGCATGGCCGACGCCATGGCCGGGGCCGCCCTGTCGGTCGTGCCGCCGGAGGTCGGGGCCTACCTGGCCCCCATCACCGCCCTGGCCAGCATGCCGCTGACCTTCGTCATGTCCAACGACGCCTATTACTTCGGGGTCGTCCCGGTGATCGCCAGCACCGCCGCCGCCTATGGCATCGAAGCGGAGGCCATCGCCCGCGCCTCGCTGGTGGGCCAGCCCGTGCACGCGCTGAGCCCGTTGCTGGCCCCGATCTACCTGGCCTGCGGGCTGCTGGGCGTGGACGTCGCCGACGCCCAGCGCTTCGCCCTGAAGTGGGCGGTCCTCATCAGCCTGGTGGTGCTGGCCGCAGGCATGGCCACCGGCGCGATCCCGCTCAGGGTGGGCTGAGCCATGGGTTCGCCGTGGCTCGCCAGGATGGCGCAGTGGCTGCTGCTGGCCGTCGTGACCGGCGGCCTGGTGGCCGGGCTGAAGCTGGCGGGCGTGCCGGCCGCCCTGTTGCTGGGGCCGCTGCTGGCCGGCATCGGCTTCGCCCTGGGCGGGGCGGCGATCCGGCCGGCGAAGGCGGCACTGCTGGGCAGCTACACCATCATCGGCTGCCTGGTCGGCGTGGCTTTGGGCCAGGCCGCGGGGCCGGCGCTGCTGGCGCAGCTGCCGGTCCTGCTGCTGATGGCGGGCGCCAGCCTGCTGGCCAGCACCGGCCTTGGCTGGGGGCTGGCTAAGGTCGGCTGGTTCCAGGGGCCGACCGCCGTCTGGGGCCTGTCGCCCGGCGGTGCCGCCGGCATGGTGGCCCTGGCCCAGGAGCAGGGCGGGGACGGGCGCATAGTCGCCCTGATGCAGTACCTGCGCATCCTGATGGTGACGGGGGCGGCCATCGCCCTGGCGCACGCCCTGACGGGACCGGCGAAGGCCCTGCCGGCCGCGGGCTGGTTCCCGCCGCTGGCCCCGCGGGCACTGGCGGAGACGCTGGGGCTGGCCGCCCTGGGCTTCCTGGCGGCACGACGGCTGCGGTTCCCCGCGGCGGCCTTCCTGGTGCCGGGGTTGGCGGGCGCCGCCCTGGTCGCCACGGGCGTGGCGCGGCCGTCCGTCCCGCCGCTGCTGGCGGCCGGCGCCTACGCGCTCATCGGCTGGAACATCGGCCTCAGCTTCACCAAGGCCAGCGTCATCGACGGTGCCCGCGCCCTGCCGCGCATCCTGCTGGCGGCCTTCGCCCTGGTCGTCCTCTGCGCGGGGCTGGGGCTGGTGGTCAGCCTGCTTTGCGGCGTCGACTGGCTGACCGGCTACCTGGCGACGACGCCCGGCGGCATCGACGCCATCCTGATCATCGGGGCGTCGGTCCCGGTCGACCTGCCCTTCATCCTGGCGGCGCAGGTGGTGCGCGTCCTGCTGGTGCTGCTGGTCGGACCGGCGATCGCCACCCATGCCGCCCGCCGGCTGGGCTGAGCCCGCCGGCGGCCGCCCCCACCATCCCTTGCAACGAACGGGAGGAGCATCCCAATGTCGGGCAGCGAAAGCATCCAGGACCAGGTCTCGCCGGACGAGTGGCGGCTGCGGACCGACCTGGCCGCGGCGTTCCGCCTGGTCGCCCTTTACGGCTGGGACGACCTGGTCTTCACGCACCTGTCGGTACGGGTCCCCGGGCCGGAACACCATTTCCTGATCAACCCCTACGACCTGATGTTCGAGGAGATCACCGCCTCGTCCCTGGTGAAGATCGACGTCGAGGGCCGGGCGGTGGCCCCCACGCCCCACATGGTCAACCCCGCCGGCTTCACCATCCATTCCGCGGTCCACATGGCGCGGGAGGACGCCCAGGCCGTGATCCACCTGCACACGCCCTACGGCCAGGCCGTGTCGGCCATGCGTGACGGGCTGCTGCCCCTGACCCAGACGGCGATGGTCGCCCACCACGACATCGCCTTCCATGAGTACGAGGGCATCGCCACCGACCTGGACGAGCGCCAGCGCCTGGTGGCGGACCTGGGCAGCCGCAACCTGATGCTGCTGCGCAACCACGGCACGCTGGCCGTCGGCCCTTCGGTCGCCGTCGCGTTCCTGCGCGTCTATTTCCTGGAGCGGGCCTGCGAGGCGCAGGTCCACATGCTGGCCGCCGGCCGGGAGAACCTGCACCCGCCGCCGCGGGGCGTCGCCGACAAGGTCCGCCAGCAATCCTCCGGCCCCATGGCCGACATGGCGGCCGAGCGCCTGGCCTGGCCGGCCCTGCTGCGCAAGCTCGACCGCATCGACCCCGGCTTCCGGCACTGAGCGTGTGGCCGGGCCCGCCGGCTCCCTTGCCGGCGCAGGCCGGGTCTGGCATCGCCGCCGCCCCGTCGGGCGGCGGCGGCTCGGTTCCAAGGGGAGCCCCAGGGGTGCAGGTGCCGATCCAGTAGATTTTTGCATCCAAAACTTGACCAATCGAATTCAATAATTCAGTGTTCCCTCACCGGCCTCAGGGGAGGCCCCCAGATCACCTGGATTGAGCAATCATGTTGGACGGTCCGATCAAAATCCTGGTCCCCACCGGGTCGCTGGGCGCCGGCGCGCGGGAGGAGGAGGTGCGCTACGGCATCTCCCGGGGGGCCCACGCCATCGCCACCGATGCCGGCTCCACCGACAGCGGGGCGGCCTACCTGGCGCTGGGCATCTCCAAGAACAACCGCGGGTCGGTGAAGCGCGACCTGACCATCCTGATGCGGGAAGCCGCCAAAGCCGGTATCCCGCTGATCGTGGGTTCCAGCGGCCAGGCCGGCGGCGACCGCAATGTCGACTGGACGCGCGACATCGTGCTGGAGGTGGCGGGCGAACTGGGGCTGAAGCCCAGGATCGCCCTTCTCTATTGCGAGCAGGAGAAGGCGGCGCTGAAGCGATACAACGCCGCTGGCAAAATCCGGCCACTGCCGCCCCTGGGCGCGCTTGAGGATGCCACCATCGATGACTGCGACCATATCGTCGCCGTCATGGGCGCCGAGCCCTATATCGCGGCGCTGGCAGCCGGGGCCGATATCGTGCTGGGCGGCCGCACCACCGACACGGCGGTCCTGGCCAGCTACGCCTTGCTGAAGGGCGCGCCCGCCGGTCCCGCGTGGCACGCGGCCAAGATCGCGGAATGCGGCGGCCAGTGCGCCGTCAACAGGCTGGAAGGGGCCGGCGCCCTGATCAGCATCGGCCCGGACGGGTTCGAAGTGGAGCCGCTGTCCCTCAGCAACCGCTGCAGCCCCGAGAGCGTCTCGGCCCACATGCTGTACGAGAACAGCAACCCCTTCCTTCTGGTGGAGCCCGGCGGCGTGCTGGACGTGACCGGGGCAGACTATGCCCAGCGCGACGAGCGGACGGTGACGGTCAGCGGCTCGGTCTGGAAGCCGCAGCCCTATACGATGAAGCTGGAGGGTGCCGGCAGCCGGCGCTTCCAGACCATCATGCTGATCGGCATCCAGGATCCGGTGGTGCTGGCGCGGGTGGATGAATTCCACGACAAGATGCTGGCTGCCCTCCATGACCGGGTCCACAAGACCATCGGGCCGGCGGCCGGGGACTTCCACATCTCCCTGCGCCTGTATGGCTGGAACGCCGTCACCGGCGACCGGCCGCCGCCCGGCACGGCCCCGCCGCGGGAGGTCGGCGTGCTGTTCGTGGCCACGGCCGACAGCCAGGAGATGGCCTCGCAGATCGCCAAGGCCTGCAACCCGTACTTCTTCCACTTCCCCATCGTGATGGACGAGGAGTTGCCCAGCTACGGCTTTGCCTTCTCCCCGGCCGACATCGACCGCGGCCCCGTCTACGAGTTCCTGCTGAACCACGTCATCGAGGTCGACGACCCGATGGAGCTGGTGCGCACCGTGTGGATCGACCTGTCGCAAGGGGAGGCGGCGTGATGGCGAGGCTCAAGGATGTCTGCCGGCATGTCCGGTCCAAGAACGCGGGGCCTTTCTGGGTCACCTTCGACCTGTTCTTCGACGGGCCGGAGAACTTCCGGCGCTACCACGCCCACCCGGCGTTGGGGCCGGACCTGTTCCACCGGCTGTTCGGGGCCGACCCGGCGCTGGTGCGCCACTATCCCGTGCCCAGCCTGAACATGGTCAAGATCTCCCACGCCCGCACCAGCCCGCAGGGCGGCGTGGTGGAGCGCGACATGCATTGCGGCCAGCAATATGTCCGCCTGCTCGATATCGAGCTGACCTGACCGGCGGCCTGCAAATAGTTCCCCCTTGACATCACTATCGTGAGTAGACGATGCGAACCATCCGCCTCGGATCGCTTCTTTGCGCCCTGTTGCCGGCCCTTTCCCCACTGCCTGCCTGGGCGGCGGATGCGGGCTGGTCCGGGAGGCTGGCCGCCGGCGTCGGCGCCCGGCCCGACTATCTCGGTTCCAAGGACATGGAACTGGCGCCCTATTTCGCCGGCAACCTCACCTATGGCCGCTATTTCCTGGAGGTCCAGGGCAAGGAGATCAGCCTCGGCATGTCCCTGGCGTCCGGCCTGTCCCTGGGGGTGATCGCGGACATCGAGAGCGGCCGCGACGACAGCGTGAAGAACGACCGTGTCGCCCTGCTGCCCGAGATCGACGACGCGTTCCAGGCCGGTGTTTTCGCCGCCTATGCCTGGAAGGGGGTGTTCGGCAGGGCCGACAGCCTGACCCTGGACGCGTCATACCTGGCCGACGTCTCCGACACCCATGACGGCTCCATCGGCTCGCTGGGCCTGGCCTATGGCCGGAAGCTGGGGGACCGCTGGTCGGTCGGCGGCGGCGTCCGCCTGACCTATGTCGACGAGGACTACGCCCAGACCTATTTCGGGATCAGCCCGGCAGCAGCGGCGGCCAGCGGCCTGCCCGCCCACGACGCCGGCGGGGGCATCCGTGACGTCGGCCTGTTCGCCAAGGTCGGCTACGCGCTGGACGAGAACTGGAGCATCCAGGTTTTGGGCAGCTACAAGCAGCTCTTGGGCGATTTCAAGGACAGCCCGGTGGTGGACCAGGAAGGCCGGGCCAGCCAGTTCTCCGGCGCGGTCGCCCTCGGGTACCGCTTCTGACGCCATCGCGTCGCCACCCCTTCCAGCCTTGGGAGCACAAATGCCAACCCTCCTCCCCAGACCCCCGGGGCGGCCCGGCTTCGGGGGCGACCGGCGGCGTGGAAGGCCCCGGCCGGCGGTCCTCCGCCGGGCCGCGGCCACGTGCATCGCCCTGGCCCTCGCCATGGCCGGCCCCGGCGGCAACGCATGGGGAGGGCTGCCGACCGGGCCGGCCGCAGGGGACATGGACCTTTCGCCCTTCTATCGGTGGGACGGCCCATTACCGGCGGAGCCCGGTGTCCTGCTGCGGCAGGAGACGCTGCCAGCCCAGCCAGGGACCGGGGCCGCAGCGGCAGTGGTACGGATCCTCTACACCTCGACCGACGCCCGCTGGCACTCCGGGCGGATCGCCGTGAGCGGCACCTTGTTCCTGCCGTCGGGCACGCCGCCGCGCGGGGGATGGCCCCTCCTGGCCTGGGCCCACGGCACGCTGGGCATCGCCGATGCCTGCGCGCCGTCCTGGACCGGGTTCCGCCCACGGGACGCCACCTACCTCGACCGCTGGCTCGCGGCGGGCTTCGCCGTGGTCGCGACGGACTACCAGGGCCTCGGGGGCCCGGGGCCGCACCCCTATCTCCACTGGCCGTCGGAGGGCCGCTCCGTCCTCGACGCGGCCCGGGCGGCCCTGCTGGCAAGGCCCGGGCTGGTCTCCAACCGCACCCTGGTCGCCGGCCAGTCCCAGGGGGCGGGGGCCGCGTTGGGCGCGGGAAGGCTCGCCCGCGAATACGCCCCCGAACTCAACGTCCTGGGCGTGGCGGCGACCGGGCTGAACAGCACGTTCCCCGACGGTCCCGTCCCGCTTCCCGCCCGTGACACCCCCAACATGTTCCTCAGCCTCGCGTCGGGGGGATTGCGTGACGATGCCCCACCCATCGACCGGTTGCTCAGCCCCAAGGGGCGGCAACTGCTGGAAGCGGCCCGGCAGGGCTGTACCAAGGAGCTGGGGATGCTCGCCCGGAAGCTGGAGGTGAGGGGACTGCCCGACACCCTTTCCGTCTCCCTCGAAGGGTTGGCGCCGATGCGCATGCCGTTGACGGACATGCCCGTAGGCGCAATCGGCGTCCCGGTCCTCGTCGGGACGGGCCTCGCCGACCAGACGATCCCGCCGATGCGCCAGTATGCCGCCGTGGCCGCGCTGTGCGCCGCGAGCGGGGACATCACCTGGCGCCGCTATGACGGCCTGGGCCATGACGGCGCCCTGCACGGGTCGTTCGACGACACCCTCGGCTTCGCGCGGTCGCTCCTGGCCGGACGGAAGCCGCAGGGCAACTGCGCCACGGTCTCGCCGCCCGGGCCCCCAGGTGAACGGCGGGAGGACGCGCCGTTCAATGACGATTGACCCCGGCGCCGCGTCGCGGGGGCCGTGGCCCGCGCGACGCCCTCACCGGGGGATGAGGATGGCGTGAAGCCGGTGCTTGGTGGCGAGCACATGCTCAGAGATCAGGCGCTGCGCCTCCGCGCCGTCATCCCGCCGGAAGGCGTCCAGCACCTCCTCGTGCGCCGCCTGGGACTCCAGGATGTGCGCCGGCGGGGTGCTGGGGAGCTGCCGGTGACGCGGGGGCACGGAGGCCGCGATGCTGGGGCACAGGCGGGCGGCGTCGCCCAGGATGGGATAGATCAGCGTCATGCGCACGGCGTTGCGCAGCACCTCGTTGCGCGACGCGACCATGATCGCCCGGTGGAACTGCCGGTTCAGCTCATACCACTCATATTCAATCCGCTCCGACCACTCCCCGCGGTCGACGATGGCACGCCCCTGCTCGACGAGCCCGGCCAGCCGCCGCAGCTCTCCCGGTTCCCAGCCGAGGTCGACGGCGGCGTGGGCGGCCATCCCCTCCAGCGTGGCCCGCACCTCGATGCTGTCGAACACGTCGCCGACGGTGACGGCGCGGGCGGTATAGCCGCGGTTCACGCTGTAGCTCACCAGCCCCTCGGCCGACAGCACGGCCAGCGCGCTGCGGATCGGGGTGCGCGACACCTCCAGCTGGGTGGCCAGGGCCTCGGCGCGCAGCTTGGCGTCCGGCGCGATCTTGCCCGTCACGATCATCTCGCGCAGGCGCATGAGCACGGAGTGGGTGGCCGGTTCCGTCTGCTGGGGGTCGGCCAGGGCGTCCTCCTGCCCCGCGCCGTCCGTCGTCGCCTTGTTCGTCACGTGCCCCACGCCCCCTCCGCGCCCGGCTTCGCGCGGGCGGCCTCATCCATCCCTTAAAGCAACCGCCCGGCGAAGATGCAACCCGAAAGCCGGGATGCCCGCCCTGCCCGGGACGGCCGTCCCGGGCGCGGGTCAGCGGCCGTCGACGACGACGGTGCCGGGCGGCAGGGGATGCCCGTCCAGCACGGCCACCACCGAGCGGGCCGCGACCAGGTTGGTGCGGGCCAGGCCCTCGTGGGAGGAGGCGCCGGCATGCGGCGTCGCCACGACGTTGGGCAGGGCCAGCAGGGCGTCCGACACGGGCCGGTAGGCAGGGTCGCCCTCGCTGGCGAAGACGTCCAGGCCGGCACCGCCCAGGTGCCCGGACCGCAGGGACTCCAGCAACGCCGCGTCGTCCACCAGGCCGCCGCGCGCCGTGTTGATGAGGAACGCGCCCTTCCTCATGGCGGCCAGGGCGGCCCCGTCGACCAGGAAGCGCGTCTCCGGCGTCAGCGGCGCGTGCAGGCTGACATAGTCGCTGCGCCGCAGCAGGTCGGGGAGGTCCACGTACTCCACGCCCGCCTGCCTCGCATAGTCCGGGTCGGGGCTGCGCGTGTGGACCAGGACCTTGGCGTCGAAGCCCGAGAGCCGCCGGACGACGCTCTTGCCGATCCGCCCCAGCCCCACCAGCCCAACCGTCTTCTCGCACAGGTCCGTCCCGCTGAGGATCGACCAGTCCCCCGCCAGCATGCCGGCCTGGGACTCCCGGAACCGGCGGCCGACGGCGATCATCAGCCCGATCGTGTGGTCGGCGACGGAGGCATCGTTGCCGCCCGCCGCGATGGTGACGACACGGCCCAACTCGCGCGCCGCCCCGATGTCGACCCGGTCGTAGCCGACGCCGCGGCGGGCGATGACCAGCAAGCCGGGCAACGCCTCCAGCAGCGGGCGGCTCACCCGCGCATGGCCGACGATCCAGCCCGACGCCCCCGCCAGCAGGCCGCGCAACGTCCCCGTGTCCAGGTCGCCGTCGCCCTTCCCGGGCGGCGGCGGCGCCAGGTGCACCTCACAGCCGTGGGCGCGGAGGTAGTCCAACGAGCGGTCGTCGAAGAAGCGTTGCGTGACGACGACCTTGCGGCGGGTGACCGGGGGCATGACCGAGGCCTTCCTGTTTGTGGGCTGCCGCGATGGTAATGATGCCCCGCCAAAATGCATCCAAAATCATCATCTTTAAATGCAAAAGATCAGCCGTCAGCGTCGGGGCCCGCGGGCTTGTCCGTCCCCTGCCGCAGGCCCTCGGAGATCGCCCGGGCCGCGAACCTGGTGGCGCAACACGCCGCCGCGGCGGGGGACGGCGGCTGCCGGCCAGCCAAACCCACACGTAGGTCCACGCGGCAGGCTCAGCGCTCCAGGCGCAGGCTGCTGAGCTGGGTGCCGATCTGCTGGAAGATCGTGCGCAGCTCCGCCGCCGTAGGGGAGTTGAAGTAGTAGCCGGGCTGGGAGGCACAGGCGCGGTACAGGCCCTTGGTCGTCTCGCTCGTGACCGCCAGGGTGATGGTGTAGACCTTGATCCCCTGGGCCTTGATGGCGGTGCACAGGTCGGTCATGCGGCTGTTGATGCGGGTGGTGGCGGTGCCGTTGTTGGTGGTGCCCAGCCGCCCGTCGGACAGGCGGCCATAGGCGGTGTAGTCGCCGGTGGGCGGCTTGCCGTAATCGAACCACTCGTTGCTGCCGTCGGTCAGCAGCACGATGGCCTTGTCATAGTCGGGCAGGCCGTAGTCCAGCGGCATCCCCGCCGGGGTGGGCGCGCCCCACAGGCCGCGCCAGCGGGGCGACAGGGTGAACCAGCCGGCCTGGAGCCCGATGTTGGCCATGGTGCCGCCGCGGTTCACGCCGCGCAGCGTGTCGATCCGCGCCAGGATGTCGGACCGCTTGTTGGTCAGCGACAGCACCGGCGGCCCGCAGCCCAGGTTCGGGCCGGCCCGGTCGTTGGAGTTCACATAGGGCAGCACGTCGGTCAGGGGCGGCCAGTCGTTGTCGCCGCCGCCCGCGTGCTGGCCCGTGGTGTTGGGGTAGAGGAAGGCGCGGAACGGCGCCTCCGCCGGCGGCGTGTCGGTGCTGTCATTGCCCACCCGCGCCTCCACGCAGCCGCGCCAGCCCTGGGTGCCATAGGCGCTCGCGGGTGGGGAGCCGGCGTCCAGCCAAGCCGTGCGGGTCGCCCCCAGGTTGACGGTGGAGGTATAGGGGACCACGGAGATCCACAAGGTCGGCACCTCGTCCTTCGGGCCGAACAGGATGTCCACCAGGTCCTTGGCGGAGGCGCGGAGCTGGCCGATGCGGTCCCCGCTCCACATGGACCCGGTCACGTCCAAGACCAGGGACAGCTCCAGCCCGCGCAGGGTCCGCCGCACCTTGTTCTCGGCGGAGACGGACAGGGTGTCCCGCCCGAACAGGCCCATGAAGACGGTGGGCAGGCTGGCGCTGGCCCTGACGCTCAGCGTCTCCCCGTCCGGGTTCACGGTGACCTGCGGGTCGCCGATGGTCGCGCCCAGGAAGCCGGGCGGGATGTTGGCCCGGAAATACATGCGGATGTCGGCCTCCACGTTGGCCGTGCCCAGCACCCGCCCGCCCGCCAGGGCCGCCGCGTCCAGCGCGCCCACCAGGCGGTTGTGCACCACGTAGCCGCGGGCCATGTCCACCGACATCCCCACCGCCCCCAGCAGGGGCACGGCCAGCAGGGCGGCCATGACGGAGACGTTGCCGGACCGGCGGAAGGCATGGGCAAGGCGGGAGAGGCTCATGGCACGGTCACCCATCGGCGGCGGGTCAAGGGTCGGGAACGGCACTTTCGAATTCGAAACTCGCGGTCGCTTGGGCCCCCGGCATCACGGGTCCAGGCTGGTTAGGGCGCCCAGGCGGGGGCGGCGGACGGCGCTGCGGCGCAGGCCCACCAGCGTGTCGTCCCGGCCCAGCCAGCGGGCGCTGAGCAGGTAGGGGCGGAAGTCGTAGAAAGCCTCCACGAACAGGGCCGTGTCGCCGAAGCGGACGCTGAACCCCTCCGGCAGGGCCGCGGCGGCGCCGGGCACGCTGGCGATGCCGCTCTTCGGGCCGGTGGCGCAGCCGGCGGGGCCGGAGCAGGCCTGCCACATCAGCCGGGCCCCGGCCCCCTGGTCGGACACGCTGCTGACGATGACCTTGCCGGTGCCGGTCATGTCCAGGGGCCGGCCCATCTCCTGCGCCGCCAGGAACAGCACGCCCACCTCGTTGCCCTGGGTGATGGTGGTGCCGGCGCGGATGCGGTCGAACTGGGCGCCCAGATCCGCCACCCCCGCCGCCACCCGGTCCACCACCAGCACGGAGATGGCGAAGCGGGTGATGTCCACCATGGCCAGCAGCATCAGCAGCAGCATGGGCGCCAGCAGGGCCAGCTCCGTCGCCGCGACGCCGCGCTTGTCAGACAAGGGACAGGGGATCGCCATCATCTCACTCCCGGAAGGGCTCGTTCCGCACCACCACGCGGGCGGAATAGCGGATGGTGTCCCGGCCGAAGGCCTTGGCGAACAGGGCGGTGACGGGGCTGTTCTCGTAGCCCAGCCGGTAGATCACCACCTGCCCGCCGCTGCCGGCGGAGCCGGACCGGCCCTGGTCCTCGTCCCAGCGGCCGTTGCCGTTCACGTCGGTATAGGGTTCCCCCGGCGCCCAGCCCCCGTTGCCGTCCAGGTCGGCGAAGGGCTCCGGCTTGCCGATGGACTGGAAGCCCGGGTAGCTCTCCAGGGCCAGGGTCACCCGGGCGGGGTCCAGGAAGGGGGTGACCACCTCCTCCACGATGTCGCGGACCATCTGCTCCCGCGTCTTGCCGCCCTCCGGCTTCACCCCGGTGATGCCGACCCGGCTGGCCTCGCGGGCGGCCATGTCGAGGAGCTGCTGCGCGGTCAGGATCCGGCTGACCTCCACGATGCCCAGGACCATCAGCAGGAAGGCCGGCCCCACCAGGGCGAAGTCCAGCGCCGTGACCCCGCGCCTGTCGGCCCACACCCCCGTCATGGGCCAGCCCCCCTCACCGCGGCGTAGAAGGCCAGGTTGCCGCGGACGGCGTCGGGGTCCAGATCGGCGCGGGCCAGGGCGGCAGCGCGGCCGTCCTGCCCTTGCAGGCCATAGACCAGGGCCAGGTTCTGACGGAAGCGGGGCTCGCTGCCCGGCCCGTCGGCGAGCGGTACCAGCAGGCCCTCGGCTTGGCGCAAGTCCCCGGACAGGGCCAGCGACAGGGCGAGGTTGTTGGCGGCGGTGCGGTTGGCGGGGGCGGCCGCCAGCACGGCGCGGTACTCGGCCTGCGCCTCCCCGTGGCGGCCCAGCATGTCCAGGGCGACGCCGCGGCCGATGCGGGCGGCGGGGTCGTCGCCCGCCCCGGCGAAGGCGGCCAGGGCCTGGTCCGGCCGCTTCAGCAGCAAATGCACCCGACCGAGGCCAAGCTGGGCCGCGCGATCGCGCGGGTCCTTCCGCAGCAGGGCCTGGTAGGCCTCCTCCGCCTCCGCCAGCTTGCCGCCGCGGGACAGGGCGTCGGCCAGGGCCAGGGCGGTCTTGGCGTCGTCGGGGTTCTGCGCCAGGGCGGCGCGGTACAGCCGGGCGGACGCGGCGGGGTTGCCGGCCTCCGCCGCCCGCTCCGCCAGGGTGGCCTGGAGCTGGGCCTTGTCCGACAGGGTCCGCGCGCCGGGGGACGGGGCGGCGCAGGCGGGCAGCAGCAGGCAGGCGGCCAGCAGGGCCAGGGACAGGGGGGATCGGGACCGCATGGGGGAGGGCTCCGTCACATGGAGGAAAGAAGCTTGGCGAGGTCCAGCACGGCCGGCCCGCCGACGACGATGAAGACGCAGGGCAGGATGAAGACCACCATGGGCAGGGTCAGCTTGACCGGCAGCTTGGCGGCCTGCTCCTCGAACTTGACGATCCGCTCCCGCCGCAGCTCCCCCGCCAGCACGCGCAGGGCCTGGCCCAGGGGCGTGCCGAAGCGCAGGGTCTGGGCAAGGGTGGCGACGGTGCTGCGCAGCACCTCCAGCCCCAGCCGGTCCGCCAAGTTGGCCAGCGCCGCGTGCCGGTCGGGCAGCACCCGCATCTCAGCCGCGGTGATGGCCAGCTCCTCCCCCAGCACGGGGTGGGCCTGGGCCATCTCCTCCGCCACCCGGCCGATGGCCGTGTCCAGGCCCAGGCCCGCCTCGCCGCAGATCACCAGCAGGTCCAAGGCGTCGGGCAGGCCCCGCTCCACCGCCTTGCGCCGCTCCCCGGCGCGGGCGTTCAGGACGATGTCCGGCAGGCGCCAGCCCAGCAGCGCCCCGCCCAGCACCAGCAGCGCGGCCACGCCCAAGGGCCAGTGCGGGTGCGACCCCTGGACCAGCCAGCCCCACAGGCCGAACAGGGTGGCCAGCAGCAGCTTGGCGGCGATGGCATAGGGCAGGGCGCCCGGCCGGTAGAAGCCCGCGGCCACCAGCCGGCGGCGCAGGGCGTCCATCTCCTTCTTGCCCAGCAGCACCGGGTTGGCGGCCACCAGCCCGCCCAGGCCGGCCAGCAGCGCCTTGGCCAGGCCCCGGCCCCGCGCGCCGGACGCTCCCGGCCCCTCCCCCCGCGCCCGGGCGATGCGGGCGGCCATCAGGCCCTGGCGGCGGTAGAGGGTGGTGCCCAGGGCGAAGGACAGCAGCGCCAGCAGGGCCACGGCCAGGACGGCCAGCTCCACCGCGCCCAGGGGGACGGTCTCCAGGGCGGTCATCCCAGGGTCCTCTTGATCAGCAGGTGCATGGAGCCGAGGCCGACGCCCAGGCTGCACAGGGCGGCGGCCAGCAGGCCGCGGCCCTCCGCCGTGGTGAAGAGCTTCAGCAGGTAGTCCGGGTTGATCAGCCACAGCCCGCCGCCGGCGACGAAGGGCAGCACGGCCAGCACCATGATGGACATGCGCGCCTCCGCCGTCAGGGCCTTGGCCCGCTGGCGCACGGCCCGACGCTTGCGGATCACGTCGGCCAAATTGTCCAGCGTCTCCGTCAAGTTCCCACCCGTCTCCCGCTGCAGCACGACGGTGACGACGAAGAAGCGGAACTCCGGCAGGCCGGTGCGGCGGGCCAGGTCCCACAGGGCCTGTTCCAGGTCGGTGCCGATGGCGATGGCGTCGGCCACCTGCCGGAACTCCCGCCCGATGGGGGCGGGCAGCTCCGCCGCCACCATCTTGATGCCCTCCGCCACGGGCACGCCGGCGCGGACGGCGCGGACCACCAGGCCCAGCGCGTCGGGGAACTGCTCCAGCAGCCGGGCCAAGTGCGCGGCCTTGCGGTTGGCATGGGCCCAGCGGAGGGCGCCGTAGCCGGCCCCCAGGGCGACCAGCAGCCGGGTGACGCCGCTGGTCCCCAGCAGCAAATTGGCCACCCACGCCACCCCGACCCCCGCTGCCAGCGCCAGGGCTACGGCCACCACAACCGGCGGCCGCGCCGCGGGGCCCAACGCCCGGTCGATGCCGAGGAAGGCGGCGGCCATGTCGCCAAGCGCCGGCCAGCGCCGCGCCTGCCGGGTCAGCCGCACCGGCGCGGCCCCGCTAGGCCCTGCGGGCGCCAGGGCGGGGTTGGCCCGGGCCAGCCGGGCGGCGGCGCGCTTGCCCCGTTCCTGTGCCAGCAGGGCCAGGGCGGACAGGCCGGTCAGCAGGGCGGCCAGGGCCAGGACCGTCGTCTCAAGGGGCGTCAGGGCGGGCATGGGCGCGCTCCCCGCTCAGGCCCGGCCGGCCTCGACGGCGGCCATGTAGGCGCCGTCGAGGCCGAAATAGGACAGCCGGTCGATGAAGCCCGGCCGCACGCCGCTGGAGCGGAAGCTGCCGCGCAGGGTGCCGTCCCGCTCCTCCCCCGCCATCTCGAAGGTGAACAGGTCCTGGAGCACCACCACATCGCCCTCCAGCCCCGCCACCTCCGCCACCTGGGTGACGCGGCGGACGCCGTCGCGCATGCGCTGCACCTGGACGATCAGGTTGACGGCGCTAGCCACCTGCTGGCGGATGGCCCGCTGCGGCAGGCCCACATTGCCCATCAGCACCATGTTCTCCATGCGGCCGATGGCCTCCCGGGCGTTGTTGGCGTGGATGGTGGACATGGAGCCGTCATGGCCCGTGTTCATGGCCTGGAGCATGTCGAAGGCCTCCGCCCCGCGGACCTCGCCGATGATGATGCGGTCGGGGCGCATGCGCAGCGCGTTGCGCACCAAATCGCGCTGGGTCACCTGGCCCTGCCCCTCCAGGTTGGGGGGCCGCGTCTCCAGCCGCACCACGTGGGGCTGTTGCAGTTGCAGCTCCGCCGCGTCCTCGATGGTCACCACCCGCTCGCCCGGGTCGATCAGGCGGGACATGGCGTTCAGCAGGGTGGTCTTGCCCGCCCCGGTGCCGCCGCTGATCACCACGTTCAGGCGGCAGCGGGCGACGATCTCCAGCACCCGTGCCAGGGCCTCGCTCATGGACCGGCTCTCCACCAGCTTGGCGAAGTCGATGCGGCGGCGGGCGAACTTGCGGATGGAGATGCAGGTGCCGTCGAGCGCCAGGGGTGGCACGACGATGTTGACGCGGCTGCCGTCGGCCAGGCGGGCATCCACCATGGGGCTGGATTCGTCCACCCGCCGGCCGATGCCCGAGGCGATGCGCTGGGCCACGTTCAGCACGTGCTGCGCGTCGCGGAAGCGCACGTTGGACAGGTGCAGCCGGCCCCGCTGCTCCACGAACACCCGGTGGGGGCCGTTCACCATGATGTCGGTGATGCCGTCGTCCGCCAGCAGCGGCTCCAGCGGGCCCAGCCCCAGCATGTCGTTGGCCAGGTCGGCCGCCAGCTCTGCCTGCTCCCGCCCGTTGAGCTGGACGCGGGACGCGGTGGCGATCTCATCCACCAGCCGCTCCAGCTGGGGCCGCAGGGCGGCGGGGTCCAGCTTGGCGACGGCGGCCGGGTCGATGCGGGACAGGGCTTCCTGCCGGATGGCGTCCAGGGATTTCTGCCGGGCGGCGTTGGCGGGCGCCGGCTCGGCCTGGGGCGTCCAGGCGGGCAGCGGCGGGGGAAGGGGGGCGGGGCCGGGCTCCGGCTCCAGCCGGGCCTTGCGGCCGAACAGGGCGGTCATCGACGGAACCTCGCGAGCAGGCCGGGGCGGGCGGGCGCGGCGCGGCCGGTGATCTGGGCGGCCAGGGCGTCGAGTTGCGCGCGGAAGGGGCGGCACTGGGCCGAGGCCACCACCCCCTGCACGGCCGCAAGGCCCAGGGGCTTGGGCAGCCAGTCCACCTGGGCGTCCGGCTTGCGGCCCAGGGCCTTGGCGAAGTCCTGAACCGACAGGCCGCCGGGCTGGCCCGCCCGGTTCAGGGCCACCAGGGTCGGGGTGGCGGCGCCCAGGGCCTGGGACAGCCGCAACGCGTCCCGGGCACCTGCGAGGCTGGGGTCGGAGACCAGCAGCCGCGCCCCCGCCAGGGCCAGGATGGGGGCGGCGAGCGCCCCGCGGGGCAGGTCTGCCACCACGTAATGGTAGCGCCGGGCCAGCCGGTGCAGCAGGGCGGCCACCGCGTCGGGTCGCGGCTCGGGCGCGTGGCCCGGCCCTTCCTCCGCCGCCAGCACGTCTAGCCTGTCGCCGGCGGAGACGACGGCCCGCTCCAGGAACAAATCGTCCAGCCGCTCCGGCGCCTCCAGGGCCTCCCGCAGGGCGGCGGCGGGCTTCAGGTCCAGGCCCAGGGCCACCGTGCCGCCGGACAGGTCCAAATCCACCAGGGCCACCCGCCGCCCCTCCGCCGCCAAGCGGTGGGCCAGGTTGATGGCCAGGGTGGTGGCCCCCGCGCCGCCGCGCACCCCGGCCACCGCCACCACCTTGCCGGCGCGGGCGCGAGGGCCGGTGCCGTTGGCCCCGCGGGCGAGGCTCGCCAGGGCCTGGCCGAGCTGGTCGGCAGGCAGGGGCTTGTAGAAGTATTCCGCGACTCCCAAGGATTGGAGCCCGCGGTACAGCGCGATGTCGTTGCTGTCGCCCAGGGCCATGACGGACACGTCGGGGTCGCAGACCTCCGCCAGCCGCTCCATGGCGCCCACCTTCAGGGCCACGCCGGACAGGTCCACCAGCAGCACGTCGGGGGAGCGTTGCTGGCGCAGCTCCCTCACCGCCGTGTCCACGCCGCCGCGGCGCACCTCCACCCCGGCGAAGTGGGGGGTGGCGAGGCGCTTCAGCAGCCCCTCCGACTCCGGGTCGGTGACATAGGCCAGCAGCCGGCGGCTGCGGTCGGCCAGCGGCGCCTCGGGCCGGGGGAGGGGGAGCAAGCTGCCATCCATGGCGGGCCTCACTGGTTCAGGGAAGCGCCGCGGCCGCCGGTGGCGGTCTCGGACGGGAAGGGCTTCACCTTGTCGGCGCGGTAGCGCTCGACGGCCGCTGCGGCGTGGGTGCCGTCGGCCGGGGCCAGGGCGCGGCCCTGCTCCAGGTCCCGCGGGTCCGCCACCATGGCGGCCAGGTTCTCCCGGTTGGAGCAGCCCAGCAGGCCGGGGCCGGGGATGCCCAGATCCTGGATGTCGGGCCAGGGCTGGCACTTGCCCTCCAGCGGGGCGGTCTGGGGGATGGGGCGGGCCATCTGCTCGGGCGTCGTGCAGGCCGCGGCCAGGGGCAGGGCGGCCAGGGCGGCCAGGGGGATCAGGCGGGGCATGGCATGCTCTCCGGCGAAGGGGCGGGGGGTCATTCCAGGATGAAGCCGGCATCGCCGCTGAGGCGGGCGCCGCCCGGCCCCACCAGGGGCTGGCCCGGCCGGTTCAGCCGGTTCAGGAAGATGCGCTCCAGGTCCGTGGGCGGGGCGTAGCCGTCGGTGGGCAGGCGCAAGCTGGCCGGGCCGCCGGTGGGCCGCACCAGGTAGGGGGTGACGACGATCACCAGCTCCGTCTCCTCCCGCTGGAAGCGGCTGGAGCTGAACAGGGCGCCCAGGACGGGGATCTTGCCCAGGCCCGGCACCTGGTCGACGGTGTTGCGGGTGTTGTCCTGCAGCAGGCCGGCGATGGCGAAGCTCTGCCCGCTTCCCAGCTCCACCGTCGTCTCGGCGCGGCGGACGCTGAGCGCCGGGATCACCAGGTTGCGGATGTTCACCGCCCCCTCGTCGGTCAGCTCACTCACCTCCGGCCGGACGCGCATGCTGATGCGGCCGCCGGACATGACCGTGGGCGTGAAGTCCAGGCTGACGCCGAACTTCTTGAACTCGATGGTGATCTCGTCGTCGCGGCGGCTGACGGGGATGGGGAACTCCCCGCCCGCCAGGAAGCTGGCCGTCTCCCCCGACACCGCCGTCAGGTTCGGCTCCGCCAGGATGGTCACCAGCCCGTCGCGGGCCAGGGCGTCCACGATGGCGTTCACGTCCACGTTGCCGTTCCGGTAGCCGAGCGGGATGGCGGCGGCCCCGCTGGCGGCGCGCAGGATGGTATCGCCGGACAGGGCGTCGCGGCCGGTGGCGATGCCGAAACTGAAGTTGCCGAAGCTGAAGAAGCTCTCCCAGTTGAAGCCCAGCTCCTCCGTCACCGTGCGGGACACCTCCGCCACCCGCACCCGCAGGTTCACCTGGGTGCTGCCGGTGACGGCCAGGCGGTTCACCACCGGCTGCGCCTCGCCCACGAACTGGCGCACCGCCTCCACCGTGGCGGCCGCCTCCATGGGGTTGGTGACGCTGCCGCTGACCACCAACCCGGCGGGCGTGCTCTCCACCTCCGCTTTCAGGTCGGGGAAGGCGCGGGACAGGTGCTGGCGGATGGCCGACAATGGCTGGCTGACGGAAACCTCCAGCGCCGCGATCTGCCGGCCGGACCCGTCCAGGGCATAGATGGTGGTGCGGCCGGGCTTCTTGGCGGTGACGAAGAAGCTGCGCGCCTGGGCCGGGGCCTGCACGTCGGCGATGTCGGGGGAGGCGACGAACAGGGTGGCGGCGGGCTGGGGCAGGGGCACGGACCGGCCGCTGCCCACCTCCAGGCTGATGGCCTGGGCGCCCGGGGCGGCAACGGTGACGGGGGCCGGCGACTGCCCCCAGGCGGGCGGGGCGGGCAGGGCGGGGGCGGCCAGCAGGGCGGCCAGGGCCAGGGTGGCGCGCCAGGGGCGGTGCTTGGGGTCGCTGGGATGCATGGGGCGTGTCCTGGGAAAGGCGGTCAGCGGGAGGGCCGGTCGGAGCCGCGCAGGATGGTGGGGCCGCCGGGCCCCCCGCCGGGGTTGGCCGGGCGGGACCCGGGCACCAGCGCCAGGGCGGGGGAGACGTCGGCCGCCCAGGTGGGGGAAGGCTTGGTGGCCAGGGCCACCTCCGGGTCCGCCTCCGCGTCGGTTCGGCCCAGGCTGCGCAGGGCCAGGGTCAGGCGGCCCAGGCCCGCGGCGACGGCGATGCGCTCCGCGTCCGCGGGGCTGGCCTCCAGCGTCACGGTGCGGGGGACCCGCAGCTCCGCCGGCAGGGTGCCGCCGCCGCTGGTGGCCGTCTCCTGGAAGGTCTGGTCGATGGACAGGACGCGCACGTCGCGCAGCACCGTCTCCCCCACCGCCTTGCGGGTGGGGCGGCTGGTGCCGTCGTCGAAGGTCTGGGTCAGGATCACGTCCACCCGGTCGCCCGGCCAGATCAGGCCGCTGGCGGCGCTGGTGGCGTCCACGCTCACCGCCACCGCGCGGTGGCCGGGGGTCAGCACGGCGGCCAGGAAGCCCCGCTCCCCCGGCTTGACCAGGTAGCCGGCCTGCACCGGCTCCCCCACCACGAAGCCGCGGCGGGCCACGGCGCCCAGATAGACGGCGCTGTCGGGGTTGGCGGGGTCGCGGGCGACGAAGCCCACGGGCACCTCCGGCCCGGCCCATTCCTGCCAGCGCAGGTCGCCGTCGCGCAGAAGGGAGCCCAACGGGATGTCGCGGGCGGCCACCAGCACGGCCGGCGGGGCGGGGGCCGGCGCCTCCGCCACCTGGGCGGGGGCGGGCTCCGGCGCCGGGCGGAACAGCACCAGGCCGATGGCGCAGAGGGAGACCAGGAAGACGCCGATCAGGGTGACGCGCAGCAACATGGGACGTCCTCTCCGGGAGGGGAAGCAGGGGTCAGGATGCGAGGGCCGCGGTGCCCAGGGCCCCGGCGGCGATGGCGACGCCGTAGGGCAGGGTGGGCGCCCGGGCCACCCGCCGCCGCTCCGCCGCCAGGGCTTGGCGGAGCTTGCGGGCGGTGGTGCGGGGGCCGGGGGCGGGGGGAAGGGTCCTGGCTTCCCTCATCAGCCGGTGGGCCAAGAGGTAGGCCAGGGACAGGGCACCCCCCGCCAGCGCGGTGGTGAGCAGGAACTCCGGCAGCAGGGCCGGGCCCAACAGGGCGGCGCTGGCGCCCAGCAGCTTGGCGTCGCCGCCCCCCATCACCCCCGCCATGCAGAGCAGGGAGAGGGCCAGGAAGACGGCGGCGCCCACGGCCAGGGCCATCCCCGCCTGCGTCGCCCCGCCCGCTAGGCCGTGGTGGGCCAGGGTCAGCAGGACCAGGGCGACGCTGCACCGGTCGGGGATCACCCTCGCCGCCACGTCCGTCGCGGCGGCGAGGAGGTAGCAGGCGGCGGCGGCCGGCAGGACCAGGGCGAACCCGTGCATGGCCGGACCTCCCCCGCCCGGGCCGTCAGCGGCTGCCGCCGGAGCCGCCGGAGCCGCCGGAGGCGCCGACCTTGTTCACCTCGGCCTCCAGCTTGTTGCCCAGGCCGTCGAAGGCGGTGTTCAGGCTGCCGCCGAAGGTGGTGGCGGCGGTGATCACCGCGGCGGCGATCAGGGCGGCCAGCAGGCCGTACTCCAGGGCGGACACGCCCTTGCGGTCGCGCAGGACGGAACGGAAGGAACGGGAAGTCAGGGTCTTGGCGGTCATCAGGTCCTCGTCAGGGTTGAGCCGGGCCGACCACCCGGGCCGGGGGGCCGCGGATGCCGGGGTCATGCCGCGCCCCGCTGGGGGCCGGTCCCGTGCCGTTACGCTTCTTGGGATGCCTCGGGTGGGGGGATGGACGGCGTGGGCCGAGGCGCCCCGTCGCCGTCGCCGCGTCCTGCGGCATGAACAAGCATGCGGGCGGCAGGCCCAGGCGGCAACCTTTCGATAGAGGTAATAACGCGCCGATCAACCTGTTAACATAGCGGTGCGATACAGCAACAAATCCCTGATTTGCCTCGAATTTCAGTTTAATCTTTTTTGAAAGCAAGGAAGGGGAAGGGCCATGTTCCCGAACCCTGTGGCATTACCATGCCCTTGGCGGGGCCGCCCTGCCCGGCTAGCCTTCCGGGGCTTGGTCGGCACTGCCGGGGACCCGCCCGGTCCGGGGAGCCGGCCGGGGTACCCGATGGGCCGGCCGCCAGCCGCCACCCGGGTCCGGCGGCCCCGCCGGGGTTGCCGCCTTCGCCGTGCATCCACCAGCCAAGCGCCGGGCCCGGGAGCACCCTCCCGGCCCCCGGTGCCCCTTCCCGCACACGGCGGCAGGCGGTCGTCTGGCCTGCGGTGACGCCGTGCCGGGCCGAGGCCGCGATGGCTGACACCATGCCGGCCTTTCCAGCCCACCCGCGGCCCCCGCCCGCACCGAGGCCATCCGCGCGATCACCGGCCAGACCGCATCCTGGCGCTCAACGCCATGATCGAGGCTGCGCGTGCCGGCGAGGCGGGGCGGGGGTTCTCAGTGGTGGCCAACGAGGTGAAGGCCGTCCCCGCCCAGGTCGAGCAGGTGGCCCAGGCCCTGGAAGCGCCGGGCGGGCGCATGGTGCGGGAGCTGCGCGGCCAGCGTCTGGCCGACCTGGCCGCCCAAGCCATCAAGGTCATGGACCGGAACCTGTGCGTGCGCACCTGCGCCGTGCGCTGGCGGGCGGCGGACGGGGCCGTGGTGCGGGGAGGGTGGCCGGCGGTGCCTGCCGCGGGTCACCAGGCCGCCCGCAGGGCCGCCCCCGGCGCCGCACAGGACGCAGCGAGCGCGACGGCGATCCCGCCGAAGGCCAAGGTCAGGGCGCGGGCGCGGCGCCAGGCCCCCGTGGCCAGCAGCACGGCCGTGGCGCCGGCGTTCGAGGCGATCCCCATGGCCACGACGCCGCCGGGGAAGCTGCCCGCCTCCGCCGGGCCGATGCCGGAGGCGTAGCCCACCAGCAGCGCCAGCAGCGCGACGCCGTACAGCCTGGCGAGGGGGACGGCGTCCGCCCCGACGCGGTAGAGGCGCGCCAGGCGGGGGCCGGGCAGCAGCAGCAGCGGGGCGGCGCAGGTGGCCAGCGTGAAGATGATCTTGAAACACAGCAGGAGTGTCAGCCAGCTCATCGTCCCTCCGTCGGGCACGGTGCCGTGTGCCCCGTCGCGGGAAGTGTCGCCTGGCGCGGCAAGGCCGCCTAGTGGCGGAACCGACAAAATCCGGGCCGGATCTGACAAACCGCGCGGGCCGGCGGGAGGGGCCGGCGCTCAGGCGGCGCCGGCCGGCCGGGGGCGCAGCGGGGTGCCCGCCCCGTGCCGGCGGATGAGCCGCCGCAGCGTGCCCGGCTCGGCATAGCCGACGCGGTGGGCGACCTCCCCCAGGGGGAGGCTCGTCGTCTCCAGCAGCTCCATGGCCCGCTCGACGCGGAGGCGCTGCAGG
>MOEB01000328.1 GCA_001939945.1 Aerophototrophica crusticola | reverse complement strand
CACCCTGGACCGGGCGGACCTGCGCCCCGGCCAGCTCCTGGTCTGGGTGGGCCGCCGGCGCCAGCCCCTGCTGCGCGGCGCCGACCTCTCCGGCGCCGACCTCTCGGCGGCCTCGCTGGCCGGGGCGGACCTGTCCGGGGCCGACCTCTCGGCCGCCAACCTCGCCGGCGCCTGCCTGGACGGCGCCCACCTCTTCGCCGCCAACCTGTCCGGCGCCGACCTGCGCGGCGCCAGCCTGGTGGACTGCAAGATGAAGGGGGCGGTGCTGGACAACGCCCGGGTGGCCGGGGCCCGGCTCACGCGCGCCGACCTGCGGGGGGCGCGGCTGCGCAACGTCTC
>MOEB01000327.1 GCA_001939945.1 Aerophototrophica crusticola | reverse complement strand
CGGGCGGGCCTCCCGCCCCCTGTCGGGGCGCCTCGGCGGCCTGCTCGGCCAGCTCTCCTTCCCGCTCTACCTGGTCCACACCCTCGTCATCCTGTCGGCGTCGAGCCTGCTCTACGTGTCGCTCGCCGGCGCCGGGATGGGCATGGCCGCCGTCACCGCCCTGACGCTGCTCGCCACGCTCCTGCTCTCGCTCCTCGCCTGCCTGCCCTTCGTCCTCGTGGACAACGCCTGGGTCCCGTTCCTGGACCGGGCCGCGGCCCGGGTGGCCGGCTGGCTCACGGGCCTGGCAAGGGTGGGCGGCGCGGCGCGGGCGCGGGCCGGATGACCGGGGGCGAGCCGGGATGG
>MOEB01000326.1 GCA_001939945.1 Aerophototrophica crusticola | reverse complement strand
AAAAATCCTGTTGACGGTGATTGGGGTGGGGCGTAGAAAGCGCTCCACCGACGCGCCGGACGCAGTCTGGCGGCGACGGTGGAGCGCTCCCTGAGAAAAGGCTTGACGGCGCGTTGCCGGATGGCTATGTAGGGGGTCCGGCCGCGATGCCCGACAGGGTTGGCGGCCGGGCGCGACGGGGCCCTGGCGGCCCGCCTGTCGCGGCGCTGGCCCCGCTTGGGGCCGCACGGTTCCTTCCGCCCCCTGGCGTGCCGGGAGCGGGCTGGCCCACCGGGTCGGCCTGCGCGGGTGGGTTCGCGGTGGCCCCGGCCGCCGCGCCGGATCTTGGACAAGTGAAGTGTCGAG
>MOEB01000325.1 GCA_001939945.1 Aerophototrophica crusticola | reverse complement strand
GAACCTGCTGCGGAACGAGACGGGCGGCGACGTCACCGACACGACGCTGAGCTTCCTGCAGGACATCTCCGGCCGCCGCCTGACGGTGGAGAACCAACAGGCCACCTCGGCCGACCTGCAGATCGACCAGCTCGACGTGGACGCCGGCGGCCTCAAGCTGAACCTCGGCGGGGCCGGCGTCGACTTCGTCGACGGCGACAACCTGACCATCACCACGGGCACGGGCTCCAACCAGCGGACCGTCATCTTCGAGTTCAACGCGGCCGCGGCCACCGGCGAAACCGCCGCCCTGGTCGCCCAGTCGCGTGACAACGTGAAGGTGGTGTCCGTCAACATCGGCGCGACC
>MOEB01000324.1 GCA_001939945.1 Aerophototrophica crusticola | reverse complement strand
TGTAACCCAGCTAATAATTATGTTGAGAATTTGGAATGGTGTACACGTAAACAAAACATTGCATATCGGGATAAATTAGGTCATACAAATTACAAAAATAATGCACCTAAATCGCCTGTAATTGCAGTTAAATTAGGCACATTGAAAGTATTGCATTTTGAATCGCAACGTGAAGCTGGCAGGTCACTTGGAGTTAGCCACGGAAACATTAATAGTATTCTCAAAGGTAAGCTCAATCAGACAAGCGGTTTCTGGCTAACTTATGCAGATGAAAATGCGATAAAAAATATTAAAGATAAATTTGGTGATGAGTTAGCTCGTAAAGTTGAGCAACTAATGGGTGAACAGGAC
>MOEB01000323.1 GCA_001939945.1 Aerophototrophica crusticola | reverse complement strand
GGCGACCCCGCCCTCGCGGCCGTGGCGGTGGACGACGGGGCGGCGACCGAGCTGAAGGCGGAGCCCATCGCCATCTTCAGCCGCGACATCTTCCGCGGCCGCTTCGCCCACTTCTTCGAGAAGGAGGTGCACGAGGGGCCGCAGAGCGTGCGCAAGACCCTGGCCGGCCGCTACCGCCGCCAGGGCCGGGCGGTGCTGTTCGAGGCCGGCGTGTGGGGCCCCTTGCGCGAGCGCTGCGCCGACCCCAGCCGCCCGGGGCTGCGCCGGGTGTTCGTCACCGGCCAGGGCACGGCCGCGGTGGCCGGCATGGGGGTGGCCCACCTGCTGCGCCAGGCGCTGGGCGAGCAGGTGCGGG
>MOEB01000322.1 GCA_001939945.1 Aerophototrophica crusticola | reverse complement strand
GGTGAACGTGGCCTCCATCGGCGCCCACGCGGTCTCGCCCACGGCGGCGGTGTACTGCGCCACCAAGTTCGCGGTCTGGGCCATCTCCGAGGGCCTGCGGCAGGAGACGGACAAGGTGCGGGTGACCACCATCTGCCCCGGCGTCACCGAGTCCGAGCTGGCGGACGGCATCTCCGACGCGGCGGGGCGGGAGGAGATGAAGGCGTTCCGCCGCGTCGCCATCCCGGCGGACGCCGTGGCCCGGGCCATCGCCTACGCCATCGCCCAGCCGCCCGAGGTGGACGTGAGCGAGGTCATCGTCCGCCCCACCGCCAGCCCGCACTGACCCCGCGCCCAGGGTGCCCGGCCGCGGCGG
>MOEB01000321.1 GCA_001939945.1 Aerophototrophica crusticola | reverse complement strand
CGGCGCGACGGGTGCCGCGGCGTCGGGCACGACCATCTCCGCCAGCGGCATGCGCGAGGGCGGCAGGGCGGCGGGGCCTGCCGCCGCGGGAGGGGGCGTCACCACGTCCGCCGTGTCGGGGGACACGGACCCGGAAAGGTCGGTCTTGTCGGCGGGCAGGGGCTGGCCGGCGGAGGAGGGCGCGGGCGCGTCGCCCAGCTTCTCCGATAGGTCCGTGTCGGCCGGGG
>MOEB01000033.1 GCA_001939945.1 Aerophototrophica crusticola | reverse complement strand
GGGCGGGCCGCGCGCTCCTCATGCCGGGGGGGACGGGGGCGGTCGGGTGCCGCCTCCCGCCGCGGTTCGCCGCGCAGGAACCGCTCCGCCGACTCCCGGGCGATGCGGGCGGAGGGACGGGCGCCGCCCTTGGTGGCGGACGGGGCGGCCCCCGCGGCCTTGCTGGCGGGCAGCCGGTCATAGCGCATGATGGGGGCGGAGGCGCCGCTGATAGCCGCCTCCCGGGTGCGGTCCTCCTTGGGGAAGAACGCAGGGAGCTGGTCGCGCAGGATGCGGCGCGGCACCTCTTCCACCGCCCCGCGTTCCAGCTTGCCCAACTGGAACGGGCCGTAGGCGGTGCGGATCAGCCGGCTGACGGGGAAGCCCAGATACTCCATGACCGTCCGGACCTCGCGGTTCTTGCCCTCGCGCAGGCCGACGGTAAGCCAGGAATTGTGGCCGACGGTGCGGTCCACCGTGGCCTCGATGCTGCCATAGGCCACGCCGTCCACCACCAGCCCGTCGGCGAGCCGCTTCAGATGGTCGGCGGAGGGCGTGCCGAAGACGCGGACCCGGTAGCGCCGCAGCCAGCCGGTGGCGGGCAGCTCCAGGTGGCGGGCCAGCTCGCCATCGTTGGTCAGCAGCAGCAGCCCTTCCGACGACAGGTCCAGCCGGCCGACGGAGACCACGCGCGGCATCTCCGGCGGCAGCCGCTCGAACACGGTGGGGCGGCCCAGCTCGTCCCGGGCGGTGGTCACCAAGCCGTCGGGCTTGTGGTAGCGCCAGACGCGGCTGGGCTCCGGGTCCGGCACCACATGGTTGTCCACGGTGATGCGGTCACCGGGGCGTACCAGGAAGGCGGGCGTGTCCAAGCGCCTGCCGTTGACGGCGACGCGCCCCTCCCCGATCAGGCGTTCCGCATCACGGCGGGAGCAGACGCCGCTTCGGGCAAGGCGTTTTGCAATGCGTTCCGCATTGGGATCGTCGACACCTTCCCCGGCGGGGGTGGCGAGCGGGTCGAAAGGCTTGGGAGAATCGTCTGTCGGCATGGCGCGGGACTGTACGCGCCATGCCGGGCCGGGGCAAGCCGCCGCGGTCGGCCCGGGCGCGGGCCAGACCCAAGGCAAACGCCGGGATTCCGCCGGTCACTCCGCCGCGGCGAGGCGGCGGGGCGGGATGAAGCTCTTCGCACGGGGCGGCAGGGCCGCGACCGAGGCCGCGGGCACCGGGTCGGCGGCAGCCGCGGCGCTTTCCGCATGGACCAGGGCGGCATGCTCCCGCACCAGATTGCGCAGCACGGCCCATTGCTTGCGGATCTCGTCCTCCAGCAAGCGCCGGCGGGAGGGCTGTTCCTGGGGCGAAGCGGCGGAGATGGCGGCCAGGATCTCGGACAGGTCCACGCCGCCGGTCCCCGTGTCGAACAGGCGGAGACCGCTGGGCAGGGGCACGGCGTCGCTGTCGGCGCTGGCCCGGGAGGGCCGGAGGGATGCGACGGGACGGTGCAACCGGTTCTGCTGCATGGGCTTGCCTCCTTCTGAGCTGTGACAAAAGAAGGAAGCAAGCCCTATGCCAAAGGGGTAAGACGTGTTCGCGGCCACCGGAGACAAGCTCCGGCGACCGAGGAGAAACTCAGCCCTTCTCCCCGAAGGCGGTCGCCGTGGGCGTGACGCCGGCCGGCTGCCCGACCACCACGGTGGCCAGGTTGGCCGGGTCCAGCAGCTTCCTCGCCACCCGGTTCACGTCGTCCAGGGTGACCTTGTTGATCAGGTCGTTGCGCCGGTTCAGGTAGTCGATGCCCAGATTATCCCGCTGCACCTGCAGCAGGATACCGGCGATGGACCCGGTGTTGGTCAGGGTCAGGGGGAAGGAGCCGGTCAGGTAGGTCTGGGCGTTCTTCAGCTCCTCTGCCGTGATGCCCTTCTGGCCCACGTCGGCCCAGACCTCACGGATGACCTTGACGGCGTCGCCCGCCTTCTCGTTGGCGGTGGAGCCGCCCACCACCAGCAGGGCCGCATGCTCGAAGGGTTGCAGGCTGGAGCTGACGCCATAGGTCAGGCCCCGCTTCTCCCGCACCTCCTCCATCAGGCGGGAGGAGAAGCTGCCGCCGCCCAGCACATAGTTCAGGATCACCCCGGCGAACCAGTCCGGGTCGTCGCGCTTCAGCCCCTGCGTGCCCATGACCATTATGGTCTGCGGGATGGGCCGCGGCACGGCGATGACGGAACCGGCCCCTTTGGGCGCCACATCCGCCACGGTGAAGGGCTCCGCCTTGGCGGGCAGGGTACCGAAGATCTTGTCCAGGGCGGCCGCCAGCTCCGCCGCCGTGATGTCGCCGGCGGCGGCCACGGTCAGCTTGTCCCGGCCGAACCGCGCCTTGGGGAAGGCCGCCAGGTCGTCGCGGGTGATGGCGGGGATGGTTTCCAGCGTCCCGCGGGACTGCTTGCCATAGGGGTGGTCGGGGAACACCGCCTGGGAGAAGGCGAGCTGGGCCCAGTAGTTGGGGTCGGCCTGGGAACGCTTCAGCCCGGCCATGATCTGGTTGCGGATGCGCTCCACCGCCTCCGTGTCGAAGCGGGGCTGGGTCAGGGCCATGCGCGCCAGGTCGAAGGCCAGGTCCTTCGTCTCCTTCAGCGTGGTGACGCTGCCGAAGATGCCGTCCCGGCCGGCGCTGAAGCCCAGGCCGATGGAATTGTCCTCCAGCTTCTTCTGGAAGGCCTGGCTGTCCAGGTCCCCCGCCCCTTCGTCCAGCAGGGACATGGTCATGCTGGCCAGGCCCAGCTTGGCGGCCGGGTCCAGTTCGGACCCGCCATCGAAGGCGAACTGGATGGAGATGATGGGGTTCTTGTCGTCCCGCACCAGCCAGGCCTCGATCCCGCCGGGGCTGACCACCCGCTCGATGTCGATGGCGCGGGCGGGCGCGGCGGATAGGACGAAGGCGGCCAGCAGCAGCAGGAAGGCCAGCAGGCCGGCGGCCGGGTTCGTTGCGGGGCGGGCGAGGGCGAGCGCCCTGGCGCGGCGACGGGGGGTCATGGGCAAGCCTCTCATCGCCTGTGGTCTCCGGCGCTGGTCGGGGGCGGGCCGACGGGGGCCGCCGCGACGGGGCCCGTGGCCGGGGCGTTGGGGTCGGGCAGCAGCACGCCGGTGACATGGTCCTGCTGGGACAGCACGGCCTTGGCGGCGGCGTTCACCTGTTCCACCGTCACCTTGCCGATACGGTCGGGCCAGGCCTCCACGTCCTCCACCGTCTGGCCGGTGGCAAGGGCATAGCCGAAGGCTTCCGCCGGGCCTTGCAGGCTGTCACGGGCGAAGACGGCCTCCCGGCGCAGGCGGGTCTTCGCCGTCTCCACCTCCTCCGCCGTCACCCCGTCCTTCAGCAGGCGGGCCACCTCCGCCTCCATGGCGGACTCCACCTTGGCCAGCTCCACCCCCGGCATGGGGGAGGCGCCGAGGCCCAGCGTGCCCAGGTCCAGCGCGGTGGGCGAGTACCACATGGACGCGCTGGCGGCGACCTTCTGCTCCACCACCAGGGTGCGGTACAGGCGGCTGGTGGCCCCGCCGCCCATGATGGTCTGCAGCACCTGCAGGGCGTAGGCGTCCGGCTTCTCCCCCGCCTCGGCATAGGAAGGGGCCTTCCACAGCCGCTGCCAGCTCGGCTGGCGCACCTGCGGGTCGGTCAGGCTGACCCGGCGGGCACCCTCCGTCGGCGGCTCATCCACCCGCACCCGTTCCGGCACCTTGCGGGCGGGGATCTTGCCGAAGGTCTTCTCCGCCAAGGGCTTCAGCTCGGCGGCCGTGATGTCGCCGGCCACCACCAGCATGGCGTTGTTGGGGGCGTACCAGGTCTTGTAGAAGTCGAGCGCGTCCTTGTAGGTCAGCTGCTCGATCTCGTTCATCCAGCCGATGATGGGCGTGCCATAGGGGTGGTGGATGAACAGGGCGCTGTTCATCATCTCCCACAGGCGGGCGCCGGGGTTGTTGCCGGTGCGTTGGCGCCGCTCCTCCATCACCACGGCCCGCTCGGGCAGGGCCACCTCCTCCGTCAGGCGGAGGTCGGCCATGCGGTCCGCCTCCATCTTCATGACCAGCTCCAGCCGGTCGCGGGCGATGTTCTCGAAATAGGCGGTGTAGTCGTAGCTGGTGAAGGCGTTGTCCCGGCCGCCGTTGCGGGCCACGGTGCGGGAGAACTCCCCCGGCTTCAGCTCGTCCGTGCCCTTGAACATCAAATGTTCCAGGTAGTGGGCGATGCCGGACTTGCCCCGCGGCTCATCCGCCGAGCCCACCTTGTACCAGACCATGTGGCTGACCACCGGGGCCCGGCGGTTGGTCACCACCACCACCTGCATGCCGTTGGACAGGGTGAAGGTCTCCGGGTCGAAGACGCGGGCCGAAACCGGCGGGGCCAGCGCCACCAGCGCCGTGAATGCCACGCCCGCGGCCAGCGCCAGGGCGCCGCGCCTGAACCGGCGGGGGGACGGGAGAACGGGAAGCCTCACGCGCACGGGGCCAACCTCCGCTGCCAGGATCGTTGGGGTGCCGCGCGGGCACCCGGGACAGCAATGTGGCGGCTGGGGCCGCCAGTGCCAACTGAAACCATTGTCATGTTCCGACCATTCCATTCGGAAGTGTCCGGGGCCGTCCCTGGACCCTGTGGGACAGATCGGCTATCTTTGTCCCACAGCATGGAGGATGCCATGACGGCGCTTGCCAAAACCGCAACCCCGGCGCAGGGCCGGACCCTAGGTTCCCTCGGTTTCGCCAAGTCCGGCAAGCCGGCGCGGATCGCGCGCGACCTGTTGCGGGCGGCGGCGGCATTGGAAGCCGATGGGCGGCTGAGCGGGGTGCGGTCGCGGAAGCTCAGCGTGCGGGTGGACCCGGGCGCCCTTGAGGCCGCGGCGGAACGGCTGGGGCTGGACAACCCGTCCGACGTGGTGAATGCCGCCATCCTGCTTGCGGCGGAACCGGACCCGTTCAAGGATTGGTGGCTGAACCCCGGCGCCCCCCTGCCCGAGGATTTCGAGCGTGCCCTCTGAGGGGTTCGTCCGGGAAGCCCTGGACCGCCACGATCCGGCCTGCTACCTGCGCTCCATCCCGGAGCGGCCGACGGCAGAATTGCCCTACGATCCGGCCAGCATCCCCGAGGGGGTGCCGCTGATGCTGGATACCACGGCCTATATCGACAAGGCGGCGCGTCGACTTCCCCTGTCTATCGACAGGCTGGTCGCCGTCCGGCGCGTGATCCACAGCGCCGTCGCCTTGGGGGAATTGGCGATCTCCATCGGCCTGCTAGACCCCACGGATCCCCGCACTCCTGGCACGGTCGGGACGATCCACGACATCCTCGGCGGCATTCCCTTGGGCAAAGCCGTCTCCCCCAGCCCCGCGGCCCACATCGAGGCAGGCTTGGTCGCCGGCATCCTGGCCCGCACCCAGCAACTGAACCGCCCGCGCAAGGGCCTGACGCCGGAGCAGGACTGCTGCCAGAAGGGCCTGCGGCGGAAGCTGTTGAACGACGCGCTGCTGTTCCTGTCCGCCGCCGAGCAGGGGGCGTGCCTGGTCAGCGCCAACCGGACCGACCTGGACCGGCTGCTTCGGTTCTGGCCCGATGCGCACGTCCTGCTTTACCAACCGTTGGCGTCCCCGGTCCCGGCCTGACCCTGCCGCGCAACAACAAAGGGCGCCCCTCGCGGGGCGCCCTTGGGACTGTCCTGCCGGGAACCGCCTGGGTCAGCGGCCGGTGCCGGGGATGGTGACCGGGATGCCGGCCGGCGGCGTGTCCGCCGCGGGGGCCGGGGCGTTGGCCTGGGTGCTGCCGGTGCGGGCGATGGTGGGCGGGGCGCCCTGGTGCACCGTCTGCTGCGGCTGTTCCCCGTCCTTCCAGAACAGTAGGCGGTCGAGGAAGGACCGCTCCCCCACCACCACGCCGGGGTTTTCCCGGTCCACGATGGTGCGGATGTCGGGGTTGGCCTGGTCGGCGCCGGCCTGGGACAGCAGGGCCGCCTCGCCGTTGCTCTGCTGCCGGCTGGTGCGCGGGTCGATCAGGCCGCCGGTGCTGCCGGCGGCGCCGAACACGCTGGCGTTGGCGCGGGTGTCGCGGTCCAGCTCCTGCGGGCGGGGGGTGCCGGGGGCCGGCGGGCGGAGGTTGTAGTCCGGCGGGACCTCCAGCGGGGCGCGGGCCACCACCTGGAACTCGTCCGGCGAGGACCGGTCGAAGATGCTGCACGCCGACAGCGCCGCGGCCGAGGCCAGCAGCGCCAGGACCGGCAGAGCGTTGCGCGAAACCTTGCCCTTACCCATGAGACCCTTCCGCAGGATAACCCGAAAGAATTGACGGCCGCAGACTAGCGCCGCCGCGACCCGGCGAACAGCCCTTCCGCGAGCAGCAGCAGCACGCCGACGACGATGCAGCTGTCGGCGATGTTGAAAGCGGGCCAGTGCCACCCCGCCACGTGGAAGTCAAGGAAATCGGCGACGGCCCCGAAGCGGAACCGGTCCACCACGTTGCCGACGGCCCCGCCGATCACCAGGCCGATGCACACGGCCTGGAACGTGCTGTCCGTGCGGCGCAGCCAGGACACCAGGAAGACGCTGATGCCCAAGGCCACGGCGATCAGGACATAGGGCATGAAGTCCGCCTCGTGGGCGAACATGCCGAAGCTGACGCCCCGGTTCCAGGCCATGACCAGGTTGAAGAAGCCGGTGACGGTGATGGGCGGCGTCTCCACCGCGCACCAGGGGCCGGAGGGGCCCGACAGGCAGGGCAGCGCTACGGCCAGGACCCACCATTTGCTGAGCTGGTCCAGCACGAAGGCCACCGCGGCCACCCCGAAGCCCAGGCCCAGCATGCGACGCCGCACGCCCGCCGGGGCCAACGCCTCCCCCACCATGGTCACGTCACTCCCTCTGCGCCCGGGTCGGCGGCCAGCCAGGCCCGCGCCGCCCCTGCATCCCTTGCGATTTGGGCTTTTAGATGGTCAAGGCCGTCGAACTTCATCTCCGGCCGCAGGAAATGCAGCAGCCGCACCCTGAGGTGCCGGCCATAGAGGTCACCGTCGAAGTCGAACAGGTGGACCTCCAGCCGCTCCACCGCGCCGCCCACCGTGGGGCGGCGGCCGAGGTTGGCGACGCCGTCATGCCAGACGGTCTGCCCGCCCAGATCCACCCCGGCCCGCACGGCATAGACGCCGAAGCGCGGGCGGACATACTCCCCCAGTTCTACGTTCGCGGTGGGGAAGCCGATGGTGCGGCCCCGCTTGTCGCCATGCTCCACCCGGCCCTCGACCTCGAAGGGATGGCCCAGGATGGCTGCGGCAGCCTCCGCCTCCCCGGCCTGGAGCAGCTCCCGCACCTTGGTGGAGGAAAAGATGATGCCCGACGGGTCGGCCACGGGGCGGACCTCCGTCACGCCGAAGCCGAACCGCTCCCCCGCCGCGCGGAGGAAGGCCATGTCGCCACCCCGGTTGTGGCCGAAGACGAAGTCATAGCCCGCCACCACATGCCGGGCGCCCAGCCCCTGGACCAGCACCGACTCCACGAAGGCCTCGGCGGATTGCTGGGAGAAGGCGCGGTCGAAATGCACGCTGAACAGCGCGTCCACCCCCAGCGCCTCCACCAGCCGCGCCTTGATGCGGAAGGGCGTCAGCCGGAAGGGCGGCTGGTCCGGCTTGAACAGGGCCCGCGGGTGCGGCTCGAAGGTCAGCACGGCGGACGGCACGCCCAACTTGGCGGCCGCTTCCTGCGCGGCGCCGATCACGGCCCGGTGGCCGCGGTGCACCCCGTCGAAGTTGCCCAGTGCCACGGCGACGCCGCGCGCGTCCGGGGGCAGGTCGGTGGTATGGCGGAACAGCTTCATCGGCCGGGCGGCCACTCGCAAGCTTCGGGGTCTGGGCCAGGGATATAGGCATGCGATGGCCCATCGGTCCAGCACCACACGCTGTTGTCCCCTCAAACGCCGGGCGCCCGCTCCGCGGGCTTGGCTTGCGCGGGCATGGGCCCGCGGGCCGGCGGTCGCCGGCCTTGGGTGCTTGTCCGCCAGATAGGGGCGGCTTAGTCCGCGGCGGCGCTGCGCTCCAGGGCGGCGCGGCTGGGGACCATGACCACGGCCTCGCCCTCGATCACCACGTTTCCGGCCACGGTGCAGGTGGTGGTCAGGATGGCGCGGCGCTTTTCCGCCACCAGCTCCTTCACCGTCACGGTGGTGGTCACCGTCTCCCCGATCCGGACGGGGGAGCGGAAGCGCAGGTTCTGGGACAGGTAGATGGTGCCCGGCCCCGGCAGGCGCGTACCCAGCACCGTGGTGATGAAGCAGGCGGACAGCATGCCGTGGGCGATGCGGCCCTTGAAGGGCGTCGCCTTGGCGTATTCCTCGTTCAGGTGCATCGGGTTGGTGTCACCGGAGATGCCGGCGAACATGACGATGTCCGTCTCCGTGATCGTGCGGGCATAGACGCCCTTCATGCCGACATACAGGTCTTCCAGGTAGAAGCCGGTCAGGTCGGCGGGGTCGAGGCCGGTGCGGCGGGCGATCACGTCCATATCCGTAACATCCTAAGGCTATGCTGCGCTGCACAGTGTACCGGGGCAGCCCGAGACGCGGCAAGGCCGCCCCTGCCCCGCCGCCGCTTTGCCGCAGGGGATGGGGCTGGTACGCTTGCACGGGATAACGGGAGAGGCGGCCTTGCGGGACGGCGAAGAAAGATCGGGCGGCTGGGCGTTCCGCCGGCTGGACCTGGCGGACGGGTCCCACCTGCGCCTGGGCCACTGGCCCCCATCGGACGGGAACGCCCGCGGCACGGTGCTGGTCGTGACCGGCCGGGCGGAGTGCCTGGAGAAGTACGCGGAGGTGGCGGCGGACCTGACGGGCCGCGGCTTCCGCGTGGTGGCGCTGGACTGGCGCGGTCAGGGCGGCAGCTGGCGGCCCCTGCCCAACCCGCAGAAGGGCCACATGGCCAGCTTCGACCCGTTCCTGGACGACCTTGACGCCGCCCTGCCCGGCCTGCTGGACGGCGCGCCGGGCCCGGTGATCGGGCTGGCCCACAGCATGGGGGCCCACATCCTGCTGCGCCATGTGGCGGAGCGTCGGCACCCCTTCGCCGCGCTGGTGGCCTGCGCCCCCATGCTGGGCATCAATGCCGGGCCGACGCCGGAGATCCTGGCCAAGCATGTGGCGGCGGAGGCGGTGCGCCGCGGCCATGGGGAGGATTACGCCTTCGGCCAGGCGGACTGGCGGCCCGACGCCCCACCCTTCAAGGCGCCGCTGCTGACCAGCGACATGGACCGGTTCAACAAGTTCCAGGCCGTGTTCCATGCCGACCCGTCGCTTGCCATGGGCGGGGTCACCTGGGGCTGGCTGGACGCGGCCTACCGCTCCATGGACGCGCTGCTGCGGCCGGGGGTGCTGGAGCGGGTGGGCATCCCCGTGCTGGTCCTGTCCGCCGGCAAGGACCGGATCGTCCGTGTGGACCGCCAGAAGCAGGCCGCGGCCCGGCTGCCCCAGGGCGTGCTGAAGACCTACCCGGAGGGGCGGCACGAGCTGCTGATGGAGGCGGATAGCATCCGCGACCGGGTCTGGGCCGACATCGACACCTTCCTGGACGGGGTGGCGCCACGCGCCCAGTGACCCCTGAACCGGGGGATCAGGGCGTGCTTGCGCGGAGCGTGAGCACGCCCCGGCGGCGACTGCCGCCGCGCCCGCCCATGCGGGCGTGAGCCAAGCCGCGGATGCGGCGCCGGGGCCTGAGGAACACGACAAGCCAGGCCCGCTTCCAGTCAACTGGAAGCGGGCCTGGTGCTGCCCAGGGCGCCCACCTCGCTGCTGCGCTCCAGGCGGATGTGCAGGTGGCGGAGCTGGAAGCCCCAGGCCACCAGCAGGATGCCCCAGGCGAAGGCGTAGGTCCCCACCAGGAAGACGATGGCATAGCCCCCGGCCGGCGGCACGACCACCATCAGCACGCCCAGGATGATGGACAGCACCCCGCCCACCAGCAGCCAGGCCCGCCCGCCGCCCGGCCCCACCCGGCGGGCGGCCATCAGCTCCAACACCCCGGTGAGGATGGCCCAGAAGGCCATGATCAGGATCAGGGCCAGGATGGTCGCCCCGGGCATCATGATGGCCAGGACGCCCGCCACCAGCCCCGCCACCCCTTCCAGGATGAAGTGCCCCCAGCGTTGGTGCTTGGCGATGGCCCGCACCCCGGCGATCAGGGCGAAGGTGCCGTCCACCAGCAGGTAGGCCGCCAGCAGCAGGGCGAGGCTGACCAGGGTCGGCCCGGGCAGCAGCAGGGCGATGACCCCGAACAGCAGGGCCATCAGCCCCCGCAGCAGGAAGGCCCACCAGTTCCGGGCCAGGGACATGATCCGCCCGTTCGAGGTGCCGAAGCCGGGCGTGGCCGACGGTTCCACGGTGACGGCGGCCGCGGGGGGATGGGGCATGGGGTCCCGCGGCGGCAGGTCGGACATGGGGTTGGCTCCGGCTGGGGTGGGCTCCCTGCCGGAACAGCCGCCGGGGCATCGGGGTTGCGCGCGCCCATGCGGCATGGGGCCCCGGTGCCCCTCCCGGAACTTGCGAATTCGAAAGTCACGTTTCGTCACCGCCCCAACCCATGGGGCAGGCGCCCGGCCCGGGCGGTCCCGGGCCGGGTGGGGCTCCGCCGGTCAGAGCACCGTCAGCATGCTGGCCACCAACGGGTGGCGGACGATGTCCGTCTCCGCCAGCCGGACGACGGAGATGCCCTCCACCACCTCCAGCCGGCGGGCGATGTCGGCCAGGCCCGACAGGCCTTCCAGCAGGTCCGACTGGTCGGGGTCGCCGGTCAGGACCATGGTGGAGTGCCAGCCCAGGCGGGTCAGCAGCATCTTGATCTGGGCATAGGTGCAGTTCTGCGCCTCGTCGATCACCACGAAGGCGTTGTTCAGGGTGCGCCCGCGCATGAAGCCCACCGGCGCGATCTCGATCGTGCCCTCGGCCATCAGGGTACGCAGGCGCTTGGCCCCCAGCCGGTCCCCCAGCGCGTCATAGAGTGGGCGCAGGAACGGGGCCATCTTCTCGTTCATGTCGCCGGGCAGGTAGCCGATGCTCTCCCCCGCCTCGATGGCGGGACGGGACAGGACGATGCGGTCCACGCTGCCCTTTTCCAAAGCCTCCACGGCGGCGGAGATGGCGAGGTAGGTCTTGCCGGTGCCGGCCGGCCCCAGGGCAAGGGTCAGGTTGTGGGAGATGATGGCCTGCATCAGGGCCGCCTGGCCGGTGGAGAGGGGCTTGACCGTGCGCACGTAGCTCTGGTCCCGACGCTCCTCCCCCTCATGGCCCAACGGGTCCCAGCCGGATGCGCGGCGGGGGAACAGCGGGTGGACCTTGGGGTCGGAAGCGGGGGCGGCTTTCGTCTGGCGCTTGGCCATGGGCGTCTCCTCACGGTCTGGTCGGGATGGAGGGGATCGTTTGTCCGGTAGGGGGTCCGGCAGCCCAGGGTGCCCCGCGGGCAACAAAAAACCGCACCCTCGATCGAGGCGTGCGGTGCGGGGCGTCTGGCATGTCCGGGGTGCTGCCGGGTGGCTCGCAGGGTCGAAGCGACCGGCCGCCGAGGGCGGGGGTTGCTGCGCGGTCGGGGGTCAGGGGTGTTGTCAAACCCGTGTCCGTCCTGTCTGGAACCACTGCATTGCACAATACCTGAGAAAACAGCCCCCGTCAGCTTCTGTTGCGTCTGCAACGAAAGATTCACGCTATATCTTGCGTATGTAATCTGACGGGCAGAGGCCCGACACGGCAGGACTGGCAGCCGGCAGACCGCTCGACTATGCTGGGGCCGCAGGAAGCCCCGGCCCCCCAACCCACCGGCCCGCCATGCCCCCATCCGACCCCAGATCCCAGCCCTTTGGCCGTCCCGGCGCCGCCGCGGCCGGCACCGACGCCGAGTCCGGGACCGAGAACCCGGAACTGTCGGAGGAGAAGCGGAAGTCGCTCTATGCCCTGAAGGTCATGTTCGAGCGCGGGCTGTTGCCGAAGGCCGAGTATGAGGCGCGGCGGGCGGCCCTGGAAGGGAAACAGGGTTAGGTCCTGTCCTTTGCTTGCGGACGCCTTGCCGCGGCATGGACAAGGCAAAGGATGCCCCAATAGATATTGTGCGAAGGCCCAAATCTGTCGCAAAATGTGGCGACGAAAGGCTTGACGCAGGGTAAGTTCTGGGCTTGAACGGCGGGCTTGGATGAGCCGTCGCGCCGGACCGGCCGGGACCAGGAACCAGGACCGGGACGACGGGCGCGACAAGGCGCGGGATCAGGGGCAGGATTGTCAGGACGATGAGCACCCAGGTGGCCTATCGGGACGCGCCGTTCCAACTGCGTGGTGCGAACTTCACCATGATGGTGTTGCGCGTCAGCGACCCGCGCAACCCGAACTTCTTCCCCGTCCTGTCCGGCAAGATCGCGCAGGCGCCCAACTTCTTCCGCAACGCCCCCGTCGTCCTGGACCTGGACGACCTGCCGGCGGGCGTGCCTTTCGATTTCGATAACTTCACCGGCCTGCTGCGGAACCTGGGCATGATCGCCATCGGCCTGCAGGGCGGCACGCCGGAGCAGCAGCAGGCCGCGCTGAAGGCCGGCTTGGCCGTGCTGCCCCAGGCCAAGGGCAAGGCGGAGACGTTCGACCCCCTGGCCGGCACGGGCCGCAGCCCCGCCCAGGGCGTGCACAACATCCAGGCACAGCCGGAGCCTCCCGCCCCAGTACCGGCAACCCCCGCCCCGGCCCCACAGCCGGAGGTGATCGTCCAGCGCACCACCATGATCGTGACGGAGCCGGTTCGTTCCGGCCGGCAGCTCTATGCGGCCGGCGGCGACCTGGTGGTGGTGGGCCCGGTGTCCCCGGGCGCGGAGCTGGTGGCCGACGGCAGCATCCACGTCTATGGCGCCCTGCGCGGCCGTGCCCTGGCGGGCGTCAGCGGTGACCAGACGGCCCGCATCTTCTGCCAGAGCCTGGAGGCGGAGCTGGTGTCCATCGCCGGCCTGTACCGGGTGAGCGACGACATGGACAAGGACATCCGGCGCCGCCAGGTCCAGATCTATCTCGACAACGGGTACCTCCACATCGACCCGGTCACCGTGTGACCGCGCCCAACCAAACCTTGTAAACTGTCCACCGACTTCCGACATCGGACGCAAGACTCAGGAGACGCCACTTGGCCAAGATCATCACGATGACCTCCGGCAAGGGCGGCGTTGGCAAGACGACCTCCAGCGCCGCCTTTGGCACCGGCCTTGCCATGCGCGGGTTCAAGACCTGCATCATCGACTTCGACGTGGGCCTGCGGAACCTCGACCTGATCATGGGGTGCGAGCGGCGCGTCGTGTTCGACTTCATCAACGTGGTGAACGGCGAGGCCCGGCTGAACCAGGCCCTGATCAAGGACAAGCGCGTCGAGAACCTGTTCATCCTCCCCACCTCGCAGACCCGGGACAAGGACGCCCTGACCAAGGAGGGCGTGGAGAAGGTCCTGGACGAGTTGAAGAAGGAATTCGACTACATCCTCTGCGACAGCCCGGCGGGGATCGAGAAGGGCGCCCTGATGGCGCTGTACTTCGCCGACCACGCGATCATCGTGACCAACCCGGAGGTCTCCTCCGTCCGCGACAGCGACCGCATCCTGGGCGTGATCCAGGCCAAGTCGCGCCGGGCCGAACTGGGGTTGGAACCGGTGCAGGAGCATCTGCTGTTGACCCGCTACGACCTGGACCGGGTCGAGAAGGGCGAGATGCTGAAGGTGGACGACGTGTTGGAGATCCTGGCCATCCCGCTGCTGGGCATCATCCCGGAGAGCCCGGCCGTGCTGAAGGCCAGCAACGTGGGCATGCCGGTGGTGCTGGACGACAAGTCCACCGCGGGCATGGCCTATTCCGACGCGGTTGCCCGCTTCCTGGGCGAGAAGGTGGAGCACCGCTTCCTGAAGCCCGAGAAGAAGGGTTTCTTCGACCGGCTGCTGCGGAGGACCGCATGAACCTGTTGGATTTCTTCCGGCGATCCAAGGAGCCGACCGTCGCCTCACAGGCCAAGGAGCGCCTGCAGATCGTGCTGGCGCACGAGCGGAGCGACCGCAACAGCCCGGACTTCCTGCCGGCCCTGCAGAAGGAACTGCTGGCCGTGATCAAGAAGTACGTGCCCATCGATGATGAGAAAGTGCTGGTCAAGCTGGAGCGGGAAAGCGGCTGCTCCATGCTGGAGGTCAACGTGGAGCTGCCCACCCCCGCCAAAGGGGCGAGCAAGCCGGTGGCCGCGGCGAGCTGACCCCGCTTCACCCGATCCTGACAGCCAGGCCGACAGCCCATGACGGGCTGACGCCTTCCTGCGCCCGCGCCCCACGCCCGAGGGCGCAAATTGCCGCGATGATCCCGGTCCGGCCCGGGGTCCTTCCCCACCCCCTGCAAGTACCCGCAGGCATCAGGTGGTGTCCCGGGCGACCGATCCCGGTCAGGTGGGCTTCTTCACCCCGAATACATGCTCCGGCCCGGGGAAGCGGCGGGCGCGGACGTCGTCGGTGTAGGCCTTGGCGGCCTCCGCGACCAAGGGGCCGATGTCGGCGTAGCGCTTGACGAACTTGGGCGTGAAGCCGCCGAACAGGCCCAGCATGTCGTCGCTGACCAGCACCTGCCCGTCGCAGGCGGCGGACGCGCCGATGCCGATGGTCACGGCCCCCACCTGCTCCGTCACCAGCCGGCCCAGGGGCTCCACCACCCCCTCCACCACGATGGCGAAGGCGCCGGCTTCCGATATCGCCCGGGCGTCGCCCAGGATCTTCTGCTGCTCCGCCTCCGACCGGCCGCGGGCCTTGTAGCCGCCCAGCGCGTTCACGGCCTGCGGCGTCAGCCCCACATGGCCGACCACGGGGATGCCGCGGCGGACCAGGAAGTCCACCGTGTCCGCCATCTCTTCCCCGCCTTCCAGCTTCACGGCTTGGCAGCCCGTCTCTGCCAGGATGCGGGCGGCGTTGCGGAAGGCCTGCTGCGGGCTTTCCTGGTAGCTGGCCCAGGGCATGTCCACCACGACGCAGGCGTGGGAGGAGCCGCGCACCACCGCGGCGCCATGGGCGATCATCATGTCCACGGTCACCGGCAGGGTGCTGTCCATGCCGTACAGCACCATGCCCAGGCTGTCGCCCACCAGCAGGCAGTCCACATGCGGGTCCAGCAGGCGGGCCACCGACACGGTATAGGCCGTGAGCATGGAGACCGGCTCCTTGCCCTTGCGGGCGGCGATCTCCGGCACGCTGACGCGCTTCACCTGACCCGTGGCGCTCATGGTCCCATCCCCTGGCCTTGCTGCGGTGCGGCACCGCTCGTTACGGCTTGCCTACACCAAAGCGTGGGTCGCGACAATGTGTGGCCTGGGTCGAGGTTGACCGGCGGCCCCATCCAGGCTAGTGCCGGGGGCATGAGCGACGAAGCCCCCTCCCCCGCCGGCACGCCCGGCGCCGCCGTGATCGAGGCCCTGTTCCCCACCCGCCTGTACCGGGCGGATTTGGGCGGCGGGGATGGGTTGAACGAGGAGCTGCTGGCCTGCTGCCTGTCGGCGGCGGCGGACGATGTGGCGGGGCAGCGCTGGTCGGCGAAGCACGGCTACCCCGGCTATACGTCCTACGCCTCGCTGGACGACCTGCCCTGGCGGTACCCGGCGGTGAAGCAGCTGAAGAAGCTGCTGGACAAACATGCCGCGGCCTTCGCCAAGGCCCTGCACTGGGACCTTGGCGGCGGCAAGCTGGAGATCAACGCGCTGTGGATCAACGTGCTGGAGCCGGGCGGCTTCCACAGCGGCCACATCCACCCCAACAGCGTGCTGTCCGGCACATATTACGTCTCCGTGCCGAAGGGGGCCGGCGCCATCCGGTTCGAGGACCCGCGCCTGCCCCTGATGATGGCCACCCCGCCCCGCAAGCCCAAGGCCCCGCGGGATTTCCAGTCCCACCTGTCCGCCGCGCCCAGCCCCGGCACCCTGTTGCTGTGGGAAAGCTGGCTGCGGCATGAGGTGCCGCTGAACCAGGCGGAGGAGGAACGGGTGTCGATCAGCTTCAACTACGCTTGGCGATAGGCCCGTAGGTCGGATTAGGGGCTGCAAAGCCCCGTAATCCGACGGCTCACGGCATATGGGGCCGTCGGATTACGCCGCGGGCGCGGCTAATCCGACCTACGAAAGCCAACTCAATACGTCCGCACGCCCGTGGTGGTGCTGGTGTTCACCGCGGTGTCGGCCGGGATCTTGGCGACGAAGCCGAAATAGGCGGCGGACAGGGCGATCAGCCCATGCAGCCAGACGTCGTTGCCATAGATGGGAACCAGGCCGAAGGTGGTGTTCAGGGCCGGGATCAGGCCCATGACCGCCAGCACGGCATAGATCACCGCCACGCTGCGGGAATAGGCGCGGGAGGAACCCCAGCCGCGGCTGGCGGCCAAGCCCCACAGGCCGAACAGCAGGTGCACCACGTTGTGCAGGATGTTCACCGGGAACAGGCCCAGCAAATGGCCGTGGCCGGCGCTGATGGCCAGCGGCGGGTCACCGGCCGGCGCTTCCAGGAAGCTGGGGACGAAGCCCAGGATGCCGACAAGGGTGAAGACGATACCCATGATCAGGGCATAGGTCCGCATGGGAAGGTACTCCGCAGTTACGAGTTCACTGTCCTACCCAACCGCCCATCCCCACCGGCGTTCCGGTCGTTTGGTGTTCGGCAGGCCACATGTGCCTTTGCGGTGACGGTCAGGGCGTGTTTCCGGCGACCTGGAACACGCCCCGACGGCGACCGCCGCCGCGCGCCCCCATGGGCGCCGGAGGCGGCGCCGGCGATTGAGGAGAATGTCTCAAGCATCCGCCACGGTGTCGTCGTCGCCGGGCCGGGGGCGGCGTTCCTTGTCGGCGGGCGACTGGTTCTGGTTCAGGGCGTTGCCCAGCTTGCCGTCCTCCAGGTGGCCGGACCGGGCCGCCTTGCCGGGTCCGCCGGAGTCATGCTTGTCCTGCTGCGTGTCCTTAGTGCCCTTGGTCATGAGACCCTCCTTGTTCCCTCAGGCGCCGGGCGGGCGCATCCGCGCCCTTGGCTTGCGCGGGCACGGGCCCGCGGGCCGGCGGTCGCCGGCCTTGCCGACGGCGGGTGCCGCCGGCCATGGCGCCAGGACCAGACCAACAAAAAGGCCGCCGCGGGCGTTCCGCGGCGGCCTCCGTCAGACGGCGAGTTCCGATGTACCTGGGGACCTTCAGTTGGCGAGCCGCACCTCGCCCTTGGCGCGCTTGGACGCCATGGGCAGGATGGGGTTGGCCGATGCCTCGGCCGTGCCGCGCACCCGGCGGGCGACCTTCTTGTAGGCCCCGCTCTCGATCTGGCGGATGCGCTCCTTGCTGACCCCGTACTGCTGGGCCAGGGTCTCCAGGGTGACCGGCTGGTCGGTCAGGTTGCGGGACACGAAGATGTGGCGCTCACGGTCGCCCAGGACCTTGAGGGCATCCACCATCAGGGCCTTGCGGGCGTCCAGCTCCGACCGCTCGGCCAACCGGTACTCCACGCTCTCGCTGTCGTCGGCCAGCAGGTCCATGGCCTCGCTGTCGCCCTCCTCGCCCATGGGCGTGTTGAGCGAGCTGACCGGCGTGGCGAAGCGGTGCTCCATCTCCCGCACCTCCTCCACGCTGGCGTTCAGCGTGGTGGCCACGGTGCGGGCCTCCTCGT
Source organism: Aerophototrophica crusticola (assembly GCA_001939945.1). GTDB lineage: Bacteria > Pseudomonadota > Alphaproteobacteria > Azospirillales > Azospirillaceae > Niveispirillum > Niveispirillum crusticola. The sequence goes on along the minus strand of MOEB01000033.1, from coordinate 27,607 downwards.
CCGTCATCATGCGGTCCTGGATGCCCAGGCGCCGCTGGGTCTGGCGCAGGTTGAAGAACAGCCGCTTCAGCGCGGCGGTGTTGCCGCCCTTGATCATGGACCAGTTGTGCAGCACGTAGGACTGCACCTCCGCCCGGATCCACCACAGGGCATAGGTGGCCAGCCGGAAACCGCGGGTCGGGTCGAACCGCTGCACCGCCTTGACCAGACCGATGTTGGCCTCGCTGATCAGGTCGGCGACGGGCAGGCCCGAACGGGCATACTTGCTTGCGATCTTCACGGCCAGGCGCATGTGGCTCTTGACCAGCATGTCGAAGGCACGCCGGTCCTGACGCTCCAGCCACGCCTCCGCCAACTGCTGCTCCTCCTCGGGCCGCAGCATGGGGAAGTGGTTCGCCTGGGCAGTGAAGGTCCGCAGGATATCGATACTGTCGGAATACGCCGTCATGCTGATGTCTCCTTGAGACGCGGCGCGACGCGAAGGCCCGGCCCGCGCATCGGCGCCGGGCGCATCAAGGGATTGCCGCTCTTTCTTGGAACGGTTCTAAGATAAGGTCGCGCATGCCCCGGCGCAAGACCCAGCGCCGCAGTGGGACATTAATTTTTTGCCATGCCCCGTTCCAACACCCAGGGAGGCTCCCCATCTCATGGCGTTCAGGGCGGAACGGGACGGTTTGTCGCAGGAAAGGTTTGCCGCGGCACCTTTTCCGGCGGGACGCGACCCCGACGAAGGGGCCGCCCCCCTGCCCCGGGCACGCTGGGCCCGGGGCGATAGCGGTTGTCAGACGCATTTCAGGGCGTACAGGCCCTTGTTCAGATAGTCGTTCAGGCTGACCTTCTCAGTCAGGTAGTCCACGTCGCTGCTGGCGGGCACCTGGGCGGCCTGGTCCATGGCCTGGTCCCATTCCCCGGCCGCGAAGTCGCCGCGGCCCACCAGCATGGCGGCCTTCAACTCCTGCCGCTGCTCCTCTGACAGCCCGCCGATGGCGTCGCGCAGGGCCCCGATCTCCGGCCGACCCACCTGGTCCAGGATGGACAGGGTGTCCAGGTCGGTGGGGTTGCGGCTGCCCCGCTCCAGCGTCTGCTCGCCCAAGTCGATGTCGTTCAGGCCGCCGATCACCTTGCGGTGGGCCTCGGCGGCGGTCCGGGCCAGTTCGGCGATGCGCCGGACCTGGTCGACGTCCAGGCTGCTGAAGGCCATGTCGTCTCTCTCCCATGGTTGAACCGTGGGGGGACAACAGGGCCTGTCGGCGCGAGTCACGTTTCCGTCATAAGGGATTCTTTTAGCGCCCTCAGGCGTTGCCGCCGGGGATAGCCTTCAGCGCGTCCAGCACGATGCCCTCGGTCAGGACCTGGGGCAGCACCCGCGGCTCCTTCTCCCCCGGCACATAGACGAGATACAGCGGCACGCCGCTGCGGCCGAAGCGCTCCAGAACCTTGGCGATGGTGGCGTCGCGGTTGGTCCAGTCGCCCTTCAGGTAGGTGACCCCCTTCTCTGCCATGGCCTGCTTGACCGCGGCACCGGACAGGGAGGTGCGCTCGTTCACCAGGCAGGTGATGCACCAGGCCGCGGTGAAGTTGACGAAGACCGGCTTGCCCTGGCCGGTCAGCTCCGCCAGCCGCGCTTCGCTGAACGCCTCGAATCCCTCGCCGGCGGCAACGGGCGCGCCGGTGGAAGGCAGGGCCGCCTGGGCCGGGGCCGGGCCGCCGGGCAGGCGCACCAGGGCGATGGCGGCTACCAGGGTCGCCAGGGCCACGGCCCCGCCGCCCACCCGCCAACCGCCGGGGGAGTGGCGGGTGACGCCATAGAGCCAGGCGCCGAAGGCCACCAGCACCATGCCGGCCAGCACCCCGGCCACGGCGGTGGGCCCAGCCTGGATGGACAGCACCCAGACCAACCAGGCGGCGGAGGCGTAGAGCGGGAAGGCAAGGGCCTGCTTCACCCGCTCCATCCACAGTCCCGGCCGCGGCAGGCGCCGCAGCAGGGCCGGGCTGAGGGTCAGCAGCAGGAAGGGCAGCGCCATGCCGAGGCCCAGCGCCAGGAACACGGCCAGGGCCTGGTACCAGGGCTGCAGCAGGGCATAGCCGATGGCCGCGCCCATGAAGGGCGCCGTGCAGGGCGTGGCCACCACGGTGGCCAGCACGCCGGTGAAGAAGCTGCCCGCATAGCCCTCGCGCCCCGCCAGCCCCTGCCCCACGCCCATGACGCTGCCGCCCAGGGTGAAGACGCCGGACAGGGACAGGCCCAGCAGGAACATGACATAGGCCAGGATGCCCACCACCAGCGGGTCCTGGAGCTGGAAGCCCCAGCCGATCTGCGCCCCGCCCGCCTTCAGCGCCAGCAGGGCCCCGGCGACGGCGGCGAAGCTGGCCAGCACGCCGGCCGTGTAGACGAACCCGTGGGCCTTGGCATGCTCCGGCCCGTGCCGCACCAGGGCCAGGGCCTTCATGGACAGGACCGGGAAGACGCAGGGCATCAGGTTCAAGATCACGCCGCCCAGCAACGCGAACAGCAGGGCGAGGCCGAAGCCCAGGCCCGCCGTCTCGGCCGCCGCCGCGGTCTGCCCGCCCAGGGTCGCGGCGGTGCCGCCCGTGGTGCCGGCCGCGGCGGCAGGGGCACTGCCCGTCAGCTCGGCGGCGATCTCCAGCGCCTGCCGGCTGGGGGTGCCACCGCCCAAATTCTCCTCCACCACCAGCACGCCCTTCACCGGCCCGGCCGGGAGGTCTCCCCCGGGCGGGAAGGACAGGCGCAGGCCGTCGGCGCCCACTTTCAATGCCTGTTCCGCGTTGGCGGGGGTGACGGTCCAGGCCTCCGGGAAGAAGAAAGCCTTGGTCAGGCGGCCATCGTCGGCCTGCGGCAGCGCGATGGCCAGCTCATGCCGGTCCTTGCCGGCCAGGAAGGTGGCGGGGACCGGACTGGGCACGGGCAGGCTGGCCCGGGCCGCGCCGAACATGACTTTGGCGGCGTCGGTCGGCGGGGAAGCCTCAGCCGCCACGGCCAGCGGCAGGGTCAGGCTGGCGGATTCGGGGATGCAGATGTCCTCGCACACCAGCCAGTCCACGTCGGCCTTCAGGGTCACCGAGTCGCCGGGTTTGGCGTCGGCGGGGACCGTCAGCGGCACCAGCAGGTGCACCTCGTCCTTGTAGCCGAAGTTCACCAAAGGCCCGATGGGGAAGCGTTCCGGCGCCGGCCAGACGATGGCACCGGCGCTCCAGCCCTGGGGCAGGGTCCACTTGATTTCTGTCGGGATGCCGCTGTCGCCGGGGTTCTTCCAATAGGTGTGCCAGCCCGGGCGGATGCGCTGGGTCACCGCCATCCACAGGGTCTGCCCCGGCACGGCGGCGGGCAGCTCGGCCGAGAGCTGGGCCTCCACATTCTCCGTCCTCACCGGGTTGGCGGCGGCCGGCAGCGCGGCGAACAGCGACAGGGCGAGGGCGGCGATGGCCTGTTTCAGCATGGGGCGACCCGGTTTGGCGACCGACAGGACGATTCCTTGCAAGATGTAGGCGCCTTTGGCCCCGCGCACCACCCTGCCCTTCGCTTGTTTACGCACGTGATTGCGTGCGCCCCCAGGCGCCGGCCTCCAGCGACCTGGGGTAGAACCCCAAGCCGCTGGGCATGTCCCCGCATGCCCGCAGTTGATGCCAGGCCCGCGGGCGGCTACGGTCGCAAACCCTGGCTCAAGACCCGATATCGTTTCAAACGGGGCCGACGCCCCCAAGCTGTAGCCCCCTCCCCCGGGCCACGCCCGGTGCAACAAGGACAGTTCCAATGGCCACCCACCGTTCCAAGGTCCTGATCATCGGCGCCGGCCCGGCCGGCTACACGGCGGCCATCTATGCCGCCCGCGCCAATTTGGCGCCGACGCTGGTCCAGGGCCTGCAGCCGGGCGGGCAGCTCACCATCACCAAGGACGTGGAGAACTACCCGGGTTTCGCCGACCCCATCGAGGGGCCGCACCTGATGGAGCAGATGCGCCAGCAGGCGGAGCGCTACGGCACGAAGATGGAGTTCGACGTCATCACCGACGTGGACTTCACCCAGCGCCCCTTCGTCTGCAAGGCCGACAGCGGGGACGAGTATGTGGCCGACGCCGTGATCATCGCCACCGGCGCCCAGGCCCGCTGGCTGGGCATCGAGGGGGAGCAGCATTACCAGGGCGCCGGTGTCAGCGCCTGCGCCACCTGTGACGGCTTCTTTTTCCGTGGCAAGCCGGTGGCCGTGGTCGGCGGCGGCAACACGGCGCTGGAGGAGGCGCTGTACCTGACCCACCATGCCAGCAAGGTGACCGTCATCCACCGCCGCGACAGTTTCCGCGGGGAGAAGATCCTGCAAGAGCGCGTGGCCGCCAACGAGAAGATCGAGGTGGTCTGGGACAGCGTGGTGGAGGAGATCCTGGGCGAGGGCGGCAGCAGCTTCACCGACCCCAAGCGCGTCACCGGCGTGCGCGTGCGCAACGTGAAGACCGAGGCCACGACGGACATCCCGCTGGAAGGCGTCTTCGTCGCCATCGGCCACGACCCGGCCACCAAGGTCTTCAAGGGCAAGGTGGAAATGGACGACGAGGGCTACATCGTCACCGCCCCCGACAGCACCAGGACCAACATCCCCGGCGTGTTCGCCGCCGGCGACGTGAAGGACAAGATCTTCCGCCAGGCGGTCACCGCCGCCGGCATGGGCTGCATGGCGGCCCTGGAGGCGGAGAAGTGGCTGGCCATGCACCAGGCCCCCCTGACGGAGGCGGTGCAGGAGGCCTTGCGCCCGGACATGATCCAGGCGTGGGATTGAGCCGGGCGGGAAGGAAATTGCGCCATGGTGGCAAGCTTCCTTCCCCACCCTCACGACAGGTAGCGATGGCAACGAAAGGGACTGACAAGCCCTAGCATCGCAGCGCGCAAGGGTATATCATCCATGCGCCGGACGCATCCGTGGCCGGCCAAGACAGGGCGGCCGGGGTATCCCTCCCGGCCGCGTTTCGTAGGGACGGGTCATGGACTGGGACAAGCTTCGCGTCTTCCACGCCGTGGCGGAGGCTGGCAGCTTCACGCATGCGGGTGAGACACTGAACCTCAGCCAATCGGCGGTGAGCCGGCAGATCAGCGCGCTGGAGGAAAGCCTCCACGTGCCGCTGTTCCACCGCCACGCGCGCGGGCTGATCCTGACGGAGCAGGGCGAGCTGCTGTACCGCACCGCGCGGGAGGTGTTCGCCAAGCTGTCCATGACCGAGGCGATGCTGTCCGAATCGAAGGAGCATCCCAAGGGCCCGTTGAAGGTCACCACGACGATCGCCTTCGGCAGCACTTGGCTGACGCCGCGGGTGAAGGAGTTCCTGGGCTTGTTCCCGGACGTGCAGCTGACCCTGCTGCTGGACGACAATGAGCTGGACCTCTCCATGCGGGAGGCGGACATCGCCATCCGCATGTCGGCCCCGCGGCAGCCGGACCTGATCCAGCGCCACCTGATGACCGTGCGGGTGCACCTGTACGCCCACAAATCCTATGTGGAAAAGCGCGGCGTGCCCAACAGCATCGCCGAGCTGGACCAGCACGACCTGATCGCCTACCCGAATGAGGCGCGGGCCCCCGTGGCCAACATCAACTGGGCCCTGCATGTGGGCGACCCGCCCGGCGGGGAGCGGCGCACCGCCCTGCGCGTGAACAGCCTGTACGCCATGTTCCGGGCGGTGCAGAGCGGCCTCGGCATCGCCTCCCTGCCCGACTATGTGGTGGATGGCCAGCCGGACATGGTCCGCGTGCTGCCGGACGTCAGCGGCCCGCGCATCGACGCCTACTTCGTCTATGCGGAGGAGCTGCGCCATTCCAAGCGCATCTCCGTGTTCCGCGACTTCCTGGTGAAGAAGGTGGCCGAGACGTTCCCCGCAAGCCATGCGACCGGCGCATAGCTCGCGTCGGGGATCGGCCCTGGTGTCTTGGTCGAGGCTGCTTAATTCTTAGGCCGTCGGCTGCTGCGACGCAGCATCCGGCGTTTCGCCCCGGGATACCCGCCCGGGGTTGGGTCTCCGGACCCACGTCTCCCAGACGTGAAGCCTCCCTGTTCAACTCGCCGCCGGCCCCTTGGGCTCGGCGGCGTTCTTTTTTGCTGAAGCGTGTTTGCGACCAGCGTAAGCACGCTTCAGCGGCAACTGCCGCTGCGCACAGGCGTGCGTGCGCGAGCCAAGCCGCGGATTCGGCGGAGCCTGCCCCGGACCGCGATCCGGGGGCGCCTGAGGGACACGGACGCTTAGGCGCTTTCCTTTTGTGCCACCTGGCCGAGCACTGACACGGTGGACAAATCGTCCGCGTGGGGGATGACCTCCAGGATCTCGAAGCCCTGTTCCTCGGGGAAGCGGACCAGGGATTTGCGGCGGGCGCGGGCCACGTCGGACGCGAAGAAGAAGACGTAGCGCCCCTCCTCCCACAGCCGGGTCACGGCTGATGGTTCCAGGGCCGGCGCCTGGTCGGGCGGGCGGCGCAGGCGGATGATCCAGCCGGACTCCGACAGGCCGCGGCGTTCGTCCAGCACCAGCACGCGGCGGTCGATGGCTTCCAGCTCCTGCACCCGGTGTTGCAGGCCCGCGATGCGGCCGGTCAGGTCGTCGGATTCCATCTGGTCCTGGCCGGCGGTCAGGCGCTGGTCCAGGCTTTCCTTGGCCAGCATGCGTACCTTCTGGCTGAGGGCGTGCTTGCGCCGCTTCAGCTCCAGGATGGCTTGGCGGGCCTCGCGGATAGTCCGCTGGGCCTTGAGGTAGGAGGGCTTGGCTGAGAGCGCCACCACCACCGCCCCGATCAGGAAGGCCATGTTGCTCACCCCGCGCCCTCCATCGCCGCGCGCACGGGCACCTTCACCGTATCGCCTTCCAGGACCAACGGGTTGCCGGGCTTGCCGTCGGCCGTCAGGGCCTGGGCGAAGACGATCTTGAAGCCGGCCGCCTTGGGGAAGACCCGCTCGAACTCCGCCTTCGCCTCCTCCGGGCCCTTGGCCCAGACATGCACCGGGCAGGGCCGGGCCCAGCTCGAGTCGTAGAAGGGATGGCGTTCACCACGCTTTACCTGGTGCGCGACGGAGCTGTTCAGCACCAGGAACTCATAAGGGCGGTTGGGCTGCACCTCCGCCCCCACCATGCGGACGAAGCGGTGGGGGGCGCCCTCCAGCTCCCGCAAGCGGGCGCGCAGCGTCTTTTCCTGCCGCTGGGAGCCGAACAGCAGGCTGGCCGCGCCCGTGGCGGCGTTCTTGCGGGCCTCCACCCGGGTCTGCAGGCCGTTGGCGATGCGGGAATAGCGGACGATCCGGTCCTTTATCTGCTCCTCCCGGGCGTTGTGGCGGATCATGGCGGCATGGAGGTGCGACGCCACGGCGATCAGGATGTTGGTCCCCATCGCGGCCAGGAAGGTGAACAGGCCAAATTGCAGGATCGACAGGACCCCGTTACCCACGGCACCCCCCGTGAGGGCAGAACTCGCTTCGAATACTGTAAAGAAGTCCGGCAAGGCAAAAAAGAGGAAAGTCTTGCCGGGTAGGCAAGGCAATCAAGCCATTGAGGACTGGGCGGGAAGACTAGGGAAAGATCAAGGCCTGGGGTCCGCGGGGCCTGGATCGCCCATACGGGTAGTGGCCGATGCCCGGATGTGGCCGGGTCAGATGTCCTGCCGCGGGGTGACGCGGAGGATGCAGAGGCCCTGGCCGCCGGTGCCGGCAACGCTGGTGACGTGGCACTCCAGCCGGGCGGGGACCGGAGTCGCGCGCGCCGCGCCGCCGTCGGCGACCGCCGGGAAGGGTGCGAGCGGGTCCGCGGCGCTGATCCTCTGGGCTGACATCGCCGAGTCGCCGGCCGACCCTTGCAGGTCCGCCGGGGCGGACAAGGCCAGGTGGAGCACGCCCGCCAGCAGGGCCGGCAAACCCAGCAACCCCGCGGCACGCCGGGCGGCGCGGGTCAGGGGGGGTGTGGCGGGGGCGGTGGTCTCCATGCCAGGGAATGTAGCGCTGGCGGTGGGGATTTGCACCCACCCCTTTGTTTCAGGGCGGTAACAGGACGCAGGGGGCGATTTCCGCTCGACAGGCCCGGCGGGCGGGGTGTTCGATAGGGGCAGGAGGAATTGGCCCCCCGGGTCGGGACACACCCGGCGGGCTTCCGACCTTTCGGCCAAGGTCCCTTTGGCCAGAGTCGTTGGGCCGGTCGTCCGCATGGGCGCTGCCCCGGGGAGCCTGAGAACCAAGGAACCCGGAGGCGCAGAATGATGAACGGCACGAGGTCGGGGCCGCGCGTAGCGGCCCTTGTCGGACCCTATCTCAGCGGCAAGACCACGCTGCTGGAAAGCCTGCTGCTGGCCTGCGGCACCCTGCACCGCAAGGGCAGCGTGGATGACGGCTCCTGCGCCGGCGACGCCAGCCCCGAGGCCCGCGCCCGCCACATGAGCACGGAGCCCAACTTCGCCGCCGCCGAATATCTGGGCGAGCGCTGGACCTTCATCGACTGCCCCGGCTCGGTGGAGTTGCAGGCGGAGGCGCAACGCGCCCTGTCCGTGGCCGACGTGGCGGTGGTGGTGTGCGAGCCGGCGCCCGACAAGGCCGCCATGCTGGCGCCGCTGTTCCGCTTCCTGGACGAGCTGTCCATCCCCCACATGGTCTTCATCAACAAGATGGACCAGCTGACCGGCACCGAGCTGCGGGTGCGGGACGTGATGCAGGCCCTGCAGGCCGCGTCCCAGCGCCCCCTGGTGCTGCGCCAGGTGCCAATCCGCGAGGGGCAGGCGGTCACGGGCTATGTGGACCTGGTGAGCGAGCGGGCCTATCGCTGGCGGCCGGGCAAGGCGTCCGACCTGGTGGCCCTGCCGGACACCGTGCGGGAGCGGGAGCAGGACGCCCGGCAGCAGATGCTGGAGGCCCTGGCCGACTTCGACGACACGCTGCTGGAGCAGTTGCTGGAGGACGTGGCGCCGGGGCGGGAGGAAGTGTACCGCCAGTTGAGCCGCGACCTGGCCGGCGACCTGATCGTGCCCGTCTTCATGGGCTGCGCCGACCGGGACCATGGCGTCCGCCGGCTGCTGAAGGCCCTGCGGCATGAGACGCCGGAAGTGACCCACGCCGCCGCCCGGCTGGAGATCCCGGAGGCGGTGGGCGGGCCGCTGGTCCAGGTGTTCAAGACCGTCCACGCCGCCCACACCGGCAAGCTGTCCCTGTGTCGCGTCTGGCGGGGCGGCGTGTCCGACGGCATGACCATCGCCGGGGAGCGGGTGGGCGGCCTGTACGAGTTCGTGGGCAGCACGCCCGTGAAGCGCGGCGCCGCGGAGGCCGGGGACATCGTCGCCCTGGGGCGGCTGGAGAAGCCCCGGGCCGGGGAACTGCTGGGCCCCGCCCAGGCGCTGGGCACCGCCCCCGCCTGGCCCGCCCCGCCGGCCCCCGTCCATGCCCTGGTGGTGGAGGCGGAGCAGAAGACCGACGAGGTGAAGCTGACCGCCGTCCTGTCCAAGCTGGTGGACGAGGACCCCAGCCTGTCCTTCGGCCAGGGGATCGAGCCTTGGGCCGACGCGGGCGAGATGGTGCTGTGCGGCCAGGGGCCGGTGCACTTGGCCTTGGCGCTGGACCGGCTGAAGCACCGCTTCGGCGTGGCCATCCGGTCGCGGGCGCCGCGGGTGCCATACCGGGAGACCATCCGCAAGGGCACCGCCCAGCATGCCCGCTTCAAGCGCCAGACCGGCGGCCATGGCCAGTTCGCCGACGTGCATGTGGAGGTCCGGCCCCTGCCCCGGGGCGAGGGCTTCCGCTTCGAGGACCGGATCGTCGGCGGCGTGGTGCCCAAGACCTACATCCCCGCGGTGGAGGCAGGCGCCAAGGAGGCCCTGGCCCACGGGCCGCTGGGCTTCCCCGTGGTGGACGTGGCCATGGCCCTGACCAACGGCCAGTACCATGCCGTGGACAGCAGCGAGCAGGCCTTCCGCACCGCGGGCCGCATGGCCATGGCGGAGGCCCTGCCCCGCTGCGAGCCTGTGCTGCTGGAGCCCATCCTGCTGGTCAGCCTGGTGGCCCCGTCCGACTATACCAGCCGGGTCCAGCGGCTGGTCAGCGGCCGGCGCGGGCAGATCCTGGGCTATGACGGCCGCCCCGGCTGGGCCGGGTGGGACGAGGTCAAGGCCTATATCCCGCAGTCCGACATGGCCGACCTGATCGTGGAGCTGCGGTCCCTGACCCTGGGGCTGGGCAGCTTCACCGCCAGCTTCGACCACCTGTCCGAGCTGGTGGGCAAGCAGGCCGAGCGGGTGGTGGAGGGGCGCGCCGCGCTTGTGGCGGCGCAGTAGGCCCGAGGGCACAAAAGCCCGTCGAGACTGTTCCAGGACAGGGGCGCCCGCAGGAGAAGCGGGCGCCCCACCCCTTTCCATTGCCAAGACGGGACCCTGCCCATGGACACGCGCATGCCCAACCCGACCACGGACACCGAGCGGACCCCGGCGTCGCACGAGGCGCTGCCGGTGCGGACCGGCATCGCCGACGAGCACCGCCAGAAGCTGGCCGAGGGGCTGGCGGTGGTGCTGGCCAACACCTACACGCTGCTGGGCAAGACCCACGGCTTCCATTGGAACGTCACCGGTGCCCGCTTCCACAGCCTGCATGAGATGTTCCAGGACCAGTACGAGGACCTGACCGAGGCGGTGGACGAGCTGGCGGAGCGCATCCGCGCCCTGGGCCATTTCGCCCCCGGCAGCCTGTCCCAGTTCCTGAAGCTGACCGAGATTGAGGACGAGCACGGGGTGCCGGACGAGCAAGAGATGCTGGCCCAGCTGGTGCGCGACAACGAGGTGGTGAACCGGTCCTGCAAGCGGGTGGTGGAGATCACCGGCGATGCCAACGACACGGTCACCGAGGACCTGATGAACAAGCGCATGGGCTACCATGAGAAGGCGGCCTGGATGCTGCGCGCCAGCATCGCCCAGTGACCGGCCTTGGCCCCCGGTGCCTTGCGCCGGGGGCCGCCTTGGCCGTTTGACAAAGTTGACCTTAACTTGACTAACGTTACCTAAAGGTGACGCTTAACTTTACCATGGTTAAGTTATATGTGACTGAAATCATTCAGATTTGTGGCTTAAGGTGACTAACTTTACCGGGTTGAGGTTTGTGTCAACTTAAGGGGTGGTTGCGTCAGGGGTGCTGACCTGTTGACAGGCTTGGCGGAAGGATTGGGACACGGATGAACGGGATGGATGCCGGATTGTCCCGGATGTGTTGAGGGATGCATGGTTCCAAGAGCCGGCGCCGGGGTGGGCGCGGGTGGAAAGGTGGCATGGGATAGGATTTTTTTCCAGGGGCGGTCCCTGTTCCCTCTCTCTGGGGAGAGGGTGGCGCGGTAGCGCCGGGTGAGGGAGGTGGGCGTAGGGAGAGACCTCAGGCCCACTTCATCCGAGACGATCCGGTAATCATCCCGTTCATCCGTGTCCAAGTCCTTCCGCCGGCCGTCCGCGAAACCATATCGACTCTCTCTACGCCCACCTCCCTCACCCGTCCCGGCCTGTCGGCCGGGCCACCCTCTCCCCAGGGAGAGGGAACGGGTGCTTGAAGGTATGTTCCTTCTATGTTCTTATCGGGCCGCCCCGCCCCGCTGATAAGAACCTTGTCCTGATGCCCCAGTCCGAGATCCTGTTGAACGGCGTGAGCTTGGTGGCCGACCTGTCCGGGGTGCTGTGGTGGCCGGCGCGGCGGTGGCTGGTGGTGGCGGACCTGCACCTGGAGAAAGGGTCGGCCTTCGCCCGCAAGGGCCAGTTCCTGCCGCCCTATGACACGGCGATGACGCTGGAGCGGCTTGAGGCCGCCTGTGCCCGGCTGGGGCCGGCGCGGGTCATCTGCCTGGGCGACAGCTTCCACGACCGCACGGCGGCGGAGCGGGTGGGCGAGGCGGAGGGCCGGCGCATCGCCGCCCTGGCCGCGGCCCATGACTGGGTCTGGATCGCCGGCAACCACGACCCCGCCCCGCCAGAGGGCTGGGGCGGCACCGTTCTACCGCAGATGGACGAGGGCGGGCTGCTGTTCCGGCATGAGGCGGTGGTGCCCCTGGACCGGCCCGGCGAGGTGTCCGGCCATTACCATCCCAAGGCATCGGTCAGCACGCGCGGGCGCCGCGTCACCGCCCGCTGCTTCGTCAGCGACGGGCGGCGGCTGGCGCTGCCGGCCTTCGGCAGCTTCACCGGCGGGCTGAACGTGCTGGACCCGGCCATCCGCGGCCTGTTCCAGCCGGGCTTCCAGGTCTGGATGCTGGGGCAGGAGAAGCTGCACTGCCTGCCCGCCACCCGGCTGGCGGCGGAGCCCCCTTCCCTGGACCGGTGGGACATGGGCCGGGCCAAACGGGGGTGAGCGCGACCGGGATGCACGGCCCGGCCGTGCAAGGACAAGGGCGCGTTACAAATCGAAACACCCCATGGCTTTCATGTGGAATAGGCCAGGTGTATTATGGCGCCTTGTCGCGGGCCTTGGCGCCCCACCCCAATTGGCACCCGCCTTTAGGCGGGACCCTATCCAAGGTGATCTTGCATGAGCATCCAGCCCGTCGAGCCGCTGCAGCGGGTGCAGCCGAAGACCGCCCCCTTCCCGGGCAGTGTCCAGGCGCCACCCCGGCGGGGCGGGAGTGCCAAGTGGGTCGTGGGCGGCGTGGCGCTGGTGGCCCTGGCGGGTGCCGGCGTCCTGCTGCTGAAGCCGTCCGGCACGCCGGCGCCGCAGGCCGCAGCACCCGCGGTGGCGCAGGCGGGCCTGACCGTCACCGTGGCCCCCGTGCAGGAACGGGAAATCCAGCGCACCCTGCTGGTCACCGGGTCGCTGGCCGCCTGGGACGAGCTGCCCATCGGGAGCCAGGTCAGCGGCCTGGCCATCGTCGAGGTGCTGGCGGATGAGGGTGACGCGGTCAAGGCCGGCCAGTTGCTGGCCCGCTTCGACGACAGCGTGCTGAAGGCCGACCTGGCCCAGAAGGAGGCCAGCCTGCGGGAGGCGGAGGCGGTGGCCGGGGAGGCCGCGGCCAATGTCCGCCGGGCGGAGGAGCTGTCGCGCACCGGGGCGGTGAGCGCGCGGGAACTGGACGCCCGCCGGGCCACCGCGGCCACGGCCCAGGCCCGGGTGGGCGTGGCCCAGGCCAACCGCGACCAGGCCGTGGCCCGCCTGCGCCAGACGGAGGTGCGGGCCCCCACCGACGGCACCGTCACCAGGCGCAACGCCCGGCTGGGCGCCGTCATGGCCGCCGGCGGGACGGAGCTGTTCCGCATGATCCGGGAGGATCGGGTGGAGCTGGTGGCGGAGGTGCCGGAGCTGGACCTGTTCGGTCTGGCGGTGGGCCAGAAGGTGACCCTGGGCGTGGACGGGGCTGAGGGACAGGCTGTGGTGGGCACCGTTCGCCTGATCGCCCCCACCGTGGACCCGAAGACCCGCATGGGCATCATCAAGGTGGATCTGGAGAAGAGCGGCGCCCTGAAGCCCGGCATGTTCGTGACCGGTCGGGTGGAGGTGGGCCGCACCAAGGCCCTGGTCGTGCCTGACGCGGCCGTGGTCTACAAGGACGCCAAGCCGCTGGTGTTCGTCCGGGGCGAGGGCGACACGGTGCAGATGCGCAATGTGGAGACGGGCGGCCGCGACGGGCAGCTCATCGCCATCACCCGCGGCGTGGCCGCCGGGGAGAGCGTGGTGGTGGCCGGGGCCGGCTACCTGAAGGACGGGGACGCGGTGACCGTGGCGGACAAGATGCCGGACGTGCCGGTGAAGCCGCTGCCCGTGCAGAAGTGACCGGTACCCCATCCCAGCGATCCTGAGGCACATCCCATGAGCCGCGGCAACATCTCGGCGGTCGCCATCCGCCACCCGGTCCCGCCCATCGTCCTGTTCATCATCCTGACCTTCGCCGGGATCGTGTCCTTCCTGTCGCTGGACGTGACGGCCAACCCGGACATCGACTTCCCCGTGGTCAACGTATCGGTGTCGCGCCCAGGGGCGGCCCCGTCGGAGCTGGAGACCCAGGTCACCAAGAAGATCGAGGACGCGGTCGCCAACGTCACCGGCATCGACAAGATCTCTTCCAGCGTCAGCGACGGCAGCACGACGACGACGGTGGAGTTCAAGATCGGCTATGACACCGACCGCGCCGTGAACGACGTGCGCGACGCGGTCAGCCGCATCCGGTCCGACCTGCCGCAGGACATCTATGAGCCGCAGGTGCGGCGCCTGGACGTGACCGGCGACGCCATCCTGTACTATTCCGTCGCGTCGGAGACGCGGACGGTGGAGCAGCTGTCCTGGCTGGTGGACAACGAGATCACCCGCGCCATCCAGCGCGTGCCGGGGGTGGGTGAGATCGAGCGGCGGGGTGGGTTGTCCCGCGAGATCCGCGTCAACCTGGACCCGAACCGGCTGATGGCCTTCGGCGTCACCGCGGACGAGGTGAACACCCAGCTGCGCGTGCTGAACGTGGACCTGCCGGGCGGCCGCGGCACCATCGGCTCCACCGAGCAGTCCATCCGCACCCTGGGTGCGGCCCGCACCGTGGAGGACCTGGCCAACACGGAGATCGCCATCTCCGGCGGGCGCAAGGTTCGGCTGCGGGAGCTGGGCGAGGTGACCGACGGCACCAGCGAGATGCGGTCCGTCGCCCGCCTGGACGGGGAGCCGGCGGTGACCTTCGCCATCAAGCGGTCGCCGGGCTCGTCCGAGCTGACCGTGGCCCAGGGCGTGGCCAAGGTGGTGGAGAAGCTGCGCAAGGACTATCCGGACGTCCGGTTCGAGCTGACCATCGACGTCACCAAATTCACCAAGAACAGCTATGACGCCTCCGTCTCCGCCCTGATCGAGGGGGCGCTGCTGGCCGTGCTGGTGGTCTGGCTGTTCCTGCGGGACTGGCGCGCCACCCTGATCGCCGCGGTAGCCATGCCCCTGTCCATCATCCCCACCTTCCTGGTGATGGAGTGGCTGGGCTTCACCATCAACGGCATCACCCTGCTGGCCCTGGCCCTGGTGGTGGGCATCCTGGTGGACGACGCGATCGTGGAGATCGAGAACATCGTCCGCCACATCCGCATGGGCAAGAGACCCTTCCCCGCGGCGCTGGAGGCGGCGGACGAGATCGGGCTGGCCGTGGTGGCCACCACCATGACCATCGTCGTGGTGTTCGTGCCCGTGTCCTTCATGCCCGGCATCCCCGGCCAGTTCTTCAAGAGCTTCGGCATCACCGTGGCCGTGGCGGTGCTGTTCAGCCTGGCGGTGGCCCGCCTGATCACGCCGCTGATGGCCGCCTACCTGCTGACGCCGGCCCAGCCGCACCACAAGGATGGCGGGCCCTGGACCGACCGCTACATGCGGGTGCTGGACTGGTGCCTGCGGAACCGGTGGAAGTCGGCGCTGATGGCGCTGGGCATCTTCATCGCCTCCGTGGCGCCGGTGCTGTTCATCCCGACCACCTTCGTGCCGGCCCAGGACCAGGGCTTCTCCGTCCTGACCATCGAGCTGCCGCCGGGCGCCACCCTGGCGGACACGGACGCGGCGGCGCAGCGGGCCGCCGGCCTGCTGGCCACCCGGCCGGAGGTGAAGGCGGTGTGGACCAGCGCCGGCCGCGGCGGGCAGGTGCGGTCCGGCCAGATCATCGTCATGCTGAAGGACCGCAAGGAGCGGGCCCTGCACCAGAAGGAGTTCGAGACGGACGTGCAGCCCCTGCTGCGGCAGGTGCCCGGGGCGCGCTTGTTCTTCCAGGCCACCGGCCCCGGCGGCGGCGGGCGCGACATCTCCATCGCGCTCACCAGCAATGACGGCGCCCTGCTGGACAAGCATGCCGAGCAGGTGGCGACGGAGCTGCGCAGCCTGCCCTTCGTCGCCAACGTCACCACCACGGCGGCGTTGCAGCGGCCGGAGATCCTGATCAAGCCGCGCCTGGACCGGGCGGCGGAGCAGGGCGTGTCCGTCCAGGCCATCGGCCAGGTGGCGCGCATCGCCACCCTGGGCGACATCGACAGCAATACCGCCAAGTTCAACATGGGTGACCGGCAGGTGCCTATCCGGGTGCAGCTGGACCCCGGCTACCGCGGCAACCTGGACCTGATCGCCAACCTGCGGGTTCGCACCAACGCCGGCGCCACCGTGCCGCTGAAGTCGGTGGCGGACATCGAGCTGGGCAGCGGCCCGGTGCAGATCAGCCGCTTCGACCGGGCGCGCCGCGTCTCCGTCCAGGCCGACCTGAAGGGCATGGAGTTCGGCGACGCGATGAAGCAGATCAACCAGCTTCCCGCGGTGAAGAACCTGCCGCTGGGCGTGTCCAAGCCCGCCGTGGGCAACGCGGAGCAGATGGCGATCCTGTTCAAGGGCTTCGCCATTGCCCTGGGTACGGCGCTGTTGCTGATCGTGGCCGTGCTGATCCTGCTGTTCCGCAACTTCTTCCAGCCGCCCACCATCCTGATGGCCCTGCCCCTGTCGGTGGGCGGGGCGCTGGGCGGGTTGATGCTGTGCGGGATGAGCATCAGCCTGCCGTCCATGATCGGCATCCTGATGCTGATGGGCATCGTGACCAAGAACTCCATCCTGTTGGTGGAGTACGCCATCGTCTCCATCCGCGACGAGGGGCTGGACCGGCACGCCGCCCTGCTGGACGCGGGCGCCAAGCGCGCCCGGCCCATCATCATGACTACCATCGCCATGATCGCCGGCATGGTGCCCATCGCCGTGGGCTGGGGGGCGGACGTGGAGTTCCGCCAGCCCATGGCCGTGGCCGTGATCGGCGGGCTGGTCACCTCCACCTTGTTGTCCCTGGTGTTCGTGCCGGTGGCCTTCACCTTCATGGACGATTTCCAGAAGTGGCTGGGCCCGAAGCTGGGCCGGATGCTGACCCACCATGACGACATGCACCCCGGCCCGGAAACGCCGCACCTGCGGCCCGTGGGCGGGGATGACTGAGGCGGGGCCAGACAAGAAAGGGCCGGCGGGACACCCCGCCGGCCCTTCGCCCTTGGGGATGGTGATGGCCCGGACCGCGAGGCTGGACCTGCGGGAGTTCAGCCTTGCGGAGGCGCCCCTGTTCCTGGCGCTGAACGCCGACCCGGAGGTGCTGCGCCATACCGGCGACGCGCCCTTTGCCGATGTGGCGGAGGCGGCGGCGCTGATCCGCGGATATGACCGGTACCGGCGGCACGGCTTCGGCCGCTGGTCCTTGTATCGGAGGGCGGAGGGGAACTTTATCGGCTGGTGCGGGCTGAGCCGGGACGACGCCACCGGCGAGGTGGACCTGGGCTTCCGCCTGTTCCGCGCCGCCTGGGGGCAGGGTTACGCCACGGAGGCGGCGCGCGCCTGCCTGGACCTGGCCTTTGGCCGGTTCGGCCTCGCGGAGGTGGTGGCCCGGGCGCGGCCGGGGAACGCGGCCTCCCTCGTCGTGCTGCGAAAGCTGGGCTTCCGGGAGGCCGGGATGATGGAGCGGGAGGGCCAGCCCTGGTGCCGGTTCGTGCTACGACGGGGGGAGGCTATTCCCCCACCCCCTCCTCCCGCGCCCGGCTGGGGTTGATGTCCTCATCCCGTTGGCGGCGCAGGCTGTCCAGGTCCATCTGGTCCATGTCCGCCCGGCCGACGGAGCCGGGTTGTTGGGAGTTGTTCAGCACGCGGCTGGGGGGCGCGGGCTGGTCCGCGCCACCTGCGGCCGGGGTGGCGGGCGTCTCGGGGATGGCGGGCTGGCGGTCGTCGGCGGTGTCGCTGGCCATGGGGCTTCTCCTGCAAGGGGCTTCCCCTGGCAACAGCGGCGGGCGGCGGGCGTGCCGCGGCGATGGGAACCTGTGTTGACGTGGCTCATTCCCCGGGTGCCCCGGCCGGCTATGCTGGGGACAAACCAAGACGGAAGGGAGCCATGGCCCATCGTACGCCCATCACCCTGGTGGACAAGCCGCCCAAGCTGAAAACCATCAACACCAAGGCCCACCGCATGGTGGACCGCGCGGCCTATGAGTCGGAACTGGGCAAGCTGCAGGAGACGGTCCTGCACGTGCAGCAGGCCTATTGGCACACGGGCCGGCGGGCGGTGATCGTGTTCGAGGGCTGGGACGCCGCCGGCAAGGGCGGCGCCATCCGCCGCCTGACGGAGAAGCTGGACCCCCGCGGCGCCCATGTCTGGCCCATCGCCGCCCCCACCAAGTCCGAGCAGGGGCGGCATTACCTCTGGCGCTTCTGGGAGCGGCTGCCGGAGCCCGGCACCTTCTCCATCTTCGACAGGTCCTGGTACGGGCGGGTGCTGGTGGAGCGGGTGGAGGGCTTTGCCACCAAGCCGGAATGGCGCCGCGCCTATGATGAGATCAATGAGTTCGAGCGGCTGCTGACCGACGACGGGGCCCGCATCGTCAAGCTGTTCCTGCACCTCACGCCGGAGGAGCAGTTGAACCGCTTCAAGGAGCGGATGAACAACCCCTACAAGCGCTGGAAGTTGACGGTCGAGGATCTGCGCAACCGGGACCGCCGCCCGGATTATGAGGACGCCATCGACGACATGTTCGCCAAGACCTCCACCACCTACGCCCCCTGGATGGCCATCCCGGCCGACGCCAAGTGGTACGCGCGGGTGGCGGTGCTGCGGTCCGTGGTGAAGGTGCTGGGCGAGGGCGTCGACATCAGCCCGCCGCCCGTGAACCCGGAAGTGCAGCGGGCCGCCGCCGACTTGCTGGGCATTGAGTTGTGAATGGTCGCGGGACAGGTATCTTGTAGCAGTCCTTGGCACCGGCTGCCGAAAACTAGGGCAGGCTACCGGGTGGTCTACCTATCCCAATGAGGCAAACAGCAAAGATTGCGTCGTCCTTGACGGATCGGTAATCCTTTTGCGTAACAAAGGGGTAACCATCCGTCAGGGGGCTTCCACCATGCTTCGGTCGTTGGGTATCGCGCACAAGCTGGGGCTCGCCTCCCTGCTGTTCCTGTTTCCCGTCGGCTTCCTGCTGGTGGCCCTGGTCAACTCCCAGAACGTCGCCATCGATTTCGCCCGCAAGGAGGAGGATGGCGCCGCCTACCTGAAAGGTCTGACCGCCGTGCAGTTCGAGATGGCGCGGGCCGGCGTGGCCGGGGCCGCCCTGGACACGGCCAAGCTGGCGGGCGCGGTTCAGAAGCTGGAAACGGCCCATGGCGAGGGGATGGAAAGCGCCGCCCATGTGGCGACGCTGCTGGACACCCTGAAGAAGGCCGGCGGCAAGGATGACGCCACGGCGCGGGAGGCGCTGCGGGCGCTGGTGTCCAGGGTGGGCGACAAGTCGAACCTGATCCTCGACCCGGACCTGGACAGCTATTACGTGATGGACCTGGTCCTGCTTAAGCTGCCGGACCTGGTGGACCGGGTCACGGCCATGCAGGCCCTGTCCAAAGCCATCTTCGCCGACGGCGCCGTCGACGCGGAGGAGAAGGTCGGGCTGTATGTCAACCTGGGCGGGCTGAAGACGGTGACGGACGGCATCGCCGCCTCCGTCGCGTCGGGCTACAGCGGCAATGCCGACGGCAGCCTGAAGCAGAACCTGGACGCGGCCTACAGGCGCGCCGAGGCCACCGCCGTGGCCTTTACCGCCAAGGCGGAGAAGGCCGCCCTGGCGGAGGCGGACGCGCTGGGCGTGCTGAAGGACACGGAGGCCTTCTATGCCGTGGCGAGCGCCGAGCTGACCCGCCTGCTGGACAAGCGCATCGCCGGGTTCAGGGCGGACCAGCTCCAGACCCTGCTGGTAACCCTGGTGCTGTTCGCCCTGGCGGCCGGCCTGGTGCTGGCCTTCGTCATCCGCGGCGTGCTGGCGCCCCTGGGCGGCCTGACCCGCTCCATGGGCCGGCTGGCGGAGGGCGACCTGTCGGTGCAGGTGGAGCATGAGGGCCGGGCCGACGAGGTGGGCGCCATGGCCCGGGCCATGGGCGTGTTCCGGGCGAACGCCCTGCGCAACCGGGAGCTGGAGGCCCTGCAACAGCGGGAGAACGCCGCCCGCGCTCGCCGGCAGGAGGCTTTGGAGGCCCTGGCCCGCGACTTCCAACTGGCGGTGAGCGGCCAGTTGCGCAGCGTGGCCGCCGCGGCGACGGAGCTGGAGGCCACCGCCGCCGGCCTGTCGCAACAGGCCGACCAGACCACCGAGCGCACCATGGAGGCCATCGAGACGGCCCGCCTTGCCACCCAGAACGCCCAAACCGTGGCCACCGCGGCGGAGGAGCTGACCTCTGCCAGCGCGGAGATCGGCGCACAGGTGGAGAGGACCGCCGGCACCACCCGCCAGGCCGTGGCGGAGGCGGACCGGGCCAAGACCGTGGTGGACGAGCTGGCCGGCGTGGTGGCCGGGGTGAGCCAGGTGGTGGAGTTCATCCATGAGATCGCGGCCCAGACCAACCTGCTGGCCCTGAACGCCACCATCGAGGCGGCCCGGGCCGGCGACGCCGGAAAAGGCTTTGCCGTGGTGGCGGGCGAGGTGAAGAGCCTGGCCATGCAGACCGCCAAGGCCACCGACGACATCCAGTCCAAGGTCAATGCCGTGCGGTCGGCGGCCGGCCATGCCATCGACATCATCGGCCTGATCGCCCGCACCATCGCCGAGGTGGACGGCAACTCCGGCGCCATCGCCTCTGCCGTCACGGAACAGGGCGCCGCCACGGGAGAGATCAGCCGCAACGTGGGCGAGGCCGCCAGCCGGACGGAGGTGGTCACCAGCACCCTGGACCAGGTGCAGGAAAGCGCGGAGTTCACCAAGGTGGCCTCTACCCAGCTCCTGTCGGCCGCGGGTGAGCTGTCACAGCAGTCGGAGCGGCTGCGGGCGGAGGTGGAGGAGTTCCTGACCGCCATGGCCAGGGCCGGCGACCGCCGCCAGTTCGAACGCCATCCCGTGCGGGCCGCGGCGACCCTGACCGTCCGCGGCCGCCGCGGCGCCGCCACGGACTTCCCCATGACCCTGGTCGATCTGGGCATGGGTGGCTGCGCCCTGGAAGGTCCGGCCGACGCCCCGGACGGGGCCGAGGTGACGCTGGAGACCAACGGCCTGCGCGTCGATGGCCGGGTGATCAACCGCGACAAGCACCTGCTGCGGGTCCAGTTCCGCCTGGACGACGCCACCCGGGCCACCGCCGACCGGCTGATGCACAAGCTGGTGCCGGAAGCGGCGTGAGGGGGGTGCCCCGCAGAAGCGCTCAGTCACGGGTATGGCAGCAACCCGCTCTCAACCGGCCCTCCCGCTTCCCCTGCGAAAGCAGGGGAAGCAGGAAAACTGCAAACCGGTGCGAAGCCATTCCACCAAGCCCCGTCCTGCGCTAGGACTCCCGTTCGACCGATTGGGGGGAGCGGGTCTTGGCGTACGGGAAGCTTGAGGTGGTGTGTGGCCCGATGTTCTCGGGCAAGTCGACGGAGATGTTGAAGCACGCCGTCTGGCACATCCATGGCACCGGCTCACGCATCATGCTGCTGAAGCCGGCCTTCGACGTGCGCTATTCCGAGACGAAGGTGGTGAACCATGACGGCATCGGCTTCGACGCCATCCCGGTCACCCGCATGCCGGAGGTCCCGGCGGACGTGACCGCCGTCTTCATCGACGAGGTGCAGTTCTGCTGCGCCCCCCATTACGAGGGCGACCTGGTGGAGGACGTGCGCGGCCTGCTGGCCCGAGGCGTCCAGGTGGCGGTGGCCGGGCTGGACATGGATTGGCAGGGCCGCCCCTTCCCCGTGACCGCCGCCTTGCTGGCCATGGCCGACAAGGTGTTCAAGCTGCGGTCCCGCTGCGCCGTCTGCGGCGTGGACGCCACCAAGACCTTCAAGAAGCAGCGCAACGACCGGCGGGTGGAGCTGGGCCAGGCCGACCTGTACGAGCCCCGCTGCAACGCCCATTGGCATGACCACAGCCAGCGGCCGGGCGTGGAGCTGGCGCTGGAGATCTGAGGGGCCCGTCCCCTCGCCTCCCCGGCTTGGGGAGTTTGACGAAGCGGCCCGGATGGGCTAACCGGGCGTGAGACGCTTTACCCTTCCCAGTGGAACCCTTCCCGTGGATAGCATGGATACCTGCCCCTGCGGCTCCGGCCGCGCCTACGCCCAGTGCTGCGAGCCTTACCTGGCCGGCGCGGCCGTCCCGCCGACACCGGAAGCGCTGATGCGGTCGCGCTATTCGGCCTTCGCGGTCAACAACATCGACTACCTGGAGCAGACCCTGCTGCCGGAGACCCGGGCCGACTTCAACAAGGCCGAGGTGGACCAGTGGTCCAAGGAAGCCACCTGGACCGGCCTGGACGTGCGCGCCACCGAGGGCGGCGGCGAGGACGACACGGAAGGCTGGGTGGAGTTCGTCGCCAAGTTCCGCATGCAGGGCAAGGACCTGGTGCACCATGAGACCAGCCGCTTCCAGAAGGCGGAGGGCCGCTGGTGGTACGTGGACGGCATCATGGGCCAACGCCCCCGCCGGGTGGAGAAGGTGGGCCGCAACGACCCCTGCCCCTGCGGCAGCGGCAAGAAGTACAAGAAGTGCCACGGGGCGTGAGCCCCTTCCTGCAAGGAACCTGAGGTCACCCCGGCCTTGAGCCGGGGCCCTTGGGAAAGCCTCAATGCAGATGGCGCGGCAGCGGGGGCGGAAAGAGCTTGAAACACGAAGGACACGAAGAACACCAAGGGAGTAAACGAAGAAACTTCCTGATAAGTCTCTGTCTGCCCCGCAGGGATTTCGGAGGCGGCTGCGCGACCCGTCAGCGGCCTGATGATTGTTACGTCGTGTCCTTCTTGTCTTCTTGGTGAAATTCTTCAGGCCCGCTGCCGCGCCATCTGCACGTCCGCTTTCCCAAGGGCCCCGGGTCAAGCCCGGGGTGACCTCCAGGGCCTTGCAGTAACGCTGCCTACCCCACCTGTATGCGCTTCAGGAAGCCGTCCACGTCGCCACGCAGGGCCTGGGCCAGTTCGCCCAGTTCCTCGGCGGAGCGCAGCAGGGTGCCGGCGGATTGGCGGGTGTCGGCGGCGGCGGTGCTGACGCCGGCGATGGTGCGGCTGACCTCTTGCGTGCCGCCGGCGGCCTGCTGGACGTTGCGGGTGATCTCATGGGTGGAGGCGCCCTGCTGTTCCACCGCGGCAGCCACGGCGCCGGTCATGCCGCTGATCTCCCCGATGGTGCGGCTGATGCCCTCGATGGCGGTGACGGCACGGGTCGTCTCCGCCTGGATGGACTGGATCTGGGCCTGGATGTCCTCCGTGGCCTTGGCGGTCTGGGTGGCCAGGTTCTTCACCTCCCCCGCCACGACGGCGAAGCCTTTGCCGGCGTCGCCCGCCCGCGCCGCCTCGATCGTCGCGTTCAGGGCCAGCAGGTTGGTCTGGCTGGCGATGTCCTGGATGAGCTGGACCACGGCGCCGATGCGCTGGGCGGCGTCGGCCAGTTCGCGCACGCTGCCGCGGGTGGCCGTGGCCTCTGCCACCGCCTGTTCCGCCACGCGGGAGGCGCCGACCACCTGGCGGGCGATCTCTGACACGCTGGCGGACAGTTCCTCTGCCGCCGCGGCCACGGTCTGGACGTTGCCGGTGGCCTGCTGCGCCGCCGAGGCCACGACGCCGGAGCGGTGGGACGTGTCGTCGGCGGTGCCCAGCATGTGCTGCGCCCCCTCACGCAGGGTGCCCACGGCGCGGGCCAGGTGGCTGATCTTCTCCGCCACCATCTGCTCGAACTCCTCGGCGAAGCGGGCGCGGGTGGCCTTGCGCTCCTCACGCGCCCGCTGGTCGGCGGCGGCCTGTTCCCGGCGGAGGGTCTCCGTCTCTTCCAGGTTGCGCTTGAACACCTCCGCGGCCCTTGCCATGTCGCCCAGCTCGTCCGCCCGGTCGGTGTCGGTGACGGCCACGGCGCGGTCGTTGGCGGCGAGGCGGGTCAGGGTGGCGGTGATGCGCCCGATGGGCCCCACCACCCGGCGGCGCAGCACCCAGACGGTGGCGGCGACGGACACGGCCAGCATCAGGGACGCCACCGCCAGGATGCTGGCCCAGACCTTCACCCGCGCCTCTGCCGTGCGGATCGCGTCACCCGTGCGCTTGTCCAGCAGCACGAAGAACTCGTCGATGGGCCGCATGATCTCGGCCTTGAACCGGTGGTAGTCGGCGGAGTGCAGGAGCCGGCGGCCGAGCACCGGGTCCGGGTCGCCCTTGGCGGTGAAGCCACCCTGGCCGTCGTCGAACTGGCCCTTCACGGCGTTCATGGCCTGGGTTTCCAGTTTGGTCAGCCCGTCGGCGTTGGCCGCGGCCTGGCGCAGGCGGCCGAACTCCTCCTCCGTGAAGCCGGCGCGCTTCATCAGGTCCAGCAGGGCCACGGTTTCCCCGTCGGGCCGCGGCTTCTTGCCGTCGGCGGCGACGAAGTCCCAATAGATGCGGTTGTATTCCTGGGGCCGGGGCTTCTGGCCGTTGCGGATGGCGACGATGTCCAGGTACTGCTGCTCATAGGCGGGGTCCTGGGTCAGCACATAGACCCGGGCGAGGCGCGTGAGGTCATCGCTGCTCTGCCGCAGCTCATCCGCCAGCAGGTAGCTGTCGTAGCGGGACTTGTAGGCGGCGCCGACTTCCCCCTGCGCCCGGTTCATCAGCACATAGCCCGCCACCATCAGCGCGGCGCTGAGGCCAAGCGCGGCCGCGATGGAGAGGGACAGGGCACGGATGGTGAGCGACCGCATGGAACCTCCCAGGTCTGTGCCGGGCTTTTTGTTGCCCGGTCACCGTGCCGGTGGTGCCCCTGCCCTGCGAGCAGGGGCAACCCGATATATCGGATGGTGCGTCAGTTTCGCGCGGGACGGAAGCGACAGGCCGCAGAACTTTCGGCTCGGCATATCTTCCGAAAGTGGCATTCCACCTAGACCCGTTTTCCGATGCAACCAGGCATGGGGTGCCTGCCGGCGGGAACCACGGTGGTGCCGGTTTCCAGACGACCAGGGCTCGGCCGGTTTCAGCCGGGGTCGGGCAGGGGCCAGTCGGCAGGCTTGCCGAGGGTGGTGCGCGGCAAGGCGTCCAGCAGCACCAGGCTGCGGGGCCGTTCCGCCGGGGTGAGGCGGGTAGCGGCCCAGCGGTCCAGGTCGGCCCGCAGGGCATCCGGGTCCTGCCCGGCGGCGGGCACCACGGCCGCCTTCAGGCGCAGCCCCTCCCCCGCCGGGAAGGGGCGCACGGCGGCATCGGCCACGCCGGGATGTTCGCGCAGGATCGCGGCCACCCGGTCGGGGAAGACGTTGGTACCGCCCACTTGGACCGCCCCGTCCCGCCGCGCGCCCACGCGGAACAGGTCGAGGCCTTCCCAGTCCACCTGGTCCGGCAGGGGCAGCGGGTCGCCGCCCTGGCGGCGCAGGGCCGTGCCGTCCGGGGTGGCGGACCAGCGGGGGAACAGCCGGTAGGGCATGGCCGGGTCGTCACGCCAGCCGATGCCGGCGGTCTCGCTGGAGCCATAGACCTGCACCAGCCGGGCCAGCCCCCTTGCCCGCAGCCCGTCGGCCACGGCGTCCGGGCAGGGGGCCGTGCTGGTCACGCCGGTGACGCCGGGCGGCAAGGCCGGGGCGAGGCGCAACAGGGTGGCCCAGAACTCGGGGAAGCCGATGACCAGGTCGCCGGGCCGCAGCAGGGCAGCGACGCTGCCGGGCAGCTTGCCGCGCACGTCCAGCACGGGGATGCCCAGATGCTTCGGCAGCAGGAGGGTGTGGATGAAGCCGTAGATATGGTGGCAGGGAACGGCGGCCAGCAGCCGGCGTGGCGGTTCCGGCGCGGACAGGAGGTCGGCCAGGACGGCCGCCTCCCCCTCCAGGCCGGCCAGGGCGTGGCGGCAGGGCTTGGGCGTGCCGGTGGAGCCGGAGGTGCGGAACACCAGTTCCCCGTCACAGCGGGCCAGGGAGGCGGCGGCGACCCCCACCCAGCCGCCCAGGGTGCGCCGGGCAAGCAGGTAATCCTCCAGCCCGGCGTTCTGGAGTTGCAGCAGTTCCACCAGGGTGGTGGCGAGGGTGACCAGTTCAAGGCTGTCGGCGCCCAGGCCGCCGGGGCCAATCTCCAGCCCGTCTTCCCAGGTGGTGGCGGGCGGCAAGGGTTGGCCCGGCCGCAGCCGCGCCAGTTCCCCCGCCAACAGGTCGGCGACCAGCCGCCGGACGGCCCCGTCCTCCCGCCACCAGGCCATGGCCTTGTCCCCGGTCAGAGCCGCTTCACAAAGACCCAGTAGCTGTCGCCCACCAGGGCCTTCTTCATGTGCACCTTCACCTTGGTCGGCTTCATCTCATAATCGAAGGTGTATTCGATCATGGTGTTCAGGGTGCCCGCCTTGACGCCGGCGTCGAAGGCGCCCTTGAAGGCCGGGGTGTTGGTGCAGGGCGCCACGTCGGTGAAGAAGTTCTTGCCCACTACAGCCTTGGGGTCGCGGCCGGTGATCTGGCCCTCGGCCATGTTGTACTGGAGGATGGTGCCCTTGGCGTCCAACTGGATGGCGCCGAAGGCCAAACCGTCGATCTCGGCCTTGGACATGCCGGCCATCACGTTCTCGATGTCGGCCTTGCCGAACTCCACCATTTCCAAGCCTAGCATGAAAAAGCCCCCATCCTGTTGGCATGAACGGCCCCAACCCACCACGGGCCTCCGGCCGTACCGGTCACGAGGGGCGAAATAGATCGGGGTAGATTGCTTTCAATCGGTTCTAAACAATTACCACTTTCTAGACATTCCCGTGGTAATCGGCCCGCCCTGTCCGGAAAAGCGAACGCCCCGCCCGGTTTCCCGGGCGGGGCGCTTGGCAGGACTGGTGCTGTCCGGGACGGGTTCAGACGTCCAGCAGGATGCGCTCCGGGTTCTCGATGCACTCCTTCACCCGCACCAGGAAGGTCACGGCCTCGCGGCCGTCGATGATGCGGTGGTCATAGGAGAGCGCCAGGTACATCATCGGCCGGACCTCGACCTTGCCGTTCACCACCACGGCGCGGTCCATGGTCTTGTGCATGCCCAGGATGCCGGACTGGGGCGTGTTCAGGATCGGCGTGCTCATCAGGCTGCCGTAGACGCCGCCGTTGGAGATGGTGAAGGTGCCGCCCGACAGCTCGTCGATGGACAGCTTGCCGTCGCGGGCCTTCTTGCCCAGCTCGCCGATGGTCTTCTCCACCCCGGCGAAGGACAGCTTGTCCGCGTCGCGCACCACCGGGACCACCAGGCCCTGGGGCGTGCCGACGGCGACGCCGATGTCATAGTAGTTCTTGTAGACCAGGTCGGTGCCGTCGATCTCCGCGTTGACCGCCGGCAGCTCCTTCAGGGCCACGATGGCGGCCTTAACGAAGAAGGACATGAAGCCCAGCTTCACGCCGTGCTTCTTCTCGAAGGCGTCCTTCAGCTGGTTGCGCATGGCGATCACGTTCGTCATGTCCACCTCGTTGAAGGTGGTCAGCATGGCGGCCGTGTCCTGGGCCTGCTTCAGCCGCTCGGCGATGCGCTGGCGCAGGCGGGTCATCTTCACCCGCTCCTCCTGGTCGGCGCGGGGGCGCGGGCCGGTGGAGGCGGGGGCCGGACGCGGTGCCGGGGCGGGCGCGGGGGCGGCGGGGCGCGTCTCCAGGTGCTGGATCACGTCACCCTTGGTCACCCGCCCGTCCTTGCCGGTGCCGGCGATGGAGGCGGCGTCGACCTTGTTGTCCTCCGCCATCTTGCGGGCGGCGGGCATCACGCCGGCACCG
>MOEB01000320.1 GCA_001939945.1 Aerophototrophica crusticola | reverse complement strand
GCCGGCGACAACGGCCCCTGGCTCGACCCGGACGCCGACGCCGTGGCCGTGCTGAACGGCGACGTGGACAACTACCGCGCCATCCGCGAGGGCCTGGTGGAGGCCGCCGGCCACCGCCTGCCGGCGGAGACCACCACCGACCTGAAGGCCATCCCCGCCTGCTTCCGCCTGCAGGCCGCCGGCACGCCCGTGCCCGCCCGCTTCCTGGCGGCCCTGCGCCGGCTGGAGGGCTCCGTCGCCGTGGGCCTGCTGCACCCGGCGGAGCCCGGGCGGCTGTACCTGGGCCAGCGCGGCTCGGGCCAGAGCCTGTTCGTGGCGGAGACCGCGGACGGCCTGTGCGTGGCGTCGGAGAACTACGGCCTGGC
>MOEB01000319.1 GCA_001939945.1 Aerophototrophica crusticola | reverse complement strand
AGGCCGGGCACCAAAGCAACCTGCTTCCCAGCTACCCATCCCAACGGGATGGGGGCACAAGAGCATGCTACCAAGATGCACATGACCTCAGGCCAACGATCCGGGGCCATCCGCCCCTTGCCGCTGCGCCCGCCGCCTGCGCATCCCTTCTCGACACTTCACTTGTCCAAGATCCCTGGGCCCACCCCCGTGCCGAAGCACGTGCCGGACCCGGCGTTCCGCCGGCGCCGCGTCAGCGGCGCCGATGTCCGCCTATCTAGTCGCCCGCCGGCGTGTTGTCAACACCGTCGCGCAAGCTCCGGCGAAGTTTTTCCGGCACCGCGCGGGGCCCTGGGG
>MOEB01000318.1 GCA_001939945.1 Aerophototrophica crusticola | reverse complement strand
GACGAGGAGGCGGTGCGGGCCAGCGCGGCGGCGATGCTCGCCGGGCTGGGCTACGCGGTGGAGGAGGCGGCCTCGGCGGAGGCGGCGCTGGGGCTGCTCGACGCCGGCCTGCGGCCCGACGTGCTGGTCACCGACCACCTGATGCCCGGCATGGCGGGGACGGAGCTGGCCCGGGCCGTGCGGGGGCGCCTGCCCGGGACGCGGGTGCTGGTGGTGTCCGGCTACGCCGGGGAAGGCGGCCTGGACCCCGGCCTGCCGCGGCTGCGCAAGCCGTTCCGCGCGGCGGAGCTGGCGGCCGCCCTCGCGGCACTGCCCTGACCCGGGCGGGCATGGGGGGCCGGGCTGCCCCGGCAGCCGCCGTGGGCATCGGCAGGCA
>MOEB01000317.1 GCA_001939945.1 Aerophototrophica crusticola | reverse complement strand
ATCGGCGACATCGCCGACGGGGCCAAGAGCGTGGTGATGTTCTTCGCCATCGCCTTCGTCATCACCGCCATCCTGGTCTATGGCTACGGCAAGTCGTGGCTGATGACGTTCGCCATGCTTGGCGTGTCGCTCTGCACGGTGATCTGGCAGTTCGGCCTGCTGGTGATCCTGGGCTTCGGCATCGACCCGCTGTCGATCCTGGTG
>MOEB01000316.1 GCA_001939945.1 Aerophototrophica crusticola | reverse complement strand
TCCGGCGTGTAGATGTCGCCCTTGTCCACGGACAGGGCCACCAACACCCGGTTGGCGCCGCCGAACTGGTCCTTGTACTGGGTGAAGGTCTGCATATAGGGGTGGGTCAGGGGCAGGGTCTTCTCGAACCCTGCGTCCACCCGCAGCTTGGACCCCTGCCAAGCCATGAAGGCGGTGATCAGGCCGAAGACGGCCAGGACCAGCACCCGGTTGCGGAAGGTCCAGCTCTCAAGCCTCTGTAGGAAATTCTGCGGCATGGGGTCCGTGCTCATTCCGGGGCCGGATCGGCCCGTCTCTGTCGGGCGCGCCGCCAGCGGCGCGGTTCATTCCGAATATGAAAGCGATCAGGGCTTGGGCCCCGGCCCGGGCAGGGCCCCGGCCTCGC
>MOEB01000315.1 GCA_001939945.1 Aerophototrophica crusticola | reverse complement strand
GGACACCAGGCGGGCAGCCTCCGCCTGCCGCGCGACCGCGGCCGCGGCGGCGGCGGCCACCTCGTCCAGCCGCCCGGCCGTGGCCCTGACCTGCCCGATGGCCGTAGCCACCTCGGCCACCGCCACCTGGATCCCGGCGATCTGGCGCTCCGCCTCACCGGTGGCGCGGGCGGTCTGGTCGGCCAGGGCCTTGACCTCGTTGGCGACGACGGCGAAGCCCTGGCCGGCCCCGCCGGCCCGCGCCGCCTCGATGGCGGCGTTCAGGGCCAGCAGGTTCGTCTGCCCGGCGATGGCGCGGATCAGCTCCACGACCTGGCCCACGCCCCCCAGCGCGTCCCGCAGGCGCGCGGCGGTGGCCTCGGCCCGGCCGGCGTCGGCGCGGGCCGCGGCCG
>MOEB01000314.1 GCA_001939945.1 Aerophototrophica crusticola | reverse complement strand
ACCCGGCAGCGCAGGCCACCCGGGGGCCACTCCCGCTCCAGCGTGCCCGCCAGCTGGCCCGTGACCACCTGGCGCGCCATCAGCGAGCCGAACCTCTCCCGCGCCGGCACGCCGCCGGGGTGCGGCGCCCCGGCCTCCTCCCACGACAGGGCCAGCCAGCCCGCCCTGCCCGGGTCGGGGCCCCAGCTGACCGAGAGGGTCCCGCCGGGGACCGACAGGGCGCCGTGCCGGGCCGCGTTCGTGGCCAGCTCGTGGAGCACCAGGGAGACCGGTTGCGCCGCCTCCGCGGCGATGGCCACCGGCGGCCCGGACGCCCACACCCGGCCCGGGGCGGCATACGCCGCCAGCTCGTCCGCCACCAGCCCGGCGAGGTCGGCGCCGGCCCAGCCGCCCT
>MOEB01000313.1 GCA_001939945.1 Aerophototrophica crusticola | reverse complement strand
GCGCCGGCGCGTGCCGCGGCGCCCGCGTCCTGCTGGCCGAGGACGACCCGGTGGTGGGGCCGGTGGTCGGCGCCGCGCTCGAGGACCTTGGCTGCCACGTCACCCGCGTGGCGACCGGCGAGGAGGCGCTGGGCCTCGTCCGGGCGGGCGCGGCGCTCGACCTGCTCCTCAGCGACGTCGTCATGCCCGGGCCGGTGGGCGGGCTCGCCCTGGCCAGGGAGGCGCGGCGCCTCCGGCCGGGCCTGCCCGTCATCCTGTGCACCGGCTACAGCGAGGAGGCGGTGTCCGGCCAGGGCTTCCGGGTCCTGCCCAAGCCCTGCCGGGTCGAGGACCTGGCCAGGGCCATCGCCGGCGAGCTCGCCGGGGCGGGCGGGGCGGTGGCCGCCCCCGGCCCCGGG
>MOEB01000312.1 GCA_001939945.1 Aerophototrophica crusticola | reverse complement strand
CGCCGCCACGACCCGCTCCGCCATGGCCTTCTTGCGCCTGTCGTTCACGTCCACCACCGCCTCGATGATCCGCAGCGGCGCCCCGAAGTCCTGCGCCGTCTTCACCAGGGCCAGCGTGTCCTTGGGGAAGCACGACCCGCCGTAGCCCGGGCCCGGGTGCAGGAACTTCTTGCCGATGCGCCCGTCCAGCCCGATGCCCTTGGCCACGTCGTGCACGTCGGCCCCCACCCGCTCGCACAGGTCCGCGATCTCGTTGATGAAGGTGATCTTCGCCGCCAGGAACGTGTTCGCCGCGTACTTGGTCAGCTCCGACGTCTCCAGGCTGGTCATCACCATCGGCGTCTCGATCAGGAACAGCGGCCGGTACAGACCCCGCATCACCGCCCGCGCCCGGTCGGAG
>MOEB01000032.1 GCA_001939945.1 Aerophototrophica crusticola | reverse complement strand
TTCGCCACCGCTGTTCCCTCGTCCCTCGTTGCGCGTGCCGCATGCCAAACGCGAAAACGCCGCCCCCGGCAATCGGCCAGGGACGGCGCTGTTGTCGCAAGCCCGCGGGGAACGGTCAAGCGACCGCCCGGCTGTGCAAGGCTTAATCCGTAAGACGCCGGCTTCCCCGTTGCCTCAATGGACGTCGGAGGCGTTGGCGACGGCCTTGGTCAGCTCGAAGATGCGTTTGCGCACGCCGGGGTCGGTGATGCGGTAATAGGCGCGCACCAGTTCCAGCGTCTCCCGCTTGGCCATGGGATCGGGCTCACCCGGCTCCGGCGTGGCGTTGGGGTTGCCGGGGGTGGGCTGGTCGTCCAGCGGCATGTCGTCGAAGAAGAAGGAGACAGGCACGTCCAGCACCCGGCTGAGGTCGAACAGCCGCGAGGCGCCGATGCGGTTGGCCCCGCGCTCATACTTCTGCACCTGCTGAAAGGTCAGGCCGATCGCCTCCCCCAGCTTTTCCTGGCTCATGCCCAGCAGGGTGCGGCGCAGGCGGACGCGGGAGCCGACATGGACGTCCACGGGGTTGGGCTTGCCCAGGCGGGGTCGGCCGCCACCACGACGGCCGCGCGTTGCGGTCTGCATTTCAACAACCTCCAGTCAGAGTGACTGCGCGAATTTGCGGCACACTTACGTATGCCGTCAAGAGCGACTCACCTATGCTTCCGTATGATGACGGACGAGTGCCTGGACTTCGTTCTACACCCGTCGGGCGAGAAACGGAACCGCCATGATTACGCACAAGAGTGCTAAGACGAAAAGCCGATCCCCATACCGGCCATACGGTGGTGTGGCGGTACTAGCCATTGGCAAGGGGAGGTCGAGCACCCCCTCCTCTCCCAGGCCGAGGCTGCCCACCACCCTCCCCTGCGGGTCTACCACGCCGGAGATGCCGGTGTTCGCGGCGCGCACCAGGGGCAAGCCTTCCTCCACCGCCCGGACCCGGGATATGGCCCAATGCTGGTGGGGGCCGGCGGTTTCGCCATACCACGCATCGTTGGTGAGGTTCAGCAACCAGCCCGGCCGGGGCTGCGGGCCGGCGGGGTCGGGGGCCACGGCGGCGGGGAAGATCACCTCGTAGCAGATCAGCGGGCTGACCGGCGGCAGGGCCGGCAATTCCAGGGTGCGCGGCCCCGGGCCCGCGCTGAAATCCGCCGAAGACGGCGCGACGGAGGCGATGGCCCCCACCGGCAGGATGGAGCGGAACGGCATGTACTCGCCGAACGGCACCAGGTGGAACTTGTCGAAGGTTGCCACCACGCCCTTGGCGTCAAGCACGGCCATGCTGTTGGCATAGCTCGGGGCGCCGTCCGGCCCCGTCCCCCGCCGTGGGACGCCGGTGATCACCACGCCGCCGGGCGGGGCGACGCCGGATATGGCTTCTTCCAGCCCCCTTGTGTTGCCCAGCCAGAAGGGCACCGCCGTCTCTGGCCAGATCACGGCGGTGACCTGGTCCCAGCCGGGTGCCCGGCTCATGTCCAGGTGCTTCTGGAAATTGTCCATGCGGGCCTGCGGGTCCCACTTCAACTCCTGCTCGATGCCCGGCTGCACCAGCCGCAGGGTGGCACCGGGCACCAGCCGGGTCGGGTTGGCGGAGAGGTGCCCGGCCCCCCAGCCGCCCAGCACGGCCAAACCGGCCAGTCCCGCCGCCATCGGGGCCCAGGGCCTTGCCCGGCCGCGCCCGTCCAGGGCCACGGGCAGGCCGGCCACCAGCACCGTCAGGAGGGACAGGCCATAGGTGCCCACCAGCGCCGCGCCCTGAAGCACGGGCAGGAAGTCCGCCCAGGCATAGCCGACCAGGTTCCAGGGGAAGCCGGTGAAGATGTGGCCCCGCACCCACTCCGCCCCCGCCCACAGGGCCGCGAACAGCGCCGCCTCTGCCGCCCCGGACAGGGCGAAGCGGTCCCGCAGCTTCACATGGGCAAGGGTCGCCAGCCCGACGAAGACCGCCAGCAGGGCCGGCAGCCCCCCCAGCGCGAAGGGCAGGGCGAACCAGAAGCGGCCGATATCCACGAACAGGGCCGCGCTGATCCAGTACAGGCCAAGGACATGGTGGCCGAAGGCGAACCACCAGCCGGTCCAGAAGGCGGGCCAGCCCGTCCGCGCCCCGCGCAGCAGCCAGAGCAGCAGGGGGAACGCCACCCAGAGCAGCGGCACCACATGGGCCGGCGGCAACGCCAGCGTCGCCAACCCGCCGGCAGCCGCCGCGGCAATCGCCCGCCGCCAGCCGGCAAGGCCCGCCAGGGAGGTGGCGAGGCGGGCGGGGAAAGTGGTCTTCGGCAAGGTGGCTAACTCCGGGGCGTGGTCCTGGAGGGGGCTATATGGGGATGATGGCGGGAGGATGGTGGGGGGCAATACCCCCATGCACATCCCGCCATGCCTGTTTCCCCCGCGCAGGCGGGGGTCCACTGTTTTCAAAGGACAGGGAGGGCAGGAAGGGGGTCAAGAACCGTGGACCCCCGCCTTCGCGGGGGAAACAGGAAAAGGGGCGGGGCCATGGGAAGCAGGACGTCCCTACGCCCCCGCCTGCCGCATCTCCACGCCGTTGCCGCCGTCCAGCACCTCCGGCAGGTTGCGGACCCGCAGCCGCTTGATGCGGCGGGGGTCGGCGTCCAGGATGTCGAACTCCAGGCCCGACGGGTGCTTCAGCGTCTCACCCCGGGACGGGACCCGGCCCGCCAGGGAGAAGACGAGGCCGCCCAGCGTGTCCACGTCCTCCAGGTCTTCCGCGTCGAACACGCGGCCCACCTGGGCCTCGAAATCCTCGATGGGGATGCGGGCGTCAGCCACCAGGCTGCCATCGGGGCGCACCTGGACCTTGGGCTGTTCCTCGGCAAGGTCGTGCTCGTCCTCGATCTCGCCGACGATCTCCTCCACCAGATCCTCGATGGTGACCAGCCCGTCGATGCCGCCGAACTCATCCACCACCAGGGCCAGGTGCTGGCGGGTCTGGCGCATGCGCAGCAGCAGGTCCAGCACCGGCATGCTGGGGGCGACCACCAGCACCTCCCGCACGATGGCCGAGAGGTCGTAGGGCTGGAGCCCGGCGATGCAGGGCAGCAGGTCCTTGATGTGGACCATGCCGGCCACGTCGTCCAACGTGTCCTTATAGACCGGCATGCGGCTGTGCGCCTCCTCCGAGAAGCGCTTCATCAGCTCCTGCAGGCTGATGTCGGCGGGCACGGCCACGATGTCGGCCCGCGGCACCATGGCGTCCACCACGGTGCGGTTGCGGAGCTTCAGGATGTTGGCGAGCAATGTGCGCTCGCCCTCCGCCATGGAGGATTCCGTGCTGTCCCGCTCCTCGATCAATTCCTCGATGGTGTCGCGCAGCGTGTCGCCGCCCCGCACACCCAGGATCGACCGGAGCCAGCCCCGGAATTGTTGGGTCAAGGACCCCTGTTCTTCGGCCCCGTCCTCGCGGGGCGATCGACTGTCGCTAAGGTCTGCCATCGTCAGTTCTGGTAGGAAGGGTTCGGACCGCCAGGGTCCTCGTCCCCGGGATCGTCCGGGGCGCGGCGCCTGGGCAGCCCCCCGGCGGCGGAAGGGTGGTCGTGCCACGCATAGGGGTCGGCGATGCCGACACCGGCAAGGATGCGGGTCTCAAGGCGTTCCATCGCCTCGGCCCCGTCGTCCTCGATATGGTCGTAGCCCAGCAAGTGCAGCACGCCATGGATCACAAGGTGCGTGAAGTGGTCGGCCAGGGGCTTGCCCTGTTCCGTGGCCTCCCTCCGCACCGTCTCGAAGGCCAGGATCACATCCCCCAACAATACAGGAACGGGACCGTCCTGCGAGGGGAAATGCTGCCCGGCCATGGAATCTTCATGGGATTCGGGCTCATCCGCGTCGATTTCGCCTTCATCCTCCCCATCCGGGGCATCATCCCGCCCGGGATCGTCCCCATAAGGGTCGTCGGCATGGATGGCGAAGGACAGGACATTGGTGGGCCTGTCCTTGCCCCGGTAGGTGCGGTTCAGCTCCTGCACCGTGGCGTCGTCCGCCAGCACCACTGACAGCTCCGCCGGCCCGTCCGGCACCCCCTCCGCCTGGGCCAGGGCCAGTTCCGCCGCGCGCAGGGCCGTGGCCTCGGCATCCGGCAGCGCGTCCTCCCAACCGCCGGCTTCCAGGCTGACGATGACTTCCACCGCGTGGGTCATGGCGTGGGCGCGGCCGCCTTGCCCGCCGCGTCATAGGCCCGGACGATGCGGCCCACCAGCGGGTGGCGCACCACGTCGGCATCCGTGAAATGGACGAAGCCCACGCCTTCGGTGTCGGCCAGCACCTGCATGGCATCCTTCAGGCCGGACTTCTGGCCGGGCGGCAGGTCGATCTGGGTGATGTCGCCGGTCACCGCCATGCGGCTGCCCTCGCCCAGGCGGGTCAGGAACATCTTCATCTGCATGGTGGTGGTGTTCTGCGCCTCGTCCAGGATGACGAAGGCGTTGGCCAGGGTGCGGCCACGCATGAAGGCCAGCGGCGCCACCTCGATCACCCCCGTCTCCAGCCGCTTCTGCACCTGGTCGGCGGGCAGCATGTCATAGAGGGCGTCGTAAAGAGGGCGCAGGTAGGGGTCCACCTTCTCCTTCATGTCGCCGGGCAGGAAGCCCAGCCGCTCCCCCGCCTCCACGGCGGGGCGGGACAGGATGATGCGGTCCACCTTGCCCTGGATCAGCAGGCTGACCGCCTGGGCCACGGCCAGGTAGGTCTTGCCCGTGCCGGCCGGGCCCAGGCCGAACACCAGCTCGTACTGGGCCAGCGCCTCCAGGTAGCGGGCCTGGGTGGGGCTGCGCGGGGCGATGACCTTGCGCTTGGTACGCAGGCCGGCGCGGGGGTCGGACAGTTGCGACAGGGCCTGGTCGCGGATCTCCAGGTCGGACGCCTGGGCCATGCGGATGGCGGCATCCACCTCGCCGGCCCCGACCTCCAGCCCCGCCTTCAGCCGTTCCCACAGGGCGTCCAGCACGCTGCGCGCCTGCTCCGCCGAGTCCGCGGGGCCGGCGATGGTCAGATGGTTGCCCCGGCTGACCAGGGTCACGCCCAGGCGCTTCTCGATCCGGCTCAGGTACTGCTCATGCTCGCCGAAGAGCAGCGGCAACAATCGGTTGTCGGCGAACGTCAGGTCGATGCGGCGATCCCCGGGGCCCTGTTCGTCCCCCCGTGCGTCCAGCGTCAAACCCGCTCCTCCGCTTGCCTGCCGGCGGGCGCCGGCGTTGTTTCAATGACCGAAAGGCCGTCCACGGTCACCACCTCGCCGCCCAAGCTGTTGGCGTGGGCGCCGGTGATGCGGACATCCACCACCTGCCCTAACAGCCGGGACGGCGCGATGGCATGGACCGACTGCATGAAGGGGCTGCGGCCCAGCAACTGGCCCGGCTTCTTGCCCACCCGGTCGAACAGGATGGGCTGCACCGTGCCCACCAGCCCCTCGTTGAACGCCACCTGCTGGGCGTTCAATAGCTGTTGCAAGGCCTGCAACCGCGAATCCTTCATGTCCTCCGGCACCTGCCGGCCGTCCATGCCGGCGGCAGGGGTGCCGGGGCGGGCGCTGTACTTGAAGCTGTAGGCCTGGGCGAAGCCCACGTCGGTCACCAGCCGCAGCGTGTCGGCGAAGTCCTGGTCGCTTTCCCCGGGGAAGCCGACGATGAAGTCGCTGGACAGGGCCAAGTCCGGCCGGGCGGCGCGCAGCCGATCGATGATCCGGCGGTAGTCATCGGCCGTGTGCTTGCGGTTCATGGCCGCCAGGATGCGGTCGCTGCCCGACTGTACCGGCAGGTGGATGAAGGGCATCAGGGCCGGCAGCTCCCCATGGGCGGCGATCAAGTCGTCATCCATGTCGCGGGGGTGGCTGGTGGTGTAGCGCAGCCGCTTCACCCCCGGCACCTCGGCCAGGGCCCGCAGCAGGCGCCCCAGGCCCCAGGTGGAGTCGTCCGGCGCCTCCCCATGGTAGGCGTTGACGTTCTGGCCCAGCAGGGTCAGCTCCACGGCACCGAGGTCGGCCAGCCGCCGCGCCTCCGCCAGCACCTGGCCCACCGGCCGGCTGAACTCCGCCCCGCGGGTATAGGGCACCACGCAGAAGGTGCAGAACTTGTCGCAG
Source organism: Aerophototrophica crusticola (assembly GCA_001939945.1). GTDB lineage: Bacteria > Pseudomonadota > Alphaproteobacteria > Azospirillales > Azospirillaceae > Niveispirillum > Niveispirillum crusticola. The sequence goes on along the minus strand of MOEB01000032.1, from coordinate 40,781 downwards.
CCTTCCTGCACCGACAGGAACGCCGACGGCCCGTTGGGCTTCGCCGTCTCCTCCGGCATCAGGTCGAACTTGCTCTCGACGGGGAAGTCGATGTTCACCACCCCGCCGGTGCCGCGCACGGCGCGGGTCACCATCTCCGGCAGCTGGTGATAGGTCTGCGGCCCGAAGACCATGTCCACGTGCGGGGCGCGGAGCATGATCTCCGCCCCCTCCGCCTGGGCGACGCAGCCGGCCACGGCGACGACCATGCGGCCGCCCTCCGTCGCCTTGTCCTTCTGCAGGGTGCGGATGCGACCCAGTTCGGAATAGACCTTCTCCGCCGCCTTTTCCCGGATGTGGCAGGTGTTCAGGATGACCATGTCCGCGCCCTCGGGCGCGTCCACCGGCTCATAGCCCAGCGGCGCCAGGACATCGGCCATGCGACCGCTGTCATAGACGTTCATCTGGCAGCCATAGGTCTTGATGAACAGCTTCTTCTTCAAGGCCACTCCCCGCCCGGCCCCTGCAAAACCCCGGGGAACGGGACCCACCAACGAAAAAACCGCGCCGCGCGAATACCGCCGGCACGGGAGAGCCGCAAAGATAAGCGACCCACGGCCCCAGTCAACCGCGCCAACAACATGGAAGCCGCGTGCGCGGGTGGCTTAACGCCCCTCCACCGAACAGGCCTTGTTCATGGCCTGGTAGGCGGCGCCGGTGCCGGCCAGGCTGTAGGTGTCGGCCGTGCGGGTGCCGCGGCTGCTGGTGCCGCGGACGACCATGGTGGTGCCCTGGCGGATGGCCTGGCTGATGGCGCGGTCGGTGGTTTCCTCCCGCGCCCAGGCCGTCTCCCCGTCCACGAACAGCTTCCAGGTCTGGCGCCCCACCTCCAGCGTCACCGTGGTGTCGGGGGCAAAGGCATAGCCGGCGATGACGCTGACCACGTCCAGCGACCGCTCGTGCGGCCGGTGGGTTATCAGGGCGAACACGTCGCCGCGCTTGGCGAAGTCGCCTTCCTGCTTCTTCGGGCGGCTGGCCATCCAGCAGACGCGGCCGCCCGGCTCCTCCAGCATGAAGGCGTTCCAGTCGCGGAAGCTGCCGATCAGCTTCGGTTCCTCCGCCCGCGCGGGCATGGACCACCCGGACAGGGCGGCGCAGAGGGCGAGGGCGGGGAGGAGGGCGGGGGCAGGCCTGGTGCGGGTCATGTCCGGGCGTATGGGGGCTGACGGCGGGCGGGACCGCCCTATGTCACTAGCCGAAGATGGCGAAAGAACGAAGGCCGAAAAAATTGTTGGGGGGTGACTGATCCGGCCGGGACAAGCTTTCGTAAACCTTTGTGATGGGACAGGCAGGCCTCTATAGTCCGGCGGCGTTCGGACATCCGAACCGGGAAGCCCGTATGGCATCCCCGCGCTGGAACGCCATGGACCGTAAGCCCACCGACCAGGTCGAGGTTGACCGCCTCAACGCCCTCTTGCTGCGCGTGGCGCGGCAGGACAGGCAGGCCTTCGTCGCCCTGTTCCACCATTTCGCGCCGCGCCTGAAATCCTTCCTCCAGAAGATGGGGGCGGATGCGGGGGCGGCGGAGGAGATCATCCAGGACGTGATGGTCTCTGTCTGGCGGCGGGCCGAAAGCTTCGACCCGACCCTGGCGACGGCGTCGACCTGGATCTTCGCCATCGCCCGTAATCGCCGGATCGACCGGTTGAGGCAGGAACGCCGTCCCGAGGTGGACCCCGACGACCCGGCCCTGGTGCCGGACCCGGAGGACCCCGCGGACCGGGCCCTGTTGTTGGAGGAAGAGAGTGAGCGGCTGCACCGGGCCATCCGGCTGCTGCCGCCCGAACAGGCGGACCTGCTGAGAATGGCTTATTTCGAGGACAAGGCGCACAGCGCCATCGCGACGGAGCGCAACCTGCCCCTGGGCACGGTGAAGTCGCGCCTGCGGCTGGCACTGGCCCGGCTGCGCAAGGTCCTGGGGGAGGAGCAATGACCCCGACGCACCACCCCGCCGAGGATTTCCTGGTCGCCTATGCCGCCGGCACCCTGCCGGAGGCGTCCAGCCTGATCGTCGCCACCCACATGGCCCTGTGCCCGGACTGCCGGGCGGAGGTGCGCCGGCTGGAGGCGCTGGGCGGCGCCCTGCTGGCGGACATGCCGGAAGCGCCCGTGGCCGACGACCTGCTGGCCTCCATCTTCGCCCAGCTCGAGTCGCCCCAGCCCAAGGTTGGGCCCATCGGGGGGGATGGCGGGCTCGGCGTCGCCGTCGCCCGCCGGCCGGCCAAGGCGTCGGCCAGGACCGTGATCCCGGAACCCCTGCGCGGCTACCTGGGCTGTGACCTGGACGGGGTGCGCTGGTCCAAGGTGATCCGCGGGGTGGATGAGGTGTCGGTGCCCTGCGGCCCGGCGGGCGGCGGCGCGGGCCCCAAGGTCCGGCTGATGCGCATCCGCGCCGGCACGGCCATGCCCCGCCACACCCATGGCGGCAGCGAACTGACCCTGGTGCTGTCCGGCGGCTTCAGCGATGAGACGGGCCACTTCCTGCGCGGCGACTTCGTGGCCACCGACGGCAGCGTGGACCACCAGCCCGTGGCTGACGACGACGCCGACTGCATCTGCCTGGCCGTCACCGACGCGCCCCTGCGCCTGACCGGCCCGCTGGGGCGGCTGATCAACCCGTTCGTCAGCTTCTGAGGCGGGGCACGACGGGCAGGCGGTGCCTTAAGGCTCCGTCGGGCTTGGGCTTCACGTCACGGCCAGGGGACACGGACGGCACGGATGCCGCTTCGCGGCCACGGATGACACGGACCGCGGTGAGGCTGTGCGGTGCCATGTGGCACCCGCGGCGAAGCCGCAATCAAGCCTCTACCCCAGCCCTCACCAATCTGTTGATGCATTATCGCGGCTTCGCCGCACAAGAGCTCGAGGCGGGCCGAACGCCCTACACCGCACCGTCCGTGCTTGTCCGTGGCCGCGCAAGCGGCATCCGTGCCGTCCGTGTCCCCTGGCCGTGACGCCGCCCCTGGCCCGACCGCCTCGATCACGCCATCCGCCGGCTTCAGAACCGCACCTCCGCCACCAGCGTGCCGACCCAGCCGTCCTGGCCCCGCGCCGGGGTGGCCAGGTCGTTGTCCACGCGGACCAGGTCCAGGCCGAAGGTCAGCGTCTCCCGCGCCCGCCAGGACAGGCCCAGCCCATAGGCCCGGTAGTCGGCCAACCCCTCCGCCTCACTGTCATGCCAGAACAGGGTGGCGCCGTAGGGGCCGTTCTCATAGGTGCCCTGGAGCGTGTAGCCGGACGTGTCGAACCGCCCGGTGGGCCGGCCGCTGTCCCCGTCATCGTACCAGAGGGCGCCGAAGGAGAACCCGCCATAGAGCAGCAGGCCCGCCAGCTTGACGCTTTCCGTGTCGGCGATGCCCGGCGTGTCGGACTGGCCCCTTCCATAACCGGCGGCCAGCTCATAGCTCCAGGCGCCCGCGTCGCCACGGTAGTTCAGGCCAAGTTCCCAGAAATCCTCCTCCGCCGGCAGCAGGGAAGCTTTCTTGATGTCCTCCACCAGGCTGTCCCGCTCCGGCGCGTAGGACAGGCCGGCGCGCGCCCCGGCGAGGCGTGGCGTCTCGTACAGGATCTTGGTGGCGTCGTCGCTGTCGCGGCCAAGGTGGTACTGGGGCGGGCGGGCGCCGGGCATGCGGGTCCAGAACCCGTCCATCTGCCCGCCCACCAGGATGGGCAGCAAATCCACCGCCCGCTTGGCGGCCCCATCCTCATCCCCCAGCTTCACCCGGCCGTAGGCGGAGGTCACGTCCAGGAACACCTCGCTGAGGGTGAGCTTCTCATTGTTGCCGGGGCGGTCCAGGCTTTTCTCGTAATCGCCGGAGCCCACGGTGGCGGTCAGGCCGACCTTCAGCCCGCTGTCGCTGGTCACGGCGAAATCCCCCGTTACCCCATAGCCGGCGAAGGCATCCCAGCGGTCGGCCCGCGGCGGCGGGTCGGTGGCATAGCTGCCGGCCGCCTGGCCCACGGCGCGCCACTCGAAGCTGGTCTCGGCCGCCAGGGCGGGGGCGGCGCAGGCCAGGGCGAGGCCGGAAGCCAACAGTCGGGTCAGGGTCATGGTCGGGGGCACCGGGTGGCGGGACGGGAACGGGTAACGCTTGGGAGGCGGGACGTTTCCGCCCCAGGCAGGTTCAGGCTTGCGCCGACGCTGCCGCCGCCGCAAAAGTCGCCATCCCCGACCGGTTTGTCCACCCCCCTCCCCCCAAGATAAAGCCGTCCCATGCGCGCCACCACCGCCAGCCCCGCCCCCGCCCTGTCCCCCACGGACGACGTGGCCGCCAACCTGTCCGCCGTGCGCGGCGCCGTGGCCGACGCGGCCCGGGCCGTGGGGCGCGACCCCCGGGCCGTCACCCTGGTGGCCGTCAGCAAGGTGCAGCCGGTGGAGAAGCTTCGCGCGGCGCTTGCCGCCGGGCAGCGCGTGTTCGGGGAAAACCGGGTGCAGGAGGCCAAGTCCAAATGGCCCGCCCTTCGGGAAGAGTACCCGGACGTGGAGTTGCACCTGATCGGCCCCCTCCAGACCAACAAGGTGAAGGAGGCGGTGGCCCTGTTCGACGTGATCCAGACCGTGGACCGGGGCAAGCTGGCCCAGGCCCTGGCGGCGGAGTGCCGCAAGCAGAACCGCTGGCCCAAATTCTTCGTGGAAGTGAACACGGGCAACGAGCCGCAGAAGGCCGGCATCGCCCCGGGCGAGGTGGGCGCCTTCCTGACCGCTTGCAAGCTGGACTACGGCATCCAGGTCAGCGGCCTGATGTGCATTCCCCCGGCGGAGGAGGAACCGGCCCTGCACTTCGCCCTGCTGGCCGACCTTGCCAAGCGCCACTTCGTCCCGGGCCTGAGCATGGGGATGAGCGGCGACTTCGACGTGGCCGTGCGCCTGGGCGCCACCCACGTACGCGTGGGCACCAGCATCTTCGGCGAACGCAAGAAGCCGGCGGAGGCCGAGACCCCGGCCGACACCGCGGGCTGAGCCGCCCCCTTGTCCCCGCGGCTGGACACCATCCGCGCCCGCTTGCGCGACCCGTCCTGGATGGCGGGCGGCAGCGGGGCCCAGCGGCAGGCCTGGGCCGTGCTGTCCCGGCACCGGCTGCTGGAGCGGTTGGCCCCCTGGCCGGCGCGGCTGGCCGGGACCTTCCCGCTGGACCTGGGGGTGGAGGGTTCCGACCTGGACCTGCTGGTGGAGGTCACAGACCTGGACGCGGCGGCGGCCACCCTGGACCAGGTCTTCGGCGCCGACTCCAACTACGCTCGCGTCCACGGCACCTTCACCGACGGCCCGGCAGAGGTGGCGTCCTTCACCCTGGACGGCCTGACCGTGGAAATCTTCGCCCAGGCCTGGCCCGTGGAGCGGCAGATGGGCTGGCTGCACCTGCTGGCGGAGGCGCGGCTGCTGCACGCAAGGCCCGACGCCGCCGAGCCCTTGCGCGCCCTGAAGCGGTCCGGCCTGAAGACGGAACCCGCCTTCGCCTGCCTGTTCGGCCTGTGTGGCGACCCGTACGCAGCCCTGGCCGCCCTGGCGGAGGCACCGGACGATTTGCTGGACAGCATCGCCGCCGAACCATTCCAGCCCTGAAATCCGGCCATTCCCCTTGATGTCACGACCCCCAAATCAGGGCTTGAAGCAGGCGGGCATCCTCTATATGGTCCCGCTCCGTTCCAGACGGAGGGGTGGCCGAGTGGTTGAAGGCGCTCGCCTGGAAAGCGGGTATACGGCAAAAACCGTATCGTGAGTTCGAATCTCATCCCCTCCGCCATTCTCCCTTGATCGTCGCACGCGAGGCTGCCCGCCCCGGGAAATGCGCTGTAGCTTGCCCTGGACCGGCGTCCCACCTATCGTCAGTTAAGTTTCCGATGACGCGGCGGGTATCATGCAGACCGTCAGTGCCAGCGACCTCCAGGCCCGGATCGGCGAAGTTTCTGACTTAGCGCGGCGTGAACCGGTGACCGTGACGCAGCCGGGGCGGCCTTCCCTGGTGTTGCTGTCGTCAGAGGATTACGAGCGGCTGAAGCGGCTTGAGGACCGTGCCACCAAGGCGGTGCGGACCGCGGACCTGCCCGCCGCCACCATTGACGCGATGCTGGACGCCGACCTGTCCCATCTGCCGGCAGAGTGACCGCCCCGATGGCGGACCGGGACGTGGCACCGAAGGTCGGCCAAGTCGTCGTCCACCATTTCCTCTGGTTCGAGGAACAGACCGCGGGTCTGGTCGAGGGACGGAAGCCCCGGCCCTGTGTCATCATCGCTGTGGAACCGGACCCTGCCGGCACCGGGTACAAGACAACCGTCCTGCCAATCACCAGCCGGAAACCCAGGGCGGACGCCCACGCCGTCGCCGTGCCGCCCAGCCTGAAGCGCACTTTGGGTCTGGATCAGGCCCGGGACGCCTGGGTGATCGTGGATGATGCCAATGTCTTCACCTGGCCGGGGTTCGACTTGGTGCCACAGGCGGGTGGCGGGTTTGCCCGGGGCTTGGTGACGGCGGGGTTTTTCCAGCAGCTACGGGAAGCGGTTCTTCTGGCGCGAGGACGGGGCCGACCCCGCCGCATCGACCGGGATAGTTGAGCTTATTGGTTCCTTGCACCACGCGCACCATGCTGCTAGCTTCATTGAACATCGTTCACCCGGAGCCTCCCCGTGTCCGCCCCCCTCCTCCCCCTCGGACCCCGCAGCCTTCCGGCCCGCCTCGCGGCGTGGCAGGAGGCCGGGTTGCTGGATGCCCAGACGGCGGCCCGGATCGCGGCGTTCGAGGCGGGGCGGGGCCGGGTGCGGTTGCCGTCGGCGTTGGCGGCGCTGGGCGGGTTCGCGGTGGCGCTGGGGATCGTGGCCATCGTCTCGGCCAACTGGGACGCCATCCCCCTGGAGGTGAAGCTGGGGCTGCACGGGGCGCTGAACGTGGTCCTGGGCCTGCTGGCCTGGCACTGGCTGAAGCCCGGACCCGGCGGCAACCGGGCGGAGGTGGCGTTGCTGCTGCTGTCCGCCAGCACCCTGGCGTTCATCGCCCATGTGGGCCAGGGCTTCCAGTTGCAAGGCAGCGCGCTTGGCCTGGTCAGCTTCTGGCTGGCGCTGGTGACGCCCTTCACCCTGGCCTTCGTGCGGGGGCAGTTCCACCGGGTCCTGTGGGCCTGCGGGGTGGTGGTCTGGCTTTACCTGCTGCTGGACAGGTATCAGGCATGGCTTGACGCCCGCATGCTGTCCGGCCTGGCCCTTATGGTGCCCGTGGCGGCCTTCTATGGCCTGCGCGGGGCCGCCCCGTCGCTGGACCCGGGCTGGGTCCGGCTGTTCCGGGATGGCGCGTTGTCGGCGCTGGCTGTCATGGCAAGCATCTTCCTGGCCCACGGCCATTTCGTCTTCCAGTCGCCCAGGGCCGATTTGTTGACGGAAAAGGCCATCCTGGGGGTCGGCGGCAGCCTGCTTCTGCTCACGGCGCATTTCGCCCTGGCGGAGGGGCGGCGGCGAGAGGCGCGGCCGTTGGGTTTTCTGCTGGGATCGGTCCCCGTCGGGATCGTGCTCCCCACCTTCCTCCCCGCGGTGCCGCAGACCCTCTCCACCGCGCTGCTGTTCTGCGCCGGCTGGGTCACGGTGGCCGTCCTGGCCCTGCGGCACCATGAGCCGGGCCTGTTCAAATTGGCGGTGGCGCTGGTCGCCCTGCGGGTGTTCGGCGTGTTCCTGGAGGCAGCGGGCGGGCTGATGGCCACCGGCTTCGGGCTGGTGCTGGCGGGTGCCCTGCTGATGGGGCTGGGTGTCGCCGCCCGCAAGGTGATCGCCTGGGGCGGGCCCCGGGCGGCGGGGGCGTGAGGCGATGAGACGGCTGATCACCCTGGCCCTGTTGCTGCTGCCCACCGTGTTGGTGGCCGGTTGGGTCGGCGCCATCGTGACGGAGCGGGAGCAACTGCCCGTCCACCGCATCGCCCTGGTGGGGGTGGACCCGCGGGACCTGCTGCGGGGGCACTATCTGGTGGCCCGACTCGACCTCACCCCGGCATTGGGACAGGCCGCCCCGGCCCCCCCGCCCAGGCCTGGCGCCAGGGGGGAAGACGCCATGCCGATGGTCCCGCCCTTCCCCGGCCTACCGCCCTGCGCCTGCCTGGAGGACAACCCGGCCGACCCGCTGCGCCCCATCGCCCGCCCGCTGCGATCCTGCGCGCCGGAGGACCTGCGCCAGTGCCCCCGCCCCCTGCGGGAACCGGGGCGGGTCTTCCAGCTCTATGTGCCGGAGGAGCGGGCGGCGGCGTTGGAGGCCATGATCCGCGACCGTAGCGCCACGGTGACCACCGGGGTACGTTTCACCGGCACGGGCGCCGTCCTGCTGGACGGGGTCGAGGTGGTGGCGAGATGACGGGGAAATCCATGGCGCAGGGCGTGTGGCAGTTGGTGCGGGTAGAGGTCCGGCCGGACCTGGTGGAGGCATTCCTGGAGGTCCAGGGCGCCAACGCCGCCGGCAGCCGGCAGGAGCCCGGCTGCGAGCGGTTCCAAGTGGCCCGCGCCCGCGGGGAGGAGCAGCCGGGCGGCCCCGCGATCTTTTACTTCTGGGAGGAGTTCCGGGACGAGGCCGCCATCGACGCCCACCGCCAAGCCCCCCACTTCCAGGCCTGGAAACGCTGGCTGGAGACACAGCCCGACGGCGCCGTCACCCGCAAGGGCATCCGCCTCGAGCCTACGGGTATTTAGGGTGACTCCCCCGCCCAGCCGCAGGCGGCCAGGGCGGCGCGCATATGCGGGGGCACGGGGGCGGTCACGGTGACGGGGGGCTTGCTCTGCTGCAGGGGCACGGTCACCGCCCGGCTGTGCAGGTGCAAGGCCAGGGCCTGCCCCTCCGGCGTCAGCGGCTTGCCGCCATAGACGGGGTCCCCCAGCACCGGGCAGCCCAGCCCCATGGCATGCACCCGGATCTGGTGTGTGCGGCCGGTGCGCGGGTTGAACTCCATGAAGCTGACGGGACCGATACCCGGCATGGTGCCCCGGCCCAGCACGCGCCAGTCGGTCACCGATTCCAGCGCGTCCTCCGTGCCCGGGGCCACCGCGATCATGCGCCAGCCGCGCTTGGCGTCGGTGCGCTTGACCAGGGCGTTTTCCACCCGGCCGCTCTCCCCCTCCGGCCCGCCCAGCACGGCGGCCCAATAGGTCTTCTCCACCCGCCCCTGCTGGAACAGGATGCCCAGCTTGCGCAAGGCCTTGGGATGGCGCCCCAGCACCAGGCAGCCCGACGTGTCCCGGTCCAGCCGGTGGGCCAGCGACGGCGGCCGCGGCAGCCCGAACTGGAGATGGTGGAAATAGCGCTCAAGGTCGTCGCCCCCGCCCGGCCCGGCATGCACGGCGATCCCGGCGGGCTTGTCCACCACCAGCATCAGCCCGTCCCGGTGCAGCAGGCGGCGTTCCAGCTCCTCTTTCCTCATCATGGCTTCCGGTCGGGGGTGGGGGTGAGGCTTTGGGTATAGACCCCGCGCCCCGCCGCCTCAACCCACCAGGGGGCGCAAGTCGTCCGGCGGCGGCACCGGCCGGGTGGAAGGGACCCGGGCGCTGCCGGGATTGCCGTGGGGCAGCCACCCGAGCAGGGAACCGGCCCAGCCGAAGGCCAGCCGCAGCACCTGCCCCGCCACCTCCCGCCCGTCACCCCGGCGAAGGCCCAGGCACAGCATGGCCCAATGGGTGCGGGTATGGGGCCAGGCCCAGGGCTGGGCCAGGATGTGGGCCCGTTCCAGATGTCCCATGGCCCCGTCCAGGTCGCCCCGTCTCCCCGCGGCCCGAGCCCTGTCCATCTCGACCCGGTAGGCCGCCCGCCGCTCCGCCGACTTGCGCATGGTTCCCTCCCTTTTATGGCAGGCGAAGGCTGAAGCTTCCAGCGGCTGGAAGGTCAAGCCCCTGCAACGCCCCTGCCCGTCACCGGTTGGGACCGGACACAGCCACCAGCGGAGGGCCCCATGCGCATCCACCACCTGAACTGCGGCACCTGCTGTCCCTGGGGCGGGCGGCTGATGGACGGGCGGATCAGCCATGCCGGGCAACCGGCCACCCTGGTCTGCCACTGCCTGCTGCTGGAAACGGATAGCCATGGCTTGGTCCTGGTGGACACCGGCTTCGGCATGCGCGACGCCCGCCGCCCGGGGGAGCGGCTGAGCCCCTTCTTCCGCGGCTTGAACCGCCCGCGCCTGGACCCGGAGGAAACGGCCCTGCGCCAGGTGCAGCGGCTGGGGTTCTCCCCGCGCGACGTGCGCCACATCGTGCTGACCCACCTGGACTTCGACCATGCCGGCGGGGTGGAGGATTTCCCCGGGGCCATGGTCCACTTGATGGGGCGGGAGTTCCGGGCCGCCACCAAGGGCCGCGACGGCTTCATCGCCAGCCAGCGCTACAGGCCGGAGCAGTGGGATGACCGCATCCGCTGGCGCCCCTATGACGCGAACGCGGGGGAGGGCTGGTTCGGCTTCCAGGCGGTGCGCGACCTGGACGGCCTGCCGCCGGAGATCCTGATGGTGCCCCTGTACGGCCACACGGAGGGCCATGCCGGCGTCGCCATCCGCCTGCCCGACGGCTGGCTGCTGCATGCCGGCGACGCCTATTTCCACGCGGCGGAGATGGACGCCGACGGCCACCACTGCCCGCCGGGCCTGCGCGGCTACCAGACCATGATGGAGGTGGACCGCCGGTCCCGCCTGCACAACCAACGCCGCCTGCGCGGGCTGGTGGCGGAGCATGGGCGGGAGGTGGTGGTCTTCTGCGGCCACGACCCGGACGAGTTCCAGATGCTGAAGCGCCTGCGCGGCGGCACCGGTGACCGGCACGGGGCGGAGGGGGCGTTGGCCGAGCGGCGGGAGTTCGCCTGACCGAACCTTGCCCCGTGCATGCCGCATCCGATTGGGTTAACCTTCGCCGTCCGAACAGCCGGAGCGGCACCCCATGGTTGAGACCAGGCCCACCCTCCCCAGCCTCGGCGGCCCGATCCCGGAAAGCGGGGGCCGCCGCACGGGCGCCGTGACGGCCCCGTCCACCCGGCCCATCCAGAAGGGCCGGCCCGGCAACCGCTGGCCCAACCCGCTGGAGCTGGCGGCCCTGATGGTGGACGGCATCCTGCGCCTGCCCGCGCGCTATCGCCGGGGCATGTTCCTGGACGTGATCTGCTGAGGCCGGTCGGTCACCCCTTTCCCCAGCCCTGACGGGATCAGGTTGAGAGCTGTCGCTTCCCCTGATCGACACTGTTTTGAACAATGTTCAAAATCCGCCTTGACAACATGCCCGGTGTCGGGTGATGTTCGGACCACGGAATGAACATTGTTCAAAATGAGGGCGCCATGTCGGGGTGGGTACAGGAAACAGCCGGTCGGGTGATGCGCGGTATCGCTTGGCTGCTGGTGCATGCCTGCTACCGGGTGCGGCGGCGGCGGACGGGGTTGATCCCGGCGCAAGGGCCGGCCCTGCTGGTGGCAAACCATGTCAGCTTCCTGGACGCGGTCCTGGTGGCCCTGGCCAGCCCGCGCCCCGTCCGGTTCGTCATGTACTACAGGATCTTCCAGGCACCCCTGCTGTCCTGGTTCTTCAAGGCCTTGGGCGCCATCCCCATCGCCGGCGCCAAGGAGGACGCGGCCATCCATGAGGCTGCCTTCGCCCGCATCGCCGCCGCCCTGCGCGCAGGTGAGCTGGTCTGCATCTTCCCGGAGGGCCAGTTGACCAAGGACGGGCAGATGACCCCGTTCCGCCCCGGCGTGCTGCGCATCCTGCGGGAGACGCCGGTACCGGTGGTGCCGGTGGCCGTGCGCGGCGCCTGGGGCAGCATCTTCACCTATTGCCGCGACCTGCGCGCCCGCACCTGGCCGCGCCGCCTGTGGCGCCGGCTGGAGGTGGTGGTGGGCCACACCCTTCCCCCCACCGCCACGCTGGAGGAGATGCAGGCCCGCGTCCTGGGCCTGCGCGGCGCGAAGCTTTAGGGACACCAAGCGCCGAGCAACCGCCTTACCAACCCTGCCGGCTCCGCCGCCCGCATCACCCCGCCCATGACAGCCAGCCCCGCCGCCCCGGCTTCCCGGCAGGCGGCGGCGGTTGCCACCCCCACCCCGCCCAGGGCCAGCACGGGCACACCGATCGCCGCCGCTCCCCGCAGGGCGCCCGGGCCGAGGGCCGGCCCGTAGCCCGGCTTGCTGTCCGTCAGGAAGATGGGGCTGAGCGTCACATAATCCGCCCCGGCCGCCGCGGCCCGGCGCACCGCGTCCACCGTGTGGCAGGACACCCCGACCAGCGCCCCCGGCCCCAGCAGATCCCGCGCCGCCGTGACGTCACCCCCGGCGCCCAGATGCACCCCGTCACAGGCCCGCGCCGCGTCCAAGTCGCCATGCACCGTCAGCTGGGCCCCCGCCGGCCCGGTCACGGCGCGCAGCTCCGCCAGCAAAGCCAGCCGCCCGGCCGGGCAAAGGTCCTTCTCCCGCAGGCTGACCCACCGGCACCCCCCCGCCACCGCGGCGGCCACCACGTCCACCAGCGGCAGCCGCGCCTGCGTCCGGTCGGTTATCAGCAGAAGGGGCGGGGTGGGAAGCACCTAGCCCCCGATCAGCCCCAGCTCGGGGCTGCTGGCCTCGGCGCGGGTGCGTTTGGGGATGCGGCCGGCCAGGCGGGCGAGGCGGCCCCCCTCCACCCCGGTGCGCATGGCGGCGGCCATGCGCACCGGGTCGGTGCTCCTGGACACGGCGGTGTTCAGCAGCACGGCATCACAGCCCAGCTCCATGGCGAGCGCGGCGTCGCTGGCGGTGCCGATGCCGGCATCCAGCACCACGGGCACGGGGCTGCGGCTGCAGATCAGCTCGATGTTGTAGGGGTTCAGGATACCCAGGCCCGTGCCGATGGGTGCGCCCAGCGGCATCACCGCCGCACAGCCCACATCCGCCAGCCGCTGGCAGACCACGGGGTCGTCGGTGCAATAGGGCAGCACGGTGAAGCCGTCGCGCACCAGCGTGTCCGCCGCCTTCAGCAACTGCTCCACATCGGGGTACAGGGTTTCCCGGTCTCCGATCAGCTCCAGCTTGACCCAGTCGGTTCCCATGGCTTCCCGGGCGAGCTGGGCGGTCAGCACCGCGTCCTTCACGGTGGCGCAGCCGGCGGTGTTGGGCAGCAGCCAGACCTTGCCGGCCACCAGGTCCAGCAACCCTTCCCCATAGCCTGTCAGGTCCGCCCGCCGGACGGACACGGTCAGCACCTCCGCCCCCGAGGCGGCCAGGCTGTCCAGGAACACCTGCTGGTTCGGGTACCCGGCGGAGCCCAGGAACAGGCGGGAGGAAAAGCTTTTCCCGGCGATGGTGAGGAGGTCTTGGGTCATCTCGTCTGCCTGCTTCGGGTGCGTGGATGTTTTACACGGACGGCACGGACATGCCACGGACGGACACGGACCCACTTGATCCCCGCCACCATCCAACCGCCGCGGGGCGGCAACCATCCTTGGTCCGTGCCGTCCGTGTCCTCTGGAAAGACAGGTGGGTTGCCTCACCCCCCCTGGAACACCTTCACCACCTCCACCGCGTCGCCCTCGGCCACGGTGGTCTCCGTCCAGCGGGACCTGGGCACCACGGCGCCGTTCAGGGCGATGGCGAGGCCGCGGGTCTCCGGCCCGTGCCCCAGGCTTTCCAGGAAGGACAGCAGGGGTCCCGGCGGGTGGGGCTTGCCGTTGACGGTGCTCATGCCGCGGCCTCCCTCGGCGCGAAGCGGTCGGCGCCGAAGCCGGCGATGCGCGGGTCCACCTGGCCGGCCAGCACGTATCCCGCGATGGCGTCGGCGGTGATGGGCGCCAGCAGGATGCCGTTGCGGTGGTGGCCGGTGGCCAGCACCAGCCCGTCCACGCCCAGGGCCGGGCCCAGGATAGGCGCGTCGTCCCGGCTGCCCGGGCGGAAGCCGGTCCACATCTCGGTGATCGGCCGTTCCTCGATCCCTGGCAAGGTGCGCCAGGCGGCCTCCAGCAGGGCCAGCACGCCACCGGCGGTCAGGCTGGCGTCAAAGCCCTTCTCCTCCGTCGTGGCGCCCACGATCAGGGTGCCGTCGGCCCGGGGCACCAGGTAGCATTTCGGGCCCCAGACCACATGGCGCAGCAGCGGGTCCGCGGGGTCCATGGACACGGACAGCATCTGCCCCTTCACCGGCCGCACCGGGGGCAGCGATGCGGGCGGCAGCCCGGCCATCTGCCGCGACCAGGCCCCCGCCGCCAGCACCACCACGTCCGCCTGGTGCAGCCCGTCACCCAGCACCACGCCCGCGACCCGGCCGTTGGTGACCTCCACGCCCGTGACCTCCACCCCCTCATGCAGCCGCCCGCCGGCCTTGGCGAGGGCGACCACCAGGGCGCCGCAGGCCTTGCGGTTGTCCACCTGCCCGTCATTGGGGCTATAGACTGCCGCGGCCACGCGGGGGTTCAGGAAGGGCTCGCGCTCCTTCGCCTGGGCGCCGGTCAGCCATTCCAGGGGCAGGCCCAGCTTGCGCTGGAACTCGTAATTGCTGCGCAGGATGTTCAGGTCGTCCCGGGTCAGGGCGACGACCATGGTCCCCTCCCGCCGCAAACCCACCTCAAGCCCGCTTGCCGCCTCCAGCTCCGCCGCGAAGTCCGGCCACAGGCGCTGGCTTTCCAGGCAGAGGGGCAGCAGCGGCTGTTCCCCCGGCTCCGCCTCCACCCCCGCGGCCAGCATGCCAGCGGCGGCGCGGCTGGCCGCCTGCCCGGCCTTGGCCCGCTCGAACACGTCCACCGCGCAGCCGGCCGCGGCCAGCCGCCAGCCGATGGACAGGCCGACGATCCCGCCGCCAATGATGGCGACCCTTGGCCTGGAATGGGGGGGCTTGGATGGGGAATCGGAAATGGTCACTGGCTTCCTCCCTTCGCCGGCATGACCCGGATCAGGTTCGACGGGTGTGATCTCAGCCCCGACGGCCACCAAGCCGCCGGGGCACCCCGGGCTTGCCATGAGTCATGGACCCGGCGGCCGGCGAAAGCAAGGGGGTGAGCCCGCGCGGAGGGACGCAGGTCAAGGTCCCGCGTCTGTTTGTAAAGGACGCTTGATCATGACAAGGAAGCTTGTCATTCTGTCGCCAAGACATGACAGAGGGAGGTGGCGATGGACAAGGCCGACAGGGTGGACAGCGGGGCGGAGGGGCTGTCCGGCAAGGCGTATGGGCGGAAGATGGGGCTGGCGTCCATGGCCTATGCCCTGGTCACCCTGCCTGTTCTTGCCTCCATCGACCGGGGATGGGTAGCCGGACCGGCCCTGGTGCCCGTCGTCCTGCTACCTATGCTTCCGGCCCTCGCAATGGCTTGGCTGGTCTGGCAGCAGTTCCGGCGGATGGATGAACTTCAGCGCCGCATCCAGGGGGAGGCCATCATGCTGGCCTTTGTCGGCACAGCCTTGCTGAGCCTCACCTATGGCTTCCTGGAAAGCGCCGGGCTTCCCCGGCTGCCCATGGTCACGGTCTGGGCGGTAATGGGCACCCTGTGGCTGGTCGCCACCCGCCTGGTGGCCCGGTCCTATCGCTGAGCCGGCTTCCGAAGCGCCAACCAGAAGGAGGGGATGATGGTGGAGATCACCCATGGCGGCCTGTGGGTCCGCTGGTCCAGCCTGACCCGGGCCGACAAGCGCGACCTGCTGTTCGGCCTTGCCTACATGTTCGTGGCCGGCGCCATCGCCGGCTTCCTGGCCGCCCTGTTCGAGGACCGGCCGGCGCTGGCCGAGGATGACCTGACCCGCGCGCTGGCCATGCTGCCCACCCTGCCCTTCGTCGCCGCCCTGCTGCACTGGTTCCGCTTCTGCGGCCGCCAGGACGAGCTGTTCAAGGTCATGGACGGCATCGCCCTGCGCATCGCCGTGCTGTTCTGCGCCGGGGCGGCGTGCAGCTTCGTGCTGCTGCAGGAGGTGGCGGGCCGGCCACCGGTGCCCGCCCTGTACCTGGTCCTGCTGTTCGGGGTCGGCTACACGGTCGGCTGGATGCTCGCCTACCGGAAGTACAGATGATGGAGAACCGCCTGCACATCCTGCGCGCGGAGCGCCGCTGGTCCCAGGCGGAGCTGGCGGAGCGGCTGGGCGTCAGCCGACAGACCGTCAACTCCATCGAGACCGGCAAGTACGACCCGTCCCTGCCCCTGGCCCTGAAGATCGGCCGCTTGTTCGGCCAGCCGGTGGAGCAGATCTTCATCGCCAACGACGACACGCCCTGCGCCCAGGGGTGAACCCGGCGCCTGCGGGAAACCCAATATTCGGGAGGATACGGATGGAAGAACTTTCCCAAGCCTGGGACATGCTGGTCCAGGCCGGCCCCGCGGCGGTGGCCTTCGGCATCGGCTTCGCCCTGGTCATCGTCTTCCTGCCCACCGCCATCGCGGCGGTGCGGCGGCACCGGCATCTGAAGGTGCTGGCCGGGCTGAACCTGGCCGTGGGGTCGTGGAGTTCGGCCGGCTGGGTGGCATTGCTGGTCTGGGCCTGCGTGGACCGCCTGCCCGATTGGTTCAGCCGCAAGCACAAGGTTGCCGTGGACGACAAGGCGGCGGGATGACGGGCCTGCGACACCGGGGCAAGTGACAACCGCCGGCCCAGGGGCCCACCGAACGGGGTATGGTTTGACAAATCCGGCGTTTGCGCTGACGTTCTAGCGGGGTAGTGGTTTCGGAATCCGGGGTGGGCGCATGTTCGCCATCATTGGCCTTGCCGGCGTTTTCTTCTGCGTGTTCGGCGGGTACATCATCTTCGGCGGCAAGATCGGCATCATCATCGAGGCCCTGCCGAAGGAGGTGATGATCATCGGCGGGTCGGCGGCCTGTACCTTCCTGATCGCCAACTCCACCCACGTGATCAAGCAGTCGCTGGGCGACATCAAGAGGATCTTCGGCGGCGCCCGGTTCCACAAGAAGGAGTACATGGAGCTTTTGGCGCTCCTGTACCAGATCCTCAAGACCATGAAGACCAAGGGCGTCCTCGCCATCGAGCAGCACATCGAGAAGCCGATGGAGAGCAACATCTTCAACGCCTACCCGACCATCATGAAGGACCCCTTCACGGTCAAGTTCATCGCCGATTACCTGCGCATGTTCTCTATCGGCGTGGACAACCCCCATGAGCTGGAAGCCCTCATGGAGCAGGAGATCGAGAAGGTGAAGCATGAGGGGCTGCACAGCTCCCACGCCATCCAGGCGGTGGCGGACGCCATGCCGGCGCTGGGCATCGTCGCGGCGGTGCTGGGCGTGATCAAGACCATGGCCAGCATCACCGAGCCGCCGGAGGTGCTGGGCAAGCTGATCGGCGGCGCCCTGGTGGGCACCTTCCTGGGCATCTTCCTGTCCTACGGCCTGTGCGCGCCCATCGCCTCGCGCCTGAAGGGCATCGTGGAGGAGGAAAACCAGTTCTACCACGTGATCCGCGCCGCCATCACCGCCCACCTGGGCGGCTATGCCCCGCAGGTCAGCATCGAGGCGGCACGCAAGAAAGTACCCAGCGAGTACATGCCCGACTTCAACGAGCTGGAAGAGGCGCTGTCGCAGATCAGCTGACGGCGGCCCGCGGGTTGGTTCCGCGGGCGCGGCTTTTACGCCCCTTGCCCCGTGGGGGTATGCCCAATGCCCCCGGGGCCCTTGACCTCTCTCATCGCCGCCCCTGACAGGGGTTGCTAGGCTTTCCCCTTAAGAAGGCAGAAGGGGGAGGCCACGCCATGATCCCGACCCAGGCGGACATCGAGAACCGCAAGAACGCCGTAGACACCGCCACCATGCTGCTGGACAGCGGCTGCGTCTGCTTCGACGACGCCAACCCGTTCCGGGTGGGCCAGGGCCTGTCCAGCCCACTGCATGTGGACATCCGGCCCCTGCTGGGCTTCCCGGACCGGCGCAACCGCCTGCTGGACCACGCGCTGGAGATGGTGGAGCGGGAGGTGGAGGGGCGGCTGGACGCCATATCCTGCTGCACGGACGGGCCGGGCGTGCCCGTGGCCGCCATGCTGGCCGACCGGCTGGGCCTGCCCCTGGTCTTCGTCCGCCGCCCGGCGGGGGAGGCAGACCCGCGCAAGCACAAGGTGGAAGGGCGGGTGAAGCAGGGCTGGCGGATGCTGCTGGTGGAGCAGCTCGCCACCGACGGGCACCGCAAGGCCGGGCTGGTCCAACCCCTGCGCGACGCGGGCGCCAACGTCACCGACCTGATGGTGGTGTTCCAGTACGGGGTGTTCGACGCCATCCATGAGCACCTGTCGCCCCTGGGGGTGCGGCTGCACGCCCTGTCCACCTGGTGGGACCTGCTGGAGGCGGCGGAGGACCGGGACGCCCTGCCCCAGGAGGCCCTGTCCAGCATCCGCCGCTTCCTGTCCGACCCGACGCACTGGAAGGCGTGAGGGGCGGGGCGCGGAGGCGCCACTTTCGAATTCGAAAGCCGTGCCAAGACGACCGGGCGGGAGCTGCCAAACCCTCGACACCCGCCCGCCGCTGGGCCATGTTCAGCCCCGACCCGACGCCCGGAACGCGGACTGAACGCCGATGCCCACCGACACCACCACTGCGACCGAGACCGCCGCGCCCAAGGGCACCCCCGCCGCGGACGGCAACCCGCTGTACCTGGTGGACGGGTCGGGCTTCATCTTCCGCGCCTACCACGCCCTGCCGCCCCTGTCCCGGCCCGACGGCACGCCGGTCAACGCGGTGCTGGGCTTTTCCAACATGCTGCTGAAGCTGCTGGCCGACCTGAAGGCCCAGGCCGTGGCCGTGGTGTTCGACAGCAAGCGGGAGAATTTCCGCAGCGAGATCTATGCCGACTACAAGGCCCACCGGCCCGAGCCGCCGGAGGACCTCCGCCCCCAGTTCGCCCTGATCCGGGAGGCGGTGGATGCCTTCAACCTGCCCTGCCTGGAGCTTGAGGGGTATGAGGCGGACGACCTGATCGCCACCTATGCCCGCCAGGCCCGGGCGCTGGGCCGGCCGGTGACCATCGTCAGCAGCGACAAGGACCTGATGCAGCTGGTGGGGGACGGTATCCGCATGCTGGACCCCATGAAGAACAAGTATATCGGGCCCGACGAGGTGTTCGAGAAGTTCGGCGTCACGCCCGACAAGGTGGTGGACGTGCAGGCCCTGGCCGGCGACAGCGTGGACAACGTGCCCGGCGTGCCCGGCATCGGCGTGAAGACCGCGGCCCAGCTCATCACCGAATACGGCTCGCTGGAGGCCCTGCTGGAACGGGCGGGGGAAATCAAGCAGGCCGGCCGGCGGGAGAAGCTGCAGACCAACGCGGAGCTTGCCCGCATCTCCAAGAAGCTGGTTCAGCTGGAGGAGAACGCCCCGGTGCCCACGCCGGTGGAGGAGCTGGTGGTGCGGGAGCCGGACCACCGCAAGCTGGTGGAGTGGCTGAAACTCCAGGGCTTCCGCTCCATCGTCCACAAGGTGGAGGCGGAGCTGGCCAAGGACGGCGCCCTGGCCGACGGCGCCGCCCCGACCCCCGCGGGCGCCCCCGCCCCGGACCGGACGGACGCGGTGCGCGCCGCCTTCAACGCCCGCAACTTCACCCCCGCCGCCCCCCGCGCCGACGGGGTGCCCGTGCCAAGCCCCGACAGCACGGAGTATGAACTGGTCCAGACGGTGGAACAGCTCCAGGCCTGGGTGGACAAGGCCATGGAGGCCGGCATCGTCGCCGTGGACACGGAGACGGACAGCCTGCACGCCATGCGCGCCAAGCTGGTGGGCCTGTCCCTGTCGGTGGAGCCGGGCAAGGCCTGCTATGTCCCCGTGGCCCACAAGAAGCCGGATGCGGGCCCGTCCGGCGGGCTGGACTTCGGCGGTGACGGCGGGCTGCTGCCCGGCCAGATCCCGTTGGCGGATGTGGTGCGGGTCCTGTCGCCGATGCTGGCCCACCCGGGGGTGCTGAAGGTCGGCCACAACATCAAGTACGACCTGACCGTCTTCAACCGGCACGGCATGGCGGTGGCGCCGGTGGACGACACCATGCTGATGTCCTACGTGCTGGAGGGCGGCGCCCACGGCCATGGGCTGAAGGAGCTGGGCCAGCTCTATTGCGGCCACACCAGCATCACCTATGACGACGTCACCGGCACCGGGCGCAACCGCATCAGCTTCGACAAGGTGCCCCTGGACAAGGCGTGTGCCTACGCCGCGGAGGACGCGGACGTCACCCTGCGGCTCTACCGCTACCTGAAGCCGCGGCTGGTGCGGGAACGGCAGGTGACGCTGTATGAGACCATCGAGCGCCCCCTGCCCGCCATCATCGCGCGGATGGAGCAGGAAGGCGTGCTGGTGGACCGGGCCGTGCTGCGGGACATGTCCCGCGACTTCGCCGAGCGGCTGGTCCATATCGAGGCGGACGTCCACAAGCTGGCCAACCGGTCCTTCAACGTCGGCAGCCCCAAGCAGTTGGGGGAAATCCTGTTCGATGAGCTGAAGCTGCCCGGCGGCAAGAAAAGCAGCAAGACCGGCGCCTATTCCACCGACGTGACGGTGCTGGAGGCCCTGGCGGAACAGGGCCACCCCATCGCCCAGCGGGTGCTGGACTGGCGCCAGCTTACCAAGCTGAAGGTGACCTACACGGACGCGCTGGCCGAGGAGATCAACCCGGAGACGGGCCGCGTCCACACCCACTTCGCCCTGGCCGCCACCAACACCGGCCGCCTCTCCTCCTCCGACCCCAACGTGCAGAACATCCCGATCCGGACCGAGGAGGGCCGCAAGATCCGCGCCGCCTTCGTGGCGCCGGAGGGGCACAAGCTCCTGTCCGTGGACTACAGCCAGATCGAGCTGCGGCTGGTGGCTGACATGGCCGGCATCGACGCGCTGAAGGAGGCCTTCCAGAACGGCATCGACGTTCACGCCGCCACGGCGGCCCAGGTGTTCGGCGTGCCGGTGGACAAGGTGGACAGTGACCTGCGCCGCAAGGCCAAGACCATCAACTTCGGCATCATCTACGGCATCTCCGGCTTCGGCCTCAGCCAGCGCCTGGGCATCCCGCAGGTGGAGGCCACGCTCTACATCAAGAAGTACCTGGAGCGGTTCTGGCAGCTGGGCCAGTACATGGAGCAGACCAAGGAGTTCGCGCGCCAGCACGGCTTCGTCTGCACCCAGTTCGGCCGCCGCTGCACCATCCAGGGCATCCGCGACGGCAAGGGCCCCCAGCGCGCCTTCGCCGAGCGCCAGGCCATCAACGCCCCCATCCAGGGCACCGCCGCCGACATCATCAAGCGCGCCATGATCCGCCTGCCCGACGCGCTGGCTGCCGCCAAGCTGGACGCGAAGATGCTGCTGCAGGTCCATGACGAACTGCTGTTCGAGGTGCCGGACGCGCAGGTGGAGGAGACGGCCGCCTTGGTAAAGCGGGTGATGGAGGGCGCCGCCACCCTGGGCGTGCCCCTGGAGGCGGAAGCCGGTTGGGGCCACAGCTGGGCCGCGGCGCATTGAGGATAAAGAAAGGAGGATAAATTTAACATTGAAGTTATTTCTACTTGAACCAGTGTCGCTTCCTTGGCACCGTCGCACGCAAGTATTTTTTTGATGTACCAACCGCTCGGAATCCTCATCTACAAGTTTCCAGGCTTCAGAGTCCTTGCTCGCCGTCACGCCGATCTGTGTCGATACTCACGGACAAAGATTTGACTGTTGATACTACTTCAAGGGTGCCTTGTACTTGGACTTAATGTAAACGGAGGATTTTTCAAGGTCAGGAAAAACAGTTCCTTCATTAATACCAAGCCTGTCCAATTCCGATAAAATCTGCGCTTTCCTGAGCGCTGGTATATTTATTCTTACTGTGATAAACTTTTCTGAAAAACCACTGTCTAAATTTTTATTGAGGCCAAAAACAATGAACGCCCCGTTCTGAGCAACAATTCTGCGATTGCTCAGTTTTGGCTTTACAAATACCGGCTGACTCAAATCAGCAGGATTTATAGCGGCGGTGAAATAGGGTTTCTCTTCCTTAATGAAACAGACAAGTCTATTGACTTCCGAAAGAGAATTGAAGTGATCTTTAGAAGATTTCATGTTCTTTCTCAAAACATTTCGCTCGGCAGGCTTCAGATACGCCAAATTAGACAAGATACTGACTGAATCACTACCAAAAAACTTCACAAGTTTATCTTCACAAGCAAAAGCAATAACTTCACCATCAGCATTTGGCTCGCCGCATACAGAAAAGTATAAAGCAATCAAAGGGTTTGAGCTTATGTCTAGCAGCCGAGTCGGCAACGAGTAATGTTGAGCCCTGACAAGCCTTTCGAAAGTGGAACTATCGGCCGAAAAAGCATCTGGCTGTGTCGCTACAAGAGACATCAGCAGCCTATCTTCATGACGACGATGCCCCGCATCTCGAAAAAGAGAGGGTTGACAAAGGAAAGACTTGTCAGCATGCCCCCGATAGAAAACGGAGACATTTGACTTTTTCTCCATTGATTGGATTATATCAATGAAGTGACTTACGCCTTTGACAGGCTCCAGAAGATGGAAAAAAAAGAAGAAGACACACCCCCAGGTGATAAGCTAAAATCAATTTTTCATATCTAATTTAGACACAAAAGTCAACAAGCCTACGAATCTTCAATCAATTTCCGACCTTAATCCCTGCATACTCAATGCCCCAGCACCTGCCCCAGGAACGCGCGGGTGCGCTCGCTCTTGGGATTGGCGAACAGCTCGGCCGGCGGGGCGACCTCCACGATCTCGCCCTTGTCCATGAAGACCATGCGGTCGGCCACCCGGCGGGCGAAGCCCATCTCGTGGGTGACGCACAGCATGGTCATCCCGCCCTGGGCCAGGTCCACCATCACGTCCAGCACCTCCTTCACCATTTCCGGGTCCAGGGCGCTGGTGGGCTCGTCGAACAGCATGATGCTGGGATTCATGCAGAGCGCGCGGGCGATGGCCACCCGCTGCTGCTGACCGCCGGAAAGCTGGCCGGGGTACTTGTCCGCCTGTTCCGGGATGCGCACCCGCTCCAGGTACTGGCGGGCAAGCCGTTCAGCCTCCGCCTTCGGGGTCTTCTTCACCCAGACGGGGGCCAGGGTCAGGTTTTCCAGCACCGTCAGGTGGGGGAACAGGTTGAAGCTCTGGAACACCATGCCCACGTCGCGGCGGATGGCCTCGATGTGGCGGACATCCTGGTCCAGGGGGATGCCGTGCACCCGGATGGTACCGGCCTGGTGCTCCTCCAACCGGTTGATGCAGCGGATCAGGGTGGACTTGCCGGACCCCGACGGCCCGCAGACCACGATCCGCTCCCCCTTCGCCACGGTCAACGACACGTCCCGCAGTACGTGGAACGCGCCATACCATTTGTTGACGCCGGACAGCTCGATGATGGGCTCGTCGCCCGACAGGTCGGTCAACGCCGCCTCCCCTTGGACAGGCTGGTTTCCAGGTACCGGCTGTAGCGCGACAGGGCGTAGCAGAACAGGAAGTAGATCACGCCCACGAACAGGTACGCCTCCTTGTAAAAGCCGCGCCAGGCCGGGTCGGTCAGGGCGGCCTTGGCGGTGGACAGCAGGTCCAGCAGGCCGATGATGATGACCAGGCTGGTGTCCTTGAAGAAGCCGATGAAGGTGTTCACCAGGGGCGGGATCACCAGGGACAGGGCCTGGGGCAGGATGATCAGCCGCTGCCGTTGCCAATAGCCCAGGCCCAGGGCCGATGCGGCCTCCACCTGGCCCTTGGGGATGGCCTGCAGCCCGCCGCGCACCACTTCCGCCAGGTAGGCGGCGGCGAACAGGATCAGGCCGATCTGGGCGCGCAGCAGCTTGTCGATGCTTACCCCGGTGGGCAGGAACAGGGGGATCATGACGCTGGCCATGAACAGCACGCTGACCAGCGGCACGCCGCGGATCAGCTCGATATAGGCGGTGCTCAGCACCCGCAGCACCGGCAGCGCGCTGGTCCGGCCCAGGGCCAGCAGCACTCCCAGGGGGAAGGCCACGGCCAGGCCCACCACCGACAGGCCCAGGGTCAGGGGCAGCCCGCCCCACAGCTCGGTCGGGACCGGCGACAGGCCGAACAGCCCGCCGGCCATCAGCAGCCACGCCGCCCCCAGCCCAACCGCCCACAGCACCAGCAGCCTGGGCCCCCAGAACCGCCGGTCGGCGCTGGCCAACAACACGCCCATGGTCAGCAGCATGGCCAGGGTGGGCCGCCAGTGCTGGTCGGCCGGGAAGGTGCCGAACAGGATGAAGCGCCACTTCTCCGCCACGAAGGCCCAGCAGGCCCCGCCCGCCGCCCGGCAGGCCGCCGCCTCCCCCGACCAGACCGCGTCGCCCAGGGCCCAGCGCACCACGTCCGGCACCACCAGCCAGAGGACGTAGAGCACCGCCAGGGTCAGCAGCGTGTCGTACCAGGTACGGAACAGGTTGGCCCGCAGCCAGCCCACCACCCCCGGCGCCGCGATGGCCGGCGGCGGACGGGTGGCGGGCGGCTCGCCGGGGGAAAGGCCGAAGGCGCCGTCGCTCATCTCAGCGCTCCGTCCATGTCAGCGGTCCACCAGCGCGATGCGCCGGTTGTACCAGTTCATAAGGGCGGAGAGGCTGAGGCTGACCGCCAGGAACACGGCCATGATGGCCGCCACCCCTTCCACCGCCTGCCCCGTCTGGTTGATGGTGGTGTTGGCGACGGAGACGAAGTCCGGGTAGCCGATGGCCACCGCCAGGCTGCTGTTCTTGGTCAGGTTCAGGAACTGGCTTGTGGTGGGCGGGATGATCACCCGCAGCGCCTGGGGCAGCACCACCAGCCGCAGCACCCTGCCCCGGGACAGGCCCAGCGCCAGCGCCGCCTCCGTCTGGCCGTGGCCCACGGCCTGGATGCCGCTGCGCACGATCTCCGCGATGAAGGCGGCGGTGTAGGTGACCAGGCCGAACAGCAGGGCCGCCAGCTCCGGCGTCAGCGTGACCCCACCTTGGAAGTTGAAGCCCTTGAGCACCGGCATGTCTAGCGCCGCCCCGCCGAAGGCCAGCATCACCAGCCCCGGCAGGCCCAGCAGCAGGCCGAGGGTGATGGGCAGCAGCGGCAGCCGTTTCCCGGTGCGCGCCTGCCGCCCCTTGTTCCAGGCGGTGGCCGCCAGGGCCAGCAGCACCCCCAGCCCGAAGGCCGCGGCCACCCAGGACCAGGTCGGGTCGTCCGCCGGGCCGGGCAGCTTCAGGCCCCGGTTGGACAGGAACAGGCCCGGCAGCGGCTCCAGCGCCTGCCGCGGTCCCGGCAGCCCCTCCGTCAGCACCCCGTACCAGAGGAAGAGTTGCAGCAGCAGCGGCACGTTGCGCAGGGCCTCCACGTACCCCGCGGCCAGCCGGTTGACCAGGAAGTTGCGGGACAGGCGGGCGATGCCGACGACCGTGCCCAGGATGGTGGCCAGCACGATGCCGATGCCCGCCACCTTCAACGTGTTCAGCACCCCCACCAGGAAGGCGCGGGCGTAAGGGTCCTGGGGCCCGTAGGCCACCAGCGTCTCCCCGATCTGGAACCCCGCTTCCCGCCCCAGGAACCCGTAGCCGGAGGCGACGCCCAGCCGGGCCACGTTCGCCATGGTGTTGGACGCCAGGTACCAGGTGCCCAGCGCCACCAGCCCCAGCACCAGCGCCTGCCACAGCAGGGCGCGGACGCGGGGGTCGTTGGGGTTCAGCCTGTTACGGGGGGGTGCTGACATGGCCACCGGTTCGTAGGTCGGATTAGGCGCGTCAGCGCCGTAATCCGACAGGCCGCAGGCTTCCTGGTTGCCGTCGGATTACGCGGGCATACGCCCGCTAATCCGACCTACGGGGCTTACCGGAACGGCGGGGCGTACATCAGGCCGCCGTTCAGCCACAGGGCGTTCAGGCCTCGCTCCAGCTTCAGCGGGGTGGACTTGCCCAGGTTCCGCTCGAAGATCTCGCCATAGTTCCCCACCTGCTTGACCGCACGGTGGCTCCATTGCGGCTCGAGGCCCAACAGCTTCCCCAGATCGCCCTGGGCGCCCAGCAGGCGCTGCACGCCGGGGTCGGCGCTCTTCAGCTTCTCGTCCGCGTTGGCGGACGTGACGCCCTTCTCCTCCGCCTCCACCAGGGCATAGACGGTCCAGCGCACGATGTCGCGCCACTGGTCGTCGCCATGGCGGACCACGGGGGCCAGCGGCTCCTTGGAGACCACCTCCGGCAGGATCAGGAAATCGTCCGGCTTGGTGGCCACCGTGGCACGGATGCCGGCCAGGCCCGACACGTCGGTGGTCAGCACGTCGCAGCGGCCGGCGAAGAAGGCGGCGTTCACCTCGTCCAGCGCCTCGATCACCACGGGCTTGAAGCTCATGTTGTTGGCGCGGAAATAGTCGGCCAGGTTCAGCTCGGTGGTGGTGCCGGGCTGCACGCACACCGTGGCGCCGTCCAGCTGCTTGGCGCTGGTCACGCCCAGCGACTTGTTCACCATGAAGCCCTGGCCGTCATAATAGGTGACGGGGGCGAAGTCCAAGCCCTGGGCATCGCGGGTCAGGGACCAGGTGGTGTTGCGGGAAAGGATGTCGATCTCCCCCGCCTGCAACGCCGTCAGGCGCTGTTGGGCGGACAGGGGCGTGTAGCGCACCTTGTTGGCGTCGCCCAGCACGGCGGCGGCGACGGCGCGGCAGACATCCACGTCCAGGCCGGTCCACTTGCCCTGGCTGTCCGGGTTGCTGAACCCCGCCAGCCCCGTGTTGACGCCGCAGACGAGCTGGCCCCGCGCCTTCACGGCGTCCAGGGTCGGCCCGGCCTGGGCCGCGCCGCCCATGCCGATAAGCCCGAGGGCCATCAGGGCGGCGGTCATGGTGCTGAAACGAAGGCTCATGGTCTGTCGTCCCCTGCGCTATGCCGCCGCTGGCGGCAGTTCCCTCCGCCCTCCTGGCGGTCGTTGGCCGACCGTCCCGGGCTGGCAACAGTTAATCATTCGCCGGTGTCGGCGGACAACCCTGTTTCTGCAAGAATTCCAAGGGGATGCATGGAATTTCCGGGGGATCGGGCTGGCAGGGTGCCCCCTTCGCCCCCACCTATGGCCCGAGCGCGCCTTGGAAGGGGACCGGACCATGACCACCGCCCACGCCTTCAGTTTCCCCACCCTGGACGGGACGGGCACCATCGGCCTGGGGTCCTTCGCCGGCAAGCCGGTGCTGGTGGTGAACACGGCGTCGGCCTGCGGCTTCACCCCGCAATACAAGGATTTGCAGGCCCTGTGGGACCGCTACCGCGAGCGCGGCCTGGTCGTGCTGGGCGTGCCCAGCAACGATTTCGGCGGGCAGGAGCCCGGTGACGCCGGGGAGATCGGCGCCTTCTGTGAGCGGAACTACGGTGTCAGCTTCCCGCTGGCGGCCAAGCAGCCCGTCCTGGGCGGCGACGCCCATCCCTTCTACCGCTGGCTGGGAGAGGAGGTGGGGGAGGCCGCCTTGCCGAAGTGGAACTTCCACAAGCTGCTGCTGGGCCCGGACGGGCAGGTGGCCGGCATCTTCGGCCCGCGTGTCGCCCCGCTGTCGGACGAGCTTGTCGCCGCCGTGGAGGCGCTGCTGCCGGGGTGAGTCCCGGCGGCACCGGCGGCCAGCATGGATGGCCGCCGGACGTGGCCGGCGCCGGCGCGCGGCTCAGCGCGGTGGCTTGCCGCGGGCGAAGGCGGCCGCGGCGCGCATCAGGCGCTCCATCTCGCGGATGCGCTCGGATTGCCGCCGGATGCGCTCCTCCTCGCGGGAGCGTGCGTCATTTCCCGGGCGGTCGTCCTTGGGAGTGTCACTGGCCGCCATGATGTCTTCCCCTCCGCG
The DNA here is from genome assembly GCA_001939945.1 of Aerophototrophica crusticola. Lineage (GTDB taxonomy): Bacteria > Pseudomonadota > Alphaproteobacteria > Azospirillales > Azospirillaceae > Niveispirillum > Niveispirillum crusticola. The sequence continues at coordinate 13,040 of MOEB01000032.1, read as the reverse complement.
CATCGTACCCGTTAACCAGAACCTGCCCCACGCCAACGGGCCTGAAGCCCTTGGGGTTCCGCGGCTTTCGTTATTGTTGTCGGGGTATCCGGGACAGGCAATTCTCGACGATGGCGTAACACGCCGCCGTGTCCCCGCTATCCTGACGATAGGCGAGCTGGGCCACCCGGCCCTGCCTGACCGTGAAGGTCGCGGCGCAGGAGGAGGAGCCACCCCCGCCCAACGGGATGCCCAGGCCGAGCCCGAGCCCCAGATTGCCCCCGCCGCCGCCCACGCCCAGGCCGATGCTGCTGCCGGACCCGCCGGCCCGGGCGCTGGTATAGGTCAGGAACTCGTCCCCGCCCGCCGCTTCCCGCCGCTCCGGCACGCCGGCGCAGGACAGCAGCGTCTCGGCCGGCATGCCCACCAGGGCCTGCTGGGCGTAGCGGGCCTGTTCCGCCTCCCGCGCCGAGGAACAGGCGGAAAGCGCCGCCACGCAAAGCACCAGACCCGCAAGCCCCATCCGCTCAGCCACGGCACACCCCTCTCAGGTCGATCCATATCCTGTCACATTGGTCAACCACGCAGCCGGGGCTACGGTTCCTCCCGTGGTGCCCCGGACGGCCGCGGGTGCTGGCCGGGGGGCACCCCCTTTCAACTTACGGTTCCCCATGCTAACCTTTGCTGGAATCGAACCGTCGGGTGGCCCCCATGGCGCGGTGCCCGCTACCGTCCCGCCGCATGCTGCTGGCAAGCCTGCCGGCCCTGGCGCTGTGGGTGGGCCCCGCCGGGCCGGCCCTGGCTGCCGAGCCCGCCAAGCCGGTCAAGAAACCCCCGCCCAAGTCCCAGGACCCGGACGCCATCCGTTACATCCACCTGACTCCCATCCTGGTGCCGGGGAAGGAACGGTTGGGTTATGCCCGCCTGCTGGTGGACCTGGTGGTGCGCAAGTCCGGCAGCCTGGCCGCGGACGTGGAAACGGTGTCTAGCTACCGCCCCCGGATCATCGGCACGGTGACGGAGGCGCTGGCGGCGGAGGAGCTGGTCCGCCGCGACGCGACCCCGGCGGACCTGGCCCGCATGAAGGCCCGCATCCGCGACATCGCCAACACCGCGGTGGGCAAGGACCTGGTGGAGGACGTGTTCGTCGTCAGCCTGTTCTTCGTATGAGAAGCTGAACAGGAAAGCCTGCGGGGACCGTGTGTTGGGAACACGGACTTGAGCGGATCAAAATGTATGTAAAAAGCACCTAGAAACATTGGGGCATGCCGCCAAAGCGGACGACGCCACGGTCACTTGCAGTAATCCCCCAACGTCGTGGCGCTGGCCTGCTCATAGGGCTGGTTGGGCCGCAGGATGAATTCCGTGGCGCCATAGCGGCTGAAGGCGACGGTCTCGCCCACGGGCGGTTTGCCCTCGGCGGGTTTCCAGTCGAAGGTATAGCCGAGCCGGGTCCAGGGATAGCCGCCGGCCACCACGGACAGGCGGGTGTAGCTGTCGAGCCAGTCCACGAAGCCGACCTTCTCGGCACAGGCCTTGTCCTTGGCGTCGCAGGTGGGGCGGGCCACGGTCTGCGGCGTGTCCACCGGGCAGCTTTCCGCCGTGATGTCCGGGTTGGGGCAGGGCCGGGCCAGGGACGCGGGCTCCACCCAGAACTCCACCACCCAGGGGTCGTTGGCCTCCGGCCTCAGGCCCAGCCATTGCTGGACACGGCGGCGCTTGGCATCCGCGTCGCCGGGCACGGCCGCGCAGAAGCGCTGGAGTTGCGGTGCCGCCGTCACCCACATGGTGCCCCAGCCCTTGGGGGAGGTGCCGGTGGCCTTGCCGAGGTAATATTTGCGGTAGGAACCGGCGGGCATGACCGACGCCACCTTCACCTGCCGCCCCTTGGCCCCGTCGCGCCAGACCAGGTCCGGGTTGTCCGGGGTGATGCGCACCAGCGGCCGCGCCAGTTCCGGGCTGGTCACCGCCGCCGCGACCTGGGAGATGCCGAAAAGCTGCTCGTCCGTCAGGGCCGGTGCGGGCGCCTCCGCCACCGTCGCCCGGGCCGGCGCGGCCACCGGCCCGCTTCCCTGCGGCCCGCCGGCGGAACAGGCCCCCAGCAACAGCGGCAGCAACAGGGCCGCGACGATCCCCTGGCGCATGGACAAGCCTCCCCCTTACCCCATCGGGCAATGGTATGGCTGATTCCCCCGTTGCGGGAAAGCCTTGTCTCAGGCTTCGCGGCGGCGAACACCGACGGCACTTGAACAAACGTTTGACACAGGCCACCCTGGCTTACCGCCGCCCCTGCCCCGAGAGGTCCGCCCCGTGTCCGACAAGCAGCGCCCCGACATCCCCGGCCGGGACCGTTTCCGCAGCTTCGTGCCCGTCACCACCCGCTGGATGGACAACGACGCCTATGGGCACGTGAACAACGTCACCTATTATTCCTATTTCGACACGGCGGTGAACGCCATGCTGGTCCGGGCCGGCGTGCTGGACATCGAGCGGAGCCCGGCCATCGGGCTGGTGGTGGAGACGGGCTGCCGCTACTTCGCCTCCGTCGCCTTCCCCGACGATCTGGAGGTGGGCATCGTGGTGGCCCACCTGGGCACCAGCTCCGTGAGGTATGAGGTGGGCGTGTTCAAGGCGGGCGCCGACAGCCCCGCCGCCGCCGGCCATTTCGTCCATGTCTATGTGGACCGCGAAACCCGCCGCCCCACCCCGATCCCGGCTGACGTGCGGGCGGTGCTGGAGGGGATGAGGGAAAGAGCTAGCTAGAGAAAATTGTATAAGTCTTATACATTCTTTCGGTATTGTGGTGGTGGTCACTGGCACGCGCAATGGGAAATCCTGATGTTAATAAAGGAATTTCTATTAAGCTACAAAGATATAATATTGCTACTCCTTGCCCTCTGGGGAGCTGGCCTGTCCACATTTAACTTCTTGAAAATCATTCAGAAAGAAAAGAGAAAGCTGGATGTGCAATTTCGGCATCCATCTTCGATGAACGGCGCTCATTCGGGATGCCAACATCTAGAAGTGAAAGTTATTAACAATGGGCATCGACCAGTTACTGTGAACCAAATCTATATCTTGCTACCTCATGCTAAAAAGCTTTTGACTCTGAATGACGCAATTCCATCCCTAGTAGACACGAAACTTCCGGCTAAGTTAGAGGATGGCGCGTCAGCAGCAAAATGCTATACGTATCAATCTATAGGGCAGGCATTAATCCATGAGAAAATAAAAAAGGTGAAAATTTATCCTGCTTGCGAAGATTCAACAGGCAAAATCCATAGAGGAAAAGCGTTAAAGGTCAACGCAGAAGAATTAGCAGGTATGTGATTTCACCTTGCATGCTTGAGAGAACACAAGCCGCTTACACTTTCACCACTGGCGGACGCGGCCGGTGTCCACGTGGACGAAGCTGGATTTGGGATAGTAGCCCACGCCGCCCAGGCGCAAATCCAGCGCGGCCTGGCGGATCTTCTTGAGCTGGCGGCCGGCCATGTCGATGTCGATGGCCTTGCCTTCCATGTGCAGGCTCTTGCTGGCGACGCCGTCGCTGCTGGCGTGCAGCATGGAATTCGTCTTGGGGCTGCGGTAGCCGGAGATGACCTGGAAGGCCTGGTCGGCGCGCAGCTTCTGGCGGAGCTGGAACAGCAGGTCCAGCAGCTTGGGGTCCATGCGGGTCTGCTCACCCGTGCGCCAGTCGCGCAGCATCTCGTTCACGTCCTGCAACGCGGTGGGCAGGTAGCGGCCGTCGGCCCAATAGGTGACCTTCAGCTTCTCCCCCGTGTGCAGGGAGACGAACTGCAAGGTGCGGCGGGGGGCGGACAGGCTGGCGGCCTCGGCCGTGTCGGTGATCAGCGTGGGCAGGCAGATGGCCGCGCCGGCGGCAAGGCCCAGCTTGCAGACGGAGCGCAGGAAACCGCGGCGGGCAGCGTCGGGGGCATCGGAATTCTCAGGAGACTCGGGGCGCGACGTGGAGGGGTTGGTCAGGTCGGTCCCGCTCGGCCGTTCCACCATTTCCTGTCTTCCCTTGCTTCACCCCCCGGCGTTGCAGCCGGGACACGTTCCCCGAGAATGTGTCCTGCATGTGGCGCAGGACAACAATGCCCGTATGGCAGAACGAAGAAGGTCACGCAAGGGACAAATGCACCGACGGGGTAGGCCATCCGTCGCTTAAACCCTGGATTAACCGTGCTTTCCCGGGGGCATCGTTGGGCGGGACGCCCACCCCGGCCCCTACCCGCCTGACCCGCGGCGCCACCCATGCGGGAACAGGTGGGTGGAGGGCGGGGTGCCGGGCCGTTACCCCCTGTGACGGCGGACACAGACGCCCGCCCCGGACCCCGCGGGCCCTCGCCGCGGGATCCGGGGGCCGGTCACGCCGCCCGGATGCTTTGCAGGAAGCTGTCCACCTGCCGGCTGAGCAGGCCGGACTGGCGCGACAGCTCGGCGGAGCTGCTGGCCACCTGGGTGGCGGCACTGCCGCTTTCCGCCGCCGCCTGGCTGACCCCGGCGATGGTGGATGACACCTCGTGCGTGCCCTGGGCCGCCTGCTCCACGTTGCGGGCGATCTCCCGCGTCGCCGCGGCCTGTTCCTCCACCGCCGCGGCGATGGTGGCGGAAATTTCGTTGACCCGGGCGATCACCCCGGCGATCTGGCCGATGGCGGTGACGGAGTTGCCGGTGGCCGCCTGGATCGCCCCGATCTGGCCGGATATCTCCTCCGTCGCCTTCTGGGTCTGCTGGGCCAGGGCCTTGACCTCGCTCGCCACCACGGCGAAGCCCTTGCCCGCGTCCCCCGCCCGCGCTGCCTCGATGGTGGCGTTGAGGGCCAGCAGGTTGGTCTGGCTGGCGATGGAGTTGATCAGGTCCACCACCTGCCCGATGCGCTGGGCGGCCTGGGCCAGGCCGTCCACCACGGCCTTGGTTTCCCCCGCCTGCACCGCCCCGTCGGCGGCCACCTGGCTGGACAGGGCCACCTGCTTGCCGATCTCGGCGATGGAGCTGGACAGTTCCTCCGCGGCGGAGGCCACGGTCTGCACGTTGGCGCTGGCCTGTTCCGCCGCCGCGGCCACGGCGGTGGCCTGGCGGTTGGTCTGCTCCGCCGTGGCCGACATGGCGCCGGCGGAGGCCTGGAGTTCCTCGGCCGCGGCGGCCACCGTGTCCACCACCGCCTTCACCGTGTTCTCGAAGTCGGTGGCCAGCCTCACCTGCTGGGTGATCAGCGACCAGTTCAGCATGGCCCCCACATAGCGCCCCTGGCGGTCGCGGACGGGGGAGATGCGCAGGTCCATGGTCTCCGGACCCAGCCTGATCTTGGCGTTCCAGGGCAGGTTCTCCGGCTTGGAGAGGATGCGGCGCTGGTGCTCGGGGTTCTTGTGGAAGATGTCCACCGACTGGCCCAGCATCTCGTCCGCCTTCACTGGCAGCAGGTGTTCGATGGTCCGCAGCGTCTCCAGCGTGCGGCGGTTGGCATAGGTGATGCGGAACCCGTCGTTCGGGTCGGCCATCATCACCGACACGGGCATGCCGTCCACCATCTGCCGCAGGCGGAACGCCTCCGCCACCGTGCCGCGCAGCGCGGCCAAGGCCTGCTGCATGCGGCCCACCTCGTCCCGGCGGTCGGTCGCCTCCACGGCCACCCCGTCATCCCCCTCGGCCAGCCGGCCCATGGCGGCGGTCATGTGCGCCAGCGGCCCGGTGATGGAGCGGACGACCGCGACGGCCAGGGCCACCCCTGCCAGGATGGCGACGCCCGCCACGGACCAGAGCGTGCCCAGGATGGAGGATTTCTCCGCGTCCAGCCCGGCGGCGGCGGCATCCACCCCCGTGGCCGTGTGGTCCTCCAGCGCCTGGAACCGGGCGCGCATCTCATCCACCAGCGGGGCGGCGGCGGTCACCGCGTCCCCGGCCTCCGCCAGCTTCTCCGCCCTGGCCAACTGCACCACCTGCCGGTGGGTGGCCTGGTAACGCTCCAGCGTCGGGCGGATGGCCTCCAGCTTGGCCTGGACCTGCGGGTCCCCCTGGGCGCGCAGCTCATCCAGCCGCTGCCTCAGGGCGGCCAGCTCGCTCTCCGCCTTGGCCTCTTCGGCCGGCCGGGTGGCGGGGGTGGACAGGGGCAGGAATTCCACCGCCCGCGCGAAGGCCAGCAGGTTGGACGTGGCGCGGCTGGAGGCGAAGCGCACATCGTCGAATGTCTTCAGCGATTTGGCCCCGTCATGCAGCGCGGTGACGGAGAAGGAGCCGGCGGTGGCCAACAAAGCCGCCACGGCGGCCAACAGGCCCAGCACGCCGTAGATCTTGTGGCCGAGGGATTGGTTGCGGACCCAAGTGACCATGGACGCCTCCCCTGTGACCAATTTTGGCCGATGGTCACATTACGCGCCCCGGTTATTGTCAAAGAGTTAACGCGAAAGTGGTGCAAATTTTAATCATGCGCGCAGATGGAAGGGTTCGGGCATGCTGCGCCGCACCCAATTCTTGCCTACTCTTGCCACCTGCACCTCGTTCCCTTGGCGCCACCTTCGGCCCAGACGGCGCCGTCCCGCCGGCGGCGCCGCGGCCCCGGCCCGAAAGCCTTGACACCAGGGGTTTCCAGGGTTGCCCGCCCTTGCCTGGACAGCGGGCGGGCGCCCAGATATGACCGTGCTCAGTCATCATTGGCTGCGTCCGCCCCTGCCCGAAGGTCCTGTCCCATGACCCACCCTGCCGAGACCGCATCCCTGGCCTATCCCCCGGCGGAGGCGAGCCCCGACTTTCCCCGGATCGAGGAGGAGGTCCAGGCGGCCTGGAAGCGGGACCGAATCTTCGAGGAGTCGGTGTCCTTCCGCCCGGCCACGGGTGACGCGGGCACGAACGAGTTCGTCTTCTATGACGGCCCGCCCTTCGCCAACGGCCTGCCCCACTATGGGCATTTGGTCACCGGCTTCGTGAAAGACCTTGTCCCCCGCTACCACACCATGAAGGGCCGGCGGGTGGAGCGGCGCTTCGGCTGGGACTGCCACGGCCTTCCGGCGGAGTTGCAGTCGGAGAAGGAGCTGGGCATCAGCGGACGCCAGGAGATCCTGGCCTATGGCATGGAGCGCTTCAACGAGCACTGCAAGGTGTCCGTCCAGCGCTTCACCCATGAGTGGGAATATTACGTCACCCGCCAGGGCCGCTGGGTGGACTTCCAGAACGACTACAAGACCATGGACCTGTCGTTCATGGAATCCGTGATGTGGGCGTTCAAGCGGCTGTGGGACAAGGGCCTGATCTATGAGGGCTACCGCGTGGTGCCCTACTCTTGGGCCGTCCAGTCGCCGCTGAGCAACTTCGAGACGCGCCTGGACAATTCCTACCGGGAGCGGCAGGACCCCGCCCTGACGGTGAAGTTCCGCCTGGACCCGCGGGACGGCGACCCCGGCCCCATCGACATCCTGGCCTGGACCACCACCCCCTGGACCCTGCCCAGCAACCTGGCCCTCGCCGTGGGGCCGGAGATCGACTACGCCCTGGTGAGGAAGGGCGACCACCATTTGCTGCTGGCCGAGGCGGCCCTGGGCAAATACGCCAAGGAGCTGGAAGGGTACGAGCCGGTCGCGTCCATGAAGGGCACGGACCTGGCCGGCCGCACCTACCAGCCCGTCTTCCCCTTCTTCCAAGGGACGGAGAACGCGCACAAGGTGCTGGCCGCCGACTTCGTGGCCACCGGCGACGGCGTGGGCATCGTCCACATGGCCCCCGGCTTCGGTGAGGACGACCTTAACGTCTGCGTCGCCCACGGCATCCCGGTGAAGGTGCCGGTGGACGTGGCCGGCAAGTTCACGGCGGAGGTGCCGCCGTACGAGGGTATCAACGTCATCGAGGCCAACAAGCAGATCATCCAGGATCTGAAGGCGGCGGGCGTCGTGCTGCGGCACGAGACCATCGTGCACAACTACCCGCACTGCTGGCGCACGGACACGCCGCTGATCTACAAGGCCGTCAACTCCTGGTACGTGGAGGTGTCCCGGTTCAAGGACCGGATGGCGGAGCTGAACAAGCAGATCAACTGGATCCCCGGCCACGTGAAGGACGGGCTGTTCGGCAACTGGCTGGAGAACGCCCGCGACTGGAACATCAGCCGCAACCGCTTCTGGGGCGCCCCCATCCCGGTATGGAAGAGCGACGACGCCCGCTACCCCCGCGTGGACGTGTACGGCAGCCTGGAGGAGATCGAGCGGGACTTCGGCGTCCGCCCGGCCGACCTGCACCGCCCCGGCATCGACGCGCTGGTCCGCCCCAACCCCGACGACCCCACCGGCAAGTCCATGATGCGCCGGGTGGAGGACGTGCTGGACTGCTGGTTCGAGAGCGGCTCCATGCCCTTCGCCCAGCTCCACTACCCGTTCGAGAACAAGGAGCAGTTCGAGAAGAACTTCCCCGCCGACTTCATCGTGGAGTACGTGGCCCAGACCCGCGGCTGGTTCTACACGCTGATGGTGCTTTCCACGGCCCTGTTCGACAGCGTGCCGTTCAAGAACGTCATCTGCCACGGTGTGGTCCTGGATGAGCACAAGCAGAAGCTCTCCAAGCGGCTGCGCAACTACCCCGACCCGCAGGAGGTGCTGAACACCTACGGTGCCGACGCGCTGCGCTGGTACCTGGTGTCCAGCCCCCTGATGGCCGGCGGCGACCTGGCCATGCCCAAGGACGCCCGCGGCATCGCCCAGGCCCTGCGCCAGGGGGTGCTGCCCCTGTGGAACGCCTACAGCTTCTTCACCCTGTACGCCAACATCGACGGGGTGAAGGCGCGGCAACGGGACAGCTGGGACCAGGTGGGCAGCCTGGACCGCTACATCCTGGCCAAGACGCGGCAGGTGGTGGAGGGGGTGACGGCGCGGCTGGACGCCTTCGACCTGCCCGGCGCCTATGCCTTGGTGCCCGGCTATTACGACGCCCTGAACAACTGGTACATCCGCCGCAGCCGCCAGCGCTTCTGGCGGGACGCGGACGGCGCGGCCCAGGACAAGCAGGACGCCTACGACACCCTGTTCACCTGCTTGGTCACCCTGTGCAAGGCCCTGGCGCCGATGCTGCCCCACGTCACCGAGCGCATCTACACCGCGCTGACGGGGGAGAAGAGCGTGCACCTGGCCGACTGGCCGGATGCGTCGGCCCTGCCCGCCGACGCCAAGCTGGTGGCGGAGATGGACCTGGTGCGCGACATCTGCGCCGCCGCCATGTCCATCCGGGAGCAGAAGCAGCTCCGCACCCGGCTGCCCCTGCGCACCCTGACCATCGTCCACCCGGACGCCGCGACCCTGGAAAGCTACAGCCAGATCATCGCGGGGGAGGTCAACGTGAAGGCCGTCACCCTGTCCACCGACATCGCCCTGGTGGGCAGCCGGCAGCTCGCCGTCAACGCCGCCGTGGTGGGGCCGAAGGTGGGCCCGGCCATGAAGTCGGTCATGGCCGCCAGCAAGACCGGCCAGTGGACGGACAATGGCGACGGCACCGTCTCCCTCGCCGGGGTGACCTTGGGGGCCGGTGAGTTCGACATCCGCGTGCAGACCAACCAAGGCCTGGACGCTGCCCGCTTCGCCGGGGGCAAGGGTGTCGTCGTGCTGGACACCACCGTGGACGCGGAGCTGGAAAAGGAAGGCTGGGCCCGCGACTTCGTCCGCGCCGTGCAGAGCACCCGCAAGGACGCCGGCTTCCACGTCACCGACCGCATCCGCATCGGCGCCACCGTCCCGGCGGAGGTCGCCGCCGCCCTGGAGGCCCATGCCGAGACGGTGAAGCGGGAGACCCTGGCCGTGGACCTGAAGGTCAACCAGGGCGGCCTGACCGGGGTCGCCACCAAGGTGGACTTGTCCGGCACGGAGATCGAGCTGGCGATCGCCAAGGCGTGAGGCGGCCATGGTAGGTCGGATTAGCGGCCGCAAGGCCGCGTAATCCGACGGCACCCAGGCCCGGGCACTTGGGACCACCGTCGCTGTCGGATTACGCCGCTGACGCGGCTAATCCGACCTGCGGCATCCCGAACACGAAAAAGCCGGCCCAGCGGCCGGCTTTTTTCGTCAGCGTCTTGATCCAGGACGGGATGGTGGGCGCGGGTGGAATCGAACCACCGACCTCTCGCTTATCAGGCGAGTGCTCTAACCCCTGAGCTACGCGCCCGTCCGTGGGCGGCTGAGATAGAGGTGCCGGGGGCCGCTGTCAAGGCATTTGAACGGTGGCTGCCATGCGTCTGTCATACAGCCCCGGCCCCGCGGCACCGGACCCGCCCCCATGACCATCAGGGCGTGTGGCAGGGCGGCCCGTTGCCCGCACATGCCCTTGGTGTTAGACAATCCGGGATAGGGTGGCACAGGGGGTCTGATGAGGCGGTTGTGGCCATGGATGGCGGCGCTCGGCCCCGACCGGATCCTGGCCGTCACCGTGGTCACGGGCCTGGCCCTGGCGCTCAGCCTGGTCACCCTGCATTTCCAGGCACAGGTGGGGGAGGCGAAGCGGCAGGCGCAATCGCTGCTTCTGGCCCGCGCCGCCGCCCTGGACGGGGAGCTGGCCCGCGCCGGCCGCCAGTTGGAGCAGCTGCGCCACCAGGCCACCCTGTACCTGAAACAGGTCCCCACGCCGGGGGCCGTGCCAGACACGCCCCTGCTGTCCGCCTTCCTGGCCAGCGGCGGCACCGACGGGGCCAACCGCGCCCACAGCCTGGACCAACCCCCGCCCCCCTATGCCGCCGGCGATGTCGGGACCCTGCTGGCCCTGGACGGCGCCATGGCCCGGCGGCGGGAGGGGCTGACCAGCAGCGACGCCGCCACCCTGCGGCATGAGGCGGCGCTGGGCCTCGCGGTGATGCCGGCCCTGTCGGCCAGCCTGCCTGCCCTGCCCCAGGCGCGGCGGGTCTATTACGCCTCCACCCGCGGGCTGGTGGCCCTGGTGCCCTGGGTGCGGGGTGGCGGCACGGACCTGCTGGACAGTTACCCCACCAGCCCCGCCTATCGCCGCCTGGCGGAGGTGACCGACCCCGCCGCACCCGCCGCCTGGTCCGCCATGCCCGGGGACGGCGGCGCCACCCTGGCCCTGGCCTTGCTGCAGGAGGGGCGCCTGCGCGGCATGTTCGCGGCGGAGTTCCCGGCCGCCGGCCTGTCGGCCCTGCTGGGGCCGCCCCCGGCAGACGGCATGCGGCTGCTGCTGCTGGATGAGCGGGGCCGCCCCCTCGCGGCGACCGGCGGCCAGCTGCCGGACCGGCTGGATGATATCCTTCCCGGCGGGGCCGCCGCCCTGCCCGGCCTTACCCCCCTGCCCCGGTCGGAGGGCGGGTCCTATCTGGCGGCGCAAGGCCTGGCCGCGGCGCCCTGGCGGCTGCTGCTGGTGGCCGATGGCGTCGGCGCCCTGTACCCCGGCCTGGGCGAGACGGTGCAGGCCATGGGCGGGCTGGTGCTGATCCTGGCCGTGGTGCTGCTGCTCAGCCGCTGGGCCATGCTGCGGGCGCTGGCGGGCCGGGAGGCGGCGGCCCTGGCGGAGCGGCAGTCCCGCGCCGCGGCGGAGTCGGCGCTGGAAGACCTCCGCGCCGCCCATGACGAGCTGGACTTCCTGAACCGGGAGAAGACGCGCTTCTTCTCCCTCGTCTCCCACGATCTGCGCGGCCCCTTCAACGCGCTGCTGGGCATGACGGAGGAGTTGGCGAACCAGGGCACCCGCATGCGCCCGGCCGATGTGGCCGATTTCGCCGGGTCGGTGCATGAAAGCGCCCTGAAGGTCTTCGACCTGCTGGAGAACTTGCTGCAATGGTCGCGGGTGCAGATGTCCGGCAAGCCCTTCGCCCCCACCGCCTTCCCCCTGCGGGAGCTGGTGGGTGACGCGATCCGCGACGTCTCCGCCGCGGCCGACGCCAAGTCCATCCAGATCCTGGACGCGGTGGGCGACCGCTGGGTCCTGGCCGACCGGACCATGGTGCTGGCCATCCTGCGCAACCTGCTGGTCAACGCCGTGAAGTTCAGCCACCCGGAAGGCGTGGTCCACGTGACCAGCCGTGCCCAGGGCGACCGGCTGGAGGTTGCGGTCACCGACCGCGGCGTCGGCATGGACACCCAGGAGCTGCACCAGGTGGCGCGGCCCGGCCCCGGCCCCAGCCGCCCGGGCACCCAGGGGGAGAAAGGCACCGGCCTGGGCCTGACCCTGGTGCGGGACCTGGTCCTGCGCCATGGCGGCGGGCTGAAGGTGGACAGCGTGCCCGGCAAGGGCACCGTCGTCACCTTCACCGTGCCCCTGGCCACCAACCCCGCCGAGGCCCGCCGCGCCGGACTGCGGGTGGCCGAGTAACCCCTGTCCGCCCTGGCGGCCCGGCCACCGTGCCCCTACCTTCGTGGGACCACCCGAAAACGGAGGACACCATGCGGCGCCTCGTGCCCCTGTTCCTGGTCCTGGCCCTGTCCACCCCGGCGCTGGCAGCGCCCAAGGCCTATGAGGTGGATGAGGAGCATGCCAGCATCGGCTTCCTGGTCAGCCATGTCGGCTTCGCCAAGGTGCTGGGCAGCTTCCGGGAGGTGGAGGGCGGCTTCACCTTCGACGCGGCGGCTCCGGCCGTGTCCGACATCCGGATCACCATAGCCACGGACAGCGTGGACACCGGCCACAAGGCCCGGGACGGCCACCTGCGCAAGCAGGACTTCCTGTGGGCGGACAAGTACCCGACCATGACCTTCGTGGGCACCAAGGCGGAGCAGACGGGGAAGAACACGGGCCGCATCACCGGCGACCTGACCCTGCGCGGCGTCACCCGGCCGGTGACCCTGGACGTCACCTTGAACAAGGTGGGCACCTATCCCTTCGGCGACCGGCATGAGGCGGTGGGGATCTCCGCTCGCGGCACGCTGAAACGCAGCGAGTTCGGCATGACCTATGGCGTGGCGGATGGGCTGGTGGGGGATGAGGTGGAATTGATCATCGAGCTGGAGGGCAAGGCAAAGGGCTGACCCCTGCCCCAAAAGCGCCCTTTGCGCAGTTCGGCAGCCGCATTGTATGAAAGGGCTGCCTGAAATTTGGGATAACCACCATGTGCGGCGTCGCGGGTTTCCTGTCTGGTTTGGGTT